>NZ_DAMBRK010000005.1:0-215071 GCF_032055105.1 Epilithonimonas sp.
CATCAACCAAAGTTAACACTTTCTATATTTCTCCCCAACTTTTGAGATTGATCCGATTTCTTCAATAGTTTTTTTTTTAGTTTATATATTAAAATTTATTTTCTGAAATTTAATAAGTTAGCTATTGCTATTTCAAATATATTTTATAATTTTGCAGACCGAAATATAAGTCTTCTTTTATGCGAAGTGACTTATGTTGAATAATTAATGCTTCCACATCAATTATTTATTAATCAAATCAACACATTAAAATGGCTAAAAAAGTCTTTAAAATGGTAAAACTTCAGGTGAAAGGTGGCGCTGCTAACCCTTCTCCACCAGTAGGTCCAGCTTTGGGTTCTGCGGGTGTGAACATCATGGAGTTTTGTAAACAATTCAACGGTAGAACGCAGGATAAGCCTGGTCAAGTTTTGCCAGTTGTTATCACGGTATATGAAGACAAATCTTTTGAATTCATCATCAAAACACCTCCAGTTGCAATCCAATTATTGGAAGCTGCAAAACTGAAGAGTGGATCTGGAGAACCTAACAGAAACAAAGTAGGTGCTGTATCTTGGGCTCAAGTTCAGAAAATTGCTGAGGACAAAATGGGAGATCTTAACTGTTTCTCTGTTGAACCTGCAATTTCTATGGTAGCTGGTACTGCTAGATCTATGGGATTGAGAGTAACAGGAGCTAAACCAACTAACGCTTAAAACTTAAAGAAATGGCAAAATTGACAAAAAAGCAAAAAGAAGCTTTAAGTAAAGTAGAAAAAAACAAAATTTACAATCTTGACGAAGCATCTGCTTTGGTAAAAGAAGTAAATTTCGCAAAATTTGACGCGTCTGTAGATATCGCTGTTAGATTAGGTGTAGATCCAAGAAAAGCTAACCAAATGGTAAGAGGTGTTGTATCTCTTCCTCACGGTACTGGTAAAGATATCAAAGTTTTAGCTTTGGTAACTCCAGATAAAGAAGCAGAAGCTAAAGAAGCAGGTGCTGACTATGTAGGTCTTGATGAGTATTTGCAAAAAATCAAAGAAGGTTGGACAGATGTTGACGTTATCGTTACTATGCCAGCTGTAATGGGTAAATTAGGACCATTAGGTAGAGTTTTAGGACCAAGAGGTCTTATGCCAAACCCTAAATCTGGTACTGTAACTATGGAAATTGGTAAAGCTGTAGCTGAAGTAAAAGCTGGTAAAATCGATTTCAAAGTAGATAAATACGGTATTATCCACGCAGGTATTGGTAAAGTATCTTTCGATGCTGCTAAAATTAAAGAAAATGCTCAAGAATTGATCTCTACTTTGATTAAGTTGAAGCCAACTGCTGCTAAAGGTACTTATGTTAAGAGTATTTTCATCTCTTCTACAATGAGTCCTGGAATTGCAATTGATACTAAATCTGTTAACTAATTATAATCCTTAAGACAATGACAAAAGACCAAAAAGTTGTAGCGATACAAGAGATCAAAGACTTGCTTCAGGATGCAAAAGTAGTTTATGTAGCAGATCTTGAAGGATTGAATGCTTCTAAATCTTCTGATTTCAGAAGACAAGCTTTCAAACAAAATATCAAAGTAAAAGTTGTGAAGAACACATTGCTTCAAAAAGCAATGGAACAAATCGAAGGTGTAGATTACTCTGAGATGTTCGAAACTTTCAAAGGAAACTCTGCAATTATGATTGCTGAAACAGCTAACGCTCCAGCAAAATTGATTAAAGATTTCAGAAAGAAAGAAGAGAAGCCAGCTCTTAAATCAGCTTTCGTTCAAGAAACTTTCTATGTTGGTGACGAGAACCTTGACGCATTAGTAAGCATCAAGTCTAGAGAAGAAATGATCGGTGAAATCATCGGATTACTTCAATCTCCAATCCAAAGAGTTGTTTCTGCTCTTCAAAACAAATCTGAAGCTGGAGAAGCTACAACTGAAGAAGTTGCTGCTCCTGCAGTAGAAGAAACTCCTGCTGAGGCTGCTCCAGAAGCTCCTGCTGCAGAAAGCACTGACGAAACGCCAGCTGCTGAATAATTACACTCAAAAAAATAGATAAATAATCAACAAAAAACATTACAACAATGTCAGATTTAAAAAATTTAGCTGAAACGCTAGTAAACTTAACAGTAAAAGACGTAAACGAATTAGCTGCTATCCTTAAGGATGAGTACGGAATTGAGCCAGCTGCTGCTGCAGTAGTAGTTGCTGCAGGTGGTGCAGGTGAAGCTGCTGAAGAAAAAACAGAATTCGACGTAATTCTTAAATCAGCAGGTGCTTCTAAATTAGCTGTTGTTAAATTGGTAAAAGATTTAACTGGTGCTGGTCTTAAAGAAGCTAAAGATATCGTAGATGGTGCTCCTGCTCCAATCAAACAAGGTGTTTCTAAAGACGAAGCAGAAGCTTTGAAAAAACAATTAGAAGAAGCTGGTGCTGAAGTAGAATTGAAATAATTCTGGTTTACTCCAAAATATAAACTCCCAAACTTATGTTTGGGAGTTTTTTTGTTATGACTCTGATTTGCAAAATATAAAAATTAATTTGTATATTTGCAAAATCATTTGGCGCGACTTATTAATATATTTTAAATAACTGATACTCTTTCATCTTTATGGAAGGGGATTTTCTATTTATTAATATAGTATACTCAAACCAAAAGTAATAAAATATTTTGCACTACATCGTGAAAAGATATACCGGTGTTGCTCTTAGGAAGAATCATGAATAAAGAAAAAGCAAGGTCTCACGTGCGCGCCAAAACACTTTTTTCTTTTGTCTTTTATCTTGTTTCTTAAGTTTTTCCTGATATTTTTTGTGAAACAAAATATTTTTTAACCCATTTTTCTTATAATTTTATGAGTAAAACACAGGCAACTCAAAAGGTAAAAGGAACTGAGAGAATCAACTTTTCCACAGCGAAAGGTAGAATCGATACTCCTGACTTTTTGGATATCCAAATCCAGTCTTTCAAGGAGTTTTTCCAGTTAGACACGCTTCCTGAGCAACGTTTGAATGAATCACTTTACAAAACGTTTCAGGAAAATTTCCCAATTACAGATTCTAGAAACCAATTCGTTTTGGAATTCTTAGATTATCTGGTAGATTCTCCTCGTTACTCTATCGATGAGTGCGTTGAGAGAGGTTTAACGTACAACGTTCCTCTAAAAGCTAGACTTAAATTATACTGTACAGATCCGGAACATGAAGATTTCCAAACTGTTGTACAAGATGTATATTTAGGTCCAGTTCCTTATATGACACCTTCTGGTTCATTCATCATCAATGGTGCAGAGCGTGTTATTGTAACTCAGTTACACAGATCTCCGGGTGTGTTCTTCGGACAGACTTACCACGCTAACGGAACTAAACTTTATTATTCAAGAATTATCCCTTTCAAAGGATCTTGGATGGAGTTTACTACGGATATCAACAACGTAATGTATGCGTATATTGACCGTAAGAAAAAATTACCTTTAACTACATTATTAAGAGCAATCGGTTATGAGTCTGATAAAGAGATTCTTCAGATCTTCGACCTTGCAGAGGAAGTGAAAGTTTCCAAAGCTGCCCTTAAAAAAGTAGAAGGAAGAACTTTGGCTGCGAGAGTATTGAACACTTGGTTCGAAGATTTCGTAGATGAGGATACAGGTGAGGTAGTTTCTATCGAAAGAAACGAAATCATCTTAGATAGAGAGACTATTCTTGAAAAAGAACATCTTGATGTTATTGTAGAATCTGGCGTTAAGTCAATCTTGATTCATAAAGAAAATAGCAACGAGTTTTCTATCATCCAAAATACTTTACAAAAAGATCCAACCAACTCTGAAAAAGAAGCGGTTGAATATATCTACCGTCAGTTAAGAAATGCTGATGCACCAGATGAGGAAACTGCAAGAGGAATTATTGAAAAATTATTCTTCTCTGAGCAGAGATATTCATTAGGTGAGGTTGGTCGTTATAGATTGAACAAAAAATTAGGTCTTAATATTTCTCAAGAAAACCAAGTATTGACGAGAGAAGATATCATCTCTATCGTAAAACACTTAATTGAGTTGGTAAATTCTAAGGCTGAAGTTGATGATATCGATCACTTATCAAACAGAAGAATCAAAACTGTTGGAGAGCAATTATCTGGACAGTTTGGTGTTGGTCTTTCTAGAATTGCTAGAACTATCAAAGAAAGAATGAACGTTAGAGATAACGAGATCTTTACACCAGTTGATTTGGTTAATGCTAAGACTTTGACGTCTGTTATTAACTCATTCTTTGGTACCAACCAACTTTCTCAGTTTATGGATCAAACCAACCCACTATCAGAAATCACGCACAAGCGTAGACTTTCTGCACTAGGGCCTGGTGGTTTATCTAGAGAAAGAGCAGGTTTCGAGGTTCGTGACGTTCACCATACGCACTACGGTAGAATTTGTCCAATCGAAACTCCAGAGGGACCAAACATTGGTTTGATCTCTTCACTAGGGATGTTTGCAAAAATCAACCGTCTAGGATTTATCGAGACGCCTTATAGAAAAGTGGAAGATGGTAAAGTTGACTTAGAAGCAACTCCAATTTATCTTAATGCAGAGGATGAGGAATACAAAGTAATTGCTCAGGCGAACGTTGAGATGAACGACGATGGAACCATCAATACAGATAGAGTTATTGCTCGTCTTGATGGAGATTATCCAGTAGTTGAGCCTCAACAAGTAGACTTAATTGATGTTGCGCCAAACCAGATTTCTGGTATTTCTGCTTCATTAATTCCGTTCTTGGAGCACGATGATGCGAACCGTGCATTGATGGGATCTAACATGATGCGTCAGGCTGTTCCATTATTGAAACCTCAGGCACCAGTTGTAGGTACAGGTTTGGAAAAACAAGTAGCTAGAGACTCTAGAATTTTGATCAATGCAGAAGGAACTGGAGTTGTAGAATATGTGGATGCTGAGAAAATTGTTATTAAGTACGAAAGAAGCGAAGAAGACGACTTAGTTAACTTCGATTCTGCAACTAAAACTTATAAATTAACTAAGTTCAGAAAAACCAACCAGAGTACAACTATTACATTGAGACCAAACGTAAGAGTAGGTGATGTAGTAGAAAAAGGTCAGGTTCTTTGCGACGGTTATGCAACTGAAAACGGAGAGTTAGCATTGGGTAGAAACCTTGTGGTAGCCTTTATGCCTTGGAAAGGTTATAACTTTGAGGATGCGATTGTAATTAATGAAAAAGTAGTTCGTGAGGACTGGTTTACATCTATCCATGTTGACGAATATTCTCTTGAAGTTCGTGATACCAAATTAGGTATGGAAGAATTGACAGCAGATATTCCTAACGTTTCTGAAGAAGCTACTAAAGATCTTGACGAGAATGGTATGATCAGAATTGGAGCAGAAGTTAAGCCTGGTGATATCCTTATCGGAAAAATCACACCAAAGGGTGAGTCTGATCCAACGCCGGAAGAAAAACTCCTTAGAGCAATCTTTGGTGACAAAGCTGGTGATGTGAAAGATGCTTCGTTGAAAGCAGACTCTTCTCTAAGAGGAGTTGTGATCAACAAAAAATTGTTCTCTAGAAATGTTAAGGACAAAAAGAAAAGAAGCGAAGAAAAAATCAAGTTAGAAGAAATCGAAAATACTTACAAAGCTAAGTTCGATGCTCTTAGAAATACTTTGATTGAAAAATTGAATACTCTAGTTTCTGGTAAAACGTCTCAAGGTGTACAAAACGATCTTGAAGAAGAAGTAATCAGTAAAGGAACTAAATTCACATTGAGATTACTTCAAAACGTTGAAGATTATAACAACATCAATGGTGCAGATTGGACAGTTGATTCTGATAAAAATGAATGGATCAAACAATTGATTCATAATTATAAAATCAAATTCAATGATCTTTCTGGTGTTAAAAACCGTGAGAAATTTGCATTGTCTATCGGAGACGAGTTACCAGCAGGTATCATCAAACTAGCTAAAGTTTACATCGCTAAGAAACGTAAACTGAATGTTGGTGATAAAATGGCAGGTCGTCACGGTAACAAAGGTATCGTTTCAAGAATCGTACGTGAAGAAGACATGCCATTCTTAGAAGACGGAACACCAGTAGATATCGTATTGAATCCACTTGGGGTACCTTCTCGTATGAACATTGGTCAGATCTACGAAACTGTTCTTGGTTGGGCTGGAACTAAGCTAGGACTTAAATTTGCAACACCAATCTTTGATGGAGCAGAACTAGATGAGATTACCGAATATACAGATAAAGCAGGTCTTCCTAAATTCGGTCACACACACCTTTACGATGGTGGTACAGGAGAGAGATTTACTCAAGCAGCTACAGTTGGTGTGATTTACATGTTGAAACTAGGACACATGGTAGATGATAAGATGCACGCACGTTCTATCGGACCATACTCATTGATTACGCAACAGCCGTTAGGAGGTAAAGCGCAATTTGGAGGTCAGAGATTTGGAGAGATGGAGGTTTGGGCTCTTGAAGCATTTGGAGCATCTAACATCCTTAGAGAAATCTTGACTGTTAAGTCAGATGACGTGATTGGTAGAGCAAAAACTTATGAAGCAATTGCGAAAGGAGAAGCAATGCCAGAACCTGGTATTCCGGAATCTTTCAACGTATTACTTCACGAGTTACAAGGTCTTGGACTTGATGTAAGACTTGAAGAGTAATTTTAAATTTTAATTGATTTTGAATGTCACAATTCAAAGCATTAATCTAAAATCTAAACTCTAAAATTTAAATTCTAACAAATGTCAAATAAAAATAAAACTAGTCGATTTAATAAAATCACTATTGGTTTAGCTTCACCAGAATCTATTCTTCAAGAATCGAGAGGAGAAGTTCTAAAACCAGAAACGATCAACTATCGTACTCACAAGCCAGAAAGAGATGGATTGTTCTGCGAGAAAATCTTTGGTCCTGTAAAGGATTATGAGTGTGCTTGTGGAAAATACAAACGTATCCGTTACAAAGGAATCGTTTGCGACCGTTGTGGTGTAGAAGTTACCGAGAAAAAAGTACGTAGAGAAAGAATCGGACATATTGGTTTGGTTGTTCCTGTGGCTCACATCTGGTACTTCCGTTCTTTACCGAACAAAATTGGTTATCTATTAGGTATCCCGTCCAAGAAATTGGATATGATTATCTATTACGAGAGATATGTTGTGATTCAACAAGGTATTGCTAAGAAAGCAGATGGTTCTGATTTCGAGGATAAAGAATTCCTTACAGAAGAAGAATATCTTGATGTATTAGAAACTCTTCCTATCGAGAACCAATATCTTGATGACTCTGATCCTAACAAATTCGTTGCGAAAATGGGAGCGGAAGCTGTTGAAGAATTGTTGAAGAGAATCGATCTTGATTCTTTATCATTCGATCTTCGTCACAAAGCTCACAACGAGTCTTCTAAGCAAAGAAGAACCGAAGCTCTTAAGAGATTGAACGTTGTAGAAGCACTTAGAGCTGCTAATACAAGAATGATTAACCGTCCAGAGTGGATGATTATGAGAGTTCTTCCTATTATACCACCAGAACTAAGACCATTGGTTCCATTGGATGGAGGACGTTTCGCAACTTCTGATCTTAATGACCTTTACAGAAGAGTTATCATCAGAAACAACCGTTTGAAGAGATTATTGGAGATCAAAGCTCCAGAAGTAATCTTGAGAAACGAGAAACGTATGCTTCAGGAATCAGTAGATTCACTATTCGATAATACAAGAAAATCTTCTGCGGTTAAGTCGGAGTCAAACAGACCATTGAAATCACTTTCTGATTCATTGAAAGGTAAGCAAGGTCGTTTCCGTCAAAACTTATTAGGAAAAAGGGTAGATTACTCTGCACGTTCGGTAATTGTCGTTGGACCTAGTCTTCAACTTCACGAGTGTGGTATTCCTAAAGATATGGCTGCTGAACTTTACAAACCGTTTATCATCAGAAAATTGATTGAGAGAGGTATTGTAAAAACTGTAAAATCAGCTAAAAGAATCATCGATAGAAAAGAGCCTGTAGTTTATGATATCTTAGAAAACGTGATGAAAGGTCACCCTGTTCTTCTGAACAGAGCACCTACGCTTCACAGATTGGGGATCCAAGCATTCCAACCTAAGATGATCGAAGGTAAAGCAATCCAACTTCACCCATTGGTAACAACGGCTTTCAACGCCGATTTTGATGGGGATCAGATGGCTGTACACTTACCTCTAGGTCCAGAAGCTATTTTGGAAGCTCAATTATTGATGTTAGGTTCTCAAAATATCCTTAACCCTGCTAATGGTTCTCCTATTACGGTACCATCTCAGGATATGGTTTTGGGTCTATATTTTATGACCAAACAACTAGATTCTACGGATACAATGAAAGTAAAAGGCGAAGGTCTTGCTTTCTATTCTCCGGAAGAAGTAGAAATTGCTTATGCAGAGGGGCAAGTTTCTCTTAATGCAAAAGTAAGATGTCGTCTTCCAATCAAAGAGAATGGCGTAATCACAACTAAGTTATTCCCTACAACAGTTGGTAGAATTTTATTTAACCAAATTGTACCTAAAGAATCAGGTTATATTGATGAATTGTTGACTAAGAAATCTCTTAGAAATGTAATTGGTCAAGTATTGGCAGATACAGATTTCCCAACTACGGTTAAGTTCTTGGATGATATGAAGAATCTTGGTTATGCTAATGCATTCAAAGGAGGTCTTTCTTTCTCATTAGGTGATATTGTAATCCCGGCTGAGAAGAAACAAATGATCGCAACTTCTATCGAAACTGTAGACGAAATCAAGGCTAACTATAACATGGGTCTCATTACAGATACAGAGCGTTATAATCAGGTGATCGACGTTTGGACAAATACCAACGCCAGCCTTACCGAAATGATTATGAGCAGAATGAAGACGGATCAAGGTGGATTCAACTCTGTATATATGATGCTTGATTCTGGTGCGAGGGGTTCTAAGGAGCAGATCCGTCAGTTATCAGGGATGAGAGGTTTGATGGCAAAACCACAAAAAGCTGGTTCTGTTGGAGCTGAGATTATCGAAAACCCAATTCTTGCAAACTTTAAAGAAGGTTTGTCAATTTTGGAATACTTTATCTCTACCCACGGTGCTCGTAAAGGTCTTGCGGATACCGCTCTTAAAACTGCCGATGCTGGTTACTTGACTAGAAGATTGGTAGACGTTGCACAAGATGTTATCATTACAGAACAAGATTGTGGAACACTTAGAGGTACAGAAATTACTGCACTTAAGAAAAACGATGATATCGTAGAAAAAATCGCTGAGAGAATACTTGGTAGAGTTTCTCTTCATAATATCTATCACCCAGAAACTGATGAGTTGATTGCGAACGCAGACGAGTTAATCGTAGAAGCGGTTGCTAAGCAAATCGAAGAAGCGGGAATCGAGGCTGTTGAAGTTCGTTCTCCATTGACTTGTGAAGCTCAAAAAGGTATCTGTGCGAAGTGTTACGGACGTAACCTTGCAACAGGTAAAGGTATCCACATGGGAGAAGCTGTTGGTGTAATCGCAGCACAGTCTATTGGTGAGCCGGGAACTCAGTTAACATTGAGAACGTTCCACCAAGGGGGTACTGCTGGTAACATCTCAGAAAATCCAAGTATCGTTGCAAAACGTGATGGTATTGTAGAGATGGACGAAGTTAGAACTATTAAATCTGAAGGCGAAGACGGAAAAGAAACAGATATCGTGGTTTCTCGTTCAACAGAATTTAGATTAGTTGCTGATAACGAAGCTAGAACACCAATCATGGTAGCCAACGTTCCTTACGGTTCCGAGCTTTTCGTGAAACCAGGTGATAAAGTTAAAAAAGGTGACCTTGTTGCAAAATGGGATCCATATAACGCGGTTATCATTGCAGAAACTTCTGGTAAAGTAGAGTATGAGGATATTATCCAAGGTATCTCTTTCGTGTTAGAAATTGATGAGCAAACAGGTTTCGAAGAGAAAGTAATCTCCGAATCTAGAAATAAAAAAGCAGTTCCTACACTTAGAGTAGTAGATGCAAAAGGCGTAGAGCAAAAAGCATACAACTTACCTGTTGGAGCCCACCTTATGGTAAATGATGGTGAAAAGATTAAGTCTGGTAAAGTCCTTATCAAAATCCCAAGAAAATCTGCAAAAGCAGGGGATATCACCGGAGGTCTTCCAAGAGTTACCGAATTATTCGAAGCTAGAAATCCTTCCAACCCAGCGGTTGTTACAGAGATTGATGGTGTAGTTTCTTACGGTAAAATCAAAAGAGGTAACCGTGAACTTATCGTTGAGGCTAAAACTGGAGAAATCAAGAAATACTTGGTTAAATTATCAAACCAAATCTTGGTTCAGGAAAATGACTTCGTGTACGCAGGTGGTCCACTTTCCGACGGTTCTATCACTCCAGATGATATCTTAAGAATCAAAGGTCCAACTGCGGTTCAAGAATATCTAGTAAATGAAATTCAAGAGGTTTACCGTCTTCAAGGGGTGAAAATCGATGACAAACACTTCGAGATTATTGTTCGTCAGATGATGACAAAAGTATCGATTGTGGATGGAGGAGATACTCAATTCCTAGAAGGTGCTTTGGAGCACAAATACGATTTCTTACAAGAAAACAACAGAGTATTTGGTCTTAAAGTAGTTGTGGAAGCTGGAGATTCTAAAGTATTCCAACCAGGACAGATGATTACAGCTAGAGAACTTAGAGATGAGAACTCGAAACTGAAGAGAGAAGATCTTGCTTTGGTACAAGTAAGAGAAGCACTTCCTGCAACAGCAACTTCTGTACTACAAGGTATTACAAGAGCGGCATTACAGACTAAGTCATTTATGTCTGCAGCATCGTTCCAGGAAACTACCAAAGTATTGAACGAAGCAGCTGTTTCTGGAAAAATCGACTTCTTGACAGGTCTTAAAGAAAATGTAATTGTAGGACATAGAATCCCTGCAGGTACTGGTCTTAAAGATTACCAAAACATCATCGTTGGTTCTAGAAAAGAATTCGAAGATATTAACTAGAAAAGATTTTTAGATAATAGACCGATAGATAAGAGATTTTATGTTTTAATAATAATTTCTGTTGTCTATTAGTCTATAATCTATTATCTTGCAGTCTATAATTTAAATTAATTAAATAAAAACAATGGACAATAATCAAAACCAAGATCCAAACAACATCAACATCGAACTTAATGAAGTTGTAGCAGCGGGAGTTTATGTGAACTTAGCTTTAGTAAACCATTCACCTTCAGAATTCGTATTAGATTTCATCCAATTGATGCCAGGTGTACAACAAGCGAAAGTAAGATCTAGAGTTATCGTAGCACCTCTTCATGCAAAGAGAGTTTTAGCTGCACTTCAGCAAAATGTTGCTAATTATGAGCAGCAGTTTGGTGAAATCAAAGAAGTTGAACCTTTCGTATTAGGAGGAAACAACGTTCAAGCTTAAGATTTTTTTCTTAACATACAAATCCCGATTCTGAATAAGAATCGGGATTTTTTATTTCTAGGATTAATATTTTATTAACTCAACATTCTTTCATTAACAAAACTCACAAACTACCTTTGTCAAAATTTTTTTATAATGAAGAAGATATTCTCATTTTGTCTGCTAGTTTTATCATTAATTATATTCGCGCAGAAAGGAATTACCGATACAGCTCAAGTCGTCATTCCCAATCGATTCAATAATGCTGAACCAATGCAGAAACCTTATGTGATAATGATTTCCACCGATGGTTTCCGATATGATTATGCTAAGAAATATAATGCGGAGAATCTTCTGAAATTTTCAAACCAAGGCGTTCAGTCAAAAGCTATGATTCCGAGTTATCCTAGTATTACATTCCCAAATCACTGGAGTTTGATTACGGGATTATATCCTTCTCATCACGGTTTGATAGATAACTTTTTCTATGATTATGCAAGAAAAGAATCTTATGCGATGAGTAAAAAAGATAATGCAGAAGATGGAAGTTGGTACGGCGGAATTCCGCTTTGGAGTTTGGCAGAAAGGCAAAATGTAATTTCTGCTTCTTTACAGTGGGTTGGTTCTGCTAGTGATGCTGATGGAATGAGACCAACTTACTATTACCATTACCACGAGAAGTTTTCACCTTCGGAAAAAGTGAATAAAGTTGTCAATTGGTTGAAACTTCCGGAAGATAGAAGACCTCATTTTATCTCTTTATATTTTCCAGAAGTTGATGGAGCCGGCCATCGTTTCGGTCCAGATGCAAAAGAGACAGAGTCGGCTGTTCATTTGATAGATGAGGCAATTGGAGAATTAGTACAGAAAGTAAATGAATTAGGCTTGAAGAATGTCAATTTTATCTTCGTTTCAGACCATGGGATGATAAAAGTAGATGGTGGAGCTCCACTTGAGATTCCTTCAATTTTATTTGATAAAAATAGATTCGATTATTATAATTCTCAGACTTTGTTGAGAGTTTATGTTAAAAATCCTGATGAGGTTAAGAAAGTTTATAAGGAATTGAAAGCCAACAAAACCGATGATTATGAAGTTTTCCTAGATAAGAAATTACCAAAATATCTTCATTTCTCTACAAGGGATGATAAGTATAACAGAATAGGACAAATTTTATTAATTCCAAAAGCTCCGAAAATATTCTTGGAAAAAGGCAAAAAAACGTCTGTCGGAAAACACGGCTATAATCCAAGAATTGTCCCAGAAATGAAATCAACATTCTTTGCTTGGGGAAGCGATTTTAAAAATAATCTAGTAATTCGTGAATTTGAAAATGTCAATGTTTATCCTTTAGTTGCTGAGATTCTGGGTTTGAAAATTGATGAAAAAATTGATGGTAAATTAAAAAAAATGAAACCAATTTTGAAAAATAAAAATTAAAATTTTAGTTTTATATTTCAAAAAATTGCCTTTCTGCAAGAGCAATGAAAAGGGTAGTTACGATTGGGACTAAAACTGTCCGTATATTTTTGATAAGATATACGGATGTTTTTTATTGTTGAAAAAAATGCTCCCGAAAAAAATCCGAGAGCATCGCGTATAGAGAGAATAATGAATGTTTATTTCCAACCGCCACCTAGGCTTTTATAGATGTTCACAACTGTACTCAGTTGTCTTTTTTTAGCATCAATTAGTTCCATTTTGGCGTCCAATGCATCACGCTGATTCATTAGAACTTCCAGATAATCCGCTCTCATATTTCTGAATAATTGATTGGCAATATCAATTCCTTCATCCAAAGATTTTGATTCTTGAGCTTTCAATTGATAGTATTGATCCAGATTTTTAATTGCAGATATTTGATTACAAACATCCAGGTAAGCTGTAAGAATAGTTTTATCATACTCGTACAAAGCTTGGATTTGTAGTGCATCTGTAGTCTTGAACTGCGCTTGGATTGCACTTTTATTAATCAAAGGACCAGCCAGTTCACCTGCTAGATTATATGCAATTGATTTTGGAATATTAACTAAATATGTGGGATTAAAAGCTGCTAAACCTAATGTAGCATTGATATCTAGACTAGGGTAGAACTCTTTTCTGGCAGCTTCTACATTTAACTTTGCAGACTGCAATTCTAATTCAGCTTGCTTGATATCTGGTCGATTTGCTAATAACTGAGATGGGATTCCTGTATATACCGTTTGCGGAACGATTGTCATAAAAGTTTCTTTAGTTCTTATAATCGGTTGAGGATAACGTCCTAGCAATGCATTGATTTGATTTTCTTTTTCAATGATTTGCTGTTTCAGATCATATTCAGTTGCATTAGATTTTGCCAATTCTGCTTCGAATTTTTTAACAGCTAATTCCGTTGCTGCCATTGCCTGTTTTTGGATTTTTGCTATTTCTAATGCTTTTTGTTGTAAACCAATATATTGGTGGATGATGTCCAGTTGGTTATCAAGAGATAGTAATTCGTAATAATTATCAGCAACTTCTGCAATCAAACTAGATAAAACAAAATTCTTTCCTTCAACTGTAGACAAATAATGAGCTACAGCTGCTTGTTTTTCAGTTTTCAGTTTTTTCCAGATGTCTATTTCCCAGTCTAATGTTAATCCGCCTTCGAAATTGGGCAAAGGAGTTGGGGTTGACTTACCAGGTTTGATGTCTGTTGTAGCGTTCCCTGCGCCATCTGCAGTGTATCTTCCAGCTTTCATAACGCTAGCTCCCATTGTGCCTGCAACAGTTGGACTTAGTTTTCCATTTTTGTACATCACATCACTTTTAGCAATTTCTATCTGTTGAAGAGTAATTAATAAATCTTGATTATTCTTCAAAGCTTCATCAATAAGACTGACAAGATTAGGATCTGTGAAAAACTCTTTCCAAGGTGTGATGCCAGAATTGTTTTCTGAAACATTTTGATTTTCAAAATTCTGAGGAATTGTTTCTTTTGTTTTGTCCTCAATTTTGGTTGCCATGGGTGCTTTACAACCAATCAATAGTAATGCTAAGATTGTTGTAGCAATTATATTTTTAATGATCTTCAAATTTTCCATCGTGTTTGTAGGGTTCTGTTTGTTCTGTTAAAGGATTTTCTTCTTCATAATAAGTCATTTTGGACTTGGAAGCAAAACTGCCAAAAATGTAATACAATCCAGGGATAATCATCAATCCGAAGATTGTTCCAATCAACATTCCGCCTGCAGCTGCGGTTCCGATAGTTCTGTTACCTACAGCTCCAGGTCCTGTTGCCAATGCTAAAGGAATCAATCCGGCGATAAATGCGAATGAAGTCATCAAAATAGGACGGAATCTCAAAGATGCTCCTTGTAGCGCAGCTTCTTTTGTAGATAATCCTTCTTCCGCTTTTTTCTGAACCGCAAATTCGACAATCAAAACGGCGTTCTTTCCGAGTAATCCGATGAGCATTACCATTGCCACTTGTGCATATATATTGTTCTCTAATCCGAAAAGTGAAAGACATAAAAACGCTCCAAAAATCCCCGTTGGTAAAGACAAAATAATAGGCAATGGTAAAATGAAACTTTCGTATTGAGCAGAAAGAATCATATAAACAAATCCGAGACAAACCAAGAAAATATAAATCGCTTCATTACCTCTGGAAACTTCGTCTTTAGAAATTCCCGCCCAATCGATTCCGAAACCTCTTGGCAATGTTTTATCAGCAACTTCCTGAATGGCTTTGATTGCATCTCCGGAACTATATCCAGGAGCTGGCGTTCCACTCACTTCGGAAGAGTTGTACATATTATGTCTGGTGATTTCCGACAATCCATACACTTTTTCAAGATGCATAAAATCTGAATAAGGAACCATTTGGTCTTTATCATTTTTAACATACAATTTCAATAAATCACTTGGCAACGCACGATATTGTGGTCCCGCCTGAACAATTACTTTATAAGGTCTGTCAAATTTTATGAAACTAGTTTCGTAGTCAGATCCAATCAATGTAGAAAGATTGTTCATTGCTTTTTCTATTGTTACGCCTTTTTGCTCTGCTAAATCGTTGTCTACTTTCAACATATACTGAGGGAAACTCGCAGAATAGAATGTAAATGCAGAACCTAGTTCTGGACGTTTTTTCAATTCTTTTACAAAATCATTGCTAACTTGTTCCATTTTATGATAATCACCACTTCCGGCTTTGTCGAGAAGTCTTAATTCAAAACCTCCTGCAGCTCCATAACCAGGAATTGACGGCGGTTGGAAGAATTCTATATTGGCTCCAGGAATTTCTTTGGCTTTTTGTTCCAATTGTTCGATGATTTCTGTCGCCGATTCTTTTCTTTCATCCCAATTTTTAAGGTTAATCAAACAAGTTCCAGAGTTAGAACCAGTTCCTTCGGTCAAAATCTCATAACCTGCCAAAGATGAAACAGACGAAACGCCATTAATATCTTCAGAAGCTTTTTGAAGTTGTAAAGCAATCTGATTCGTTCTTTCCAAAGTCGAACCCGGAGGCGTTTGAATAATTGCATAAATCATCCCTTGGTCTTCACTCGGGATAAATCCTGAAGGTAATTTATTACTCAAGAAAAACGTTCCAATACAGAAAAGAACCAATAATGGAAGTGTTACCATTTTTCTCGTTACAACTTTAGTTAATAAGTTGTGATATTTTCCGGCTCCAATTGTAAACAAGTTATTGAAACCATCCAAAAACCGTGTAATTGGTGTTTTCTTTTTCTCTTTTCCGTGATTGTTTTTCAGTATTAATGCACATAAAGCTGGTGTTAAAGTCAAAGCCACAACTCCCGATAAAATGATTGAGGAAACCATCGTAATGGAAAACTGACGATAGAAAACCCCAACCGGTCCCGACATAAATGCTACCGGAATGAAAACCGAAGCCATTACCAAAGTGATTGCGACAATCGCACCACTTATTTCGTGCATTGCTTCTTCCGTTGCCTTGAGTGGCGATAGATGTTTTTCTTCCATCTTCGCTTGTACGGCTTCTATCACAACAATTGCATCATCTACGACAATCCCGATGGCCATTACTAAAGCAAAGAGTGAAATCAAGTTCAGCGTAATTCCAAAAGCAGACATTATCGCAAATGTTCCTATTAAAGAAACGGGAACTGCAATTGTTGGAATCAATGTAGAACGCCAGTCTCCCAAAAATAGGAAAACTACAATTGCTACTAATATAAACGCTTCAAACAGTGTATGAACTACTTTCTCAATAGATGCATCCAAGAATCTTGAAACATCGTAGCTGATTTCGTAATGCATTCCTTTTGGAAATGTTGTTTTTTGAAGTGTTTCCATTAGGGTTTTCACATTCTTGATGACATCACTTGCATTAGACCCATAAGATTGCTTCAGTGTAATTGCAGCAGAAGGTTTTCCGTTCAAAGTAGAGTAGATATCATACATTGATGAACCGAATTCTACATCGGCGACATCTTTCAACCTTATGAACTCACCTCCAGGTTTTGATTTGAGAATGATATTACCATAATCTTTTTCATTATCAAAACTACCAGGATATTTTAAAATATATTCAAAAGATTGTGATCGTTTTCCAGAGCTTTCACCGGTTTTTCCGGGAGATGCTTCTATACTTTGGCTATTTAAGGCATCCATTACTTCATCGGAAGAGATATTGTAAGCCGTCATTCTATCGGGTTTCAGCCAAATACGCATAGCATATTCTCGAGTTCCGAGGATATCCGCAAAACCAACACCGCTCACTCTTCGTAATTCTGACATTACATTGATATCCGCATAGTTGAAGAGGAATTTTTGATCTGCTTTTGGATCATCACTGTAAAGATTGATGTACATCAGCATATTCGGTTCTTCACGAGTGATTTTTACCCCTTCTCGAACTACTAAAGGAGGTAATTTATTAACCACAGATGACACACGATTTTGAACGTTAACAGCTGCTACATTCGGGTCAGTACCCAAATCAAAAACGACTTGGATAGAAGCTTCTCCATCATTACCTGCATCAGAAGTCATGTATTTCATTCCTGGAACACCGTTTAATCCGCGTTCCAAAGGAATTACAACAGATTTAATCAGTAATTCGTTATTAGCTCCGGGATATTCCGCTGTAATATTTACTTTTGGAGGAGAAATAGATGGAAATTGCGTTACAGGAAGTTTTACCAAAGATAAAATTCCTAAAAAGACGATGATCATAGAGATCACAATCGACAGAACAGGTCTGCGAATGAATTTCTTAAACATAATTTTTCGTTTTTAAATGGAATTAGTTGGCTTGTAATTTTAATGAGTTCACAACTTTTTTTGGATCTTGAAATTTGGTTTCAACTTTTTGATCGTCTTTCACCTTTTGAACACCTTCTAGTAAGAATTTGTCATTAGAACTTAATCCTTCGGAAACTACATATACATCTGGAAGAGCGTATGCGATTTTTATGTTTTTTGATTTGACTACCCCATTTTTATCTACAACAAAAACATATGTCTGGTCTTGAATTTCGTAAGTTGCTTTTTGTGGGATAATTAAAGCATTTTTTAATGGTAAAGTCATTCGGATTTTTCCCGTTTGTCCATTTCTAAGTAATTGATTTGGATTTGCAAATTTGGCTCGGAAAGCAATATTTCCTGTCTCGTTATCAAACTCACCGTCCATTGTTTGTATGATGCCTTTTTCAGGAAAAGTTTCTCCGTTGGCTAGTATCAGCGAAACTAGATTGTTGCCTCTTTCTGCAGAATGTGTTTGATAATTAATATACTCGGGTTCTGATACATTGAAATAAGCATGGATTTCGCTATTGTCAGAAAGACTCGTTAATAGATCGCCTTCATCAACCAGGCTTCCTACTTTAAGCGGAAGTTTGTTGATGATTCCCGAGAAAGGCGCTTTTATAGTGGTAAAAGATAAGTGGGTTTGAGCAAGATTTAAGTCTGCTTTTGCAGCATCTAATTTAGCTTTTGCCATTTTTTTTTCATTGATGGAAACAACGTTGCCGCTTGCTAAAGTAACTGCATTTTGCAAATCTATTTCTGCCTGTGCTACCTGAGCTTTTGATTTTAGAACATCAGCCTGATATATCTGAGGCATTATTTTGAATAATACTTGCCCTGCTTTTACGTACTGGCCTTCATCAACATATGTTTTTTCTAGAAACCCTTTTTCCATAGCGCGGATTTCTATGTTTTTTTCTGAAGCAATTTGAGACACAAATTCTTTATCAATTATTGTATCCATTTTTAGAGGAGAGGTTACTGGATAAATAGCCGTTTCCTCTTTTTCTTCTTTCTTATCTTTGCAACTTAATATCATTAATAGTGTGCTGAAAATAAGAGTGATAGTGACTCTTTTCATAATTTTATTTTTTTTAAGGAATTAATGAACCTTGCGGATCCATTTTAAATAAATTTTATTTTTTTTAATTGAATGTTGAGCGAATAATCCATTGGATATTAGATTTTTAGAATTAAAATCACAACCAATGATTATACGCAAAGTTGAATAGGGAGTTTTTCAAAAACAACAGAGATTGTTACCACTTTGGGATAAGGGTAATTTGGTTTTTGAAATATCGAAGTTTAAATGCGGATTGTACGCAGTAGAATAAATCTTTTGACCGAAGAAAGAATAAGTTCCGGCTCGTGGAAATCTTGTTTTCTGTGTCTGAAATATAAGCTTATTAGATAACCAAAGCCGAAAGTAACTATAACGGCAACAAAGTTAAGCGTATTAGAAAAATTAAGATTGCTTTCCTCGGGAGAATCCAAAGAATCGTTAATCTGTTGCAGAGATGCTTTTTCTAAAGTGTGATTCAGGTGCTGTTTTTTTGCAAAAGAAAGCAGGCGCAAAGATATATTATGAGTTCCAAAATCTGGATGGAAATCAAGCGTCTGTTTGTTCTCTGCCGTGAATAGCAGAAAGATAAACATTAGACTATATAAAATTGCTTTTTTCATTTTGATATTGCAAATTTACATCGGATAATTGTTAAAATAATCTTAATGTTTCATTTTTAAGGCATTTTTAAGTTCTGATAATCAGTAGAGTAATTTTAGGAATCGTGTTTTTTTTAGTAATTTTAACCATTCAAAAAAATAATTGATGCCTCTTTATAAAGATTTTTCTGATGATATCGCAACCGTTTTGGTTTGGAAGTATGATGAAAATGAAGAACTTAATCCAGATATACTTTTGGAGTCAGAAAATCAGCACAAGATTCTTGGTTATCATCCTAACAAAATTGCTGAGGTTCTGATGGTAAGAAAAATGCTAAAAACAGTTCTTCCAGAGCACAAAATTCTTTACAGAGAAAACGGTGAACCATATCTTTTCCCTCAAAATCATCACATTTCTATTAGTCATTCTTATCCTTTGGCAGCTTTGGCAGTTTCTAAAAAAAAGGTTGGAATTGATCTCGAAAAAAGAAAAGAAAAAATCAAAAATATTAGACACAAGTTCATTCTTCACGAGGATATTTATATTGATAACAGGGAGGAAGTCGATTTTTTAACAGCCATCTGGTGCGTGAAAGAAGCACTTTACAAAATCCATCACAGCAAACATTGGTCTCTGAAAAAACATTACGATATTTTACCTTTTGAATTGCAGGAAGAGGTTACTGTAAAAAGTAGAGTTTATGATCTAGAAAATGAAGATTTTTTCAAAGCTAAGATTTCTTTCTTTGACAATTATTGTTTGGCAATTGTTGATTGATAAATCAAATATTCCTCAATAATTTTTCTTTGATCTTTTGCAACATCATTGATTAGTTCTAATAATTCTTTGATGTTTTTAATTTCTGTTAAATGGCTTACTCCAAATTTTCGTTCATCGGAAATCACTTGACTCTCTAATTCGGTTTTTCTTTTTTCTAACAAATCAACAACCTGATCTTCTGGTTTTATGTGGCTTTCTGCTCTGGTTTTCTCGTCCAGTTCTTTTTGAAACAGTAGAGATGAGGTTCTTAATAATTCTGCAGAAATCTTGATTTTCCAATTCTCCAAATCAATTTCTGGAAAGTCGTGCCCTGTTTTTGCATATTGTGACAAAGATGCAATGTAAGCTGTAATCAGATGGGTTGTTGTCACAAATTGATGAACCGTTTCCAATTTCCTCTGCTGGTTTTTTGGGTCAGAGATCATTCTCTGAAAGTTGTCGGAAAGATTCGCCAAATCAATGATTGCATTTTTTCTTTTAAGACGAAAATCTTCATCATTAATATCTTTTTTTAGAAAATGATCCATCACAAGACGGAAATAATCCAAATTACTTTTGGAGGATTTTTTCATTAAAGCCAAATTCTGAGTATGTTCCCAAACTGGTAATATGAAATAAGCGACTAAAAATGTTATAACACCTCCAATCAACGTATCTAGTAGGCGGTCTTTGAAAATGAGGTTGACATTTCCTGGTCTAAGAAAATTGAATGACAGAAAAATATAAATCGTCATAAACAACACTGCCCAGAAATAATTTGATTTTAACAGACTGAAACAGATAATCATACTTACAAGAAGTATGGCCAAAAGAACAGATGGCTCATCTACAAAGTATAAAATAATATAAGCAATGATTGCTCCTGCCAAAGTGCCAAAGAAACGAAGGAGATTCCGATGTTTGGTTGTAGAATAAGCTGGTTTTAGAATCGCAATAATGGTGATGAGAATCCAGTAAGAATGCCCAATTCCAAGAATCTCAAATCTTGAAACAATATACCCAATCAACAATGCGACAGTAACTCTGATTGCGTGACGAAAATGTCCAGATTTGAGAGAAAAATTGGACAAGAAAACTTTATGATTAAGTTGTTCTTCTTTTGGTAAAAACTTAGAATAATCTAATCCTGTTGATAAGCTTTTTGCCAGTTTTACATCTTGAGAGTTAACTTTTAAAATAGTATTGACTTCGTCTGTGATTTCTGTGATTCTCATCAAAACTTGGCGCAACATCATAAAGTCTTCTAGGGTTTCTGATGAGAATTTTTTTGAACGATGCTCAAAAAAGTCGTCATAAATCTTTTTGAGTTCTTCGTCAAAATTTGTGATCTGTTTGTATGATAAACCACTTTGCAGAGAAATCCCTAGATTGGTAATTTCGTTTGCCATCAGCATCAGATAATTATGAATGCTTTGAAGAAGCCTTGTTTCTCCAAAAACTTCATTCATTTTTTTATAATCGTTTTCTGATGTCAACAATTTATCATAAAGATCAACAGAATTAAGAAACATCAACATTAGGATTCTACTTTGTGTCGTAGATTCGTTGACAATTTTTCTGGTTTTGAAAACTATTTCTCTGGTGTCTTCTTGAAGGTTTTTAATCTTAACTTGCTGAGAAATCAATTGATTTAGTAATGAATCAAAGTCTGGTTTTTTTGTATAATATTGAGCTTTGATTCTGAGGTAATCTGCTAATTCGAGATAATTTTCACCAACAACCTGACTAGCTAATTTGTAAGGTTGTAAAGTAGAAACAATCATAAATACTATGAAAAACCAAAGACATCCGAGAAAAAATATAAAAGAGCTTTTGAAGATATCATCGCCCGTAAGATGCCCATCAATAAAGATGCTGAGAACAACCAAAGCTAATGATCCAAAGGTTGCCAATCGTAATCCATAAACTCCAATCATGGAAAAGAAAAAACCGAATACGAGAATTTCTAAATAAACGGCAATAGGAAACTCTTTGACCAAGCTTGCGAAAAGTGCAATCAGGAAAAAAGAAAAAACAGAGAGCAACAATGTGTTTCGTCTTCTAATGAAGGGGCCTTGCTGATCTGTTAATCCCACAAAACTTGTCCCGAGAGGGAATAAGAAATATTCTTTCAGTAGGCCGAACTGCGCCAATATGATACTAGGAATCACAATTGCCAAAGCAATCCTTGCTCCGGAGTAGATGTATTGGCTGGTTAAGAATTTTTTGAGTTCGGAACTGTAGTTCATATTACAAATTTAGAAAATAAAAATGCCTCTAAAAAGTAGAGGCATCTATTTTATGTTTAATATTTTGCAATATTAATAATCTTGAGCATTGTATGTCTCGCTACCGATGTTCCAAGTTAAACCAAATCTTAGGGTATTATCCAAAGCTGAATTTAGTTTTGAAGTATTGATAAGGTAAGAAAGATCTAGTCCAAAAGAAGCGTATTTGAAACCTACACCCACAGTTGCATATTGTCTAGCACCTTGTTCTGGAGCTTCTGTAAAATATCCAGCTCTTAGCGCAAAAGTCTCATCATAAGAGTACTCTGCAGCTCCACTGAACATAATACTTTTTTTGTTGCTAAATGACTTTCCGACGCCTTCCATTACACCAACATTAGGAACTAAGCCTGTATTTTCATCTATTCCAGGAACTAATATTTTAGAAGCCTCACCACTTAGACTGAAACGGTTCATATCATCAATCAATAAATCATAACCTAAACCTAACCTTGCCATTGTAGGAAGATAAGATCTAGATTCTTCTTCACCTGTATAATCTAACTTAGGTCCTAGATTTTGCACAGCCCATCCTGCTTTTACTCTTCCTTCGTAGCCACTTATACTTTCGTGTCTAGGAGACATGTAGTATCCAGAAACATCTACTGCAAAAGTATTAGCAGGCTTAAGTGTTCCATCTCCACCGAAATTGCCTCCAAGATCAGATCGGATGAACCTACCTGTTACAGCCATAGAGTAGTTGTCTGTTAATTTCAAACCATAAGCAATATCAATTGAGAATTCATTTGGTTTTGTAGTACCTCCTTGAACAACATCGTTCCCAACAAGACTTGTAAGATCTACTTCTCCCATATTGAAGTAATAGATACTGGCACTTAAAGTAGAACGCTCATCATCACCTAAAAAAGTGTAATAAGACCCATAAAGTAAAAATACGTCATTTGTAAGTTTACTCATATAAGGTGTGTAATTGACCCCAAATCCTGAAGAAACCTTGGCGAATGGATATTTCGCAGCATTCCAAAATTGAGAGAATACATCTGTAGATGTCACAACACCTTGGTCTCCCATACCACCAGCTCTTGCGTCTGGAGAAATTCTTAGAAATGGTGCCCCGGTAAGTACCGGTTGAATGTTTTGAGAAAAAGCAAAGGCACTTGCGCCAATTCCTAATCCTAAAAATAATCTTTTTGTTAAATTCATTTTTGTTCTTTTAAGGTAAAATTTTACCGATATAGTATGTGCTTATTATTTTAATAAAACCATTTTTTCAACAGCAGTTGCGCTTCCGGAACATTTCTCTTGATTTTGGCTTCTTGCAAATATCTTAAAAATATATGTACCTTTTGCTACCGTATCTCCAAAATCATCTTTTCCGTCCCATTCTATTGCCTGTCTTGGGGTTCTGAAACCTTGTAAAAATGGCTCTGCTGTGACACTTGTTGAGAGTGTTCTCACTATTTTTCCAGTAATAGTGTATATCTGAACATTCACATCCAGTATATCATCACAATTATGTTCAAATTGAACATAGGTTTTGTTTGTAAAAGGATTGGGCCAGTTTAGAAGTCTGTTTACAATTAATTTTTGATCTGCTTCATCTTTTACTACAAAGTTTAACGTGGAAGAAGAAGAATTATTGTTAATGTCCCAAACTTTAAAAAAGAGTTGATGTTCTCCTGGTGTCAAACTTTTAAGAGGAAATGTTACAGACCCTTTTTGATAGTCTTTCAGATCTGTGAAATTGCAGCCATTACCATCTCCTGATGAGAAATAATCATTAACAGATGTTGTATTAATAATATCACCGTCTAATACGAAAGTGATATCATGACCAATTCCTGCACCAGTAGAATTGATAC
Organism: Epilithonimonas sp.; assembly: GCF_032055105.1. Classification (GTDB taxonomy): domain Bacteria; phylum Bacteroidota; class Bacteroidia; order Flavobacteriales; family Weeksellaceae; genus Epilithonimonas. The sequence goes on from NZ_DAMBRK010000005.1 coordinate 24,210, forward strand.
CCATATTATCTTTTACACAAGCTAGTAGCATTGGGTTTTGATCTGTAATACCACCATTGGCAAAGTTGGTATTGTTCATGTAAAGATTGATGCCTGGAGCTTCATTATCATTGATTCCATCAGGGTTTATAGATCCAACTTTTTGTACTTGGTTTGTGAAAACATCATGTGCTATCTTTCCTGTTGATTTTGCATCTGTAAAATTTTCTGCGTAAGCTAAGATTCTACCATTTCCAATTTCATAATTGATGTCTTTTGGAACATAAAATTCTACTGTATAAACACCTTTTTCAACTTTGCCCGAAGCTTTCACAATAGCACTAGGTTCTTCTGTGAATTCAAAAACCATTGGAGCTGTACTTATTGGAATATTGTCATTGTTCAATGTTGTTTTTTTGATTTTTTTATCAAAAATATTTACAGCAACACGGCCATTAAAAGTTTCGTCTAATGTTGTGCCATCAGCTTTTACAACATGTCCAGTTATTTTGATGAAATCTAATGCTCTTATTTTATCTGGATCTGGTTGTTCTATATTGTCTATTTTAAGCAATCTTTGCGGTCTGCTCATTTTCATAGCAGGATCTCCCAAAAAGTTAACTTTCAAAGGATCAAAAGAAGAATTATAACGAGAGTAATATTCTCTTCGGGCATTAAGATGTGCATTCCCTAGTGAAGTAAACTCATCTGAAGATAATGAGAATAGATTTTTTGTAAAAATTGGCGTGAATTGTCTGCCATAATTTACATAAATAGCGCGACTAGAAGTAATCATAGTTGTAGTTCCTCCTGTACTTAGTTTTATAAATTGTTCTCCTACAGAGTTGGTGCTAGGATCATCCCATAATGTGAATTCGCAAGTGATTGTAGATACAAAAGGAAAGCGACTATAAACAGACGTGAAATTGTTGAAGCCTTGAACCTCTGCTGATGTTAAAACTCTTTCCTGAGCCCATCCATTGATCCCTCCATGGCCAAAATAAAACAAAAACAAACTATTACCTACATCATTTGTAATGGCTTGGTTGACTTGTGGAAACCTTTGTCCACCTGCACTTGTGATAGCAGGGAAAGCATCTAGATATAATTTTCTAATATTATACTCTGGTTTTTCTGTATCTGTAAAACTTTGATTGATTGCATAATCTACTAAGTAATGAAATGGTCCAGGAGTATTAGTGCCATTGGGTTGCATAGGACCATCTCCGTCATGATCGTCATCAGCAACAAAGTCGAGTTTCATTCTCCATTCTCCAAATGGGTTAGATTGTCCTGGTAAAGCATTATAATAAGCCAAGGTTTTGTCAATCAATGTTTTTGCTTCTTGAACATTGGCTGCTGGTAATCTTCCAATAGGTATGTCCGGAACTTGACTTAGATTGTTGACAGACTGAGACTTTGTCATCACAAAATAATCATCCGTAACATAAGAATCTGCATAATTTGAACTCATTTCACTTTGATAGCTAGGAATGATATCTGTATTGTCAGAGATTCTGTTTTTATAATCGTAAGAAGTATCTCCTAAGATAAAAACATACTTGAGAGTATTAGGAGCTGTGTTCAACTTAGTCACGAAGTCTCTAATTGCTGTTACATCTTTGCTCCCACTACTGAATTCGTTATATATTTTATTAACATCTACAATCTGAACATTATAACCATTGATTGATTGATGATAATTTGCTAGTCTCTGTGCTTGCGAGAAAAACGAGGGTTGAGTAATGATTAGATAATCTACATTAGTAAGAGATGCGAGATCTTGGTTTTCAATTTTACCTACAAAACTAGGTTCAAAAGCAGCCGAATTGTTAAAAGCAGTAAACTCATTATTGAAAAAAGGACTATTAGCAATATATCCAAAATTGAATAATGTATTTTGGGTATTTTTATTAGTCATTCGTTTAGCATTGGTAACGTCGGACACATCCCAAACTTGATCTATTCCAGATGCGTTGGAGATAGAAAAACCATATGTTTCCCCGGTACCTTCTTTGATGCCAAAATCTCTGAAATTCATTTGGGAATTGTTGAAGTTCAAGTCCTCTTTATATTGGACTTCTGCATAATCAAAATAAAAAGCTCCATTGGGGTTGGCGCTCATGTTGGTTGTGAAATTAAATTTTAAAGTATTACCACTTTGATTGGATACTGTTGCTCCCTTTGCAATTTGTAAGTAGGTATTATTATTTACAGTACTAGTTGTGGGGGTGCCATTATTAAAACTGGTTGTAATTTGAGCATTTTGAGCATTGAAACCAATCACACTGCTTCTGAATTTTATCGGGTCGTTAGCTCTTATAGGACTTTTGGTGGTGAAAACAACTTCTTTAGTATTAGCAATTGCATCTCCTGTCCATAATCTTCCTACTTTCAGTAGGTTGAATTTCTCTTCATTGATGACTTGGTAATCATCATACCGTGTTGCTAAATCTTGAGGTAAGCTGATGTCAATCGTTTCAACTCTTTTGCCAGGACCGATATCAAAATTGATGAAATAATAAGCATAATCTTCATAAATGTTTACAACGTTATTTGGATCGTCAAGCCTTCTATAATCTGTTCGTTTATTTCCATTTCCATTAGATTTATCAAAAAGATTGTAACCATTAGGTCCCTGTGCGTAGAACAAAGCATAATCGGCATCGTTCCATACGCCATCTTCTTCACCAATCACTTGTATAGCATCTTCTTGTAAAGCATCAAAACGACTATCTCTGTTGTCTTCCGGGAGCATTAATCCTCCATTGCCATAGATCCTGAAATTTTTTGGATTAATATTAGAGACATTGATGCCATTCTGTTGTAAAAATTGTTTTGTTATTTTAAAAACACCAGACTTATCAACTTTTATTTTATAAAAATTCCCAGATTTTAAAGGATTATCAGAGTTGCCATATTTGTTACTGTTTTTGTTCAGCTCAGAAGGACTTTGATTAGTTTTTACTATATTAAATGAAATCAGTTTGTAGAATTTATTATTCTCATATTTTATTGCTGCTACATTGATATTAGCACTTTCCTCGTTTGCAAATTCGTCGAAAAAGTAATTGATGTGATTTTTAGGGAATTCTGAAAGTGGATTGGCTTGGAGATCTTTAATATCTTTATTGGCCAACTCTTGCCATTCAAATTGTTCTAATTTTACTTGGTTTTTAGTCTTGATATTAAGATTAACAAAAATAGTTTTAGAATCTACTTGAAAACTATAATTAGTGAAAAAAGGATAAACTTGTTTTTCTATTCCGTTGTCCATCTCTTTGTAGCCTTCCCAAGCAAGACTAATCTTTTGAGCTTTCCCAAGGACAGAAATTACCAAAAAAAATAGAATATAAAATTTGAATTTCATCAATGATATTTTAATTAGAATACAAAATAAACGATTTTTTTAAAAAAATGGTATATAATAAAATTAATTTAAATGCGTTTAATCAAAAAAAGACAAACAATATTTGATTAATCAAAGAATTTACTTTTTCTTTGTACTTTGAAAATTTCTATACCACATTATGAAAAAAACTAGGTTGTTTTCGATCATTACTTTTAGCGCTACACTACTTCTAGTAAGTTGTGGAGGCGGAGGGAACTCGAAGAAAGGAGGCGGTACAAAAGGTTTTGTGAGCAAAACTGGATGGAAGCCAAACGAAAAAGACGGGTGGTTCTTCTCTGCAAAGCAGCAAAAACCAAAAGCTTGGCCAGGAATGGTCTATGTAGAAGGTGGGACTTTTACCATGGGATTGGTAGAGGATAATGTAATGCGTGACTGGAACAATACACCAAGAAGAATGCAGGTAAGCTCTTTCTTCATCGGAGATACAGAAATTACAAATTCTGAATATAGAGAGTATACAACTTGGCTTAAGTTTGTTTTCCCTTCTTCAGATCCAAGTTTCAAACACATCTATTCAGGATCTTTGCCAGATACTTTGGTTTGGAATAACAAACTATCAAGAAATGACTATGCAGAGACATATTTCCGCTCTCCAGAATATGACTATTATCCAGTAGTTGGAGTTTCTTGGTTGCAAGCTACAAAATACTGTGACTGGTTAACAGATAGAGCTAATGAAAAAGCCTTGATGAAACAAGGTGTAATAGCCAAAGATGTTTATTCTGCTGACAAAGCGGCTACGGCAGGTGCTACTTTCAATATGGATAAGTTCAAATCCAACGATGCGGAGATGGATTCTTATATTGATAAAGACAAACTTAAGAAGAGAAGTGGTATCAAGACTGCTAATGAAAAAATTGTTGCAGCTAATAGAAATGCATCTTCTGGTATTGTAGAAAAATTCAGACTTCCAACAGAGGTTGAATGGGAATTTGCGGCACTTGGTCTTCAGAAACAAAGAGAGTACAACAACTATTTAGGTAAGAACACTCAATTAGATAAAATAAAAGGTACCAAAGGAAGAAACCGAGGAATGTATCTTGAAAACTTCAAGATGGGAAGAGGAGATTACTCTGGTGTTGCTGGCTGGAAAAATGATGGATCACCTACAACTGCGGATGTAAAGCAATATCCGTCTAACGATCTTGGTATCTATGGGATGTATGGAAACGTGGCAGAATGGGTAGCGGATATCTACAGACCAATTATTGATGAAGAGTTCAGTGATTTTAACTACTTCAGAGGTAATGTTGTAGTGCAAGCTGTTAAGAATGAAGATGGATCTTATAAAAAAGTAAGCGATACAGAAATCAAATATGATACACTTGCGGATGGTCGTTTGGTTTACAAAGGATTGCCTGGAGAGTTTGAAAGGAAAACTATAGAGGATAACAGGAACTATAGAGATGGTGACTATCAATCTTCATTAGATGCTGGTGGAACTGCTCCAAGTGATAGTGCCGAGTTTAATATGTATAACTCTGTAAAACCAACTTTCATTGTCAACAAAAATGGAAATGTAGTTCTACAAAAAGATAAGAACAAAGTGACTTCTCAAATCAATGATTACAGTAGAGTAGTGAAGGGAGGTTCTTGGTTAGACTCAGCTTATTGGTTGGATCCGGGACACAGAAGATTCAAAAACCAAACAAAAGGTTATGGTTGGGTTGGGTTCCGTGTAGCACAAGATGCAAAGAACAGCAAAACTGGGCGTACAAAAAGATAATTAATTATCATTATAATATCAAAACAGCAGAATTTTCTGCTGTTTTTTTATTTAAAATCATCTCATTTGTTTATTTTTGATTTATGAATATTAGCGAGTTTTATCCCGTATACTTACAAAGTAAAAATGTTGTAATTGATAGCAGGAAAATAGAAAAAGGAAGTGTTTTCTTCGCTTTTTCAGGCGATAATTACAATGCCGCAGAAAAAGCTACGGAAGCTATTGAAAAAGGAGCTTTGGCAGTGGTTGTTGAAGATGAAAAATATGCTGACCAAGAAAAGAATATTTTCTTTGTTTCTTCAACTTTGGAGTTTTTACAAAACTTAGCAATATTTCATAGGAGCCAATTAAAGATTCCATTTATTGGGTTGACAGGTAGTAATGGTAAAACAACTACCAAAGAATTAATCAGCAGTGTACTTGCGGAAAAATTTAAAGTTCAATATACATTTGGTAATCTTAATAATCATATTGGTGTTCCTCTTACATTACTTTCTATAAGAGAAGAACATCAGATTGCTGTTATAGAAATGGGAGCAAATCATCAGAAAGAAATCGAAATGTTGAGCGAAATTGCAAAACCAAATATAGGTTACATTACCAATTTTGGAAAAGCTCATCTCGAAGGCTTTGGTGGCTATGAAGGCGTTATCAAAGGTAAATCAGAATTGTACAATTATTTAATTAATAATAATCAAACGATTTTGGTTAATGAAAATGACTCCATTCAAAAAGAAAAAACTGAAAGTTACACTTCAAAAATAACTTTTGGAACTCCCGAGTCCGATTATCAATTTCAACCTATTTTTAATGATCATTTTGTTGGATTAAAATTTAATGAGACCGAAATTTTGTCTAACCTAACAGGCCAATACAACTACGATAATATCTCAGCTGCTGTGGCTTTAGGATTGCATTTTGGACTTGATATTAAACAAATTAAAACTGCAATAGAGAATTATGTGCCTTCTAACATGCGTTCTCAGATTCAGCAAAAAGAAGGTAAAACTTTGGTTTTGGATACTTACAATGCCAACCCGAGTAGTATGCAGGTTTCTCTTGAAAACTTCAAAACTTTTGAAGGAAGTAAAACCATTATCATTGGCGATATGTTGGAGCTTGGTGAGGAGAGTTTGAAAGAACATCAAACTATTATTGATTTTGCCAACTCTTGTAACTTTGATGAGATTATCACAGTTGGACCGCATTTCAAATCTGTTTATCAATCTGAAAATGCTTTTGAAAATACAACAGAATTAATAGAAAAATTGAAATCAAATTCTATTAATACAGATAATATTCTTCTCAAAGCATCGCGGGGAATTGCCCTTGAAAAAATTATTGAATTCCTATAATTAATAAAAAAATCCTCAATTATGATTGAGGATTTTTATTTTGAAAATCATTTAGAATCAACTTGATATTTTGGAATGTTGAAGGTAGAATTTCGCTTTCCACTTCTTCTTTGGTTTTCCATCCCACTTCACTTATGCCTTCTTCTATTTGCGGTTTTGGCGTTTCATTTCCTTTGTAAAACATCTCAAACCAATAAGTTGTTTTAAGGATTTTTTCGCCGCTTCTTTCAGTGTAAATATGATATGTAGAATTGATGAAATCTTTCAGCTCCAGATCAAAAATTCCGCATTCTTCTTCCACTTCTCTCACTGCGGCAAGTTCTCTAGATTCACCTTTTTCTATTTTACCTTTAGGAAGGTCCCATTTTCCCAAACGATGGATGAACAGAATCTTGTTCTCGGGATTCAGGACAATACCTCCAGCAGCTTCTATATTTCTGAAAAATGCTTTGAACTCTGCCCAAAGTTGGTCAATGTCATTATGATAAATATTCAAGCCTTGCGATGGCGTATTTGTAAGTAGATCAATTGCAAATTCAAAGCTATGCGTTCCATCATAGTTCAATGTTTTTGGGCTGTTTTGAGGCTCAGAACTCAAAACTATTTTTTTTTCATTGATAAAAACTTTATACATTTGTAAGGCTTTTTAGTATAACTACAAAAATATAAAAATGAATTTAGAAGGACGAAAAATTATAGTAAATAAATCTTCATCAGAATTAGCTGGAATGCTGAAAAATCCTCAAGATTACAAAGACTTGATGCCAGAAGGTCTTCAAAGTTTTGAAGCTAGAGAAGACGGTTTCAAATTTGGATTGAAAGGTATGCCAGAAATTGCTTTGAAGATTGATAATGTATCTGATAAAGAAGTAGTTCTGAAATCTGCAAGTTCAAGTCTAGACTTCGCTTTGACTGGATCCATGAACGCTTTGAATGAGAATCAAACCGAAGTTCAGTTATTGTTCGAAGGAAAATTCAATCCATTTATCAAAATGATGGTAGAAAAACCGCTTCAGAATTTCATCAATTCTTTGACAGATAAAATCGAGCAACTTTAATTAGCAATCAATCCGGATGAGTGATCTACCGAACTTCCGGTTGCAGATGATAAAACATTATTGAGGTTAAGTAATCTCAAAACGCCCATAAAAGCAAAAATCAAAGCTTCTTTGTATTCGATAATTTCTTTTTCAGGAATATTGATTTCGGTTTTGGTCTTTGCTTTTATTTTTTCAATTAGAAAGCTGTTGTAAGTTCCACCACCAGTTATTAATACATTTCTAATTTCGTAATCATTAAAGACTTTTGCAATCTGAATCGCAGCATGTTCTGTGAAAGTTGCTAAAAGATCTTCGGGTTTTTGATCCTGAATTAATGGATAAACATTTTCATTGATCCATTCGATTCCCAAAGATTTCGGCGCTTTTTCTTGATAGAAATTTAATTGATTTAATTGATCTAAAAGATGGAAGTCAATAGTTCCATTTCTTGCAAAGTCTCCATTTTTGTCGTATTTCTTTCCAAGTTTATTAGCCAAATTATTCAGAATAATATTAACTGGACAAATGTCAAAAGCTATTCTTTTTTCGTTTCGCTTCAAAGAGATATTAGAAAACCCACCAAGATTAAGACACGCATCATACTCCGAGAATAATATTTCATCACCAATCGGAACTAATGGTGCTCCATTTCCGCCAAGCAAAACATCTTGACTTCGGAAGTCATAAATAGTGGTTTTATTGGTCTTAATTTTAATCGCTCGTCCATCGCCAATCTGTAACGTGAACTTGTTTTTTGGCTGATGAAAAATGGTGTGACCGTGAGATGAAATCAGATTAAGTTCAGTAATTTTATTGTTTGAAATAAATTCTTTAGTTTTCTCACCAAGATAAAATCCGTATTCTGAATTAAGTTCTAATAATTTTTCGCTGGAAAGATTGATGGCATTTTTAAGACGGTTTTCCCAATCCGTAGAGTAGGGAAGTGTTTTGCATTTTAGAATTTCGAAAGTCCCAATAGAATCATTTTTGATAAATTTTGAATAGCAAATATCCAAACCATCTAGACTTGTTCCGGACATCAAACCTATTGCGAAAAAAGTTTGCTTTTCCATTTACTTGCTTGTTGCAGGCAAATTAGCAGAACTGAAACTGCCAGAATTGTTGAAAAAAGTATATTCAGAAAAGTCGTCTTTTGCAACCATTCCGTGTGCACCAACTAGAATGTTACCGTCTTTATCAGAAACAAAAACAGTGTCTTTGGTGTACATTTTTTGCTTCTTTTTGTCCCAGTTTATAGTTTCTGTCACGAAGGTTTGCCCTTCTGTTGTAACGATCTTCACTCTCCCCTTAGCGAAATAAAAATCTTTTTTTAAGTTGTTTTTCGCATATTTTGCCCATATTTTGCCAGGAACTTTTGGATTTTTTTTATCAAAAAATTCTAGATAGATTCCTTTTTTTGCTTCTATATATGGAGAGTCTATAAGCTCATATTGTTCTATCAAGGGTGCTTTGAACCTTACTTTTACAATGCCAGAGTCTCTTTGGATGATCGTTCCGTCATGAATTACTGTAGAAGCAAAGTTGGTCTTTTTGTTCTGGTTGATCTTTGTAAGATCTTCTTCGCAAGACTGAATAAGAAAAAACATCAGCAACAAAAAGAGTTGTGATGTTTTTATATTAAATATTTTAAAATAATAATCTTTCATAGATTATTTGAGAAGGTCATTAATTATAATATCTCTTCTCAAACCACTTGCTTGCAAAGTTAACTCCAATTCTCAAGTTTACAAAATTTTGACGAATCATATTATTGTCAAGTGTTCCTCTTTTTCCAACCTCTATACCAATGTCCAAACTGCTCATACGGTTGATAGTACTCTTCTGGAAAGGCAATGTAACGCCTGCGGTAAGAGCATATTTGTTGATATTGGTTCCGTTAATTTGGATACTTCCTTGTTCATAATAAGCACCATATCTGTAGATGATTCTAGAAAAATAAGAACGGAAGTTGTTGAAGTTAGGCAAGTACCATCCTCCAATTGCATATCTGTAAGAATCTTGATAACTAAAAGGTTGTCCTAAGAAATTAATACTTTCTCCCTTTTTATAATCTACCTGAGTTCCCAAGAACCATTTGGTGTCTTTACCATAACCCAAACCTAAAGATGCTTCTTGTGGAAGAAACTTTTTATCAAAATTAGTTTGTTGTTCAATAACAGTTTCGTATGCTTTTGTTTCACCAATAAGATAGTAATACGTACTATTGGTATACATGTTTTTCAAATTTCCACTATTACCAATGGTGTAAGTTGCACCAAGAGTTAATTTGTGTTCGTTTGCCATTTTCTTCTGATAAGTAGTTCCCAAAGTAAAGTTGAAGGCCTTTACTCTATAACTATTAGAGAAACCGCTAACTAGCTCAGCTCCTGAGAAAGCATTTTCTTCTATGTCATATAACTTTCCAAAGAAAAAATTGGATCTAAGACCTAAAGCAAACTCTGGATTGATCTGGTAAGAAACTGCAGCTTGAATTGTATTAAGAGAGCCTTCTCCGTGGAAATTGCTCACTTTTATGACTTCGCTATCTGGCAAGGTTTGGCTTGTTACGATATCATAACTTTTGGAGCTGTAAGGCTGAAAACCCATCCCAAATTTTACTTTTCTTGAAATAGGGAACGCAATACTTATATTGGAGAGATAAGTCGAGTGCTTATTACTTTTTAGATTATTAAAATCTGATCTGTAATAATTGCTTTCATTTGTACCTTCTACTTTCAAAGAAGTAAGTTCCAAATTGGTATTAGCAGCTGGGTTTTTGAAGTTAAAACTATTGTTAAAATCCCATACATAAGCTGTAGAGATACCTCCTATTGCATTTATGTCAAGTGTATTATCATATTTTACATCTCCAATTCCATAAGCTCCGTATGGTGAGTTACCAATACTTTGAGCGTTTAGGAAATATCCTGCCACCAATGATGATAAAACAAAAATTCTCTTCATCCTTTAAAATTTCAATTCGCAAATATCTTAATTAATAATGAATTGCAAAAATATATTTGGGTTAAAGTTTGTTAAGTAATTGCGACAGTTAAGGCATCTTTGTCGATTGATGATATATATTATTAGATTGTTGACAATGTCGTACTATTACGTAATCCGAAAATTGCCAACTAATAACCGACAAGTAAAAACTAATATTTATCTTTGCTCGTATGAAATCGCCGAATTACAATTTTGTTAAAGTTGACTCATTTTATTTGGGCGATTGCATATGACCTTTAAAAAAAATGATAATTAAGTATGAAATGGGAACAGATTATTGGTCAACAATCAGTCAAGAATCTTTTACGAGATAGTATCCACGATTCCAGAGTTGGACACGCTCAGCTTTTTGTAGGAGAAGAAGGTTTTGGTGTTTTGCCTTTAGCTTTGGCGATGGCTCAGGAGATCTTCGAAAAAGAAAATCCGGCTTCTGTTCACAAGGTTGAGAATCTCAATCATCTCGACTTACATTTCAGTTTTCCTGTTTTTTCTGAGAAGAATGTTTCACTGAGTAAACGTTTTTTTGATAATTTCAGAGAGATGGTTTTGGAAAATCCTTATTCGTCTTTTGATGATTGGACAAGTTTTTTGGAATCTGAGAATAAACAGTTTTTCATTTCTGCAGATGAAGCAGAAGACATTGGACAAAGATTTAATCTGAAAAGTTTTGAAGGTGGAAGCAAAATTTTGATTGTTTGGAGAGCTGATAAAATGAATGATGCTGCTGCCAATAAAATCCTAAAGTTCCTAGAAGAACCTCCAAAAAATACCTTCATTATTCTTTGTGCGCCTAGTACAAATGATATTTTACCTACGATTCTTTCAAGATGTCAGATTGTCAATATTCCAAGAATTAATGATGAAGATATTTTAGAAAAACTTCAAAATCATAATTCTGCAAAAGAAATTGCTTATCAAGCTCAAGGTGATTGGAATCTTGCCAAGTCATTGTCTGAGAGCAATGTTACAACTTCGGAGTTTGAAACCTTATTCATTCAATGGGTTCGAAACGCTTTTCAGGCTAAAAAGAAACCTGAAGTTTTGCGCGAAATCGTAAAATGGGCACGCCAAATCTCCGAATGGAATCGTGAAAAACAAATGAAGTTTCTTTCGTATTGCATAGAAATATTTCGTTTGGCAATGCTCCAAAATTATGGTACATCAGATTTAGTTTACAAATCTCTTTCTGTAGGTAATTTCAACTGGAATGCTTTTTCAAAATACATTCATGGTGCTAATATTGTGTCAATTGTTGAGGAAATTACAGACGCATCTTATCATATTTCGAGAAATGCTAATTCCAAGATTGTACTTACAGATATGGGAATTAAATTGACACGTTATATTCATAAATCTGCTTCTTGATTTTTTAATTATTTTAATTTATTTTTTATTGAAAAGGAGTTTTATTTACTTGATAAAACTTTAAAAATCTTCTATTAATCAATGTTTTAGAATTATAGATAAATTCGATAAATTCTTAATAAAAAATTAATCAAACAAATGTTTGATTGAATGATGTTTTTGATTTAACTTTGCCCCGTCAAAAATTAATTATGCCAACAAAAGAAGAACATATTATGATGGTTGCGGAGAAACTCTTCGCGGCTAATGGTTATAATGGGACTTCTGTAAGAGACATTGCAACGAAAGCGAAAGTGAATGTTTCTATGATTTCTTATTATTTCGGGTCCAAAGAAAACCTTTTGGAAGAACTTTTCAAATGGAGAATGGAAGAAGGGCTCAACTTTGCAAAAAACACTTTGGAAAATAATGAATTGAGTGAAATCGAAAAAATAGAGGGTTTCATTGATAATTTTGTAAACAGAGTCCAAAGACTGAGAGACTTTTTTTTATTGGTTCATACACAACAAGTGATTGCTCAAAATAAAAGTATTCAGAATTTTTTGAAAGATTATAAAGTCAATTATATCGAAATTAACGAACGGATTGTAGAACAAGGATTAGAAAAAGGGCTTTTCACAATAAGGCCTTCTTATCATCTTCTACAATGCACAATTTCTGGAACAATCTTCAATGCGATGCACGGGATGAAAATGTATAAGGAATATCTGAAAAAACATAATCAAGATTTCGACGAAAAGCATTACGAAAATCAATATTTCCAGGAAGTCAGAGCCCACGTGAAGTCCGTTGTGAGAGCAATGGTCGGTTACAAAGGAGAATAACATTACTCAAACCTTAACAATAAATAAAACAGTGAATAAATTTTTAACAACAGCTCTAATTGTTGGGACTTTCTACTCGGTTTCCGCTCAGGAAAAACGATTATTGAGTCTGGAAGAAGCTGTGAAATTAGGAATAGAAAACAGCAAAAATCTAAAAATAGATCAAGCTAAAATAGAAGAATCCACAGCGAATCTTCTGGAAGCGAAAAACAGACAATTGCCGGAGCTGAAAGTTTCTGGAAGTTATCTTTATCTTCCTATCAAACCAAATATTGATATGAAAATTGCCGGAGTTTCTGGTTCTGGTGGTCCAGATGTTCATCAGGCGATGTACGGAACAGTCAACTTATCAATGCCAATCTATTCTGGAGGAAGAATCAAATACGGAATCAAGTCTGCGGAATATCTTGTAGAAGCTTCAAAACTAAGTACAGAAAATGACAAGAACGCGGTTGCGTACAATATTTCTCAGGCTTATAACAATCTTTTCAAAGCATCGGAAGTGGTAAAATTGTTGAAAGAAAATTTGGTTTCTTCTCAGAAAAGAGACCAGTCTTTCATTAAATTGGAAAATAATGGCGTGATTGCAAAAAATGACAGATTGAAAGCTCAACTTCAAACTTCGAATATCGAATTGCAATTAATGGAAGCAGAAAACAATTATAATATTGCCAACATCAATATGGATTTGCTTCTTGGTCTTCCTGATAATACAGAAATCGAGGTTGATTCTAATTATATTGCAGCAGATGACCTTGGAAAACCTGATGATTATTACTTGAATCTTGCAAGAGAAAACAGAAAAGACATTCAGGCTTTGGATTATCAAAGAAAGGCAGCTGCGCTTGGAACTAAAGCTGCTAAAGCGGAAAATCTTCCTTCAATAGCTTTCACCGGTGGTTATGTTGCAGCTGACATTCCGAAACTTTTCACTTTAACTAATGCTGTAAATGTTGGTGTTGGAATTCAGTATAATCTTTCGAACATTTGGAAAAAGAACTCAAGCTTAATGCAGTCAAAAGCTAGAGAACAGGAATTATCGGCTAACAACGAATTATTAAATGATAATGTAACGCTGGAAGTGAAACGTGATTATCAGAATGATTTGTACGCTCATAAGAAAATTGATGTTTATCAAAAAACGCTTGAGCAAGCCGAAGAAAATTACAGAATTACACTTAATAAATATAATAACGGTCTAGAAACCATCACCAATCTTTTGGATGCTGATACGGCGAAAATCACTGCAAACGTGAATGTCATCACTTCGAAAGCAGATGCAGCTTTGGCTCACAAAAAATTATTACAAACTACAGGAACTATCAATAACTAATTACAATAAACTATAAATAAAATGGCACAAGATAATATAAAATTCGAGCAGGGAGAAGTTCCTGTAAAAAAGAAAAAAAGCCCGGTTTTCTACATCGTGATAAGCGTTGCAGTTTTGGCAGCAATATTTTTCGGAGTTAGAGAATATCAGTACAGTCAGGTTCACGAGGAAACTGATGATGCACAGATTGCAGCAGATATTAGTCCTGTGATTTCAAAAATCTCTGGTTACATTACTGAGGTTAAAGTAAAAGATAACCAATTCGTTAAAAAAGGAGATACATTAATCGTACTTGATAACAGAGACCAGACAATGGCATTGGCTCAGGCAGAGGCGGCTCTTGGAACAGCTCAGAGTAATGTAACTTCTGCACACGCAGGTTCAGAAGCTGCAAAATCAGGAATTGGTAATTCTAGAGCAGCGGTTCAGACTGCTAATGCTCAAATCGAAGCTGCTAAAGTGAATGTATGGAGAACAGAACAGGATATGAAGAGATATTCTGAATTGGTAAAAGACCACACCATTACACAACAGCAATATGAGCAGGCTTCTGCAGCTTATCAAACAGCTCAGAAACAACTTCAGGTTTTGATTGACCAAAAAAATCAAGCAAGTGTTCAGACAGGAGTTGTAACTTCACAGTCTAATGCGACTTATCAGAATATCGGAATTGCGAATTCTCAATTAAAACAAAGACAGGTAGATGTAGAAAATGCAAAACTGAATCTTTCTTATACCGTAATCACAGCTAAAGAAAGTGGATATGTTTCTAAAATTCCTGTTCAGGTTGGACAGTTTATTCAGGCAGGTTCACAATTGTTTAGCATTGTTTTGAGTAATCAGAAATGGGTTGTGGCAAACTATAAAGAAACTCAGGTTGAAAAAATGGTGGAAGGACAAAAAGTAGAAATCGAAATCGATGCTTATCCAGGGCAAAAATTCGAAGGAACAATCAGTTCATTCTCTCCGGCAACAGGTTCTGCATTTGCACTGCTTCCTCCGGATAACGCAAGTGGAAACTTCGTAAAAGTGGTTCAGAGACTTCCTGTGAAAATTACTTTTGACAATCTTAATGAAGATATTATGAAAAAACTACGTGTTGGAATGAACGTTCAAACTGTGGTTTCTCTAAAATAAAACACAATGCAAGACGATTCATTAGTAGAATACGGATTTCGCAGAACCATTATTACCATTACGGCGATTATGTGTGCGCTTCTTGAGATTGTGGATTCCACAATCGTGAACGTGGCACTTAACGAGATGAAAGGTAATCTTGGTGCAACACTCTCCGAAGTGGGCTGGGTAATTACCGCTTATGCTATCGGTAACGTGATTATCGTTCCGATGACTAGCTGGTTGTCTCAACAATTTGGGCGTAGAAATTACTTTGCGGTATCCATTATCATATTTACGGTTTTCTCTTTTCTCTGCGGTAATGCGACCAATATTTGGGAACTGGTATTTTTCCGTTTGATGCAAGGGATTGGTGGAGGAGCACTTTTGGTAACTTCACAAACCATCATCACCGAATCTTACCCTATCGAGAAAAGAAGTATGGCTCAGGCAATCTATGGATTGGGAGTTATTATCGGACCAACACTTGGTCCGCCGCTGGGAGGTTATATTGTTGACAATTACAGTTGGCCTTATATCTTTTATATCAATATTCCGTTGGGGATTATCGCAACATTATTGACATTACAATTCGTAAAAAGCCCAAGATACTCAGAAAAACGTTCTGCTTCGGATGTGGACTGGATTGGGATTGGATTATTGGCTGCGTTTGTAGGTTCTTTACAATATATTTTGGAAAGAGGGCACGAGGACGATTGGTTTGAAAGCAAAGCCATTGTTGTATTGACGATTACTGCAGTTGTAGGATTCATCTTATTTATTTGGCGAGAACTTACTTTCAAATATCCGATTGTAGAACTCCGAGTTCTCAAAAACGGTAACCTTAGAATTGGAACCGTGATGTCCTTCATTTTAGGGTTTGGTTTGTATGGTTCAACGTTTATCGTTCCATTATATACACAAAGTATACTTGGATGGACAGCCTTGCAATCTGGAGCGTTAATGATTCCGGCAGCATTGACAACTGCTTTTATGATGCCTATAATAGGTAAATTATTGACAAAAGGAGCAAAACAACAAGTGTTAGTAGCTTTGGGTTTATTCATCTTCTTCGTTTACAGTTTCTGGGGTTACAAAATTCTAACGCCAGACACAGGAAAAGATGCCTTCTTCTGGATGCTGATTGTAAGAGGAATGGGATTAGGATTGCTATTTATCCCGATTACATCATTATCACTCAGTACACTGAAAGGTCCTGAAATTGGACAAGGTGCAGCTTTCACGGGAATGATGCGTCAGTTAGGAGGTTCATTTGGTATTGCAGCTATTACAACTTTCATTGCTAATAAAAGTGAACTTTACAGAAGCAATCTTGTATCCCACTTAGATGTCAACGATTTTGATGTACAACAGAGAATTGCTGCTCTCAAAGGAAGTTTTATAGCCAAAGGATATACGCCAGACAGAGCGCTTGATGCAGCTTATCAGATGCTTGATTTCTCCGTTACGAAGCAGGCAACCGTTTTATCATATATGGACGTTTTCCTTTACTTAGGATTGATGTTCTTGATATGTATTCCGTTTGTATTATTCGTAAAAGAGCGAAAAGGCAAAGGCGAGAAAATCGACCTTAGTTCAGTTCATTAATATTTAAATTTTAGTTATTTGTGAAAACTCAGAATCATCATTGGTTCTGAGTTTTTTATTTTTAGGAGCCGGGAACCTGCTTTCCGTTACAATTCCTCGCTCGGTCGGCTCCGCTTCGCTCCGCCGCCTCACTGCGGGATTTCCACTGCAAAACGAAGTTTCGACGATTCCAATTAAAAAAAATAAAATATAGAGTCAATCAGGGCTAGGGATTTTGTCATAAAAACCACTTGTCAATCAATGTCAGGCTGAAGCTCTCAAAGTCTCGCAAAACTCAAATCGTGATGCCATAACTATTTTTGATTTCCGACATCACAAAAGAACTGTGTGTACTTCCAATACTTTCCAAAGAACCTAATTTGTTGAAAACAAAATCCTGATAATGCTTCATATCCTGAACCTGAACTTTCAAAAGAAAATCAAAGTCTCCTGATATATTATAACATTCCACAACTTCATCTATGGAATGGATGTCGTTGACAAACTGATTTCCGATATTTTTATCGTGCTGTTTCAGTTTGACATTACAAAAGACAATAAAACCTTTATTCAACTTTTCTGAATCCAGAACAGCAATGTAGTTCTTGATAAAGCCATCTTGTTCCAGCTTTTTTACACGCTCAAAAACAGGCGATGCGGAGAGATTAACTTGCTGTGCTAGCTCTTTTACCGTGAATTTAGAATTTTTTTGAAGGATTTTTAAGAGTTTGATGTCAGTATCGTCGAGCATAATTCAGAATATATTTTGGTTTCGATTTAATGAATGGTAAAATTAAAGAATATTTATCTTTTTAATTATTGTTTATGAGTTTTATTTGCTTAATAATTTCATTTAATAAAAAATAAAAAACTTTAAATATAATTTTACACAAAATATTAATCTAAATAATCAAGTATGTGTGAAACAAAAGTAAGAACACCAAAATTAGACACCGTTGGAAGTTTCTTAAGACCAGAAGTTCTGAAAAAAGCAAGAGAACAATATTCTAACGGTGAAATCTCAAAAGAACAACTCACCGAAATCGAAAACCAGGAAATCATCAAATTAGTTAAGAAACAAAAAGAGTTAGGATTAGAGGTAATTACCGATGGCGAGTTCCGACAAAGTTATTGGCATCTCGATTTTTTCTGGGGATTCGAAGGTGTTGAACACAATTTTATGCCGCGCGGTTATCAATTTCACGGCGAAGAAACCAAAAATGATTCTGCAAGATTGACAGGCAAAATCAGATTTACAAAGAATCATCCATTCTTAGGATATTTTGCATTTCTAAAAAGTTTGGCGGGCGAAAATCATATTGCAAGACAAAGTATTCCTGCACCAGCACAACTTTATGCAGAATTGTTAAGAGAATCTAATGCGGATAAAGTAGCAGAATTTTATCCAAACAGAGAAGAATTTCTAAGTGATTTGTCCAAAGCTTACCGTGACGCCATTTTAGCTTTTTATGAATTGGGTTGCCGAGATTTGAAAATCGATGACTGCACTTGGGGGATGTTGTGCGATGCCAATTTTTGGAAAACAATGGCAGGTGAAGATTATAATCAAGATTTGCTAAAAGAAATCTACTTGAAACTCAATAATGATGCTTTGCAGGATTTGCCGTCGGATTTAAGGATTTCGACTCACGTTTGCAGAGGAAATTACCATTCCACTTGGGCAACTTCCGGCGGATATGAGCCTGTTGCAGATACACTTTTTGCCAAAGAAAATGTTGAAAATTTTTATTTGGAATTTGATGATGACCGTTCTGGAGACTTTGCGCCATTAAGGTTTGTTCCGGAAAATAAAAACGTCGTTTTAGGTTTGATTACGAGTAAAAACCCAACTTTGGAACAGAAAGAAAACATCATTGCAAGAATCAAAGAAGCCAGTCAATTTGTAAGTCTTGACAGATTAAGTCTCAGCCCGCAATGTGGCTTTGCATCCACCGAAGAAGGCAATATCTTAACCGAAGAAGACCAATGGAACAAGATAAAATTGGTAAAAGAAATTGCCGACGAAGTCTGGAAATAATAATGTTTCAATAATAATCTAAGCATCCAATTTTGGGTGCTTTTTGGTTAGAAACTAAAATATTGAAAACTATTGCTAAAAAACAACAAAGCCTTTATTTTTGCTTAGTTATTTAATGTAAAAATACAATGAATCATCTGAACGAAAAACAAAAAATGCTTTCCGGCGAGATGTACGATGCAGGCGATGCGACTTTGGTAAAGGAAAGACAAAAATGCAAAGACCTCTGCTTCGAATACAATCATATTCCACCTTCAAAGCTTAAAGAAAGAAAAGCTCTCATCAAAAGGCTTTTCGGAAAGACTGAAAAGATGTTTCATATCGAGCAACCTTTTTATTGCGATTACGGTTACAATATCGAGATTGGCGAAAACTTTTATACCAATCACAATGTCGTGATTTTGGATTGCGCAAAAGTGACCTTTGGAGATAATGTTTTCATTGCGCCCAATTGCGGATTTTACACGGCTGGACATCCTTTGGACGCTGAAACCAGAAACAAAGGTTTGGAAGATGCCAAACCAATTACAATCGGAAATAACGTTTGGATTGGCGGAAGTTGCACAATTCTTCCCGGAGTTACGATTGGAGATAATGCTGTAATTGGAGCCGGAAGTGTTGTTACAAAAGATATTCCTGCGAATGTTTTAGCATTTGGGAATCCTTGTAAGGTCATCAAAGAAATATAGTAAATCAACCACAAAAGTCACAAAAGAAAAATCACAAAAGAAAATCTTTCAAAGAGCAAAAAAGCTAACTTATGAAGCCATTATCCTTATTTGAACTTTTGATAAACTTAAGGAAAATTAAAACTTTTGTGACTTTTATGGTTTTCGAAACAAATTTAAACAGGTTATTAATTGTTTCCTTTGGTGTCTTTTGTATATAGATTTTAAGCGCTCAAACTTTCAAATTTTAAAACTCTCCAACTCAACTCATCCAATCAAATCCAGAAACTGTTGTTCATCTAGAATCGTAATCGTTCCGATATCTTGCGCTTTTTTCAGTTTGCTTCCAGCTTTTTCGCCAACAACCAAATAGTTGAGGTTTTTTGAAACGGCAGAGATATTTTTTCCGTTGTGTTTTTCCACCATTTCTTCCGCTTGTTCTCTTGTAAATAGCGACAGTTTTCCTGTGAAAAGGAATGTTTTTCCTTCCAAAACATTAGACAAAACTTCGTTGGTGTTTTCACCTTTTTCCAGCTGAACACCGTAAGATTTTAAGCGTTCAATCATCAGGATATTTTCAGAATTCTGGAAAAAGTCAGTGATGCTAACTGCGATTTTCATTCCGATATCTTCAACCTGACAAAGCTCTTCCAAAGTTGCATTTTTCAGTTCATCAATCGTAGAAAAATTCTTGACTAATTTCTTCGCAACAGTTTCCCCAACGTGTTTGATTCCAATTCCGTAAAGTACTTTTTCAAACGGAATATTTTTGGATTTTTCAATGCCGTCCAGAATATTCTGAGCAGATTTTTCTGCCATTCTTTCGAGTGGAAGAAGTTGTTCTTTTTTCAAAGTGTAAAAATCGGCAGGATTTTCAATCAGTTTTTCTCTATAAAGTTGTTCGATAGTTTCTCCGCCAAGATTCTCGATATTCAAGGCTTTTCTTGAAACATAATGAATCATCCTTCCCACAACTTGTGGTGGACAATGCAGTTCATTCGGACAAAAATGAATCGCTTGGTCTTCGATTTTCACTAATTCAGTTCCACATTCAGGACAATTTTTGATGTATTCGATTGGCGTTTGTAAAAGCGTTCGTTTCTCTGTATTCACGCCAACAATCTTCGGAATAATTTCTCCTCCTTTTTCTACATAAACAAAATCGTGCTCATACAAATCCAATTTTTTGATGATATCTTCGTTGTGAAGTGATGCGCGTTTTACAGTTGTTCCTGCCAATAAAACGGGTTTCAAATTCGCAACAGGCGTTATTGCTCCAGTTCTTCCAACTTGATAAGAAACACTCTGTAATTCGGTTTCTACTTTTTCTGCCTTGAATTTGTAAGCCATAGCCCAACGTGGCGATTTAGCGGTGTAACCGAGTTGTCTTTGTTGTTTTAATGAATTAACTTTCAGAACAATGCCGTCAATTTCAAAAGGTAATTTGTGTCTTTCGGTATCCCAAAAAGTGATGAATTCTTTCACTTTGTCAAGAGTTTTACACAATTTTGCTTGGTCTTCCGAAACTCGGAAACCCCAATTTTTGGCTTTTTCCAAGATTTCCCAATGTGTATCTGCCGGAAATTCGTCCGAAATATATTGATACAAAACTGCAGAAAGGCCACGTTTTCTAACTTCTCCCGAATCCTGCATTTTCAAACTTCCGCTGGCTGTGTTTCTTGGATTCATAAACAAATCAAGACCTTCTTCTTCACGACTTTTATTGATTTTATCGAAGTTTTTTCTTGTCAGATAAATTTCGCCTCGGATAAAAAATCGGTTAGGAAAATCGCCTTTCAAAGTCAAAGGAACATCAGAAATCGTTCTCACATTATTAGTGATTTCATCGCCTAGGAAACCGTCTCCACGAGTTACAGCTTGTGATAATTTTCCATTTTCATAAAGAATGGAAATCGAAGCACCGTCGTATTTCAATTCAGCAACAAATTCTACAGGTTCATCAATGGTTTTGATGATTCGTTTTTCCCAGTCTTCAAGGTCGTCAAAGTCATAAGAATTGTCGAGAGAATACATTCTGTATTGATGCTGAACGGTCGGGAAATTCTTCGTGATTCCGCCCCCAACACGTAAAGTCGGAGAGTTAGCATCATAAAATTCTGGATGCGCCGTTTCCAGTTCCTGAAGTTCTTTCAATTTTTCATCAAATTCAAAATCAGAAATCGTATTATTATCAAGAACATAATAATTATAATTATGTTGATGAAGTTCTTCTCTCAGGGATTCTATCTTTTGCTGAATGTTTTCGGACATTGGGAAATTATTTAAAGCAAAAATAACCAAAACAAGGATAACGACTAAAAATAAAATGAGTAATTTGCTTACCCATAAAAATAAAACCACATAGTCACATAAATTTGAACTTCTTTGAGCTTTTTGCTAAGGTTAAAGTTTATACTGAGCTTGTCGAAGTGTCTTTGTGAACCTTAAAAAGAGTTTAAATAATCAAGAAAAATCTTTGTGGACTTTGTCTTCAAATTTATTCAATATTAAAAAAAATGAAGAAAGTATTTTGTAGTTTAACCCTTGTCACGACTATGTTTATCAACGCCCAAACTCAGATTATCGCCCATCGCGGTTTTTGGAATACACAACCCAAAACTTCGGAAAATTCGATTAAGGCTTTAGAAAATGCTCAGCAATTAAAGATTTATGGAGCTGAATTCGATGTGCAGATGTCCAAAGATGGCGTTTTGGTCGTAAACCACGATGAACATCACGGGAAAATGGAAATCTCGCAAACGGATTTTTCTGATTTAAGAAAATTGAAATTATCCAACGGAGAAAAAATCCCAACCCTCAAAGATTATCTGAAACAAGGCAAAAAAGATGCTTCGGTAAAGCTGATTGTAGAAATAAAGCCCATCGATTCTGAGGCAAGAGAAAATGAGGTAACGGAAAAAACAGTTGCTCTAATTAAAAAAATGAAGCTGGAATCTCAATGCGAGTTTATTTCTTTTAGCTTAAATATTTGTAAGCAAATCAAAAAACTGGCACCGGATTTTAAAGTGCAGTATTTAAGAGGTGAACTTTCTCCACAACAGATTAAAGAAGCCGGTTTGGATGGATTGGATTATCATTATTCAGTTTTTGAGAAAAACCCGACATGGATTTCAGAAGCGAAAGCTTTAGGATTAATCACCAATTCTTGGACGGTGAATGATCTTGATGTATACTTAAAACTCAAATCCCAAGGTTTGGATTTTGTTACGACTAATACACCAGATATGTTTAATGGAAAATAATATTAATTCATTTGTGAATTAATTTTTAAAAGTCTGCTTCTTCGAGAGGCAGACTTTTCTTTTACAGAAAATTTTAAAGATTGAAAAGCAATGAGGTATACATATGGTATTTCGTATTTTCTCAGAGAAAGACAATAAAGATACGCTGAAATAATTCACAAATTGCATTAAAAATACGTAATGTTTTTAAGTCTCTTTAAATAAATGATTTATGTTTTTCTGTTCATAATAGGTTCATAAAGGGTTTAAAAAATATTTAAGATATGTTAAATTCATCTTAAAGCTATGCTTATCATGGCTTTATATTTTTGCGCAAACAAATTTATATATGCGTAAAGAGATTCAAAAACTGCTTCTTCTATCCGTTTTAGGATTAGTGAGCGTCCAAATGGCGGCTCAGCAGCAGGTGAAACAAGACAGTGCAAAGACCATCGAGGAAGTGGTAGTAACCGCTCTCGGAATCAAAAGACAAGACAAATCTTTGGGATATGTTGCTGAGAAAGTAGAAAGAGAAGAATTTACAAAAACACAAAATAACAATTGGGCTCAGGCTCTTGAAGGGAAAGTGGCAGGACTGAAAATTCAGACTGCGGGTGCAGGACCGCTGGGATCTGCAAAAATTACCTTGAGAGGAAGTGCATCCATGAATATGGATAATAACCAGGCATTAATTGTTGTAGACGGTGTGCCTTTAGGAGGTACCAATACGGGAACAGGAAATGCTGCTTATGCTGCAGGTTCCGGAGGTGACCTTCCGGTTGATTTTGGGAATAATTTTAATAGCATTAATCCTGAAGATATTGAATCTGTTACCGTACTGAAAGGCGCCACTGCAGGTGCTTTGTATGGATCAAGAGGGATGCATGGGGCTATCATGATTACCACAAAATCCGGAAAATCTAAAAATGGTAAAGTAACCGTAACTTTTAATTCCAATACCAGTTTTGATTCTGTTTTGCATTGGCCGGATTATCAGTACGAATACGGACAGGGTACCTTGCAGAAAAATACAGCGGGGCAGTTTTACTATTCTTACGGAGCTTCCGCAGATGGTGTAAATACAGGTTCTACAAGTTCTGCTTTCGGACCTAAGTTTAACGGACAGTCTTATTTCCAATACGACCCGAATGTAGAAGGGCAAAGTCTTGAAAGACAGCTTTGGAGACCTTATAAAAATAACATCAAAGATTTCTGGGAAGTAGGAACTACCTTTTCTAATAACATTTCGCTAGAAAGTTCTACTGAGAAAACAGCTTTCAGGGCTTCATTAAATTACACAAAAAACAACTGGATGATGCCCAATACAGGCTTCGACAGATTGAGCGGAGCTTTGTCTATCGATCATCATGTGAATGATAAGCTTCACGTGGTAACCAAGTTTGCGTACAGTAATACCAAAAGTGATAATCTTCCTGCAACGGGATATAATAACCAATCAATCTCTTATTTTATGATTTTCCAGAATCCGAATGTGGATTTGAATTGGTACAGACCGATCTGGAAAAACGGACAAAATCAAATCGATCAGATCCATCCATTCAGTTCTTACATTGATAATCCTTACCTGATTGCCTATGAAATGCTGAACGGAGTTGATAAAAAATTTATCACAGGAAACGTTACGGCAACTTATAAGTTTACCAAAAACTTTGACGTCATGGTGCGTTCAGGCCTTGAACTGACGGATGAGGTTAGAACCACGAAAAGGCCTTACAGTTCTGCTAATTATGCACAGGGATATTATAGAGAACAGTATATCAATAATTCAGAATATAATACGGATGTTTTATTCAGTTATAAAAACAACTTCGGAAAATTTGGGTTTAATGCTTCTGCGGGTGGAAATCTTCGATACAACGAATATATTTTAAATGATTACCGTGCAACAGGATTAAAAATCCCGGGGCTTTATGAACTTACCAATGGTATTTCTGTTTTAACCAGAGTGCCTCAGCCAAGAGATAAAGAAATGAACAGTTTGTACGGTTTGGCATCTTTAAATTATGATAATATCTGGTTTTTAGATCTTACTGCAAGAAACGACTGGTCTAGCGCATTGCCTAAAACAAATAGATCTTATTTTTATCCTTCAGCAGCAACGTCCATCATTCTTTCTGATCTTTTCGGATTAAGGTCAAACAATTTTAACTTCTGGAAACTTAGAACTTCTTGGTCAATGGTAGGAAGTGATACCGATCCTTATAACTTATTGCAAACCTATAATACCAGTGATTTCAACAATTCGGCAGAAATCTCTGCGATCTATTTTAATCCAAACCTAAAACCTGAAATGAATATCAATATTGAAACAGGGATGGATTTCAGCTTACTTAAAAATAGGTTAACCTATGGAATTACATTTTATCAAAATAACACCGATAAACAAATTATCCCGGTGCCTACATTGATAGAAAGTGGATATTCTACCAGAATCATCAATGCCGGAGAAGTAAGAAACCGAGGAATAGAAATGACTTTGGGCGCATACCCAATAAGAAACAACAATTTCTCATGGAACGTGAATGCTAACTGGTCAATGAACAGAAACAAAATTCTTTCATTACCCGAAGAATTTAATGGGGAACCTTATACGATGTCTTCTGTAGGAGGGGTAGTATTTTTTAATGCTGTTGTAGGCGGTTCTTTAGGAGATATGTACGGTGCCAAGCTGCAGAGATCTCCGGATGGGCAGGTCATTTACGGTTCGGATGGTCTTACGGCAAAATCTACTGAGATAGAGTTGGTAGGAAATGCATATGCTAAATGGAGAGGAGGTTTGCAGAATACTTTTAAATATAAAAATATCTCATTCTCATTCAGCATCGATGGGCAGTATGGCGGTATGGTCTACTCGCAGTCTCATCACAAAATGTCTGAACAGGGAAAACTAACCCATACTTTGGCAGGAAGAGACAATCCTAGCGGAACTATTGTAGGTGCCGGTGTTGTACAGAATGCCAATGGCAGCTTCTCCACAAATACAAAGGCAGTAGCACTTCATACGTATTATGGAGATTATTACAGAAGAGCTAATATAGAAACGAACAGCTTCGATGCTTCTTATATTAAATTAAGAGAAGCCACCATTACCTATGCTTTCCCAAGAACTTTGGTGAAAGATCTTAAAATGATAGATTTAAGTATTTCTCTATACGGAAGAAACCTATTGATGTGGACCAAAGATTTCCCATTATTCGATCCTGAAGCCGCTACGCTTAACGACGCTTCGATTACACCGGGAGTGGAAGTGGGACAATTGCCAACCGCAAGAACAATAGGAATTCAACTTAATGCTAAATTTTAAAAAAAGAAATTATGAAAAATAAAGTATCAAAATTATGTATCGCTTTGGTAGCCGCTGCAATGCTTAGCTCTTGCGATCGGTCTTTCGAAGAAATCAATACAGATACCAGTAAAATCAATACGCCTACTGCAGGAAGCCTTTTGATGCCGATACAGTATAATATGTCTACCAATGCCTATTCAAGAGCAGAAGATTTTACATTTGACTTGATGCAGGTAGCTATCAATTTCCCGAATGAAGGAAATACTATCAGCAGATATTATATTACAGAAACCACCGGAAATTCTTACTGGAATACCTCTTATAAATGGATCAAGCAAAACAAGGAAATGTATGATTTTGCGGTCTTTCAAAATGATAAAAACTATCAGGCGATTTCACTGGTTTTAAATGCTTGGATGTTTGCTAACCTTACCGATACTTTTGGGGATGTGCCTTTCAGTGAAGCGGCACGTGTTGAAGAGGGAATTACCCAACCGAAATTTGATAAACAAAAAGATATTTACATCAAAATTCTGGAAGACCTGAAAACAGCAAACGCTTTGTTTGTAACCACTGAAACACTTTCAGATCAGGATCTTTTCTACAGCGCCAATGCAAGCACCGCAGGAATTCTGAAATGGAAAAAATTCTGTAATTCTTTATCATTGAGACTTTTAGGAAGAATCCTGAAAAAAAATGGTGAAATAGATGTACACGGTAAAATTCAGGAGATTGTAAATGATCCTACAACGTATCCTATTATGACGAGCAATGCAGATACAGCAGGTCTTGATATTACAGGCGTGGCCCCATATCTTCCTCCAATTCCAAGGCCTCAGGATTTTACGACGGGAAGAGCGGCGGCAGATTTATTCGTGGAAACACTTAAAAATAATAATGATCCGAGACTGGCAACTTTCTTTTCTCAGGCTAAAGATCTTACAACACAGCAGAATATTGGCTACAAAGGGGCTCCGGCCGGTTATGCTCCCGGAACATCATTTACGTATCAGCCATCCAATATGAATCAGAATTTGGCTAAAGCTCCTCTTAAAATTTTGATTTATCCTTATGCAGAACTTCAGTTCAGTCTTGCGGAATTTGCACAGAAAGGTATCATTGGCGGAAGTGCACAAACTTTTTATGAAAATGGGGTAAAAGCAGCGGTAGAGCAGTGGGGTGCGGTGTTGCCTGCTGACTATTTTGCCAATCCTAATGTGGTTTACAACGGTACTTTAGAAAGAATTATGGTACAGAAATATGTAGCCTTATTCTTTGTAGATCAGCAACAGTGGTACGAGAAAAGAAGAACAGGTTTTCCGGTGCTTCCAAACAACGGTGGTTTGCTGAATGACGGTAAATTGCCTCAAAGGTTAATGTATCCTACTCAACCTAAAATTCTTAACGCAGCCAATTATCAGGCGGCAGTTCAGTCCATCGGAGGCGATGATATTAATATTATCAATTGGTGGAATCAATAATTATTAAATCTAAAAAAAATATGAAAGCTAAATTCATTATTCCTTCATTATTCATTTCTGTAATGGCCTTTTCTCAGGCTTCGGTTTCAGGATTTGTGTATGAAGATGCCAACAAAAATCAAAAGAAAGAAAATAAAGAGAAAGGAATCGCGGGAGTTGCAGTTTCCAACGGAGCACAGGTTGTTTTAACCGATAAAAACGGAAAGTACAGCTTACCACTTGCAGACGGACAAACGATTTTTGTAATTAAACCTTCCGGTTATATGGTTGCTTTAAACCAAAATAACCTTCCTCAATATTATTATCAGTATAAACCAAAAGGTTCACCCACAGATTTTAAGTATAAAGGTTCGGCGCCTACAGGAGAACTTCCAAAAGAATTAAATTTTGCTTTGAACAAACAAAACGAAAGCAAAAATTTTGACATTTTGGTTTTTGGAGATCCGCAACCTTACACAGAAAAACAGCTTGATTATTTCAAAAGAGCAATCGTGAATGAGGTTAAAGGAAATAAGAAAAATGCAGTTTTCGGAATCAGTCTTGGAGATTTGGTGGGAGATGATTTAAGTCTTCAGAAACCTTACGCAGACATTATGAAAGAAATCGGTTTGCCTTGGTACAACGTGATGGGAAATCATGATATGAATTATGATGCTAAAGAAGATCACCTTTCAGATGAAACTTTTGAATCTACTTTTGGTCCTGCAAACTATTCATTCAACTACGGAAATGTACACTTTATGATTCTTGATGACATACTTTTTCCAGATCCGAGAGATGGGAAAGGATATTGGGGAGGTTTTAGAGATGATCAGATTCAGTTTATTCAAAATGATTTAAAACACGTTGACAAAAACAAATTGATTGTCATTTCTTTCCATATTCCGTTAGATCATAATAATGAAGATAACTTCAGAAATGCAGACCGTCAGAAATTGTTTGATGCGTTATCGCCATTTCCAAATGCTTTAATGCTTTCGGCGCATACGCACATTCAGCAGCAGATTTTCTACGGAAAAGCGCAAGGTTGGAATGGTGCAAAAGATTTGCATGAGTACAACGTTGGTACAACTTGTGGAGATTGGTGGTCTGGAACCTCAGATGAAATTGGTTTGCCAACTTCTACGATGAGAGACGGTACTGCAAAAGGATATTCTTTCATCAGTTTTAATGACAATCAGTATAAGGTTAAATATAAAACTGCAGGGAAACCGGAAGATTATCAAATTAAATTATATGTTCCGAAAGTGATTCCTCATCCATCAAAAACTTCTGCAAAAGTTTTGGCTAATTTCTTTATGGGAAGCAAAAAAGACAAAGTACAGTACAGGATAGACAGTGGAAAATGGGAAGATATGGATTACAACGAAACGATTGATCCAAATTTTGCTAATTCTGTTTTCAAATGGGATGCTACTGAAAAAATATTTCCGGGAAGAAGACCTTCAAATCCTGAACAGTCAAAGCATATTTGGGTTGGCGGTTTTGGAAATAAACTCGCACTCGGAAAGCATAAAGTTGAGGTTAGGGCTCTTGATATGTATGGAAATGAGTTTTATGCTTCCGAAGAATTCGAAGTGCAAGATCAAATCATCATTCCTTAAAAGTCAAGTTTTACTTTTTACTTTCAGAAACCGGTTTTGTAAATCGGTTTCTTTTTTTTTGTAAAGATTGAAATTACAATTTATAAAAATCTAACATCCTTATATGGTGATTTGTATTTATAGAATTTTCTAATCATAAACTTGTATAAAATCATTTGATTTTATTCGGATTATAAATAGACTAATGGTAAATTTGCAGCTTCATATTTTATAAATCACATTATGGATCTTAAAGGTAAAAATGCCATTATCACTGGCGGAGGAAGAGGACTTGGAAAAGCTGTAGCTCAGATTCTTGCCAACGAAGGTGTCAATATTGGTATCACAGGAAGAAACGAAAATTATCTCAAAATAGCAGTTAACGAACTGAAACAAACCGGGGTGAAAGTAGCTTACGCCGTTTTCAGCGTCGATAACGAATTAGAAGTAAAAGCCGGAATCGAATCTCTGGCAAACGAATTAGGCGGAATCGATATTTTGGTCAACAATGCAGGAATCGGTGACTTTGGAAGCATCGAGGAAATGGCTTCTGATGTTTGGGAACAAGTTATCAAAACCAATCTTTTTGGCGTTTATTACACAGCCAAAGCGGTTTATCCCTATTTGAAAGAAAAAGGACAAGGTGACATCGTGAATATCGCTTCCACAGCAGGATTGAAAGGCGGACCAAATATGTCGGCTTACGCGGCTTCCAAAGCAGCTGTCGTTTCTCTTTCGCAATCTATGATGGCAGAATGGAGAAAGCAGAATATCCGTGTGATTACCTTGACTCCGAGCACGATTGCTTCAGATATGAGCATCAGTGGTGGTTTGACAGACGGTAATCCGGATAAAGTTCTTCAGCCAGAAGATTTCGCAGAATGGGTAAGAGATATCCTGAAAATGAACAGACGCGCATTGATTGCGAACGGTTCTATTTTCTCCACTAATCCTTAGTTAGAATAAAGTAATTCTAAATATCAACCCTTTCAGAGTTTCAAACTCTGAAAGGGTTTTGTTTTATATTAAGTTCTATTTAAGTATCTGTTATAAGGCTTCGACTCCACTCAGCTTAACAACTTTCTCGATAGATATTAAGATGTCACCCTGAGCGGAGTCGAAGGGTTTTTAGCTTAGGAATGGTTTCGTTATTTAATCTTTGCGTTTAAATACACTTATCCCTATCTTTATCGGAATTAAATAAAAGATATGAAGAGAAACTCAATTTTAGCAATGTCTGCTGTTTTCTTTGCAGGACAAATCACGTTAGTCAACGCTCAAAACAAATCCGAAGAAAAACTCAATCCAATCGTTCAAAGTTTTGTTAATGAAGCCAATGATAATTCCCAGTTGGAAAATATGGCTTTCGAACTTTTGGACGGTATCGGACCGCGTCTTGTTGGAACACCTGAGATGTTAGCTGCTAACAATTACACAGCAGATAAACTGAAATCTTGGGGAATCGATGCTAATCTTCAGCAATTTGGAACGTGGAAAGGTTGGCAGCGTGGAACTACACACGTAGATTTGGTTTATCCAAGAACCAAAACCTTGTCTGCAACACAATTAGCGTGGAGTCCGGCAACTAAAAAAGCAGTAGAAGCAGAAGTGGTAATCCTTCCAAAAGTATCTTCCAAAGCGGAGTTTGATAAATGGTTGCCTTCTGCAAAAGGAAAAATTGTTTTGATGGCTCAATATCAGAAAATCGGTCGTTCTGATGAACAGATTAAAGAATTTGCAACACCAGAATTATACGAAAAACTGAAAGCTGAAAAAGAGCAGGCTAAAAAAGATTTCGCAAATTATATCAAAACTATCGGTTATGATAATACAACCTTGCCGGAAGCTCTTGAAAAAGCTGGAGCTGTAGGAATTGCCATTTCCAACTGGACAGGAATCCAAAGTACAAACCGTATTTTCGGCGCTAAAACCAAATCAATTCCAATGTTTGATATTGATTTAGAAGATTATGGAATGCTTTATAGAATGGCAGAAAAAGGTTCAAAACCGAGAATCAAAGTGGATGCGCAATCCAAAGTTCTTCCGGAAGCTAAATCTTTCAACACAATCGGAATGATAAAAGGTTCAGAAAAACCGAATGAATATGTGATTCTTTCTGCTCATCTCGATTCTTGGGATGGTGCGCAAGGTGCGACTGATAACGGGACAGGAACTTTGACAATGCTGGAAACAATGAGAATCCTTAAAAAATATTATCCAAATCCAAAACGTACTATTGTTGTTGGACTTTGGGGAAGTGAAGAGCAAGGTTTGAATGGTTCAAGAGGTTTTGTTGCGGATAATCCGGAAATCATCAAAGGTGTGCAGGCGGTTTTCAATCAAGATAACGGAACTGGTAGAGTAGTGGACATCAGTGGACAAGGTTTCAAAGATTCTTATGCTTACATCGGAAGATGGCTAGATGCAGCGCCTAAAAAAGTGAAAGACCAAATCAAAAGTACTTTTCCGGGAATGCCTGGTGGTGGAGGTTCGGACCACGCATCGTTTGTGGCAGCAGGAGTTCCGGGATTTTCTTTGAGTTCGCTTAACTGGGGTTACTTTGGTTATACTTGGCATACAACCAAAGATACCTATGACAAAATCGTTTTTGACGAGTTGAAAAATAACGTGATTCTGACAGCCACTTTAGCTTATATGGCTTCGGAAGACCCAGAGTTTGTAAGCAGAGAAAAGCGAGTGATGCCGAATGATGACAAAGGAACTGCTGTGAAATGGCCAGAAGCTAGAGAACCAAAAAGAAGCAGTAAAGATTATTAATCTAAAAGAAAATTGATATTGGAGTTTACAAGTTAGATTTCAATCAAAAATAAATAAGAAAGCGACAATATTTTTTGTCGCTTTTTTTGATTTTGAAATTTAGATAGGAAGTAATGGTCGGAAGTGGACATATACTTTTTTCTCTCGGATATAATAACAGACAAGCAAAAACAAAATCGCCATAGAAAACCAAATCATCAGAGAATAATAATCCATAATAGACCTTAGCAGAATCTGATTGTCCAGTTGTGCTTTGAATACTTTTTGTGTTACTAGAGGAACAGTTTTCTCTTCCAAACCATTATTTCCGAGATAGGCTTTAATTTGATTGATTTTATCCAGATAATATTGATTGTTATAATTGATGTAATCTAAGAATCTGTTGTAATGCAGATTGTAGTGGTAAACTGTAAAAAATTTAGTCAAAAAAGTGCTGGTTGTGTAGCCTAAAAATCTTATAACCAGCCCAAAAGCAGCGGCAGAAGGCGCCAGATAATAAGGAACAATACTTATGATAAACAAAATCGTAGGAACCATTATAAGACCGACACCCAATCCGTGTGCAAATAGCGGAATACTGTAGTAGCTTTCATTTCCTGCATTATCCAACATCTGTGTCATACAAATGTGATAAATCATCAATGAAACAAAACCGCACATCCAGAGCCAGATGACATTCGATTGTTTGATTTGATGCCAAGCCGCCAAAGCCACACCAGCAATTATTCCGATGAGATTAAAGACAAACATATATGAGATATGCTTTGGGTCCATATGAAGCACACTTTTGTAAAAACTCCCGACATAGGTAAAAGAGAATCGCTCGATGTACATAAAGAACAAGAGCATTGCGCCCCACAGATATTGTTTTTGTTTAAAAATAGAAAGATCAATATAAGGTCTTTTTAAAGTTAACTGACGGACTACAAATAACAATGTTGCCAACCCAATCATTACCGAAACCTGAATAATTTTGGGACTTTCAAACCAATAATATTGTTGTCCATAGACACTCAAATAGCCCAATCCAATTAGTATGACAGCCAGCAAAATAAAACTGCTCATATCCAACTGAATCAACGTGTGTCGATGAAATACTTTGGCAGAAGAGATGCAAACCAAAACAATGATTACGCTCACGGCAAACATCACCATCGATAGTTTATAGACAATGTCAAAATTATACTGGTCGATGAGGTCTGCGGTAATCAGGTTGTTAAAAGATGTCGTACAAAGCAACATCCCGAAAAACAAACTATAAGTAACTTCTTTGGCTCTGTAAGATTTCATAAATCTGATAGCCATCGACATATAGAGATTCACGGCACTCGCAAAAAGCATCCCTTGAACAAATCTGACAATGAAAACCACCAGTAGAATCTGAGAGGAGAACAGCAGATAACAACACAATAGTTGGAACAACTGAAACTGGATAAAGTATTGCTTAGAAGTGAAGTAATTATAAAATCTCCTTTCCAAACAGTAGAATGATGCAAATCCTGCATAGTAAAGCGAAATCGTAAACTGGATGTCATTCGGTTCTATGCCGTAATAACCTGCAGCAACGTCTTCGTTGGCCATTGGCAGGAAGAACATAATCATATTGGGCAACAACAATGTGAAAAGAATTGTTTTTGCCAACCAGTTCGGAACCCATTCTTTGAATAAAGTCATCGTTTAGCTTGGATTAATGATGAGGGATTGTGACGGTAACATTCATCCCGGAGAGTATTTTGGAGCGCCATTCTTTGCTGAGGTTAATGATTTCTATCTTAACAGGAATACGCTGGACTATCTTCACAAAGTTCCCAGTAGCATTATCTGGAGGGAGCAAAGAAAAACTAGAACCAGTTGCGGGAGAGAATGCCAATATCTTTCCTTCGAATTTCTCATCAGGATAAGCATCTACCGTGATAGAAACTTGGTCGCCAATTC
This sequence comes from Epilithonimonas sp., assembly GCF_032055105.1. GTDB lineage: Bacteria > Bacteroidota > Bacteroidia > Flavobacteriales > Weeksellaceae > Epilithonimonas. The sequence continues at coordinate 57,985 of NZ_DAMBRK010000005.1, forward strand.
CAAAATGTGAAATCTGAGTTTCTTTAAAATTAGCCATAATCCATTTAGGATTTTCGTCATTCACGATGTAGCAGAGATGGTCTCCAATATCAATCATCTGTCCTTTTTCTATTTTACGTTTCCCGAGTCGTCCGTTGTATGGCGCGGTGATTACGGTATAACTTACGTCTAGATTTTTACGTTGTTTTACCTCATTCAGTCTTGATTTTTCGGCACCAATGATGGCTTTTTCCTGATTCAGGTCTTCTGCTTTTTCTTTTGCAACTCTGTAGTGTTGTTCTGCTTGTGACAGATCACTTTTATAGATGTTAAGATTAGCTTCTATCTGTTCCAATTTTTGTGCGGTGGCAGATTTCTCTTTGTAGAGTTGCTTGTACCTTTCATATTCCAGATTTTCTTTCCATACTTTTATTTTGGCCGCTTCTATAGCTTGGTAAGCCTCTTGAGCTTCTGCTTCCAAGGTTTGTCTTTGCTGGTTCAAGACTTGGGTGTTGGCATTTTGTTTCTGGAGTTCTGCACCTACTTGGTTGGCATCCAGCTTATATTCTCGATTATCGATAATGAATAAGGTGTCGCCAGCTTTCACGTTGTCATAATCATTAAACCGTACTTCTCTTACATAACCACTCACCCTTGCAATCACAGGGTTGATGTATTCTACCACCTGAGCATCATTGGTAGTTTCATTATGTAGGAAGTGATAGATAGAGATGGCAGCTTTTATCATAACAAAAAGCACAAAAATCCACGCGACAGCAGAAGTGAATTTGACTAGGGTTTTACGATGAGATACTTTCATTTTATAGGGTTCCGGTTTCGTATTTTAGAGAGTAGTAGCTTTTCAGGATATTCATTTTGGATTGTTCCAGTTCAAATTGGGCTTGCACCTGCAATAGATTAGCGTCCAATAGGTCTGTGATGAGAGCGGTCTGGTTGAAATAAGCGTTTTTCAAAATCCTCGCATTTTCATTAGCATATTGCAGATTTTGTTCAAAGACTTTTTCGTGTTTCAGAGCTTCGTCGTATTCGTAATAAGCTTTGTAGATTCGGGTTCGGATGTTATCATTCGTGAATTGATGATGAAGTTGGGCAGAACTCAATTCTATTTTAGCTTCCTGAACTTGATGCTTGTTGTGGTAGATACTGCTGATGTCATAAGACGCTTGCAGACCTACGAGCCCCAAACTGTACCAATTGGGGTTGTAGTTATAAAGGAACACTTGCGGATTGGCAAATTGGAAAGAACCTATCAGACCTATTTTAGGATAGTAATTGCCTTTGTCTAGTTTTAATTTGGTTTCTGCCACTTGGGTGTGTTGTTCAGATAATTCTGCATCGTAGCCTTTTTCTAGAGCTATTTCGATGTAGTCATCTACTGATAAAGCTGTTGTTTCTTCTTCAATAGACGCTATTTCTGGTTCTATGATGGTTTTGTCATCTTCACCGGTTAAGACATTGATCTGTTGTTGCAAAACGATGATGCTATTCTCAATCTCTGTGAGTGTCATTTTTCTTTTACTAAGTTCCAGCTCGGTGCGCAGAACGTCACTTTCCAGGATGATTCCGGCTTTGTAGATGTTTTTGATTTCGGAAAGCTGATGTTCTTTTTCTGCAATATCGTTTTGCATTGTGGTTTTCCATTGGTATTGCAAATGCAGGTCTATAAAAAGATTGGTAGCTTTCAGCTTGGTAAGGCTGATGAGTTTTTCTTTATCAGTTACCGAGATATCAGAAAGAATCTTAGCCAGTTTGATTTCATTTTTTAGTTTGAAACCATCAAAGAGATTCATATACAGATTGGTCTCTGTGTTGTAAAGGGTGTGGATTATGTCGTGCTGGACAGGTTTGTGAAGAATACCATTCACATAGACAGGCATATTGGTGGCGTGTCTTATAGAACCTGTGATACTTAAGGTTGGGAGCTGATTAGATTGAGCTTGTTTAATTTTGGTTTCAGCCAATTGTAGTTTTAGTTGTTCCAGAGCGATTTCTTTGCTATGGGTTTCAACTTTGCTAAAAAGCTGAGGAAGCGTTAGTTGTTGTTCTTGGGCTTTAAGAGAAAGCTGGTATAGACAGGCAGATAGTGCTAGAATAAGCCTGTATTTTTTACAAAACATTTTGCGTTTAATTTTAAAGTGCAAAACTAAAGGCTTTTATGTGATGTAATTTTATACAAAATAGACTAATTTTTGTTGATTCCTGCCATTTTTATTTACCTTTGAGTATGAAATTATTGGATATCCTTCAAGAGATAGATGACTCACCCAAAGATGTTTATCTGGTGCACGAGCGTTTTGAGAGGCATTATGATATGCATACCCACAAGCGTGACCAGTTGAGTTTTGTAGAAGGCGGTGTGGCGTATGTCACGATAGAGAATGAGTATCTAGTGGTTCCGGCAATGCATTTTTTATGGATTCCTGCAGGGGTGCCTCATAAGCTGGATGTGTCGCATCACGCCACTCAGTTGCATTCTTTTTATTTCAAAAGTTCAGAGAAGGCTTTTTACAAAGATTTGGGAATCTATCCAGCCAATCGATTGATTACAGAACTGATTAACTTTTCCCAACGCTGGTCTCATCAGTTTGTGGATTATCAGGAGCCTTATGCGTCTGCACTTTTTTCTTTGTATGACATTCTTCCTTTGATGGCAGAGCAGCAAATCAAGCTTCAGCTTCCTACTTCCGAACATCCCAAGATAGAGCAGGTCTTGCAGTATATCCATCAGAACTTCCATACGCCATTGACCTTGAGTGAGATGACCGATCAGTTTCATATGAGTGAGCGGAGCTTCTGCAGATTATTCAAAAAAGAGCTTCATATTTCTTTTATTCAGTATCTCAAGACATATCGGATTATCCAGTCGATTAGTTTTTTACAGAAGCGGAAAGATTACTCTATCGAGCAGATTGCCAATGCAACGGGTTACGAATCTCTCGCGGCTTTCAGTAATGCTTTTTACGAATATACAGGGATGCGACCGTCGCAGATGCGGAAGATGATTACTTAATCAAAATTATTTAATTAATGATTAAAACCAGATAGACCTTAGTTTCAAAGCTTTCCTTTCCGCTTCAAGATCTTACCTCGCGGTTCATTACCTTCGTACAGTGCTATTTCAGAATGCAGAAACTGAGCAGCTGAGGCAGAGTCTTGTACTTTCACAGAACTTCTTTCTATCATTTCAGACTCGAATGGGGTTAGTACACTTTCTCTGATGCCTCTTTCTCGCCAGTTGGAGTGTGGTCTGCAGGCTTTGGAAATCGTACGAGCCAGAGATAAGGCATCCAGCAGAGCCTGATTAGCTCCTTGTCCTTTGAAAGGGCTCATTGGATGGGCTGCATCACCAATTAAGGTTGCTTTTCCTGAGTTTTCCAACCATTCTGACCTCAGCAATGCACGGTCATAAACGGGATAGCCCGAGATTTGAGTTTCAAGGGTGGCGGATAATATTTCTGGAATGGGAGAATGCCATTGTGTTCTTTGGATAGCTTCTTCTTTGAGTGCTTTTTTACCTTTGGCGCTCAGGGTTTTGGCATCTTCTTCCGTCATTGGGAAACTCAGTTGCCACATTATGGAATCTGAATCATAAGGCATCATATAGATACGCTCATTCCCATTAGCTGTCTGAAATACCGTTGCCGAATCCAACAAATGGCTATCCATATTTTCAAGCGCGCTCAAAGGGCAAATCCCTAATATCACAATACAACCCAAGTAACGCAATGGTGATTGTTCTTCGATAATCAATAAGCTACGGACTGCACTTCGGATACCATCTGCGCCTACGATGAGGTCGGCTTGGTCCGTTTTTACTTCGCCATTGACTTGAAAATTAAGGTCAAGTCCGCCGTCACTGTTTTCTTTAAAATCAATGAGTTGATGCCCCCATTGTATTACATTATCACTACCAAGTTGTTGGATTAATGCTTGTCTCAGAGACTGTCGGGCGATATGGATATTGGTTTTTTTTGGAGAAGTTTTAGTGCTGCCTTGCATCCATTTTCTCATTCCCCATTCAGCGACTACTTTTCCATCTGGGTTATGGACAAGGTGTCTTGTAGAAACCACGCCTTTGTCCAAATCAAAAATCCCAAATCCCTCCATTGCTTTACTCGCTTGTTGCAAAGTGAGTCCATAGCCTTGCGAACGCTCATCAAAGGCGTTATCCCTTTCATACAGCGTAAAAGGAATCCCTCTGTGCAGACAGGCCACAGCTAATGCTGTACCGCCAATCCCACCTCCAATAATGGCGATGTGAGGATAGTTGTCTTGATCAGGCGTTGGAAAGTCTGGTGAAGACACCAATCCAGAACCAGCGCAAGTAGGACAGATGTACAAAGAGGCTTCTGGGCGGGTAGGTGGTGTGCCTTCTCCATTGGCTTTTTCAAACTGCTCCAGTTCTTGCAAATAACGAAGACGTAGACTCTTCTTGATTCTGCGTTTTTGTTTGCCGAGTCCCATACAATCGGGACAACTGGTGAAGCAAGTCATTTTAAGTAATTGATTTTTGGATTAATACCCGTTGTGCATTTTGATTCATTTTCGTCACTTCGAGTAGTCCGCCTTAGGCGAGACGTATCGAGAAGTATGTAATTTTGAAGATCAAACTATTCTCGATACATTTTTTCTCCACTATGTTACGAAAAAACACTCGAATTGACGAATCAACTATTAAATGCTTCAAACCTTACAGTGGGTTAGTGATTTTAATTTGTAATTTATTTTTAACATTAAGAATATTAAGGTCATTGAGCTTAAACAGCTTAATTAAAAGCGATTTATTGCTTTTTTAACTTTGCCACGCTTAATAGACTGAAATTCTTAATGTTAAATTTAAGAATAAACAAAGTTTATTTTAATTTAGAAAATTAAGAAAAAGCTTTAATGTTATACTACATAGATTATTAGTGTATAAATCATTACTAACCAATCAGAAAACCATCGTCAGCTGGATTCTCTTTCTAGCTTCATCTACTTCCGTTACTTTGACTTGCACGTGTTGGTGCAGTTTTACCACCTCATTCACATCCGAGACAAAACCATCTTTCAGTTGAGAGATATGAACCAATCCACTTTCTTTGATTCCTAAATCTACGAAACATCCAAACGCCGTAATGTTATTCACAATACCAGGAAGTACCATTCCGATTTTGACGTCTTTGATGGATTTGACATTCGGGTCAAATTCAAACACCTTGGCGGCTTTTCTTGGGTCTAATCCTGGCTTTTCTAATTCTTTTAAAATATCCTTGATACCGAGAATTCCAATATCATTGGTGACGTATTTTTCTGGATTCACCAAGGCGATTTTCTCTTTATTGGAAATCAAATCCTCTGTTTTCAATCCCAAATCTTTTGCCATTTTTTCTACCAGCTTATACGCTTCAGGATGTACAGCAGAGTTATCCAAAGGATTTTTAGCATTCTTGATTCTGACAAAAGCAGCAGCCTGCTGATAAGCTTTTTCGCCCAGTCTTGGCACTTTTTTCAAATCCTTTCGTTCAGAGAAAGCACCATTTTCTGAGCGGTAAGCCACAATATTTTCTGCCATTTTTTCTCCAATTCCGGAAACATAGCTTAGGAGTGATTTACTGGCTGTATTCAGGTTGATACCTACCGAGTTGACGGAACGGATGACTGTGTTATCCAATTCTTCTTTCAGTTTGCTTTGGTCCACATCGTGCTGGTATTGTCCTACACCAATGGATTTAGCATCTATCTTCACAAGTTCTGCCAAAGGGTCTGCTAATCTTCGTCCAATGGAAACCGCACCACGCACGGTAACGTCGTAACTTGGGAACTCATCTCTGGCAATCTTACTGGCTGAATACACCGAAGCTCCAGCTTCTGAAACCACAAAAACCTGAATCGGTTTGTCAAAGGCTATTTTTTTAATAAAGAATTCCGTTTCTCGGCTGGCAGTTCCGTTTCCGATGGAGATGGCTTCGATATTATAAGCATTCACCATCGAGCGGATTTTCTTCATCGCCATTCCACTTTCGTTTTGGGGTGCGTGGGGGTAGATATTTTCGTTGTGCAGGAGGTCGCCTTTTTCATCTAGACAAACTACCTTGCAACCTGTTCTGTAACCAGGGTCAATGGCCAAGATTCTTTTCTCTCCCAGAGGAGAGGCCAGAAGCAGCTGTTGCAGATTATCAGAGAAAACCTCAATGGCTTTTTGGTCTGCCTTTTCTTTAGCTTCTTGCAGAGCTTCGTTGGAAAGTGCAGGTTCTAATAGTCGTTTGTAAGAATCGGTAATGGCGAGTTCTATCTGTTTGGCAGAGGCGTTATTAGTTTTAATAATAGCTTTGTCGATGAGGTCAAGTGCTTCATCTTTATCTACATCCACAGATGCTTTTACAAAACCTTCGTTCTCTGCACGGAGCACGGCTAATAATCTATGGCTTGGGATTCTGTTGAGCGCCTCCTGCCATTCAAAATACTGACTGAATTTCTGAGCTGCTTCCTCATCTTTTTTAGCTTTCACCACTTTGGAAAAGATGATGGCTTTTCTCTGAAAAAGTCTTCTCAGGTTTTTTCGCACATAGAGATTTTCATTTACCCATTCGGCAATAATGTCTCTTGCACCTTGCAGAGCTTCGTCTTCGTTGGCAACATCGTTATTCACATATTTGGAAGCCAAGAAATCTATATCATCATTTCTCTGGCTCATGATGATTTTTGCCAGCGGCTCCAGTCCTTTTTCTCTGGCGGTGTCGGCTTTGGTTTTCTTACGTTTTTTATAAGGCAGGTAGAAGTCTTCTAGCTCCTGCAGGTCAAAGCTTTGTTCTATTTTTTGCTTCAGTTCGGGTGTCAAAGCATGTTGTTCCTCGATGGACTTCAGGATGCTGTCTTTCCTTTTGATGATCTCTAGGAAAAGTTTGTTGAGTTTAGCAATATTTTCAATCGCTACCTCATCCAGATTGCCGGTTTTATCTTTTCTGTATCGGGCAATGAAGGGGATGGTACAGTCTTCTGAGAGAAGTTGCAGAGTTGCGTCAATACTTTTGGTAGGAAGATTAAGTTGCTGTTGTATGTAGGCAGAAGTTGTCATTTCGGTAGTTTGAACAGCGAAAGTAGTGTTTTTGAACCGAAAATACAGACTACAGCTACTTTCCTTTTGGTGTTTTTTCTCGCAACAGAAATATGAAAAGTCCTAAAAACAAAATAATAGGTCCCAGTAGTTCTAATCCGAATGAACCAAGAATCAATAGTGTCATCATAACAGAAATATTTTGGTTAAAAATATCACTTATGAAGAAGTTATCTTGTAGTAGAAATACTGATTTTTAAGTTTTTGATTCGCGTTGGGGCGTTTACCAATTTGGTGCTCTTTGTGATTTTGAGAACCATGGAAATAGCAGGACTAGATCTTCCAAAAGATGTGCTTGGAAATAACCCCATATTAAAAAAATATTCAGGATTACGGAAAGCCGTAAAAAAGTCTGGATAATTTATCTTATTTTCGGGATATATTAATCTAACCATACTGGTGAGCTTATTTTAACTAAAAACATAAACCCCATGAAAAACCCAAAAAAAAATCTGTCCTCTTACGTAGAACTATTTTTTGAAATGCTTGCAGAAGTAATTATACTGCTTAGACAACTAGCGAATCAAAAAGTAGAAACCGAAAAATCCTATGACAGTGCCGATGTCAAGATTCTTTTGAAAATAAGCGACAGCACCTTCTACCGATGGTGCAAACAAGGGAAACTGCATAGCAAAAAAGTAGGAGGCAAGATCTATGTCTCCAAAGCTTCGGTAGATAATCTGTTGAAGTAGAGCTGTAGCATCTGTCTTTTTTAAAATTATTTGTTCTCACAGATTTTGCTGGTTGAGCAGGTAGATTTGTGTTAATACTTTTCTAAATATCCTATTCTCAGAAACTAAAAATCGGGCTAATCCACAAAATCTGCGAGAACTATTATTCTTTTCATCTTTTACGTTTTTAAACAATCAGTTATCTGGAATCCAAGATTCAGCCAGTTTCTTCTGATTTTCTTCGGGTATGCTTTAGGCTTTGTTCGGAAAAAACATCTTTTTTCCGAACAAGACCCGAACAAATGTGCTACTTGACCCGAAGGATTGTAGAAACAATCAGTCAATTGCAGTCAACAATAGTCAAAGGCAGTCAATACCGGTCAGGGGTGTACAAGGGATACTTTTCTGTTATATCTTCGTCCTACCAAATCAATAAAAATAATAGAAATGGGTAAATTTGAAAAAGGAATCCTAGGTGGATTCTCCGGGATTGTAGGCCCGGTAGTAGGCGCCACATGGCGTGGTATGGATATCTTGCGTAGCCGCCCAAAACGTACACAGCGTGTTCCTACTGCTGATCAACTGTTGCAACAGCAGAAGTTCAAGTTAGCAGTACAGTTTTTGCAACCTGTCAGAACCATCCAATCCAAGTATTTTGGTACTGGGAGTGGGGTGAAGTCCAGGGCAAATCTTGCCGTCTCTTACACCATTGCCGAGGCAATACAAGTGGTTGCAGAGGTGCCAGAGCTGATTTTCAACAAGGTGCTGATTACCAGAGGGGAACTTGCAGGTTTTCAAAATGCAACACTGGCAACACAAGTGGGTGGCGTACTGGAAATGAGCTGGCAAGACAACAGTACGCAAGGCAACGCAAAATCCAATGACGCAGTCTCTCTCGTCTGCTACTGTAAGGAGTTGAAAGCGTTTGAGATCTTTGAAGGCATCGTTCTACGCTCAGATCTGGAAGCTATCGTAACGCTCCCCAACTATTGCATTGGCAAAACAATGGAGGTCTACGCCTTCCTGAACAACGAGAAAGAAACCATGGCAAGCACCAGTTTCTATCTTGGAGAACACACGGTCATCTAGACTGTGGTAAACGAGCCACCCGAGAGGGTGGTTTTTTTGTGGGGAAATTTGAACATAAAAAAAGCCCCACAGGTAGGCGAGGCGCTAAATGTTTTCACAACGGAATAATCCTTATTGTGAATTGCTTTCATTTACAAATCTAAAACTATTTTTTGTTATACAACTAAGAAAAAGCATTTTGTGGAGATTTTTTTTCTTGTTAATTTTAAAGGATTTCAAAAAACAAAATAATTATGAGCAAAAATATACTTGGGTTAGACTTGGGGACGAACTCTATTGGATGGGCGTTGATTAATCAAGACTTTGCAAGCAAGGAAGGAAAGATTCTCGGAATGGGAAGCAGAATTATCCCGATGGATGAAGGAGAGAAAGGCAAATTTGCTGAAGGAGCATCAATTTCAAAAACAGCAGATAGAACAAAATACAGAGGTGTTCGTCGCCTTCGAGAAAGATATTTGCTACGTCGTGAGCGATTGCACAGAGTTTTAAATATTATTAAGTTTTTACCCGAGCATTTTGCCAATGAGATTGATTTTGATAAACGTTTTGGAAAGTTTAAGTCTGATAATGAACCTAAAATAGCTTATAACGAGGGAGGTTTTGTCTTTAAAAACTCTTTTGAAGAGATGCTTTCTGATTTTAAAACACATCAACCACAATTTCTAAAGAATGAAAAAGGAGAAGATAGATTAGTCCCTTATGACTGGACAATTTACTATTTGCGTAAAAAAGCTTTAAGCCAGAAAATAGAAAAAGAAGAATTGGCTTGGATTCTTTTAAATTTTAACCAAAAGCGTGGGTACTATCAGTTGCGTGGTGAAGAGGAAGAAGAAAACCCAAATAAGTTAGTAGAATTCTATTCATTAAAAATTGTAGATGTTACCGCAGACGAACCTCAACGAGGTAAAACGGATATTTGGTACTCGTTGATGTTGGAAAATGGATGGGTGTATCGTAGAGCAAGCAAAACACCTTTGTTCGACTGGAAGGATAAAACAAGAGATTTTATTGTAACCACAGATTTGAATGATGATGGCAGCATCAAAAAAGACAAAGACGGAAATGAGAAAAGAAGTTTCCGAGCTCCTGCGGAAACAGATTGGACTCTAATAAAAAAGAAAACAGAACAAGAGATTGACCAATCTCATAAAACTGTCGGGACTTACATCTACGATACTTTGCTTCAAAATCCTAAACAGAAAATCAAAGGAAAATTAGTAAGAACTATCGAAAGGAAGTTCTACAAAGCAGAACTGAAAGAGATTTTGGAGAAGCAAAAAGAATTTCATCCCGAGTTGCAAAGCGATGATTTGTACAATGATTGTGTGCGTGAATTATATAAAAACAATAATGCGCATCAATTGACATTAAGTAAAAAAGATTTTGTACATCTGTTTTTGGAAGATATTATTTTCTACCAAAGACCTTTGAGAAGTCAAAAGTCGTCTATCTCTAATTGTACACTGGAGTTTAAAAAATATATAGATAAAGAAGGCGCAGAGCACACACAATATCTTAAAGCTATTCCGAAATCAAATCCTTACTATCAGGAATTCCGCATCTGGCAATGGATGTATAATCTTAATATTTACAGAAAAGATGATGACAGCAATGTAACTCAAGAGTTTCTAAATTCTTATGAAGATTTAGAAAGCTTATTTGAGTTTTTGGATGGTAGAAAGGAAGTGGATCAAAAGGCTTTGTTGAAACATTTTAAACTCAACGAAAAGACGCATCGTTGGAATTTTGTTGAGGATAAGAAATATCCTTGTAACGAAACCAAAACAATGATTGCTACAAGGCTTGGCAAGGTGGAAAATATTGCGGATGATTTCTTCACAAGAGCAATAGAGCAGCAGATTTGGCATATCATCTATTCGGTCAATGATAAAATTGAATATGAAAAGGCATTGAAATCTTTTGCAAGAAAAAACAATTTGGATGAAGTTTCTTTCTTTGAAGCGTTTAAAAAATTTCCTCCGTTCAAAAGCGAGTATGGTTCTTTTTCGGAAAAAGCAATTAAGAAATTATTGCCTTTGATGCGGGTAGGGGAATATTGGAATTATGACCATATTGATAATTCTTCAAAAGCAAGAATTGATAAAATCATTACTGGAGAATATGATGAAAATATTAAAGATAAAGTAAGGGAAAAGGCGATTAATCTAACCACGGAAAGTCATTTTCAAGGTTTACAGTTGTGGCTGGCACAGTATGTCATCTATGGCAGACATTCCGAAGCCTCCATTATTGGGAAATGGAATTCTGCGGATGATTTGGAAGCGTTCTTACAAGAGTTTAAACAGCATTCACTTCGTAACCCTATTGTGGAGCAAGTAATAACAGAAACGCTAAGGGTTGTGAAAGATATTTGGGTGCAATATGGGAAAGGAGCTAAAGATTTCTTTAGTGAAATTCATATCGAGTTGGGTCGAGAAATGAAAAATACTGCTGAAGACCGTAAAAAAATTACCAACCAGGTTACAGAAAACGAAAATACCAATCTGCGCATCAAAGCATTGCTGGCCGAAATGATGAATGATGCTGATGTGGAGAACGTGCGCCCTTTCTCCCCGATGCAACAGGAGATTTTGAAAATTTATGAAGATGGTGTATTGAATTCTGATATTGAGATTGAAGATGATATTCTAAAAATAAGTAAAACAGCTCAACCAAGTTCATCAGATTTGAAACGATACAAGCTTTGGTTGGAACAGGGATATAAATCGCCTTATACAGGGCAAATTATTCCGTTGAATAAATTATTTACACCGGAATATGAGATAGAACATATTATTCCGCAAAGCCGATATTTTGATGATAGTTTCAATAACAAGATTATTTGTGAGTCGGCTGTTAATAAATTAAAAGATAATTATATAGGATTAGCATTTATCAAGCAGTTTCACGGGACGATTGTAGAGTGCGGTTTCGGAAAAACAGTTAAAATCTTTGAAGCTGACGAATATGAAGAATTTGTGAAAAAACATTATGCTAAAAATAGAGGAAAAAAAGCAAAACTCCTGCTAGAAGAGATTCCTGAAAAGATGATTGAAAGGCAATTGAATGATACACGACATATCAGTAAGTATATTTCAGGAGTTCTTTCAAATATTGTACGTGTTGAAGATGGGACAGATGAAGGTGTAAATTCTAAAAACATCGTTCCGGGAAATGGAAAAATTACAACTACCTTAAAACAAGATTGGGGATTGAATGATGTTTGGAATGATTTGATTCTGCCTCGTTTTGAGAGAATGAATCAATTGACAAACTCAACAGATTTCACAGCATGGAACGAAAATCATCAAAAGTTTTTGCCAACCGTTCCTATTGAATTATCTAAAGGTTTTTCTAAAAAAAGAATAGACCACCGCCATCACGCTATGGATGCTTTGGTCATTGCCTGTGCAACGAAAGACCACGTAAACCTTCTTAATAACCAGTCAGCAAAATCAGATACCAAACGATATGATTTGAAGAAAAAACTGATGAAGTTTGAAAAAGCAGTTTACAATGATGCTAAAACAGGCGAAAGAATAGAGAGGGAAATACCAAAACAGTTTTTAAAACCTTGGGAAACCTTTACCGTTGATGCTAAAAATAGTTTGGAAAATATTGTGGTAAGCTTCAAACAAAACTTACGTGTCATTAATAAGGCTACAAATTACTTTGAGAAATATGTTGAAAAGGATGGTGTGAAAACTAAAGAAAGAGTAGCGCAAACAGGCATAAATTGGGCGATAAGAAAACCAATGCACAAAGAAACAGTATCAGGGAAAGTAAGCTTACCGTGGGTAAAACTGCCAAAAGGAAAAATATTAACTGCTACACGAAAAAGTCTGGATACATCTTTTGATATGAAAACCATTGGTAGTATTACAGATACAGGGATTCAAAAGATTTTGAGAAATTACTTAACTGTAAAAGGAAGTCCGGAACTAGCTTTTTCGCCAGAAGGAATAGAAGACCTGAATAAAAATATCAGACAGTATAATAATGGAAAAGACCATCAACCTATTAATAAGATAAGAATCTTTGAAATGGGGAGTAAGTTCCAAGTAGGCTATTCCGGCAATAAAAAAGATAAATACGTGGAGGCAGCTAAAGGAACCAATTTATTCTTTGCTGTATATGAAGATGAAAAAGGTAAGAGGAGTTATGAAAGTGTGCCACTGAATATTGTTGTTGAAAGGCAAAAACAGGGATTAGTTTCTGTTCCAGAAAGAAACGAAAAGGAACATCAATTATTATTTAATCTTTCTCCAAATGATTTAGTTTATGTTTCTGATGGATCAAGTGAAAATATTGAGACGAATCGAATTTATAAAATGGTTAGTAGTACTGGTGTTGAATGTCATTTCGTTCCAAATCATTATTCTTCTCCAATATTAAAAAATGAATGTGGTACAAATAATAAAAGTGAAAGGCTTTTAGAGTATTTTAACGATAATGATTTAAAAGGAGAAGATGATAAAATGTTGATGATCAAGAATTTTTGCATAAAATTAAAAGTAGACCGCCTAGGTAACATTTCAAAAGCATAAACTATGAATCGTTCAGACTTCATAAAATCCCTCGGTCTTGGTTTAGGTGGTATTGCCTTGCCTCAGACTTCGTTTTTTAAGACGGAGCAGGTTAAGATTTATGATAATTATATTCGGGGGATCCATTTTTACAGTTTTAAAAAGTTATCGGAGAATATTAAAGAAGGCGATGAGGTTTTTCTTCAAAGAGATGCGGGAAATATTCACGATGCTTTTGCGATAAAGGTGTATTATCAGGATAGCAAGTTGGGTTTTGTAGCAGCGTATGAAAACATTTTATTGGCAAATATGCTGAATCAGCAGATTAAACTTCAGGCAAAAGTGAGTAAGATTAATCTGAATGCATACAATAATCAGTTGGCGATTGAGGTGTATGCCGAATTAGTAGTGCCGTCTGATCGGTTAATAACGATGATAGAGCAGGAGACAAGAGTAGATGATTCTATGGATTTGTACCGGAATAATTTTGAAATATAAATATGATTACACGCTCTATCTACATCGGCAATCCGGCTTATCTCAAGCTCAAAGACGAACAAATGTACATCTTAGATGCGTCATCCAATGAAGTGAAAGGGAAAGTGCCTGTTGAAGATCTCGGTTTTCTAATGTTGGATCATTTTCAGATTACACTTTCGCATCAGTTGATTCAGAAGATGATGGGCAATAATGTAGTGGTGGTAAGCTGTGATGCGCACCATTTGCCTCACGGGATTATGTTGCCTCTGTATGGACATACGGAACATTCAAACAGGGTGAAAGACCAGTTGGAAGCCAGTGAGCCGTTGAAAAAACAACTTTGGAAGCAGACGGTAGAGTGTAAAATTGAAAATCAAAAAGAGGTGTTGCTGAGGTTGGGTAATTATTATGAGCCGATGATTGACTATCAAAACAATGTCAAGAGTGGCGACATCACCAATATGGAAGGTATCGCCGCACAACATTACTGGAAATATCTCATCAGTCTTGATTTTCTGAGACAGCGTTTTGGAGACTCGCCCAATCAGTTTTTTAATTTTGGCTATGCCGTTTTACGGAGTATTGTAGCGAGAGCGATTGTAGAAACAGGACTGTTGCCCGTGTTGGGGATTTTCCATAAAAATAAATACAATCCGTACTGTCTTGCTGATGACCTGATGGAGCCTTACCGACCGTTTGTAGATCTTCTGGTAATGCAATGGCTGGAATTGCACCCGAGTACCGAAGAACTGACTAAAGATTTTAAAGCACACATTCTGCAGATTGCTACTAAAGATGTAAGAATCGACGGAAAAACCCGCCCTTTGCTGGTTGCGGTAAAAACAACCGCGTCATCGCTGTACAAATGCTATACCGGAGAAAAAAGACTCATCTCTTATCCCGAATTGATATGAGTCGGTGAAAGACATTTTACTTTTTACATTGTACCTATTACAATCAAAAATATGGATGCCGAAAGGTTTAACGCTTATCGAATTATGTGGGTTTTAGTACTATACGATCTTCCTACCGAGACCAAAGCCAATATGCGGGATGCCAATAAATTCCGTAAAGGGCTGATAGATGATGGGTTTACGCTTTTTCAGTTCTCGATGTATGTGCGTCACTGCCCAAGTAGGGAGAATGCTGAGGTGCACATTAAAAGAGTGAAATTTATGCTTCCCAAAGCTGGTAAAGTGGCTATAATGTGCATCACCGACAAACAATTTGGAGATATTGAAATCTTTTTTGCCCGCAACAAAGAAGAACCGCCACCGACCTTCCAACAACTCGAACTTTTTTAGCAACCCGTCCTTCGGGATAGTTTATACTGAGCAAAGTCGAAGTGAAGCAGTCCCATCATCAGGAAATGAAAACCTGCGTTGTATTAATATAGAAGTTTCAAAAACTAATATTTTTACAATTCTAGAACAATAATAAACCCTCTGAAAAACAGAGGGTTAAGTTTTGAGGTTGTGTTGTATCTCAAAGATACTGAAAAATGAAAGCAATTCACAACTCAAGATTAATTCATTCTTTCGGTTTGGATGTTGTGTTGTATCTCAAAGATACTGAAAAATGAAAGCAATTCACAACGAGAAAGGTTTGCCTTCTGTGCATCACGAAGTTGTGTTGTATCTCAAAGATACTGAAAAATGAAAGCAATTCACAACAGACAGTCAAGATAAAGATGCCAGAAATAAGTTGTGTTGTATCTCAAAGATACTGAAAAATGAAAGCAATTCACAACATGGTTCCGAAACTGTTGATCCTGATGAATGTTGTGTTGTATCTCAAAGATACTGAAAAATGAAAGCAATTCACAACGAAAATCTAAAAGATGAAGTGCCAATCAATGTTGTGTTGTATCTCAAAGATACTGAAAAATGAAAGCAATTCACAACTACTTGTAAACTTAATAGTTACGTTTGTTAGTTGTGTTGTATCTCAAAGATACTGAAAAATGAAAGCAATTCACAACTAGTTTGAACGGTTTTCCATCGAAGTATTGGTTGTGTTGTATCTCAAAGATACTGAAAAATGAAAGCAATTCACAACTGAATGAACCGTTCACAAACTTCCCTTTGCGTTGTGTTGTATCTCAAAGATACTGAAAAATGAAAGCAATTCACAACAAGCTGAGAAAACAAAAGTAATAGCTAAAAGTTGTGTTGTATCTCAAAGATACTGAAAAATGAAAGCAATTCACAACGAAGGGAGATTAGAGCAACAAAACGATTTAGTTGTGTTGTATCTCAAAGATACTGAAAAATGAAAGCAATTCACAACTCATCTCTGCAATACTTACCGCCGTTAAGAGTTGTGTTGTATCTCAAAGATACTGAAAAATGAAAGCAATTCACAACAAAGAAATAGTGATGATAATAAGCTCGTGCGTTGTGTTGTATCTCAAAGATACTGAAAAATGAAAGCAATTCACAACGACGCCAAAACGGAAGAAGTAAAAGACTTAGTTGTGTTGTATCTCAAAGATACTGAAAAATGAAAGCAATTCACAACGGTGTTGAATTATTACCTATACTCCAAATTGTTGTGTTGTATCTCAAAGATACTGAAAAATGAAAGCAATTCACAACGTTTTGTCGTATCTATTAACAAGTCTGAAAGTTGTGTTGTATCTCAAAGATACTGAAAAATGAAAGCAATTCACAACGGAACTATACCATTAATCAAATCAGCTTTTGTTGTGTTGTATCTCAAAGATACTGAAAAATGAAAGCAATTCACAACTCCAATCGTCGAAATTTGCAAACGTCGCCGGTTGTGTTGTATCTCAAAGATACTGAAAAATGAAAGCAATTCACAACTATAAACATTCCCCTCCAATGTTTGACCGCGTTGTGTTGTATCTCAAAGATACTGAAAAATGAAAGCAATTCACAACCATTCACACAAACACCTTTGATATTAATGGGTTGTGTTGTATCTCAAAGATACTGAAAAATGAAAGCAATTCACAACTAAGTTGCATTTGTACAGAAGCATTATTGTGTTGTGTTGTATCTCAAAGATACTGAAAAATGAAAGCAATTCACAACATATTTGTTTTTCGAGCCTTTCATTCAGGGGTTGTGTTGTATCTCAAAGATACTGAAAAATGAAAGCAATTCACAACTTCCTAACTATTGCGGCATCATTCGGAGCGGTTGTGTTGTATCTCAAAGATACTGAAAAATGAAAGCAATTCACAACGGAACAAAAAATCATTTAATAATTGACTATGTTGTGTTGTATCTCAAAGATACTGAAAAATGAAAGCAATTCACAACTGCTCAGAGATTTAGTCTTATGAACAAGAAGTTGTGTTGTATCTCAAAGATACTGAAAAATGAAAGCAATTCACAACAAAAATCTAACACAACCAATATTTAAGTTTGTTGTGTTGTATCTCAAAGATACTGAAAAATGAAAGCAATTCACAACTACAGTAGTTTTGTTAAATTTGTTGGTAATGTTGTGTTGTATCTCAAAGATACTGAAAAATGAAAGCAATTCACAACACGATAAGAAGCCAAATACACCACTATTTTGTTGTGTTGTATCTCAAAGATACTGAAAAATGAAAGCAATTCACAACTAAACTTTGTTTTGCTCATAGCTTTTTTATGTTGTGTTGTATCTCAAAGATACTGAAAAATGAAAGCAATTCACAACAATTTGTATGTGTAAAAAGTTCCACTTGCTGTTGTGTTGTATCTCAAAGATACTGAAAAATGAAAGCAATTCACAACTAATCATCCAACATAGATTCGTTGTACTCTGTTGTGTTGTATCTCAAAGATACTGAAAAATGAAAGCAATTCACAACACAATTTGAAATTAACTAAAATTAAAGAGTGTTGTGTTGTATCTCAAAGATACTGAAAAATGAAAGCAATTCACAACTAGTTATCGGCGTATCTGTTGCGGTGGTTTGTTGTGTTGTATCTCAAAGATACTGAAAAATGAAAGCAATTCACAACTGAACATTATACAAACCTTTCAGGAAGTCGGTTGTGTTGTATCTCAAAGATACTGAAAAATGAAAGCAATTCACAACGGTAATGGTTGTGTACTTGCAAAATGTATTGTTGTGTTGTATCTCAAAGATACTGAAAAATGAAAGCGAATATTGAAACAAGCTTTTTTGAACTTTATTTTGAATAAAATAGAAAAATAGATGACTCTAAAACAACCCCAAAACATCATTTTTCCAACCTCAAAACCACCGGAAAATGATCACTATAACCACCCATATACCGTGAACCAGAGTAGGTGCGATGAGGATATTTATTATTCTTATTGTCCTTATTTCTAAGTCGGGGAGAGTTGTAGATTTCTGCTTGGATATTGCTTAATTTGAACTGTTCTATCAGCGATTTTCCACTGTAAATAATCTGGTCAAAACAAACACCTTTCTTACCGTGATAGGTGGAGAATTGATTGTTTTTGAAGAATGTTTCAAAAGGATTGTTTAGGATTTTCTCTCCGTTATTCTTGTAAAGCAGTCCTTGCAAAGCTTCATTATCAGGATTTTCATTGAAGTCGCCCATTATAATAACAGATTCATTTTTATCAAATAACTCTTGAATTGTTTCTTTCAACTTATCGATGATATAATCTCGTTGTGCTTTTTTAGCATCTTGATTTCTTTTGGAGGGTAGATGAACAACCAAAATATGTAGCTTTTTTCCTTGATATAAAAACTCTGTGTGCAATATATCTCTCGTATCAAATTCCTTCTCTTCATTCAACTGAAACTTAAAAGTTTGATAGCTTTCTAAAATCAATTTCGTCTTATCAAAAAGCAAAGCCACACTTAGATTTCGAGAATCATTGGATGGTTCATAGATGATTTCGTAATCATTAATAGGAGAATCTTCTTTAATCAAATCTTCTAAAACCGACCTCGCGCCAATCTCAGCCAAACCAATAACAGAAGGTAATTGTCCAAAATCTTCCTCAACAAAACGGAAGACATTAGTAATCTTTCTAATTTTCAGATGGTATTTATAATCGTCCCAATTATTAAATCCGACTGTTTCTTGATTAGGTGGATAAAAGTTCTCGACATTATAGAACATCATTAGAGTCATAGTCTTAGAAATGGACTTATTGGTTGATTTATCTCGCAGATTTTACTGATTTCCCAGATTAATGAAAATCTGCCTGATTTGCAAAATCAACGAGAAAATGATTTGTAATTAATTAAATAGCGATAAGATAACTACCACTTCTTTCTTCGGGTATAGATAAAAGTGCAGACCACAATCAGAAGCATCAATCCCAAAGTATAAAAATAGCCGTGTTTATGATGCAGTTCCGGCATATTATCGAAGTTCATCCCGTAAATCCCAGCAATGAAAGTAATCGGTAAAAAGTAAACCGAATAGATGGCCAAAAGTTTCATCACCTGATTCGCCTTCTGGTCAGACAAAGCCAAAAACATAGAAATAAGGTTGATTGTTTGAGCATTCACGTGGTCAAAGTCGGCAATAACGTCTTTCTGTTTATCCAGTAAATCCATCACTTCGACATCATCAAGCTCCAGGTTTTTGAACTTGGAAATCCATTCTCCCGAGATATTCAGGATTCTGGTATTGAGACCCGATTTTCTTTTCAGTTTGTAAAGTCTTCGGATTTGGTTGGTTTGATTGGTGTTTTTCAGAAAGATTTCGTTTTCCATGGCGTCCATCACTTCCAACAGCGTCTGACTCTCATCATCAAAGGTTTTCATCACCTTCAAAGCCAATCGAAGCGCCAACTTGTCACGTGAAATATTCTCAAGATTATCTTTCTTCAGTTCCTCACAAACTTCATTGATGCTTTTACTTTTCACCCTATGAGTCGTGATAATCAACTTCGGTAAAAGAAAAATCCCCAATTTACTGCTGATATCACTGATGCTGTTGAGATTTCGCCTTTCGAGTTCTGTAGATTCTCTGGTAAGGAAAAACTTCACGTTGTCCACTTCTTCGTACTTTGGAAGGTGGTTGGGGTCTATCGTGTCCTCCAGCAAAAGGTAATTGATATGATAACGCTCGTGCAAAAACTGAAGGTCTTCTTCCGTCGGCGCAGTCACATCAATCCATTCCCAGTTGGCGGTTTTGTATTTCTGTTCTATCGGCATATAACAAAACTAAATAAAATCTCAGTAATAATAATCATTTTTATTAGGGCAACTTAATCCGCCTGAGTTTATCCTGAGCTTGTAGAAGGGTTCCTAATCTTTTCACTCCACTGCGTTGCGTAAAAAGGAGTTCTGTTCAAACCTAACGAAGTGGTTCATCGATTCAAATAAAAATAAATAAAAAATTAGAGATAAGTCGGGTTGCGATTGATTCGATGTTTTATATCTCGTCAGTTCGAGTAAAAAATGATTTGCAATGAAATGGAAAATCATTTTTGTATCGAGAATTTATTTTCATAAACCAATCCTTAAATATCTTATATTTAAGTTATGCAAAATTCTTACGTTTATATTTTACATTGTTCAGACGATACATATTATACAGGAGTTACAGGAAATGTCTACAAACGATTTGACGAACATCAGGATGGGAAATATTTTGGTTCCTACACATTTGATAGAAGACCGGTTCAATTGGTTTATTACTGTCATTTTACAGATATTGAGTTGGCAATAGTTTTCGAGAAAAAAATTAAGAAATGGTCAAGAGCAAAAAAGCTGGCTTTGATAGAAGGGAGATATGAAGACCTTCCTAATCTTGCTAAAAAAAATTTCAAGAAGTAATTTTAGGTTAGAATTTCGTCAGTTCGAGTAAAAAATAATTTGTAATGAAATGGAAAATTATTTTTGTATCGAGAACTATATATTAAAGGCTTCTCGATACGCTTCGTTGTACTACGCTACTCGAAGTGACGAATTTCAAAGGTTTATTGTACGCTAAAATATGATAGAAAAAATCTGTCAATCTGAAACTTATGTATTAAATAAAATATCTATTTTTGCGGATATTTTTATCAAATTCTAAAAATGTTAAAAAGCGTAATAACCGGAGTAGGACACTACGTTCCGGAAAATATAGTAACAAACGATGACCTTTCTAAGTTGATGACTACCAATGATGAATGGATTACGGAAAGAACAGGAATCAAAGAAAGAAGACATCGTGCCAACCGAGTAGATTCTGAAGAAACCACATCTTTTTACGGTTTCAAAGCTTCAGAAATTGCCCTTAAAAATGCGAATCTCACAGCAAAAGATATTGATTATATTGTTTTCGCAACATTGTCACCAGATTATTTCTTCCCAGGTTCTGGCGTTCTTTTGCAAGAAATGTTGGGTTGCGACACGATTGGAGCTTTGGATGTAAGAAATCAATGTTCTGGTTTTGTCTATGCAATGAGTGTTGCTGATGCATTTATCAAATCAGGACTTTATAAAAATGTTTTGGTTGTAGGCGCAGAGATTCATTCATTCGGTTTGGATATGAGTGATAGAGGACGTGGCGTTTCTGTCATCTTCGGAGACGGAGCAGGAGCAGTCGTTTTGTCAGCAAGCGAAGATGAAAACGCAAAAGGAATCTTATCCGTGAATATGCATTCTGAAGGGAAATATGCTGAAGAATTAGCCGTGAAATTCCCTGGAACCAAATTAGGCTGGAGTGATGTTTTATTAAATAATCCAGACTCTGTAACTGCAGAAGATATCTATCCTGTGATGAATGGAAACTTCGTTTTCAAACACGCAGTTACAAGATTTCCGGAAACCATTTTGGAAGCGCTTGAAAAAGCAGGGAAAAAGATTGCGGATTTAGATTTATTAATTCCTCACCAAGCGAATATAAGAATTGCACAATATGTTCAGCAATTATTGCATTTGCCGGACGAAAAAGTATTCGTGAATATTCAAAAATATGGCAATACAACCGCTGCTTCTATCCCGATTGCTTTGAGCGAAGCAATTCAGGAAGGGAGAATGAAACGTGGTGATTTGGTTTGCCTATCAGCCTTTGGAAGTGGTTTCACTTGGGGAAGTGTTTTGTTTGAATATTAAGTCAATTCAATTTAAGATATGAAATAATAAAACCACAAAAGTCACAAAAGATTCTTAATGATTAAAGTAATTCAAAAGTTTTAAAAAAGTATTAATTATGAGCATTTAACTTATTTGCTCTTTAAAGTAAAATTTACTTTTGTGACTTTTGTGGTGAAAATAACAAAAAGAGCTATTCGGATTTCCAAATAGCTCTTTTTTTATTGATTGATTTTGTTGACAACTTTATCTGATAATGATTTCAATTGTTGCATATCCTCCGGACTCAGTTGAAGCGATTCCAAAATCTGCATTGGTACACAACTGGCTTTTTCCTTCAGTTGATGACCTTTTTCTGTCAGTTGGATTTTGACAACACGTTCATCATCTTTGCTTCGGATGCGTGTGAGATAAGATTTGCTTTCTAATCTTTTCAGCAAAGGTGTCAATGTTCCGTTGTCCAATTGCAGGATTTCTCCCAACTGATTGACGGTCAAATCGTCCTTTTCCCAAAGCGCCATCATCGTGATATATTGTGGATAGGTAAGACCAATCTCGTTTAAAATCGGACGATACGCCTGCATAATCTCACGATGCAAAACATAGACGGAAAAGCACAGCTGCTTGTCCAATTTTAATAAGTCTTCCATATCTCTAATTATTTATATTCTAAAACGAATTCCTCTTTCGGAACTCTCACTTTTTTCATCGGTGCAATCCAGTCACGTGATGGGTCAGAAACACCTACATACATTAGGGAAACACTTTTCAATCCGTGTTTTTCTAATTCCAAAACCTTGTCGATAACCGCATTGTCAAAGCCTTCAACCGGAGTAGAATCTACCTTAAGTTCTGCTGCTTGTGCCAATGCAAGACCTAGTGCAATGTAAGTTTGACGTGCGGTATGCGCAAAGTTTTTTTCAGCTTCCTCTTCAAGATAGATCGATTTTAACTTATCAGTATAACTTCCGAAACGGCCTCTTGGCAATTCTCTCTCATCCGTTGTGAAGTCATAGACTTTATCGATTCTTTCTGCTGTATATCTATCCCAAGCCGCGAATATAATGATGTGAGAAGCTTCTCTCATACATTCTGGATTAAGAGCACCTTCTGATAATTGATCTTTCAAATCCTGATTCTCAACCACCAATATTTTGAAAGGCTGAAGACCTGATGAAGTAGGCGCTAATCTTGCTGCTTCAACAATTTTATCGATATTTTCCTGACTTACTTTTTCTGATGGATTATATGCTTTTACGGCGTGTCTCCATTTTAGATTTTCTATTAATGACATTTTATATTTTTAGTTGTTAGAAACGGTTAATTTAACTTCGATATTTCCTCTTGTAGCATTAGAGTAAGGACATATTTGATGAGCCTTTTCAATCAATTCCTGAGCTTGTTCCAAAGAAACTCCCGGGATGTTGGCGTGTAATTCAGCTTCCAAACCAAATCCTCCATTTTCGATTTGTCCAATTCCAACTTTTGCCGTTACGGTTGTTTCACCAGTTTCGATTTTACTTTGTTTGATAATAAGGTTCAAAGCGCTGTCAAAACAAGCTGAATAACCTGCAGCAAAAAGCATTTCTGGATTAACATAATCGTCATTTGCGCCACCTAAACCTTTTGGCATTCTAACTTCTAAATCCAGAACTCCGTTGTCACTTTTAACGTTTCCGTTTCTTCCTCCTTTGGCTGTAGCGCCAATGCTATACAATGTTTTCATTTTTATTAACTTAATAATTTGATGATACAAATGTATGGCGGAAAATTATATTGTGCACAATATAAAATAAAGTTTATATCAAAATCTATTATTGACGAAAACTATATAGAATTATTTCTACAGAACTAGCCTTTTTACGTCTATTTCGGAATATGAAAATAATTGTCTACCATCAATTTGATTTCTTGCAATGTTTTAAGATGTTGATTATTAGTTGTTTGTTTCTTGTTTTGTTAGATTTGTCAAACAAAAAACCATTTTGGCACGGAATTTACAATTATGTCCCTTGTAAAATTTAAAATTTAAAAATATGAAATCTTTAAAGCATTTAATACTAGGAGCGGGAATTTTGGCAGGAGGGTTAATGTCTGCACAGAGTTCTGATATGACCAATATGTTAAAAGTTGGTCTTAACACAGGTATTTCAACAGGTGGTAATACTGCCGCAAATTTGGGAGTAGATTTGTCTTATCAAAACCTTATTACACCTGGTTTTGGTCTAGGTATTGCGACGGGTTACAATCAATATTTCGGAAAGAATAGAACCATTAACGGCGTAAATGTCGAGAACAATGATTTTGGAGTTATTCCTGTTGCTGCACTTTTCAGAGTATATCCAAAACAAACAGGGTTTTATTTTGGTGCTGACTTAGGTTACGGTTTCATCGTTGGGGATGAAAAGGTAGCAAGTAATGTAAATGTGGATAGACCAGATGGTGGTTTCTACATTAGACCAGAGATTGGTTACCACAACCGCGACTGGAACTTTTTTGCTCAGTATAACAAAACATTTACAGGAGACAAAGGCCAAATTGGAGATCAAAAATACAATGCAGGAGCAATCGGTGTAGGTGTTGCTTATAACATTCCTCTTGGTAAATAATCAGAATTTTTTGGTTTTCTAAGAAAATCTAAAAATATTAATCAAACTATGACACATATTATCGCCTTCATTTTTATGAGGGCGTTAATTTTTTTTAAAAACTTATCATACATCAATTTTTATTTTGAATCATTCTAAGTAGATTTGCGCTATTAAAATTATTCAAGAAATGAAAAAAGTATTATTACTAGCTGTATTGGTAAGCGGATTAGCTTTCGGACAAACTAAAAAATTAACAAGTTCCGACGTACACTGGTGGGGTTATAAAATCGCAAAAACAGAAGCATCTTCTCACGATGGAACTGTGAATGTAAAATCTGGAAACTTGGTTCTTAAAAATGGAGCAGTTGTAGGTGGAGATTTCGTATTGGATATGACTTCTATCAACGCAACAGACCTTTCTGGAGAATACCAAGGAAAATTGAACGGTCACTTGAAAAACGGTGATTTCTTCGAAGTGGAAAAATTCCCAACGGCGACTTACAAAATTACTTCTGTAAAGAAAAACTCAAACAAAAATTACAACTTTGTAGTAAACGGAAACTTGACTGTAAAAGGTAAGACTAACCCAGTTTCTTTCCCTGCAAAAATCACTTCTTCAAACGGCGTTGTGACTTTGGAATCCGACAAATTCTCTTTTGACAGACAAAAATTTGACGTAGCTTACAAATCTACAATGCAAGACGTTTTGGTAAAAGATGATGTTGATTTGAAAGTTAAAATCAGTGTAAAATAATTTTTCACAAAATATATATTTTCAAGGGCAGAATTTTTTCTGCTCTTTTTTTGTTGTTAAATTTAAAAATTATCTTTGTTAAATTTGAAGTTTATGCTGAGAGAAGGCGAAGTGTTTTTGTGAACCTTAACATATTTTCAATAATTTCAAAAAAAAGATTTGTGGACTTTGTGTTCAAAAAATAAATTGATGAAACTATACATAATAAGCGGTCTCGGTGCAGATGAAAAAGTTTTAGAAAAACTCACTTTCAATCCAGAAATTGAAGTCATTCACATTCCGTGGCTCATTCCAAATCTTAATGAAGAATTTTCCGATTATGTTCACAGAATGGCAGAATCGATAGATGATTCCGAAGATTTTTATCTTTTGGGTTATTCTTTTGGAGGGATTTTGGTTCAGGAAATTCAGAAACTGAAACCTGCAAAAAAAATTGTGATTCTGGGAAGTATTCGTTGCGATACAGAGAAATCAAAATTTATCAAGCTTGGTGAAAAAACTAATGCTATAAAGTACATTCCAAGACAGTTTTTTGGCAATAGCGGTTCGGTTTTATATATGTTTCTGAAAAAAATATTTGATTCCAAAAACGCCAATCTTTTAGAATACTTCCGAGTGAAAGACCCATATTATCTAAAATGGTCAATGGACAAAGTTGCGAAATGGAAATTCGAAAAGATTCCAGATGTCATTCAGATTTTGGCAGATAAGGACATTGTTTTTCCGATTAAAAATTCGCAACCCGATTTTGTAATAAAGAACGCAACCCATCTTTTTCCATTAACCAAAGCAAAACAAGTTTCAGAAATTCTCAAGACCATTTTTGTGTAATTTTTAATTTGGGCAGCTTAATCCGCCTTCCACTCCCAATCTTATCACTCCACTACGTTGCGTAAAAAGGATTTCCGCTCAAGTCGGACTGCGTAAGATTCGCTGTTAAAATTAATAGAGTATTTTTGTCATTCAGAGCGAAACGGAGTGAAGCGTGGAATCTAAGCTTTCAATTAGTATAGAGATTCCTACGTAATGACAAAATTGTGTTGAAAATTAATCTGCAAAATCAGCTTAATCAGCGAGAAACTCAAAACCTTTTTTAAGCAAAGCGCCTTTGCGAACCTTAAAATAACTTCAAATAATTTCAAAAAATCTTTGAACTCTTTGCGGTAAAAAACTATACTTAACATAAAGTTGCGCCGATTTCAAAAATCAATTACATTTACAATCGATAATTTTTTACAATTTAATGGAATCTATCAGTGTTTTTGACATCATAAAAATCGGAATTGGACCATCATCTTCCCACACAATGGGACCTTGGAATGCTGCGAAAATGTTTCTGGATTTGGTCAAGCGAAACCATTCTTTGCAAGATGTGAAAGAAGTTTTCGTGGAATTCTTTGGTTCATTGGCAAAAACAGGAGTTGGTCACGGAACTGATATTGCAGGAATGCTCGGGCTCAGCGGAGAAAACTTTCGAACAATTGATACCAACAAAATTGATGAAAAAATTGAAAAAATTAAATCAGAACAAAAAATCAATCTTGGTGGAGAAATCTGGTTGCCTTTTATTTACGGACATCATTTAATTCTTAATAAAGAAAAATCCCTTGATTTTCATCCAAACGGAATGATTTTCAAAGTTGTTTTCGGGAACGGAGAAGAATTAAGTCAGGATTATTATTCAGTTGGAGGTGGATTTGTGGCCACAAAAGAAGATAATTCTATTGAAGAAAAATGTGTGAGGACATTATATCCTTGTCATCACGGAAGCGATATTCTCAAATATTGTGAAAAGCTTAACCTTAATAAAATCTCAGATTTGGTTTTCCTTAACGAAGAATCTTGGAGAACTCACGAAGAAACTCGTCAAAAAGCTCTTGAAATTTGGGATAATATCAAAGACTGCGTTTATAAAAGCATCAATAAAAAAGGAATTCTTCCAGGTGGTTTAAATGTTACAAGAAGAGCTTCTGAAATGAATGAGAAACTCCTTGGAACTCAGATTTACAAAAACAAAAACGAATGGTTCGAAATGGTAAAGAACGAGCAGAAAACTTTCAGTTCTGTTACCAAATGGGTCTCGTGTTTTGCTCTCGCTGTTAATGAAGAAAATGCTTCTTTCGGAAGAATTATCACAGCACCAACTAACGGAGCAAGTGGAGTAATTCCTGCAGTTTTGATGTATGCCCAGACTTTTACTGAATTCAATTCAGAAGAGGATATCATTAGATTCTTATTAGTTGCTGGAGAAATCGGAACCATTTTTAAAAAAAATGCAACTATCTCTGCAGCAATGGGAGGTTGTCAGGCAGAAGTTGGGGTTTCATCAGCAATGGCAGCAGCTGGATTAACGGAGATTTCTGGAGGAACACCGGGACAAGTTCTAATGGCAGCAGAAATTGCAATGGAGCATCATCTCGGATTAACGTGTGATCCAATTGGTGGATTGGTTCAAATCCCCTGCATCGAACGAAATTCTATGGGAGCAATGAAAGCTATTACTGCGGCTTCTCTTGCTTTGGATGGTGATCCTACAAAAGCAAAAGTTTCTTTAGATAGTGTTATCAAATCTATGTGGGAAACAGCTTTGGATATGAATTCAAAATATAAAGAAACATCGGAAGGCGGTTTAGCTGTTGCGGTAAATGTTGCGGAGTGCTAATTTTTGATGAACGCCTTATAGACTGTCAGTCTGAGGTTCTCGAAGACATCTAAATACTTAAGCGAAGCTTTCCAAATAAAATTAATATAAATATTCAAGATGATTTTAGTTCTAATTTTCTAAAGTCTAATTTCTAATCAATATTTTTCAATATTAAATTTTCATAATAAAGAATTGTTAAAAAAGAAGTCATTTTGTTAGCAAAAATAAAATTCGTATCTTTGCAGCAAATTAGACGATCTTTAAATGAATTTATTTACGGAATCCAATCTTAGCGCTGAAGTTCTTCAGGCGATTGGCGACCTCGGCTTCGTAGAGCCGACAGAAATCCAAAAACAGACTATTCCTTTTATCTCTACAGATACTCGCGATCTTATCGCACTTGCGGCAACAGGAACAGGCAAAACAGCAGCATTTTCGCTTCCGATTTTGGATATGATAGACGACAACAGTCGTAAAATCCAATTATTGGTGCTTTGCCCTACTCGTGAACTTTGCCTTCAGATTACCAAAGACATCAAAAATTATACGAAATACCTTAAAAACATCAAAACTACTGCAGTTTATGGTGGTAGTAGCATTATGGATCAAATCCGATCTTTGAGAGACAAACCGCAGATCATTGTGGGAACTCCAGGTCGTGTGATCGATATGATCGGAAGAAAAGCGCTTGACTTTTCTGAAGTACAATGGGTAGTTCTAGATGAAGCAGACGAAATGTTATCTATGGGTTTCAAAGATGATTTGGAAACAATCCTTAGTGAAACACCAGAAACTAAACAAACTTTCTTGTTCTCTGCAACGATGAACAAAGAAGTGGAGCGTATTTCTAAAAACTATTTGACGGATCCTCACAGAATTTCTGTTGGATCAATCAATGCAGTTAAGAAAAATATCAAGCACGAATATTATGTGGTTGGTTACAGACAGAAAAAAGATGCTCTTAAAAGATTAATTGATTCTAATCCAAATCAATATTCAATTATCTTTTGTAGAACAAGAATGGAAACGCAAGAAGTTGCAGACTTCTTGATGCAAAATGGTTATGCTGCAGATGCACTTCATGGTGATCTTTCTCAAGCTCAGAGAGATACAGTAATGAAGAAATTCCGTTTGAAGAATATTGATATTTTGGTTGCGACTGACGTTGCAGCGAGAGGTTTGGATGTTGATTCTTTGACTCACGTGATCCATTTCTCTTTACCAGATGATCCAGAAGTTTTCGTTCACAGAAGTGGAAGAACTGGTAGAGCTGGTAGAGATGGTATTTCTATGGCTTTCATCAAACCAGAAGAAAGTAGAAAATTGAAGCAAATCAAGTCTGAGACTAAAATCGAAATGACTGAGAAGCAAGTTCCATCAGGAAAAGATATTATCAAAGCTCAGGTTGCTGGTGTTTTCGAAAAATTATTGACAGAGCACGAGGATTTCTTCGAGTTTGATGATTCTTTGATTCCAGACCTTTCCAATTTCACAAAAGAAGAATTGGTTCATCAGTTACTACAATTCCAATTGAAAGATCTTGCTACTTATTATAAGGATAGAAATGATCTTCAAAAACAAGAACTAAATAGTAGAGGGGATGATAGAGGAAGCAGAAGAGAAAGAGGAAGAGAGCGTGAAAGAAACGGCGACCCTAGAGAAAGAAGAGAACGTGGTGATAGAAACGACAGAGGTGGAAAACCAAGAAGAAAGAATGAAGATATGGTGAGATTCTTCTTCAACCTTGGAAAAAGAGACCAACTGAAGAAAGTGGATATGCTTGACATCATCAATAAAGCGACTTCTAAATCTAAAAAAAGAGCAGATATCGGTAATATCGAAATCTTGGATAAGTTCAGCTTTTTCGAAATCGAAAAGTCTTTCAAAAATGAAGTGATGAATGGATTGACTGAGATGAAATTTCGGGGAAAAGAAATGCGCGCCGAAGTTGCAAATTAATCATAAAACATTAATAGATATTTAAAACAATATTTGTAAAAACCTGCTAATCAGCAGGTTTTTGTTGTTTTTAATCTTAATGATAATTTAACATAAAAATTTTCATCGCCTTTTGTTTTTTATCATATTTGCAAGACTTAAATAAGAACTAAAATGGGAATAGGTAATCTTTTCAGAGCATTTCAACCGAAAGATAAAATCTTTTTTGACTTGTTTCTTCGTGTTGCAGACAACCTTGTGGAGATGTCGAAAACGTTTCACGATGGATTATTAGATTTTGATATCAACGATGAAACATTGCTGAATCAAATGAGTGATTACGAACATAAATTGGATGATCTTACTCACGAGATTTTTGTACAACTGGGCGAGAATTTTATCACACCTTTTGATAGAGAAGATATCAATTATTTGACATCTGGTTTGGATGATATTGCAGATTATATCTATGCTTCTGCAAAATATATTTATCTTTACAAAAGTCCGGATAACAAAGTTTACTCCGAGTTTTCTTTGTTGATCTACAAATCTTGTATAGAGATTAAGAAAGCTTTAGAAAACTTAAAAGATTTTAGAAATCCTAATGAAGTTAGAGAGTCTTGCATCAAGATTAATTCTTACGAGAACATTGCAGATGACGTTCTAAGTCAAGCGATCGTTAAATTGTTCGAAACCAATGATGCAATCTTGATTATCAAGCAAAAATCAATCCTAGATTATCTGGAGGTTGTTACAGACAAAGCAGAAGATGTTGCCAATACAATGGAGAGCATAGTTATCAAATACGCTTAAAAAGCAGTATCAAAAAATAAACGAATGGATTTTCCAATTCTACTCATTATCATTATCGCGCTTGCGCTGATATTTGATTATATCAATGGTTTTCACGATGCTGCCAATTCTATCGCAACCATTGTTTCAACAAAAGTACTTACACCTTTTCAAGCTGTTCTTTGGGCAGCGTTTTGGAATTTTGCAGCATTTTTCCTTGCGGCATACGTTGTAGGTGAATTTAAAATTGGTAATACGATTGCTAAAACAGTAGATGAAAACTTCATCACACTGGAAGTGATTTTTGCAGGACTTATTGCAGCTATTGCTTGGAATCTATTGACCTGGTGGTTTGGGATTCCATCTTCATCATCGCATACTTTGATTGGAGGTTTTATCGGAGCCGCATTGATGCACGCTTTGATTACAGACTATCATTTAATTGCAATTACTCACCCAGATTATTCTTTCTTCGAAAAAGTGTATCAATCATTTGTACAGCTCTTTTCGCAGAATGTAGTTAAGTATAAAGTAGTCATTCCTATTTTCTTGTTCATTTTTATGGCTCCGCTTATTGGAATGGCAATTTCAATTGTTATTACATTGATTATTGTTAATATCTGTAAAAGAGCCAATCCGCACAAAGCTGAACGTGTTTTCAAAAAATTACAATTGGTTTCTTCTGCATTATTTAGTCTTGGACACGGGACCAATGATGCACAAAAAGTAATGGGTATTATTGGAGCAGCTATGATCTATTTTCACGTGAATATGATGAAAGATCCTATGTATCTTAATATTGCGGAAGCAGATCGTTTCAACTTCTTTGCTGAACATTATCTTTGGGTTCCTATCGTTTCGTTCTTAGCAATTGCATTAGGAACTATGAGTGGAGGATGGAAGATCATCAAAACAATGGGAACTAGAATTACGAAAGTAACGCCATTGGAAGGTGTAGCAGCAGAAACTGCAGGTGCAATTACACTTTTTATCACAGAACAACTAAGAATACCTGTTTCTACAACACATACAGTTACAGGGTCTATTATTGGAGTTGGTTTGACTAAGAGAGTCTCTGCGGTAAGATGGGGTGTAACAGTTAGTTTACTTTGGGCTTGGATTCTTACGATTCCTATTAGTGCTATTGTTGCAGGGGTTACCTATCTTTTGGTAGCATTAATTTTTTAGAATTAATATAAAACTTAATAATATTTAAAAACTTTCCAATAATACTTTGGGAAGTTTTTTTATGTTAAAAAATCACTTAATAATCGACAAAAACAAGTTTCAAAATCTTGGAAAAACACCTTTAAAAATTGTACTTTTGTCATAAACAAAATCTCGAATGGAATTTTTAGATCACTACCAAAAGATCGTAGCTGAAGCTGTAGATAAATACACATTTACAGAAAAACCTTCAGAACTTTATGAACCGATGAATTACATCATTTCGCATGGCGGAAAAAGACTTCGTCCAATAATGGTTCTAATGGGCAACGAGTTATTTGATGGTGATATGGAAAAAGCGATTAAGCCAGCTTTAGCCATAGAGTTTTTTCATAATTTTACATTGGTTCATGATGATATTATGGACGAAGCGCCTATTCGTAGAAATAAGCCTACAATCCATACGCTTCATGGAATTAATATCGGGATTCTCTCTGGAGATGCATTATTGATAAAAGCTTATCAATTCTTCGAAGATCTAGAACCAGAATTATTCAAAAAATGTATCAAAATATTTTCTGAAACAGGTGCTGTTCTTTGCGAAGGTCAGCAGCATGATGTCAATTTTGAAACACAAAAACATGTTTCATATGACGAGTATATCGATATGATTACAAGTAAAACAGGTGTTTTGAGTGCTGCTTCTTTCCAAATAGGTGCTCTGATTGCTGGGGCTTCTGAAGAAGATGCCGAATTAATTTACAATTTTGGGAAACACATAGGAATTGCTTTCCAAATAATGGATGATTACTTAGACGTCTTTGGAGATATGGAACAGTTTGGGAAAAAACATGCGGGTGATATCTACGAAAACAAAAAAACCATTCTTTATCTTTTGGCTCTAGAACATGCGAATGAAGAAGAATTAACAGAGCTTAATTATTGGTTTTCTAAAAAAACAGATAATGTTGATAAGGTTTATAGCGTAGAAAAAATCTTCCGTAGAACAAAAGTAGATGACAAAGTTCTAAGATTGATTCAGAAGCATAATGAAATTGGTCAAAGTTATCTTGATAAAATCAACCTTCCTGACGAGAAAAAATTACCTTTCCGAGAACTTGCAAATTACCTTTTGAGAAGAGAATCCTAATATGATAATGTGTCAATTTACCAATCTAGCAATGATTTCAGATATTGGTAAATTTCTACACTGATTTTAAATTGTTACATTTTAAAATAATGAAATTCCGGACAGAAGTAGATATCAATGTAAGTGAAAAGAAAATAGAAATCGAGGATTGCGTATTCTCTATTGGATCATGTTTTGCGACAGAGATGCACGAGAAATTTTCTGAAGGGCAGATTCAATCTTTGAACAATCCTTTCGGAACTATTTTTAATCCATATTCTATTAATAATGCGATTCAGCAGATTTATGATGCAAAAGAATATCAGGAAAATGATTTGATTTTGGCTAATGAAAATTACATCAGTCTCGATCACCATTCGTCTTTTGACTCCAGATTTTCTCACAAATCATTAGAGAATATTAATAAAAATATTGAAGAAGCCAACCAGTTTTTACAGAATACCGGTTTTGTGATTATTACATTCGGGACGTCTTATATTTATGAGTTTCTTCCAAAAAATAAGTTGGTTGCCAATTGTCATAAGCTTCCACAGAAATTTTTTGCCAAGAGATTTTTATCGCATCAAGAACTTATAGGATCTATTAATAAAACTATTGACTTTCTGAAAGATATCTGTAAAAATGATGTTCAGATATTGTTCACAGTTTCTCCCGTTCGTCATACAAAAGATGGCATTATTGAAAATCAATTGAGTAAATCAAAATTAATAACAGCAATCCACGAATCCATTTTAGGAAAAGAAAATTGCCATTATCTTCCAGTTTATGAGATTCTGATGGATGATTTACGAGATTATCGTTTTTACAAAGATGATTTGATTCATCCTAATTCTCAAGCAGTTCAGTACATTTGGGAGAAATTCGGGAATGCATATTTTTCTGATGAGACCAAAGTTTTTATTAATGAAAATAATAAAATC
This sequence comes from Epilithonimonas sp., assembly GCF_032055105.1. Taxonomy (GTDB): domain Bacteria; phylum Bacteroidota; class Bacteroidia; order Flavobacteriales; family Weeksellaceae; genus Epilithonimonas. Next base: position 91,802 of record NZ_DAMBRK010000005.1, read on the forward strand.
ATCACAGCTCTGAATCATAAAACAGAAGACGATAAGAATCCAAAATATCAAGAATTCTTAGATAAAATCAATCAAAGGATTGTTGAGCAACAAAAGAAAGTTAAACATAAAATCTTTTAATAATTATTAATTGTCAATGGTTAATTATAAGTTTAATTAATCATTAAAAATTAACAATTCATAATTAATTATGATAGACACTCACACTCACTTATATTCTGACCAATTTGATGAAGACCGTGCAGTAATGATTCAACGGGCTTTGGACAAAGGCGTAGAGAAATTTTTTCTTCCGGCAATTGATTCGGAAACGCATCAGAAAATGTTGCTTTTGGAAGCTGAATATCCTAAGCAGATCTTTTCTATGATGGGATTGCATCCTTGTTCCGTTCAGCCGGAATCTTGGGAAAAGGAATTGAAGATTGTAGAAAATTATCTGGCTCAAAGAGATTTTGTAGCGATTGGAGAAATTGGAATTGATTTATATTGGGACAAATCTACACTTGATATTCAAGTAAAAGCTTTTGAACAACAAATTGATTGGGCAATTGAAAGAGATTTACCAATCGTCATCCATACAAGAGAAAGCTTCGTAGAAACTTTTGAGGTCTTGGAAAGAAAGAAACATCCAAAACTTCGTGGGATTTTACATTGTTTTTCAGGAAATCTTGAGCAAGCCAATCACGCTATTGATCTTCAATTTATTCTTGGAATCGGTGGAGTAGTGACCTTCAAAAATGGAAAAATAGATCAATTTCTGAATGGAATTCCACTTGATAAAATAGTTCTGGAAACGGATTCTCCTTACCTTGCACCAGTTCCTTTCAGAGGAAAACGTAATGAGAGTGCTTATGTAGAATTGGTTGCAGGGAAATTAGTTGATATTTACGGAAAAGATTTCTCAGAAATTGATAGAATTACAACTGAGAATGCTCTGAAGTTATTTGGATTAACTCAATAATTTTAAATATAAAAACCGGAAATTGCTTCCGGTTTTCTTTTTTATTTCTTTCTAAAAAATCCTTTGTTCTTCGGTTTTTTGAATCCAATTTCACTTTTTTGCTGTGGTTTTGGTCTCGGCGTAAAAGGTTTATTGTTGCTATCTCTTTTTTGCTCCACCAAATCATCGGTATGATAAGGATGATCTTTTACAACTGGGATTTTCTTACCAATCAGTTTTTCCGTACTTCTTAAGTTGGCTAAATCCAAACCGTCAACAAACGAGAAGGAAGTACCTTCCGAGCCGGCTCTTCCAGTTCTTCCAATTCTGTGAACATAGGTTTCTGAAACATCTGATAATTCGTAATTCACAACATATTTCAACTCATCGATATCAATTCCTCTTGCAGCAATGTCTGTCGCAACCAGAACTCTTGTTTTTTTCGATTTGAAATTGTTAAGTGCATTTTGTCTTGCATTCTGAGATTTATTTCCATGAATCGCTTCTGCAGAGATTTTGGATTGATGCAGCTTTCTTGCAATTTTATCAGCTCCATGTTTGGTTCTGGAAAATACCAAAACTTGATCCAATTTCTGATCTTGCAAAAGATGAATCAACAAATCTGTCTTATTATCTTTTTCAACAAAATAGATACTTTGCTGAATCGTATCTGCCGTTGATGAAACAGGTGCAACTTCTACTTTTATAGGATTTACAAGGATTTCTGACGCCAATTTTGCAATTTCTTTCGGCATTGTTGCAGAGAAGAAAAGATTCTGTCTTTTAGCAGGGATTAATTTCAGGATTCTTTTCACATCGTGTACAAATCCCATGTCCAACATTCTGTCAGCTTCGTCTAAAACGAAGATTTCCAAATGATGAAGTTTGATAATCCCTTGTGAAATAAAATCTAATAATCTACCTGGTGTTGCAATTAGAATATCAACTCCTTTTTTAACTTGTTGCTCTTGTGCGTGTTGTTTTACGCCTCCAAAAATAACAAGAGATTTCAACTTAAGATTTTTGCTGTAAGCTTTGAAATTTTCTTCTATTTGTATTGCTAATTCTCTTGTAGGAGTCAAGATTAGCGCTTTGATTTGATTTCTGTTTTGTTCTTTTTCGGAAAGGTTTTGTAGAATTGGTATAGCAAAAGCTGCGGTTTTTCCAGTTCCTGTTTGTGCGCTTCCCAACAGATCTCTTTTTTGAAGGATTGATGGGATTGCTTTTTCTTGTATTGGTGTCGGTTGTTCGTAACCTTGTTCTTTTAGTGCGTCTAATATTGGTTTGATTAAACCTAATTGTTCGAAATTCAAATGAAATGTTTTTTTAATGTAAATAAAAAAATTCCTTCCGCTGAGAAGGAATTTATGTTTTGCAAAGGTAACTTATTTAAAATAAAGTTTTTAGTTCACCTTTTCCCATTTTTGTTTTTCTTTAAGCTTAGAAATATAATTTTGAAGAGTCGTTAGAACTGCAGGTTTTTCACCAGCGGATAGTTTAATTTCTTTTTTACTTCCATCTGAGAAATAGATTCTTAGATTATTTTTAGAAGCGTCCATGATTCTTTTATCTTCGTAACTGTCCTTCAACGTTTTTACGTTGGCTGCATCTGTAATAGAAATCAGTTTATCAAAATCTTCTTTGTTGATTGTAGATTTGAAAGTCCCTTCTCTCGGCGTTTCCAATTGTCCACGTTCTCCTTCTGTGAAATTATAATGTTCAGCCTCTAGAATTGCAGTTCTATCTGGATTGATGATGATTTTATAAATAGGACAAAATCCAAAACATGGACCCGCTTCATATTCGATTTTAGAATATTGAGAAGTTTGAGAAGTTGTGCAAGACATTAATCCTAGAAAAATTAAAAGACTGAATAGATATTTCATAGCAATTTTTTTGATTTAGGCTTTCAATAATTGTTCCGAAATTTTATCCGTGCAGTTTTTTCCAAATAGCATCTTTCAATTCCTGAAGGCCTTCGCCTGTAACGCCAGAGAAAAATAATGGTTGTCTATTTTCTGGAAATTCTGCAGCTATTTCAGCCTTCAATTCATCGTCCAAAAGATCCGCTTTGGAAACTGATAAGATGAAATCTTTATCCACCAATTCCGGATTATATTCTTTCAACTCATTTTCCAAGATTTTGAATTCTTGGAAATGATCTTCAGAATCTGCAGGAATCAAAAATAATAGAATCGAGTTTCTTTCAATGTGTCTCAAGAATCTGTGTCCAAGACCTTTTCCTTCTGCAGCACCCTCAATAATTCCAGGAATGTCAGCCATTACAAAAGATTTGTAATTTCTCCATTCTACGATTCCAAGATTGGGCGTCAAAGTTGTAAAAGCGTAATCCGCAATCTTTGGTCTTGCTGCAGAAACGGAGGATAAAAGTGTAGATTTACCAGCATTTGGAAAACCAACTAAACCAACATCGGCCAAAAGTTTTAATTCGAAGATGACATAACCTTCTTGTCCTTCCATTCCAGGTTGCGCATATCTTGGTGTTTGGTTGGTAGAAGACTTGAAATGCTCATTTCCTTTTCCACCTTTTCCGCCTTCCATCAAGATGATTTCTTGTCCGTCTTCTAAGATTTCTGCGATGATTTCGCCATCTTCATTTCTAGCAATCGTACCCAAAGGAACATTGATGTAAACATCCGCACCAAAAGCTCCAGTCAATTGGTTTTTTTGACCGTTTTGTCCACGTTCGGCTTTCACGTGTCTTGTATATCTTAATGGTAAAAGTGTCCATTCGTGGGCATTTCCTTTCATTATTACGTGACCTCCGCGTCCACCGTCACCCCCATCTGGACCTCCTTTCGGGATGTATTTTTCTCTACGAAGGTGAGCTGATCCAGCACCGCCGTGACCACTTGTACAATGGATTTTCACGTAATCTACGAAATTTGACATATTACTAGGTATTATAGACAACTAGAGAATAGATGATAGACTTTTCAAAATTGGTCTATAATCTATTCTCTAAAAATGTAAGTTTCTTTTATTTAATTTTTTCTACTTCTGCAAATAATTTTTCAGAGATTTCGGAGATGTCGCCAATTCCGTTAACTTCCGCATATTTGCCTTGTTTTTTATACAGTTCTGCAACTTCTGCAGTTTTTGTATAATATTCTGTAATTCTATTTCTGATGATATCTTCGTTAGAATCATCTGTTCTTCCGCTAGTTTCTCCTCTTTTCAAAAGTCTTTCTACCAAAACCTCATCATCAACTATTAATGAAAGACAAACACTGATTTCAGAATTTAATTCCTCTTTCACAATTGTTTCCAACGCTTCCGTTTGAGTAGCAGTTCTAGGAAATCCATCGAAAATGAATCCATTGGTTTCTGTTGGCTTTTTCAACTCGTCAATTAGCATATCAATCGTAACCTGATCTGGAACCAATTCTCCTTTGTCGATGTAAGATTTTGCTAATTTTCCAAGTTCAGTATCATTTTTCATATTGTAACGAAAAAGATCTCCTGTCGAGATTTGTTTCAGATTGAATTTCTCGATAAGATGCTGAGCTTGGGTTCCTTTTCCGCTTCCTGGAGGGCCAAAGAGAACGATATTGATCATATTTTCTTTAATTTTAGATTTATTTCTTTTTATCTTGAATAGAAATTAGTGATTGATTCTACCTTCTTCCAATTGATATAAGTCTGGTAAGTTTCTTCCCAATTCATCATAATCTAATCCATAACCTAGAACAAACTTATTTGGTATTTCTTTAGCAACATAATCTACTTTGAAATCTTTTTTGAAAACGTCTGGTTTCAAAAGTAAAGAAGCAACTTTCAAAGATTTTGGACGTTGTGTGTTTTTGAAATATTCGAAAAGATTTTCCAATGTATTTCCTGTATCTACGATGTCCTCCATCAAGATAATATGACGATCCATAACATCTTTTGTGAGTTCCATTTTTTTATAAACAATTCCGGTAGATTGTGTTCCAGAATAAGAACTTACTTGTAAAAAAGCAATTTCACATTTCCCGGGATAATATTTTAAAAAATCTGAGAAAAACATAATTACACCATTCAAAACGCCAATGAAAATTGGGGTTTCGTCTTTGTAATCTTCGTAAACTTTAAGTGCTAATTCTTTAATAATCTCCTGAATTTCATCGTGTTTCAGGTATGGTACGAAACTTTTGTCGTGAACTTGTATAGACTCCATATATATTTCAAAGTACAAAAATAAGGTTTTTATGCCAAATGACCGATTTTCTTTTTTTGAAGCTTTTTCATCGGGGACTAATACAATTTAATTATCTATATTTGCGTTACGTTTCTGAAAAAGGATAATTATGTTCAAATCGCTTTTCCATTGGAAAGTATTACTTAATATCGTTATTGCAATGGCATTGTTTGCCGGATTGGTTTGGCTTACATTCCGTTGGTTGGAGTTTCATACCAATCACGGAGATGAAGTTCCTGTGCCCAATGTAATGAATATGAAAGTGCACGATGCTATCAAAATTTTAGATGACTCAGGTCTAGAGTATGAGGTCGATAGTTTCAAATATGACCCAAAATTCCGTCCTCTTCAAGTTTTAGCAGTTTTCCCATCTCCAGGTTCTAATGTGAAGAATGGAAGGTCTATTGTGTTGAAAGTCAATCCAAAAACTTGGGCGAAAGTGGCTGTTCCAGATATTATTGATCGGTATAAGGGCTTAGCTTTTAATCAATTAAATCTTGTTGGGTTGAAAGTGGGAGATACGCTTTATGAGCCTAGTATCCAAAGAGATGCGGTTCTTAGAATTATTTTCAATGGTTTAAGTATAAAACCAGGAACTTTGTTGCCTAAGTTTTCTACGGTTGACTTAGTTATTGGTTCTGGTCCCTTAAGAAATGTTCAAGTTCCTAATGTTGTGGGAAGAACGGTTCAAGAGGCTAAAAAGATTATTGCCCAAGCTTTATTCGAAGTTGGAATTGTAGAGCACGAAGATGGAGGAAAAGATGAATCTGATATTGTTTACTACCAAGATCCAGAATTTGGCGCACTAAGAGATCAAGGAATGCAGATTGATCTTTGGGCAAGTAAGAAAACACCTGCTGAACTACAAAGTAAGATTCAACAATTGGATGATATGTACCGCCCAAAAATAGATACTACATTGGCTCCAATTCAATATAATGAAGTTCCACCACCAACTGTTGAACAAAAACCTGTAGTTCAAAAAGCGCCTGTTTCTGCTAGTCAAACAACTGGAGCTACAACAAGTTCTGCGAAACCAAAACCTACGACAACGCAGCCCGCAAATAATAATGCAGCTGTAAAAACAAATAGTACAACGCCACAAACTACAAAACCTGTAGATAAGCCAAAGCCTAAAAAAGTGGTAATTGAATAAAAAAACAAAAGGCTTCGACAAAATGTTGAAGCCTTTTAAAATTATAATATGCTGGACGAAACCGAAGATTTTCTGGAAGATGAATTAAGTAATCAAGACATTTCCACTGATGATGAAAACAGTGGACTTTTTGAACATTTTAATATCAAAGTGGATGGAAATCAAGAACCACTTAGAATAGATAAATTTTTATTGAGTTTTCGTCAGAATTCTTCTCGTAATAAAATTTCAGAAGCTTGTAAAGCAGGTAATATTGTAGTCAATGGTAAACCTGTAAAACAAAACTACAAAGTTAAGCCTAGAGATGAAATCAGCATTCTTCTAGCACATCCACCAAGAGAAAATGTTATCATTCCACAAGATATTCCTATAAATATCGTTTATGAAGATAATGATCTAATTGTTGTGGATAAAGATGCGGGAATGGTAGTTCATCCAGGACATGGAAACTGGGACGGAACATTAATCAATGCTTTAGCATTTCATTTTGCAAAAGATCCTAATTATAATTCGGATCTAGATAGAGTAGGATTAGTTCACAGGATTGATAAAGATACTTCTGGATTATTAGTAATTGCTAAAACCGAATTTGCACTCAGTTTTTTGGCAAAACAGTTTTTTGATAGAACAACTAAGCGTTTGTATTGGGCATTTGTTTGGGGTAATGTAAAAGATGATGCTGGAACTGTGACTGGACATATTGGAAGACATCCAAAGAATAGAATGCAAATGTACACTTACGAAGATGGTAGCCACGGGAAACATGCAGTGACACATTACAAAGTTTTGGAACGTTTTCGCTATATGACCTGGATAGAGTGTAAATTGGAAACGGGAAGAACACATCAGATTCGCGCACATATGAAACATATTGGACATACTTTGTTTAATGATGAAAGATATGAAGGGCATGTGATTCTTAGAGGTGTTAATCTTCCAAAGTATAAGCAGTTTGTAAATAATGTTTTTGAGGTTCTACCAAGACACGCTTTGCACGCTCATACATTAGGATTTGTACATCCAACAACTAAGGAAGAAATGTATTTTGAAAGTCCAATGCCAAAAGATATGCAAGAAGCGTCTGAACGTTGGAGAAAATATTTAGAAAGTAACTAGAGTTTTATATATTTGTATTGTGAAGAAAAATTACCCATTTTATAAAATATTAATGCTGTTTGTAACAGTTTCTTTTATTAATGTCAAAGCTCAGGAAACTTTGCCTTTTTATCAGCAATATCTTGTTGATGGAGACTTTTTGTTCAATCCGGCATTATTAGGGAAAACAGATGATGTTGCTTTGAACTTAAATTATCAAAAACAATTCTCTCAACTGGACGAATCTCCTAATGTACAATCTATAGGGATACATGCCAATGTTTTTGACCGAGTTGGTGCAGGAATTGCTTTTTTCAGAGATCAAAATGGTCCTATTTCATCTAATGGATTGATGTTGGGAGCTTCTTATTTTGTTCCACTTTCCGATGAGGAAGATCGCCAGGATCAATTCTCTTTTGGTGTTGGTACCAATCTTTACAATATGAATATTGATTATACAAAGATTAATGCAGCGCAATCAGGAGATCAAGTTTTAGGCGAAAATACGAATGATATTTTCATGGCTTACGCCAATTTAGGTGCCGCTGTTAAGTATCGATATTTCTTTGCAGGTATTTCGGTTACAGATATTCCGATTAGTAATAATATTCCAATTGTTAATGGGATAGAGCCTTCTCCAACTAAGTTTTATGCCAATTTAGGTTACGACTGGCACTTTACAGAGGGGTTATTTTTGACGCCATCTTTTATGATGAATCTTAATACCAATTCCTCCAGAATAATGGATTATAACTTGATGGCTACAGCTGCTGATGAAACTAATAGCATTTCTGCTGGAATTAGCTTCCGAAGTGCAAAAACCTCTGTTGGGAGCCAAAATCTTGGCTTGTCACCTGTTATCAAAGGTAGGCTTGGTGGCGTTACCTTCGGTGCCGTTTATAACTTTGGCGTTTCGGAATTGACGGAGAATTTCGGTAACAGTTTTATGCTATCTTTAGGATTTAATATCGATAACTTTATCAATACCAGAGGTTTCCGTTATAGATAATGAAGGATTATTTTAAAAAAGTTAAAAGTATTTTGCCAGTTTTATTATTGGCAATTTTTGTTTCAACTTTTATATGTTTTATTCTAAGATATTTTTTTGAGTATAAATTTGAGATTGATATAAAACTTATCAGTTGGGAATTTTTTATTCCCCTTGTAGTCTCAATTGTTTCAATTATTCTAATAAGAAAAAAATTCATTGTTCTTCAATTTAAAGATAAAACGAAAGATAATTTTTTTTACATCTTATTAAGCTGGGTATTAATCTTAGCTCTCCTTGTAAATTCTCAGATGTTTTTTACAAAATATTTTTATAAGAGTATTACGATTAATAATGTATCTGAGATTAAATTTGACCACAACATATCTACTTATAATATCAAAAAATTGTATGTTGCTGAAAGTCTCGCCAAAGGAGATTTACAAACAAAAGTAGTGGGCAAAAATGGAGATAAACTAAAAATGCAGATTTTTTTCATTGCGCCTATCTTGACGGATTCTATGTCTAATAATAACAATTCTAAGGTTTGGTACTCTGAAATTAGAGATACAACGATCAGTTACAGTTTACCAAAAGAAAAAAAAGAATTTGCGTTTAAAACATTTTATAAAAATACAGTTGATTATTTCACAAATAAAAATTTTTCTAAAGTTCATAATTTTGAAAAACTTTTTGAATCTGATGAGAAACAAAATTTTGATAAATTAATAGGAAATCAAGACAAATCCGCTCTCATTATTAAACATGTTTCAAAGAACTCCAAAGATGCAGGTGTAATTTTTTATTGGTATTTTAAAATATTGGGAATCGGATTGTGTGTTATGCTTTTTTCATTGATTTTTATATCTTATAAAGAAGTAAAATATAAAAAGAAAAATGACGAATTTTTATCAGTAATTACTTTTTTGATTCCCAGAAAAGAAAACTATTTTTTACCAATAATTATTAATCTTAACATTGCTTATTACTTACTTTTGGCATGTTTTGGTGTCGATGTATTCTCTCCTAGAACAGAAGATTTAATTAATTTTGGAGCGCTTAGTAGTTTGAAAGTTGCTAATGGAGAAGTATGGCGATTCTTAACAGCAATGTTTATGCACGGTAGTTTACAGCATATCGCTTATAATATGATAATATTAGCTTTTGCTGGTCTATTTGCTAAAGAAATTTTTGGAGAACGAAAGTTAGCATTGATTTACTTCATTTCTGGATTATTATCATTTCTTACGACTTTGCTTTTTCATAATCATTATATAGGAGTGGGAGCATCTGGAGCAATATTTGGAATAATTGGTTCCTTATTTGGAGCAGGATTGGTAGATGGTTTCAAACAGAATAAAACAATCATATTGATTACATCTGGATATTTGCTAATAAATATTGTTTTTGGATTTGTAACGAATTCAGACAATGTTGCCCACATTTCTGGTTTTTTTATTGGTGCTATCATAACTTGGGTTCTGTACATTTTTAAAAGATGATTTACCTTCATATTCCTTTTTGCAAACAGAAATGCAGTTACTGTAATTTTCATTTTTCCACTTCTCTTGGTTTGAAAGATGAGATGTTATCTGCGATTAAAAAAGAAATACAGCTCAGACGTAACGAACTTGAGAATAAATCCTTAAAATCACTTTATTTCGGTGGAGGAACGCCATCTGTGTTGAGTTTTGATGAAATCAAATCTTTAATTGATGAAATTCAAAAATATTTCAGTTTTGATAATAATATTGAAATCACTTTGGAATCCAATCCTGATGATTTGAATAAAAATTTTCTCAAAGAATTATCTCAGACAGAAATCAATCGTTTATCTATTGGAACGCAGAGTTTTTTTGATGAAGATTTGAAATTAATGAATCGCGCTCATAATGCTTCCGAAGCTGAGAGTTCTATTAAAAGAGCTCAGGATTTTGGATTGGAAAATATCAGCATCGATTTGATTTATGGTTCACCAACTTCCAATTTCGAAATTTGGAAAGAAAATCTCAATAAAACAATCGAACTTCAAGTTCCTCACGTTTCATCTTATGCTTTGACGGTTGAACCCAAAACAGCTTTGGAAAAATGGATTGAGAATGGAAAAGTAAGTTCTCCCGAAGAGGCAGAACAAAATCAGGAATTCTATTATATGAAGGATTTTTTGAAAGATAATGGATTCGACCATTACGAGATTTCAAATTTTGGAAAGCCGGGATTTCATTCCAGACACAATTCTGCTTACTGGAAGTCTGAACCCTATTTAGGAATTGGACCTTCTGCGCATTCTTATAATGGCAGTTTAGAAAGAAGTTGGAATATTGCTAATAATCCAATTTACATCAAAAATCTAAACCAAAATATTCTTCCTATAGAAACCGAAATCCTTTCTGAAAAAGACAGATTCAACGAGATGATGATGATTGGACTCAGAACAATTTGGGGCGTTGATTTGGATAAAATCAATCAAAATTTTTCTTCAGAAATAATCGATTATCTTAGTCAAGAAATCAAATCCAAATTAGAATCCGGAATTCTAATAATCGAAAATAATTACCTCAAAATTCCAGAAAAACATTGGTTTTTAGCTGATGGAATTGCAAGCGATTTATTTATCGTTTAAATTTTCTAAAAATTAACCACAAAGCCACAAAGCTTTGTTCCATAAAAATATTAGACTTGATTTCCATTGTGGTCTTAGTGTAAAAACTTCGTGTCTTTGTGGTAAAAAAATCACTAAATTTGTATTGTAATTTTTCCAAATTTTGAAAAAGAAAAAAGCCGACTACACACATCTTTCAGCCAATCAACCAATCGGAATTTTTGATTCCGGAGTTGGGGGATTAACGGTTGCAAAAGAAATCAAAAGATTGTTGCCTAATGAAGATTTGATTTATTTTGGTGATACAAAACATCTTCCTTACGGTGAAAAATCCCGTGAAGCAATCGTCGGTTATTCAACAAAAATTACCAATTTTCTTCTGGAGAAAAACTGCAAAGCGATTGTAATTGCCTGCAATTCTGCGACAGCTAATGCTTTGCAGGAAGTTCAGGAATTGGTTGCGGATAGGGTTCCTGTGATTGATGTGATTAATCCGGTTGCGGAAAAAGTGTCTTACGAAATTCACAATAATGTTGGTGTGATTGCAACCAAAGCAACAGTTAATTCCGGACTTTATAAAAAATCAATCCGAAAGCATAACAAATTCATCAAAGTTGATGAGTTAGCAACGCCTCTCTTGGTTCCGGCAATTGAAGAAGGTTTTAAAAATCATCCGATTACCCATTCAATTATTTATAATTATTTGAGTAATAGTAAATTAAAGAATATCGAAACTTTGATTCTCGGTTGTACGCATTATCCGCTTCTGATTGACGAAATCAAACAGTATTACGGAAACCGTGTTCGTGTAATCGATTCTCCTAATATCGTTGCTAATCAATTGAAAATGATTTTGGATAAACATCATCTTTTGAATGAAGAAAATCATCAATCAACCTATGAATTCTTCTTGTCAGATATTACCAAAAATTTCGAAAAAATCTCTAAAAAATTCTTTGGAAAATCAATTGATTTAGTACTGAAAGTTCTTTAAAGAGTTTTAAATTAAACCATATAGACACATAGTTGTTTATTATAAAAAAATTAAGAGCAAATAGATTTTTTTCTATTTGCTCTTTTTAATTGATAATTTAATTCACATTTCTATGTGCCTATGTGGTTAAAATATAAAGCATTAATTAAAAATTCTCATTTCTGAAAATATTTTTAATTTCGTTAATCTCTTTTTGAACCATATTTTTTGATCGTTCTCCAAAGTGTAAAGTGTTCTCGATTTTGTTGTTGCCTTCCCAAGTAATTGCGATTCCACCGTTTGCAATTTCTTTTTTGCAAAGAAAATCGGGAACGATTGAAAAACCCGAATTTCCACTTAAACAACGCACAATCGAACTAATATTCGGAACAATATAATTTGGTTTAAAGTCCGGATGTCGGTTAAAATTAGCTTTCCAAAAGTTATTTAGATGTTCCATATCTGCTGCTGTACTATACCAGATTTGCTGTTTCAACCAGTTTTCGGCTTCTTCGATTTTATTGGTTTTAATCAATTTTTTGAATTCGGAGGTATCAGTTCCGGTTCCATTAATCAAAACGATTTTTTCTTTGGAAAACGCTTCGAAATTCAGGTTTTTAAGATTGGTTTTTCTTGGAGTAATAATCAAGTCCAATAATCCATTGTCCAAATCTGTAAACATCTGCTCATACATTCCAAAACGAATAATTACATTAAAATCAAATGTCGGAATATGCTGTTCCAAAGTGAATTGAAAAGTTTCAAAACACATCCCAACGCTTACAGTTGGACGTTCGGTTTTCGTTGTTTTATGAAAAGTTTGTTCGGCAGTTTCCAATTTTAGAAGCGGTTCCAAAGTGAAATTGTAAAGAATCTTTGCTTTCTCTGTCGGAATTAGTTTCTTTGAAATCCTTTCGAACAAAGAATAGCCGACATACGCTTCCAACGAACCAATATGAAGACTCACGCCAGGCTGAGAAATATACAATTCCTTCGCCGCTTTGGTATAAGATTGAGTTTCATAGACACTTTTAAAGGTTCTAAGCCATTCCAGATTTATCATTTTGCATTATAATTATAATGCAAATATATAACTTATATTATTTTTATAATTCGTTTTTCTGTCGGAAATTTGCATCATTAAATTATTAAATAGAAAATTCAATGAAATCGCTAAGTAATAGCGATTGCATATGACAATTAAAAACAATAGATATTTTACATATGAAAAAAATATTTGTAATCAACGGAGGACAAACTTTTGCACATTCTGGCGGCGCTTTTAATAAAACCATTACCAACTGGACAAAAGATGTTTTGGAAAGTATTGATTTTGAAATTAGAATCAGTAATGTTAATGATGAATTTGATGCAGTTCAAGAAGCTGAAAATTTCAAATGGGCAGATATTGTTATTTATCATTTTCCGGTTTGGTGGTTCCAAGTTCCTAATAGATTAAAACTTTATATCGATGAAGTTTTTACGGCTGGTCATAACAACGGACTTTATAAAAGCGATGGTCGTTCCAGAGTGAATCCGGCAATCAATTATGGGACTGGAGGTTTGATGCACGGAAAAAAATATTTCGTAACCACAAGCTGGAATGCGCCGGAAACTGCTTTTACTTTGGAAGGCGAATTCTTCAATCAGCATTCGGTAGATGAAGGGGTTTTATTCGGTTTTCACAGGATGAATGCTTTTACGGGAATGTCACATTTGGGAAGTTTCCATTTCCACGATATGGAAAAAGCAGCGACTCAGGAAAGAATAGATAATTATGAAATTGAATACAAAAATTATCTAAAAAAAGCTTTGGAAACTGAGGGATTTAAAGTGTTTAATTAAATAAAATCAAAATGTCAATTTATTTAACTGCAATTTTAAAATCAAAGAAAGAATCGATTCAGGATTTGAAATCAATTTTTGACAATATGGTTCTGAATACGAGAAAAGAAGAGGCTTGCGAAAAGTATGAATTACAGCAAAGTCTGGATGACGAAACGGTTTTTATCTTTCACGAGATTTGGAAAAGCAAAGAAGGTTTGGATGCTCACAATCAACAACCTTACATTCAAGAATTTGTTGAAAAAGTTCCTGATTTATTGGAAAAACCGGCAGAAATTTATCTAGCGAAATTAGTTTAAAATAGAAACGTCTCGATTAGTCGAGGCGTTTTTTATAATCCTATTTTCTTCATTACAAGATTCAGTTTTTGCTTCCATTCAGCAGGTTTTGTAGAATAACCGGAGGAAGCAATGGCAACAAACCAATCGTTATGATTTTGAGAACCTTTTAGATTTTGATAAAATTTCTTTTTCGCAACCCATTCACAAAAGGCGCGATAAGAAGCTTTGGAATCGGTAAAACTTTTGAATCTAGAATTGTTAATGTCGTTTTTTCCGGTCATTCCAAAATGGTTGTTCAGCACTTTGCAAGCCGAGCTTGTCCCACCACCAGTTTCCATATAAGCAATGGAAAGAATTACCGAAATCGGAATGCCAAACTCCTGGGAAAGCTCTGTTGCAAATGGTTTATGTTGATTGACGTAAGAATTCTGCGCAGAGATTTTCAAACTGAAAAACAGAACGAAAATCATTAATAATCTGATGTGGAAATTCTTCATATTGCAATCTGTTTTATTCAGAAATCGGTTCGCTTTGGAAGAATGAAAAACTTACATTTCCGTATTTTCTGGTGTCTTTCAGATTCGGATGAGCGAATTTTAATCTGCTCTGATGTTCCAGAATGAAAACACCGTTTGGTTTTAATAATTCATTATTCAGAACCAAATCAATCATTTCGTTGTATTTCTTTTCTTCTGTTTCGAAAGGTGCATCAGCAAAAATGATTTCGTATTTTTTATCGTGATTTCTTTTCTTTTGCAGCCATTCAAAAACATCTGCTCTTTGAACATTGACTTGCAATCCCATATCCAATTCATTGGCTGTAGAATTGATAAATCCTGCATGTTTTGGATTCAGTTCAACAGACGTAATGTCCTGACAATCGCGGGAAGCAAACTCCAAAGTTATCGAGCCAATCCCTGCAAACAAGTCTAAAACCGAGCAAAACTCAAGGTCATATTTGTTATCAATGATGCTAAATAAAGCTTCTTTTGCAAAGTCGGTTGTTGGTCTTACATCGAAATTTTTTGGCGCTGCAATTTTCTTAGCTTTCCATTTTCCGCTGATGATTCTATACATAGATATTGAGTGATTAATTTCTTAATCTTTAATTTTAATTTAAAACGAAATTCTTTTTGTGAAGATTATCAAAAACGATTTTCAGGTTTGGAACAAATTTCTGCATTTCTGAGATAAAAGTTTCATTCTCAGTTGTTTCTCCATAAATATAAAAATAAGTTTCAGAAATTCCGAAGTCAATTTTACTTAATGTAAACATTATAAAATACAGA
Organism: Epilithonimonas sp.; assembly: GCF_032055105.1. Classification (GTDB taxonomy): domain Bacteria; phylum Bacteroidota; class Bacteroidia; order Flavobacteriales; family Weeksellaceae; genus Epilithonimonas. Next base: position 107,172 of record NZ_DAMBRK010000005.1, read on the forward strand.
AAATCCACTTCCGAAGCTGCATCCAGATTGTTATAAAGAATCACTTTCTTATTCTCAATCGCAAAAAATTCTGCCTGCTGATGATAAAGATTCACGTGGATTTCTTTTCTGTTTTTCACATTCAAAGAATTCAGAAACTTTTCACCTGAAAAATTGAAATGCGTTGGGATTTCCAACTGCTTTATTTTTTGATAAAAATCTTTCGGAAAGCTGTAATAAAACTGAATTCCAAATTTTTTATTGACAGAAAGCATTAATTCTTCTGCATCTTTTTTAACATCAGAATTATACGAAATCAAATCATAACCTAAATCGTGCTGGTCAAAACCATCTTCTACAATCGAAAAATGATTGATAGAAGATATCACAGAAACCTCAGAAAACTTTTCCGAAGCTAAGACTTCATTTAGTTTTTCAGGAACTAGATTTTCTGGGCTTTCTTCATCTTTCAAAAAGATTTTTTCTTCTAAGACCTTTTTGGATTTAGAAATCTGCCATTGCAAACCATCTTTCGTAAAAAGTAAGGATAATTTCCTCATATTTTTTGTTCTGAATATTTAATAGTTTTCAGCAAAATCTGAAAAACTGAGATTTGCAAAGTTAAAAAATTAAAACTTTACTATTTCACTCTCGGTCAATTCTTATATAATGGTTATCTTCGCAATTAATTTGATTAATTCTAGGGATGAACAAGATATCTTTTTTCTTAATAGTATTAGTTTCTCAATTGAGTTTCTCTCAACAGTCCATCAAATTTGAAGATTCTGACTTTGCAACAATCTTAGCCAAAGCTAAATCTGAAAAAAAAATAGTTTTTCTTGATGCTTATGCTGCTTGGTGTGGACCATGTAAATTGATGGAACGTAATGTTTTTACTGATAAAAATGTGGCTGAATATTACAACAAAAACTTCATCAATGCCCATTTTGATATGGAAAAAGGTGAAGGTCCAAATCTGGCTTCAAAATATGGAATCAGAAGTTATCCAACTTTGTTATTTTTAAATGGAGAAGGTGAAATCGTTGGTAAGGAATTAGGTTATATCAAAACTGAGGAATTTCTGGAATTAGGAAAAAAGAATAACAAACCAAGTCTTGTCAATACAAATTTAAAAGATGAATTTCTAAAAGGGAAATTGGATCAAGCAGGTTTGTTGAATTTTATTAATCTGTATGCAAGCAAAGACCCAGTTTTAGCAAAACAAGCTTCAGAAAAATATTTTGCGAATAAGAAAGACAAAGAATTTTCTGGTGAAGAAGTTAATGCACTTTTGAATTTTACTCAATCTGTAGATGATGCTAATTACAAAGTTTTTGTTGCTAATAAAGAAGGAATTACAAAACTTCTTCCAGAGAATAATTATAAACAGTTTGATAGTTATCTTAAGTTGATGAAGTTAGTAACTTCTGCAACGGATGAAAAGACAAAAACAATCGATGATGCAAAAATCCTGAAAGATGGAGAAGGTTTATTCTCAAAAGAAGAGCTTATAAAAAGTTTGAATCTTTATAAATTGAACTATTACTCAGCTCACGATAATTTTCCTGCCTACGAAAAAACGGCTTTAGAATATTACAAAAATCCTGAGGAATTCAACGCTAATGAGTTATTGGCGGCAGCAATTACAATCAGTGAAAGGTCAAAAGATGTAAAGTCTCTTCAAGCTGCTACACGATGGGCAGAGAAGGTTGTGATGTCTTCAGAAAATTATGATTCAGCAAGTATTTTAGCCGAATTATATTCTAAAATAGGAAAAAAAGATGAAGCTAAAATGTTTGCAGAAATGGCGATCAACTTCGCAAAAGAAGAAAACAAAGATGCTACAAAAATGAATGAAATATTAAACAAAAAATAAGAATGAAAAAACTTTTATTGCTAAGTTTTATTAGCATTATAACGTTAAGTTTTGCACAAAAAAATGAAACTTATGTCAAAGCTAACGCGTTGTTTCTTCCAGTAGGAATTTTAAATATTGGAGTGGAGCACAGTTTCAAAGAGCATATAACTGGTCAGGCAGATTTATTTGTTTCTCCTTGGAAATCTTTTGCGGGTCATCAGGCACAATTTGGAATTGCAACAATTGAAGGAAGGTATTATTTTGATCAGGCTTTTAAACATTGGTATCTTGGGGCCAGTTTAGGTTTTGGTATCTTTAATATCCAAAAATGGAATTATTGGAAAAGTGATATTTATGTAACGAAGGAAGGTGAAATGACTCCTTATAGGCACGATCAGCTTTACCAAAAAGGATTTTCTTATATGATTGGAGCTACCACTGGTTATCAATTCCAAATTGGAGAGAGATGGAACATAGATGTTTTTTTAGGAATTGGATCTCAGCAGGGTTTTTATAAAGGTTATGTAGAAGGGCTTCCAGAAACTCAAGAAAATCGTTATGACAGAGTAGAAAACTGGGATAAAAGTGGGGAAATTATTCCTTTCAAAGGTGGAGTTATGATTTCATATAAATTGTAAAATTAGTATGATGAAAAATCCAAAATATATTGTTTTCGGAGTTATAACGTTTGTTATTATTTTCTTGATGAATTATCTTGGAAGTGATACTCCTGATAAAATGTACAGAGCTGTTTTAACTGCTTCAGTTTCTGCTGTCTGCTTGATAATAGGATTATGGATTTACAGCAAAAGAAACCCAAACGACGAACGTAACAATTTTGATTAATTCATAATTTACTTCAATATCAGTTTATGAATATTAATCTCGATCCAAATAAAAAAATATATTTTGCCTCCGATCAGCATTTTGGAGTTCCTGATATGCAACAAAGCAGAATTCGGGAAGAGAAGTTTATCCGTTGGTTGGATATTATTAAAAAAGATGCACAAGTCATTTTTTTGATGGGCGACCTTTTTGATTTTTGGCACGAGTGGAAATATGTTGTTCCAAAAGGTTATATCCGAGTTTTAGGAAAAATTGCTGAACTGAAAGATTCCGGAATTGAGATTTATTTTTTCGTAGGGAATCACGATTTGTGGATGAAAAATTATTTCGAGGAAGAATTAGGAATTCCGGTTTACTTTGAAAAAAGATATTACGAAATTAATGACAAAAAGTTTCTTTTAGCACACGGAGACGGACTTGGGCCTGGCGACAAAGGTTATAAAAGAATGAAAAAAGTCTTTACCAATCCTCTGGCGCAATGGGCTTTCAGATGGTTGCATCCAGATATTGCAATGAGGATTGCAAATTATATGTCTCAGAAAAACAAATTGATTTCGGGAGACGAAGACAAAGCTTTTTTAGGCGAGGACAAGGAATTTCTTATACAATATTCCAAAGAAAAATTAAAGACTGAAAAAATCAATTACTTTGTCTTTGGACATCGTCATTTGCCAATGGTTTTGGATTTGAATGATTATTCAAAATATGTCAATCTTGGCGATTGGATTGTCTATTTCACATATGGTGTTTATGATGGTGGAAATTTCGAATTAAATAAATTCGAAGGATAAAAATTAAGTTGGAAAATGAAGCAGAATATTTTTGATATAAAAACAGAAGAAGAGTTCCAGGCGGCTTGTTTGGGAACTTTTATGTATCAATATGAAAATGTTGAAGTTTACAGAAAGTTTGTAGATTATCTCAACATTGACCCTGTTTCAATAAAACAGATCTCTGACCTGCCTTTTTTGCCAATTGAGATGTTTAAAAATCATTTGGTTTTAGATAAACATTCGCAGGCTGAGAATTATTTTCAAAGTTCCGGAACTACGCAAATGAATCGTTCCAAACATTATATTGCCGATTTTTCTTTGTATGAAGAAAGCATTTACAAAAGTTTTGAACAGTTTATTGGAAAGCCGGAAGAATATATTTTTTTAGGTTTGCTTCCCAATTATTCCGAGAATCCACATTCTTCTTTGATTTATATGATTGATTATTTGATTAAGAAATCTAATAAACCGGAGAATGGCTATTTCCTTTACAATCATCAGGAATTATTTGATTTGCTTCAAACGTTGACGGATAAAAAAGTCATTCTTTTCGGAGTTTCATTTGCGCTTTTAGACTTCTTAGATTTCTGTACTTCAAACTCTCAAACGCTCCAATTCTCTGATTCTTTAACTATTATCGAAACAGGCGGAATGAAAGGTAGAAAAGAAGAAATGACGAAAGATGAATTGCTGAAATTATTCCAAGAAGGTTTTAAAACAGAGAAGATTTATTCAGAATATTCGATGACAGAATTGCTTTCTCAAGCTTATTCTTTAGGAGAAAATATTTATAAAAGTCCGAGTTGGATGAGAATCCTAATTAGAAATACAGAAGATCCATTTTCTTATATTGAAGACGGAAGAACAGGCGCCATTAATATAATAGATTTAGCAAATAAGCATTCTTGTTCATTTATTGCCACTCAGGATTTGGGTCGACTAGAAAATGGAGCTTTTCAGGTTTTAGGAAGAATTGACCATTCTGATATTCGCGGTTGCAGTCTTTTGGTTTCTTAAATTTGGATTTTATTTATATTTAATTATATTTGAAAAAACACCAATTAAATTTATCTAATATTCTACTTAATGAAATTTTTATTTTTGTTTTTTCTGTTTTGCTTTTCTGTTTTCAAATCTCAAAAATGTTATGATTTGAAAACGGTTCTGAAGGTAGAACCCACCGAATTATACAAGCCACATCTTTTAGCGTCGCAAAATTTCGGAGTTAATCTTCTTGAAAATACAAAAACCGTTGATAAATATATAGCCAAAGGAAAATTCGTAAAAGTCAAGAAAAAATCCAGAGGTTACAGATTGCAAGCTTTAGAGTATAGCCGTCCTTATCTCGTGAAAAAAGCGAGAACAACTCTGGAAAGAATGGCGAATCAATTTGCGACTAATACCAAGAGTTTTTTTGTAGTTTCTTCGGTTACTCGAACTTTGGAAGATCAATGCAGATTAAGAAAAGTTAATTCTAATGCATCTTTGGGAATCAGTTCGCATAATTATGGAGCTGCTTTTGATATTTCGTATGTTCGTTTTGATCATAAACTGAAAGTCAATCCAAAACTAGAAAAGGAATTGGGGAAATTGCTAGAAGAGTATAAAAACTTAGGCAGAATCTTTTATATCAAAGAAAAACAACAAAGTTGCTATCACGTCACGGTTCGTAATTATTAAAGATTTGATAGATGTTAAAAATTGAAGAGTTGGTTCATAATTTCATTAATCTCAATTGTGATTTTGATAAGGAAATTGTTTTGACCAATTTTTTTCATTCAGATTGGGAAGCGGATATTTTGTTAATTAATAATGAAGGTTTCAGTCACGAGATTGAAATTAAGTTGTCTAAATCTGATTTCAAAAACGATTTTAAAAAGAAATATACCAATCAAAAATCCGGAGAAAAATTTCTAAAGCACGATAAGATTGGTTGTGGCGATTATATCTGCAATTCCTTCAGTTTTCTTTTGCCAATGGGAATGATTGATCATCAAGATGTTCCAAAACATTGTGGCATTATAGAGTTTTATCACGATGAAGATAATTGGGAAACTACTTTTTATAAAATTCGCGAGCCAAAAGTGATTCATCAGGATTCTTATTGGAAACTATGTGACAAAGATTATTTTCTGAGAAATATGGCTCGTAATCTTCTCATCAAAAAGTTTGAACTGAAGGGAAAGAAAGAAGAGTTAATCTTTAAAAATTATTTCGAAATCAACAGCAAAAAATCATCGATTTAGTCAATCATTTTTATTCTATTTTTTTGACTGACAAAATTTCTTTTTAATTTTTTATGGTTTGTTTTTTGTGCCAATAGAATCATAAATAAAATTGAATCTATGGCTTTAAAATATTCGATTCTTGATTTGGCAACTATTGTCAAAGGAGATGATATAAATAAAACATTTCAAAAATCTGTAAAATCTGCACAGTTAGCCGAAAAGTTAGGTTTTACCAGATATTGGTTCTCGGAGCATCATAATTTTCCAAATGTTGCGAGTGCTTCTACTTCTATATTAATCGGACATATTGCTTCACAGACCGAAACTTTGAGAGTTGGCTCTGGTGGAATTATGTTACCAAACCATTCAACTTTATCCGTTGCGGAACAGTTTGGAACTTTGGACGGGCTATTTCCTGGAAGAATAGACCTTGGTTTGGGAAGAGCGCCCGGAACTGATATGTTGACGGCTACGGCTTTGCGTGGAAATAACTTCAATCCTAACTATAATTTTGAATTCCATATCAGAGAACTTCAAAAATATATGTCTAATGAAAATGTTAATGCGAAAGTAAGAGCAATTCCTGGAGAAGGCGCAGATGTTCCAATCTATATTTTAGGAAGTTCTACAGATTCAGCGTTTTTGGCAGCTAAAATGGGATTGCCGTATGCTTTTGCAGCGCACTTTGCACCTTCTCAATTAGAAGTTGCTTTAGAAATATACAGAGAGCATTTTCAGCCATCTGAGTTTTTGGATGAGCCTTATGTGATGATTTGTATTAATATTATTGGTGCAGATTCTGTGGATGAAGCCCATTATTTATCAACTTCTCATTTTCAAGCTTTCGTTAATATTTTAACGGATCAGAGACAACCGCTTTTACCGCCGGAAGAAACTGATTTGGCTAATATTTCTGATGAAGTTGCTGTTCATCTTAATAGAATGGCCGGTAAAACTTTTGTTGGAGATAAGGAGACTTTGAAAGAAAAATTAGGAAAGTTTGTCAAAGATTTCAAACCAAATGAAATTATTGTCTCCGGAAATATCTATGATTTTGATAAGAAACTGAAATCATACGAAATCGCTTCGGAAGTCATTAAGTCATTATAATTAAAAAGCACAAACCTAGGTTTGTGCTTTCGTTTTATTTAAGAACTTCAACTTCAATTGAACTGCTGTTGAAAACTTTGATATTCGCTTTTGTATAATCTTCTTTTGTTGCTTTGTATTGGTTTTCAAGAAACTTTTGAGGATTGATTGCCATCAAAGGAAACCAAGTACTTTGAACCTGAATCTGGATTTTATGTCCTTTTTTGAAAGTATGTAAAACATCTTGTAATTTGACATCGACGTTGGTTTCCTGATTAGGAACAAGAGCTTCCGGTTTTTCAAAACTATTACGGAATCTGGCAGGCATTATTTCGCTTCTCACCATTTGGTGATAATTGGCGTAAACTACACCCGGTTTATCTTTATTGGCTTTTTCATCTACAGGATAAATATCAATTAATTTGACAACAAAATCTGCATCTGTAGAAGTAGAAACGATTTTTAATTTAGCTAAAATTTCTCCAGCTAATGTCAAATCATTGTCTAATACATCCGTTGTAAATGTAAGAACATCTGGTCTGTAACTAGCAAAACGCTGGTCTTCGCTCATATAATTTCTCGGCGTGAAACCATTCAGATCTTTATAATTCTCGCTGCTTAAAACCGGTTTGTTAGGGTCAGAAGTATATTCGGAGTAGGCTACTTGGTTAATAATATTCTTAGCTAATGTTCCTGAATTTTCAAGATAAAAAGTCACTTTCTGACTTTGTTTTGGAGGCCAAGTTTCAAACTGTTCCCATTGTTTTTTTCCCGTGTCAAACATATAAGCTTCAGGAAGTTTTGCTGCAGTTTTAGAATCTTCTTTCAAATAATGATGGAAGAAAGGCTGCTCAATATTTTTCTGATAAAACGTCGCAATGCTGTCTCCGAAATAGATATCATTATGAAAATGTTTGCCATCTTCTCTGTTCCAACCACCGTGTGAAAAAGGTCCCATTACGATAGTATTTTTAGCTTTTGGGCTTGTCTTTTCAATCGTTTTATAAATTTCTAAAGGACCGCGTAAGTCTTCAGCATCAAACCACCCACCGACAGTCATTACTGCGTGATTAATATTTTTAAGATGAGGAATCAAATCTCTTTTTTTCCAGAAATCATCGTAGCTGGGATGTTCAACCACTTCCTGCATAAAGAAGTTGTCTTTATAATATTTGTCAATGCCATCTTTTAATGTTCCCATATTTTTATAGAAAAGATATCCGTCATCAGAAGTTGGTTTTATCATTTTATCTGCAAACCAAGATTCTTTTTCGGCTTTAGTTTTTTGAACACCAAAAACAGGGAAAGTCTTGAAATAACCCATTAAGAAAGCCCCGTTGTGATGAAAATCGTCAAACCAGAAATCTGAAATTGGTGCTTGTGGAGAAGAAGCAACTAAAGCAGGGTGATTTGCTAAAGTTCCTACAGCTGTGTAAAAACCTGGATAAGATGTTCCATATTGACCAACTTTTCCGTTGTTGTTCTGAACATTTTTCACCAACCAGTCAACTGTGTCATAAGTATCGGTGCTTTCGTCTACATCTTTTTTTGTTTTGTGATCCACTTGCGGCGTCATATTCGTGAAAGTGCCTTCGCTCATATATCTTCCGCGAACGTCTTGGAAAACGAAGATGTATTTTTCATTTTCAATGAATTTGTTGGGGCTTAGTTTCTTTCTGAAATTAGTTTCTCCGTAAGGTGCGATGCTGTAACAAGTTCTGTTCATAATGAACGGATACTTATTACTTTTTGAAATATCTTTTGGAGTATAAATGATGGTGAACAATTTAGTTCCGTCTCGCATCGGGATGTAAACTTCCTTTTTTGTGTAGTTTTCTTCAACAGAATTGGTTTGTGCAAAACCTAAACTAACTGTTACAAAACAGAAAAACATTAATAATCTCTTCATTGATAAATAATTTTGAATAAAATTAAGTTTTTTGAAGGAATTGACAGTGAAAAATTAAATAAAAGTTTATTATTATAGTGAATGTTTGTTTTGTGCTGGAATCTGCGACCCGGCTTGAGCGGAAATCCTTTTTACGCAACGAAGTGAAGTGAAAAGATTGGGAGCGGAAGACGGATTAAGGCGCCCAAATAATTCATAAAAAAACCTGACTCAAATGAATCAGGTTTATATTTTATTTTGTCGAATTGTTACAATCCGAATAGTTTAGCAAACAAATCTGGAACGATTCCCATTGCAACCAATGCTACAATAATCACTACAGAAACAATCTTGTAAGTAATAGTAGAAGTTTCTGCTGCTGTGAATGTGTGTTCTTTGTAGAAGAACATTGCTATAATTAATCTTAGATAATAAGCGATACTCAATGCTGAACCTAGAACTGCAATCAGAACTAAGAATTCATAATGTCCGCCAATTGCTTGATTGAAGATTCCTAATTTTCCAATGAAACCTGCTGTCAAAGGAATCCCTGCCATTGAAAGCATAGAGATTGTAGAAACTACGGCTAAGATTGGTTCTTTTTTTCCAAGACCATTGAAGGCTGGAATAGAAGTTTCTTTTTTAATTTTCTCAACCCAAATCAAACTGATGAAAACTCCAACTGTTGCTAATGAGTATGCGAAAAGATAGTAACCTAAAATATAAGTTGAGAAGTTATTGATTCCGAAAAATATTAATGAAATGTAACCTGCGTGAGAAACGGAAGAGTAGGCCAACATTCTTTTGGCGTTGGTTTGTACCAATCCCATTACGTTGGCTAAAAGCAAAGTCAGGATAATGAAAACGCCTAATATATTAATCCAATCTCCGGCAATTCCACCGAAAGCAATCGTCATTAATTTGAACAAAGCAAAGAAACCAGAAATCTTAACAACCGAAGCCATAAATGCTGTAATCAAAGAAGGTGCTCCTTGATAAACATCTGGACTCCACATATGGAAAGGTGCTAATGATACTTTGAATGCTAATGCAGACAACATCAATATAGCTCCCATAATCAACATTAAATTCTTTGGATTGTTGTAAGCAAAATCGTGAATCGCATAAAGGTCAAAACTTCCTGCACTTCCGTAAACCAAAGCTACTCCAAACAAAAGAAATCCTGTTGCGAATGCTCCCATCAAGAAGTATTTCATAGAAGCTTCCGTTGAACGAAGGTCGGTTTTATTAGCGCCCGCCATTACATACAAAGGAATGGACAAGATTTCTATCCCGATGAATAATGTTACCAAGTTTTGGAATCCGAATAATACGATTCCGCCACAAAGTGCAAATAACATCAATGCATACAATTCTGACTGATGACTTCTGTGATTGCTGAATGCAAATCCTCCCAAAAAGAATAGTAAAGTAGTGACAACAATCGATACTTTTGTGAAGAGAGCTGCATTGTAGCTGTAGTCATACATCGATTTGTACTGAGCGAAAAACTCACATTCCGGAAGAAAACTGATTCCCAGACCAACGATTAATCCTAAGATTCCGATATATCTCGCATATTTTCCTTTCTCAAAAACTCCTGAGAATAATACCAGAATTGCTGTAAGGAATAAAACTATTAAAACACTCATAATATATGTTTGAGATTTGAGATTAGAAATTTGATATTCTCAATTTTCATCGTCTCTTTCTAATTTTTAATTCGATTATTTATTTTGAAACACTTCGTCAAGCTCAGTGTGACACATTTTTTTATCAGGCTGAGCCTGTCGAAGCCTTTTTTAATTAATCATTGATGCATAAATGAATCTCACAGAGCTCGTCACCATTTCTATAACCGGTTGTGGATAAACACCTAAAACAATTACAAAAACGGCTAAACTTGCCAAAACTGTAAACTCAACACTGCTGATATCTTTTGTAGTTGCCAAAACAGCTTCATCGCCTTTACCGAACATTGCTTTTCCATAGAATCTCAACATATAAGCTGCAGCAAGAATCAATGTCAAACCAGCTAAAACAGCCATTAATATATTATAGGTGAAAACTGATTTCAGTAAGATAAATTCTCCGATGAATCCGTTGGTTAATGGAACTCCCGTTGCACCAAGCAAGATAATCATAAACAAGATTGCGAATTTAGGAGCAACTTTTGCTAAACCTCCCATTTGACGAATATCTCTTGTTTTAAATCTTTTATAAAGAATATCTGCACAATAGAACAATCCAACTACATTGATACCGTGAGCAAAACTTTGAATCATCGCACCTTGAGCACCTTCGAAGTCTAAACCAACTCTCATCGTAACAACTGCAGAAGCAAAAATACCTGCTACAATTAATCCAACGTGAGATAGAGAAGAATAAGCAATCAATCGTTTGGTATCTGTAGAAATCAAAGCGATTAAAGCACCATAAATGATTCCGATTACAGAAAGAATAATCACGATTTCTCCTGAAATTCCTCCGATTGCTAATGGCGTGATAGGAAGCAGATATCTCATTACTCCATAAACTGCCATTTTCAACATAATTCCTGATAACAACATCGAACCTTGAGTTGGAGAATAAGTATAAGTATCAGGCTGCCAAGTATGGAAAGGAAATACCGGTAATTTCACTGCGAAAGCAAAGAAAATAAACCAGAAGATTACCGTTTGTTCATTGATATTAAGGTCAGCATTGTAAAGATCTGTCAGAGCAAACGATGCAGCGTGATTGTAAACGTAAATCAAACCGATTAACATAAACAACGACCCTACGAATGTATAAACAAAGAATTTTGTCGTGAATTTGATTCGCTTGTCTTCTTGCCCCCAGATTCCGGCGATTAACCAGATTGGAATCAATGTTACTTCCCAGAAGATGTAGAATAACAATCCGTCCAATGAAGTGAAAACACCTAACAATCCGAATTGCATCAATAATATCAATGCATAGAAAGAATTAGGATAACCTTTGCTCTCATTATAAGAAGAAAGGATAATCAATGGAACTAAGATGTTGGTCAATAGAACCATCAGCATACTCATTCCGTCAATTCCGAAATTGATACTACTTTTTATGTAGTTCGACCACGGATAAGTGATTTCATATTGCAGTGGCGCATCTACAGTCGGGTGGAAATCGAAATTTCCTAAGATATAGAATGCGATGAACATCTCTGCAAGAGCAAAAGCCAATGCGATATATTTACTAGAAGGATTCTTCCAGAAAAATAGTAAACCCGAACCTACGAGAGGTAAAAGTAATAATGTTAATAGTAAACAGGACATTATTATTTCAATAAAAAGTTAACAATCAGTACAATTCCTATGGCTAATGACATTATCAACACATAGTTTTCCACGTTTCCGTTCTGAAGACGTTTTGCAGCTCGTCCGGAGTCTTGCGCTCCTAATCCGATGAAATTCACAATCGGGTCAAGAACAGCTTTATCAAACATTGCAGCTGCTTTTCCGGCTTCTTCAATTGGTCTTACGATGCAGGCATTATAAATCTCATCGATGAATAATTTCTTAGCAGACAATTTTTCCCAACCGGAATATTGCTCTTCCGGAAGTGCTTTTTTCTGTTTCTTAACATAAGTATTCTTAACGAAAAACCAAACTGTGAAGAACATCAATATCGTTGCGCCTAAAAGAATCATCTCTGTATTGAAATCAACTCCGGAAAGCGTATTTTCCATTTGTTTGAAACTTTCTTCTGTTAAGACAGGCTTCAACCATTCCATTAATTTAGCATAATGACCGTGTCCGATGAAGTGAGGAAGATTAATAAAACCTCCAACTACTGAAAGAACAGCCAAAACAATTAGTGGCAAAGTCATATTCACAGGGCTCTCGTGCAAATGATGTTTTTGCTCTTCAGTTCCTCTGAATTGTCCGTGGAAAGTTAAATAATACAATCTAAACATATAAGTTGCTGTAATAGCTGCTAATATGAATAACATTACCCAGTAAATCGGGTTTTTAGCGTAAGCTGCAACCAAAATCTCATCCTTAGAAATCATCCCTGAAAGTAAAGGAAAACCAGAGATTGCCAATGTTCCGATTAAGAATGTAATATGAGTAATTGGAATATACTTTTTAAGTCCACCCATAAAACGCATATCTTGTTCGTTGCTCATTGCGTGGATGACAGAACCTGCTCCTAAGAATAACAAAGCTTTGAAAAAAGCGTGCGTCATTACGTGGAACATTGCTGTTGTATAAGCACCTAATCCCAAAGCGATGAACATAAATCCAAGCTGAGAAACTGTAGAATATGCCAATACTTTTTTAATATCATTTTGACGAAGTGCGTAGAAACCTGCTAAAGCTGCAGTTAAGAATCCGATTAATAAAATCCCGTCCTGAACTGTTGGAGCTAAAGTGAATAAGAAATTACTTCTTACTACTAAATAAATACCTGCTGTAACCATCGTTGCAGCGTGAATCAATGCAGAAACTGGTGTTGGTCCAGCCATCGCATCAGGTAACCAAGTGTATAATGGAACTTGAGCAGATTTACCAGTTGCTCCGATGAATAAACTTGCTGTGATGAATATAATTGTTGTTCCGTCTAATTCAAAGCTTGAAGCATTTTGAGCGACAGAAAGATAATCGATAGCGTTAACATTGGCTGCGATTGCGAAAATTCCAATCAACAAACCAAGGTCACCAATACGGTTCATAATGAAAGCTTTTCTTGCAGCTTTTCCGTATTCCTCGTTGGTGTACCAGAATCCAATTAATAAATAAGAACAAAGTCCTACACCTTCCCAACCAATAAAAAGAATCAGATAATTGCTTCCTAAAACCAAAAGCAACATCGAGAAGATGAAAAGATTCAAGTAAGTGAAAAACTTATAGAAACCTTTGTCGTGGCTCATATAACCGATAGAGTAGAGGTGAATCAATGAACCGATTCCTGTAATAATCATTACCATCATCAATGATAATTGGTCAATTTGGAAACCAAAATTAACCTGAATCCCGTTCACTCTAAACCATTCGAAAGCTTTGATAACAACAGGTGCACTTTCTTTATCAAATCCTAAAAATAAACTTGTTGTGATAACAAACGAAGCGAAAACTACCAATGTTGCCAGACTTCCAACAACTATTTTCGGAAGGTTCTTTCCAAAAAGTCCATTGATAAGAAATCCAACTAAAGGTAAAAGTACAATCGCGTAAACTAAATTTTCCATTCCTTTTATTATCCTCTTAATTTATTAAAAATACTTACATCAACAGATTTGGTATTTCTGTACATCATTGCGATGATTGCTAATCCTACAGCTACTTCCGCTGCGGCAACCACCATTATGAAGAAAACCAAAAGCTGACCGTGACCATCTCCATTGTAAGCCGAAAATGCAGCCAATAAAAGATTGACAGAATTAAGCATCAATTCTACACATCCCAAAATCACAATAGCGTTTTTGCGGATCAAAACTCCTAATACTCCAAGACAAAAAAGAATTGTACTTAGAATAATGAAATATTCCAGAGAAACTTGTTGTATAAATGTATTCATATTCTATAAATCTTTTTTACCAATTAGAACTGCTCCTACAATTCCTGCTAAAATCAGGATAGAAGCCAATTCGAATGGTAATACATATTCGTTAAACAATAATCTTCCAAGATTCTTTGTCAATCCCACAGATTGGTCTATGTTATTTGTTACGGTTGTTTTTCCGCTAAGACCTTTATAAGCTCCCAACATCCCGATGAAAAGAATGCTAGCTGAGAAAACTCCAATGAATTTTGGAAGATTCGCTTTTTTACTTTCATCCTCTTTATTAAGATTAAGCATCATTAATATATAAAGGAAAAGAACCATAATTGCTCCGGCATATACAATGATCTGAACGATACCCAAAAACTGAGCATTCAAAAGAATATACATTCCAGCGATTGAAAACATCGTCACAATCAGGGAAAGGATAGCATATAGAGGATTTCTTGCAAAGACAAAATAAACGGCACTTGCAATGGCTAAAAATGCTACAAAGAAAAATAAAATCTGATCCATTACTTTACTGCATTTTTTTGTTTTTCGGACTGTCTGGATGTGATATCAATCCTTTCGTTTATTTTTTCAACTAACTTATCTTTTCCGTACACAAAAGAGTTTCTGTTTTGTTCTACATCTACCAATCTGTCTGTAAGATAAATAGCAGATTTAGGACAAGCTTCTTCACACATTCCGCAGAAGATACATCTTAGCATATTGATCTCATAGATCTCGGCATATTTTTCTTCTCTGTAAAGGTGTTTTTCTTCTTTAATTCTTTCAGCAGCCGTCATTGTAATCGCTTCTGCAGGACAGGCAACAGCACAAAGTCCGCAAGCGGTACATCTTTCTCTTCCTTCCTCATCTCTTTTCAGAACGTGCTGGCCTCTCCAGATTTTTGCTCTGGGTTTGTCCACTTCCGGATAAGGATAAATTGGTGGTCCTTTTACAATATTTCTGACAGCGTGCTTCAGGGTAATCCCCATTCCTTTGAAAATCGCCGGGAGGTAGATTTTTTCTGCAAGGGTCATTTCCTTGTTCGAAACAACTTTTGATCTGTTAGTAAGTTTCATTATTTAATTTTTTTATTTGAGATTTGAAGTTTGAGACAATTTCAAATTTCAAAATTTAAATTTAAAATTAATTTGTTTTAATTTCCGAATGCTAAAATTACAGCACCTGTTATCATCAAGTTTACTAATGCTAATGGAATCAAAGTTTTCCATCCAAGGTGCATCAATTGGTCATATCTGAATCTCGGAAGTGTCCATCTGATCCACATAAAGATCAAGATTCCAATAATGGTTTTTGATAAAAATGCAACAATGCTTAAGATTCCTGCAGCGTTTTCTCCCCAATTCTGAGTAACCCATTCTATTCCAGGGAAGTTGTAACCTCCGAAGAAAAGTGCTACCATAAAGGCATTAGAGATAAACATATTCACATATTCTCCAAACATATACAATCCTAGTTTCATAGAAGAGTATTCTGTAGAATAACCTGTTACCAATTCAGATTCACATTCTGGTAGGTCAAAAGGGTGACGGTTGGTTTCTGCCAAAGCAGCAATGATAAAAATCAAAAATGCTAAAGGCTGGTAGAAGATATTCCAGTTCATTCCATCCAACGCTATCAATCCCCAAAGTTTTCCTGTAGCCTGAGTTTCAGAAATAACTTTAAGATCCAGACTTCCGGTCATCATAATGATAGAAAGCAAGGCTAAACCCATCGCCAATTCGTAAGAAATCATCTGTGAAGAAGCACGGATGGCTCCAATTAATGAGTATTTATTATTCGAAGCCCAACCTCCAATCATAATTCCGTAAACGCCGATAGAAGCCATACCGATGATGTAAAGAACACCAATATCTATGTTTGCAACCTGAAGATCAAAAGATGTTCCGCCAATGTTCAATGTTTTTCCCCAAGGAATCACAGCTCCGGTAATCAAGGAAATGAACATTACCAAAGATGGTCCTAAGATGAAAAGAAATCGTTCTGCATTCGCAGGAGTGAAGTCTTCTTTAAAGAAAAATTTTCCACCATCAGCCAACGGTTGCAACAATCCGAAAGGCCCGGCTTTGCTAGGTCCAATTCTGTCCTGCATTACTGCGGCAACTTTTCTTTCTGCCCAAGTAGAATAGGCAGCAATTGTAAGAGCCAACAAAAACAAGGCAAGAACAAGTATAATTTTAAAAGTGATTAATTCCATTATAAAAAAGGTTTAAAAAAACCAATTGATTTAGTTTTCGTTCTTTTTAATTTCGATTTCATCAATGAAACCAATTTCTTTTGCTTCCGCATTTTCCAAAACATTGTAGCTATCTGTTTTTTTCTCGTAATGGTTAAGAGAAATTACAGAATGTCTGTCGATGTGTCTTGGTCCTTCGATGTTCCAAAGTGAAGTATCTTTTTTGTGGAAACGACACTCGTCACAGATCCACTCTTCAACTTCTCCGTATTGGTCTTTTCTTGCCGTTACTCTTACCACTTCATCACCTTTCATCCAAAGAACCGCTTTTCCACTACATTTTGTACAAGTACAAGTGGCATTGTAAGGTTTAGTAAACCAAACTCTGCTTGCAAATCTCGCTGTTCTATCAGTCAAAGCTCCAACCGGACAAACATCAATTACGTTTCCGATGAAATCATTGTCTAAAGCTTTGTTTAACATTGTTGAAATCTCTGCGTGATCTCCTCTGTAAAGAATTCCGTGTTCTCTTTTTTCAGTCAACTGATTGGCAGCCAATACGCATCTTGCGCAAAGGATGCAACGGTTCATATTCAGTTTGATGTTTGGACCGATGTCGTCTGCATCGTAAGTATTTCTTTCGAACTCAGTTCTGGTATTTTCTACGCCGTGCTCATATCCAAGATCCTGAAGATGACATTCTCCGGCCTGGTCACAGATAGGACAATCCAACGGGTGGTTCACCAAAAGGAATTCGGTAACCGCTTTTCTACCTTCTTGTGCTTTCTCAGAAGTCAAGTTTTTCACTTCCATTCCGTCCATAACACCGGTTCTACAGCTAGCAACCAATTTTGGCATTGGTCTAGGATCCGCTTCAGAACCTTTAGAAACCTCTACAAGACAAGTTCTACATCTACCTCCACTTGTTTCCAATTTGCTGTAATAGCACATTGCAGGTGGAACAGATTTTCCTCCGATTTGTCTTGCCGCTTCCAAGATAGAAGTACCAGGCAAAACTTCGGTAGTTTGTCCGTCTATGGTTACTTTAAATTTTTTGACTTCTTCGCTCATATTTCAAGATTTTAGATTTTAGATTTTAGATTTTAGATGAAAATCTTTGTTCCAAATCTTATGTCAATTCTATTTATTTTCTAAGATATTTTTAAACTATCTTAATTTTTTATTTTTCTATTAAATACGTATCCGATTCCAAAATTGATTTGGTAGAATACGAAGTCCTGACTGGCTTTATCAGGTTTATTATTAAGAGTTGTTTTGATATCCGGCATATTAATATAACCGAACTTTCCTTCTACTCTCGCCATCCAATGATTCCAGAAAACAGCATTAATACTAGTTCTTGCATCCAATCCGAATCCTGCTAAATGGTATCTGTCACTTCTTTCATTTCCAAAAAGTTTAACATTACTTTTAGGCATCAGAGCGCCAATACCGCCTCCGTAAGCCCAAAATAGATTAAAATCTTTTTTGGATAATACGTTTTTGTATTTTTCCAGACCTATATTGATATAATTAAGCCCATCGGTATGTTCAAATGTCAAAAATTGTTCATCTAACAAATTAACCTGACCATTTTTAACCATTCCCGCATAAGTTGGGTCTGAAATATGCCCATCAATATTTACAGTCTGATTCTGATCCATCACATATTTCATATGATCTTGTGCAATTACAAGAGCTAGATTATCCTTAATAAAATAAGCCAATCTAAAATTGAATTGTGGAATCGAAAGTCTGGTTGGATCAATGTAAGCCATACTCAATTCCGAAGGTCTGTCGTGAGCTACTACATTATTCAATGTAAAGTCGTATCCATTTCCTTTAAATCTGATATCAGACTTACTAAATCCGGCTCTGTTCCAACCCCAATAGACGAACATTGTTCCTTTGGAAAACTTAGACTGGTTATATCCGGAATTATCAACTGTGTCTTGATTTTGTCCAAACAACATTGTTGTTCCTACAAAAAATACAAAAACTAATTCAAAGAACTTCTTCATTATTTTTTCTACTCGAAAAAACGTCTATAAAAATCTATATAGACTTTATTATTTTTAATTACTACTTACAACAGGAATAGGGTCTGCATAATTTGCTATTCCGTAATTTTGAGTTTGGCTCAACTCAGGATTGTTAACGTGCCATTCGAACTCATCTCTGAAGTGTCTAATAGCTGCTGCAACTGGCCAAGCTGCTGCGTCTCCAAGAGGACAAATAGTATTACCTTCGATTTTTCTCTGGATGTCCCAAAGCAAATCAATATCTTCCATTTTACCTTCTCCTTTTTCTATTTTTTTCAAGATTTTGTACATCCAACCCGTTCCTTCACGGCAAGGTGTACATTGTCCACAACTCTCGTGATTGTAGAACCTTGCTAAAGTCATTGTATGATTAACAACGCACTGGTCTTCATCCAAAACAATAAATCCTCCTGAACCCATCATCGTTCCGGTAGCAAAACCACCGTCAGCCAAAGATTCATAATTCATATATCTTGGTTCGCCATTGATTGTTTTCAGTAATAAGTTTGCTGGAACAATTGGAACAGAACTTCCTCCAGGAATACAAGCTTTCAGCTTTTTACCATTCGGGATTCCACCACAATATTCATCAGAATAAATGAATTCCTCAACCGTAATCGTCATATCGATTTCATAAACGCCTGGTTTGTTAATGTTACCACAAGCAGAAATCAATTTAGTTCCTGTTGACCTTCCAACACCGATTTTAGCATATTCAGCACCACCAATTTCGATGATTGGAACAACTGCAGCAATAGATTCAACATTATTAACAACCGTTGGTCTTTCCCAAAGTCCTTTTACAGCCGGGAAAGGTGGTTTCAATCTAGGGTTTCCTCGTCGCCCTTCAAGGGATTCAAGCAATGCAGTTTCTTCTCCACAGATGTAAGCTCCACCACCTCTTTGAACATAAATTTCCAAATCGAAACCTGTTCCTAAGATATTTTTTCCAAGAAATCCTGCTGCTTTCGCCTCATCGATTGCTTCTTCCAAAATATCCGGAATCCAAGAATATTCTCCTCTGATATATATATAGGATGTATTGGAACCTAAAGTGTAAGATGAAATTAACATTCCTTCAATCAAAAGATGAGGAAGAAACTCCATTAGATATCTATCTTTGAAAGTACCTGGTTCAGATTCGTCAGCATTTACAACCAAGTGTCTTGGAACGCCTTCTGGTTTTGCAAGAAAACTCCACTTCATTCCAGTCGGGAAACCTGCGCCACCACGACCACGAAGTCCGGAAGTCTTAACCTCTTCCAAGATTTCTTCAGGTTTCATTTTAAGAGCTTTTTCCGCGGCTTCGTAACCACCGTGCTTACGATAAGTCTCGAAATAACGAATTCCCTCTATATGTGCATTTTTAAGTAAAAGTTTTTTACCCATTTCTTTAATATTAATCTAAAGCGATGGCTCCTTGTCTACAAAGGTCAAGAATCTCGTCAACTTTTTCTATTGTTAAATTTTCGTGAAAGAATTTCCCCAACTGCATCATTGGTGCATATCCACACGCTCCAAGACATTCAGCAGGTTTCAAAGTGAATAATCCGTCTTCAGAAGTTCCTCCGTCTTTGATATTTAATTTCTTTCGGATATGGTCAAGAATATTATCACTTCCGTTCAGCATACAAGGACCGGTTCTGCAAACCTCCAAAACATATTTCCCAACCGGTTTCATATTGAACATTGTATAGAAAGTTGCCACTTCATATACTTCAATAGGCGTGATACTCAATAATTCTGCAACATAATCCATTACCGGAACAGCCAGCCAACCATCAAATTCTTTTTGTGCCAAATGCAAAACAGGAATAAGAGCAGACTTTTGTCTTCCTTCCGGATATCTTGCGATAATTTTATGAACCTGTGCTAAGCTTTCAGGTTTAAAAGCAATTGTTTCGCTCATTTTATTTAAGATTAAAGAACCAAGAACAAAGAGTTAAGACTCGCAATTCTGAATTCTAAATTCAATTTTTATTTTGGGATGAAAGTCTTTTATCTTTCATCTTTTTTCTTAATGTCTTTCTATGCGTCTAATTCTCCCGCAATAATATTCATACTACACATCGTAACAATCGCATCAGAGATTACAGAACCCTGAATCATTTCTGGATACGCTTGATAATAGATGAAACAAGGTCTTCTGAAGTGCAGTCTGTAAGGAGTTCTTCCACCATCACTTACAAGATAGAATCCTAATTCTCCATTTCCACCTTCAACAGCGTGGTAAACTTCGCCTTTAGGAACATCTGTTTCTCCCATTACAATTTTGAAATGGTAAATCAAAGCTTCCATTTTTTGATAAACGTCTGCTTTTTCAGGAAGATAAAATTCCGGAACATCTGCGTGGAAAGGACCTTCTGGCAGATTGTCGTAAGCTTGGTTAATGATTTTCAACGATTCCCAAATCTCCTGCTGACGAACCATAAAACGGTCGTAAGTATCTCCAGCAGTTCCTACAGGAATAATAAAATCAAAATCTTCATAAGAAGAATAAGGCTGCGCAACTCTAACATCATAATCAACACCCGCTGCACGTAGATTTGGACCTGTGAAACCATAGCTCAAAGCTCTCTCTGCTGAAATTGCTCCTGCGCCAATCGTTCTGTCCATAAAGATTCTGTTTCTTTCCAAAAGGTTACAGAACTCTTGGAATCTCTCTGGAAAAGTTTTTAAGAAATCTTTCAATAACTCGTGGAACTTCGGTGTGAAATCTCTTTCGAATCCTCCGATTCTTCCCATATTGGTTGTCATTCTCGCACCACAGATTTGCTCGTACATATCATAGATACGCTCTCTTTCGATGAACATATAAGTAAGACCTGTAATTGCTCCAGAGTCCATACCTGTTACACCATTACAAATCAAATGGTCACCGATTCTTGCTAATTCCATCAAAATAACACGCATATAATCTACACGTTTTGGAACTTTGACACCAATCAGTTTTTCTACTGTCATATGCCAACCAAGGTTGTTGATTGGAGCAGAACAATAGTTCATACGGTCTGTAAGAGTAGTAATTTGAGCAAAATTTCTTCTTTCAGAAATCTTTTCAAAAGCTCTATGGATATAACCAACAGTCTGCTCTGCGTGGAGAATTCTTTCTCCGTCCATTGTAAGAACGTTCTGGAAAATCCCGTGAGTCGCAGGGTGAGTAGGTCCAAGGTTCAACGTGTACAATTGTCCGTCGATTTGTTCCTTACTGTCGTATTGGTTAAGTATATTAGATAATGAGTTATCTTTCATAATAATTTATTTGAGGTTTGAGATTTGAAGTTTGAGATTTGAATTATTTCAAATTTCAAATAATCAATTTCAAATTTGTCCTATCTTCCGAACATACTATCGTTCTTGTCAGTTCTTGTTCCGTCTTCCAAACGATATTCCTTCAGCATTGGATGATATCCAAGGTCTTCCATATTAAGGATTGGTCTCAAATCAGGATGTCCTTTGAATTTAATTCCGTAGAAATCATAAGTTTCTCTTTCCATCCAGTTTGCTCCAGCATACAATTCTACAAGAGAATCAACCTCGATGTTTTCTCTTGTCATAAAGATTTTAAGACGCAATCTGACATTCGCTACCAAATTATGCAAGTGGTAAACGACTCCGATTTCTTTTTCAGGTGTTTCAGGATAGTGGATTCCGCAGATGTCAGTCAGGAAATTGAATTCTAAAGTTGAATCCTTCAAGTAATGAATCACTTTCTTGATATCATCTTTTTTGATTTCAATCGTTAACATTCCATAAGGTTCTGAACTTGAAATTACAGATTCCAGGAACTCTCTTGTGATAGCTTCTAATACAAATTCGTTCGTCATTTTCTCTTAGTTGCTAATATTGTAAGAATCTAATAAATGCTGATATTCAGGCGTATCTCTTCTTCTGATGCTTTCGCTTTCTGCCAAAGCCTGAACCTGCATTACCCCTTCGATGATTTGCTCAGGTCTTGGCGGACAGCCAGGAACATAAACGTCAACAGGAATGATTTTATCAATCCCCTGCAAAACAGAATAAGTATCAAAAATACCACCGCTGGAAGCACAAGCTCCAACAGCAACTACCCATTTTGGCTCGGCCATCTGGGTGTAAACTTCTTTCAAAACTGGTCCTAATTTCTTAGAAATAGTTCCACAAACCATCAACATATCCGCTTGTCTTGGAGAGAAAGAGTTTCTTTCCATTCCGAATCTTGAAGCATCATAGGTTGGATTCAATGTCGCCATAAATTCGATACCACAACAAGAAGTTGCAAAAGGTAAAGGCCAAAGTGAGAACTTTCTTGCCATCCCGATTACACTGCTCAGTTTAGTTGCGAAAAATCCTTCTCCTTCATATCCTTCAGGAGCTGGCGCATCTGTTATTATTACTGGTTTTTTATCTGACATTTTATTTGATTTTAGATTTTAAACTTTAGATTTTAAATTAATTCAAATTCAAAACCAATATCTAAAATTTTAATTTAAAAGTTATAATTCTTTATTTATCCCAATCCAATGCACCACGTTTCCAAACATAGAAAAACGCCACAAAGAAAATAGCTACGAATGTAAGAACCGCTAAAAAGCCTTCCATTCCAAATTCTCTGAAGTTAACAGCATAAGGATAAAAAAATACGATTTCTATATCGAATAGTACAAACAAAACCGCAGTCAAAAAGTATTTGATTGAAAAAGGTGTTCTTGCGTTTCCTTCAACAGCTACACCGCATTCCCAGCTTTGGTTTTTTACAGAATTTCCTTTCTTTTGTTTTGGACCCAAATAATGCGCTCCAAGCAAAGAAACGGCTACGAATCCAAGGCCAACTGCCGCTTGAATTAGTATAGGAATATAATTTTCTGGTAAATTCATAAAGTCTAAATTTAACTATGCAAAAATACTAAATAAAGATTTAATATAGTAAATTATCGCCCTTATGAAGAGGAGACAAAAGTCTGTTTTTGAAAATTTAGAATTGTTATAAATAAGGATCTACTTCTCTTTCTTTCCGATTTTCTTGAGAACGAGATAAGCAATATATGCAATGTATAGGAATAATACGCTGGCAAACAATATGTTGATCACTGTATCGGTTCTCTCATCTTCGATTGGTTTGTAGAAATTGTAGGCTACAAACAAGATAATTAGAACGGCATAGATGTATAGTTGCTTTTTCAATCTTTTTTGCTTTTTTAGATTAAATTCTTGATTATTAATTTATTTTTGTTAAACAATTGTTTAACGATTAAAACTCCAATGAATAAGTTCTTCTGCTTTTATGATGAACCGGATGATAATCCTGCCAAAGAACCTGCACGTTTTTATTTTCTTCCAATTCCGGATTGGTTTCCAAAAATTTGATTCCTTTACTTTTCAAATTCATTTGAATCGCTTTGAAAATCATTGACGTTACGCCACGTCTTTGATATTCCGGATGAATTCCGATAAGGTAAAAATTGGCTCTGTCGTTTTTCTTTCCGGCTTGTAAAAAATGCCACCAACCGAATGGGAAAAGTTTACCTTTTGCTTTCTGCAAAGCTTTGGAATAAGAAGGCATTGTAATCGCAAATGCAACCAACTCATTATTTTCATCCGCAACACAAGTGATGTAATCCTTATCTATAAAACTGAAATATTTCTCTTTATAAGTTTTAATTTGCTCGTCTGTGATTGGTGTATATGTAGAAAGTGATTTGTAAGTTTCATCCAATAGCTTGAACATTGGTTCAACATAAGGAAGAATCTCTTTTTTATTATTAAATTTCAACGTTCTCAATTTATATTTCTGAGCAATCAAAGCGCTGAATTTTTCAATTTTTTCAGGCAAAACATCAGGGAACTGCAACTCAAATTCTACCCATTCTTTTTCTTTTGCTAAACCTAATTTTTCAAGATGTCTAGGGTAATAATCGAAGTTGTAAATTCCAATCATCGTTGCTAATTTATCAAATCCGAAAATCAGCATTCCTGCTTTGTCAAGATTGGTGAATCCCATTGGACCTTCAATTTTATTGATTTGATTTTCCTTGGCATATTTAATAGCTTCATTAATTAAAGCTTTAGAAACTTCCTCGTCATCAATAAAATCAATCCACCCGAATCTTACTTTTTTAATTCCTAATTCCTGAGCTTCTTTATTATTAATCATCACAGCAATTCTGCCAACGATTTTGTTGTTTTTATAAGCTAAAAATTGTTTTGCAACAGAATATAACAAAGCTGGATTTTCATCTTTGTTCCAAATGTTTTTTTCTTCATTAATCAATGGCGGGACAAAATTCGGGTTGTTTTTGTATAATTCCATTGGGAATTTGATGAAGTTTGTCAGGTCGTTTTCTGTAACAACTTGCTTTATAATGACATTTTCCATATTCTTGCTAATCAATAGGGCAAATATAGTTTTTAAGCCGAAAAAAGCAATGCTTTGGCATAATTTTTCTATAAAATTGCATAATTTATTTTAATGTAAATTTTCAAAATAATGACAGGTTATTACTTAATTATTGGAGTTTCAATGCTTATAAGCTGGATAGTTTCTTCCAGATTGAAATCCAAATTCGAATATTATTCTAAAGTCCACCTCAGAAACGGAATGTCCGGAAAAGAAGTGGCAGAAAAAATGTTGAGAGATAACGGGATTATGGATGTTCAAGTGGTTTCGGTTCCGGGGCAATTGACAGACCATTATAATCCTGAAAATAAAACCGTTAATCTTTCCGAAGCTGTTTATATGCAGAGAAATGCGGCGGCAGCGGCAGTTGCAGCTCACGAATGCGGACACGCAGTTCAGCACGCTGTCGGTTATTCTATGTTGCAATTGAGATCAAAAATGGTTCCGATTGTGAATATTAGTTCTAATCTTTTGCAATTTGTTTTGTTCGCAGGTATTGCCATAATGGCAGCGACAAGAAGTATCGACAACCCGAACGGAAACACTACAGTTTTAGCTATTGGCGTTATTCTTTTTGCTATAACTACTTTGTTCGCATTTGTAACTCTTCCTGTAGAATATGATGCTAGTAATCGCGCATTACAATGGCTGAAATCCACCGGAACTGTAACTTCGGAAGAATATGAAGGAGCGGAAGATTCGCTTAAATGGGCGGCGAGAACGTATGTTGTTGCAGCGTTGGGTTCATTAGCGCAGCTTATTTATTTTGCATCAATGCTTATGGGAAATAGAAGGGATTAAAAGTTATGAAATATTAAATTCCAAAAGCATCTCAGACAATTCGTTTGAGATGTTTTCTTTTTTAGCGGTTTTGATGTTGGCTCTAATGATGCAAATTTCCTGCGCATCGAAATCTAAGATTTTCGCATCATATTTATTCAGAAGCGTGAAAATCTGATTTTGATGAGAAAATTTGAATCTTATTTCAATTTCGGATTCTAATTTTTTGGTGATGATTTCTGCTTCTTCCAAAGTGAATTTTGCAGATTCTTTATAGGTTTTTACCAATCCGCCAACGCCTAGTTTTGTTCCTCCGTAATATCGGATGACAACAACCAAAACATTGGTTATCTGATGAGCAAGAAGCTGATTGTAGATTGGTAAACCAGCACTTCCAGAAGGTTCTCCGTCATCATTGGCTCTGTAATTTTCTCCATTGATTCCAAGTCTGTACGCATAACAATGATGTGTTGCTTTAGGGTGGATTTCATAGAGATGATTTAATCTATCCTTGATTTCGGCTTCAGAATTGACTGGATAGGCGAAACCAATGAACTTGCTTCCTTTCTCTTTGAGTAGGGTGTCTTCAATCGGTTTTTCTATGGTTTGGAATTCAAACATTCGTCAAAAGTAAAGATTTTCGAGAGAATTTTAAATTAAATAAATTTATTAATAACTCGAAAAAATGATGTTTTGTTACTGTATTTGTGTTTTTTATGATGATTTTGAGTTGACTGATATTACTCTCTTAAAAAATGCTTAAAAAAATAAAATTTGATGAATTAAATTTTATGTAATTTTGCAATCAAATTTTTAAAATTCAATGCCTAATACATTAATCATTGGCTCTGGAAGTTATGTTCCGGAAAACATAGTAGATGGTTCTCATTTCAAAGATGCAATATTCTATGATGATAATAATCAATTGATTGAAAAATCAACTGAGGAGATTATCAGCAAATTTGTTGAGATTACAGAGATAGAAAGAAGGAGATATGCTAATCCGGAAGATTTTAACTCAGATTTGGCTCACAGGGCTTCTTTAGAGGCTATCGAAGATGCGGGTATTGATAAAGAAGAGATTGATTACATCATTTTCGCAACCAATTTTGGTGAAGTTGATGTTAACGGAATTCCGAATTTTATGCCGTCCCTTTCTGCAAGGTTAAAAGGAAAATTAGGAATCAAAAGAAGAGATTGTATCAATTATGATATGATTTTCGGATGTCCGGGTTGGGTTGAGTCTCTTATTTTGGCTGATACAATGATAAAAGCTGGAAAAGCAAAAACTGTTTTGGTTGTTGGTGGAGAAACTCTAAGTAGAGTGACTGATCCTTACGATAGAAACAAAATGATTTTTGCGGATGGCGCCGGAGCAGTTGTTGTAACAGCGACTGAAGATTCTACAGTTGGAGTTTTAGCAGATAATACACTTTGCGATAACGGCGAGGAATTATGCTATTTGGAAAATGGCCCTTCATTGAATCTTGAGCACGACCAAACTCAATTATTCATCAGAATGAGAGGTCGTAAAATCTATGAATACGCTCTTAAAAACGTTCCTGATGCCATAAAGGCGACGATTGATAAAGCTGGTCTTGATATTTCTGATATTGGAAAAATCCTGATTCATCAGGCGAATGCAAAAATGGATTACGCAATGATTGGAAGATTGTTCAAGTTATATGGGCAAAAGGATTACGACCACGCGATTTCTCCGATGACGATTCAGGAATTTGGGAATTCTTCGGTTGCGACGGTTCCTACTTTGTTTGATTTAATCAGAAAAGGAAAGATGGAAGGTCAGCAATTCACGCCGGGTTCTCATATTATTTTCACGTCGGTTGGAGCAGGGATGAACATCAATTGTGTGGTTTATAAGTTTCCGGAAGGGAAAATATAAATCATTTAAAGTAAATATAAATTTTAAACGTCATCATACTAAAAGGAATAAATTTTTATTCCTTTTGTTTTTTATCACAATATGCAAAAGACAATTTTATTTCTTCTGGGAGTTTTTCTACTGCTGGAAGCTTACGTTTATCTGGCTTTTAAAACGGTTTATACCAATCAGAATGGTAGATTTATCTATTGGATCCCGACGATTCTGATTTATGTGTTTTTGTTTTATTCAATTCTTACTTTTGATAAGGCTTCACACAAATATCTCAAACTTCAAATCGTGTTTTCTATGATTTTGATTTTTGTGTTGCCAAAGCTTTTGATTGCTGTTTTCCTTTTGATTGAGGATTTAATCAGACTTCTGAATTTCGGTTACAATTATGTGGCGACAGAAAATCATAATTATCCTTCGAGAAGGAAGTTTATAAGCTTAGTTGGACTTGGTTCCGGAGCTATTTTAGCAGGAATTGTTCTGGATGGAAT
Source organism: Epilithonimonas sp. (assembly GCF_032055105.1). Lineage (GTDB taxonomy): Bacteria > Bacteroidota > Bacteroidia > Flavobacteriales > Weeksellaceae > Epilithonimonas. The sequence goes on from NZ_DAMBRK010000005.1 coordinate 135,130, forward strand.
TATCTTTGGAAAATACCGTCATAGAGCGAGAGTTGTGAGACTTAAGCTGAAAAACTTACCGGAAAGTTTCAAAGGCTATAAAATCGTTCAGATTTCTGATGTTCATAGCGGAAGTTTCCAAAATCCTAAACATTTGCAACACGCTATTGATTTGATTAATAATCAAAATGCAGATTTGGTTTTATTTACCGGAGATATGGTGAACAATTATGCGGATGAGTTTGTTCCATTCATTGATTTGTTTTCTCAGATTAAAGGAAAAGACGGGAAATTGGCGGTTTTAGGAAACCACGATTATGGCGAATATGGCGTTTGGAAAAATATCGATGAGCAAAAGAATAATATTCCGAAACTTATAGAAAACGAGCGGAAAGCAGGCTTCGAAATGCTCAGAAATGAACACAGAATCATTGAAAGAAATGGTGAGAAATTATACATTCTTGGTGTGGAAAACTGGGGAATTCCACCGTTTCCACAATTTGGAGATTTGGATAAAGCAACGCAAAATGTACCAACTGAAGCTTGTAAAATCCTGATGTCTCACGATCCTTCACATTTTGATGCTGTCGTAAAGAATCATCCGAAAGACATACAATTAACACTTTCCGGGCATACGCACGGAATGCAGTTCGGAATTGACCTGAAAAACTTCAAATGGTCGCCTGTGAAATACAAATACCCAAAATGGGCAGACCTTTATCAAAATGGAGATAAATATCTCTATGTCAACCGCGGATTTGGAGTTATTGGTTATCCTGGTAGAGTAGGAGTGTTGCCAGAAATCACAGTTTTTGAATTGAGTTAATTATCTTTTTAATAATAAAAAAGCCTGTTTATCCAATCGATGATAACAGGCTTTTCTGTATGGTTTCCGTAAGGTCGCTATATGTTTTTCGTTACCTAACCTTATTCTATAAGAATTATTAATAATTGAAAAATAATTCTTTTTATTTGATAAATTTTTAATCTAATATTTTTTAGTTAAAACAAATAATCTTTCATTCTCGAAACTGCTATTTCATTTTCATCAATGAATTGAAATAGCTTTTCAAGTCGGTCTTCGAATTTTCTGCCGATGTTTATTTTTTTATAAAAAGGAATCTCAATTGGCATGTCTTCGGAATCATATAATTGCCAAATGTTGGCATAGATCATTACATACTCATTGTTCTTCAAGCTTTCCAAAAGCATACTTTCATAATACTTCATCGGAGTCACTTGAAGGACATAATCATTGAACGGAAGTTGAGAATAAGGCGACTGGCTTTCCGGAACAATTGTCAAATCATTTTCAATATGAATTTCGGTTTTTGCGGTCAACTTTCGCCATAGAAAATTGATTCTCGATTCCTCGATATTGGAGATGTAGTTGAAGTCTAATTTCTTGATTTCCGAGTAAGAAATCTGGTGGTATTTTTGCCTCAAACCTCTGATTGGTTTTTGTAAAAAATCTTCCAAATTTTGCTTCACTTTTTCTATGGTTTGCAGGTCAGAATTGCTATTATAAAATGAGATTTCATGACCCGCAAATGAAATGCTTTTTATGGATTTTTTTAGTCCTTCAGCAAGAGCAATGTCAATGAAAAATGTAGCTTGAAATTCGTGAAGCTCCAACAAGAGTAGGGTAGAGTTAACTTTTTCTTCGATAGAAGTTATCAATTCAGATTCTGAAATGTTTTTAGTTTTCAAAGCCTTATTTTCCGATAATGATATGTTGAAAGTCAATAAAACCACTTAAATTATAATTGAGATGAATTTTTTAATGAATTAAAAATCAAATGTTAAAATTAATTTAACTAAAACTGATAGTTTAGATTTTACTCTTTGTTAAGTTTTTTCTTAAGATTATTTATCATATCTATTGACATTGATGAAATATCGAACTTGTAATCCAATCCCCAATCTTGTTTAGCGGCAGAATCATCTATACTTGCAGGCCAAGAATCTGCAATCGCCTGACGGAAATCCGGTTCATATTTTATCTCAAAATCCGGAATAGTTTTTTTAATTTCTGATGCTAGTTCTTTTGGTGTAAAACTCATTCCTCCAAGATTGTATGAGTAACGGATTTTTACCTCTTCTTTTGGAGCTGTCATCAGCTTAATTGTTGCCTCAATTGCGTCGTCCATATAGAGCATTGGCATTGCTGTATTTTCGCTAATGAAACTTGTGTATTTTCCATTTTCTACTGCCTCATAAAATATCTCAACAGCATAATCTGTAGTTCCTCCACCGGCCGGAGCTTTCCAAGAAATCAGACCGGGATAACGAATACTTCTGATGTCAACACCATATTTTTCGAAGTAATATTCGCACCATTTTTCACCTGCCATTTTTGAGATTCCGTAAACGGTTGTTGGATTAAGAACAACTTCTTGTCCCACATTTTCTTTCGGGATTCCTTTTCCAAAAACGGCGATTGAACTTGGCCAGAAAATCTTCTTCAGTGTTCCTTCTTTTGCTAATTCACAAAGATGAATCAACGGATCAAGGTTGAGTTTCCAAGCAAAAAGTGGTTGTTTTTCTGATGTTCCTGATAAAAGTGAAGCTAAATGATATACTGTTGTAATATTATGTTCTTTGATAACTTCTGTAACAGCTTGAAAATTAGTTACATCAAGTCTCTCATAATAGCCAGCTTCGGTGATGCCTTCTTTCCACTTGTCCAATCCGGATGCGATAACGTTTTCTTTACCATATATTTCTGATAATCTAACGGTTAACTCTGTTCCGATTTGGCCAAGTGCGCCTGTGATTAGGATTTTTTCTGTCATAGTTTCATTTTTACTTTTATTGATTGGCAAATCTAATTAAATTTGGGATTGAGAATCAAAAAGAATTCCAATAATTTTTTTATTAATTTCATAAAATGAATAAACAATCACCAATTATACAAATTAATGAATTTTTGCAACTGTCCAAAAATCCCAATCTTCGAATCTTTGATGTGAGAACTGGACCAGATTCAAAAACTGAATTCGAAAAGAAACATCTCAAAAATGCCGTTTATGTAGATCTTAATTCTGACTTAGCAGAAATAGATAATCCAAAAAATCGAGGTCGTCATCCGCTTCCGAAGTTTGAAAATTTTATCAAGACTTTAGGGAAATTAGGAATTGATAAAGATTCTCACGTTGTAATCTATGATGATAAAAATGGAGCCAATGCAGGCGCGAGATTTTGGTGGATGTTGAAAGCAGTTGGTCACAACAATGTTCAGGTTTTGAATGGCGGTTTACAATTTGCGGAGAGTCAAAGTTATCCTTTAAGTTCTGGAGAAAATTCGTATCCAAAAACTGAATATATTTCTGATTACAAAGATTGGCAATTGCCACAGATTTGGATTGAAGATGTGAAAAATGCCACTCAAGATTCAGATGCTGTGATTGTTGATGTAAGAGAATCTCAGCGTTATCAAGGGATTACAGAACCAATTGATTTAGTAGCAGGACATATCCCAAATGCCAAGAATTTTCCTTTCTCAGATAATCTGGATGAAAATGGTTTGTTTAAATCTCCTGAAACACTTAGAAATCTATATTCTGAATTGTTTAATCAATATGATAAAAGCAAAATCACGTTCCATTGCGGAAGTGGCGTAACGGCTTGTCATTCTCTTTTGGCTTTGGATTATGCAGGTCTTGAAATCCCGAATCTTTACGTCGGAAGCTGGAGCGAGTGGAGTAGAAACGAAATTTAATTGTCAATTGCTAATGATTAATTGTTACCATTTATAATTAACAATTAATCATTATTCTAGAAGCTTGCGCGGATTTGCATACTTCCGATGTGGATGGTTCTGTCGCCGGAATTTCGACCTTCGTAATTTACATTGAGTTGAATGAATGAATTGATAGCTTGTTGAATATATAAAGTCCAGACTTGGTTTTTCCCGGCTTTCAAGCCTTCTAGCATTTGATTTCCGACAATGCTGTAGCTGTTTCCTATAAAATGATTATTGATGAAAGAAAAATTAGCTCTAATGGATGTTTTGGCTTTCTCCCATTGGAGTGTTCCTGAGATTTCGTAGGTTTTCAAAAGTTCTTCACCGTCGGTTCTTTTTTTCTGACGAAGTGCTCCAAATAATTCGGTTTGAAGGGTTTCTGTGAGTTTGTAAGTTGCTTTTGGCTTTGTTTCCCAGTTTTGGAGAAGGTAATTTCGGGTGTTGTAAACTTGTGAACTATTGGTTACATTCTGCAACATATTTTCCCAATCTGCACGGAAAGCCTTAGTGAAATAATAGCCAACATTCATAAAATGAGATTTCTGAGAATGTACTTCGTTACTGAAATTAGCATTTACCAAATTATCATTATCTGTATATCGATAACTACCGTTCCAGCCGGATTTATCATTAGAATTGAATAAAGCTGAAGCCAAAATATTCTGAGTTCTCAGCAACTGGTCAGCTTGTTTTTCGAAAGGATTCCAAACCAAAACCTTGCTACCTTTCATATAAGAATTCTGAGAAAGTAAAGATAAATTGAAGTTCCAACGTTTCAAGAAAACATTCTCAGAGCTGATAATAACTGAAGGATTTACAAACAAAGCTACTTGTAATTTGTTTTTGTTAGAAGCTAAATAATTCACGCTATTCGTATAAACTCTAATGTACTGCGCCAAATCTGCATACTCTGCTACTTCGAACTCGTCTAATTGCTGAACGCCATCATTGTTATAATCCGTCCATTTGTAAACGCCTTGTCCATCGGTTACTTTGATGTATTGGAATTCTCGTTGCGCTTCCTGACCATTTCCAAGCTCGTAGAAAAATTGAAGTCGCATTCCGTTTTTGAATAATTGCTGGTTATACAAGATGTTTCCAACTAAAAAATCCTGATTCTGGTCATTTGCTAAAGTCTGATTTTCATAAAAGAACTTCCTGTAATGAATTAACGTTGATAATTGAGTTTTTTCGGTTTTAATAATTTGACTTTCAGCCTGAATCCCAAGAATGTTGTTCATCTTTTGCAGACGATTATCTTGAACGGAGTCATTGCTTCGAAGATAAATTTTTGTTAATAGTTTAGTTCTAGCAGTGTCCGAAATTTTTTTCTGAATGAAAACCTCTTTCCAGCTAAAACTCGTCACATCCAGCAATTGTGTTGCATTGTATTTTTTCTCATTATGTTCCATTGAACCACCCAACATCCAGCTTCCTTTTTTGCTTGCTAATTCAGTAGAAACCGCACCTCTGATGAAATTTGTATTAAGGTCAGTTGATTTGGTATCAAGATAAGAAACAGCTGCAAGATTGTTGAACTTTCCGATTTTCCATACAGCATCGATGTCATTTTTGATGCTTTTGTAGGTGTTTGTTTCTTCAAGATAATTCAATTTGTAATTGATTTTTGAAGTCTTGTTAAAATCATTAAGGAAAGAAAATATAAATCTGTTCTGAGTAATCTGACTGAACTCATTGGTCAAGTTAAAATCTCTCCAGAAATCTACATTATTAATTCTATCAAGAATATGGAAGTTTTTTTGAATCACTTGATATTCCACCATTGGAGTTCCTGTCCAAGTATTCTTTTTGAAGGTTTTATTAGCGTAAATTCTTGCTGCGTAACCAATATTCTGCTCATTATCTTTTGATGAGAAAGCGTTAAGGTCGTAATTACTCAACGAGAGATCTGTACCAATCACACCTTCATTCAGAGCATATTCTACATTGGCAGAGTAAACCTGAGACTTTTCTGGCGCAGGTAATTTTCTTACCGAGAGATAATCTCCTAATCCCGTTCCTACATATTGGAAAACACGGCCGTTGTTTGTAGATTGTTGCAATTGATAATCACCTTTTCCGCTTCCGAAATACGTAAAGGAAACCTGATAGAGCGTCTGTGTTTGATCTGTAGAGAATTCATAATAATAAGAATCGCCAGAGAATACTCTTTTGTACAAGATTTTATTCACGTCGTATTCTGTTTCCACGCCGGACTGAGAGTACATCAAAGTAGGATCATTACCTGCATTCACCAATTGTTGCTGGTCTTCTTCGCTAAGATTGAGTGATAGTGGAGCATTCTTATTATCATTCTCCATAAACCAACTGAATCCCGCTTTCAGTCTTTCTCGCTGATGTTTGATATTTCCTGTGATGAGAAATCGGGTGTAATTTCGATTGGTGTAATTGTATGAAACATTGATGAAGTTCTGCTTATAGATTGGGCGGAAACTCGTGAATGTGATTTCGCCTGTATTATAATTAATGGTATAATCCTGATTTTCGCCACGTTTCATCAATACGCCATCAATGTAAACCTGTTCCGAACCTGAGATAATCGTGATGAACAGTTCTCCGTTTTTTCCGGTTAATCGATAAGGACCTTGGTTGCCTTCAATACCTTGGAAACGCATCCTAAAGAATTCGCTTCGGGCGACACCACCAGAAACATCTACAGAAGTTTTGTTACCGTTCTGCTCCCAATTCGTTAGAAACTGTAAACCCATACTTCGTCTTTGATAACGTCCGAAATAAGTCGTTTCATCATTCAAATCCAGATGACCGGCGCGGATGATGCTATGGTTTTTGATGTTAAGCTGAAGATAGATTTTGTCAAATTCCTGCAAAGTCTGTGTATATCCATCCGCTTGAACAGGTAGGTTATGATCCGAAATGGAAGCTAAGATAGAAACATCTGGACTTAGTTTTCCGGAAATTTGCATATCCATAGAACTTTGCACAGAGGAGCCTTGATTATTTCCAAAAGTAATTCCTCGGATGATAGAACCTTTGGAGTTGAGTTCTCCGAGGATTCTTTTCTTATCGTTTTTTACTAGAACTTCTTCGTCATAAATCACGCGATTTTGTTTTTTGATGAAGTCAAGCGTGTCTTTGGTGAAAAAATCCTGATTGATCTTAGAAACTACTATGCTATCTTTTTTGAGAGAATCTTGTGGAATATTGGGGTTTTTCCAACTGAAAATCTGTGCATTAACAGTGGTTGATGCCAGAAAATAAGAGAAAAATAGCAAAAGGTAGATATTCTTTTTCACCCGATTGATGTACGCTCCAAAATTAACGATAATAGGCTATCACACGAATTAACAATTATTTAAAACGTGAAACCACTGTTAAAAAGTATAATACAACATAAAGTTTTATATTTGGAATAGCAAACAAAACAATAACAATTTTAAATTTTTAAATTATGAAAAAAATCTATTCTTTACTAGCGGCAGTAGCTTTAACTGCAACGATTAATGCGCAAGGATCTGAGGATTTCTCTGCTCCGACATCATTAACAGGAACCTATGCAGATGGTACTTTTGCAGGACAAACGTCGGGTGTTACTGTTGCATACACTCATTCTCGTGACGAAGGTGATTACGCAATTACGGGTAAAGGGCTTATGTTAAGAAGGGCTGATGAACCTAGTTCTGTAGAATTTACAATTCCTAATGGTGTTGGTTCTTTTACATTCAAGTATAGAAAAGCTTTCACTGGTGGAACTAATACAAGAGTTTTAGCAGTTTTTATTGATGGTGTTCAAACAACAGTTACTCCAACTTTTGGTGCTGCTGGAGAAGATACTACAGTTTTAACTTCTACAACTACTGTTAATAAGTCAGGATCAGTTAAAATCAAAATTTCTTATCCAACAGGTACAGCTAATGGAAACAAACAGGTAACTATAGATGATGTATCTTGGACTGCTTATGAAACTATGGCGGTTGTAGATGCTACAAAAGGAAAAGCTAACTTAGTGAAAAATACCATCGTTTCAAACGAATTGATCTTTGATACTACTACAAAGGTGTCGGTTTATAATATAACTGGTCAAATAGTGAAAACGGCTGAGGTTACTGAAAACTCTAGATTAGATGTTTCTGCTTTGCCGAAAGGAACTTATATAGTAACAAGTCTTTTAAACGGACAAGCGATTTCTCAAAAGATCATTAAAAAATAGAAGAACTTATCAAAGTTAAGCCTCATAACGCATCTGTCAAACGATGCGTTATTTTTTATTATTTAAAGTAGGCTTAACATATGGTCTTATTAATATATTTACTTTTGTGGCAAGAAAAAAAAGGAGATTTTGAGATACAAAAATGTTAATTTTTTGAGATAATAATTTTCTATCATTGATGTAATCTAATCTTAATAATGCGTAAATGTTAAAAAACTAACAAAATTTTGCGGAATACATTTTTTTATTAACTTAGCAACCCTTTAAATAAACAATTAAAAACAATTTTTAAACTTTCATATTATGAAAAAAATCTTTACAATTTTAAGTATTGCTGCAGTATCTTTGGTGTCAGCTCAAAATTTAACAGTTAACTCTGGTTTTGAATCAGGCTTAGCACCTTGGGCAGCTGGAACTGGTTCTGGCTACACTGCACCGACAATTGCTACTACAGGAGCTCATACAGGTAATAACAGTGCAACATATACTGCTACAGCTACTACAGGTTTCTACCAAAATGTTCCAGTAACAGGAGGTAAGACTTATGTAATCTCTTTCTGGTATAAGTCTTCAGGTGATGATACAGATTCTAGACTTTGGAGTGTTTATAAATCTCAGGCAGGTACAGCTGTGTACACTACAGATGATGCTTCAACAGATGCATTCAGAACTAATAATGGATATCTTCCATCAGCATCAGTTTGGACTCAGTATACAGTAGAAATGCCTGCAGGGGCAGATGCGGCTACTTTAGATGTAGCATTCAGAGTGTATAATGGAGGTACTGCTTCTTTTGATGATATCTTAGCTTACGAAAAAGGAACTATGGCTGTTAATGATTTATCTAAATCAAAGTTCAGTTTAGTTAAAAACACTGTAGTTAGAGAGTCTATCGCTTTCGCTAAGACTGCTGATATCCAAATTATCAACGCAGCTGGTCAAGTGGTAAAAGCTGCTAAAGTAACAGAAGGTTCTACTCTTAATGTATCTTCTCTTGCAAAAGGTGTTTACATTATTACAGGTTCTGTAAACGGAGAAAAAGTAGCTCAAAAAGTTATCAAAAAATAATTTGAGCATTAGCTTTTAAATACAAAACCACCGAGAATATCGGTGGTTTTTTGTTTTAATAAACTCCTCGTCTCAGATTATTAATCAATGCTCCAAGATTAAGAACCAAAGTATATCGGATTCTGTAACCATAGTTTTTGAATCCGGGTTCGAATCCTAAAGTAGAAGCTACTGGGAAATAAACTTCCAAAAAGTCTGGAACAACTTTAACTTTTATTCCAGAATCCCAAATGAACTGGGTTGCTCTGTTTTTGTTCTTGTAAAAACCTGCATCTGCATAGAGATTGAACCATTTCCACAGATGAGAATCTACATTCAAGCTGGTGATAAATTGATTAACTGATGTGTTGAACATCGATTTGAAACCACCTTCTGCCAAAATAAATTGCTGAGAAAGAATCCCCGATGTTGCACTTTGTCCCAATAAGCCATAAGAAAAAGAATAGTTGGAAACTCTTGACAAACCATAATTGAATAACGCATTTTTGGTTTCATTCTTAATAAAATAACCTGCAAACCATCGGAAACTTATTTTCTTATCCTTAGAAAATTCCCAACGGTAAAAAGCTTCCGCAGAAATCTTCTGAAAATCTTCCATCCATTGCAAATTAGTCGAGATATATTTCTCGTGAATCAAGCGGTTGTCTGAATAAGAATAGCCTAAGTTCCAAAGATTATATTTGGAGTACAGATTATTCTCAATCATCAGCGGAGTCAATTCTCTGTCATAATAGTTGTAAGAAAAATACAAACTTCTTCCAATCGCACTTCTTGGATTTTTATTAAAATTAATGGAAGTTCCGGCTCCAAATCTCTTATAAGCCAAATTGGTATTATAATGAAAATAAGACCCCGAAACGGCGAAATTCCAACTTCTGAAAAAACTATTTGGAGGTAAAATCGAATAGCCAATAGCTCCCGAACCAGTCAGTTTTCCAGTTCCTGTACTATAATAAGGCGTGAACGAATAATCAAATTTCTGGTCAAAAATCCCTTGATTCTTAAAATTAAGTCCCAACAAAACTTTGTCATAAGCATTGAAAGTCAATCTCGGTGTAAGGAAAATCTCATTATATTCTGGATTTTGAACATCTTTTACCAGTTTGAACCTTATCTTTTTCGTATTAGAAAACAAGCCTTTTGTATAGAGGTAATTGTCTCGGAAATTAGCTTCTGGAAAAGCATAATTATCATTTAAAACAATTTTATTGACATTCTCTTTTGGAATGGAAAGCGTATCTTTTACTTTATAATTTCCCTCTTTCCAATATGTTTTCTTTTCGTCATTTTTAGTTTCAGATTCGATTTTTAGAGGAATATTAGTGGCGTTTTTGTCCTTAATATGAACAAGATAATCTTGATTTTGTTCTTTAAAATTCTTCAAATTAAAATTAATTCTGTGCTTTTCACTCATCACTTGATTTAGAAAAATCGATTTTCCGCTCGTGAATTTATCCAAATTATTAAGAAAATCTTTCCCTGTTGTCTTGGTTCCGTAAGTAGATGATAAATAAGATTTAAGGGAAAAATCAAAAGAATCCGTTCCTTGATATTCCGAGATATAATTCAAAAGATTACCCATTTCAAATTGACTGATGGCTGTCGTATTGAAATTACTCAATTGATGAAAAGGCGTGTCAATTTTCTGGTCAAGATTCTGAGTCGAGATATAATGATAGGCCAATCCATAACGTTCGGAAAGTTTCAGTTTTGAAGCATGAAACAATTTCAAAGGTTTAATTCCAAATATTTTGGCGTTGTCTGGAAGATTCCCCAAAAGTTGATGATTCGGATAGAAATTTTTTAGATATTGGATTTCGAGATAAGACTTCAAACCATTTTTCAGCCAATGGTCATTCGTTTTATTGGTGATGAAATAATCGTCCATAATCTTTTTAGAAATCACGCTAAAATAATCCAGATCTGTCTTTTCATAATCTGTAAATAATTGGTATTTGAATTTCCAGAATTTAATATCATCAATTCCAATAAACTCTTCTTTATTCAGGAATTTCTGAGTGATAAAAAGCTTATTTGGAAGATTTCCGATTCTTGCTTTTATGAATTTCAGATGATTACTCAAGACAGAATTTAAGATTTGTCTTTGATATTCAGAAACCTGATAACCTAACTGGATATTGATTTTTTGTCCGTCAATATCTACTGAAAATTCAGGATAAATTTCATTTGATAATTGAAATTCTGGGTCGTTGATAGATTGTCCTTCAAATGCTAAATCCGATTTCTGATTAAGATTAGAATAGATTTTCCAATTCTGTGGCACTTGAAAATCAACTTTCCAGAAAGAACCTGCGTTGGCTGTTTCTTCGATATCTCGGTAAAAAGAATTGCTTTGATTTTCTGTTTCGTAAGTTTCTGGAACTAGAAAAAAATATTTCAACACAATCTTGTTGACATCAACTCCATAGCCTGTAAAACGGGCGTCAGGAAGCTGAATCTGATATTTTAGATTAAGTTTAATACGCTTCCCAGATTCCAAAGGTTCGGAAAGCGGAATGAAAATATTTTCCTGAGTTTTATTAAGGATTTCCGAAGATGTATTTCCGTAAGAATATTTGAGATTTTCCAGCTTTCCTAATTGATTGTCTTTAGCAAAATAAAGGTCTTTTTTGCGGTCTTCAACTTTGCGTTTTAATAGAGGTGTTCTTCTTTTTTGATAAGCCGCAACCCAATTCAGAAGCTTGATTTTATTAATTGATTTCTGATGAGGATTATGATAAATCAAAACTTGTTCAATCGTGATTGATTTTTTGTCTTCATTAAGTTTTACATTAAGCAAAATACTGTCTTGCTGAGACTTTGCCCAGAAATTCGTCAACAATAAAACTAAACACAAAAAAAAACGCTTCATCAAAATTAATCAGTATTTAAAACTACTAATTTTTCACTAAATTAATAAGATATGTTTTATAAAAAAGGAAAAAATATGAAGATTTTTGAAGTGTTTATTTGTCTTCCCTTCGACAAGCTCAGGATAAACTTCACCTCAGACTGACAATGTTGAATATTGTTGAAAACTTCGGACAGATAAAATGAAAAACCCTTTCGGAGTTCAAAACTCTGAAAGGGTTTCCAAAATACTTTATACTTTGTACAATTTACAATGTACTTTGATAAGCTTTCCAGCCTTCTGTTTTATAACGCAAAGCTTCTTGTTCCGGTTCGTCTGATTTGTAAATGCCACGTCCAACGATGATAAAATCTGTTCCGTAATTCTTAATCACGTGCTCTGGAGAATTGTATTGTTGGCCTTTGTCATCGCCTGCAAGCGAAAGATTTACGCCAGGCGTGAAAAGGAGTAGATTGTCTGAAATTTCGTTCTGAGCAACACAACCGATGATATTAAGATGATTTTCTATCACTTTCATTGCTTCTTCACGATAATGAGAATCTGTCAAAGTACCTTGAGAAGACATTCCCAAAATCGCCACCACACCAACATTCATAAAGCAATCCAAGCTTTTACTTCCGCCAATTACGTGAGAAGTTACCAAATCTGCCCAGTTCGAAATCTTGTAAGTTCCGTAAGAAAATTGCAATTCCTGAGTGTTTCCAATATCCGCAAATTTTCGGTCTTCCATCAAAAGGAAGTTATGTTTCGTTGCCAAATCTTTAAGCGGAAGAATTGTTTCATCGGCATCAAAATCATTCAGAATATCGATGTGTGTTTTCAGCGCCACAATGTGAGGTCCAACAAAATCAGCGAAATCTAATAACTCTTTTGTTGTAATAAAATCAGCAGAAGCAATAAGGTTTGATTTTTTTGCAATAGCAATTTCAAGGATTTTCTTAGCGAAAGAATGTTCTGCAACTTCAAGTTTTTGCTCGTAAGACAAACGTTTCTTTTCTTCAAAAACAACTTGATTTCCGTTCACAAAATCTCTGATTCTAGCTACTTCCTCGTCATCGATATAATTCACTTCTCTCAGAATTTCCACAACTTCAGAAATATTGAAAAGCGAATGAACTTTGTAGCCTTTTTCTTCCAATTTTTCTTTTCCGCCTTGTTCTCTATCAAGAACCACAACAATGTCCGAAACTTTGATGCCTTCATTTTCTACTTCATCAATCGTTTCAACCAAAGATTTTCCGGATGTGATGACATCTTCTACCAAAAGACAGTTTTGTCCTTTTTCGTAGATACCTTCAATTAGTTTTTTTGTTCCGTAAGATTTTGCTTCTTTTCTTTTGATAATCAAAGGAATGTAACTTTCAAGAGACATTGCAGTTGCCATCGGAAGTGCCGCATAAGGAACACCGCAGATGATATCAAAATTATCCAAAGGAAGCATTTCCAAAAGATAATTGGCCAGTTTTTTCAGGATTTTTGGATCAGAAGCGAGTGGTCGCAAATCAACGTAAAACGGACTTTCTATCCCGCTTTTCAATGTAAAACGCCCAAACTTGATTATCCCGAGTTTGTAGCACTCGAGGAAGAATTCTTTTTTACTTTCCATTTACTTTCTTTAGATTTCTACAAATTTAAGGCGAATTTTTCAGACAGAGAAAATCAACTAATAATAAAGTCTTCGACTCCGCTCAGACTGACAATGTTTTAATAATATTCATTAGATGTCACACTGAGCGGAGTCGAAGTGTCTAACATTATTTGACTTCTTTCCACTTGGGATTAGTCGCAAAAATCTTTTCATTGATTTTACAACTATCAGAATGGGCACCTTTCAGAAAACCAATACTCATCAAAAACTCACCGACAATCTCTCCACCAGTGAATCTAAATGTTTTTTTGAATAGTTTCACCCATTCTTCCTTCGTTTTCGGGTGATGATGTTCAAGCCATTTTTCAAAAGAACCAAATTCCTTTTTCAGTTCCAAAATAGTTTTTGCGTTTTCAATCGCTGCGTTTACTTTTAATTTATTTCTAATAATTCCAGCATCGGACAATAGACGTTCTCTGTCTTTTTCAGTATAAGAAGCAATTTTTTCAATACTGAAATCACTGTAAGCTTTTCGGAAAGAATCTTCTTTTTTCAGAATTGTTTCCCAGCTCAATCCAGCCTGATTGATTTCCATAATCAGCCTTCCAAACAATTCATCATCGTTATGAATAGGAAAACCGTAGTGATTATCGTGGTAATTTTTATGCAATGCTTTTCTTTCATCAGGTTGCATTGTTTCTATAGCTTGGCAATATGACATTGTTTTTTGTAATTAAATTTGAAATGTAAAGATAATTAACCCATAATCATTAACAATTAAAAATTACAAATTCCTATCTTCGTACAAAGCTTTTTTAAAATGAACAAAACATTATCTTTTTCCTTTTTCCTTTTCTCATTTGTCTTTTTCAATGCTCAGATTGAAGAAAAAAAATTAGACGAACTGATTCAAAATTCTCTTAAAACCTTTGACGTTCCCGGAATGTCTGTTGGTGTAGTGAAAGACGGAAAGCTTATTTATGCGAAAGGTTTCGGTGTTCGTTCACTTAAAAATAATCAGCCGATGGATGATAATACATTGGTAGGAATTGCTTCTAACAGTAAAGGTTTTACTTGTACCGCTTTAGCGATTTTAGCCGACGAAGGTAAAATAAATTGGGATGATAAAGTGACAAAATATATCCCTGAATTTCAAATGGCTGACCCTTATGTTTCTCAGAATGTGACAATAAAAGACTTAATCACTCACAGAGCCGGATTAGGATTGGGACAAGGCGATTTGATGTTTTTTCCAGAAGGCGGAAATCTGACTGTTAATGATATTGTTCACAATGTGAGATTCCTTAAACCAGAAAATCCGTTCCGTACGACTTTGGATTATAACAATATTATGTTCATCGTTGCCGGCGAAGTGATTCATAGAGTTTCTGGTTTGCAATGGGCAGATTTTATTGAGCAGAGAATTATGAAACCTATTGGAATGACAGCTAGTTTCGGTTCTTATAATCGTGCAAAAAATTCACAGAATATCATTGATGCGCACGCTCCGGTTGACGGAAAAGCCATTGCAGTTCCTCACGATTGGAACGAAACGGCGAACGCGGCAGGCGGAATTATGAGCAACATCCAAGATATGACAACTTGGGCGAATTTTCTCCTAAATAGATTTGTGACCAAGGATGGAAAACGTTTGGTTTCTGAGAAAAATGCCCACGAACTTTGGAGTCTTCAGATTCCGGATAAAGTTGGGATGACTTCACCTTATGATACCCATTTTTATGGTTATGGTTTAGGCTGGTTTTTGAGTGATGTGAAAGGTTATTTGCAAGTTCAGCATTCTGGAGGTTTGATAGGAACTGTTACACACTTTACATTGATTCCGGATTTGAAACTTGGAATTGTTGTTTTGACTAATCAACAGTCTGGCGCGGCTTTTTCTACAATTACGAATTCTGTGAAAGATGCTTACCTGGGCGTTGAAAATCGTGATTGGCTGAAACTCTATGGCGACAGAAATAAGAAAAATGAGGAAACTTTCGCAAAACAAAAGAAGGAAGTTTATGATAAGGCTTCAAAATTCAAATCTGATTTGAAAGAAGACCAATTCATCGGTTGGTACAAAGATGATTGGTTCGGGATTGTTGAGGTTTCTAAACAAGGCAAAGGTTACAGAATTATTTCTAAATCTTCGCCAAGGCTGAAAGGAGATTTGATTCCATATTCAGCGAATTCTTTTGTGGCAAAATGGGATGACAGAAGTTATGATGCGGATGCTTTTTTTACTTTAAATTTTGATGAAAATGGTAAAGCTGTTTCTGCGAAAATGAAACCAATCTCTGATGTGACGGATTTTAGTTTTGATTTTGAGGATTTGGATTTGAAGAAAATTAATTAAGATGGATTTAATTTAAGTTAAAGAATGAGACATCATTTTGCCGATTTTTTAGATAGAGAAAATGATTATTGGACAATTGTTCCAAATGTAGAAAGGTTTTCTTATTCTTTGGACGAAAATATTAATGATAAAGCAAAGGTTAAAATTGTTACTCTAAACAAAACTGACAAAAATTGGAAACAAATTTTTGATTTTCCTAACATCGAAGAAATAACTTTAGATGAACCGAGTAAAGAACAAGTTCAAGCATTAGAAAATCTACAAAATATTAAGCGATTAAGAATATCATTTTTTAGAAATAATGATATTGATTTTATTTCTAATTTAACAAATCTGGAAGAGTTAGTTTTGGAATATGTTTCTGGTTTTTCATATTTATCTCCACTAAGAAAACTTACGAAATTAAAATCATTGCATTTAGAAAATTTAAGAAAAGTATCAAATTTTGATGGTTTAAAGGGAATCAATTCATTAAGATATTTAAAAATTGATGGAACTTTAGATTGGAATCAACCAATTGAAAATTATTCATTTCTAGAAGATTTACCAAATTTAGAAGTTTTTGCTTTAGGCTTTATAAGACACAAAACTGATTATCCTGCATTTTTACCATTTTTGAAATTGTATAACTTAAAGCAAATAAAAGTAGGAATGGCAACATTAGAAAGTAAAGAATATGCTTTTATTGAAACTGCACTTCCAAACGTAAAATGTTTAAATTTTGGAAATGCAATATGGACACCAACTTATAAAATAAAGGAGGAATACATCGAATTTATAGGGAAAGGAAAAAGGAGTTTAAGTTTAAATAGTCCTAATTATGAAAGTAAAGTATCTCAATTTTTAGAAGAATACGAAAATTATAAAAATGAAGCTTTGCAAATATTGAAGAACTATTTTATGTAGTTTGATTGCTTCAATTCTGCAACAAACTCATTATTGTCCTGATATTCGGAAAGTGGCAAATTGTCTTGATTATCCAATATCATTTTTTGCCCATCAGAAAGCTTGAAGCTGTTTTTATCCTCAATTCTGGGATATTGCTGTTTCAGTTCCTCCCATTCTTTGATGGGGATAAAAACGCCGGTTGGGTTACCATTATGGTCTTCTATAATTTGTGGCTTCATTTTTTTCAAATCTTCTTTATCAAAATTACAATTTTTTATTAAATGAAAAACCCTTTCAAAATCTAGAACTTTGAAAGGGTTTATTATATGATTGAATTTAAAATTAAATCTCTTTAAATTGTAAATTCTGTTCCTCGACTTGTTTGTCTGCTAAGTTTTTGTAATAACCAGTTTCTAATTTTTTGTAGATAGAATCAAAAGCTTCCAAAGTTTCGTTGATTTCAGCATCTGTGTGAGAGGCAGTCGGAATTAATCTCAACAAAATCATACCTTTCGGGATAACAGGATAGGAAACTACGGATGTGAAAATCAAGTAATTTTCTCTCAAATCTCTTGCCAGCATCATTGCTTCCATTGGACCTCCTTGGATGAAAACTGGTGTTACACAAGTATTGGTATCTCCAAGATTATAACCGATTTTCTTAAGCCCGCCTTGTAGTTTTTCAACGTTTTCCCAAAGTTTAGCTTTGATTTCTGGTCTTGATCTCAATAATTCCAATCTCTTCAAACCTCCAATTACCATTGGCATCGTCAAAGATTTTGCGAAAATTTGAGACCTCAAGTTGAATTTCAAATAACGGATAATTTCTTTGTTTCCAGCAAGGAAAGCTCCGAAACCAGCCATAGATTTTGCAAATGTTGAGAAATAAACATCAATCTGGTCTTGACATCCTTGCTCTTCTCCAGCTCCAGCACCTGTTGCTCCAAGCGTTCCGAATCCGTGCGCATCGTCCACCAAAATTCTGAAACCATATTTTTCTTTCAAAGCACAAATTTCTTTCAATTTACCTTGTTGTCCTCTCATTCCGAAAACACCTTCGGTAATTACCAAGATTCCGCCTCCTGTTTCTTCGGTTACTTTTTTTGCTCTTTCTAAGTTTTTTTCAAGACTGGCAATATCGTTGTGTCTGTAAGTAAAACGTTTACCAGCGTGTAATCTAACGCCATCCACGATACAAGCGTGAGAATCTACGTCATAAACAATCACGTCATTTCTGGAAACCAAAGCATCGATACAAGAAACCATTCCTTGGTAACCAAAATTCAAAAGATAAGCAGATTCTTTTTGAACAAATTCTGCCAATTCTCTTTCCAGTTGCAAGTGCTGTTCAGTTTCTCCGGACATTGCTCTTGCGCCCATTGGATAAAACATTCCGTATTCTGCAGCCGCTTTTGCATCGGCTGCTATAACTTCTGGATGATTACAAAGTCCCAAATAATCATTAGCACTCCAAAAAATCACCTCTTTTCCTTGGAACTTCATTCTCGGGCCAATTGGACCTTCTAATCTTGGGAAAATATAATAGCCTTCTGCGTAATCTGCGAATTGTCCTAGTGGACCTGGATTCTGTTTTATTCTTTCAAAAATGTCCATTTTTTCTAACTGATATTTTTTGATTTTATTAAAAAAACCTTTTGTATTTACAAAAGGTTATAAATATTGTGATTAAACTTATTTGATGATTTCTGTTTTGAAAACCTCATCGTAATTGTGGAAACAATTGTTGATGAAACCTTGTTCTTCCATCCATTTATCGCTATAAACCTTGGTAATATAACGAGAACCGTGGTCTGGGAAAATCAAAACAATCAAATCATCTGCTTTGAACTTGTGAGAATTCGCATACTGAATCAAAGCTTGAGTCACAGCTCCAGTTGTGTAACCTCCCATAATAGCTTCTTTCAAAGCAATCTCGCGGGTTCTGTAAGCTGACATTTCGTCATTAACTCTTACGTATTCATCAATTTTATCAAATAAAAGTGCGCCTGGAATCAAGTTTTTCCCGAGACCTTCAATCTGATAAGGATGAATTTCTGTTTTATTAATTGTTCCTGTCTCGTGATAAGTTTTCAGGATAGAGCCGTCTGCATCTACACCAATGACTTTGATATCAGGATTTTGTTCTTTAAGATATTTTGCAGTTCCGGAAAGTGTACCTCCGGTTCCTGTACAAGCGAAAAGGTGCGTGATTTTGCCTTCTGTTTGCTCCCAAAGCTCAGGACCTGTCGTTTGGTAATGAGCATCAATATTCAACTCGTTGAAATACTGATTAATGTAAACAGAATTAGGAGTTTCGCTCGCAATTCTTTTAGCAACTTCATAGTAAGATCTTGGGTCATCTGCAGGAACAGAAGCTGGGCAAACGTAAACCGTTGCTCCTAATGCTTTTAGATAAGCAATTTTCTCAGCTTTCGTTTTGTCGCTAACCGCAAGAATACATTTATATCCTTTTACAATACAAACCATTGCAATAGAAAAACCGGTGTTTCCAGAAGTGGTTTCTACAATGACAGACCCTTCTTTTATAAGTCCTTTCTGCTCCGCATTTTCTATGATGTGAAGCGCAATTCTGTCTTTTGTAGAATGCCCCGGATTATAAGACTCTAGCTTAGCGTAAACTGTCGCAGGAATGTCCTTGGTAACTTGATTTAACTTGACCAACGGAGTATTGGCAATTAAACCAAGAATATTATCGTGTACATTCATCATTTTTTATATCATTTTTTCTCTCAAAAACTGTCTGCAAAAATAAAAAAAAAATTGCAATGTTTTTGGTTTTGAGACATTAATATGACATAAGTCTGACATATTGCAAATTATTTGGTTAGTTTTCACTCATTTATAAAGTTTAATTTTTGTTAAAAACACCGATAACTAAATCAAAAATGTTAATTTCGCCGATATTTCTTTTTACAATATGAAGAACTGGACTTTTAAACAATGGAACACCGTTCTCGGATGGGTTGTTTTTGCAATTGCATTTATCACTTATTTATCAACCATAGAGCCTAATTTCAGTTTTTGGGATTGTGGAGAATATATTTCTTCAGCTGTGAAATTGGAGGTGACTCACGCTCCTGGAGCAGCACTTTTCCAGTTGGTTGGAGCTGTTGTAGCGTTGTTCGCTTTCGGTGATGGACAACATTATTCTTTGGTGATTAATGCAATGTCTGCTTTGTTCAGTGCTTTTACGATTTTGTTTTTGTTCTGGACAATTACTCATCTTGTAAGAAGATTATTGAATAAAGAATTCGAAAATATTACAATTGCAGAAGAGATTGCAACTTTGTTTGCTGGAGCGGTTGGTGCTTTGTGTTTTACTTTCTCAGATTCATTTTGGTTTTCTGCGGTTGAAGGCGAAGTTTATGCGATGGCAAGTATGTTCATTGCGTTAATTGTCTGGCTCATCACAAAATGGGAAAACGAATATCTTGAAAAAGACAATGAGCGTTGGATTATCCTATTGTTCTTTATTGTTGGGCTTTCTGTAGGTGTGCATATGATGTGTATGTTGGCATTGCCTGCGGTTTGTCTGATTTATTACACGAGAAATTACAAATTCACTTGGAAATCGTTTTTGATTGCTAACGCAGTGACTTTATTAATCTTAATCATTGTTTTCAAAATTATTTTCCCAGTCATTATGACTTTGTTTGGGAAGTCTGAAGTATTCTTTGTGAATGGTTTAGGTTTGCCTTTCCACTCTGGGACTGTGTTTGCATTTGTTATTCTGTCAGTTCTTTGTTATTTGTTCATTACTTATACAAGAAAAACTGGGAAATCACTTTATCAGACGATTGCTTTGTCAGTTGTTTATATGATGATTGGATTCTCTTGCTGGTTGGTTATCCCAATACGAGCAATTGCAAATCCGCCAATGAACCTTAATGACCCAGACAATGCTTTGGGAATGTTGGATTACTATAACCGTGAACAATATGGAGATTGGCCAACTATTTATGGTCAAAACTATACGGCCTATCTTGACCCGAATGGGATTCAGAAAAACGAAGACGGAAGTTATAAGACTCAGAAAACTGGAGATACTTACGAAAAAGATCCTGTAACAGGAAGATATCGTTTGGTAGGAGAGAAGTTTAATTATGTTTTCAGTCCAGAACACGTGAGTCTTTTTCCAAGAATGTTTAGCGAAGACAAATCGGTGATGCCGAATTACATTTCGATGTATGGTGCTCCAGATTTCACTTTTAATTATGGAAATGAGCAAGTTTCTGAAAGTCCAGAAGCTAAACAATTCTTCGACGAGCTTCGTCAGAAATATGAGAACGGAAGCATCAAAATGGATGATTATCTTAAGGCTAAACAATTCGGATTGATTAATGTTCAACGTCCGACTTTGGCTCAGAATCTTGATTATTTTATCACGTTCCAAAATTATTTCTACTTTGTGAGATACTTGCTTTGGAACTATTCTGGAAGACAAAATGATGTGGAAGGACACATGGAAAATACCAATGGAAACTTCATTACAGGTATTCCTTTTATCGATAATAATCTTTGGGGAGATCAAGCTGAGATGCCTGCGAAATTCAAAAATGAAAGTACTGTTAAGTTCTTTATGTTACCATTGATATTAGGATTAATTGGGTTCTTTTTTCAGTTAAACAGAGACTTTGGAAGATTCTATTCCATATTATCATTATTCATTTTAACAAGTGTAATGATTGTGTTCTATACCGGAATGAAACCGTTTGAACCTCGTGAAAGAGATTACGCAATGGTTGGTTCCTTCTACGCTTTTGCGATTTGGATAGGATTAGGTGTTGCAGCAATCTATTGGTTGCTTCAGAAAAAAGTAAAAACCAAAGGTGCACAGATTCTGGTTGGTGTTGTATTATTGGGAGTCCCTTTGATGATGGGCTTTCAAAATTATAATGTTCATGACAGAAGTAATAGATACGCGGCTTACGATTATGCTTATTCAAGTTTAAAATCACTTCCGAAAAACGATATTATGTTCGTTTATGGAGATAATGATACCTATCCGGTTTGGGCAATTCAGGAAACTGAAGAGTTCCGTAGAGATGTGAAAGTGGTCAACTTTACGTTACTTTCCACACCTTGGAATATTGATCAGGTTAAAAGAAGAACGTATGATTCTATGCCAGTTCCGTCAATATTGGCTCACGAGGATTATCGTGAAGGGAGTAACGATCAAGTGTATATGATGTCCAAGGATGATTGGTCTAACATCTTTGCAAATTTGAAAGATCAAGGTGCACCAGATACAGAATTTGCTGCTTTTAGAAAATATTTAACTCAGGATTCAATCACTTTAAAAGAAGCTGTTAATTTCTTGAAAATGAAATCTCCTGAGAAAGACGAAATCGTTAAAATGATTTTTGGAGAAGAACGTTATGAAAAATTCAACTTCTTGCCGGTTTCCAAATTTGTTCTTCCTGTTAATGTTAACAACGCTGTGAAAGCAGGAATCATCACGCCAGCAGAAGCTCAAAAAGCAGAGAAGCAAATCGTGATTAATTATAAAGGATCCAGCATGTTCAAGAACAATATTTTGATGATGGATATCTTGGCGAACTTCGATTGGAAACGCCCAATCAACTTCTCAAGCGGAGGAATCTACGATCCAAGCAATCTATTCTTCCTATCCAATTATCTGAAATTTGATGGATTCAGTTACAGATTGGTTCCTGTGAAAACAGAAGAAGCTGTGAGTGGTGAGCTTGGAATGGTAAATGCGGATGAGCTCTATAACGTTGTGAAAAATTACAAATGGGGTAATTTCAAAGACCTTAAAACTCATTTTGATGAGACTTGTACGCAGAATATAGCGGGCTACAGATCGTCTGCAAGTAGAGCGGCAGAAGCTTTGGTTCTGAAAGGTGAAAAGCAAAAAGCGATTGAAGTTCTTGATTTAGCAAGCAGAGAAATTCCGGTTTCAAAATATAATGATCCAAGATCTTTGAGCTCTATTGTTTATGCTTACATCGTTGCAGGACAAGAGCAAAAAGGATTGAAACTCGCAGAAGATCTTAAGAAAGGCATCTTCGAGGAATATGATTATTACACCAGATTGTCACCCCAATTTCAGGTTTATGCTGCAAGACAGATGAAAACTAAACCAATGGAATATTCTCTAGTTGTTGGTGCCGTTTCCGATGCTTATAATAAAATTGGACAGAAAGAAAAAGGCTACCAATATCTTGTCAACTCTCTGAATGTAATTGATAAAAGATTCAATACATTTATCAAGGATTTGCAGGAGATGGGTAAAGAAAAAGCCTACAAAAAAGCTGATGATGTACAGAAAGTAACATCGTTCTACTCTTATCTTTTCGATATTATGAAGGACTATGACACGACTTACGAAGGTGAAAAGATGGATGAGATTACAAAGAAATTGATGAAAGTAACTCAATAAAAACTTTTCTTCAAAAATAATATCAACCCTTTCAGAGTTTCAAACTTTGAAAGGGTTTTTGTTTTAATTAATATCATCTGGTCTAAGTTTATAATGTAATTTTGCTAACATCTAACATCTAACATCTAACATCTAACATCTAACATCTATGAAAAATTTTTGTGCTTTCCTCCGCGGTGTCAATGTCAAAGGAACTAATATGAAAATGGCTGACGTTTGCAAAGTCTTTTCGGAAGCAGGTGTTCAGAATGTTTCATCGGTGTTGGCAAGTGGAAATATTTTATTTCAGTCTGATAAAAACTCAACAGAACTGAAGACAATATTAGAAAAAACAATGTCACAGCATTTTGATTACGAAGCTTTTTTGTTTATTAAAGAGGAAGAAGAGATTAAAGATATCTTCAAAAATGATCCATTTCCTCCTATCGAAAATTTTCATAATTACATCTTCATCGGCAGTGAAAAAGTAGAAGAAACCTTATTCGAGGAATTTGAAAAATCTACCAAAGAAGAAGGTGAGCAAGGGAAAATTATTAATGGGATATTCTATTGGCAAGTTCCGAAAGGACAAACCCTCAATTCAACTTTCGGTAAGGTTTTGGGTAAAAAAAGTCTCAAAGATAAAATGACGAGCAGGAATGCTAATACGTTTGAGAAAATCATCAATAAATTTGAGAAATAGATAATCTCAAACCTTTTGATAGTTTGAATTGGAAAAGATTTTCCTGCATTAATTCCGTATATTTGTATCCTGATTTTAGAACATTTAAAATCTAAAATTCATAATTATAAAATCAAAAATAAATGATACAATATCTTGATAACATTCATCACAAAGATTCCAAGAATTTTTTCCTAATTGCTGGACCTTGCGCTATCGAAGATGAAACAATGGCTTTGCAAATCGCAGAACATATCGTGAAGCTTTCCGATAAATACAATATTCCTTATATCTTCAAAGGAAGTTTCAAAAAAGCGAACAGAAGCCGAGTAGATTCTTTCACAGGAATTGGCGATGAGAAAGCGTTGAAAATCCTTAGAAAAGTAGGGGAGACTTTCAATGTTCCTACGACTACAGATATCCACGAGATTCCTCACGCGGCTATGGCGGCAGAATATGTGGATGTGTTGCAAATCCCGGCTTTCTTGGTTAGACAAACCGATTTGTTGATTGCAGCGGCAGAAACAGGAAAAGCTGTAACACTTAAAAAAGGACAGTTTCTTTCTCCAGAAGCAATGAAGTTTGCTGTTCAGAAAGTGAAAGATTCTGGAAATGATAAAACAGCGATTATCGAGAGAGGTAATACTTTTGGCTACAGCGATTTGGTAGTAGATTTCCGTGGAATCCCAACGATGAGAGAATATTCTCCGGTGATTTTGGATGTTACACATTCACTTCAACAGCCGAATCAGAACTCTGGTGTTACAGGCGGAAGACCAGAACTGATTGAAACGATTGCTAAGGCTGGAATTGCAGTTGGTGCAGATGGGTTATTCATCGAAACGCATCCAGATCCTTCGGTAGCCAAATCTGATGGCGCGAATATGCTGAAATTGGATTTACTAGATGGCTTACTTGGAAAGCTGACGAGAATCAGAGAAGCTATATTATAAGAATTGAAAGTCCGGTTTTGCCGGACTTTTTTATTAAATTCAGTTTTTCGTATAAGATTTACAAATATTCTTTCGTTCTTTGTATTAATTGCTATTTTTGTTCATTCAAGATTGCATTAAAAATAAATTCAGATAAAAAACTACAACATTGAAAAATTATATTCTCTTAATTCTTTTCTTTTTGCCTGTATTGGCTTTTTCTCAAATTAATCTAAGAGTACTGAACGAAGAAGACGGGGAACCAGTTTCTGAGGCTCAGGTAACTTATAACAATCACACCTATCAGACCGATAAAAATGGATTTGTGCGTGTTCCACTTTCGGATTCTGAACAAACTTTAGAGGTTCAAAAAGAAAACTTCAAAGGTTTTTCTAAAACTATCAAAACATCTCCCAAATCTCAAACAATCAATGTCCTCTTTTTACCCGCAGTTAATGCTACAGAGATTCAGGAGGTTGTTTTTCAAAAGAAAGCAAAATTCAAAACCAATGATATTACTTCGGTAGAGATTTCTGCAAAAGAAGCAAGAGAAGTGGCTTCCTTGGCAGGTGGAGTAGAAGGTTTGCTAAAAACTTTACCTTCTGTAAACTCCAATGCAGAATTGAGTTCACAATATATGGTAAGAGGTGGAAGTTATGATGAGAATTTAATTTATATTAATGATATCGAGTTGTATCGCCCGTTCTTAATCAGAAACTCTTTGCAGGAAGGGATGAGTATCGTGAATCCAGATATGGTTTCAACCATCAACTTTTCGGCTGGTGGATTCGAACCAAGATATGGCGATAAAATGTCATCCGCATTGAACATCTATTATAGACAACCAGAGAAATTCGAAGTTTCGGGAGAAGCGAGTTTGATTGGTGGAAGATTGACTACTGGTTTTGCATCAAAGGATAAAAAATTCACAGGATTAATTTCTGGACGTTATAGAAATACAAACCTTGTTCTTAACACTTTGAATGAAGATACAGACTTCAATCCAAGATATTTTGATTTGCAATCTTATCTTAATTATCAGTTCAATGATAAGTGGTCTTTGTCTTTCTTAGGTTATTTTGCTAAGAACGATTACGAGATGATTCCGAAAGAAAAAGAAGTGGATTTTGGAAGTGTTTTGAGACCTTTGAAACTGACGGTCTTCTACAATGGGCAAGAAGATGATCAGTACAAAAATATCATGGGAACCGTGAGTGTCAACTTCAAACCAAGTAAAAAGTTGCATTTTTCCTTAGATAATTTTGCTTATCAGAACAGAGAAAGAGAATATTATTCTTTGGCTTCGGGATATATTCTGGAAGCTTTTGATGAGGAAGGAAATCCAGTCGCAGGTTATGATGCTGGTGGACAGATAGATCACGCTAGAAATGACTTATTAGTAAGAGTTGCAGGTTCACAATTCAGAACCAAATTCTCTCCAGATGTTAATACAGACATCGAAGTAGGAGTGAAGTACGAAAGAGAAACGATCAAAGATTTTACCAATGAGTGGCAGTTTGTAGATTCAATTGGTTACAGCAATCCAAGAGATTTTGTAATTCCAGGAAATCTAGATACCTCTGCACTTAATCTTAAATATTACATTGCTGGACAAAACGATATTAATACAACCAGAGTTTCTGCTTATGCACAATTCTCCAAAAAATTCTATTGGGGAAGTAACAGAATCTTCATCAATGGAGGTGCTAGAATTCAGAACTGGAGTTTTAACAAAGAAACTTTATTCAGTCCAAGAGCGCAATTTGCCATCAAACCAGATTGGGATATGGATATGTTGTTCCGATTAGCTGGAGGTGTTTATTATCAAGCGCCGTTTTATAAAGAGATTAAGGATTTGACAGGAGCTTTCAATTCTGATATCAAGGCTCAAAAATCTTATCAGATTATCCTGGCGAACGATTATGAATTCCAGATTAAAGAAAGGAATTTCAAACTAACCACCGAAGCTTACTACAAAAAGATGGAAAATCTGATTCCGTATTATATGGATAATGTGAGGGTAAGATATTCTGGTAAAAATAATGCCGAAGGTTATGCTTACGGTTTAGACGCGAGATTGTACGGGCAATTTGTTCCTGGGATCGATTCTTATATCTCTGCGAGTTATGCGAGAGTTTATGAAAATATAGATGGGAAAGGTTATATCCCAAGACCTACAGATCAACGTTTCCGATTCTCTATGTTCTATCAGGATTATATGCCAAAGTTCCCAAGTATGAGGGTTAATTTGACTTTGACTTATGCTAGTGGATTGCCTTCTGGAACACCAGTGTTGTTTGATTCAAACGGATTACCTGATTATTTGGCGGCTTATAGATATCAGAAAACTTTGCCAGCTTACAAAAGAGTTGATATTGGTTTGACTAAGGTTTTCATCGATCAGAAAGATAATAAGGCAAGCGGAAATTTCTGGGGCAAATTCAAAGAACTGACTTTGGGTGTTCAGATTTTCAATGCATTTAATATCAATAATACGATTGCTAATCAGTGGATTAGTGATGTGAATTCGACTCCTCAATTGTACTATCCAGTTCCGGTAAGATTGACAGGAAGATTCTTCAATGTGAAATTGGAATTCAAACTTTAATTAAAAAAAATTAATAACCCAAAACTATGAAGTCAAAAGGAATCAAGCCAGCTTCAGAACTCACGGATGAAGAATTATTGAAAAATGTGAAATTGACTAAATCGGTTTTGCTGTCTTTCTCAGTGATTTTTGTTTTGCTTTTGGCGACTTGTTTATATATTACAGTTGCAAAAGGATTCGGAGTACTTTCGGTTTTGCCATTGACGTTTTTTCCAATTTTGATAACTAATATTATCACCCACAGGAAAATGGCTGATGAAGCTAAAAAGAGAAATTTAATTTAAAATATTTTGATTTAATATAGAAAAGCTTCCAATTTGGAAGCTTTTTTATTTAGAAATAAGATCTAATGAATCTCAACTTATGCGTATGTTTATTCTGATCTTTATTGAAGATTCCTGATGAATCCAGACTATCAATTCTCACTTTTCCGTGCGCGTGAATAATTTTTTGATCAGCCAAAATAATCCCAACGTGATGGATTCTTCCTTCCGAGTTTTCAAAAAATGCCAAATCACCAGGTTTTGCTTCTTCGATAAAAGTTAAAGCATCACCAATTTCAGCTTGTTGATAAGTGTCTCTTGGGATTTTGATACCGTGGATTTTATAAATAATCTGAGTGAAACCGCTACAATCAATCCCGAAAAAGCTTTTTCCACCCCATAAATAAGGAACATTCAGAAACTCTTTGGCACAATTTACAATACTTTCGCTGAGGTTTGCACCACGAGTTGGAGAAATAGGATCAAAAGAAACTTCTGAGCCAATAGAAACCAAAGTTCTGCCATTTTCCAACATTGCAGATTGGAAAGGTTCTTTCACAAGATTGACTTTTCTTGATGACAAAAATTCGTCCGAAACAAGAGAGATTTGTTTGGTGTCCATCCAAGCTTCGTAGTTATCGTAATGGGTTTTTATTTTCGTCCAATTATCTTTAACCTCAAGGATATCTGCAGATTCTCCGTAAAGAAGTTGCGATACAATTTCGCTTTTGTCAGAACTTTCGGCTCTCATCGGAGCAATGGAAACATTACAAATGCCTTTTGTCATTTCAATCAATTATGAATTTAAAAATACGAATTATTTCTTTCTAATCAAGTGTAATCCGTCTCGCAAAGGTAAGATTAGATTTTCGAAATCCGGATCTTCTGCAATGATTTTGTTTACCAATTTGATTTGCTCGGTCTGTTTGTCTTTTGGATTGTTTTCAAGGACTTTCCCGTACCAAAGAACGTTGTCAATCAAAATAATACTTCCTGAACGTAAATTTGGTTTAATGAGTTTCAAATATTCCAAATAGCTTTCTTTGTCTGCATCAATGAAAATCAAATCCCAAATTTTATCCAGTTTCTTGATTTCTTCTTTAGCGTCGCCTAAAATGAATTCGATTTGCTCTTTATAATCACTTTCTGCAAAATATTTTTGAGGAATATAAGCTAGGTCTTCATTCTTGTCAATTGTATAGATTTTACCGTCTTTTGGTAATCCTTCAGCCATACTCAAAGCTGCGTAACCTGTAAAAGTTCCAATTTCTAAAACACTATTTGGCTTGATGATATGCGACAGAATACTTAACAAACGACCTTGCAGATAACCGGAAATCATATGTGGTTGTGTGGTCTTTTGGTAAGTTTCTTTTCTTAATTTTTTTAAAATGGCAGGTTCTTCGGAAGCTGTTTCTTCCAGATAGCGATCCATTTCTTTGTCCATTTCTTCGAAGTAGCTCATTGTTCAAAGGATTAAAGTTCAAATTTAATAAACAAAAAAACCTTGCCAAAATCTGACAAGGTTTTTATTTTTTAGATTTAGTTTACATCTGACTTTTGACATCAGACATCAGACTAAAATTATTTCTTAACCGGAGCAATGTCCATCAATTTCATAAATTCATCCAATTTCGGCATAATGATGATTTCCGTTCTACGGTTTTCAGATCTACCAGAAACTGAAGCATTAGTGGTCTTAGGATTATATTCGCCTCTACCACCAGCTGTGATTCTGTTAGGATTCACACCGAACTGAGTTTGTAGAACTTTCGCAACTGCAGTCGCTCTAAGCGCAGAAAGATCCCAGTTGTCTCTTGGTGCATTAGCACTTGTAAGAGGCGTGTTATCGGTATTACCTTCAATCAACACGCTGTAAGTGTCATAATCGTTGATTACTTTAGCTACTTTAGCTAAAACATCTGCTGCAGCTGGCTGGATGTCATATTTTCCAACTTGGTAAAGCATCTTGTCTGATAATGAAATCAATACTACACCTTTCAATACTTTCACATCTACATCCTGATCTGCAACGTTGTCAAGAGAACGTTTTAGTTTGTTAGATAAAGCAAGATTCAAACTGTCGTTTTTGCTTTTTCCGGAAATCAATTGCTTGATGTAAGCATTAGAAGCGTTGATTTCTCCAACCAATTTATCAATATTTGCAGAACCTTTTCCTGCATTAGATAAACAAGCATCCAAACTAGATTTAAGAGCGTTGTTTTGTCCTAAAAGTAGATCGTTTTGACCTTTAAGAGAAGAGTTCTCTCCCTTTAAATCTTGGATTTGACGCATTCTTTCGCCCGCATCTTCAATACATTGCTTATAATTCAAATTAAGTGCATCGAATTTTTTTTGGCTGACACACGATGCAAGAGAAAGTCCCATTGCTGTGATTGTCAAAATCTTTAATAATTTCATAGTATGATGATTTTAAATCGTTTCAAAATTAAGAATTAATAACTGTATCTTTGCTGATATAACTTAGTTTATCGTTATAAAATTGTGTTAAGTTTATTAAAATTTCAAAATGTCCTAGAGCAATTGCTGAGCCAATCACAACAAAAAACATACCTTTTGGCTGTAAGTGGAGGTGTTGACTCGATGGTTTTGGCTGATTTATTTCAGGTTTCAGGATTTAATTTTCATATTGCGCACATCAACTATCATCTTCGTAATGAGGATTCTAACTTAGACCAAAAGTTAGTTTCTGACTTTTGCGAAAAACATAAAATTCCTTTCCATTTATATGAAGTTTCGGAAAATGATAATCAACCAGAAAATTCTATTCAGAATTGGGCAAGAGAATTGAGATATCGATTTTTTAGAGAAATCCAAGATCAAGAAAATCTAGAGTTTTTGGTTACAGCACATCATTTGAGTGACCAATTGGAAACTTTTATAATTAATCTTTCCAAAGCTTCTGGAATCCGAGGTCTGAGCGGAATTCCAAAAAATGAAAACAGAATTATTCGTCCGCTTCTTGATTTTTCTAAAGAAGAAATCTATGATTTTGCAAATCAGAATCAAATCAAATTTCGTGAAGATAAGTCCAATCAAAAAACAGATTATCTAAGGAATAAAATCCGACATAACATTGTTCCGGAATTGGAAAAAATCAATCCAGATTTTCTGAACAATTTTTCAAAAAGCATCAATTATATTAATCAAGCTAAGGATTTTATTATTGAATCTGTTGACAATAAAATTAAAATTCTAAAGATAAATTCTTCGGAAAATCAAGTCGTTATTGATAAAGGTAAATTCTCTGAAGAATCTGAATTGATTCGATATGAGATTTTAAAAAGATTTGGTTTTACAGATGAAAACGAAATGCAAAAAGTTCTGACTGCACAAACAGGAAGTTCCTTTTTTAATTCCGGATTTCAATTAATCATCAATAGAAACGAATTGATTTTTGAAGAGAAGTTAGAAATTAGAAGTGAGGATTTAGAAGAAGTAATATTGGAAATAATTGATAACGAAATTGTTATTCCTGAAAATATTAAAAAAGAAATCCAAGAATTCGGTAATTGTTTTTGGAAAATTGATCAATCAAAAGTCCAATTGCCCCTGAAATTGAGAAAGAAACAAGAAGGTGATGTGTTTTTTCCTATTGGAATGATTGGTAAAAAGAAAATTTCGAAGTTTTTTAAGGATGAAAAATTGTCTATTTTAGCCAAGCAAAAAATCTGGCTTCTTTGTGATGCTGATGAACAAATTTTAGGTGTTTTACCTTTTCGTCAAGACGGAAGATTTTCATCAGATAATTCAGAAACAGAATTAACTTTAAAAGTATAATTATTAAACCATAATATTTGTCATTCCGTAGGAATCTCAGCAAAGTTTAGATTCCTACGGAATGACAAAGACCCTGAATTATTGTGGTTAAAACTAAATAAAATGAAAGATTTAAAACTAGTGTTGTCAACACTTTTTCTATTTATAATAACCATTTTCAATGCGCAGATAAAAAATCCGGTTAAGTTCAAATTCGATGTTAATCCTGTTGGGAAAGACGAATATGAGGCTGTTTTAACTGGAACAATTGAAGATAAATGGCATATTTATTCACAAGATTTGCCACCAGATTCAGGGATTCCTACCGAATTTAAAATCACTTCAAAACAAGGAATTCAATTGATTGGAAAAGTTCAGGAAATCGGAAAAAAGCACGATGAGTTTTCGGAAGCTTTCGGAGCGCAGATTGTTTATTATTCTAATAAAGTGGTTTTCAAGCAGAAATTCAAACCGAAAGATGCTTCCAAACCTGCGACAATTACAGCTGAAATAATGTATCAGACTTGTAACGACCGCGTTTGTCTAGCTCCTAATACTCTGGAATTTGAAAAACAAATTGAAGGAAGTAAAACGGCAGTCACAAAAGAAGAAAAAGTTGAGAAAACAAAAGATACAGTTTACGAAGTTGCTCCTGCCGGACAAGTTGGAACAGTTCTAAAACCAACAAATATTGAAACGCAAGTTCCCACAGTTGCAAAACAAGATGGTTTGAAAGTTAATTCTTTGGACTTCAAAAATCCTTTAACCAATTGCGGAACTGAGCAACAAAAACCTCAAAATGATAATTGGCTAGTTCTTGGATTAGGATTCTTGGGTGGACTAATCGCGTTGCTAACACCTTGCGTGTTCCCGATGATTCCGTTGACTGTCTCATTCTTTACAAAAGGGAACAAAGACAAAGCCAAAGGAAAGCGAGATGCTTTTATCTATGGGTTTTTCATTCTGTTGATTTTTGTTTTATTGAGTATTCCGTTTCATATTATTGATGGGATTTCGGGAAATATTTTCAATCAGATTTCGACGAATATTTGGCTTAACTTATTTTTCTTCGCTATATTTTTATTCTTTGCATTGAGCTTTTTTGGTTATTACGAAATCACTTTGCCAAGTTCAATCGCTAACAAATCTTCCAAAGCCGAAGAAGCTGGCGGATTGATTGGGATTTTCTTTATGGCTTTGACTTTGGTCATCGTTTCATTCTCTTGTACAGGTCCTATTTTGGGAAGTTTGTTAGGTGGAGTTGTTGCTGGAGCGACTAATGTTCCAACATTATTGACATTTGCTTTAGCTGGTTTTGGATTGGCTTGGGCATTAGTTTTTGGCTTGTTAGCTTTATTTCCGCAAGCGTTGCAAAGTTTACCAAAATCCGGCGGTTGGATGAACACAGTAAAAGTTGTTCTTGGATTTATCGAGTTAGCTTTGGCTTTAAAATTCCTTTCAAAAGCAGATTTGGTTTCCAAAACATTCTTATTGAAAAGAGAATTATTCATTGTGCTTTGGATTATCATTGCAATTGGATTGGTTGTGTATTTATTCGGGAAAATCAGATTTCCACACGATGATAAGAAACCGAAAATCAGTTTAGCAAGAAGAATTCTTGGTTTGTTTGGGATTGTATTTATTGGATATTTGATTCAAGGATTGATTCCTTCTGAAAAACCAAAATTACAAATGTTAAGCGGGATTTTGCCTCCGTTAAACGTTAGTTATTTCCACAAAGAAGAAGACGGAATTCTGGGTTTGAAGCCTTATCATAATTACTTCGAAGCGATTGAAGTAGCGAAGAAAGAAAACAAGCCAGTTCTGATAGATTTTACAGGTTACGGTTGCGAAAATTGCCGAAAAATGGAGGAGTTTGTTTGGAGTCAGGATGATGTTTTACCGATTCTTCAAAATGACTTAATCATTGCTTCGGTTTATGTGGATGACAAAGAAAAATTGCCTGAAAACGAACAAATCAAAATCGATATGGGCGAAGGTCAAATGAAGAAAGTGAAAACAATTGGCGACAAATGGAGCTTGTTCCAGCAGGTTAATTTCAATAATAATTCCCAACCGCATTATGTTTTGGTTACACCAGACCAAAAAGTGATTAATTCGCCCGTTTCAGGATATATGCCAAAAGAGGATTTTAAAAAATTCCTGAAATGCGGTATTGATTATTTTAAGAATAAATAGAGTATAATGGAGAAGGCAATTTTCACAGACAAGATTTTTTATTGCGGAATCATTGTCTTTATTTCAATTTTGCTTCTTTATAATGTGTATTCGATTTTATTGAATTTTGAATTAAGACTTGTAGCACCAATTATTATTCAAATAGTTTTATTGATTTTAATTTTCATTAAACATAAATTAATTATGCTTTTACTTAAAATTTGGAGTGGAATATTTTTAATTGGATCATTCACATTAATTATTTTAGGAGGAATATTGAAAAGTTTGGCTGATGGATTTAAGTATTTTAATTTCCTTGATTATATTCCATCAATTATTTTTCTTTTAATTGGAATCATAATTTATATGTGTTCTGATAGATTTATTGAAATTTCAAAAGAATAATTATGTTTTGAATATATAATTTGATAAATATTTAATGAAATTAATTTTTAGGAATAAATTTTGTATTTAAAAATCCATAATAATGATGAATTGTTATGGATTTTTATTTTCTATTACTAACTATTAAAAATTAAAGCTATGGCTGAAGTACAAGTTAATGACCGCTCAAATGGAAAAACAAGAAGCGGTAGAATGGGAATCAAAGTAGATATGACTCCAATGGTGGATTTAGGATTTCTGCTGATTACATTTTTTCTATTTTCAACCAATTTTTCCAAACCGAATGTGATGGATTTAGGATTGCCCGCAAAAGGTCCACATACTCCAACAGACATTGATTTTAGAAACTCAATTACATTCATCCTCGGTAAAGAAGGCAAAGTTTATTATTATCAGGACGAACGAAAAAATCTGAATGATAACAGTCTGAAAGAAGTTTCTTTTGATAAAGCTCAAGTTGCAAAAACAATCGAATCTGCAAAAGCAAACGCGCCGAAAAAGGAAAATTTCACTGTTCTCATAAAACCAGCGGATGATTCGCAATATAAAACTTTGGTAGATATGTTGGATGAGCTTGCAATCACGAAATCCGAACGTTACGGAATCTCAGAAATGAACGATAAAGAAAAAGAATTGTATCAGAAAAAAGTTCTGTAATTAATAACAAATATTTTATAAAGAGTGTCTATCAGACGCTCTTTTTTATTTATTTTCGTAAGGAAAATTTAAAACTATGAAAAAGCTTTTTCCGATTCTTACTTTATTATTAATAATCTCTTGTAAAAAGACTGAGGAAACTAATTCTCCAAAAGTTGATAGCACAAAAATCATTGATTCCATCAATGTCGCAAGAACCAAAATCAACGATAGTATTTTGGTGAGTCGAGCTTTTAAAGATTTGTCGGGAACACACAGCCTAACTCACGATATGATTGCTGGAAGTGGTAAAATTAGCTTTACAAAAACTGGTCAAGACGAATACAAAATCTCTGGCGAAAACAAAGCAGGAAGTAATTTTGTGAAAATCGAAGGAACTGCAAAAGTGACTTCTTCAAAAAATCTTAAATTTAACGGAAAGATTTCGCAAAGTATTTCCGATTATGATGATGGGAAATTGGATGTGCGAAACGGAACAAGAAATTTCTCAACAAAAGATGACGGAAAAACTTTCAAACTGCACGAATCTGTAAACCAAGCAGGTTTTGCAGACAAGATAATTATCAAATTGTAAATAGTTCATTAATCATTGGAGAGTCTAAAGAGACAAAAATATTGTCAGTCTGAGGCTCTCGAAGACAAATAAAAACGATATGCTCAATTACGAAATACAAGGAAACGGCTCCGAAAACTTAGTTTTGCTTCACGGTTTTATGGAAAACCTGTCGATTTGGGATGATATGATTCCGTTTCTGTCAGAGAAGTTCAAGCTGATAAAAATTGATTTGCCAGGTTTTGGAAAATCAGAAGTTGTAGCTGAAATACAAACTTCTGAAATAATGACTGAAGAAGTCAAAAAAGTTACGGATGAATTGGGCTTGACAGAATTTCATTTGTTGGGACACTCTATGGGAGGTTATATTTCTTTGGCGTTTGCGGAAAAATATCCTGAGCTTTTGAAATCATTTACTTTGTTTTTCTCCACTTATTTTGCTGATGACGAAGTGAAGAAAGAAACCAGAAGAAAAGGACTGAGAATCATCAAAGAAAATCTCAGAGCATTTGTCAACGCGGGCGTTCCCAATCTTTTCAACCCAAATGAACACGATATTTTAGAATCGAAAATCAAACTTGCAAAGGAAACCGCTTACACATCTTCCGTTGAAGGTGTTTTAGCGTCGCAAAAAGGAATGATAGAACGTATTGATAGAAAATCGGTTTTAGAAAACTTTGAAGGAAAAATACTTGTTTTATCAGGCAAACACGATTCCGCTGTCAATTCCGAAAAAACCATTAAAAATCTTCCCGACAAAACCAATATCAAGTCTTATGTTCTAGATTGCGGTCACAACGGACATTGGGAAAAACCCGAGATTTGTGCCTCGATTATTAATACAGAATTACTGCATCATTTACCTAAAAAACTTGTTTTTTAAAATGGAAATTATCTCAAAAATCCTAATTGCAATCGTCGCTCTGGAGCATCTTTACATCCTTTATATGGAGATGTTTGCTTGGGAGACACTTGGCAAAAAAACGTTTAAAACAATTCCGTCAGAACTTTTCAAACCCACCAAAAGTTTGGCTGCTAATCAAGGACTTTACAATGGATTTTTATCAGCCGGACTGATTTGGAGTTTGTTTATTTGTGACGAGAATTGGTCAAGAAATATTGCCGTATTTTTCCTTGGATGTGTTATTGTTGCGGGCATTTACGGCGCACTTACTGCTGCTAAAAAAATCTTTTTTGTTCAAGCATTACCAGCCATTATTGCCTTGGTTTTTGTTTTGTTGAGATAAATATTTGGGAGCTATTTCCCGCTATCCGCTATATCTTTTTTGTAATTGCGAATATAGTGAAGCAATCTGTTGAACTTTTTGGAAAACGCAATAACAAAAAAGGATGCCGCTACTATCGGGGCTATGAGTTCTGTCAATAATTCGAAGATTTTACATTAAAAAAATGTCATTCAATAAAAATCTAAATAATGCTTAGATTCTCACAGAATGACAATTGTATTGTTGAAAGATTGTTTAGATTAAAAATCCTCAGCTTCCACTTTTTCTTTGAAATCAGAAATAGTTTCCTCTATCGATTTGAAATACTTTCCGCCAGAAGCATTGATGTGTCCGCCACCGTTGAAGTGTTTTCTAGCAAACTGATTGGTATCTACAGAATCTTTTGATCGGAAAGATATCTTAATAAAATCCTCATAAAGATCTTCCATAAAGAAAACTGCCATTTTGGTTCCGAGAACACTTAGCCCGTAATTTACGAAACCTTCTGTATCACCTTTGTCAAAACCATATTCTTTTAGTTCAGAACGTTTTAGCCATAGGATTGCTACTTTTCCTTCTTTAGTCAACTCAATTCGGCTAAGAACGAGAGAAAGTAAATGAAGTCGAGAGATTGTATTTGTATCCCAAGTGTTTGACGTGATTATTGCTGGATCTGCACCTTTTTCAATCAAATCAGCAACAATTCTATGCGTTGTAGCACTCGTAGAACGGAATCGGAAGCCACCCGTATCTGTCATTATTCCTGTATAAAGACATTGCGCAATATCAAGATTCACAAGATTTTCATCATTATTGGCCTGGATAAAATGATAAACCATTTGGCAAGTCGCAGGAACTGTGGTGTCAGAATAGACGTAATCAAATTGTTCCGGCATCTGATGATGGTCAATCAAAACTTTTTTAGCTTTTGACTTGGTAACCCAATCGCCAAGAATCCCGATTCTGGTTGGCGAATTAAAATCTAAACAGAAGATAACATCAGCATTATAAATAGCTTCACCAGCCACTTTTCTTTTATATTCTCCAATAATGATTTGCTTTGCTTCGGGCATCCATTTTAGGAACTTTGGAAAATCGTTTGGTGTTATTACAATTGCATTTATTCCTTTTGTTTTCAAATAATGTTTCAGACCAAGAGAAGAACCAATGGCGTCTCCGTCGGGATTATGATGCGTTACAATAACGATATTGTTTTCCGGAACGAGGAGATGATTGATTTCTGAAATTTCTTTGTCTGTAAACATAAATGATGATAATTAAAGTCTCAAAGGTAAAACTTTAAAATAAAAAAATCGGCTCAAAGTTGAACCGATTTTTTTATTATGGATGGATCATTATTTTTTGATAATCTTCTGAACAAATTCTCCGTTAATTTTCAAATAATAAATTCCTGGAGTGAGATTTTTGATATTGATTTCTGTTTTGTCCGAACTGTTGCCCGAAATTGCTTTTACTAATTTTCCGGAGCTGTCCACGATTTCCATATTGGAGTTAGGCTTCAGATTTTCGATTTTCAAGAAATCGAAAACTGGGTTTGGAAAAACGTTAGACTTTTTTAACTCATTATTTTTTACGGAAAGGATTGCAGATTTAAAATAAATTGACTGAAAAATAGCATTACTAATTATCAATGTCTTTTCATTTCCATTATTTTGTATGGTGTAAAAATAGTTTCCATTAATTGCGAAAAAAGAACAGAGCAACCCAAAAAACTGGTTAACTTGGCCATTATCGCCCAAATAGTCTGCTAAAGTACAAGTCTTATTGCTTACTGTCAAGCTATTTTGTTCATTAAAAGTTACATCCGCCGAAAGCATATTAAAAAAGGATAAATTAAGACGATTCGGACTTGTTTCGAACTTTGTAACCTGCTGATAAGGCATAGACGGAGGTAATTGTTCTGTTGGGGACAATTCTCCCACAAACTTGCTAATTTTCCAGTCTGTATTTAGTAAATCAGGATTTTGGGAAAATCCAAATAGCCACAAAAAGCTGAATAATAATGTGTAAATTTTTTTCATAAACGCAAGTTTTTTTATTTGTTTATAAAGTTAAAACTATTTTATAATATTTTGTAAAACCTTGATATATTTAATGCTATAAGTTTTGAACTCTACGCTCAAAATTTCCTTACCTTTGTCGTTCATTTCAATTTCATTCAAAACAACAATGCACAAAGCAGGATTCGTAAATATTGTAGGGAAACCTAATGCCGGAAAATCTACACTTCTCAATCAATTGATGGGAGAGAAGCTGGCGATTGTAACCCAAAAAGCTCAAACAACAAGACATAGAATTTTCGGAATTTATAATGAAGAAGACCTTCAAATCGTATTTTCTGACACGCCTGGCGTTTTGGATCCAAAATATGGTTTACAGGAAAAAATGATGGATTTTGTAAAAGATTCTTTGCAAGATGCTGATGTATTTTTGTTTATTGTAGATGTGACGGATAAAAGTGAACAATCAGAATTTTTAATTGATAAACTGAACAAAATTCCTGTTCCCGTTTTATTATTATTAAATAAAATTGACCAAACCAATCAACAGGATCTAGAAAAAATAGCAACAGATTGGCACGAGAGAATCCCAAAAGCTGAGATTCTTCCGATTTCGGCACTTAACAATTTTAATTTGGATGTTATTCTTCCAAAATTGAAGGAAATGTTGCCTGAGAATCCGGCTTATTATGACAAGGATATGTACACAGATAAACCCGAAAGATTCTTTGTGAATGAGGCAATCCGTGAAAAAATTCTTCTTAATTATGACAAAGAAATACCTTATTCTGTAGAAGTAGTTACGGAGATTTTCAAAGAAAAAGAAGGTGTAATTATCATAGATTCGATAATCTATGTCGAAAGAGACACACAGAAAGGAATCATCATTGGTCACAAAGGCGAGGCAATCAAAAAAGTAGGAACCGAGGCTAGAATTGACCTTGAGAAATTCTTTAATAAAAAACTTCATCTTAATCTTTTTGTAAAAGTCAAAAAAGACTGGCGCAAAAATGATAGAGATCTCAAAAATTTTGGTTACCGTTAAAATCATCTAAAATCCTTTTCTATAAAGGATTTTTTTGTAGCTTTGAGTTAAATTCGATTTTAATAATGAGAAA
Source organism: Epilithonimonas sp. (assembly GCF_032055105.1). Taxonomy (GTDB): domain Bacteria; phylum Bacteroidota; class Bacteroidia; order Flavobacteriales; family Weeksellaceae; genus Epilithonimonas. Next base: position 174,641 of record NZ_DAMBRK010000005.1, read on the forward strand.
TTTTAATTCTACAAAAGTGAATGATAACGTTTTAAACGGACTAATATTAGTAATTAGACTATTTGTAGGAATATCAATGATGACTCACGCTTTGCCTAAATTCGAGAAATTAATTGCGAATGATAATATAGAATTTATAAATTTTCTAGGACTAGGATCTGCAATTTCTTTAGTATTGGTGGTTTTTGCAGAGCTTCTTTGTTCTGTTTTTATAATTTTTGGATTCATTACAAGGCTTGCTACAATACCTTTAATGATAACAATGCTTGTTGCGTTTTTTGTCGTTCATGGTTCAGATTCCTATGCAACAAAAGAATTGAGTTTGGTTTACTTTTTCTTTTACCTCACATTGTTGATCTTAGGCTCCGGAAAATTTTCTTTGGATTTTTTATTTTCTAAAAAAGAAGATCTTTATTAATTAAACCATTGTGCTACATAATCTTTAATAATTATCCAAAAATTTTTCCCCAGAAAATAAATTAATGTAGAAGTGATAATTCCTTTTACCGTAAAAAAAATAATTCCTCCAATTCCAAACTTTTTTAGCAGACTTTTCCACTTCGGCAATTTCTTTTCTTCGCTTGTCTCTTGCTGGTCTTCCATTTTTTTATTTTTCACAAAAATAAGAAAAATTCTACAGTTTAGATTTATTCAAAATAACTAAAAGTCAGGAAAAACTCCATTTTTTTTTAGCTCTCAAATCTTTTCTACAACGCTCCAACTTCTTTACTAACGATTGTTAGTTTTTAATTTTGCCGGTCAAATTATATTTTTATCTTTAGAGAATTCAAAAATTAAAAATATATGTCCTCAATTTCAATATTAGAAAGTCTTAAAAGATTAGGTATCTCAACAGAAAACAACGGAACTTCAACTGGATTAGAATTTTTCTCATCTGGTAATAAGATAGAAAGCAATTCTCCGGTAGATGGAAAATTGATAGCTTCTGTTAAAATCTCTGATGTTAATGACTACGAAAAAGTAGTTGCAAAAGCGCAGGAAGCTTATAAAGAATTCAGACAAATTCCAGCACCAAAAAGAGGAGATTTGGTTCGGCAATTTGGAAATAAATTGAGAGAATACAAAGACGATTTGGGTAAACTCGTTTCTTACGAGATGGGGAAATCTTTGCAGGAAGGTCTGGGTGAAGTTCAGGAAATGATTGATATCTGCGATTTTGCAGTTGGTTTGTCTCGTCAGCTCCATGGTTATACTATGCATTCTGAAAGACCTGGACACAGAATGTACGAGCAATATCATCCGCTTGGGATTGTTGGAGTGATTTCGGCTTTCAATTTTCCTGTGGCTGTTTGGAGTTGGAACGCGGCTTTGGCTTGGATTTGTGGAAACGTTGTGATTTGGAAACCGTCAGAAAAAACACCGCTTTGCGCCATTGCTTGTCAAAATATTTTTGCTGAAGTTGCAAGAGAAAATGGTTTGCCGGAAGGAATTTCAAACTTGGTAATTGCTGATCACGAGATTGGAGATAAATTAGTTAATGATAAAAAAATAGCGTTAGTTTCTTTCACAGGTTCTACCAGAGTTGGAAGAATCGTAGGGAAGAATGTCGCGGAACGTTTCGGAAAATCAATTCTGGAATTAGGTGGAAATAATGCGATTATCATTACAGAAAATGCGGATCTTAATATGTCAATCATCGGCGCAGTTTTCGGTGCGGTGGGTACGGCTGGACAAAGATGTACATCTACAAGAAGATTAATTATCCACGAGTCTGTTTATGATGAAGTTAAAAACCGTTTGGTAAAAGCTTACGGACAATTGAAAATCGGAAATCCGTTGGATGAAACTAATCACGTTGGTCCGCTTATCGACAAATCTGCAGTAAAACAATATCAAGATTCCATCGAAAAATGTAAATCGGAAGGCGGTAAATTTATCGTTGAAGGTGGTGTTTTGGAAGGTGAAAATTACACTTCTAGATGTTACGTAAAACCTTGTATAGCCGAGGTTGAAAACAGTTATGAAATCGTTCAGCACGAGACCTTTGCTCCAATTCTTTATTTGATTAAATATAAAACCCTAGACGAAGCAATTGCTTTACAGAACGATGTTCCGCAAGGTTTAAGTTCTGCAATTATGACTCAAAACCTAAGAGAAGCAGAATTATTCCTTTCCAACGGAGGCTCGGATTGTGGAATTGCAAACGTGAATATTGGAACTTCCGGAGCAGAAATCGGTGGTGCTTTTGGTGGCGAAAAAGAAACTGGAGGCGGACGCGAATCTGGTTCCGACGTTTGGAAATATTATATGAGAAGACAGACTAACACCATCAATTATACCACCAGCTTACCTTTAGCACAGGGAATTAAATTCGATTTGTAAATGAAAAAATGTATTTTTTTAACATTAACATTTTTATCATTTTTATCTTGTTCTAGAAATGAAGATGATTTCAAAATTCCTCAAAATGAATGTGGAATTGTTACCGCAAAAACATACAATTATCAATTTGATGATGTGACAATATCAACTTCTAGTTTTGATGTCAACTTCAGCAAGTTCACTTTTGAATATGATTCTCAAAAAAGGATCAATAAAGTAATAGGAAGTTTAATTGCAGGTTCATCAGGAGATCTAGGTGCTTTCTATCTAAGTAATATTGCATCAGACGAAATCACATACTCAGGAAATACAGTTTCAGTTAAAATTTCAGTAAATATGACAACAAGGCCTTATGATAAAGAATTTGTTATTGATAATGGTAAAATTATAAGTCGAAAAGTTACTTCAAAATATCCCTTTTTAAATTCTGATCCAGTAATTTATACATATGAATATTCAGGTAATCAAATTCTGGAAAAAACAAATGACAGACTTATAAAAACTTTGACTGTTGAAAATGGAAATCTTACCAAAGTTATAAAATGGAGGTATGATTTAAATGGAAATGTCAATGGCAAAATCGAAGTTATTTATTCTGATTATGATACTCAGGAAAATCTTCTAAAAGGAAAATTCTTTATTAATGGTGCTTTTTATATGGCATTCTCCAAAAATATTTATCATAAGACTGATTCTAAATCTTATGATTTGGAAAATGGAGTATATGTTTTTAATGGGAATTTTTATAATGCAACTTTTGACCCTACACAAACCACAAATTATTTTGAAAAAAACTGTAATTAAAAATACAAAATATGATAACGACTACAGAAAATAAAGTAAAAGAAACACTCGGAAAACACATCCTTGCAGATGGTTTCGATTTTGTGATGGATTACGAAAAATCCCACGGTTCTTACATTGCAGACCGATTAACAGGCAAAGAATATCTCGATATGTTCTCTATGTTTGCATCAGCTTCTGTTGGATATAATCATCCTTACATTTTGGAAAAAGCCAATTGGCTGGGGAAAATGGCGATTTACAAGCCAACTCTCAGCGATGTTTATCTTCAGGAATATGCAGATTTTATGGAGGTTTTTTCCAGAGTTGCAATTCCGAAAGAATTACCTTATAGCTTTTTCGTAGAAGGTGGCACTTTGGCTGTAGAAAATGCTTTGAAGACGGCTTTTGACTGGAAAATCAGAAAGAACTGGCAAAAGAATATTGAGAAAGAAGCAGGAATGGTTATCCATTTCAAACAATCTTTCCACGGAAGAAGTGGTTATACATTATCATTGACCAACACTTCTGACCCAAGAAAACACCAATATTTTCCAAAATTCGATTGGCCAAGAATTAACAATCCAAAACTGAATTTCCCAATCACAGAAGATAATTTGGAGGAAACGATCAAGCACGAGCAATTAGCATTATTGCATATCCAAGAAGCGATTTTGGCGAATCCTGATGAAGTGGCTTGCGTGATTATCGAACCAATCCAAGCAGAAGGTGGAGACAATCATTTCAGAAACGAATTCTTTATTGAATTAAGAAGAATCTGTGACGAAAACGAAATCCTTTTAATTCTTGACGAAGTCCAAACTGGAATCGGAATGACGGGGAAAATGTGGGCTTTCCAACATCTTGACATTATTCCGGATGTGATTACTTTTGGAAAGAAAACTCAGGTTTGTGGAATTCTTGCCAATAAAGAAAAACTGGACGAAGTAGAACATCACGTTTTCAAAGAAAGTTCCAGAATCAATTCCACTTTTGGGGGGAATTTCATTGATATGCTTCGTTTTCAATTGGTTTTAGAAATTATTGAAAATGAGAACTTGGTTGAAAATTCAAGAGTTGTTGGAGAGTTTTTATTAAATGGTTTGAAGCAGTTGGAACAAAAATATCCTGACCATATTTCTTCGGCAAGAGGAAAAGGTTTGATGTGTGCTTTTGACCTCAAAGATGGAGAAAGCAGAGAGTGGCTGAGAAGTAAGCTTTACGACGAAGGAATTATCATTTTGACGTGTGGTGACCAGTCGTTGAGATTCCGTCCGCATCTTAATGTAACGAAAGAAGAAATTCAAATTATTTTAGATAAAATTAATTCAATATTTGAGAATTTAATATAAGGAATTTTAGATTTTGATATTTTTTTCATAAATTGCTATGCTTTAACAAAATCAAAATCAAAATTATGGATGCAACAACTAGAGTAGCTGTCTACGAAAGTAGCAGTCCACAGGAGATTCAGCTTATGAAATCTAAGCTGGAAGATGCAGGAATCAAATGCGATGTTGAAAATTCTTACTTAAGTTTTTTGTCAACTCCCACTGCAACCAATACTTTTATTAAAGTTGATATCAATGACGAGAAAAGAGCGTTTGATATCATTGATGAATATTTAAAATCAAATCAAAATTGATTTCATATTTTTAAATTTTACGTTTTACAGAAGTCGGGTTCAAATTGATTTGAGCCCGATTTTTTTATTTTAAATTTTCATTAATTGTTTTAATATTTATTCAGGTAAAATCCTTATCATTGTAATCCGAACGGGGAATTAGCTCATCTGGCTAGAGCGTTAGACTGGCAGTCTAAAGGTGACGGGTTCGATCCCCGTATTCTCCACTTAAATATTAAACTTCTGAAATTCAGAAGTTTATTTTGTTTTATGGCAAGAAATTTGTATTCATTACTTCAAATATTCGAGTTCATAGAAACCTGATTATTGATTAAAGGGGGCACTAGTTGCCCTCTTAATTTTTTATACTGCATCGAATAATTCGTAGTAAAAAATATTATCAATTCTAAATTTCTTCTAAATTCAAAATATAAATTCGCTGAAGAAAAATTCCGATATTTATAAAATAGAACTACTGATGAAAATCCTGATTATAGAAGACGAAACCGAATTGGCGAAAAGTGTTGCAGAATACCTTTCCGAAGAGAACTATCTGTGTGAGTTTGCAGAGACTTTCACGGATGCGATGTATAAAATAGAGACATTTCAGTACGACTGTATTATTCTCGACATTATGCTTCCAGATGGAAACGGACTCAAGATTTTGGAAGAGTTAAAATCTCAAAATAAACAAGACGGCGTCATCATTGTTTCTGCAAAAAATGCTTTGGATGATAAAATTAAAGGTTTGCAATTAGGAGCCGACGATTATCTCACAAAACCGTTTCATTTGTCGGAATTGATGGCAAGAATTTATTCTATTATTCGTAGAAAACAATTCAATAATTCTAATATCATTACTCAAAATGAATTACAAATTGACCTTTTATCCAAAACAGTTTCTGTTAATAATGAAGTGATTGCATTGACTAAAAAAGAGTTTGATTTACTCATTTATTTTATCGGTAATAAAAACAAAGTCATATCGAAAAGTACTTTAGCAGAGCATCTTTCAGGAGATTTTGCAGATATGTTGGACAACCACGATTTTGTATATGCCCACGTTAAAAATTTAAAAAAGAAATTGAACGATGCAGGTTGTGAGCAGTATCTAAAAACGGTATACGGAACTGGCTACAAATGGGAGGCAAGTTAGTTATGAATTATAAAGGATGAATTATGAATGAAAAGAAAAATGTTTTGAAGGATAAGAGTTTTAGTTTTGCGATAAGAATTGTAAAACTTTACAAATATCTTGTAACAGATAAAAAGGAATTCGTATTAAGTAAGCAATTGCTAAGAAGTGGAACTGCAATTGGCGCATTGATTCGAGAAGCTCAAAATGCTGAAAGTAAAGCAGATTTCATTCATAAACTCGCTATTGCTCAAAAAGAATGTGACGAATCTCTTTATTGGCTCGAACTTTTATTTCAAACCGAATATTTGTCTTCCGCAGAATACGAGAATATTAATAATGATGCATCAGAAATATTGAAAATGATTCGTAGTGCAATCATTACAACAAAAACAAAAAACTCATAATTTATAATTCATAACTTATAATTCTTCGTGAAGCCGTTATTAAACAAAACCACAAAACCCTTCATTATTTATGTCCTGATTATTCTGGTAATCAGTATTCCTGTGTATTATTTGGTGGTCGATGCTATCTGGAAACACGAGCTGGATGAACATAACAAGATTGTTGCTGAAAAAACGTCATCTCAAATCAATAGTCTAAAATTATCCGATGAAAAATTAAATGAAACGATAAAGCTCTGGAACGATGTACAACCGACCACAAACATACAGAATGTAAAGAAAAACGACAATTTCAAAGACAGTATTTTCATTGTAGAAAAACCACACGATTTTCTGGATTTTGAAGACATTGACCGGTTCAGATGTTTGTCGAAGATTATCTATCTCAACCAAAAACCTTATCGTTTCAATATAGAAACCAATATTGAGGAATCTCAGGAAACTATTTTTTTCATCTCGGTGACAACAGTTATTCTTTTTATTCTGATTGTCGGCGGATTGTTATTCCTTAACAGAAGACTTTCAAAATCTGTTTGGAAACCTTTTCGAAATACTTTAGACAAATTAAAGACCTTCAATCTAAATCAACAAACTAAGATTGAATTTTCTAAAACTGATGTTTCCGAATTTGATGAACTTAATCAATCATTAAGTAAGCTGATAGAACAAAATATTTCGGTTTATAAAACACAGAAAGAGTTTACAGAAAACGCTTCTCACGAGTTGCAGACACCTTTGGCGATTCTGAAAAACAAACTCGATATTCTTTTGCAAAATCAAGACTTGACGGAAAAACAATATCAAATTGCCGAAGAAATGAACCGCGCTTTGTCCAGAAGTTCCAGAATCAATAAAAACCTTTTGTTACTAGCAAAAATTGAAAATAATCAGTTTGAAAATTCTGAAATACATTTGGATGAATTACTGAATCAAAGTATGGAAATTTTACAGGAACATTTTGAACAGAAAAACATCTCGATAAACACTGAAATTTCCTCTAATGTAAAAGTGAACGGAAATATTGGATTAACCGAAGTTTTGATTAATAATTTAATTTTAAACGCTATTCGGCATACTTCAATTAACGGTTCGATTTCTATTAAATTAAACAATTCTGTTTTCGAAGTTTCTAATTCCGGAACAGAAAAATTGAATTCAGATTTGCTGTTCAAACGGTTTTCAAGGTTCTCGAAAGACAATAACGGAAGCGGACTTGGGCTTGCAATTGTGAAAGAAATCTGCAAATCTCAGAATTGGACTATTGATTACAGATTCGAAAATAATAATCATATTTTCTCGGTAAAACTGTAAATTCTAAATTTCTTCTAAATTGAGTTTCATCTTTACACGTTTTTAAACGCGTAAAAAGTAATGATTCTTAAAAAATTTCAAAAAATATTTGACAGCAGATTTGCCGTTTTATTCTCAATTTTAAGTTTATATATTTTATTCTCATCCCTTATCAGGATTGGATTTTTATTCTGGTCTTCAAAGGATTTAGATTTCAATTTGTTCTATATTTTAAGGGCATTTTTCACAGGATTCTGCTACGATTTTGCGGTTGGAACTTTATTTTTATTACTGTATTCAATTTATCTTTTGGTTTTTCCGAAACGATGGGTTGGTTCCAGATTCGATAAGATTTTCACGTATGTTTATCTGGCGATTGTCCTTCTCATCATCTATTTCAGTTTGTTGGCAGAGATTCCTTTTTGGGATGAATTTGGAGTGAGATTCAATTTTATTGCGGTTGATTATCTGATTTACACTTACGAAGTGATTTCGAACATCAACGAATCTTACCCGTTGCCATTAATCATTTTTGTATTGGTTGCGTTGATTGTTTTAACCTTCGTTTTCCTTCAAAAAAGAAAAATATTCAGAAATACATTTTCAGACAAAAGACCAATTTCCAGAAGATTTGCATTTTTTTCTTTATTGATTCCGGCTTTAATTTTAAGTTTAATATTGAAAAATAAACAGGCAGATTTCAGCAACAATTTAGTTTTAAATGAATTAGGAAAAAACGGAACATTCTCATTTTTCACCGCTTTCAAATCCAATGAACTAGACTACGAAACTTTCTATCCGAAAATTGATGATAAAGAAGCGTATTCTGTTCTGAAGAAAAATCTTTTACAGGAAAATCAAGCTTATGTTTCCAACAAATGGGACGATATTTCCAGAACTACAAAATCTGAAAATGAGCAACGTCCGAATGTCATTCTGATTGCGATAGAAAGTTTCAGCGGAGATTTTTTGAAAGCTTTCGGGAACAAAGATAATCTTACTCCAAACTATGATAAATTGGCTAACGAAAGCATTTTCTTTACCAATCTATACGCAACCGGAACCAGAACAGTGCGTGGAATGGAAGCTTTGACTTTGTCCGTTCCGCCGACTCCTGGAAATAGTATTGTGAGAAGACCAGATAATCAGAATTTGTTTTCTGTGGCTACTATTTTTAAAGAGAAAAATTATCAGCCTTATTTTATTTACGGTGGCGACGGTTATTTTGATAATATGAATAATTTTTTCGGAGGGCAAGGCTTTGATATTGTGGACAGAAATCGTGGAAATCCTTTGTCAGACGAAATCAAAACACAACGTTTCAATATTCCGGACAACGAGGTGAGTTTTGAAAATGCGTGGGGAATTTGTGATGAAGATTTGTACAAGCAATCGATTAAATATGCTGATAAAAGCAGTAAATTAAACAAACCGTTTTTCCAGTTTGTGATGACGACTTCCAATCATAAACCTTACACTTTTCCAGCCGGAAAAATCGACCTTTCACAAGGCAACAGAAATGGGGCTGTGAAATATACCGATTATGCTTTGGGGAAATTTTTGGCTGATGCAAAAACAAAACCTTGGTTCAAAAATACTGTGTTCGTCATCGTTGCCGACCATTGTGCGAGCAGTGCCGGAAAATGGGAAATCAATATCGATAAACATCATATTCCAGCCATTATTTACAATCTTCCTCAAAAAGCGGAGAAAATCAATCGTCTGACTTCTCAGATTGATTTGATGCCAACTTTATTCGGTTATCTCGGTTGGAATTACACGACAAGTTTGTACGGAAAAGACATTAATCAGACTATAATTGGCGATGAATGCGCTTTCATCGGAAATTACAGAACTTTGGGAATGTTGAAAGGTAATATTTTCACTCAGATTGATGACAGAAAAAAGGTAAAACAATTTGCCGTAAAAGATTCTGACAAGTCCTTGAAAGAAATTAAATCTAAAAATCCACAACTAGTTTCTGAGACAATTTCTTATTACCAAACCGCGAGTGAAAGATTTAAAAACGGAAAAATGAAAGCGAAATAATTTTCTTCAAAATATCTTCTAAATCAGGTTGCACCTTTGTAAAGTAAAATTTATGGTGTAACCTTTTTTTATTAGTAAAAATGATTGTTGAAGTTATTTTATTGTTCTTCGGAACCATTCTCGCATTCTGGCTGAGTGCGATTTGCGGAGGCGGTGCAAGCCTTATTTTAATTCCAATTTTAAATCTTTTGTTACCGGCTTCTGTTGTTCCGTTTTCATTGACAATCGGGACGTTTACGAGTTCAGTTTCAAGAATTGCGGTTTTCAAGAAACATATTAACTGGAAAATTTTCTTTTGGTTTGTTCCGTTTTCGATTCCTGCGGTTTTAATGGGCGCTTACCTTATCAAATATATCAATCCGAATTATCTGCAATTGATTGTAGCCTTTTTCCTTATTGCCAATGTTCCTCAACTTTTCAAAAAAGTAAAGAACGACGAAACAGATGAAAAAGCGTCTCCGAAATATGTTTTAGCAATCATCGGTTTTCTGGCAGGATTTGTTTCCGGAATTACAGGCGCGATTGGACTTTTGTTTAATCGATTTTATCTGAAATTCGGATTAAAAAAAGAAGAAATTGTTGCGACACGTGCGGCGAATGAGGTTTTTCTGCATCTCATCAAATTAGTGATTTATATTTCTCTTGGATTGTATTCCAATCTTGCTTTATGGCTGGGATTAGCGATTGCTGTTGCAACGATTATTTCGTCTTATACTGTAAAATATATTCTTCCTTACTTGAGTGAAAATCTCTTCAGAAAAATTGGGTACGGAGCAATGGTTGTTGCCGGAATTACTTTGCTGATTGGAACTTCTGATAAAATCATTCAGCAAGATAAATTGGGCGTTACGATTGCAAAAAATGAATCGATTATCTCGTGGAGGTCGACAGATTTTGTGATTGAATTTGCCTTCGATGACGGTTTGGAAATTGAAAGACCAATTCATCCCGAAGAATTACCCAATCATCTTAAAACCAAATATGATTCTCTGAAAAATCATTACGATGTCATTCATCTGGAAAAAGTTTTCACTTTCCGAAACGAACCTTCCTACGAATTCTATTGTTACAAAGACAATCAGCTTACCAAATTTGAAAGTTAATTTAGAATTTATTATATATGAAACTAATATTCTCAAGCTTATTAATTATTTTATTAAGTTCTCAAAACCTTTTGGCTCAGGACAGTTTAAACGTGAAAAAAGATTCTATTGACAGTGTTTCTGTTCCTCATTTGCCTCTTGATAAAGCTTATCAGTTCAGTTACAAGAAACTAATTATCCCAGCTGCATTTATAGGTTACGGTGTTGCAACTTTGAAAATTGATAAATTAAAACAGCTTAATTTCTCCACAAGAACTGAAATTAACGAACATCAGCCAGACCACATCAGATTGGATAATTACACGCAATTTGCTCCTGCCGCTTTGGTTTATGGATTAAATGCTTTTGGAGTTGAGGGAAAACATCATTTCCGAGACCGAAGCATCATCTACGGAACATCATTACTATTGGCTTCCGCTGTTGTAATGCCTACAAAACATTTGGCAAAAGAAGAAAGACCCGACCAATCGAATCGGTTGTCGTTTCCTTCCGGTCACACGGCTTTTGCATTTGCATCCGCACAGTTTATGTACAGAGAATATAAAGACACCAATTTCTGGCTGGGAGTTTCCGGTTATTCTTTTGCAGTTTTCACAGGTGTTTACAGAATGTTGAATGACAAACATTGGTTCAGTGATGTGATTGCAGGAGCGGGAATCGGGATTTTGTCTATGGAAGCTTCTTACTGGTTGTATCCAAAAATCAATAAATTATTAACAGGAAAAAATAAGAATTCTTCAACGATGGTTACGCCTTTCTATCAGAATAAAACGGCAGGAATTGGGTTGGTGAAAAATTTTTAAAGACATTAATTTCATTTAGTTTATGAATTAATAAATCTAGATTTCATTTCAAACTCTTGTTTAATTTAGATAAGTATCCTATTTTTGTTAAGTTATCGGAAAAACGAATGCTAATTGAGGAAAAACTATTTTTTAAATTGAATTAAATGAAAAAATCTGTACTACTCATATTATTCTCGATATTGATGGTCTCTTGTGGAACTTCTAAATCCGCAAAAAAATATTCTTACAAAAAAACAACAACTTATAAATCTGCCAATCTCAAAAAACTGAATTCCAATTATTCAGGAAATGTTTCAGGAACCCGAGCTTCTGTTATTAATGATGCGGAACATTATCTGGGAACACCTTATAAATATGCAGGCAATACAAAAGCAGGCTTTGACTGTTCCGGTTTGGTCTGCAAAGTTTTTGATGAAAATAATATTAAAATGCCAAGACGTTCCGCAGATCAAGGTAAAGAAGGGGTTTCTGTTGATGTTTCCAGAGTAAAACCTGGTGATCTTCTCTTTTTTGCCACAGCAGGCGGATCTGCAGTAACTCACGTAGGGATTGTTAATGAAATTCTCAATGGAGAGGTTACATTTGTACATTCTTCTACATCCAAGGGCGTAATCATTTCTTCTTTAAATGATGCTTATTGGAATAAAGCATTTCTTTTTGCGAGAAGTGTTCTATAATTTATTATTTTTGCCAAAGGATATAATGATGAGGTTCAATAATTTTTTTATTGGACTTTTTTATTTTATTAAAAACAATTATTAATCAATTATAACTAAGAAATGTCTTTACAGGAAAAAATTGAAAAAGCTTGGGATAACCGCGAACTTTTGAAAGAAGAAGAGTATCAGAATGCCGTAAGAGAAGTAGTTGCGAAGCTGGATGCAGGAGAACTGAGAACAGCTGAGCCAACGGAAAACGGATGGCAAATCAATGAATGGGTAAAGAAAGGTGTGGTAATGTATTTCCCAATCCAGACAATGGAAACCATAGAAGTTGGTCCTTTCGAATTCCACGATAAAATTCCTTTGAAGAAAAATTATGCAGAGAAAGGTGTAAGAGTTGTTCCTCACGCCATTGCAAGACACGGAAGTTTTGTAGCGAGCGGCGTAATTATGATGCCTTCTTACGTTAATATCGGGGCTTATGTAGATTCAGGAACTATGGTTGATACTTGGGCAACTGTAGGAAGCTGTGCTCAGATTGGTAAAAACGTTCACTTGAGTGGAGGTGTAGGAATTGGAGGAGTTTTGGAACCATTGCAAGCGGCGCCTGTAATCATCGAGGATGATGCGTTCATTGGTTCTCGTTGTATTGTTGTAGAAGGTGTTCGTGTTGGGAAAGAAGCAGTTTTAGGAGCGAATGTTTGTCTTACAATGTCCACTAAAATTATTGATGTAACCGGTGATGAACCTGTGGAAATGAAGGGTTACGTTCCGGAACGTTCCGTCGTGATTCCTGGAAGTTATACTAAGAAATTCCCGTCTGGAGAATATCAAGTTCCTTGTGCTTTGATTATCGGAAAAAGAAAGGAATCGACAGACAAGAAAACATCCTTGAATGATGCGTTGAGAGAAAATAATGTAGCAGTTTAAATTAAAAAATCCTTAATTTTCAAAGCCAATAGTGAAAAGCCATTCGCCATAAGCAAATTATTGATTTTAAACTTATATTTGTCATTTTAATGAGAATTAAATTTCTTGTTAGGATGACATTTTTAATTAATAACCTAAGACAACATTGAAAGATAAGTTATTGAAATTGATTTCCGATTACAGAATTATTTTTGTAATCTACATTATAGTCTCCGCCGTTACAGCTTACAGTAAATACAAAAGAGGAACAGGTGGTTACAACAACTACTTGATTTTCAAAGGGGTTTTTTACAACACGTTGCAGGAGAAAAATATTTTTCTGCAATATCCCGATTTGTTTTTTGACAGCAATCATTACGGCGTATTTTTTAGTCTTTTGATTGCGCCTTTTGCAATGTTGCCAGATGGTTTTGGTGCAGTTCTATGGAACGTTGCGATTACTTTGGTTTTTCTTTATGCCATTTACAAACTCCCATTTTCTGACAGAAAAAAATCATTTTTCGCCTGGCTTTGTTTGCAGGAATTCATCACTGCGGCTACTTATTTTCAGTTTAATATTATCTTGACCGGATTGTTGATGTTGTCGGCAATTTATATTTATGAAAGAAAAGAAGCGCAGTCTGCATTTTCAATTCTCATTGGAACCTTTGTTAAAGTTTACGGCATTGTTGGTTTATCAGCTTTCTTTTTTATTAAAAATAAATTTAAGTTTATACTAAGTTTCATCATTATTGCAATCCTGTTTTTTGTTTTACCAATGCTGATTTCCAGTCCGAAATTTGGTGTTCAGTCTTATATCGATTGGTATGTTTCTTTGTCTGGAAAAAACCTTGAAAATCAGGCTTTAGGTACAAGACAGGATTATTCATTGATGGGTGTTGTGAGAAGGATTTTACAAAATCCCAATATTTCAAATCTGGTTTTTCTGATTCCTGGAGCAATTGTTTTTATGTTGCCATATCTCAGAATCAAGCAATATAAATATTTACCATTTCAATTGATGATTTTAGCCTCAACATTATTGTTTGTAGTGCTTTTCAGTTCAGGTTCAGAAAGCCCAACTTACATCATTGCGGTGGCAGGAGTAATGCTTTGGTTTTTGATGCAAAAGAAATTGACTAAAATAGACATTGGATTATTGATTTTTGTGATGATTTTCACTTGTTTTGCATTTTCGGATTTATTTCCAAAATCAATTAAAGAAGGTATTTTTATTAAATATTCTACGAAAGCAATTCCGTGTATAATGATTTGGCTCCGAGTGATGTATGAATTGCTGACAAAGGATTTTGAGAAAGATTATCAATTAGATTAAATCATTTGAACTGATGAAAAAGATTTCCATCATAATTCCCGTTCATAACGAAGAAGGCAATATTGCGCTGATTCATCAAAGAATTAAAACCGTCTTTTCAAAGCTCCAAAATTACACCTTCGAGCTAATTTTCGTGAACGATGGAAGTAGGGACAATTCTCAGACGATTTTGGAACAATTAAGTCAGGAATTTGATAATGTCAAATTCATAGAATTCTCCCGTAATTTTGGTCATCAACCCGCCGTAAAAGCAGGAATAGATTTTGCAAACGGCAACGCTGTGATCTCGATGGATGCCGATTTGCAACATCCGCCAGAACTGATTCCAGAACTTATAGAAAAATGGGAAAATGGTTTTGATGTGGTGTTGACTAACAGAAAATATCCGGAAGAAATTTCCTATTTCAAGAAAAAAACATCAGAGATTTTTTACCACTTTCTATCCAAAATTTCTGATGTCGATTTGAAAAAAGGCGGCGGTTCCGATTTCCGATTGATGGATGCTAATGTTATCCAATCTTTCAGAAATTTTAACGAAGACGATTTGTTTCTCAGAGGACTCACGAGCTGGATGGGTTATAAACAAACCACAGTCAACTTTCTTGCAGGGACGAGAAATGCCGGCGAAAGCAGCTATAATCTTAAAAAAATGATGAAGTTTGCTTTTACAGGAATCACCGCTTTTAGTGTGAAACCATTATATCTGGCGGCGTATTTGGGTTTTATATTTTCGGCTTTTTCAGTAATTGGTTATGCGATTTATGTGATTGAATCTTTTGTGTCTGGAACAGAAATCTCAGGTTGGGCATCGCTCATTATGACCATCGTTTTTTTTGGTGGTTTACAATTGATAATCTTAGGAATATTCGGAATTTATTTGGGTAAAATTTTCAAACAAGTCAAAGAAAGACCCAATTATATTATTCGCTCGAAAAATTTTTAGGATTTAGTTTTTTATAGCAAAGATTTTCTTATTTCTTAAAAAATCTTCGCATTAAGATTCAATTATAATACATTTGCAAATATCAATTAATTAATGATTTTACTAAGTTTCGATATCGAAGAATTTGATATGCCTCTGGAATATAACGGCGAGATTCCTTTGGAAGAACAATTGGCGGTTTCCCGAAAAGGTTTGCAGAATATTCTTAGAATTCTGAAAGAAAATCAAATCAAAGCTACTTTTTTCTCGACAGTTGTTTTTGCTGAGAATAATCAAGATTTGGTTCAGCAATTACTTTCCGAAGGTCACGAATTGGCTTCTCACACTTGGTTTCATTCGGAGTTTGAGGAGAAACATTTGGCTGAATCAAAACAGGAATTAGAAAGATTATTTGATGCAAAAGTGGTTGGACTAAGAATGCCGAGAATGAGTCCTGTTTCGGAAGATGCGGTTTCTGATGCCGGTTATTTTTATAATTCGTCTATCAATCCAACTTATTTACCCGGAAGATATAATAATTTCAAGGTTAGTCGAAAACCATTTTGGCAGAAGAAAGTGTTGCAATTTCCGGCTTCGGTTTCTACGATGTTTAGAGTTCCTTTGTTTTGGTTAAGTTTTCATAACTTTCCACTTTGGATTTATAAATTTTTGTCCAAATTATCATTAAGTTCAACAGGGTTTTTGAATATTTACTTTCATCCTTGGGAATTTGCAGATATTTCAAATCCAAAATATAAACTGCCGGCATTTACTTTTAAAAATACAGCAGAATCGATGGAAAGTCGTTTCGATGATTTTATTAAATGGGCAAAAAAAAATAATTATCAGTTTTCTACTACCAGAGAATTTTTGGAAAATTGGACTCAAAAAAATAAAAATTAATGAAGATTGCTTACGACGCCAAACGTATTTTTTCCAGCTGGTCTGGTTTAGGAAATTATTCCCGCGATTTGGTTCGGGTTTTATCTACGTATTTTCCGGATAATCAATATTTATTATTCAATAAAAAAAAATCTGAACGAGGCGAAGCAATATTAAAATTGCCCAATGTGACTTTCGTCCAGACAACAAAAGGCACACTTTCCCGACAGCTGAAAACTGGAATCGATGCACAAAATAACGATGCGGACATTTTCCACGGTTTATCAGGTGAATTACCTTTGCGATGGAACAAAAAACCGATTAAAAAAGTCGTTACCATCCACGATTTGATTTTCGAACGATATCCAGAATATTACACGTGGATTGACCGGAAAATCCACTTTTGGAAATTCAAAAAAGCAGCGCAATCTGCGGATAAAATCATTGCGATTTCGGAACAAACTAAAAAAGATATTATCCATTATCTGAAAGTTCCGGAAAGTAAAATCGAAGTAGTTTATCAAGGTTGTCACGCCAGTTTCAAAGAAAAACAATCGCAGGAAATTCTCACTCAAATCAAAGAAAAATTCAATCTTCCCGATAAATTTCTTCTGAATGTCGGAACTATTGAACCAAGAAAAAACTTATTGAATATTATAAAAGCTTTGAAAGATTCCAAAATTCCATTGGTTGTAGTTGGAGCAAAAAAGCCAAAATATTTCAAAGTAATCGAGAAAGAAATCAAGAATGGAAAAGTAGAAGTTCAATTTCTTTCTGGCGTTTCTATGGAAGAATTGGCTGGGATTTACAAACTTGCTGAAATTTTCATCTACCCGAGTTTTTTCGAAGGTTTTGGAATTCCTGTCATCGAAGCTTTATTCTCAGAAACCGTTGTGATTACAAGTAATACGAGTTGTTTACCTGAAGCGGGCGGGCCAGATTCTGTCTACGTTAATCCGGAAAGTGTTGAGGATATACGAGCCAAAATTCTTTTTCTCTGGGAAAATGAATCCGAGAGAAATCGTCGTTTGGAAAAAGGTTTGCAGTTTGTTCAGAAATTCAATGATGAAACGATTGCTGACGAAATGATGAAGGTTTACGTAAAAGTTTAAAATTATGAGTTTTCGAATCTAAAATCTTGAACCGAATATCGCAGAACCAACTCTTACAGAATTAGAGCCAGATTCAATAGCAATCGGAAAGTCTCCGCTCATTCCCATTGATAAAGTTTCTAATGGTTTTAGTTGAGATAATTCATCAAAAAGGTTTTTGAGAATAGAAAATTCTTCACGGATTTGAGTCTCATCATCTACAAAACTTGCCATTCCCATTAAACCTTTTATTTCAATATTTGGAAAATTACCTTCAAGATATTGATTGAAAATGTTTTTTGCTTCATCTGTTGTTAAACCAAATTTAGTGTCTTCTTTAGCGATTTTCACTTGAAGCAGAACATTGATTTTTCTATTGTTTTTTAAAGCTTCTTTATCAACTTCTTTCAAAAGTTTTTCACTGTCAATGCTTTCTATCATTGAAACGAAACTAGCAATGTATTTCACTTTGTTAGTTTGGAGATGACCTATGAGATGCCATTCTATGTCATTGGGAAGAACAGGTTGTTTTTCCAACAGTTCCTGAACTTTGTTCTCTCCAAAAACCTTTTGTCCCAAATCATAAACTTCTTTGATTTTCTCCGAAGGATGATTTTTGGAAACCGCAACTAGTTTTACATTTTGAGGAAGCTGAGAAAGGATATCTTGATAATTTTGTTCGAGTGACATTATAATTGAATTTAGAAAAATCTGATGCAAAAATAGAGATTAATTATGTTATAAAATCAGTTTAAGAATTGGTCTAAAATTCGTAAATTTGAGGAAATTTTATTTCGAATAATAATCACAAAAAATATGAGTCAATTTGATGTAACCGTTATCGGTTCTGGTCCTGGCGGATATGTAGCAGCAATCAGAGCTGCACAATTGGGTTTCAAAACAGCAATTATTGAGAAATATCCTACTTTGGGCGGAACTTGCCTTAACGTGGGTTGTATCCCTTCCAAAGCTTTGCTTGACAGTTCTGAACATTTCGAAAAAGCAAAACACGAGTTTGCTGATTACGGAATCATCATCAACGAGCCGAAAGTTGATTTGGCAAAAATGATTGAGCGTAAAAATGGAGTAGTAGAGCAAACAACAAAAGGAATCAATTTCCTAATGGACAAAAACAAAATTAGTGTTTTTGAAGGTGTTGGAAGCTTCGAATCTGCAACTCAAATCAAAGTGACGAAAAATGATGGTTCATCAGAAACCATCGAATCAAAATATACAATCATCGCAACAGGTTCAAAACCTTCAAGCTTACCATTCATTACATTGGATAAAGAAAGAGTAATCACTTCAACAGAAGCTCTTAACTTGAAAGAAGTTCCTAAACATCTTGTTGTTATTGGTGGTGGAGTTATCGGATTAGAACTTGGTTCTGTTTATTTGAGATTAGGTTCTCAGGTAACTGTGGTTGAGTTTATGGACAAAATCATTCCGGGAATGGACGGTTCTTTGTCAAAAGAATTGCAGAAAGTTCTTAGAAAACAAGGAATGAAATTCGAACTTTCTACAGCGGTTTCTGCAGTGGAGAGAAACGGAGATTCTGTAAAAGTTACTGCTAAAAACAAAAAAGGCGAGGAAGTAACTTACGAAAGTGATTATGTTCTTGTTTCTGTTGGAAGAAGCCCTTACACAGATGGACTTGGATTAGAAAAAGCGGGTGTTGAGCTTGACGAAAGAGGAAGAGTTAAAACAAACGACCATCTTCAGACTAATGTTTCTAACATCTATGCAATTGGAGACGTTGTTGCAGGTGCAATGTTGGCTCATAAAGCGGAAGAAGAAGGGACTTTGGTTGCTGAGATTTTGGCTGGACAAAAACCTCACATCAATTATAATTTGATTCCTGGAGTTGTTTACACTTGGCCGGAAGTTGCTGGAGTTGGTAAAACAGAAGAACAATTGAAAGCTGAAGGTGTAGATTATAAAGTAGGAAATTTCCCAATGAGAGCTTTAGGAAGAAGCCGTGCAAGTGGCGACACAGACGGATTTGTAAAATTGCTTGCAGATGCGAAAACAGACGAAGTTCTAGGTTTTCATATGATTGGAGCAAGAGCTGCAGATTTAGTAGCAGAAGGCGTTATGGCAATGGAGTTCCGTGCAAGTGCAGAAGATATCGCTAGAAGTTCTCACGCGCACCCAACTTACGCAGAAGCTGTAAAAGAAGCTGCTTTGGATGCGACTGGGAAGCGTGCGATTCATATGTAAGATTTTAAAACAATATATTTAGAAAGAGAGGCTTTTGTCTCTCTTTTTTGTTTTTAAAGATAATTATAATAGAATATCTGAAATCTAATGTCTAATATCTAACATCTAATCTCTTTTTTGTTCTTACTTTTGTTAAAATTTTGGTTATGATAAAAGAACTGGATAAAGATTTCACAAGTCTTAATGAATATATTAGAGGACTCAACCCGAGTAAAATTTTTATTCTGGTGGATGAAAATACACACGATCACTGTTTGCCAATTTTACTCCCGAATCTGGAAACCGATGCGCCTTTCGAAGTTATCGAGATTGAAGCTGGTGAAGAAAACAAAAATATAGGTACAGCAACACAACTTTGGGAAATCTTCTCCGAAATGGAGGCAGACAGAAAATCACTTCTTATCAATCTTGGAGGAGGTGTTGTGACGGATTTGGGTGGATTTGTCGCTTCCACTTATAAGAGAGGATTCAAATTCATTAATGTTCCTACAACTCTATTGTCGATGTGTGATGCCTCAATTGGTGGAAAAACGGGAATTGATCATCAATATCTTAAAAATATCATTGGAACTTTTGCTTTGCCCGAAGGAATCTTCTTTTATCCAAAATTCCTAGAAACTCTGAAATTCGAAGAACTGAGAAGTGGTTTTGCTGAAATGCTGAAACACGGATTGATTGCAGATTCTAATCATTGGAATGACTTAAGTTCATTATTCAAAGTTACGCCGGAAGATATTGCGCCTTTCATTAATCGAAGTATGGAAATCAAGAATAAAGTGGTGACCAAAGATTTTAAGGAAGAAAATGTTCGTAAGATTCTCAACTTCGGACATACGATTGGTCACGCGGTGGAAAGTCTTTTTATGAAAAAAGGAGAATTTATTCCTCATGGTGAAGCGGTTGCTCTTGGAATGATTTGTGAGACGCATTTGGCTCTACTAGCAGGTTTGATAGACGTTGAGGTTTCGTCAACTATTATTACGAAGATTCAAAGATTTTTTCCTTACATCGATATTTCAGAATTTAAGAATGGTGCCATCATAGATTTGATGTTTAATGACAAGAAAAATCAAGATGGAAATATCAATTTTTCATTAATCAATGGAGTTGGTTCTTGCCTTTTTGATCAAAAATTGAGTGCTGATCAAATCATTTTAGCCTTAGATTTCTATAAAAATATCAATTCTAACTAGTGTTTTTATTTATAGAATAGCGTTTTTAGTGTCTTGATAATTAGTTGTTTATTATTTTATTTTCTGAAAATAGCTTTTGATTTTAAATTTTTGGCAAAGAATTTGGAAGTATCCTTCCCGTAAAACAAAAATTTAAAATTTGAAATTATGAAAAAGTTATTTTTAGGATTAGGTCTTGTAGCTGGAACATTTGCTTTTGCACAAACTGGTCCGTCGTTCGGTATTAAAGGTGGAATTAACGTAGCATCAATTTCAAAAGATGGATATGATGATGCGAAGTCTAAAGTTGGATTTGCAGGTGGTTTATTCGTGAATGTTCCTGTTTCTGAACAATTCAGCATCCAACCAGAGGTGATGTATAGCCAAATGGGGTCAAAAGTTACAAATAGTGTTTCAGGAACTGTTTTGGGAAATACTTATGAAGCTAGATCAACTGCTAAGTTAAATCTAGATTATGTAACTGTTCCAATTATGTTTCAGTTCAGAGCAACGCCAGCTTTCTATATTGAAGCAGGTCCTGAATTTGGTTTCTTGACTAGCGCAAAGGCAAAAGATATCAACACTACATATGTTAATGGTTCTCCGGAAAATTCTTCTACTAATACATCAGAAGATATGAAAGATTCATTCTCAGGATTTAATATGGGAGCAGCTTTAGGTCTTGGTTATGACATTACGCCTAATTTTGGTATCAATGCGAGATATGTAGCAGGCTTCACAGACATCAATAAGAAAGATAGTAATACGGATGGTAATACTTCTCTTCAAAATGATGGGAACAAGAACAGAAATAATACATTCCAAGCCGGAGTTTATTTTAAATTCTAAAACAACAAAATATTGAATTTTCTTAAAGACCGATTAATTCGGTCTTTTTTTTTTGAAAATCTGTTTTCATATTGGTGAAAATCTGGATTGGATCCAATTATTTTGAATAAAAAAACCAACTTCTCAAAGAAGTTGGTTTTTTGCTTATATTATCTTTTTGATTATTTAACAATAAGATTTTTACTAGTTGTTTCTCCATTATTAGAAATTACAATTCTGTAAGTTCCTGTTTTTAGCTTAGAGATATTAACTTTGGTTTTTTCATTTTCTAAAGAACCATTTGAAACTAATTTTCCAGAAAGATCAACAATTTGGTAAGTTGCGCTTTTTGTTGTCTTACTTAGAGAAATATTAACTTCTCCTTTCGCAGGGTTTGGATAGATTGCAAAACCTTTTTCAAATGCAGACTCATTTACTGCTAAAACTTCTTTGATAGCAAAGTCAGAAGAGTTCATTGCTAGATAGATATTGTCTACAGCTTTTACTACTAATCTTGCATTGGTTGTATTGATGTTAGGCAAGGTTACAGTTGCAGAACCATTGTTAGGAGCATCTCCTAGTACTGTGAAAGTAGCTCCTGAGTCTGTTGTTAGTAGTATTTGAACAAATTGAGTATTGATAGGAGCTACATTGGTTCCTGCTACATCCCAAGTAACTGTTGTAGCTTCTCCACCGTTGTACTCGGTATTAGAAGCGTGAGATGTAACCTTGAAAGGACCTGCTGCATTAACAGTTACTGTCATGTTAGCCCTTGCTGCTTGATTTCCCGTAGCTTTGTTATCGTTTGCAAAAAGAGAGAAATTCAAATTTCTTGCAACAGTAGGGATTACTTCCCATGTTGTAGCAAGATTTCCCGCTACGATTGCAGACATTGTTGGGAAATATCTTTCATTAGAAGTTGTTGGTAAAAATGATCTGAAGACAACACCAGTTGTTTGTGTAGGAATGGGTGCTGCAGAAGTAGTTGTTCCTCTTATATTTGTTTGCTCCCAAAGATACGTTAAGTCATCTCCATCAGGGTCTGTAGCTGTTCCTGACAAAACAAATGCAGTTCCGTTTGGAATTGTATAGTTTGATAAAGTTTGAATCACTGGAGTCTGATTATTGTTAGCTGATTTTACACCACAATTTGACCCCATTCCAGTAGTAATATTGTTGTACATTTGGTTTACACTCACAACATGGAAATAAGCATCACTATTATTTTGAATGTTAGGAGCACAAATTCCTGCGTAAGCCATAATTGTACTTCCACTTCCTGGTTCTACAGATGTTGAAGTTGTTCTGTTGCCACCACAAGAGTTATCAAACGTGTGAGTTGCTCCCCATTGGTGTCCCATTTCGTGAGCTACATAATCGATGTCAAAAGCATCTGTTCTAGGAACAGAACGGCCTGTTACTCCACGTGCTTTTCCACTATTGTTACAAGGAGAGTTTAGCTGAGCGATACCGCCACCTCCAGTACTGAAGATGTGTCCGATGTCATAGGCTGCACTTCCAATGGTTGCATCTATGAAAGCTTGGTTTTCGTTCAGTAAAGTTGCACCATTATTATTAGTGAACCCAGGCTCATAAGCATCAACATCTATCGATAACAAAAGATCATTGTTCGCAATCATTGTCATTGTAAGAGAAATAGTTTTTTCATAGATACCATTTACTCTAGTCATTGTTGTGTTCATAGCAGCAAGTACTGCTTCTTTTTTCTGCTCAACCGTTCCTGAAGTCAATCCTGCCCTATTGATATGATATCTAGAGTATTCCATTGTTGAAGATAGTGCTAGACGATAATTTCTAAACTGTCCATCTTGTACCAAAGATTGTGGTGCGGAATCTGTAATGTTTTCATTTTCAGGATCTTTGTAATCACACACAAAACCTTCAGAATCAGCTGTCAAATCTTGACGATTGTAAACCATATAAGTTGACTTATCTTGTGTGTAAGCATCCAAATATGCTGTTTTTCCAGCATTGAAATACATTACATTAACACCATCATAAGGAGATACACTGAAACGAATGGAGTTTCCTGATTTCCCTTTTTCATAACCTACATAAGATCTAATGTTTGGATATTTTGCCTGCAAAACAGGATCCATTACAGAAGCTTCTTGGATGACATAATCTACCAGTTTTCCTTCCGCTGTAGGGAATTTTAAAACCAGAGACTCGTTATTAGAAAAACGCTTTGGAGCATTGGCCAAATCAGCTTTAATCTCTTCTGTATTCAGTTTGTATAGTTTATATTTCGACGGCGTCGAAGTTTTATCATAAACTGCCGCTTTGTTATCAACACCAGCTACTGGCTTCCAGTAATTTTTCTGCGAGAAAAGCAATCCCGAGAACAATACACCTGCTGTAAATAGTAATTTTCTGTTCATTTTTAAAATATTTAATTTTTCTGTTTTTGAATTTTATGTGACTACAATTTTTTAGTTTTTTGTTATTAATTTGATAATTAAGATTAAAGGTGTTAACCTTAATTAATGTATCTAAATCAAATTTTATTAAGTTAATTTAGTCGAATGTAGATTTGATTATTAATAAAAAAAATAATTAAAAATTAAAAAATATGTAAAAAAAAGATTTGCTTAGTTTCTTTTTTTTGCTAAAATATGAAAAATTATGGAAATGCTTTCAAGGTTGTTGCAGTCATTTTATAGTTTTTATGTTAATTGGAAAAAAAGAGGTTACAAAATTTTGTAACCTCTTTTTAATGGGATATAATTTAACGCTATTCAGAAATCAAAATCTTCGTTCCCTGCGTGTGAGCATTCATCTCCGGAGCATAATAATTCTGTAAAGTTGTAATTCCGTTTGAGAATTTTCCGCTGGCATTGGCAACGTAATCGTATTCGAAAACATATTTTCCTTTCGGCATATATTCGATGTAGAAGTTGGTAGAAGCATCTTTTGTGGATTGATAATAACCCAAATTGTTTTTCCATTGATAACCAGAAATCACATCCAAAGGTTCAAAACCAGCCGCTCTCATATCTTTTAGATGAATAAATTCCATATTTCTGTCGGTATTCAGAATCATTCTCACGGTCACTTTATCTCCAACTTTGATTGGCGAATTTTCATTGATTTTCATTAATTGTTCGCCATTTTCAGTCTTCACTTTCTTATATAACTCTTTAGAAATCGAAATATAACTTTCCGAAAATTTTATTTTATCAAGGTCTTCATAATATTGCCAGAACAAACCACCTTGAACAATTCCTGCGCTTTCTTTTTTGATTGTAACTGTTGAAAGGTTTTTATTCAATTGGTCGGAAGTTAAAGTTTGTTTTACATAACCAGTCGCTTGCGTTTGAGGATTCAATTGTTTTCCGCCCCAAGTGATTTCAGCTTTATCAGATTCTGCAGAAGTCCAAGATTTCCCTGAATTCAAAATCGTAAAAATAACTTCCGCTGTCCCTCTGGAATTTCCCCAAGAATTCACTTCTTTCTGAGTAATCAACCAGATTTTCATTTCCTCGATGAAGTTTTCATCAGTTGGAGTCAGTTTTTGAAATGCTTCAATCGCTCCAGCGTGATTTACCGTTTTGGAAGAATACCAACCCCAATCATTCAGATTTTGTTTCCAATAAACACCTTGAGTTTCTGTTTCTGTCGAAGTTTCTTTCAAGTAAGTCATCAGTTTTTTCGAAACATCTTTCAATCCATAATTATTGAATAATAAAGCAGAACGATGCAATCCAAAGAATGTGAAATCTTTGATTTCTGCTTTTTTAGCTTTAGAGATAATTGAAGTTTTTAAAGTCGCCCCTTTTGCTTTCAAAGCATATTCTTTTTCCCAATAATGTCTCGTGTCCAGATAATCGAGAACAAAATTATTCCAAACATTGTCTTTGTCAGTTTTCCAATATTTATTCACTTCATTATCCACATAAAAAACCAGTTTTTTAACCATTTCTTTCTGTTCAGAACTTTGATAATCAGAAAGATTTCCTTTAAGCCAGTCATTAATTCTTCCAAGGTTTTTCAAAATATAAAGCGAAGTGTAATAAGAACTTGGATAACCTTGATACCAACTGAATCCGCCATCAGGATTTTGTAATTTTACCAATTCTGACCAATCATTTTGGATTGAATTTCGCATTGTATTCGCATCAAATAATCTTGCTAATTTCTGCATTTGTTCCGTTTCATTTTTCGATTCTAAAACCCAAGGCGTTTCATCCAATAACAATTGTTTCAATTCCTGATTTTTTTCAAGATTCGAAGTCAAGAGACCTTTGGATTGATATTCATCAAAAACAGTTTTCATTTTTGGATTTGCTTTGAAAATCTCCGAAGCCAAAACATCCGCAAACCATTTGTTGAAAATAACATCTGCTGAATTATTCGTATCATCTTTCAAACTTGGAAGCGCAAACATAATTTCCCAAATCGGATTAGTTTTCAGTTCCAAAGTATTAGAAACATTCGTCAAAGTTTTAGAATCCGAATTTTTCAGATTTTCCAAAGTGAACGTTTTCGTATGTCCTTCTTTTACAAAAATCGGAAGCGCATCTGTCACCAACATTCTATTTGGAAGAACTGCGATTGCTTTTTGTTCGCCATCAGAAAAATTGCCTGCTTTGGCAACGATTTTAATAATAATTGAAGAAACATTGTTTGGAACTTTCAGTTTCCAAGTTGCAGATGTGTTCCCATTTTCAGCCAATGAAAAAGATTGTTCTTTATTATATCCTGAAACCGCAGTCAATTGATTAATTCCGAATTTTTCAGTAATATCTTCATTCGTAAAAGCATCCAAAATCTGCAATTGTGCAAAACCATTTAATTTTTGATTAACCAAACTAGAGATTTTAGTTTGAAGATTAAGCTCGTCGCCTTCTCGCAAGAATCTTGGGTAGTTTGGTGTGATAGAAAACTCTTTTTGTGTCACAACCGATTTTTCCAAAATTGCACTTCTCGCATCTTTCGTATGAGCTAGAAACATTACTTTCCATTGTGTCAAAGCTTCTGGAGAGGTGAATTCAAATGAGATATTTCCATCTTTATCTGTTAAAAGGTTGGGATAGAAAAATGCCGTTTCGTTAAGGTTTTGACGAACAGGGATTTTGTCTAAATCATTTTTATCCGTTGATTTAGTGTCAATTTTCGGAGCTTTTTTAGGTTCTGGAACAACGTTTTGCATAACTTCATCCTTATCAGACATCATTTCTTTTGTTGCCATAGGAGCAGGAGTAGAAGCATAACCTAATGATTTTGCCTGTCTTTTTAACTTCATTCCAGTTATAACAACTCCTTCGAGTTCCAAACCACCATCAAACCAATTAAAATGAGGAAGGCTTATATTATTTTCACTTAGATATTTAAAGTCTTTACTATAGTTTTCCTCATTAAGTTCACTTCTCACATCATAAGAACTTTGGGAAAAATGAGAATAAAACTTTTGCCAACTCCAAGAATTCACAGCAAATTGGTCAAGCGATTTATCATACATATTCGCTAGAACTTCAGCATTGATTTTTTCTTTATCAGCGCCAGAGATTTTTATCGTCCATTTTTCTTTTTGTCCAGGCTGTAATTTGTCTCGGAAAGTAACAGTTTCAATTTTCAAATCATCTTTGCTGTCAGCAATTTTCAAATCAACCGATTCCGTTTTTACATCATTAAACGCAACCAATTGGAATTGCAAATTAATTCTCGATATACTTTCGTCTTTCGGAATCACAGTTTCGTATTCCAAAACTCCATTTTTGAAAGATTTGGTTTCGGTAACAGTTTCTCCTTTTCCATTTTGAATGAAAATATTGACCAAAGCATCAGGAATTGCAGAATAAATAAACACTTTTGCTTTTTCTCCTCGTTTGAAATCCTGCGTTGGTTTAATCACTTCCAAGAATGGATTTTGATTTTGCCCCAACGATTTTTTATCCCAAACTTTGAAAAATTGCTCAGTTTTTATAGTGTCTTTTCCTTCGATATTGTAAAGTTGAAGTTTATAAGTTCCAGCTTCTATTTTACCCAAATCTAATTTAGAATTGTCAGGCTGAGGCTCTCGAAGCCTTTCAATAAGAACCTTTTCAACTTTCCAATTCTTCACATCATCATTTTTATCAAATCTGTCGTGAGGGAATTTCTGTACAAATTCTTCCTTAGAAAGTTTTGGCAGATCTTGAACAACAGATGCAAAATTCTCTCTGAAAATCTGTTTTGGTTCTTCCAGTTTTTCCAGTTTTACATTATAAGGTTTTTTCAGAATTTGGTCGTTATAATTTTTGGTGTCAACATTCAGTTTTACAGCTTCATCGGAAAATGTATTCCCTATTTCGTTCGCAGTAATGTAATGAGAAACCGAAGCTACTTTCACATTGGTATTTGCAGATTGCGTTTCTCCGTTGATGTCCGTCACAGAAGCATTGATGGCATAATTATCAATCTGAATTCCTTCCAACGTTTCATCTTTTTTCAACTCAATTTTGATAGTAAATTCTCCTTTTTCGTTGGTTTTTACATCTCCAAGAATCGAATTTTCGTTATCATTTCCACGAGGATACCACCAGAAATATCTCCAACGGATATTCTGTTTTTTGATTTCATAATTTACAGTGGAATTGCTCAAAGGAACGCCTGAAAACATCATCGCTTTTCCTTTCAGTTCAATAGTTTGACCGTATTTGTATTCGTCTTTTATTGGTTCAAAAGTCACTTCAAATTTCGGACGTTTATATTCTTCAACCTGAAAATCTGTGTAACCAGAAATATTATAATCAGAATTATCATCATCATTATCAACTTCAATATTGAAATTTCCGTTCAATTTATTTTTAGGAAGTGTGAAACTGCCGTTAACGGAACCAAATTCGTTGGTTGTCAATTTCAAAGTCTGTAATTCTTCACCGTTGGCGTCGTTCAAAGTAATATTCAATGGAATTTTTTCTAATGTTTTTACTTTCTGAGTTTCGCCATTAATTCCTGTTGCAATGACTTTGAAGTAAACAATTTGTCCAGGTCTGTAGATTTTTCTGTCTAGGAAAATTTTTGCAGATTCTTTGTCTTCGGCTTTGTTTCGGTTTCCATAATCATAACCGTAAACATTTGTCAAAGTGTAATTATTTCCATTTTTGATGAAATAATTTTTGTAATATTCTTTATTGTCAGAATTTGGAATTTGAAAATTTCCAGAAGCATCAGTTTTTACAGAATGTTTTACGATTTGTTTTCCTCTTACATATTCGATGATTTCAAGATTTTCATTGGTAAAAGGTTTCCCGTTTTCGTTGTTTACGAGTTTCAGAATATTAGCTTTTGGATTAGAATCATCCTTTTTAGAATAAATAATTTTCGAATCAGAAACGATGAAATAAAAATTTCTCTGAACCGAATTTTCCACAACATATTCAGCCAAATAAATTCCTGCAGGAAGCGCTTTCAACTCCAAAGACGTTTTATGTGTTTTGAAATCCAAAGATTCAGGAAGCGTGAATTGGTCTTTTCTTACCAACGATTTTTTGACTTTTGCAAATGGTGTTTTGTAAGAATCAAAAACGTGATTCAGAAAACCTTGTGTGTCATCTTTTACTTCGTAAATATTCAAAGAAAATTGCTGAACATTTTTTCCTTCCGCAACAATGTGAATCGGTTTGTTAGCTTGAGTTTCATTTTCATAGAAAATATTAAGTTGAGGATTCTTAATCTGATTTTCTTTGTTAGTGATATTACTTAAATACTTAGATTTTGGAAACATTTTTTTGGCATCATTAATCCAAATTAAAGCCAGTTTGTTATCCTCTTTTTGCTGAAGAATCTCAATCATATCATCAATGATCAAGACTTTGTAATCGCCTTTTACAGATTCGTCTTCAACCAATTTTTCAAGTTGAACAAATTTGTCTTTACAATTATTGAATTCACATTGATAATTGATTTTCTGATGTTTAAAATACAATTGAGAATTACCAGAAAGTGAAGCAATTTCCGAATCAAAAATGGAATTGATTTTTGTCGAATTTACTTTCAATTCGTTAGGTGTGAAGAGATTTTGATTTCTTAAGAACTCAATATAATTGTAATTATACCAATCGGAAAGTGTCGGAAAATAGTCTAGATTATCAGATTCGTCAAAGATTTCCTTGTATTTCTGCATCGATATTTTCTTCAAAACAGAGTTTTCTTTTTCTAATTCTGAATAATTCTTCGACAAATAATTTTTAAAATCCAGCTTGCTCCAAGTTTCAATTTGTGACAAATCAGCGTTGTCAATATTGGTTTTCTGATTGATTTTCCAAGAATTATTTTGATAATAATCTTTGATGAATTCCAAAGTCAGAAGATGAAACAATTGCTTTTCATCGCCTTTCAATTTGGTTTCTGTGCTTTGAAGTTTCGCAAAGAATTTTGAATTTTTGTCATTCTTGGTATCGTCATAAGTCTGCTTTGTAATACTGAATTCGGCTTTCAAAGATTTGATGATTTGAATCGCGTTGTTGTCTTTCAAAGCTTGATTTTGTATTTCTAGAATAATCGGAAGATTGGATTTGTAAGTTCCTTTTTTATAATTGTCTTCGATTTTTTTCCATTGCTGGTCGTAATAGTTTTGTGCGGAAAAATTCATAGTAGCAAATATCAACAAGAATACTAATAAGGATTTTAGGAGTTTCATATGTAGATTGTATTTTTTTGAATGAGTGACTGAATCACTTTATAAAGATGCATTATTTTATCATAAGGTTGGAAAGAGAACTAATTTTTTTGAAATGTAAAGTCTATTAAAATTAATAACCACATAGGCACATAGTTTTTTCAAATTTTTAATATTAAATAGTTAGATATTTATTTCTATTTTATGTTTTCAAGACTAATAATTTATTTTTTTTTATGTGTCTATGTGGTTTTAGCATTTTGAAGATTTTATTTATTTAGAACAATTTTTCCGACATTTGTTAAAATAAAATGTCGATTTTAAATTTAGCAAAAAAATATCTCATTGACAGTCAGGTTTATGTTTCATTAATGGGAACTTTTCTGGCTGGTTTTTTTATGCTGGAGCAAAAGATATTCCGATGGCCGACTTTGCTGTTGATTTTCATTACATATTTTAGCGGTTATCTTTATACCAAATATCAGTACGACAAAAAGAAGTTTCTCAAGATTCTGATTTTTAATTGTATTTGCGGAATTATCAGCGTCATTCTCATTCTCAAAAATCATAACGAATACAGACTTCTGAAATGGGCAATTATTGTCATCCTTGGTTTGCTTTACAATTCTTTCTTCTTGGAGAAATTCATTAGAAAAATACCTTTGTTAAAGATTTTCTATGTTGGATTGACTTGGGCTTTGATCAATTCTTGGCTGATTCTTCCTGAATTTAATTGGCCGATTTTTTTAATTTCTTGGCTATTCATTTCGGCTTTGGTTTTACCTTTTGATATAAGAGATATGAAAAGTGATGACGTTGTAACTTTTCCCATTCTGATTGGCGTTCAGAAAACTAAAGTTCTGGCTTATATACTGATTTTTATTTCTGGATTGTTGAGTATTTTTTACCTTGATTTAGGATTCGGAATTTATTTTTTCTTGACTATAATTATCACATTTATATTGATTTATTTTTCTGAAAATAGCAATCAAGAATCATACTTTTCTTTTTGGGTAGAGAGTTGTAGCGGATTACCTTTGTTATGGCTTTTCTTGCATTGGCTTATAAATTGCTAATACAGATTTTGTTGAATTTTACTTTAAACCACATAGACACATAGTTTAATAATACTTGGTTGATTGATAATTAAAGATTAAATAGTTGAAACTATTTTAACTTTTTAATTAGATGAAATAAATCTATTTTGCCTATGTTGTTTATTTATTTTTAAAATATTTTTCCGATTATTGATGAACAAATCGATTCTGATTTTTATTTTCGTTTTAAGTTGCTTTTCTTTTGCTAATGCTCAGGAAGGAAAAGATTCGCTTTATTATAAAATTGAAGAATTTTCGGATAAAAGAAAATTTACAAAATTCATTCATCGTTTTATATTTCGTCGCGAAGCAGATTCGGCTTCGGTTAAAACCAGAACAGACAAACAAGCTCAGGGAACTTACGACGGAAGATACATCCGAAATATTAAAATTGAAACGATTGACCCTTTTGGATATAATACCAAAGAGAAAAAAGAAAAGTCCAAATGGTACGATTGGTTTACAAATCATCTTCATTCCAACACGCGAGTTTCAACGGTTTATAATTATTTGCTTTTCAAAAAAGGCGAAGAATATAATGCGCAAAAACTTTATGAATCCGAACGTTTGCTAAGAACAATGCCTTTCATCAATAGAGTTAATATCAGCATTTCTGACAGCACTTCTACCAAGGATTCTATTGATGTTCTGATAAAAGTTCTCGATTCTTGGAGTTTGAAGCCGAGAGTGAGTTATTCTGGAAGTAAAATCGGTCTTGGAGTTACAGAAGAGAATTTTCTAGGTCTTGGTCACGAAGCGGATTTCCTTTACAGAAACGATTCTAAGGAAAAACAAGATTATATGTACGGAAGTTATACGGCTTACAATCTTTTTGGAAGTTACATCAACGCTCAAGTTTTGGGAGAAAGAGATTTTGTGAAAAATGAAAGAATTAATTTTAATGTTAAAAGAGACTTTTTCTCACCATTAACAAAATGGGCAGGCGGATTCACTTTTGAATATTTTATGCGAAATGTTTTACTCCCAATAGAAACAGACACAACTTTTCCTGAAGTTCAAATCAAAGTTTACAGTCAGGATTTGTGGGGAGGTTATCAGATTCCGGTTTCGTCTAATCCTGATGATAAAATCTCCAGTAATATTGCATTGATAGGACGTTTTCAAAATTATCAGTATAAAGATAGTCCTTATATTGACCAGTTTGGATATTTCCGTTCGTACAGTAGTTTTTTGATGTCAGCGGGATTTATTAAAAGGAAATTTGCAGTTGAAAAAAACATTTTTCAATATGATTTGCCCGAAGATATTGCTTACGGAAATACATTCAACTTAACTGCAGGGTTTTTGTCAAGAAGTAATGAAGTGATGCCTTACGCCGGTGTTGCTGCATCTTACGGAGATTTTACCAAAATTGGTTATTTCAATATTAAAGCTCAGTTTGGTCGGTTTTTTAATGAAGAAAGAGAAAACCGCGAATCTTTCCGATTGGACGGAACTTATTTTACGAATCTAATGGATTGGAAATTCGCAAAAGCCAGACATTTCTTTTCACCGACTTTAGCACTTGGAAATCCTCAACATAATTATTCTTATAGAGACAGAATCAATCTTTCTTCGCCTGAAGATTTTCCTGTTTATAATGCAGATTACATCGGAACGAAGAAATTGGTTTTGAGATATCAGCTTCAACTTTTTGTTAACAAAACTTGGAAAAATTTTCACTTTAGTCCGTATTTAACAACCGCTGTTGGTTGGCTTGGAATGCCAGATGATAAGTTATTTAAAACAACGGCTAATACAAAAATTGGAATTGGTGTTTTGATTAACAATCCTTATTTGGTTTTCAACAGGATTCAGATTTCCTTTACTTATTATCCCCGAGTTCCTTTTGACAATAATTCGGTTTTTGATTTTAACAGCAATCGAAATAATGTTTTACCATTGAACAATTTTGGAACAGACATTCCGCACTTTGTGAATTTTGGGAACTAAATTCTTTTTTAATAATAAATTTTGAAAGCTTTTATTTTTAAACGATTTTTGTAAAATCAATTTCAAGAATGGTCATTAACAAACTTTCACTCATAAATTTCAAAAATCACTCGGAACAGTCTTTTGATTTTTCGCCTCAAATCAATTGTTTTGTGGGCAATAATGGAGTAGGGAAGACCAACATTCTGGATGCGCTTCATTATCTTTCTGTTGGGAAAAGTTTCCTTGGAAATTCTGACCTTAATAATGTGAAATCTGACGAAGATTTTTTTGTGATTGAATCCGAAATTCAGAATGAAGAAAAGGAAGATATTATCAAAATTCTCCAACCAAAAGAATCCAAAAAAGTCATTAAGAAAAATGATAAATCTTACGACAGATTAGCTGACCATGTTGGTTATTTGCCGAGTGTGATGATTTCGCCGTATGATTCCAATTTGATTTCTGATTCCGGAGAAAGTAGAAGAAAGTTTCTGGATGCAATGATTTCTCAGACCGATTCTTCTTATCTTTTTGATTTGATTCAGTATCAGAAAACGATTCAGCAGAGAAATGCTTTATTGAAATATTTTGCTAAGAACAGAACATTTGACAAAGATTCTTTGGAGATTTATGATGACCCAATTTCAAACTTCGGAACCCGAATTTTTGAAAAAAGAAAAGACTTTGTAGAAAAACTAAATCCTATTGTTCAGCATTTTTACGAAATCATTTCAGGCGGAAAAGAAATCGTGAACGTGATTTATGAATCTCATCTTTTGGATGGCTTCGACTCCGCTCAACCTGACAGATTTTTTAAGCAACTTTTATCCAGTTCAATTGACAAAGATAGAGCTTTGACTTACACTTCCAAAGGAACTCACAAAGACGATTTACTGTTTGAAATGAATGGTAATTCTATCAAAAAAATAGGTTCTCAGGGTCAGCAGAAATCATTTTTAATCTCCTTGAAATTAGCTCAAATCAACCGAATCAAAGAATTGACAGGAAAATCTCCAATTCTCCTGTTAGATGATATTTTCGACAAACTAGATGACACAAGAGTTTCCCAATTGATTGAATTGGTAAATAAAGAAAGCTTTGGTCAGATTTTCATTACAGATACGCATAAAGAACGAACAGAAAACGTTGTAAAACGCATTAACGAAGAGAGTAGAATTTTTGAAATTTCATAATTCTCATCTTCTGAACCCAAGTTAATTTTCTCCAAAACAAGATAAATATCATATTTCAAAATACTTTTTGGTAATAAGAACTCTATACTTTTGTGAAGTAATTTTTAATTATTCTAAATAAAATTATTATGAAAAAGTTTTACGTTTCTCTCTTCTTCTTATCTGCTATGATTAGCCAAGCACAAAGTTTTGAAGAAATCTCTCAGCCTAATCTTAAAAATTATTTCTATTCTGCAGCGGCAGTTGCGGATGTAGATAATGATGGATTTCAAGATATTTTTTTTACTGGAGCAATAGATTCTGATGAAGATACCAATGTTGATTTGACTTCCAATAATCTTTACAAAAATACGGCTGGAAATTTTTCTTCCGTCCAGGAGTTTGGAGAAAATTCGGTTCATTTGAGTGCTGTTAAATTCATTGATTTTGATAACGATGGGCTTTTGGACGTTATTACAACTGGTTTAAGTTATAACGATATTGTAAATTATCAACAATATAGATTCAAAAATACAGGTTCTGGTTTTACTTTAGTTGATAATGCAGCTGGAAAAATCTACGGTGGATTAGATGTTTTCGATTTCAATCACGATGGAAAACAGGATTATGCAGTCAACGGAACTCAATATGTTGAAGGAGTAGGTTTTACGCACGATTTGGATTTATATCTTAATAATTCACAAGGTTTTCAAAAAAATGAAGCTTGGGCGGCAGGAACACAAAATGGAAGTTTTAAAGTCATTGATATTAATAATGACAATGAGTTAGATTTGATTGTCAACGGATACAATGCTGATTATGACGGAACTTTCTCTGTTTACATTAATGAAAATGGAAGTTTGGTTAAGAAATCTGAACTTCCTGAAGTAAGCGATAGTAAAATGTCTTTTGCCGACTTCAACGGAGATGGTTTTCAGGATTTTGTATTTGCTGGGCAGGATGAAAATTATGACCCATATTTAGCAGTTTTCATCAATGATGGACAAGGTAACTTTACAGAAAATAAAATCGAGGACGAAGGTTTGTCTGGCGGTGGAGTAGAAGTTGGAGATTTCAATAACGATGGTTATTATGACTTTGTGGTTACAGGTGATAACGATTATGTAGCCTATTCCAAAGTTTTCCTTTATAATCCACAACTTCAAGAATTTGAAAAAGATGAAACGGCGAATCTTTATAATTTAGGAAGTCAGGGAACTGTTGCTGTCTTTGATTATGATAACGATGGAAATCTTGATATTCTAGCAAATGGTTTTGATTGGGAAGACCCAGACTTGATGCCTTACACCAAATTATTCAAAAATAAAACGACGGTGACCAATCAAAAACCAAATGCGCCAACCATCTTAACTGCAACGGATGACGATGGTAAAGTCAAGTTTACTTGGTCTGGAGCAACAGATGATAAAACGCCAGAAAATTCTCTTCAATATGAATTGTCAGTTGGTTCAGAAGCTGGAAAAGCTGATATAGCAAAATATATTGTGACGACAAAAAACTGGTATCTTGACAAAACTAATTTACCTTCGAAGATTTTTTGGAGTGTAAAATCTGTAGATGCGTCTAAAAAATATTCGGATAAATCTCAGGAAAAAGAATTGGCTGTTTTAGGTGTTGCAGATGTTAAAAACACAACTGTTTCTATCTACCCAAATCCTGTAAAAAATGTTTTGAATGTAAAAACAACAAGCAAAATCAAAACTCATAAAGTTTATAATCTTGCAGGACAAAGTGTGAATGCAAAATTGACATCAGATTCTACTATTGATTTCTCTCGTTTGGAGAAAGGTGTGTATGTTGTAGAAATCCAATTAGACAATGGTAAAAAAACTATTCAGAAGGTGATTAAAAACTAATAACCAAACTTTCATATCCATATCTACATTTTAAAAAGAAAAGCCCATTCATATTTTGAATGGGTTTTTCGATTTTATAAGTTTTTTTAATTGCTTAGATAAAGATTATTCAAGAAAATTTTTATTCTCGCAGATTAAGCAAATTTTGCAGATCTGTTTTTATGTAAAATCCGCGTAATCTCCCAAATCTGCGATATTTTAATAATCAAAGTTTTAATTGTTGAAAAAAATTACAAAACGTCAAGATAGCCCTGATGGAAACGGCATCCTTTTTTGTTTTTTTTGGTTCTTAGTCAATCGGAATGACCAACGTCGTGAAAAAACAAAAAAGATATAGTGGACAGCAGGTTGGAAATGTCCTATGATAAAACAATCGTCGTGCTCCTAAAAATTTTATAAAAAAGTTCCGTCAAATGAGAAAGGTAGCAGGTCTCGGACAGATTTTGTTTTGATAATTTCTCCATTTGGCGCTGCAAAGTAGATTTCTATGACTTCCTTTTGTTTGGCTTCGTATTCCAAAATCGCTTGTCTGCAACCGCCACACGGTGGAATTGGAACGGAGCTTTCCACATCTTTTGGTCCTCCAATCACAAATATTTTTTTGATTTTGACATCGGGATAATTGGCAGAAGTCCAAAAAATGGTGGTTCTTTCTGCGCACAAACCAGATGGATATGCGGCGTTTTCTTGGTTGCTTCCCGTGATGATTTCGCCATTTTCCAGAAGAAGAGCGCATCCAACTGCAAAGTTGGAATATTTGGCATAAGCCTTTTCGCGGATGTTTTTGGCTTTTTCGAAAAGTGTTTTTTCTATATCGTTGAGTTGGTCGTAATTCGGGATTACTTCAAAATTGATCTTTATCTCTTTTTCCATTTTTTAAATGCAGGGAGGTAAAAATACAAGTTTTGTGGAAATAAATTAACATTTAATGAAAAAAATAATCCAACTGTTATGATAAGACAATTTTTGATACTAATTCCCTTATTTTTCTTTGGATTGATGAATGCTCAGGACAAAATTTTCTGGGACAAAAATCTCAAGTTGGA
Organism: Epilithonimonas sp.; assembly: GCF_032055105.1. Classification (GTDB taxonomy): domain Bacteria; phylum Bacteroidota; class Bacteroidia; order Flavobacteriales; family Weeksellaceae; genus Epilithonimonas. The sequence goes on from NZ_DAMBRK010000005.1 coordinate 211,953, forward strand.
ATGGACGGATTTCCAGTCCAGAATCCAGCCAAATACTTCCAAAACAGCCGCAACAACATTTTGCGGGATTTCTTATTTATTGAATAGTCCGACCAAAAAATTCACTTCCAAACAAGTGAAAATAGAATCGTTTTTTGTTCCGTCGAAATCTTGGGCGCACAATGAACACAAAACGGATTTGGTTCTGATGCACGAGCAAAGTCATTTTGATATTGCCGAATTGTTTGCGAGGAGATTCAGGAAATTAATCAGCGAAAAAACAATGGATGCGAAAACGCTTCAAAAGTATTATACTGAGATTTATGATGATTACAAGGATTATCAGCAGGATTATGAAACGGTGACCAATCACGGAAGAATTCACGACAAACAATATGAATATACTGAGAAAATCAATCAAGAAATAGAGAATTTGTCAGATTTTAAAACCTGAATTTTCGGTTTTCCTTTTTCTCGGACAATTTCTTTTTGTTATCGATGCGTTTTTGGATTTGACCTTTCGAAGGTTTTGTAGCGAGTCGTTTCTTTGGAACAAAAAGTGAGTTTTTAACCAGTTCTAGCATTTTCTCAGTCACAATTTTTTTATTTTTGAGTTGCGTTCTGCTTTCAGATGAAGTCATTTGCAGTAAACCTTCAGAATTGATTCTGTTTTTGAGTTTTTCCGAGATTCGGAGTTTCTCATCAAAAGAAAAAAACTGACTTTCCATTACGTTCCAAATTCCGGTAACAGCTGTTTCCACCTTGTTCACGTTCTGTCCGCCAGCTCCAGAAGAGCGGGAAGTTTTGTAACTGATTTCGGTAGAAAAATCTTTCATTTTAGTTTTTGATTAATTTTTTTAATTCAAGACGACTCACTTTTCCGTTAGGCGTTCTTGGGATTTGTTCTACAAAAATAATCTCTTTTGGTTTATGAAATGATTTTTCAAATTTTAAATTATAAATTTTAGATTTTAAATGTTCATCATTTTCTCCTTCAATTATTAAAACTAATTTCTGACTTAGTTTTTCATCTTCAATTCCTAGGAAAACAACTTCATTCGGAATTTCTTTTTTTACCAATTTTTCTAATTCTTCAGGAAAAATCTTGGCACCTCCAGAATTAATTACATTGTCGATTCTTCCTAAAAATCTGAATTGCTTTTTATCATTAATTTTAACCAAATCATTCGTTTGTAAAATTTCCGAATTCAGTTTTGGAGCAAATATTTTCAAACAACCTCTTTCGTCCAGAGAAATCTCAACGCCTTCAAAAACTGTAAACCAATCTTCTGGATTTGGGAAAATCTGTTTCAAAGCGATGTGAGAAAGGGTTTCGCTCATTCCGTAAGTCTCGAATATTTTGGTTTGAGAATTATTTGTCAGGCTGAGGTTCTCGAAGCCTTTTTCTTTTTTAATTAATGATTCTTGAATTTTCTTTTTTAAAGTTTCAGAAACTGATGCTCCTCCAATAATTAAGTTTTTAATCAAATGAATTTTGTCCAAAGAATTTTCAACCTGCAGAGGCGTCATTGCACAGAAATCAATTTCTTCATTAATATTTTTTAAAGGATTAAGAGAAGTTGGAGCAATTTTCAGTTTTAATTTTCTCGAAATACTTCTTACGACCATCATTTTTCCTGAGATATATTCAATCGGAAGACAAAGTAGAGCCAAATTTCCTTCTTTCAAACCTAAAAAATCACAAGTCATCTCTGCCGAGTTCAACATTTTTGATTTTTCTATGAAAAAAGTTTTAGGAATTCCGGTAGAACCAGAACTCTGAATTTTCACGGTTTTTGACTCCGAAAACCACTCGTTTAAGAAGCTTAAAACTTTGGTTTCAAATTCGTTAGATGAGGTTTGGTTGATTGGTGATGCTTTGGAAAGGTTGATTAACATTGAGTTGTTTGAAAAATTATTTTATAAAAATATGTAATTTTTTTTGAAGAAAGTTTGTAAGTTAAAAAAAAAGCTGTACATTTGCAGCACAATAAACGACAGACCCATGGTGTAACGGTAGCACTTCGGTTTTTGGTACCGCCTGTCGGGGTTCGAATCCCTGTGGGTCTACAATCGTAAGTTAATAACCAACTGAATTTCAGTTGGTTATTTTTTTTATAATTTATGCAGAAAAAAATATGAGACTTCAAAATTCGAAGCCTCATAATTGGTTAATATATAAATTGTGTTTTTTAATTGCATTCCATTGTGAAATCTCCTTGTTATTTTTGCAAAAATACTTCAATTTTTTTACGGATTTCCATACTTATTAAAATAAATTTCATTATAACTTTAAAAGTTTTAATAAAAGTCTTTTAGTTGGAGGAAGTTATACTTTGTTTTCGTTAAAAAAAGTTAATGTGCTTATAGATGTTTCCTGGCTGCCAAAGTTATCTCCCAATTGTTCTTGGATGATTGCGATGTTCATAAGGCATTTTCCTACTCCTAAATCATTTTTTTGTTTAAGAAAAATCCTTGGCTTTTTCAAACTATATGAAGGCTTTGATGTTTTTTTTATCCAGATAATCCCAAGCTTTTTAGTGTCGATTATTCGTTGTTATTTGATTTGAAGATTTTTTTTAGGAACAAGAATAAATGATTATTAGTAATAAAAATATTAAGATTTTCTTTTTTTTTAGTTTACGTCTGATTTTAAAAAAATAGGCAAAAGATATATTCTTTCGCCCGTCAATATATTTATTTTTTTGAGCCTGTCTGCCTTCTCCGCCAGTGCCTTGTGTTGCGTGAGTTGTAACAGTTGTTCCGTTATTAGCACTGTTTGATGGATTTGCTTGAGTTTTCTTTGCGCATTTTTAAGTTAGCAAGTTTTAGATAACTTATTATTCTTATTTATTAGCTCTTTTAGCTCCTCAAGCTTCTTAACAAATTCTTCCTCTTCAATATTAAATAGTTTTGGATTGTGCTCATTAGTTCTTGTAATAGCCATAATAAGCTGACCAAAACGATAATCAGGATTTTCTAACCAAATTTTTTCTATTTTTTCTAAGAAGGGTTTTGTGCGTTTAGGGTCTCTCATTTTATTGAATAAAGTAATTTCAAATTTAAGCATCATAATTCCAAAAACAAAAAACTCCGCCTTTCATAGACTGCACCCAAAAGTTTAGACAAAATTAAATAAT
>NZ_DAMBRK010000006.1:0-212523 GCF_032055105.1 Epilithonimonas sp.
TCTTCTCATAAAAAATGCCCCTAAAAAGTGTATAACTTTTTGGGGGCAGTCCATCTTTGGAGCTTTTTTAATTAGGAATTAGAAAAATTTAACCTTACTTATTAGGTTGAGGTGTATATCTCAAATATGGTTTTATAACTTTCACGCCTTTTGTAAATTTCTTTTCTGCCTCTTCCTGCGATACAGCTGGTGGAATTATCACATCTTCTCCATCTTTCCAATCAACTGGCGTTGCAACCCCATAACCATCTACGAGTTGTAAAGAATCCAAAACTCTCAGGATTTCTGTAAAGTTTCTTCCTGTAGAAGCGGGATAAGTGATGATGAGTCTTACTTTTTTATTGGGATCAATAATTAATAATGATCTTACAGTCAGAGTTGCGCTCGCATTCGGATGGATAAAATCGTATAATTCTGAAACTTTTTTATCCTGATCTGCAATAATCGGGAATTCAACTTCTGTATTTTGAGTTTCATTGATGTCGGAGATCCAACCTTTGTGATTATCGATTCCGTCTACACTCAAAGCCAAAACTTTTGTATTTCTTTTATCAAATTCAGGTTTAAGTTCAGACGTTTTTCCCAATTCTGTTGTGCAGACAGGTGTGTAATCTGCGGGATGAGAAAAAAGAATTCCCCAAGAATCTCCAAGGTATTCGTAAAAATTAAGTTTTCCTAAACTGCTTTCTGCATCAAAATCCGGAGCGATATCGCCAAGTTTTATAGACATATATTTATTATTTTATGATTAAGTGATAACAAATTTAATAATAAAAATTTCAATTCATACTAATTTGGTATTATTTATTTTTGATCATAAAAAAAACCACAGATTCTGTGGTTTTAAATTTATTTGTAAAAGTTATGATTACAATGTTCCAACTTTGCTGTCATCGATATTGTATTTAGCAATAATCTCTTCGTAAGACATTTTGGATAAATCTCCAGAGTTTGCATTCTTTCCATAAACTGCAGGAACCAAAACTACTCTGAAAGTTTGATTGTTCAAGTACTGAGGTGTGGTACTGATATCATAAGTTCCACCAGCATAAATCATAAAATCATTCTTAGAGAAATCAAAATCATAATCCAATTCTCCTTGATTTAGATAAAGTGTTCTTGGGATTTGTTGCCAAACTGGAGCATTTCCAGATGTTCCTGTTTGTCTGAATATTACAACATAATCTTGATCCAACATTGGATTGTTGAAACTTTGTCCATAATTCCATCCATCTGTAGCATTATATGAAAAATTAACATTTCTAAGGTCATATACTGCAGGATAATCTACATCTACGATTGTATCATCATCTTTACAACTTAGGATAAATATACTGGAAATCAGTAATAATACGAGTGGAATAAATTTTTTCATAGGTATAAATATTTTACGTTAAATTTTAATTACAAATTACAGACCATAAAAATAGCTAATTTCCGTGGAATTAATATCTTTATGGAAACTTTCTGAATTTTAGATTTTCAAAATATGAAAAGGTTAAGTCTTCTTATAATAACTTTTATTTCGCCATTTTATTTCACTCAGTATCAGCCTAAAAATATTTCCAATTCGGATATCAAAAAAGCGAATGATTGGGTAGATAAAACTTATAGCTCACTTTCGCAAGATGAAAAGTTGGGACAACTCTTTATTGTTGCGCTTTATACTAATAAAGATGAGGCTCATATCAGTCAAATCAGAAATATTGTTAACCAAGATAAAATCGGTGGATTGATTCTAATGCAGGACGATGCAGAAAGAGAGATTAATTTGGTTAATGAATTTCAAGCTAAGTCAAAAGTTCCATTAATGATTGGAATGGATGCAGAATGGGGATTGTTTCAGAGAATTGCAAAAGCTCATAAATATCCTTGGGCAATTTCTTTAGGAGCAATTCAAGACAAAAATCTGATTTATGAGATGTCTGCGAAGATTGCAGAAGATTGTAAAAGAATGGGAATCAATTGGGATTTTGCGCCGGTTGTTGACGTGAATACTAATCCGAACAACCCTATTATAGGAAACAGAAGTTTTGGTTCTGATGTCAATAATGTTGTGAATTCGGCATTGGCTTATTCTAATGGTTTGCAGGACAACAAAATTCTGGCGGCGATAAAACATTTCCCGGGTCACGGCGATACAGACAAAGATTCACATCTTGATTTGCCCGTTGTTTCTCATAATTTGGAAAGATTAGAAAAAATTGAAATTGCACCTTTCAAAGCATTAATGAATAAAGGAATCGGCGGTGTAATGGTAGCGCATCTTTATGTTCCAAGTCTCGAAAAGGAAAAAGGAATTCCGGCTTCGGTTTCCAAAAAAATTGTGACTGGACTTTTGAAAGAAAAATTAGGTTACAAAGGTTTGATTATTACAGATGCACTTAATATGGGTGCAGTTGCCAACAAATTCAAAGCTGGAGAATTGGATGCAATGGCTTTCAAAGCGGGAAACGACATTATGCTGTTTTCGCAAGATGTTGCAACCGGAAAAAAACTAATTCAGCAAGCGATTGATAAAGGACAGATTTCTCAAAATAGAGTAGAAGAGAGTGTTAAAAAAATTCTTTTGACCAAATATTATCTTGGTTTAAATCAATATAATAACATCAATCCAGAAAATGTCAACGAAGATTTGAATAATGCGTCACATTCTGCTTTAGTTCAAAAAATGTACGCCAATGCTTTGACATTAATTAAAGATGATAAGAAACTTTTGCCATTGGATTGTAAAGAAACTTATTATTATGTTCCGCTGGAAGAAGCGCCTTATGAAACTTTTTTGAACCAATTGAATATAGGAACAACTATAATTGTAAAAAAAGCTAGTGAAATCAATACAATTCCGGCCAATTCAAAAGTGATTGTTGGTTTTCATAAAGATAATTCGTCAGCCTATAAACCTTACAAAATTTCTGATGCGAGTAAGAAAATTTTGTCAGATTTGAGCAAAAATCAAAATGTGATTCTAGATGTTTTTGGAAGTCCTTATGCCTTGAAAGATATTGATGTTTCTAATGTTTCTACAGTTTTGGTGTCTTATGAAAATAATGACGATTCGATGCAAGCTACAGCTAACGGGATTTTGGGGCAAACAAAAATTTGGGGAAGGCTTCCTGTTTTGGTTAATGACAATGTGAAGTTCGGAATAGGAATGGATGTTGAAGCTAAAATTCAAAATCAAACTGATAGAAAAAATAGTTCAGAAAAGAAAAATTCTAAGATTATTATTGAGTAAATTTGGAATATTATTTTCTAGATAAAATGAAATTTTTTACAGTAATTATTATTTGTCTCTTTGTGATTTCTTGTACAAAACCAGAAAAAGATTTGACACTTGATGTAAAAATTGTAGAATTCAACCTTACTAAAGAAAATAATAGAAATATGTTAATGTTTAGACCCAATAGTATTGGTTATAAATTAAAAGTTACTGTAAAGAATAATACTAATCAAGATACTAAGTTTTGGGCAATGTCTTGTTCTTATCAGCAAGATTTTACAACAAATCATTCAGATGCATTAATAGTAAGTTTATTACCAGGAAGATGTGATTCTAATTATCCAATGACTTATGATTTAAAACAAGGTGAACAAAAAGATTTTGATTTACATATTTTTAAAGATATTAATATTGCAGACAATAAAGTAATTAATAACATATCAAAAACTAAAGTTGGATTAATTATTCGAGCAGAAACTAATGATTTTAGAAAAAACTTTGATGATTATTTAGATAATGTATATTCAAAAAAATTCATCAAAATAATTTGGTCTAATGAAATTAATTTGAGTAACTGATTTTATTATTAATATCTTTTACTTTTTACATAATACATTGTACAAAAAAGAAATGAAAATAGGAATACTTTGCTATCCAACTTACGGTGGAAGCGGAATTGTGGCAACAGAATTAGGAATGAGCTTAGCTGATAAAGGCTTTGAGGTTCATTTCATTAGTTCGGCTTTGCCAGCGCGTTTGGACGTTACCAATCCGAATATCTTTTTCCATAAAGTAAATGTTCAGACTTATCCGCTGTTCCAATATCAGCCTTATGATATCGCATTGTCATCGATGATTTATCGTGTGGTTAATCTTTATAAGCTGGACATCCTTCACGCACATTATGCGATTCCTTATGCTTATGCGGCATTTACGGCGAAGCAAATGTTGAAAGCGGACAATAAAGATATTCCTTTAGTAACAACACTTCACGGGACGGATATTACTTTGGTTGGACAACATCCGAGTTATAAACATGCTGTTGAATTTTCGATTAATCAAAGTGATGCGATAACTTCGGTTTCCGAGAGTTTGAAAAAAGATACGCTTCAGTTTTTTAATATTCAGAAAGAGATTCAGGTGATTACCAATTTTATTGATAATTCTGAATTTGAAGAATGTACGACTTGTCAAAGAGAACAATTTGCTAGTGATGATGAAAAAATCTTGATTCACGTTTCCAATCTTCGACCGGTAAAGAGAATTCAGGATGTTTTAGAGATTTTCAAAAATGTCAACAAAAAAGTAAAATCAAAACTGATTATAATTGGAGAAGGTCCGGAAATGGAAAAAATCTCCGAGTTTATGGAACACAATCCCGATTTGATTGGAAAAATCAAATTGCTTGGAAAAGTCAATAATCTTTATCATATTTTACAGCTTTCTGATGTGTTTCTTCTACCTTCAGAACAGGAAAGTTTTGGATTGGCAGCGTTGGAAGCAATGGCGGCGAGAACACCGGTTATCAGTAGTAATGCAGGCGGGATTCCGGAAGTTAATATTCAAGGAGAAACCGGATTTTTGGCAGAAACTGGAAATGTAGAAGCGATGTCTAATTATTGCATCAAACTTTTGAGCGATGAAACCCTTCTTTCCGAAATGAAAAAGAATGCAAAAGCGCAGGCCATTCATTTTGATTTGAAAAATATTCTTCCGATTTATATCGAGATGTATGAAAATACAATTGCGAAATTTGAAGAGTCTAAACTTACTGATATTAGAAGTTAAATTTTAAAAAATAGATTGAAGAAGATTTTGTATGTTTTGAGTATCATTACAATTAGTTCTTGCATTGCTAGAACTGATGAAGATATTCATCATAAAATGACGTTAAAGCTCAAAAAATTTGATTCTAAAAAGGTAGATGTAAATTATGAAACTTTGTATAAATCTGATGGTCTATTCAAATGCACAAAAGATTTCAAAATTAATTCAAATAAAATAAAAAGTACTTCTGACGGTCAATTTGAAGAATTTATTTATTTCTATAAGGATGGAAAAGTTTCGTTTGTTGGAACGAATATTTTTCCTGATTATAAAAAATATATTAAAAAACCTTCTGGGGAATTTTCTGCCGTTATTTTTCAAAAAAATAACAAGACAAAAATTATGAGAAGTCAAGCTTTTCATTCTATTTTGGGAATGGATTTGGGAAAAGGAACTTATACTGAAAATATAAATCTTAAAAAAGAAGAAGTCATTTTACAAAAATCTAATGGAGACTGTGAAGTCTATAAGCTTCTTGAAGAGTGATAAATAAAGTAATGTTTTGTTAAAAATTATTTTATAAATTAGAGAAAAATATTTCTAATAATTTATTGAATCATCAAAAGCACAACATTATGAGTATCAAAAAACATTTTCTTGCCATTTTCTTTTTGTTCATTAGCTTTCTTGCGTATTCTCAAATCGATACTGTTACAATGACCGACGGCAAAGAAGTCCGTGGAAAAGTCGTGAAATACAATCCGAATGACATTCAGTTTGTTTATCAGAACGAAACTTTGGAGTACACGCTCAACAAAAAAGACATTTCGAAAATCACATTTTCCTCAGGTCGCATCGAGTATCTTAATGATATGAATCCTTCAAAGTCAACTCAAACAGGCGATTATCACAACAAAGTAGCGATTTTGCCTTTCGGTTACGTAAGAGACCAAGAGAAAAGTAATGAGACAATGACTAAGAAAATCCAACAGGAAACTTATACGATTTTCAATTCCAAAAAACAGAATCTCAAATTCCAAGACCCGACTGAAACCAATGCATTGCTGTACAAAGCAGGAATCAATGAAAGTAATCTTCAAGGCTTCACAATGGGTGAAATCTGTCACATCTTGAATGTGGAATATGTGATTAGCGGTCTGGTTTCCATAGAAAAAACGAGTACTTATACATCCAATTACGGAAACTCTCAAACCAAAGTTTCTACGAATAATAGTGGAGGAAAAGTTAATTCTACAGGTTCATCTTCATCTTCGACTTATCAGAATTATAATTCTAACATTACGATGAACATATTCTCTATCAATGGAGATAATCTTTTCACGCAGAATCATAATTCGTTTTGGGGATACGAGAATTCTTATAAAACAACTTTGGATTATTTGGCGAAAAGAACGCCGCTTTATAAGAGATAATTTATTTTGGGCATCTTAATCCGCCTTCCGCTCCCAATCTTTTCACTCCACTTCGTTGCGTAAAAAGGATTTCCGCTCAAGTCGGGATGCAGATTCAGCATACAAATAACAATTGTCCTAAAAACCCCAATTTGTCATTCCGTAGGAAACCTAACGAAGTGGTTCGGCGGAGTCAATCTAAACTTAGCTGTCGAGATTCTTACGGAATGACAAAATTCATTTTTTAATTAAATTCTTTGCAGACTTTGCATTAATTTCAATTTAAGTAAAAATTAATTAAAATATTTCTGTAACTTAACCCTTTCGAAGCTTGAAACTTTGAAAGGGTTTTTGTTTAACGAAAATCATACACACAAATGAATGAAGAAATATTACAATATCTCTGGAACTTTAAGAAATTTGGAAACTTTGACTTTATCTCCACAGACGGAAGGAAAATCGAAATTTTAGAATTCGGAGAATGGAATAAGAATTCTGGACCGGATTTTCTCTTTGCCAAAATCAAGATTGATGACCTGATTTTTGCAGGCAATATCGAGATTCATACCAAAGCTTCCGATTGGTTTTTTCATAATCATTCAGGTAATCCAGAATTTGGAAATCTGATTCTGCACGCAGTTTATACGAATGATTGTGATATTCCGGAATTAGAAAAACAGAATATTCCAACACTTGAACTCAAAAATTATATTGATGAAGAATTGATTGAGAAACATCGGAATTTGAGTCAAGAACATTCTTTCATTGCTTGTGAAGAATTGTTTGATGAGAATAAGGTTCCTTTGTTTTTTGAAGAAACTGTTTTGCTTAAAAAGTTAGAATCTAAATCTCAAATCTTTGAAGAATCTTTAATCAAAAATCAAAATAATTATGAAGCAGTTTTGTTTCAAAATTTGGTTTATACTTTCGGATTGAAAGTAAATGCGGAAATTTTTCTTCAAATGGCGGAAAGTCTGGATTTTTCTGTAATTCAGAAAATTAAACAAAATGATATTCATTTGGAAGCTTTGTTCTTTGGAGTCTGTGGTTTTTTGGATGAACCAAAGGATGAAATAATGCAAATCTGGAAACGTGAGTTTGAGTTTCTAAAAGTGAAATTCAATTTGTCAGATTTTCGAATTCATCCCAAATTCTCTAAACTTCGTCCTCCTAACTTTCCGACAATCAGATTGTCCCAATTAGCGAATCTTTATCATTACCAACCCAATCTTTTTTCAAAACTGATTGAAGCAAAATCGACTGACGATCTATACAAAATCTTTGAAGAAATAAAAGCTTCGGAATATTGGGATAATCGTTTCAATTTTGGAAAGATTTCATCGGTTGAGAGTAAGAAATATCTCAGTCAGGATTTCATCGATTTGATTATCATTAACACGATTCTACCTTTAAAATATTTCTATCACAAAAATCACAATCCGGAAATAGTTGATGATATTTTCGATTTCTATAAACAGATGAAGCCGGAGAAAAATTCAGTTTTGGATGAATGGAAAAAGTTGGGTCTGAAATTCGAGAATGCATTGAAAACTCAGGCGTTTCTTTATCAATACAAAGTCTTCTGCAATCAGAAAAAATGCTTAAATTGCAGTATTGGTTTTCAATTACTGAATAATGATAGATAATATTCGCCACAGATTCGAGAGAGAATGGTTTGGAGTTTTGACGAGATACGGAACTAAATTAGGTATTCCTGTTTCCAAACTGCGTGTTTTCTTTATCTATTCGACCTTTGCAACTGCAGGGATTTTCTTTTTGTTTTATCTTGGTTTAGGATTTTTTCTTTGGATAAAAGACTGCATCATTACCAAAAGACCTAGCGTTTTTGATTTGTAGAAAATATTATTTTAAATAAAAAATCCGATTGAAAAACTCAACCGGATTTTTATTTTTAAAGAAGTCTAAAATCTGACTTCTGACATCTATTGTCTAATCTTAAGAATTAGCTGTAGAAATGTTTGCTGTAATATATTCTCTGTTCATTCTTGCGATGTTTTCCAGAGATATTCCTTTTGGACATTCTACTTCACAAGCTCCAGTATTTGAACAGTTTCCGAAACCTTCTTCGTCCATTGCTTTTACCATATTCAGAACTCTTCTTTTAGCTTCTACACGACCTTGAGGTAATAATGCGAACTGAGAAACTTTTGCTCCAACGAACAACATTGCAGAACCGTTTTTACAAGTTGCAACACAAGCTCCACAACCGATACAAGCTGCTGCATCCATAGCTTTGTCTGCATCTTCCTTAGGAACTGGAATTGCGTTTGCATCCAAAGTGTTTCCTGAAGTATTTACAGACACAAATCCACCTGCAGCCATTACTCTGTCAAATGCACTTCTGTCAACCACCAAATCTTTGATTACAGGAAAAGCAGCACTTCTCCAAGGTTCAATGTGAATCGTTTCGCCATCTTTGAAATGACGCATATGCAACTGACAAGTCGTGATTCCTGTATCCGGACCGTGCGCTCTACCATTGATGTAAAGTGAACACATTCCGCAGATTCCTTCACGGCAGTCGTGGTCAAACGCAACCGGGTCTTTTCCCTCGTTGATTAACTGCTCATTCAGGATATCCAACATTTCTAAGAATGAAGAATCTGTAGAAACATCAGAAATTTTATAAGTATCGAATTGTCCTTTCGATTTATTATTTTTTTGTCTCCAAATTTTCAGCGTAAGATTTAAGCCTTTTTTTGCACTCATTTTTAATATATTTTTGAATGGAGATTATTTGTAACTTCTAGCTTTAACTTCAATGTTCTCATACACAAGGTCTTCTTTGTGTACTACAGATTGATTGATGTCCATACCTTTGTATTCCCAGGCAGCAACGTATTTGTAATTTACATCATCACGTTCTGCTTCTCCATCCGGAGTAGAGTGGTCTTCACGGAAGTGTCCTCCACAAGATTCGTTTCTGTTAAGCGCATCGATTGCCATCAATTGTCCTAATTCTAAGAAATCAGCAACTCTGAAAGCTTTTTCCAATTCCGGATTCAAGTTATCAGCTTCACCCGGCACTTTTACATTTTTCCAGAAATCATTTCTAACTTCCTCGATTTCTTTGATTGCTTCTCTCAAACCTTCTGGTGTTCTTCCCATTCCAACTTTGTTCCACATAATGTGTCCCAATTGTTTGTGGAAATGGTCAACAGAGTGAGTTCCTTTGTTATTAAGGAAGAAATCAATTTTATCTTTAATTCCTTTTTCAGCTTCATCAAATGCTGCTGAATCAGTTGGGATTTTACCAGTTCTAATGTCTGCAGAAAGGTAATCTGCAATCGTGTAAGGAAGAACGAAATATCCGTCTGCCAAACCTTGCATCAAAGCAGAAGCTCCTAATCTGTTTGCGCCGTGGTCAGAGAAGTTAGCTTCTCCAATTACAAAACATCCCGGAATTGTAGATTGTAAGTTATAATCCACCCAAACACCTCCCATTGTGTAGTGAACTGCAGGATAGATTTTCATTGGTGTTTTATAAGGATCATCAGCAGTAATTTTCTCGTACATTACAAATAAGTTACCGTATTTTTCCTCTATCCAAGCTTTTCCAAGATCATAAATCTGTTGCTCAGTTGGATTATGAATATGTTTTTCGATAGCAGCTTCCTTACCTTTTTTCATAATCTCCGTTGAGAAATCCAGGTAAACGCCTTCTTTCGTGTCATTATTTTCGATTCCGAAACCTGCGTCACATCTTTCTTTTCCAGCTCTGGAAGCAACATCTCTTGGTACCAAATTTCCAAAAGCGGGATATCTTCTTTCAAGATAGTAATCTCTATCTTCTTCTTTGATATTTTCTGGTCTCAGTTTTCCTTCACGGATTGCTACAGAATCTTCAATCTTTTTAGGAACCCAGATTCTTCCTGAGTTTCTAAGAGATTCGGACATCAATGTCAATTTAGACTGCTGAGTTCCGTGAACCGGAATACAAGTCGGGTGAATCTGTACATAACAAGGATTCGCAAAATAAGCTCCTTTTTTATGAATTTTCCAAGCTGCAGAAACGTTTGAACCCATTGCATTGGTAGAAAGGAAATATACGTTTCCGTAACCTCCGGAAGCAATTACAACCGCGTGTGCAGAATGTCTTTCGATTTCACCAGTTACAAGATTTCTTGCGATGATTCCTCTTGCTTTTCCATCAACGATTACTAAGTCTAGCATCTCGTGACGGTTATACATTTGGATTCTACCTTTACCGATTTGACGGCTCATTGCAGAATATGCTCCTAACAATAACTGCTGACCTGTTTGTCCTTTTGCATAAAAAGTTCTTTTTACCTGAACTCCACCAAATGAACGGTTATCTAATTGGCCACCATACTCACGTCCAAAAGGAACACCTTGAGCAACACATTGGTCGATGATATTTGCAGAAACTTCTGCTAATCTGTAAACGTTAGCTTCTCTTGCACGGTAATCTCCACCTTTGATGGTATCGTAGAACAATCTGTAAGTTGAGTCACCATCACCTTGATAGTTCTTAGCAGCGTTGATACCTCCTTGAGCAGCAATAGAGTGCGCTCTTCTTGGAGAATCTTGATAGCAAAATGCTTTTACGTTGTATCCTTGTTCAGCAAGAGTCGCAGCAGCAGAACCACCGGCTAATCCTGTCCCAACAATGATAATATCTATTTTGTCTCGGTTGTTTGGCGCAACCAAGTTCATATGGTCTTTATGATTTTTCCATTTGTCCTTAAGTGGACCGTGTGGAATTTTTGAATCTAAACTCATAATTTACTTTTTATTATTGAGTAACGAAGTGAAAAATTGCGATAATGATGAACCCAAGTGGAATCAAGATAGAGTACCAAGTTCCGAAAGCTTTGATAACAGGCGTGTACTTTGGATGTCTTGCTCCGATTGATTGGAAAGAAGACTGGAATCCGTGTGCTAAGTGCAAACCTAATAATACAAAAGCAATGACATAAAGAACAACTCTCCAAATATCGTGGAATTTGTGGTGCAATTCTTCCCAATATCTCAATTCATCAGGATTGTTGCCTTGGATGTACTTGTAGCTGATTTCCGGAACCCAGAAATCGTAGAAGTGCAAAGCAATGAAGGCTAAAACTACTGCTCCAGAAATAATCATATTTCTAGACATCCAAGTAGAATTTGCAGAACCTTGGTTCATCGCATATTTTACTGGTCTAGCCTTGTTGTTCTTGATTTCCAGAACGAATCCCATTACGAAGTGGAAAACTACAGCGAAAACCAAAATCGGTTGCATTACGAACTGAACCGCCGGATTGTATCCCATAAAATGAGATGCTGCATTGAAACCGTCTACACTAAAGACTGAAATCATATTGGTGGATACGTGCATCACCAAAAAAATCAGCAAGAACATTGCTGAAAGTGCCATAGCATATTTTCTTCCTATAGAAGATGTAATACCTGCCATAATTCTATGTTATTTGAATTTCCACAAATTTAGAAAATAGTTGAATCATATAACATTGAGAAATGTCACAAAAATACAGTTTGTAATCTTTCTAAATAATATAAATTATAAGTTAATTAAATGTTTCGTTATATTAAGTTTTTTGCACTTTCAAAATATATTTTTCCATCTTTTTGTTATAATTTTAATCTTTAAATTTAATGAAGATGTCTTTATCGTACGCATTCGGAGCTTCATCTATTCCTTTGCTGGGAGAAACAATAGGTGAAAATCTTACTAAAACTGTTGCCAAATTTCCAAACAACGAAGCATTGGTTTCTGCTCATCAAAATTACAGAGCAACTTATCAAGAATTTTATAATCAAACAACACAAGTTGCAAAAGCGCTGATTAATATTGGTGTCAAGTCTGGAGATAGAGTTGGTGTTTGGTCTGCTAATCGCTATGAATGGACACTTCTTCAATACGCAACAGCAAGAATCGGAATGATTTTGGTAAATGTAAATCCGGCTTACAGAACCAGTGAATTGATTTTTGTGATTAACCAATCCGAGATGTCGCATATTTTTTCATCATTGACTTTTAAATCCAGTGACTATAAAAAAATGATTACTGATGCGAAAGAATTTTGCTCTACATTGAAATCTGAAGTTTTCTTTGATGACAATTGGGATGATTTCCTAAAAGGTTCAGAACAAATTTCGGATGAAGTTTTGGAAAGTTTCGAAAATGTAGTTCAGTTTGATGACCCGGTCAATATTCAATATACATCTGGGACAACGGGTTTTCCAAAAGGTGTTACACTTTCTCATCATAATATTCTTAACAATGGATATTTCATTGGCATTAGATTGAAATATTATGACAAAGACCGAGTTTGTATCCCGGTTCCTTTTTATCATTGTTTTGGAATGGTGATTGGGAATTTGGCTTGTACGGCTCACGGCGCTTGTATGGTAATTCCGAATGATAGTTTTGATGCGGATGTGACTTTGAAGGTTGTGACTAAAGAAAAATGTACTTCTTTATATGGAGTTCCGACGATGTTTATTGCAGAATTGGCGGTTAAAGATTTTGATTCTTATGATTTTTCGAATCTGAGAACTGGGGTGATGGCTGGCTCGGTTTGTCCACCGGAAATTATGAAAAAGGTAGAAAGCTTGATGAATATCAAGGAAATGAGCGTCTGTTACGGAATGACGGAAACTTCGCCCGTTTCTACACAAACTTTGATTGGGACGTCTTTGGAAAAACAAGTTTCTACAGTTGGAACGGTTCAGGACCATTTGGAAATCAAGATTATTGATAATGATGGAAAAATCGTAAAACGTGGCGAACACGGCGAACTTTGCACAAGAGGTTATTCTGTAATGTTAAAATATTGGAATGACCAAGAGAATACGAAGAAAGTTTTGGATGATGGCCGCTGGATGCACACCGGAGATTTGGCGGTGATGGATGATGAAGGTTATATTACGATTTCTGGTAGAATCAAGGACTTGATTATTCGTGGAGGAGAAAATATTTCACCAAAAGAGATTGAGGATTTTCTTTATGCTTATCCGAATATTATGGATGTCCAAATCATCGGTGTTCCAAGTGAGAAATTTGGGGAAGAAGTAATGGCTTGGGTGAAAGTGAGAGAAGGAGCGACATTGTCAGAAGAAGAAATTTTAAATTATTGCAAAGGTCAAATCGCACATTATAAAGTTCCAAAATATTGGAAATTTGTGGACGAATTCCCAATGACTATTTCTGGAAAAGTCAGAAAAGTTGAGATGAGAGAGATTTCAATTAAAGAATTAGGATTGTAATTTATATAAAAACAAAAAGCTCCAATTTGGAGCTTTTTTTATAATTCTTTTCTCAATCTTGCAACCGGAATATTGAGTTGTTCACGGTATTTTGCGATTGTTCTTCTTGCAATATTGTAACCTTTTTCTTTTAAGATTCCTACAAGAGCGTCGTCTGTATAAGGTTTTCTTTTGTTTTCTTTATCGATTGCTTCCTGAAGATGGGTTTTGATTTCTTTTGTTGAAACTTCCTCGCCATCATCATTGGTCAATGAATCTGAGAATAGGTTTTTCAAGTAAACAATTCCGTTTGGTGTATCAGCGTACTTGCTTTTTACAACTCTGGAAATTGTAGAAATGTCAAATCCTGTAATGTCAGCCACATCTTTCAAAATCATCGGTTTGATATTTTTATCATCACCTGTCAAAAAATAATCTTTCTGAAGTTTTACAATCGCAGTAATAGTTTGTAAAAGTGTATTCTGTCTTTGATTAATAGCATCGATATACCATTTCGCAGCGTCCAGTTTTTGCTTAATGAAAAGTGCGGCTTGCTTGTGTTCTGCAGATTTTTTATCGTTAGAATAAGTAGAAAGAATTTCTTTGTATTCATCAGAAACTCTTAATGTTGGAGCGTTTTTATTATTCAAAGAAGGAATAACTTGGTTGTCCTTAATCTGAATAACAAAGTCTGGAATAATCTCTTGATTAATTGTAATCGTTTGAGTATCAAAATTTCCACCTACTTTTGGAGAAAGTCTAGAAATCTCATCCAAAGCTTCTTTTAAATCTTCTTCATCGATGTCATATTTCTGAAGAATCTTATTATAATGCTTATTAGCAAGCGCATCAAACTGATTTCTCAAAATGTTGCCTGCTAAAATAATTGCAGAATCAGAACTTACTTTTTTCTCGATTTGTAAAAGAAGACACTCTCTCAAGTCTCTTGCGCCAACTCCTGGCGGGTCGAGTTTTTGAACATAATTTTCCAGAACATCGGTTACTTTTTCTTGAGTCGTATAAACACCTTGGGAAAAAGCCAAATCATCAACAATAGATTTGATTTCTCTTCTCAAATAACCGTCAGTGTCAAGATTTCCGATAAGATATTCTGCAATTTTCAAATCTTCCTCATCGATGCTTGAAAGACGAATCTGTTCCAAAAGATAATCATAAAGCGTTTGCCCCTCTGTCAATAATGACTGATTGTCAAATTCTTCATCATCAGCAGAATAATTGCTGGAAGCTGTTTTGTAGCTTGGTTCGTCATCATAAAGATATTCATCCACATCAAAATCAGTTTCGATGCTTTCGTTGCCTTCGCTTTCGTATTCTTCATCAGCTTTTGAATAATCTTCGTCCGAATTTTCATCTGAAACTTTTTCTAAAGCAGGATTTTCTTCCAATTCTCTTTCTAGTTCTTCTTCAAATTCTAAAGTATGAAGCTGAATCAACTTCATCAACTGAATCTGTTGAGGCGCTAATTTTTGTCCGAGTTTAAGTTGTAGATTTTGCTTTAGCATAATTGTTGTCGTTAATGGTTGGATTAACTTTTACGAAGTTAAAAATTTATTTTTTAAAAACAACAAGTTTAGCACGATTTTTGATATAAGAATTAATAGTTAAATTAGTTAGTAAAAAAAAAGCCTTCAGATTGTAGTTTGAAGGATTTTTTTGTTTTATAGTGTTACCAAATTTTAATTCTATTTTCTGGAGCAACATATAATTTATCTCCCGGTTTGATATCAAATGCTTTTTGGAACGCATCCATATTAACCAAAGGTCCAAAACTTCTGTAATAACCTGGCGAATGTGGGTCCGTTTTTACCTGATTGGTCATATATTTATCAGTAGATTTCGTTCTCCAAACCGTTGCCCAACTCATAAAGAACCTTTGATCTTGTGTCAATCCGCTGATTTCCCCAGGATTTCCATGGTCTTTCAGATACATTTGTAAAGCTGTATAAGCAACATTAATTCCACCTAAGTCTCCAATATTTTCTCCACTAGTAAACTTTCCATTCACGAAACTTCCTTTTACAGGTTCGTATTTGTCATATTGCGCTGCAAGTTGTCCAACTTTTTCATCAAAGTTTTTTCTGTCACTTTCTGTCCACCAATTGTTAAGGTTTCCGTCTCCGTCAAATCTCGAACCGCTATCATCAAATCCGTGAGAAATCTCGTGGCCAATTACGCCGCCAATTCCTCCAAAGTTAACCGCAGGATCAGCATTGAAACTAAAAAACGGAGGTTGCAAAATCGCAGCAGGGAAAACAATTTCGTTGTTAGAAGAGCTGTAATAAGCATTCACGGTTTGTGGTGACATTCCCCATTCTGTTTTGTCAACAGGTTTTCCAACTTTGTCTAAGTTTTTGGCATAATTCCACTCAGAGATTTTCTCGATATTGTTATAGTAAGTTCCACCGTTGGAAGCCAATTGAAGATTTAATTTAGAATAATCTTTCCATTTGTCAGGATAAGCAATCTTCACTTTGAATTTGGCTAATTTTTCCAAGGCTTTCTCTCTGGTTACAGGCGACATCCATTCCAGATTTTCTATATGTAGTTTGAAAGACTTTTTGATGTAATCTACATAAGTTTCCATCTTTTGTTTCGCTTCTGCAGGGAAATATTTCTCAACATAAAGCTTTCCAAAAGCTTCTCCCAAAACACCATTAATCACACCAAGTCCACGTTTTTCCATAGAACGTTGCTCTTGCTGACCTTGCAGATATTTGGAATAAAAATCAAAACGGATATTGTCAAGATTTTGGTCAAGATTTCCTGCATTGCTATTTAAAAGATCATATTTCATATAGTCTTTGATAAGCCCGATGTTTTTATCGGTCATCCAAGAATCCATATTTTGATAATATTTTAATTCTCCAATAATCACTTTATCTGTGTTAACGCCAACTGTTTTCAGATAATCAGGAAGGTTAACATTTTTTACTAATGGTTTTAATTCCTCAACAGTTTTGGGATTATAACGCAAATTCGCATCACGACCTTGTTCCAAAGTCAAAAGGTCTTGAGCCAATTTCTTTTCAAAATCTACAATTTTTTGAGCTGTAACATCAGGCGTTTTATTTCCAAGAACAGTTTCCAGCTTCGCAACGTAACCTTTGTATTCTTCCAAAGTTTTTGTGTTGGCTTCATTCACTTTTTGATAGTAATCTTTACCCAAACCTAGACTTGGTCCACCAAGATAAACGGCGTTCATTACAGAGTTTTTCATATCTGCACCAACTCTCCAGCTGTAAAAAGGATTGTCACCTGAAGGAGTCGCTTCAATAAGATATTTCTGTAAATCTTTTACGTTTTTAATCGCATCGATTTTAGCTAATTGAGATTTGATAGGATTGATTCCTTCCGCATTTCTCTTATTCCAATCGATGAAAGTTCCATAAAGTGCCTGAATTTTTTCACCTTCAGAATTAGAACTGAATTTTTCCGAAAGAATTTTGTTCAAAATATCCAGTGACGCCACATCTACATCTTCTCTTAATGCATTGAATGAACCCCAACTTGGTTTATCTGATGGAATTACCGCAGTTTTCATCCAGCCACCATTGACGTAATTATAGAAATCATCCTGAGGTCTTACAGATTTGTCCATATAAGAAATATTAAGTCCTTCTTCTTTGATTTCCTTTGACGCTTCTACTTCTTTTTTAGTTTCTTCTACTTGGGTTTTCTGTGATGTAGAGCAAGATTCCAAATAAAAGGTTGCTGCAACAGTCAAGATGTAAACACTGATTTTTTTCATTGAGATTTATTTTAATACTTTCAAATTTAAGGAATTTAATTTTTTTCTGAGTTTTTATCAATAAAAATCCCACTCAATAAGAATGGGATTTGAATATTTTTGAAAATCAAAACAAGTTTATATTATAATTCTAATTTGTCAGGATTTCTTCTATTATCATAAAAAGCTAAAATGTTAATAATTTTATTTTCTATGCTATAAAACATTGAGAAATTTCTTAAAATTAGGATTCTTCTAACTTCATCTAAATCTGTTATAGTGCCGATTGATGGGTTTTCTTTTAACAATTTTTCTGCCTCTAATGTTTCTTTAAGAATTTTTGTTGAATACGTTTTAGATTGATTGTGCTCAATCCAAAATTCCAAAATATCAACTCGTTGCTTTGAAGCTTTTTTTGTCCACTCTATTTGAAACATTCTTTCGCTCTTTTTAGGGCTTCTTCGCTAGAGATTACATTTCCGCTTTTTACATCATCCAATCCTTCCTGAATTAACGTTTTTTCCAAATCAGTAAGTTTTAATATTTTTTCTTTTTTCGAAACCTCAAATTTTATATTCAACTCCTTCAAAAGTGTTTCAATTAATTTTAATTGATTTTCAGATTCATTATGTAAAGTAATTGTGCTCATTTTGAAAATTTAAGTAAAGTTAATAAAAAATTCCTTCAGTTTTAATTGAAGGAATTTTACTTTTTATATTCAAGTTAATGCTTAAAACTCTGCGTTTTTCGGTGTTCTTGGGAAAGGAATCACGTCTCTGATGTTAGTCATTCCAGTCACAAATAGAACCAATCTTTCCAAGCCTAAACCAAATCCTGCGTGTGGAACAGAACCGAATTTTCTAGTGTCAAGATACCACCAAAGTTCGTGTTCGTCAACGTGCATTTCTGCCATTTTTGTTTTCAGAACATCTAATCTTGCTTCTCTTTCAGAACCACCAATGATTTCTCCAATTCCAGGAAAAAGAACGTCCATTGCCGCAACGGTTTTGTTGTCGTCGTTCAGTTTCATATAGAAAGCTTTGATTTCTTTCGGATAATCGAACAAAACGACTGGACTTTCAAAATGTTTTTCAACCAAGAATCTCTCGTGCTCAGACTGCAAATCTGCGCCCCATTCTTCGATTGGATATTGGAATTTTCCTTTTTTGTTTTCTTTAGAATTCAACAAAATTTCAATTGCTTCTGTGTAAGAAACTCTCTTGAATCTTTTTGCAATCACATTTTCCAGCTTTTCGATAAGACCTTCTTTTGCTCTTTCTTTTTCTGGTTTTGATTTTTGTTCTTCTGCAAAACGCTTGTCAAGGAAATCAAGGTCGTCTTTGCAGTTTTCAAGAACATATTTGATAACATATTTCAAGAAGTCTTCTGCCAAATCAATATTATCTTCCAAGTTATTGAAAGCAACTTCTGGCTCAATCATCCAGAATTCAGCTAAGTGACGAGTAGTATTAGAATTTTCTGCACGGAAAGTTGGCCCGAAAGTATAAATTCTTCCCAATCCCATTGCAGCAGTTTCGCCTTCAAGCTGACCAGAAACTGTTAAATTAGTTTTCTTTCCAAAAAAATCTTCAGAAAAATCGATTTCTCCGTCTTCGTTTTTCGGGATATTATTGAGGTCAAAGTTGGTAACGCCAAACATTTCGCCAGCACCTTCTGCATCAGCTCCGGTAATTACAGGCGTGTTGATGTAGAAAAACTGATTTTGATTAAAGAATTGGTGAACCGCAAAACTCACAGCGTGACGCACTCTGAAAACTGCTCCAAACAAATTGGTTCTGAATCTCAAATGTGCCTGCTCTCTCAAAGTTTCCAATGAGTGTTTTTTCGGCTGAAGAATAGTTTTATCCCTGTCTTCTGTAAAGTTATCTCCTAGAATAGTGATTTTTTTAGCAACAATCTCCACAGCTTGTCCAGCGCCTTGACTTTCTACAACTTCGCCAACAATTTTCAGAGAAGAAGCTGTGCTAATTTTATTTATGATTTGTTCGTCAAAATTTTCAAAATCAACAACGATTTGCAAATTATTAATCGTAGAACCATCATTAAGCGCAATAAAGCGATTCGCACGGAAGGTTCTTACCCAGCCTTGCACGGTAATATCGTGATGTAATACTTTTTTGTAATCCGCTAATAAGTCTTTAATCGTTTGTCTTTTCATCGTATATACTTTATAAAGTTTCTTCTTTAAAATTAAGTGAGTGCAAATTTACAAAAAAACGAAAGAAGTTTCTTTTAAAAAAAAAAGGATTTTTTAATACAAAACAGATTGTAAATAATAGAGAATTTTAATAGTTTATATAGCTTTTTTTAACTGATATTAACTGCTTGATGGAATTGTTTTGGCGGTTATTGCAGTATTGTAGGATTATCTACAAAAATAATTAGTAATACTATTTAATGTTTTATATTATGGCAACACAAGTTAAAAATTCATCTATTAAAACCGTAAATCCGTTTAATAATGAAATTGTAAAAGAGTTTGAGGCAATGAGTGAAGGACAAGTTGCAAAAATTATCGATAAAGCTGACGAAGCTTTTAAATTTTGGAGAAATACATCTTTTGAAAAAAGAGCCGAAATTATCCATAAAGTGGCTTCTATTATGAGAAATCGCAAGGAGGAGCTGGGGAAATTAGCAACTTTGGAAATGGGTAAACTCTTAACAGAAAGTATTTATGAAGTAGAACTTTCTGCTGATATTTTCGATTATTATGCCGATAAAGCTTCGGAATTTCTTGCAGATCAGCCGCTGGATGTGAAACACGGCGAGGCATTCTTAAGCTATGAACCAGTTGGCGTTATTTTAAGTGTTCAACCTTGGAATTTCCCTTATTACCAGATTACAAGGTCAGCAGCAGCGCATCTTATGGCAGGTAACACAATGGTTTTGAAACATGCATCTAATGTTCCTCAATGTGCGCAGATTATGGAAGATATTTTCAAAGAAGCTGGGCTTCCTGATGGCGTTTATACTAATTTGTTCGTAGCAGGTAAAGATGTTGAATCTATTGTTTCTAATCCTAAGATTGCCGGTGTTACTTTGACAGGCTCTAAACCTGCAGGTGCAAGTATTGCAGCAGCAGCTGGTTCTCAAGTAAAAAAATCGACTTTGGAACTAGGAGGCAGTGATCCTTTTATTGTTTTGGATGATGCAAATATTGATGAAGCGGTAAAAGTGGCAGTTGCTGGTAGAATGTGGAATGCAGGACAAGTGTGTGTGTCACCAAAAAGAGTAATTGTTCCTTCTAGCAAATATGATGAATTTTTAACTAAAACCAAAGATGCTTTTGCAAAATTGAAATTAGGAAATCCATTAGATAAAGATACAACGGTGGCTCCTTTGAGTTCCGAAAAAGCAGCACAAGATGTTGTTGCGCAAGTTCAAAAAGCAGCTGCACAAGGTGCGCACGTAATTTTGGGAGGAAAAAGAGTTGATAGAGCTGGAGCTTTTGTAGAACCAACTTTGATTACAGATATTACGCCTAAAATAGACGCTTATTACGAAGAGATTTTTGGCCCAGTATTTATGCTTTACAAATATGACAATATTGATGAAGCGATAGAGATTGCTAATGCAACGGAATTTGGATTAGGAGGAACGGTCTTCGCAAAAGATACGAAAAAAGCAGTAGAAGTCGCTAGAAAAATTGATACCGGAATGGTTTATATTAATCACGTTACAGGTATTGCTCCAGAACTTCCTTTTGGAGGAGCAAAAAATTCAGGTTACGGTAGAGAACAATCTCCTGCAGGAATTTATGAATTTGTGAATGCTAAATTAATTAGAACCACAACTTCAGACAAAAATTATTAAAATAAGAAGTAAATCTGTTCGAATGGAAACTGTCACAATTTTTTGTGGCAGTTTTTTTTATTCAGTTAAAAAAGGTCTGTTCTTATTTGGAAGAATATCTAGAGGTTTGTTTATCTCCAAATAAATCATACAAAAATCTGTAAAGAAATTCTGAACTATTTTGAACACCAAATCAAAAATTGCAAATCTCTAAATACAGCAGGAAATAGAGATAGTAAGTTGTATTTCAATAAGATGTATCAGAATATTGAAAAATTGAAAAGCTTAATATGATTTACTCATCCTTCTTCGAAGGAACCAAGAAAACATCCATCAAACCTTCTGGTAAAAACATTTGGATGAATTTTTCTTCACGGTTCACTTCCAGAATCCAGTCTTTGATAATCGGAATGATGATTTCTTTTCCAGCAAGGTCAAGAATGAAATAATTCTGAGCAGTTTGGTCATTAATAGAAACAATATTTCCACAAGTTTTTCCATCCTCTTCACGGATTTCGAAACCAATCACTTCGTGGTAATAGAATTTTTTTCCAGTCAATGGCGGAAGCGTAGAAAGCGGAAGATAAACGCCTTTTCCAATCGATTGATTGACTAGCGCTTCGGAAGAATTTTTGAAAGAAAGAATTTTGGTGTCACCTCTTTGCCATTGTTGTTTTTCAACAAAAAAAGGAACTAATAAACCGTTGACTTCAAGAAATATCGAGCCCAATTTATCATACATCTCAGGTTGATCTGTATCCAATTTTAGAACAACGTTGCCTTGCAGTCCGTGAGTTCTTGTAATCGTTCCTAAAAAATAGCAGTCTTCTTTTCTCATTATTTCAAAAATTAATTTTCTTCCTTTCTTTAATCCTAAAGATAGGAACAGTAATGAATTTGCTCCCTTTAAGGTTGGGGTACAAATTGATTTTTTATTTAAACAACAAAGACACGATATGATTTCGTGTCTTTGTTTTGTATCTTTTTGTAAAGAATTAAGCTTGAGTTTCTTCAGTTCCTTCTGCTTCAGCAGCTGGTTCTTCTGTTGCAACTTCCTCAGCAGGAGCGTTAGCAGCTTCTTCAGCAGCCTTTGCATCAGCTTCAGCTTTCGCAGCAGCATCAATTCTTGCTTGGTTTACTTTTGCTTCAGCTTCTAGAGCTGCTTTTTTAGCATCAGCTTTTGCAGTAGATAAACCTTCTACTTTACCTTGTACTTTAGCATCTTTAGCCTCAACCCAAGCAGCGAATCTCTTCTCAGCTTCAGCCTCGTCAAAAGCACCTTTAGCAACACCACCTTGAAGGTGTTTTTTGTACAAAGCACCTTTGTAAGAAAGGATAGCTCTTGCAGTATCAGTTGGCTGTGCTCCGTTGTTCAACCATTGAACAGCAGAATCAACGTTCAAGTCGATAGTTGCTGGGTTTGTAATTGGGTTGTAAGTTCCTAATTTCTCGATGAATTTACCATCTCTTCTAGATCTAGAATCTGCAACCACGATGTGGAAAAAAGGTTTTCCTTTTGATCCGTGTCTTTGTAATCTGATTTTTACTGACATATGTTTAAAAATTTTGGGAACACGTCCCGGTTAAATATTAAGTGTGCAAAGATAGAAAATTATTTTAATGTAACAATTTGAAAATCTAATAAATTAACAATCAAAAAAAGAAAAATTTTCCGACTCTCAAACACGCAAACTCTCAGACCAAATGTTAGGAGCCGGAACCTGCTTTCCGTTGCAATCTTTTTTGCTATACATTTTGTCTTGCAGAGGTTCTCTGGACTCAAGCAAAAAAGGATTTCCTCTACAATCAGGGCTATGGGTTTAGTCTGTAATAGAAAGTTTGAAGACAAAAAAGACGAGTAATGCCGAAAAAACTGTAGCAAGAAAAGTTGAAATGAAAACAGCTATATTACTTCTCGTTTTTCCTGTAATCATTTTTATAATAAAATAGCATAAGACATAAGTTGGAACCAACAAATAGAAAATTAGACCTTTTACAATAAACATTGTTATCAAAAGAAAGAAAAACCCTGAGATTGACGCAACAATTAATCCGATAATACTTTTGTTGATTGTTTTTCTATCAACTTCAGAATTGACTTTATGTGATTTTAGAATAACATATTTTTCCAAAATAAAGTTTGAAAGTGCTTCTTTTTCTAAAATATCAGAAGAAATGTCATTGTCAATTTCTTCCAATGTTTTATTCTGCAATATCAATTTATTGATTTCAAAAGCAATTCTTCCTTTTTCCTTGATTACAAGTTTTTTATGATTTGCTTTTGCTATAATTTCAGTCATGTTTCCTCTCTCAATTAGAACATCTTCCAGTTCTTTACTGATTTTACCTGAGTTGTCAATCCATTGAATGTATGCGTCAACTAAGTCGTCTTCACTGAAATGTTTGTAAATATTCATTATATCACTAGTAAGATTGTTAAATCTAGATTCATAATATTACCTATTTTTCAACAATATCCAAGCATTATATCTGTGAATCACTTCTGTGTCTGGTTCTGTCCATTCCAAAGTGTACCAGAATGTGCCAGTAGAAAGAAGTTTTTTTCCATCTTTTCCATCCCAAATATAATTTCCATCTTTTCCAATGAATACAAATCTACCAAAACGATCAAAAATTTTAAACTTGACATTGTTTTTCAAGCGTAAAGTAGAATAGTCCAAAACATCATTTTTGCCATCGCCATTTGGAGTTATGACATTCACAAGATTGATGTTGGAAAACTCTCTTACAGTAGGAATGCATTTTTTTGCACTTCTTACATATACTTTTTGGATTCCTTTTGGAAGATTATTAAAAATGTTCGAAGATTGCCAGTTAATTCCGTCAAGAGAATATTCGTAAGGAGAGGTTCCTCCTGTTACGGTTATTGTCAATCTGTCATTCTCTATTTCTAAAATTTTAATGATGACTTCTTCCTCCGCAATGACTTTAACATCTTGTCTGGTTGTACAACCATCAAATGTAAGATCTACCCAATGATCTCCCACACTAAGTGCTCCAGAATCAGAATTAGTAGATCCAGAATCCCAAAGATAGGCGTCAAAACCAGATCCAGCATCTAAAACAATTTGATTTTCTTTACAGATGATAACATCTTGTAGTGAGCCAGATATTTTAGGATTTTTAAATATTAGTTTTAATTCTCCAACTGCTGGACAATTTATGCTGTTTTCAAAACGAAAAAAGTAGCTTCTACTTATTTTTAAATCTTGTGAAGCAGGGATGTTATTGAGTTGTTTTTTTGCATCATCTAATGTTTCATAGAAAGTGGTCGTATCGGCTTGTGTTGTAAACAGATTAATGTAGTCATGTAAATTGACAGGCTCATTTCCGGAACGGTCTGAGTCGCATATCTCTATTGGGGAGACGGTGCTAAGTGTAATCTGAGGTGCAATTTTAAAATTAATTGTACCAAAAACAGAAGGGCATCCATTTTTACTTCTTACTTCTACAATTACATTTGTGTTCATTGTAAAAGTAAAATTGTCAGGCAATGGAACTGTGGGATTAGAAGCTAAATAATAGTAAACTTCAAAGTCATTATGATTACTGACAATGATTGGAGTAATATCAGAAAATCTCAAACTGATGGAATTATCCAGATCATTATCACAAAGATTAGAATCATATAAAGCGGTATCTACATTGGGAACTGGATAGAAATTCAAAAAAATCTCCGTCGAATTTTCGCAACCACTTGTTGTAACTACCCAAGCAAATACAGATCCTCCGCTGGAAATGTGTCGTGATGGATCTAGGATTTCTGTTCCGGGAATATGATCTTGAGCGTCTTGTAATGTTAAATAATATTTTATACTAGATATAGATTCTGTGGTAAGACTGGCAGATGTAAGATTGAAAATGCCTTGTCCCAAACTATTTTCACAAGTTTCTATTTCTGGATTTGAAAGGATAAGCGGTTTATAATTTACTTTGATTGTCTCTACACGGAAACATTCTGTTAAAGTGCTTTGAATTCTGTAATAATAGTCGTGGTTGTTAAGCGTGATGGGCGATGTAATCCTATTTTCGTCATAAGTTGCGTCTTCGTAAGTGTTATAATAAGTTACGGTAAAATCTGGATTGCTATTTAAAATGTTGCTTGTAAATAAGGAAAAATCATATAATAAGCTTGGGTTACAAACATCAATTGGATTTAAAATTCCAAAAGGATTCGGAGCGACTCCAAAAGGATCTTCAAGAATGGCTGTTCCTGTCCAATTGAGTGTAAATGCTCCATTTCCAACGGGTCTGTCAATGACAAGAAAATAGGATTCGCCCGCAACTACATTCAGAGATTTTATATATCCGTCACCCAATTCGGCTGGTCCTTCGTGAAAATCACCAGCTGGTTCCGAGTCTCTCATTCCTGTATGGTTATCTAATAACAATGCAGCCAGTGGATTGGTCGTGGAGCATCGTATTGGAGTTCCAATTTTACCACAAGACACGTTAGGCCCGAAAACCCAAAAGTCATAATCGACGATTAAGTCTGTATCTGCTGGGATAAGGTCAAATCCTAAAGTTCCAGTTGTTTTTGCTGTGAATTTCAGCCATAAAGAATTGTTTTCATCACTATTACATGAGATACTCTGGTTTATTTCCTGTACACCATATCCTGTTGGATTAAGTGAGATACTTTGATTTCCGCAAATTTGAATGTAATTAATACAATCATTAGCTTCTTTGCTCTGAGAAAAAAATAGTGAGAAAAGGAAAAGAGAAACGAGGAAGGAGATTTTTTTCACAAGATTGTTTTAGTTTTTTGACAAAGCTAAAAATAACCCCAATTCCTTACAAATTAATCTTCATTAATCAATATTTCCTAAATAAAACAATCCCAAACACTGTTGATTTTCTTCAATTTTCAAAGAATCTTTCAGGTTGTTGACGATTTTTGGAGAACTCCAGTAACATCCGATTCTGTGAGCAGTGCAAGTCAAATACATATTTTGAACAGCCATTGACGTTGCTGCAATCTCTTCCCAATCCGGAACCAATCCACTGAATTCAACCACAATTGAAATGATAACATTGGCTTTAGAGATTTTAAAACCAATATCATCATATTTCTTCTGTAGAAATTGAATTTCTGGCGTCACTTCTTTGTAAATATTTTGAAGTTCCAGACCAAGATTTTGTTTTTCCTCACTTTTGAAAACTTTGAAACGCCAAGGTTTTGTACGTTTATGATTCGGAGCTAAGACAGCATTGCTGAGAATTTCGTCAATGATGTGTTGTGGAATTTCTTTATCTGTGTAATCTTTCGGGAAGATGCTTCTGCGCTCTTCTATGATATGCTTGAGAATTGTTGCGTTTTCCATAGTTCAAAGATACGGGAACAACTTAGAAAGAAAAAAGAATCAAGTAAAAAGAAACAAATGAGAAACTTCGGACATCTGACCTTCAGCATCCAACTTTAAAAAATCTCCACAATTTCCTGATGAATTTTATTAAGGGTAAAATCATCACCAACTTTCTTTCCCAACATTATCTGCGCCATTGGACTTTCGGGAGAAATGGCGTAGAAACGGTCACCTTGAAAGAAAAATTCTCCCAAAGAAACGGAAATGTAAAAACGAGCTTTATTTGTGATGACAAGCGAGCCGAGTTTTATAGTTTCGGAAACAGAATTCAGAACTTTTCGCATTTGCGTCTGCATACTTTTGAGCGAAGCCATTTGTCTATCCAAATGATAAATCTCCTCCTGAATTTCCTCTCTTATCGAATCGTATTTCGAAGTTTTTTTGATGTCTCGGCTGGCTTCCAGCGAAAAGTTGAGGTAAAATTCCAAAGTTTTTACCTTTCCGTTTATTGTATCGTTAACATAATTTCTTAGCTCTGTTTTGTCGTAAATTGTCTTCTGCATCCATTCAATTTTAAATAAAGATAATGTTTTAAAAATAAACGTTAACTGAAAAAAAATCCTTTCAAATTATTAAATCTGAAAGGATTATATATTATTGTTAGCCAAATTATTCCAACAGATCTGGTCGTCTTTCTTTTGTAATTCTCACCGCTTCATCGTGCAGCCAATCTTCAATCGCTCCGAAGTTTCCGCTCAATAGTATCTTTGGAACCGATAATCCTTTGTAAGTTTCTGGTCTTGTGTAAATTGGTGGAGATAAAAGATTATCTTGGAAACTGTCGGTTAAAGCACTCTGCTCGTCATTCAAAACACCAGGTAACAATCGGATGACAGAATCTGCCAAAACACACGCCGCCAATTCCCCGCCAGTCAAAACATAATCGCCGATTGAGATTTCTTTTGTGATATGCAAATCACGAACACGTTGGTCAATGCCTTTATAATGACCACAAAGGAAAATTAGATTTTTTTTGATGGATAAAGTGTTGGCAATTTTTTGATTAAGTGTTTCTCCGTCTGGTGTCAGATAAATAATTTCGTCGTAATCTCTTTGAGATTTTAGTTCAGAAATACATTTGTCCAGAGGTTCTATCATCATTATCATGCCTGCGCCACCGCCATAAGGCTCATCATCAATCTGACGATGTTTGCCAATGCTCCAGTCTCGGATGTTGTGAAAATGAACTTCTGCCAATCCTTTTTCCATCGCTCTTTTTAGGATTGAGGTTTTGAAAGGACTTTCCATAAGTTCCGGAAGTACGCTGATGATATCGATTCTCATTTATTGTTCGGTAGGATTTTTCTTAGACGGCGCAATAATCAGCCTTAATGAAGAATCTTTATTAATATAACTCCACATCCAGTTGAAGAAAATTGCGATTTTGTTTCTGACGCTCAGAATCAGCATCAAATGTAAGAACATCCATAGATACCAAGCAAGAAATCCCTGAAATTTGAATTTCGGAAGGTCAACAACTGCTCTGTGTTTTCCAATGGTTGCCATAGAACCGCGGTCGATATATTCGTATTCTGTCCAGTCTTTTTCGGAATCTTTCTTAAAGTTTTTTGCTAAATTTTTACCTTGGTTAATCGCCACATTCGCAACCTGTGGATGACCTTGAGGGTATTTCGGGGTTTCCATATAAGCGATATCACCAATCGCGAAAATGTTATCAAAACCTTTCACTTTGTTGTGTCTATCAACGATATATCGATTTCGAACTAAGTTTTCTTTATTAAAATCATCAATAATATTTCCAGTAACTCCGGCTGCCCAAATCACATTATTTGTTGGGATTGAGTTCCCGCTCGCCATATTGATGACTTCTCCGTCATAATCTGTAACGCGTTCGTTTTTTAAAAATTTGACACCGAGTTGTTTTAAGTAATTTTCTGCCGCATCCTGTGATTCTTGGCTCATTGCTTCCAATGGTTTGTCGCCTGCGCTGATGAGAACAATATTAAGGTCATCAAAGTTCATCCTAGGATAATCTCTTGGAAGAATATGGGTTTTCATCTCAGAAAATGCGCCTGCAAGTTCAACTCCGGTAGGTCCACTTCCTACGATGACGAGGTTCCAATTTCCATCGTCGCTGGCTTTTCTTTCGATAATCATCTTTTCAAATGTCATCAAAATATGATTTCGAATCGTGATAGCTTCCTGAGTATTTTTCATTCCAAGAGCTAAATCCTGCATCTTCTGATTGCCAAAAAAATTAGTTTTACAACCTGTCGCAATGACCAATTTATCGTAAGTGAAAACACCATCTTCACCAATGACTTTGTTTTCAGACGGAATGATTTTTTTGACTTCCGTCATTCGAAACTGAATATTCTTTGACTTTTGAAAGATTTTTCTGAACGGGAAAGAGATATTAGAAGGTTCAATTCGTCCAGTTGCAACCTGATAAAATAACGGCTGGAACATATGATGATTCATCTTATCGATGACCATTACCTTGTATTTTCCATGATTATTAAGATGTCTCGCAAGCTGTAAACCTGCAAATCCACCTCCGATGATGACAATCTTTTCCCTCATTGCGATTTTTTATAAAATTAAGGTTTTTATTTTGCTTCTCATCTATCAAAAATTGTGCTGGATTTCTAATTTCAAAATAAAAAACGAACTCTGCCAAAAATGAATTTGACAGAGTCCTAAAACATAAATGATGAAAAATTAATTTTTTTTAATGATTCTTATAACTTGATAAGATCTTTTTATAGTTTGGATGAAAAATTAGAATTGATAACTTACACCTACAGTGTAGTTTCTTGGTCTTGTTTTATATCCAATAATATCTACATAAGAAGTATTGAAAAGGTTTCCAACGTTTACAAATGCATCAATCTTTTCAGTTATTTTTTGATTGATGTTTAAATTGAATAGATTGAAACTTTTATTCGTAACATTCAAAGTGGAGAAACTTAATGAGTCATAGTAAGCATCAGATCTTTTTCCTACAAATTGATGATTGATGTATAATCTTGTAGATTTGAAAGGTTTAACTTCTACATACGAGTTGATTCTTTGTTTTGGTTGACGCAACATTGTAGCTTCTTTATCTTTTTCCACAAAACTAAAATTACTACCAAATCTTACATATTGATTAACATCATAATCAAATCCAATTTCGAAACCTTTTGCTTTGTTTTCATCAATGTTAAGGTATTGGCCTGCAAATGTTACAAAATCGACTGTCTGGTATGCGAAAACGTCTTTTTCCTGGCGTTGGAAAAGGCTTGCGTTTACTACAAAAGTTTTGGAGTTGTTTCCAATACTTAAGTCAATTTCATGGCTTTGATTGGTTTCTGGTTTCAGGTCAGCATTTGGAAGGATGTAAGGAAGTGAGCCGTAGTTTTGGTATAAAGTAGGCGCAATAAAAGCTGTTGAATACGAGTATCCGATTTTGAAAAATACATTTTCAGTTTCTCCCAAATAATAGGGATTCACAGAATAAACCCAATGATTTCCAAATTTTGAATTATCTGTCATTCTAGTTCCTGCATCCAAATTGAACCCATTGTAGTTTAGGTTGATTTTTGCAAATGCATCGAAGTTAGATAATTTAGTATCTTTTTCTAAAAGTCCATCTTCCAATTCCGCTCCGCCCCAAGGTAAGGATGCTGAACCCATTTTTTGATTTTCATACTGGATTCCTACGGTAAAGTTGAAAAAATCATTGACTTTGTAAAAGTTATATAATTCTGAAAAAAGATTTTTTCCGGTGTAAGAAAATTGATCATTGTAATTGTCAGAATAGAAGTTTTGTCCTAATCTGTCTGTTCCAGAATATCTCGAGTTGAAAACAACTTCACCGTTGTTGTATTTATAACCTGCGTTCAAACCGCCAAAGAATTGTTTGTCATTACCACGGTATAAACCATCAGTAAAAGCTCCTTCGTCATATTTGTACAAATTATGATTCCAGCCTCCTGATACATTCACATTCAATTTTTCATCAGAATAACCAATGTTTGCGGAGATGTTTTGTTTCTCCCATCCATCTTTGTCAAACGTGTCATTTCCTTCAGCAGAAGAAAAGCCTTGTGATTTTTCATTAAATCCACTGATTTGATAATTGAATTTGTCTAATTTCCCTTTAACAGTAGCGTTTTGAGAAAAAGTATTGAATGAACCGCCTCTTGCTGAGATCAGACCTTCGATGGCTTTCTGAGAATTTTTTTTGGTTTTAATGTTAATGACAGAAACGGTTGCGTTGGAACCATATAAAACGGAAGAAGCGCCATTGAGAACTTCGATGCTTTCTACATTTTCTAAAGCAATAAGGCGTAGATCTGCTACTGTGTAATCATTACCAGTAACATCTTTCAAAGGGATTCCGTCTAATAAAACCAAAATATTAGCACTTTTTCCACCTCTTATTTTCAGAGATTTTGGTTCTGTTTGGTTGTTAAAATTTCCTGTAATTTGAAAACCCGCAACTTGGTTCAAAACATCATTGAGAGTTTGACCTTTGAAGTTTTCAAGATCTTCTTGAGTGAAAAGTTTAACGTTTTTTCCTGTTTTGTAAAGTTGTTGTGGGATTTTGGAAGCGACTGTAACTTCATCAATTGGAGTTTCTTCATTCTGCTGAGCAAAAACCAATGCTCCTACCATAATCATGGCGCCTGCCAAAAATAATCTTCTGTTCATTAAAGTATAATTAAGGTTTATAAAACAACTTTCAGAAAATAAAACATGAGAATATAAACAAACAAGTGTATATAGAATCAGCCTTTTCCTCCGAAAGTATTTATTCAATTTCTTTTGGCAGGTCTCCTGACTTTCGCAGATTTTGCGCCTTCTCGTTCTTTTTCAAAACAATGGCAACATTGCAAAATCTAAGATTGCGATTTACAGTTGCGGGGACAGTTGAAGAATTGCACTTCATTCCCTTTTAATCCGAATAGATTCGGAACCAAATTTTTGCAAATATAGAAAGTTCGGATGAAAATTTTAAGAACAAGTTTCGAAAAGAAGAAAATCCTTTAACCACAAAAGTCACAAAAGAAAATATGAAAAAAATAGATAAAAGAGCAAAAAAGATAACTGTTTAAAAGCAAGTCTTTTTTTCACTTTAGATAAACTTAAAATATCTCATAAGCTTTTGTGACTTTTGTGGTTTGAAAAAAATATTAATGATTCTTAAAACGGAAGTTCACCAATTTCTAGTTTTCCAATATTTTTGTAGAAATTTTCCAAAGGTTTCGGAAACGATTTTTCATCGGCTTGTTTTTCATCAACAATCAGAAAGTCATTGTCGGAAGCATATTTTTCAAATTCTTTTTTGGACTCTAATTCAATAGTATTGATTTCTATTACCAGATTTTTATGAGTCAATTTATGATTGATTATTTTTGAATTAATGATAAAGTCTTCCCACTCATAAGGAATAGAAGTTGGGAATTCATAAAGTTTTTTCCAGATAAAATCGTTTCCTCTTTGCTTAATCAAGAATTGATTTTTGAATTTAATAAAGAAATATTTCAAACTCAAATCTGAAACTTTTACTTTCTTGGTTTTAACAGGGAATTCTGAAATTCTGCCGGTTTCGAAAGCTAAGCAGTCATCATTTACTGGACATTCGCTACAAATTGGATTTTTCGGTTTGCAAATCTCCGAACCGATATCCATTATCGCCTGATTGAATTCTCCAGATTTGTCATCAGGCATAATTAATAAAGCCAAATCAGAGAAATATTGAAAAGCTTTAGAACTTGAAATATCAAAATCATCAGCAAATATCCTTGACAAAACTCTATAAAAATTGCCATCAACTGCAGGAACTTTTTCTTCAAAACAAATACTTGCAATCGCGGCAGCTGTATATTTTCCGACTCCTTTTAATTTTAAGATGTCATTATAATGATTCGGAAATTCGCCTCCGAAATCTTCTACAATCTGATGAGCTGCTTTGTGAAGATTAATCGCTCGGGAATAATAGCCTAAGCCCTTCCAATATAATAATACGTCATCTTCTGAAGCATTGTGAAGTTCTTTAACAGTGGGAAATCTATCTATAAATCTGAGATAATGACCTAGTCCTTGTTTTACCTGAGTTTGCTGCAAAACAATCTCGCTAATCCATATATTATAAGGATGCTGGTTTTCTCTCCAGGGAAGTTGTCTTGCGTTGGTATCATACCACTTTGTGAGCTTTTTTCCAATGTGAAGAAAATCAGCATTTTGTTTGTTTGTTTTCAAAAATATATCTTATATTTGCACACCAAAAATATAAAGAATTTTAGAAAATGACAAAGGCAGAATTGGTGAATACCATCTCGAACAAGCTGGGAGTAGAAAAGAATGATACACAGAAAGTTATCGAAGCTTTTATGCAAGAGATTAGAACGTCTATGTATAACGGAGATAACGTTTACTTAAGAGGTTTCGGTTCTTTTATCATCAAAACAAGAGCAGCTAAAACAGGAAGAAACATTTCTAAGAATACAGCTATAGAAATCCCTGCTCACAACATCCCTGCTTTCAAACCTTCAAAAACTTTTGTAGAAAAAGTTAAGACCAAAGTTGCAGTAAAATAATTAATCGAGTATTAACAGTATAAAAAAAAATATAAATTATGCCAAGCGGAAAGAAAAGAAAAAGACACAAGGTAGCGACTCACAAAAGAAAGAAAAGAAGAAGAGCAAACAGACACAAAAAGAAGAAATAATTTAGCCTTTTTGAGTCTTAAACATATTAAATATAGTTGGCATTTTGCCAGCTATATTTTTGTTTTATATTTACAACCTAATTTTAATAAAACCTTTTTATGAAGTTATGAAAAAAGAACTTATTATTTCCAATGAGGGAGATGCTTCAAAAATTGCTTTATTGGAAGATGGCCGCCTTTTTGAACTTCACGAACAAGAAACAAAAACCGATTTCGTAGTCGGTGACCTATTTTTAGGTAAAATTAAAAAACTGGCACCCAACCTTAATGCTGCATTTGTCAACATTGGAACAGACAAAGATGCATTTTTGCACTATCAGGATTTGGGTCCGCAATTCCTTTCTTATCAGAAATTTCTGAAAAATACAATCTCAAAAAAACAACAATCTCCAAGTCTTAAAAATTTTGAAACTGCAAAAGATATAGACAAACTGGGAACTGTTGATAAAGTGCTTACAGCAGGAGATTTGGTATTATTACAAATTACAAAAGAACCTATTTCTACAAAAGGACCAAGAATCTCTACACAGATTTCTCTTACAGGTCGTTTTCTGGTTCTGATTCCTTTTGATAACAAGATTTCTGTATCCAAAAAAGTAAGTAATCCAGAAGAAAAAACCAGACTGAAAACTTTGATAGAAAGTATTCGTCCGGAAGGTTTCGGGGTGATTATCAGAACCGTTGCAGAAGGGAAGAAAGTAGCTGAGCTTCATAATGATATGAACCAGCTTGTTAAAAAGTGGGAATCGACATTTAAAAATATTCAGAAAAACAAAGTTCCAAGCAAAGTTCTGAATGAGGAAGATAAAGCGTCTTCGATTCTGAGAGATAACTTTAACCAGGATTTCGTAAGCATCATTTGTGACGACGAAAAAATGGTTGAGGATATGAAATCCTATATCGAAGTTATCGCACCGGAACGTAAAAATATTGTTCAGTTCTACGACTCACATATTCCACTTTTGGAATATTATAATGTTGAAAAACAACTGAAGCAGAGTTTTGGAAAACACGTTAATATTCCGGCTTCCAAAGGTGCTTATCTGGTAATTGAACATACAGAAGCGCTACATGTTGTAGATGTGAATTCTGGAAACAATATTTCCTCATCATCTACCAACAAAACCCACGGTTTGACTGTCAACAAAATGGCAGCAACAGAAATTGCAAGACAGTTACGTCTTCGAGATATGGGCGGAATCATCGTCGTGGATTTTATCGATATGACCGACCCAGAACACAGAAAGGAATTATACGAACATTTTCGTGAAGAAATGAAGCGTGACAAAGCAAGACACAAGATTTTGCCACCTTCGAAATTTGGTTTGATCCAGATGACAAGACAGCGTGTGCGCGCAGAAAAGCACATAGAAACGTCTGAAGAAAACCCTAACAAAGACGGCGAAATCATTGCTCCAATCGTGATTGTGGAAAGGATGGAAGAATCCATAAGAACTATTATACAAAAAGAAAAAGGGAAATTGTACCTGCATGTACATCCTTTTTTGGAAGCTTATCTGACCAAAGGATTGGCAAGTATCCAGAACAAGTGGTTTTTGAAGTACAAAAAATGGGTAACCATCATCCCGAGAGATTCTTTCAAGATGCTGGAGTTTCATCTCTACAATGCTCAGAAGAAAGAATTGATGAGCTATTCCAATTAAAAAATCAAACTTTGCTAAATTTTTAGCAAAGTTTTTTATTTACATTAACTAATATTTAACGCCTATCTTCTGTTAATTAAAACATAATTATAATATTTTGGTCATAATTTTGATACTTAGAAAACAAATAAAAAATATATGTCAGGAAAAATTTTATGGATCGATGATGAAGTAGACCTTCTCAAACCTCATATTGTCTTTTTGGAAAACAAGGGTTACAATGTAACGCCTGTTAATAATGTGAATGAGGCTTTGGAGATAATTGAAAAAGAAAAATTCGAGTTAACTCTTCTTGACGAAAATATGCCAGGAATCTCTGGCTTGGAAGCTATTCCGATGATTAAGGAAAAAGATAATGCGCTCAAAATCGTGATGGTTACGAAAAGTGAAGAGGAGCACATTATGGAGCAGGCGATTGGTTCACAGATTTCGGATTACATTTTGAAACCAGTTAATCCAAATCAGGTTCTATTGTCACTTAAAAAAATATTGCAAAGTGAATCTTTGGTAGAACAAAAAACTATTGTAGACTATCAGCAAGAGTTCCGTAATCTTAGTATGGAATTGTCTTATCTCAGATCTTACCAAGATTGGGCAGAATATTACAAGAAAATCTTGAGCTGGGAAGTTAAATTTGATAAAGTTTCTGACAGCGAGTTTGCAGATTTGCTTCAAAATCAAAAAGAAGAAGCTAATATCCAATTCTCAAAATTTATCGAGAATAATTACGAAGAATGGCTTCACAGCAACGAGAAACCGATGATGAGTCACACGCTTTTCAAAGATAAAGTGAAACCAGAATTGGAAAAAGAAAAAGTTCTTTTGTTGATGATTGACAACTTGAGATATGATCAGTGGAAAGTCATAGAACCTCTGTTTACTAAGTTCTACAACAAAACTTCCGAGGATTATTATTTCAGTATTTTGCCAACAGCAACTCAATACGCACGTAACTCATTTTTTGCTGGTTTGATGCCTTCAGAAATCGAAAAAAGATTTCCGGAGTATTGGTTCAATGATAACGAAGAAGGAA
This sequence comes from Epilithonimonas sp., assembly GCF_032055105.1. Lineage (GTDB taxonomy): Bacteria > Bacteroidota > Bacteroidia > Flavobacteriales > Weeksellaceae > Epilithonimonas. Next base: position 35,957 of record NZ_DAMBRK010000006.1, read on the forward strand.
ACAAAAATGAGCACGAAAGAGACTTCTTAGAAGACCAGATGAAACGTTTAGGACTATCAAGCAAATCAATGAAATATCTGAAAATTCTAAATTCAGACTTTGAAAGAAAAATTTTGGATGATTTCAATCAGCACAAGAACAATGATTTGTTAGTAATCGTTTACAACTTTATCGATATTTTATCTCACGCAAAGACAGATAATAATATTGTAAATCAATTAATTAGAGATGATAAGACATTCAGGTCGTTGACTTATAACTGGTTCGAGAATTCATCTTTAATTAAGATTATAAAGACAGCTGCGGAAAATGGATTCAAATTGGTTATTACAACAGATCACGGCACAATTTATGTTAAAAAACCTAGTAAGGTAGTTGGTGACAGAGAAACGTCAACTAATATAAGATACAAAACCGGACGAAGCTTGACTTACGAAGACAAAGATGTTTGGGCGATTAACAATCCCGACAAGCTTTTTCTGCCAAAAGGCAATCTGAGTTCCAAATATATTTTCGCAAAGAACAATATATTTTTAGCATACCCGAAGAACTATAATCACTTTGTAAATTATTACAAAGACACTTATCAGCACGGAGGGATTTCCCTAGAGGAGGTCATCATACCGATAAGCATACTAGAACCCAAGTAGTTTTTTCATAGTTTATTTGATTTGGGTTTATTGGGCGGAAAGAGGCAACTTTTTCCGCCTTTTTATTTTTAGGAGCAAGACGTTTGGCTATTCTTTAGACGTTTCCAACCCGCTATCCACTATATCTTTTTATTTTTCGATAAAAAAGAAAAAGGATGCCGTTCCTATCGGGGCTAAGAAGAACTTTTTCTATTTCTTTTGACCATTCAATTCAAACAAAAAAATCCCCGTCATTGGAACTGCGGGGAATTAATTATTTAAAGTTGTTATTTTTATAATTTATGTAAGTCATAAGCAAAAGAAACTCCAAAATTGAAACCACTATTGGTCAAATTATTAAAATCACTTTTCCCAACTTTGGATAAGTTTTGATTATAATATGAGTATGCGCTGAATCTGAAGTCACCAAAAGTGCGCGTAAATCCTAATTGCAAGTTTGCAGAAAATAAAGTTTTCTTCAGATTATAATCATTCTCATAAGGTGTATTTTCAAAAGGTTTATTAGACAACAGAAAATTGATTTCCGGCCCAATTCCCAAATAAAAATAAGCATCAGTAATATTGAATTTGTAATTAATATAACTGTCCAGTGAGATGTAATCCCAACGTTTAGTGATTTTGTTCCAGTCTCCCATTAGCAAAGGATTGGTTTCACGTCCGCCTCTTTGTTTGTAGCCGATATTACTTGAAACAAAATATTTTTCGTGTTCAGGATAATCAATTCCCAATTTTACATTATAAGTTTGAAGATTAGTTTCCAAAACATCAACATTTTTTCCTTTGATAGAATTGCTGGAGAACTCTGGAGAAATACGGATGTATTGCCCAAAATTATAAATTGAACCAAGTAAAAAAATGATATAATATGCTTTTCTCATGGTGTTTTTAAAATAATACGTCAAAAATACGTTTAATATCAACAGTCTAAGAATTTTTTCTTCATCAACACATCTTTTACGATTCTTTTGACCATTCAATTCAAAATTCCGACCTTTGCAGACTAAATTAATTTCAACACAAAGACACTGTATAAATTAGAAATCTCTATATTTAAGACACAAAGTTTTTAACTTCATTAAAACTGAAAATCGTTGATTTTCCTCGTGCCTTAAAAACACAAATTGAGAAAAAAAAATTCTTTGTGTCTTTGTGTTAAAATAAGTAAATCATTCATCAATTATAATAAAATGAAAATCATTTCCTACAACGTCAACGGAATCCGTGCTGCCTTTACAAAAGACTTTTTAGGTTGGCTTAATGTCGCAAATCCGGATGTAATTTGTATCCAAGAAAGTAAAGCAGGAAATGACCAGATTGATATCGATAGTTTTGAAAAATTAGGTTATCACAGTTATTGGCATTCTGCAGTGAAAAAAGGTTATAGTGGAGTAGGAATTGCTTCCAAAGTAAAACCAAATCACGTAGAATACGGTTGCGGAATAGAAAGCTATGACAATGAAGGAAGAATTATCCGAGCAGACTTTGACGGTTTTTCTGTGATTTCGGTTTATGTTCCTTCGGCTTCCAATATTGAGAGGTTGGATTTCAAAATGCAATTCTGTTTTGATTTTTTAGCTTATATCAAAGAACTCAGAAAAACTATTCCAAATCTGATTATCAGCGGAGATTTCAATATTTGTCATGAAGCGATTGATATTCATAATCCAATTGGTTTAGCCAACACTTCAGGATTCCTTCCAATGGAACGAGAATGGATGACCAACTTTATGAAAGAAAATAGGTTGACAGATAGTTTCAGATATTTCAATGACCAACCAGATCAATATTCTTGGTGGAGTTACAGAGCAGGTTCCAGAGCGAGAAATAAAGGCTGGCGTATGGACTACAACTTTGTATCCGAACCATTGAAAGAAAAATTGACAAGAGCTGTAATTTTAGCAGAGGTCAAACACTCAGACCACTGTCCTGTTCTCGTAGAATTTGAATCATAAATTACTCATAAAACACTATAACTCTATAACGCTCAAACTCAAAACGTGCACGAACAATTCAATTTTATCATCGAGGTTTTAGGAACCATTTCTTTTGCAATGTCGGGAAGTTTTGCGGCGATGCAGAAACGTCTTGATCCTTTTGGTGTTTTGATTATTGCATTTGTGACTTCTGTTGGAGGCGGAACAGTTCGTGATTTGCTTTTGGATGTTCCTGTTTTTTGGATGACCGATATGTTGACTTGTTCATTGATATTCTTCACTTGTGTGTTTTCTATGATTTTCAAATCCATTGAGAAAAACTTCAAAGTGACATTGTTTATATTTGATAGTTTTGGGTTAGGATTATTCACAATTATTGGAATTCAGAAAGGGATTAATGAAGGTCTTCATCCGTTAATATGTCTCACTTTAGGAACAATTACAGGTTGTTTTGGAGGAATCATTCGAGATATTTTGTTGAATAGAATTCCGTTGGTTTTCCGAAAAGAAATTTATGCAACGGCTTGCATTATCGGAGGTGGGAGTTTTTTGCTTTTATCAAAATATTCTATTCTTTCTTATGGATTGATTCAGATTTTTACGATTATTTTGATTGTCACTATCCGAACTCTCGCTGTAAAATACCATTGGCAAATCCCAAAATTTTATGGTTATGAGGAAAACAATGAAATGTAAAAACAAAAAAAGGATTGAAAATAATTTTCAATCCTTTTATATTTTATGTTAAGAGATTTAGTTGAATTTTCCTCTCATTCTCATATTTGGGTTGTGCATATGTTTTTGCATCGTTGGCATTTTCATTTGGTCTTTCATCATTTTGATTTGGTCGGTCATCATTCCTGCAGAATCTAGTTGTTTAGCTTCTTCCAGAAGTTTTTGAGCCTCGTTTTTTCTGCCTTTTGATAGAGCGGTAGCTGCCAAATTTAGTTTTGCCATTGCTCTGTCGTGTTTCATATTCAAACCATAATCAAGAGCTTTTTTCATCAATCCTTCTGTTTTTTGAGGATTGTCTTGAGCTGTTGTCAAAGCTTGTAGATAATGAAAATAACCGTATTGGCTTTTGTGAAGTTGAGATTTGTAATCTGTAATATTAGATAAAAACTTAGACGCTTTTTCCATATTTTGTTTTCTCAATTGCCAAAAAGCTAAAAGAATATTCTCGTTTTTGAAGAAAAGGGCTATAGGAATTGCTGAAAGTACAACCAAAACGATTCCCCAGCCAATGTTACGATTGAACATCAAATAAACACCCAAAGCGATAATTACAGCTGCTATTACAAATTTTATGTATTTGTTCATTTTTCAATTTTAGGATGCAAAGATAAGAATTACCGAGAAGAATTTTCAATAAAAATAGTTTCAAAATCCATATTAATTTTTTTGATATCTAATACTATGAATCACATTTATTCATAATATTTTTTATTTTTGTGGAAAATCATAACTAATAACTACAAATGAAAAAAATCTACAATCTACAGATTATTTTTTTGTGCATTTTATTTACGGCATTTTATCATTCTCAAAATGTCATTAATTCTCAATTAAATGAAATCAATCGTTTTCCTGGTTCAGACCCAAGAGGGATGAAATTGTTTGATGATAATCTAATCTTCTCAACTGCTGGAAACGCTTTTGGTAGAGAGGTCTACAAATATAATTTCAATACTCAGAAATCAGAAATTTTAAAGGACTATACATCGCCTGGTCGCATTGTCAAAAGCTTATTTTATAATTTGAATGATAAGGTTTATTTTTTTGCAGAAGGCGCATATAGTAAACTTGAACTATGGTGCACTGATTTGAATACGAATAATACCTTTAAGATAAAAGATTTAAACGAAGATTCTTATTCATCATATTTAAATACTTTATTTGGAAAAATCATCGGTGATAAACTTGTTTTTTCATATAGAAGTAATCTCTACGTGAGTGATGGTACATCTGAAGGGACAAATAAAATTCCAAATGTAACACTAGTAAATAATCAATTCACTTCACTGAATAATAAAGTTTATTTTTTTGGTAATTCTGCTCTGTATGGTCAGGAACTTTGGAGTTCAGACGGGACTCAAAACGGAACCCAAATAGTAAAAGACCTAAACGCAGGAAGTGGTTCTTCAGTTGGCACCTATTATGATAAATTGTACACAGTGAATGAAAAGATTGTTTTTTCTGCAGGAGTCAATCAAACACCAGGGTTATACACTTCAGATGGAACTTCTAACGGAACTGTTTTTTTACAAAATATCTCATATAACTATCAGCTACCTGATTATGAAAATGCAATAACGAATAAACTTTTCTATTATGCTAATAATAGCCTTTGGATAACGGACGGAACTTTAGGAGGGACAAAATCGCTTAATGGCCAAATCAATAATATTAAAACGATTTTTCCTTTTAAAAATAGATTATATATCAATACAACAACTGAAACTTATGTGGTTGATGAGAATGACCAAGTCAGTATTTTTAGTAATAATTTTGGGATAAAACTAGAAGCTGTTTCTACATCTTCTAACCAAAACTTTCTCGTTTTTAAACAACTCGATAATAATACAGACTCTTTCATATATATTTATGATGGTAACGAAGTCACTAAAACAGAAATCAAGTATAATGATGAGAAAAGTTTTGTAGAAAGAGATAACAAACTTTATTTTTCTGGTTATATAGAATCTTATGTAGATTTTTATACAGTTTATAAAAATACTGAACTCTGCTATTATAATATCAATGATAAATCTTCTGGAATAGAAAATGAAATTTTTTATAATGCTCACAGTAAGCCTAATAGTTTTGTGAAGTTGAATGACAATATGCTTTTTATTGCATCTGCAGGTTTTTATGCCCAGATATTCAAAAAAGGTGTGGATGAAAAGATTGTTCAGTTAAGTAATTTTTCTGACATTAATATTAATAATAATTTCTTTTCTGATTTTGAATCAGAAAAATCTGGGAATTATCTATATTATTTTTTAGAAGAAAACTTTTTTTATAGGACTGCGGGAAATGTGAATGATACGGAAAAAATAAATTTACCAGAAAATGAAAAAATAATGGATGTTTTTTCTCTTAATGATCATACAGTACTAATAAAATCATTTAATTCACTACACGGATTTATGAGGGTTTGGAGGATAAAAAACACTTCTACAGAATTAGAATTGGTATTAGAGAACCCTGCAAGTTATAGTACAAGTGCAAAAAGAGATTTTATAAAAACGGAAACGGCAATCTATTTTAAAATGTTATTTAATAATCAAGTTTCTATATGGAAAACAGACGGTACTATAGAGAATACTAAGAAAATTTTTGATATGAATTCGTCTAATTTTGCCTATTATAAAACTTTTCTCGATAGGATTGATGATAAGATTCTTTTCGTTGAGAATAATGTTAACTATAACGAAAGAGATAAAATACATACGATAGATATCTTTACAGATAATGTTGAAATGATTCATAACAAAGATAAATATTGGGGGGAAGCTAGTTTCAAAATAGATAATAAGGTATATTTCTTTTCGAGTATTTTTAATAGTGGGGTAAATGAACAAATTTATGTCACTGATGGTACGGAGATAGGAACTTCTGTAGTGAAATCACTTCCTAACACATTTTTTCGTTCCAATTCCGTTATTACGAAATGTGGTAATAATTTTTATTTTTCAGATACTTATAACTCTACCATCTTTTATAGAACAGATGGTACTGATGCAGGTACGTTTATGTTAAGTAGTGCTCCACGATATCATTCTAATCGAACTACGGTATGTTTAAACAACGAACTTTATTTTCAAAATGCAAATAATGTTTTTGGAAAAACAAAGGGGACTAATGCTGGCGATTTTACACCTATTCAAATTAAAGTGAATGATAACTCATTAACTGGTTATTATTCGTTAGAACAATTGTTTTTCGATAAAGGAAAATTCCATTTTTCTATGGATTATAAAAGCTCTGGGCAGGAATTATTTATCACAGACGTTGTTGAAGAACTAAACACTAATGAGTCTCAAACTTCAAAATCAGAAAGAAAAATTATTATATATCCAAATCCAACGGATGATATAGTCAATGTAAAACTCGATAACAATGAAAAAGTTGAGCACATCGAAATTATAGATATTGCTGGTAAGAAAATTTTGGAATCTAAAAATTCTAGTATAAGTATCAAAGGACTTTCAGCAGGAATATACTTTATCAAGGTCAAAACCAATACAAAACTTTATTCTTCAAAAGTTATCAAAAAATAGTTATGAGAAAAGTATACTTATTACTAGTCTTAATTATTTCAATTACTGCTAATGCACAAAATATTCTAAATACGAAGTTGATGGCTCATAATTATTCTGGTAGTGGGAGCCCTTATTACATTACAGAATATGAAGGTAAAATTATTTTTTCGGGAAATAGACCATATGAGTTTGGAGGAAATGAACTTTGGTCGTATAACGAAGATTCTAAAAAAGCAAAAGTCCTGAAAAATTTTGCGCAAAATCATACTCATTATTACAGTAGAATCAAGAGTCCAATAGTTAATTTCAAAGGAAAACTTTATTTTGTAGGGACTAATCTTAATGACAATAACAATCAACTATGGGTAAGCGATGGAACAGAAGAAGGTACCAAGGTTGTAAAACAATTATACAATTCTTCAGCTGCTTACGCTTATATAGATATTTTTACCAATGGCGAAAAACTATTTGTAATTACAGATTACCAGTTGTGGTCTTCAGATGGGACCTTTGCAGGAACCATAGCTTTGACGGGTAAAAACTACAAATCACAATATTATTTTCTAAATAATAAACTTTACTATTCTGAGAACAACTATAATCAACATATTATAATGGAATCAGATGGGACGGTTGAAGGAACAAAACCATTCCGGGTTTTTGAAGCTACTGATTCTTCTTTGGTCAGTCTAAATTTTGGGATGATAAAATTCCAAAATCAATTGTTCTTTTTGGCTCGAAATAATGGTGTAAAAGCTTTGTGGAGTACAGATGGGACAGAAGCCGGAACAAAAAGTATTATGCCAATCAATGATATATCCTCTTTAAATGGCGATGTAGTAAATGATAAAATAGTTTTTTATGATTCTAAAAATAATCTTTGGTCCAGCGACGGAACACAGGCCAATACAAAGATTGTAAAATTATTTACAGAGACTATTTCTAAGCTTTTTAAATTCAAGGATAAAATTTATATAGATACCGATCAAAGTATATGGAAAACAGATGGTAGTACTGAGAATACTGTTCAGGCTAATCTTACGGTTAAAGATTCGGATTTAGATTTCGCGACCTTATCAAGTAAAAAAAATTATTTGATATTCAAATCTTCCGAGCAATATAACAGCGGTATCTGGATATCAGATGAAAATGCTACGAGTGTAAAAAAAATCAATTTTGGAAATGGTTTTTGGGATGGCAACTATATAGAACTAGATGGTAATATTTTTTTCTATGGATTAGATGGTCAAGCAGGAACAGGTATTTCTGAGCACGGTGGAGAACTTTATAAATACAATGTACTGACCAAGGAAGACAAACTGGCCATAGATACAAATTTTAGCTACAACAGCTATCTTTCTTCTTATCTGAAAATTGATACCAGTCTATTTTACATTGCTAGCACGAGTTCTATAGGTCAAAAACAATTATTCAAGAAGTCTATTAATTCTGGTGAATTAACTCAAGTAAGTAATTTCACAGCCAACATTGGAACTGTGGATAAAACTTTGAAAGTAGGAAATTTTTACTATGCGTACAGCAATTATAACAGCAATGGTTTAATCAAGTCTGACGGAATTAAAGAAAATACAAAATTTATCCCATTGACAGAAGAACTCATCAGTTTTAATAATTTTAAAGACCAAGCTGTTGTTTATATAACGAAAAGTGACAAACTAAAGGTTTACCTTTTGGAAAATAGCTCTTCGATTCCTGTTCTATTAAAAGAAATGCCATTTTATAGTAATGACTACTATTCTAAATTGAACAATGGTTATATGCTGGATGATTTCCTGTACTTTTCTTTTATGGATGAAAATAGTCGTTGGTCAATCTGGAAGACCGATGGAACAGTTGCAAATACTAAGAAAGCAATTGACTTCTCAAATGAAAGTGTCCAAATTTTAAAGATGGTAGGCGTAATTAATTCAAAAATTATCTTTTATAAATCGACTAATGTTCAGAGCGCATATGTTGATCTTTATAGTTCAGATGGAACGCAAGTCGGAACTTCACTATTGAAAAATATCAATACAAGTTTTACAAACCACTCTTTGGTTAATGATGGGATTTTATATTTTTTAACATTCAAAAGTGGAACTATTAGTCTTCATAAAACGGACGGTACCGCTAATGGAACTACTCTTGTAAAAGCATTGGGAAGTACTAACTTATCAGAATCTTCATCATATTCTGACTCTAATGTTTTGACAAAATGTGGCAATGATATGTTCATATTGCACAATAATAGACTATATAGAAGTAACGGGACAACTGTTGGAACTACATATCTTTCCGCCAATCTTACTGAGAACGAAATGGCTTGCAGTAAAAATTATTTATATACTTTAAATACATCTGATCCAAGAATAGTAAGATTTGGGGGTGTCAATACTTCATTTAACGTCAATATTGTAGATAGTAATACAAACATTGAAGAAGATTATTCTGTTTTAGCTGTTCCCTTTAAAAATATAGCGAGCGATGGCAATACATTGTATTTTTCTGCATATACTAATAAATCAGAATACATACAATTACAAGTGATTGACCAACTGCCAGACTTACTTCAAGTAGAAAACTTAGAAGGGAAAGATAGAATAGTTGTATCTGTTTATCCAAATCCAACATCAAATCAAGTGAAAATTCAAAGTCCATCGAAAATCCAAAATGTTGAAGTTTATGATTATTCTGGAATTAAAATATTAGAATTAAAATCAGATAATATAGATTTCAGCCAATTCAATTCGGGAGTTTATCTGGTTAAGATTTATACGGATGATTTTGTAGAGACAAAAAAAATAATTAAGAAATGATAAAAATTAAAAGAGCATCGAAAATGGTGCTCTTTTAGTTTTTATTAAAAAACTCCCAAACAATTTTTGCTTTTGCTTTTCCAAGAATTTCTTCCAGAGTTGCCAAGTCCGATTCTTTGATTCTTTTAACAGATTTTAGTTTCGATAAAAGCAGTTCAATAGATTTTGGTCCAACGCCTGGGATTTCTTCCAGCTCAGATTTTATGGTAGAATTCTTTCTTCTGGTTCTGTGGTGTTTCACGCCAAAACGGTGAGACTCGTCTCTTACACGTTGCAGGATTTTCAAAGTTTCCGATTTTTTGTCTAGATACAACGGAATAGAATCTTCGGGAAAATAGATTTCTTCCAAACGTTTTGCAATCCCAATAATGGTGATTTTTCCGTAAAGTCCAAGCAGTTTCAAACTTTTGACAGCAGAAGATAATTGCCCTTTTCCTCCATCAATCAGAATCAATTGTGGCAAAGGTTCTCCTTCGTCCAATAATCTTCTGTAACGTCTGTAGATCACTTCTTCCATTGTTGCAAAATCATTCGGACCTTCTACAGTTTTGGGGTGAAAAATTCTGTAATCTGCTTTGCTTGGTTTCCCATCTTTGAAAACCACACAAGCCGAAACAGGATTACTTCCTTGAATGTTGGAGTTATCAAAACCTTCAATATGTCTTGGTTCAACCGGCATATGCAAGAGTTTTTGCATCTCAGCCATTATTCGATTCGTGTGTCTTTCTGGGTCAACAATTTGGACTTGTTTTAGTTTTTCAAGACGATATTCTTTGGCGTTTTTTTCAGAAAGTTCCACGATTCTTTTTTTATCACCAACTTTGGGAACAATCAATTTTACATTCGGGATTTCGATTCCAAGATGAAAAGGAATTAATATTTCTCTCGATTCAGACAAAAACTTTTGACGAATTTCAATAATCGCTTCTTCCAGAATATCTTCATCACTTTCCTCTAAAACCTTCTTGATTTCTGTTGTAAAACTTTGTACGATAGAACCATTTCTTATTTTAAAATAATTGACATAAGCTGCAGTTTCATCACTCGTCATCCCAAAAACATCCACATCATCAATACTTGGATTCACAACCGTATGTTTTGCTTGATAATCATCTAATGACTCAATATTTTGCTTCAATATCTGTGCTTTCTCAAATTCTAGATTTGCAGCAAAGCGATACATTCTGTCTTCCAAATATTTCTTTGCAAATCGGAAATCTCCTTTGATAATTCCTCGGATTGCTTCTACTTTTTCATCGTAGTCTTCCTTAGATTCTAGATCTTCACACGGGCCATTGCAATTTTTGATATGATATTCTAGACAGACTTTGTACTTTCCATCAGCAATTTTCTCAGGCGCAAGATTTAGATTACAAGTTCTAATTTTATAAAGATTTTTAATCGTATCAAGTAAAATTCTGGCAGGTCTTACTTTCGCATAAGGACCATAATATTCGGAACCATCTTTTATTTTTGTTCTTGTTAGGAAAATACGGGGAAAATCTTCATTCTTGATGCAAATCCACGGATAAGACTTATCATCTTTCAGCATCACATTGTAAAAAGGCTGATGTTCTTTGATGAGGTTATTCTCTAGCAAAAGCGCATCATATTCACTATTTACAACAGTTGTTTCCAATCTGTGGATTTTGGAAACCATAATCCGCGTTCTGTAACCATTTTGATTTTTGTTGAAATAAGAAAGCACTCTTTTGTTGAGTTGCTTGGCTTTTCCGACATACAAAAGCTGGTCGTTTTTATCATAATAACGATAAACGCCAGGCTCTTTAGGTAGGGTTTTGAGTTGAAGTTCTAGATTGGGATTCACAATACAAATTTACGGAATGAATCCGAGTTTTGAAATTAGAAACTATAAAATGAAAAAAAGGCTTTGACAATAATGCCAAAGCCTTTCGATATTAAAACTTAATTCAATTTATGAAAATCTAGATGTAGAATTATTTTTTATCAACAACAAAAAGATCGTCTGCGTTTTCTGTAATAGGAACATATAGTCTTTCCCATTCTTTGCTGTTTACCATATCCCAGCTGTGTCCTACACCAGTTGTATCCTCAGCTAAAAGTATAACTCCAGGTTCGATGATGAATGTTGAGCCATCACTCACTTTGAATTTGATTTTACCTTTCAATGTGATGACGTATTGTCTTCTAGGAGCTTTGTGAGTATTTTTTTCCCATTCTTCGGTTTTATTATTTATCCAAAAGGTTGTGGTATTCATGTGTTTCAGGGTTGGGATTGTTCCTCTTTCAAAAGAACTAGTACCATCTGGGTTACTGATTAATCTTACGGCAGGGATTGCGTTTTCGGATTCTTCTACTTTTACATTCACGTTTTTATGTGCTTTTTTTTGCGCATTCATTTGAGCTGTTGCTAATAGAGATAAAGATAAGAAGATCCCTTTGATAATGTTTTTCATTGTTTTTAAAATGTATTAATGTTGTTTTGATTTATTTGATATAAGCAGTGTCGTAAACTTTCATTTTTACGAAATAAGGTTTGTATTTTGCGACAAGAGCAAGATGCTCGGGCATTTTTCCGTAGGCTTCCAAGTCCTCCAAAGAATCGAACTCCATTGTACAATTGTAGGTGAATGTTTGGTCTAATACAGCTCTGGGAGATGATTTTGCAGGTACGCCATAATGCAGGTTTTTCTGATAAGGCAATTTTGATAATCCTACAAAAAACTGCTCAAATTCTTTTACTTTTTCTGGCGGAAGAGCTGGGTCTAGCCAAAATAATAAGCTATGGAAATGGGTTACTTTTTGTTCTGATTTCATAGGTGTATTTTTTGTTGTTTGTTTCTGTGCATTCATATTTGCTGCAACTAATAGAAATAAAGACAGGAAAATTCCTCGGATAATATTTTTCATTTTTTTAATTTTAATTAAAGTCTATTCTGTATTTCAGAACAAACTGCCATTTTCTGTCTGTTACGACTGGACTGCTGTTAGCATCGGGCATGTAGATAGGACGGTTCTGTGCATCAAATGTCAATCTAGAAGACATCCCATTGAAGAGTAGAGAGATTCCTGCATCATAAGTAACAGAGTTTTCTTTCAATCCATCAAGATTTGAGATTTGAATACTTGCGGCAGGTTGCAATTGTAAAGTACTTTTAGACTTGTTGAAGTAAGGTAAAGTACCTCCAGCTTGTATGAAGTAAGTGTTACCTGTCCCTATAATTGGGAATGCATTTCCGGCACCATTCAAACTTGCTTTTGTAGCATCAACACCAGAAGCAGGACTGTTGGTTCCAACGTATCTTACATAGTTTGGTCCATAATCGTTATGCATTGCCATTGCGTAAGCTGAGAATGATGTTCCTTTTTCTTTGTTGATAGGCGTATCATAGAAAACATCCACTGCAAGATTTTTCATATCATCATTAATGACATTGCTGGAAGCATCTTTATGATACAAAGCGTCTTTCAGATAATCGAAACCGGCGCCAAGTGCAAGAACTTTTTTCTTTCCAACATAAGTTCCAGAATTGAAAGGCGATGCAATACTTTCCTTATCCAAGAATTGATATCTGAAATATCCTGTAAACTCTTTGTTAACAGAATTTTTGCTAAATGTTGCTACATTATATTTAGGGTCAGCAGAAGTATTGTTGTAAGGGTCAATAACTACCAATCGGTAATCAAATTTCCCTAATTGACCTTTCAAATATGCATTAAATTCTCTTACAGTGTAATCCAAAACTCCAGTGTTGGAAGTTGCGTAAGCTGGTAAATCAAATAATAATGTATTCAATGGTCCGGTTGTGAATCTTGATAAGCCTTTCCAAGTAGAACGTCCGATACCAAATGCAATTTTATCATTGAATTTGTATTCTCCGTAAGCATCAAGTAATTCTAATGAAGTTGCAGTTTTGGAAGCAACATTAACATTGGTAGTTCCAGCCTGCAATACAAATAATAACTTTTCTGTCGGCTGATACTGCATTTTAACTCTTATTCTTCTAAGAGAAAGGTCGGAAACCGAATTTTCTGGTTGGCTGTTGACAAGACTTCCTGGGTTCAGCTGTGTATATCTTGCCCAAAGTTCTGCATAACCACTGAATGAGATATACCTTGTATGCTCGTCATTAAGATAATGGGTTAAAAGAGGGTTTTTGAAATCATTAGTTTTCTCTGCTTTTTGAGCTTTTACAAAAGCAGTTGGAGCTAATGTTAAGATGGATAAACCAATGATTTGAGTTAATTTTCTATTCATGACTTTCTGAATTATGCCTTATCAGATAAGGTTTTTAATTGTTCTTGTTTGGTGATGCAAAGTTAGATTGGGATGCTTTCAAAGACTATTAGAAAACTATTAGAGTTTTTTTAGAAAACCATTAACAAGATTTGATATTTTTGATTTAAATTGTTTTAATTCAGGTGGTTGAGGCTTTTGTGATTGAGTTTTAAATAAAGATGAAATTGGTTGAGGTTCTAACATCATCATATTATGTTGTAATTTTGAAGCGTAATCATCACAAAAATTTTCTATGAAGCTATTAATAGTTGAAGATAATGCTAGGGTTTCCGGTCTTTTGAAAAGAGGGTTGGAAAATCAAGGTTATCAGATTTATATTTCGGAAGATGCAGAAGAAGCTCTATTGATATTGAAGCGCGTCAAATTTGACCTTGTTATCACAGATATTATGCTTCATAAGATGGATGGATTGGAACTGAGTAAAAAAATAAAAAAGAATTACGAAGATTTGCCAATCATAATGTTGACAGCTCTTGGAACGATTGATGAAAAGATAGAAGGTTTTGATGCTGGAGCCGATGATTATATGGTAAAACCTTTTGAATTGCGCGAGCTCTATGCAAGAATCAAAGCTGTTTTGCAAAGAAGAGGATTAACTCATAACCTTCCGAAAAAAGAATTTCTTACTTACCGGAATTTGAAAATCAATGAAAATACCAAAAGTGTTTTTCGAGATGATATTGAGATCAGCTTGACTCCAAAAGAATTCAAATTGCTACATTTTATGATGGAAAATCCAGAAAGACTTTTAACAAGAGACGAGATTGCAGAAAGTGTTTGGGGGAATAATTTTGATACAGGAACCAATTATATCGATGTTTACATCACTTATCTCAGAAAAAAAATTGATAAAAATTTCGAGGAAAAACTCATCCATACCAAATCCGGAATGGGATTTATTCTAACTTATAACTTATGAGATTAGCTACCAGAACAGCTTTAGCGTATGCGATATTGACAGCGAGTATCTTGTTGGTGTTTACTTACATCATCTATTTTATTTCGGAAAAAAACAGACAAGACGAGTTTTTTGATAGGTTGGATTACAAAATTATTTGGAGAGCAGAGTTTATTTTCGACGCTAAGATGCAGGATTCTTTGATAAGAAAACTACATCAGAAAAATCAAAAACTACTCAACGAAGCAGAAATCAGTGTTTATGATTCTAAGGGTAAACTTTTGTTTTCTGATTTTGATATCGAATTGGGAAACCCCAAGATTCTTTCAAAAATCAATAAAAAAGACAGGTTGAAATGGAGTAGTGGTGATTTGCAATATTTAGGAATTGTGTATTCTTATAATGATCAGGATTTTTACATGATTGGACGAGCCAAAGATGTTACAGGGATGGAGCATATCAAAACCTTCAAAAAGAATGTCATTATTGCGTATGTTCTTTCTGTTATAGTTATTTTTATCATAGGTTTTATTTTTTCCAATTATACCATCAGACCGCTCAAATATATCATTAGTCAAATTCAGGATATTTCTGAGCATAACTTGAATAAGCGGCTTGAGCTTCCAAAAACCAAGGATGAGTTGTACGATTTGAGTAAGTCATTTAACTCTACGCTTAATAGGTTGGAGAAGAGTTTTAATAATCATAGGAATTTTGTAAGTACCATTTCGCACGAGTTTCGGACGCCATTATCTATTTTGATAACAGAATTGGAATTGGCGAAAGAACTTAACAAAACCATAGACGATTATAAGATATCAATTGATAATGCCTTGGAAGATGCTAACAGAGCTTCAGAACTTTCGTCTGCGTTGCTAGATTTTGCAAGAGCGAGTTACGATATTTCTCAAATTAATCTCAAAACCATCAGAGTAGATGAGGTTTTAGTAGATGCAAAACTGAATGTTATTAACAAAAACGGACAATATAGAGTAGCTATTCAATATGATAATGATGTGACGTCAGAATCTAGTTTTTTTGATATGAAAGGTAATCCTTATCTATTGCAGGTTGCATTTGTGAATTTGATAGAAAATGCCTGCAAATATTCTCGGGATAATACTTGTAATGTTAAGATTTCTAATGACGACAAAACTATTCAATTACATTTTAGTGATAACGGAGCAGGTATTGACTCCGAAGATATTCCTCATATTTTTGATTTATTTTTCCGAGGAAAGAACAAAAAAAGTGAAAAAGGAAATGGAGTAGGTTTATCTATTGTTCATCAGATTATTACGATTCATAATGGTGCAATTGATGTAAAATCGAAGTTGGGAAAAGGTTCTGTTTTTTTAGTTTCTTTACCTTTAGAAATATAGACGGGATTTATTTTGTAAGTTGTCAATTAGGAATTAAATTTGTTCTTGATACAATTATAAAATGAAAATCCTGCACACCGCCGATTGGCATCTTGGAAAACGTCTCGAAAATTTTTCCCGATTAGAAGAGCAAAAACTAGTTATGAAAGAACTGGTTGAGATTGTTGATTCCGAAAATATAGATTTGGTTTTGGTTGCTGGAGATTTGTTTGATAATTTCAATCCATCAACCGAAGCTGTAGAATTGTTTTACAAAACTTTGAAACAATTGTCCAAAAATGGTGAACGTCCAGTTATCGCCATTGCAGGAAACCACGATTCACCAGATAGAATTGATGCTCCAAACCCACTCGCAAAAGAATGCGGGATTATTCTCATCGGTCATCTAAATGCCGAGGTTCCGATTTTTGAACTTGAACACTTTAAAATAATTAATACTGATAAAGGATTTATTGAACTAAAATTAAATCAATTCGATTACCCGATTCGAATTCTTCACACGGCTTACGCCAATGAAATTAGATTAAAAGAGTACCTCGGCGGAGACAACAAAGAAATCGCTCTGAATCAAATTCTAAAAGAAAATTGGCAAAATATTGCTGAAAATTATTGTGATGAAAATGGCGTGAATGTGCTGCTTACTCATCTTTTTATGATGAAAAAAGGAATGCCAAAACCCGAAGAACCAGAAGGCGAAAAACCGATTATGATTGGCAACGCAGATTTGATTTATTCTGAGATTATTCCTGAGCAGATTCAATATTCTGCGTTGGGACATTTGCATAATTATCAAAATATTGGAACGACTGAGAAACCTGTTGTTTACTCATCATCGTCGCTTTGTTATAGTTTTTCCGAAGCTGGACAAAAGAAATCTGTGACAATTATCGAAGCCAAACCGAATCAAAATGTCAGTCTTAAAAATATTCCTTTAACTCAAGGAAAAACATTATTTCGAAAAACATTTAATAACGTTGATAGAGCTGTTGATTGGCTTAAGGAAAACCAAGATTGCTTGATAGAATTAACTTTGGAAAGCGATACTTTTTTAAAAGCTGAAGACCGAAAATTACTCTATCAGACGCACAATGGTATTATTCATCTGATTCCAAAATTGACGAATAATATTGCTGATTTAAGTCAAGCGGATATTAGTATCAATCTAAATCAGGATATTCAGGATTTGTTCAAAGATTATTTCAAATCGAAAAATCAAAATCAGGAACCTAATGATGAATTGTTGTCAATTTTCAAAGAGATAATTTAAAATGAAATGGCTTCGAGAGCCTCAGCCTGACAATTTCTCAAACACACAAAACCTCAAACTTTCCAACTCAAAAAATGCTTCCAATAAAACTTACCATAGAAGGACTCTATTCTTACCAAACCCGTCAAATAATCGATTTTTCTGAACTGACTCAAGCTGGTTTGTTCGGGATTTTTGGTTCTGTTGGTTCTGGAAAATCCTCGATTCTAGAAGCTGTGAGTTTTGCGCTTTATGGCGAGACTGAAAGGATGAATAGCAAAGACAGCCGGGCTTATAATATGATGAATCTCCGCAGTAACAGGTCTTTCATCGAGTTTGATTTTCAGAATTATGAGAACAGAAAGTTTCGTGCTGTGCGAGAATTTAAAAGGAATTCCAAACGTTTTGATAAAGTTGAAATCTCTAATTCTATTTTCTACGAAGAAAAAAATGGAGAATGGATTCCAATGGAAAACACCAATGCCTCGGAAATTCTGGGTTTGAGTTATGATAATTTTAAGCGCACGATTATCATTCCGCAAGGTCAGTTTAAGGAGTTTTTGGAGTTGGGAGCAAGAGACAGAACGCAGATGATGAAGGAGATTTTTGGACTTCACAAATATGATTTGCAGGATAAAGTCTCTGAATTGTCTAGAAGTAATGACGTATTTTTGGCTGAATTAAAAGGGAAACTGGGAACTTTTGAAGAAGTTTCTGAGGAATTGATTCATCGAAAAAGAGATGAAGCTGGCCTTTCAAAAATGAATTTTGAGAAAGAAAAAGAAATTCATAACCAACTTGAAACTCAATTTCAAAAGCTTAAAAATCTTAAAACTGATTCTGATAATCTTAAAATCAAAGAATCTGAATTTCAAATTAAGGAAAATGAGAATGAAAAATTTCAAAAACTTGAACAAGATTTGGAGGTTTTTGAAAACGCAGAACGGATTTTCAAATCTTTGTTGACGGAGCAAAAACGTTTGTCAATAGAGATTTCTAAGAATGTAAAAGTTCAGGAATTAACAAAGGTTGAATTTGATTCGCTTTCTGAAAATTTGAACAACTTAAAAAAGAATATTTCGAATTTAGAAAACGATTTTAATCAACTTGAAAATAGCAAGCAAAAAGCGGTTGAATTATTGAGCATTTCGAAGGTTTTAGATTTTGAAATTCAGAAAAATTTGTTGTTAGAAAGAATTGGAAAAGGCGAAGAAACCATTTCAAATTCTAAAAATAGAGAAATCGAGATTCAGAAAAATATTGATTCTGAAATTAATAATATATCTGATTTAAAATCGAAAAAAACAGATACAAAAATTCTGATGGAAGTTGAAAATTGGTTTCAGACTCAGAAAAATTTTCAAAATGAATTACACCAAAATCAAAAAAATATTAATTCTAAATTAGAAGAAATTGCAAGTCAAGAATCGTTACTAAATCAATTTCCCAAGAATTGGAAATCCGATTTTTCTGAAAAAATAACATCTCTGAATGAAAGAAAACTAAATCTTCAGAATCAGAAAAGTCATCTGGAATTGTCGCAAAAACTAGCAGAATTTGCTCAAAATATTGAAAGTGGAAAACCTTGTCCGCTTTGTGGCTCGATAGAACATCCAGAAATTTTGGTTTCTGAAAATGTTTCGGAATCAATGAAAAAATTGAATTCTGAAATTCTTGAAATTGAACAGGAACTTGAGAAAATCAGAATTGATGAATCTCAAGTAAGTAAAATTATTGAACTGAAGCAGGCTTTTGATAATCAGAAAGTTGAATTAGAAAATCAAAAATTAGAAACTGTGAAAAAATTGCAATTCCATTCGGAACAATTTATTTGGAAACAGTTTGATAAAGAGAATGAAAATGATTTTCAGATTCAAAAAAATCAAGCTTTGGAATTGGAAAAAAACATTTCTTCTGCGGAAAAAATTCTTGATGATAATCGGAAAATATTCGAAAATCAACAGAAAGAAACCAAACGTTTCGAAGATGCAATTGCTGAATTTAGAAATAAAAAAATCAGTTTAGAAACTTCGGTTTTCGACTTGAAAGACAGTTTGAAAGTTCTTGATTTTACAGATTTTGAAAATAGTAATTCAGAAGAAATCAAGATTGAATCTGAAACGTTATCTGAGAAAAACACTTCGGTAGAAAGTCAATATAAACAACTTCAAAAAGATCTGTTTGAAATCACTCCGAAAGTAGCTTCCAAGGAAACATTGCTTTCTCAGATTTCAAAGCAAATTGTAGAACTTCAGAAATCGGAAAAAGAAAATAATGAAAATTTAGAATCTGTTTTATCAAAATCTTCATTCAAAAATATTGAAGAAGTTGAAGTAATCTTGGCTCAAGATTTTGATGTTCAGACGATAAGAAAAGAAATTCAGGATTTTAAAATCAGTTTCAATACGTTGAAAGAAATCATCAGTTCTTTGAAATTAAAACTAAAAGAATCTGATTTTGACGAATCTAGTTTCTTGGCAAAACAAGAATTGTTTTTGAGTTCCCAAGAGAATATCTCAGAATTACAAAAACAATTGACCATTGTAGAACAACAACTTTCTGACTTGCAAAAAAGCTTTGATATAAAGAAGGAATTGATTGTCGAACAGGATAAATTGATGCTGAGAAAGAGCAATCTTGATACGCTTTTTAATCTCTTTAAAGGTTCTGGTTTTGTGCAATATGTTTCATCGATTTATCTAAAACAGCTTTGTGATAATGCCAATGTGAGATTTCATAGAATGACAAAGAATCAACTGAGTTTGCAAGTTAATGACAAAAATGAATTTGAAATTATTGATTATCTGAACGAAGGAAAAACAAGAAGCGTCAAGACTTTATCTGGCGGACAAAGTTTTCAGGTGTCGTTGAGTTTGGCTTTAGCTTTGGCGGAAAGTGTCCAGTCTCAGGCAAAATCGGATAAGAACTTTTTCTTTATTGATGAAGGTTTCGGAACGCAAGACCCGGAATCTGTGAATCTTGTTTTTGAAACATTGATGAATCTCCAAAAAGAAAACCGAATTGTCGGAATCATTTCACACGTTGAAGACCTGAAAGAGAAAATCCCAATTTCTTTGAATGTTACCAAAGATGAGGAAAATGGAAGTTTTTTGAGTTTGAGAGTGGGAGAGTTTTAGAGTTTTTTGAAACGTTCAAAACTTGAATTTTTTGCCTTTTATCTTGTTTTTCTTTCTAAATCTTTCTATTCTTCGCTAACATTGGAATCGAAATTAAGCCCATTACGAGCATAATAATGATTTGCAAAGGCAAAGTTATGAAAGAGTAGGCTAGACCTAATTCTCCGCCTTCAATCGCGTCTTTTCCCATAGAAATAAACAATGCAGTGAACCCGAATTTCATTGCAAGATTAAAAGCACCAATTCCGCCACTTGCAGGGATAATCATTCCTAATGTTCCCACAACTAAAATGAAACATCCATCAGCCGGAGTGAAATTGGAAGTTTCAGGAAGTGAAAAGCAAACCAAATAAGATGCGAAGAAATAACAAATCCAGATTCCTGCTGTCAAAAGAATGAATTTTCCTTTTTGACGAAGTTTGAAAATAGATTTTAAACCTTCGAAAATTCCTTTTCCAAAATCTATTATTTTATTATAAATGCTTAGTTTCTGTAATGATTTTCTGAAAACGAAAAATAAAATCAGAACTAAAGCAATACAACCTAAAATAATATAAAACGTATTAGAATCTGATTGGGGTTGTGTTTGTTCTTTTTGTTGAGTTGCAGATTTGTAAAAAGCAATTAATGCATCATATTTGAAAACTAATGTCAACAATGCAAAAATCCCCATACAGACCAAATCAACAACTCTTTCGAGAATAATCGTTCCAAAAGATTTGTCCACAGGTACTTTTTCTACGCCATAAAGTGCTGTTGAACGGGCAACTTCACCACTTCTGGGAATAGTCAAATTCATCAGATATCCGAAAGAAAGTGACCAAAGGGAATTACTATTGGAGATTTTGTAACCCATTGGTTCAAGAAGTAGATTCCATCTTACAGCTCGAAAAATGTAGGCTGAAACTCCGAAAACTGCTGCAAACAAAACCCAAAGATAATTGGCTTTCTGTAAAGAGTTTTTGATTTTATCAAAGTCTAATCCTCTGAGTGCAACCCAAAGAAAAACACCTGCAATTGCAATAGAAATTAAAACGGTAAGAACGTTTTTGAGTACTGTTGGTTTCTTCTCTTCCAAGATATTGTTATGTTAGAAGATTAGTTTTTTCGTCCGGAAAAACGATTTTTGGTTGGAAGTCTTTGGCTTCCTCAGGAGTCATCTGTGCGTAGGCAATGATAATGATAGTGTCGTTTTTCTGGACTTTTCTCGCAGCAGGACCATTGAGACAGATTTCGCCAGACTTTCTTTTTCCTTTGATAACATAAGTGTCAAAACGCTCACCATTGTTAACATTTACAATGTAAACTCTTTCGCCTACTATCAAACCAGCAGCCTCAATAAGGTCTTCGTCAATAGTAATACTTCCGATGTAGTCAAGATCCGATGCAGTTACACGGACTCTGTGAATTTTCGATTTAAAAACTTCGATTAACATAGGTGCAAATTTACGCTAATAAATAAAATTGGAAAAGAAGATTTTATTTTAATTAATGTTTTTTCAAAAAAACAGATTGGTTTTCGGTATTATTAATTGTTTTAAAATTGAGTTATGTTTTTATGAAATTACAAATTTGGCACGATTTTGTATAAATTGTTTGTAGTTGATGATGGATATTAGATTATTTTGAAATATTATCATCTTTAAATCGACTATTTTCGTCAAAAGTCAATTTGTTAAAAAAACAATGTTTTTGAAAAAAAGATAAACACTTCGCTATTTTTTTTAAATTTATTTGCATGATATCAAAATTGTCTTATATTTGCTATAACAACATAACTTTAATTAATAAATATTATGAACAAGTCCGAATTAATCGACGCTATTGCGAAAGATGCAGAAATCACAAAGGCTGCTGCAAAAAAAGCTTTGGAATCATTTGTTGCTAACGTAACAGAAACACTTAAGAAAAAAGACGGTAAAGTATCTCTAGTAGGATTCGGTACTTTCTCAGTGTCTGAAAGAGCTGCTAGACAAGGTATCAACCCTGCAACTAAGAAGCCAATCAAAATTGAGGCTAAAACTGTTGCTAAGTTCAAGGCTGGAGCAGATTTAGCTACTGCTGTATCTGGAGCTAAGAAAAAATAATTTGATTTGAGTTTATTCAAATAAAAAACCGTCATAAGACGGTTTTTTTGTTTTTTATTATTTAAGACTTAATCATTTTCATCATCCAATAGATGTCCAAAGTAGCTCTTTTTGGTTTTTAAGTAACCAAGGCTAGAGTCATTAGATTTGATTTGTAAAGGTATCCGGGAATTGAACTGAATCTTACTATCTTTTATGATCTGGATTTTTTCTGGATTATTGGTCATTAGATTTAGAGACTTTACATTCAATTGCTCCAACATTTCTATAGCTATTCCAAAATCTCGATCATCTGCAGGTAAACCTAGTTCTAGATTAGCTTGTACAGTATCCAAGCCTCTTTCCTGCAAAGCATAGGCTTTCAGTTTATTAATAATTCCGATATTCCTTCCTTCCTGTCTCAGGTATATGATTATACCTCCATTTTCTTGCATATATTGCATTGCAGAATTTAGTTGTTGTCCACACTCACATTTTTGTGAATGAAAAACTTCTCCAGTAATACATTCTGAATGGATTCTTACATTGACTGGTTGGCTGAGATCTGTGTTTTTAGCAATCAAAGCTATGTGAGGCATCCAGTCTTTTTCGTTTTCAGAAAAAGCCATCATTCTAAATTCCCCGAAATCTGTGGCAACGTTTGATTCTGCTTGTATTTGTAACATGAAGTGAGCGGTCGTGAAGATTAATTAGATGACATAGAAGTACCTTCTGTTCTTGATTGAGATGCTTCTAGAAGATTGATATTAGTTTTAATCTTAACCATGTATCTGTTCAAGACCTCGTCATCATCTTTTATCATAAATTTTCTCAATTTTTGAATCTTTTTATAATATCTTTCAAAAGCTTCTAAAGATTTGTGCTTGGATGATTGGTTGAAGTCGCGAACCGCACCCAGATAATCTGAAAGTGAAACTTTCAATGAAGAAACTTCTCTGTTGACCGCATCATTCCTGAATTTTGGAAATGTTGCAATCAAATTGGAAATAGAAGAGGCGTAAACTATAGCTTCCGGAGAAAGATATGCATAAGTATCTGAAACAGCACCATAATGTAACTCATCTGATGCTGCCGAACTTGTAGAACAAGAATCTATAACCGTAATTATTGTTAATATTGCTAAAAGTTTACTGAAACTTTTCATTTTTTCTGCATTTTTTGATACAGGATTGGGTTAAGACTTTCGTCGTTATACATTTTCATTTGCTTATAAAGCTTCATCTTAACTTTACCGTTTTCAATGTCAGAAAGCAATTGGTCTATTGCTGTAGAGAGATCTTTTTTCTGTTCCAAAAGTACATTTAGCTTTTGGGTACATTGTGATTTATGTTCTTCTGAAGCGTCTTCACGAGATGCCTCTATAGACATGTGATATATTTTCAAAGATAAAATCGAAAATCTATCTATACACCAAGCTGGAGTTTCGCTATTGATTCTTGCGTCTTTATTAGGAGTAATATTTTCGAAGCTTTTATAAAACCAAAAATCAATTTGTTCTACCAAATCTGTTCTTTTTTGATTCAGTTTGTCAATTCTTCTTTTGATTTTTAAAGCTTCTGAAGGATCTATATCTTCTTCTCTGATAATATCTTCCAAGTGCCATTGAACGGTATCAATCCAATTCTTAGAATACAAAATCCATTCCAAACTATTAGCTTGGAATGGATTGATTTCTTCAGAATTAACATCGTCATTAATATGATAATCATTAACCGATTGGTTAAAAATTTCCCAAGATTTTTCTGTTAAGCTCATTAATAATTCTTATTGGTTTTGGTCATTAGTTGTAGAAGAATTATCTTTCTTCTTGTTGTCATCTTCTTTTACAGCGTCTTTAAACTCTTTGATGCCAGAACCTAGACCCTTCATTAATTCAGGTATTTTTTTTCCTCCGAATAATAAAAGCAAAATCAAAGCAACGATTAATATATGTTGCCAAGATAGACTTAATATAACTGTTGATATTATCATCTTAATTTTTTTGCAAAGTTAAATTATTTTTTAATACGAAACCCAACCTAATGGATCTACTGGGGTTTGTCCATTCCATATCTGGAAGTCTAAAGTTACAGAATCATCAAAATCTGTTCCTACTTCTCCTATAAGAGTTCCAGCAGATACTTGTTGATTAGCTTTAACAAGCGTACTAGACAAATTTGAATAGATTGTAAAATAATTTCCATGTTTTACAAAAACAGTACGGCTGCCATTGATTACTTGGATAGTAGATACTACACCAGGGAAAACACATCTTGCTTTTGTTCCCGGTGATACCGCAATTTTAATTCCGGAATTATCCTCAATAATATTTTTGAAAACAGGGTGTGGTTGTCTACCAAACTTATGCGTTACTGTTCCTCTTTCAACAGGAAAACTAATCCTTCCTTTATTTTCTGCAAAATTATTACCTACAACCGATCCTACACCATAACTTTTCATTACCTTTTTCTCTGCTTCTTCTTTTGCATCTTCGTTCTTTTTGTTTATAGCATCTTCATTAGCTTTTGCTGTAGCCAATCTATCAGCTTTTTCTTTTGCTAATGCAGCTGCTTCTCTTGATGCTTTTTCCGCAGCCGATTTTCTCTCAGCCGTTTTGTTGGATTCTGCTAATTTTCTTTCTTCTTCAGCTCTTCTAGCAGAAAGTTCTGCTGCTTTTTTAGCTTCTGCTTCCGCCCTTTTTCTTTCTGCTTCAGCCGCCGCTATTTTAGCTCTATTTTCTGCTTCTATTCTTTCTTTTTCTTTTTTAGCAGCAATCTCCGCTAACCTTTTTCTTTCCGCTTCCGCTTTTTTCTCAGCTTCTTCTTTTGCTTTAGCAAGTCGTATTTCTTCAGCAATAATATTGGCAATCTGTCTTTGGAGTTCTTTCTGCTGAGTTTGCTTTTGTCTTAGTTCAGCAGTTAGTTTAGATTCATTTTTCTTGAACTCATTCAACAGATCCTGTTTTTGTTGTCTCTCGATTTCTATTGTAGCAAGATCTTTTTTCTGGGAAATTAGAAGGTTGTCCTTTTCTGAAACAGATCTTTTCTTGAGAGCAATGTTTTTCTTGATTTCGTTAGCTTTATTGGATATCTCAGCCGCTTTTTTGTCTTGATATTCTGAGTATCTTTTCAAATATTCTATCCTAGTCAAAGCTTCTCCCATATTTTTGGAAGAAAGAATGAAAGTTACTTTGTTTTGAACGCCTTTTGTTTTGTAAGCTTTTACAAGAATTTCAGCATAATTTTTTCTAAGAACTTCCAGCTCGCGATTGTTTTTATTGATTTCCAACTGACGTTTGTATATATCGTCTTCTATATATCTTTTTTCTTTCTGAGTGTTGTTGTAAACCTTCTCACGCAGTGTGAGTTTTAGATTTACAGCATTAAGATATGCAATGGAAAGTTTGGATTCTTTTTTGGTTTGGCTCAAAGTCGTATTGAGGGAAGAAATTTGCTTCTTCAAATCAGCATTTTGTTTTTGCAAAACCTCTTTGTCTTTCTGAGGGTTTTGTCCAAATACGCTTCCGAAAAGGATGATACTTATAAAAAAACTTAATTTCTTAATCATTTAATCTCTGTCTTTTTGTAATTGGCAGGAACGGAATAAGTAGTTTCCATCCGGGAAAAATCAAATTTCGTATTTTCTAATAATATTTCGTCTGTTTTATCGGCTTTTATAATTATTTTAACACTTTTTGGAAAGCTTTCATTATTGAGAATTTCTCGGTTAGAATAAGTAATATCAAGCTGATTGTTATTGCCAATGTTTGTTAATAAAACATGATTCAAATTCAACTCTTGGTCGTAATCCAATGATATCTTGTACTCGGTAGTTTTTCCATTTTCGGTGATTTTTTGAGTTTGTTTTGAAGTCAAATTAAAACCGTTGGCGTTTTGTGTCAAATAGTAATCATTATCTGAAACTGGGATGAATGTCTTTCCTAAAAGAAGATTCTGCAAAGCATTATAATCGATAAAATTAACATTCAAAAGCTTGTTGAGATAGCCAAAATCAGAATCGATGTAAGTTTTATCCAATTTATAATAACCTTTGATCCCTTCTGGAGTTGCAACACCTCTTGCAGCAGGGATAAATACTGCTACAAGATTCATCCATACTTTTTTACCATTTTCTATATAAATAACAGCATCTAAAGTTGGGATGAAAGAACCTGTTTTTGCATCTATTTTACTATTGATTTTAACAGCATCAAAATTGGATTTTTTTTCTATTGATGAGAAAAATTGGGCGTTGTTATCAATTGCTTTAGTCGTACTGACTGTATTATTTTGAGTCGTTTTCTTTTGAACACTACAAGAAGTGAAAGCTAGTGCAGAAAGTATAGTTAAAATATATGGTTTCATAAACTCTTTTTAAGGAAAGTCTAACAATATTAACGCCAAAAATAGGCTAATATTTTCAGATTGGTATCTAAAAAAAACTTTGCCAAAGTAATATACCTTGACAAAGCTGATATGTTATTAATTAGAAATTAATCTTTAGAAACGAAATCTAAAACTGAATAATCTCCCAAAGAAATCTCTCTTGCAACACCAAAGTACTTTGCAGAGTTTCCGATCATAGAATTACTTAAGTTTCCGTGGTCTATGATTGTGTTTTCCTGGATCAAAGAGTTATCAATATTTGAATTAATAATAACTGTGTTATTTCCAAGAGAAACATTTGGACCTATTTTGGAATTTAAAATTTTCACATTTTCACCAATGAAACAAGGTGGGATAATCATACAGTTTTCAATTACTGCAGACTCAGGATATTTTGCCATGCATTCCTTTTCGTACTCCAAGATTTTGCTATTGGTCTCAACTGTTGCTGTTTTGTTTCCACAGTCCATCCAATCGTCAACTTTCCCAAGAGAGAATTTAGCACCTTTAGCTCGAAGGTTTTCCAAAGCTGTTGTTAATTGATATTCGCCACCATCAGTAATATTATTTTCCATAATATAATCAATCTCGGCCATCAATTTTTCAGCAGAATTGAAGTAATAGATTCCTATAATCGCAAGGTCAGATACAAACTCTTTTGGTTTTTCTACAAAATCTGTAATGAAACCATAATCATCCAATTTTACAACACCGAAAGCAGATGGGTCATCTACTTTCTTAACCCAAATCACACCATCAGCATTGGTGTCAAGATGAAAATCTGCACGGAATAATGTGTCAGCAAATGCAATGATTACACGACCACTCATACTTTCTCTTGCACAATTGATTGCGTGAGCCGTTCCTAGTGGCTCGGTCTGAGCATAGATGGTTCCTTTTGCACCAAGGTTTTCAGCTACTTTTATTAGAGAAGCTTCTACTTCTGGCCCGAAATCACCAATGATGAAAGCAATTTCTTCGATTGGTTCATTTGCAACCTTTGCGATGTCTTCTACCAATCTTTGGACAATTGGTTTTCCGGCAATAGGAATGAGAGGTTTGGGAACTGTTAATGTGTGTGGTCTTAGTCTGGATCCGCGTCCAGCCATTGGAACTATTATTTTCATAACTTTTAGTTTGTATGTTGGTCGTTAGTTTGGTTTATAATTAGTTTGAGTTGTTATTTTATTCCAATTTTATTAAGGATTTTCTTAGGAATTAACTTTTCCTTTCTTAGCAAGAAGGTTGCCAAAATTAGAAATATAAGATTACCCAACCAAATGTTTTCTTTTAAATATTGATAACACACAAGCGATATCAACATAGTTATCAGAATAACAAGAGAATTTTTGTAAATATTGTAAGGAACTGGATATTTACATTGTCCCCAAATGTAGGATATCACCATCATTGTGAAATAACTCGCAATAGTCGCCCAAGTTGAAGCCCAATATCCATATTTTGGTATAAAATAAAAATTAATCAGAATTGTAATCAATACTCCAATTGCTGAAATATATGCTCCGATAATCGTTTTATCCGTCAACTTATACCAAATAGAAAGATTGAGATAAATTCCCAAAAATAAACTGGCGAAGAATAAAATCGGAAGGATTCCAATGCCTTCATAATATTCAGGATTGTTGATGTAAACTTTTGCAATCCAATCGAGATTGACTGATAAGAATAGAACTATTAAACAATTGATAGCAATGAAAATATCCATTAATTTGACATACATTTCTTTAGCATTTTCCTTTTTAGAATTACTGAAGAAAAATGGTTCTATTCCCAATGAATAGGCTTGTCTAAACAATATTACAAAAGTCACAACTTTGGCAACGCCTCCATAGATTCCTAATTGATGTCTTGCAATTTCTTCTGGTAAAAGGAATTTCAAAAATTGTCTGTCAAATGTTTCATTAATGATTCCAGCCAAACCTGCAATGGTAATCGGCCAGGAATATTTTATCATTTTTTTCCAAAGTTCCAAAGAGAAATATTTGATTCTTGCTATGAAAAGCTCTTTTGACAACATCAAAAAGGTAATTAAACTTGCAACCAGATTCGCTACAAAAACATAACCAATTCCAAATTCTGAACTGTATTTTAAACCGAAAAGTCCATCTGGATATTTTGGAAGAATAATGATGAAAAATACAACCAAAAGGAAGTTAACAATTCCGTTTGTAATTCTGATACCTGCATATTTTAACGGTCTCTCATTTTTTCTCAGCATTACAAAAGGCATCGCGCAAAAAGCATCCAAAGCCAAAGTCACAGTTAAGATTGCCAACAAGTCAACTTGATCTGGTGTTTTGAAAGCTTCCGCCAATGGTTGTCTATAAAATAATGTGAAAAATAGATAAACCAAAGTCACCGCCAAAACACTGAAAAATGAGGTTGAAATCAGCTTTCTATCATCTTTTTCGTCCAATGCAAAACGGAAGAAGGTGGTTTCCATTCCGTGAGTTAAAAGCACAGCGATAACACCTGCTACAGAATAAAAATCAGCAAAAGGAGAATAGGCTGTTGGTCCAAAAGTTCTCGTAATAATTGGATTGATAACGAATGGGAAAAGTCTGATAATCACAGTCGTTAATCCATAAAGAGCGGTTTGTCCGAGAAGTTTCTTCATTTTGATTTCAGTTCGAAAATTTTTGCAAAATTAATTGATTCTGTCAAAATCCAATTTTATTTCTTCGGTTTGTTGGTCATATAGAAGGTCAGTTTTCCACCATTCATAATATCCTGATGTTTGATAGTAAAATCTTTTAGTGCTTGTCCATTCAGTTCGATTTTTTCGATATAAACATTTTTATCAGACTGATTTTTAGCTTCGATTTCAAATGACTTTCCGTTTTCAAGATTCAAAGTTGCATTCTTCACACTTGGACTTCCAATCGAATATTCATCAGAACCCGGCGAAACAGGATAGAAACCTAAACTACTGAAAATATACCACGCACTCATTTGTCCGCAGTCATCATTTCCACCTAATCCATCAGGTTTTGCTTTGTATTGCATTGTCAGGATTTTTCGGATTTGAGCCTGAGTTTTCCAAGGTTGTCCTGCAAAATTGTAAAGATAAGCAACGTGATGCGCAGGTTCGTTTCCGTGAACATAACCGCCGATAATTCCTTCACGAGTAATGTCTTCCGTATCCGCAAAAAATTCGTCAGGCAAATGCATTGTGAATAATTGGTCAAGATTGTCTCCAAATTTCTTTTTTCCGCCCATTGCATCAATCAAACCATTTGGATTGTGAGGAACGAAGAAACTGTAATTCCAAGAATTTCCTTCAATAAAACCTTGTCCGTGCGTACTCAGCAAATCAAATTCTTTTTTGAAACTTCCATCAGACAATCTCGGTCTCATAAAACCAATTGATTTATCGAAGACATTTTTCCAGTTTTCTGAACGTTTTATATATTCATTATAGATTTCAGTTTTGCCTAATTTCTTAGCGATTTGAGCAATTGCCCAATCATCATAAGCATATTCTAAAGTGTTGGAAACTGATGTTCCATTTTTTTCTGCGGAGATGTAGCCTTTGTCAACATATTCGCCGATTCCTTCGTAGTTTCGTTTGTTGGAAGTTGCGATACAAGCTTGCAAAGCTTCTTCGGGATTTCCTGTAAATGTGTTTTTAATAATGGCGTCAGCAATCAAAGAAACCGAATGATAACCGCTCATACACCAGTTTTCATTAGCATAATGCGACCAAACCGGCAACATTTTCAAACTGAATTGGTCATAATGTGCTAACATAGATTTTACCATATCATCATTCCTTTTTGGTTGGATGATATTGAAAAACGGATGCAAAGCTCGATAAGTATCCCAAAGTGAAAATGTGGTGTAATTAGTAAAATCTTTAGCTTGATGAATATTCTGGTCAAGACCTTTATACTCGCCATTGCTATCCATATAAGTTGTCGGATTGATGAAAGTGTGATACATTGCTGTGTAAAAATTCACTTTATCATCTTCATTTAATGTATTGACAACTATTTTATTAAGTTCTTTATTCCAATCATTTTGAGCCTGATTTTTTACACTTTCAAAATTCCAATCTGGCGTTTCTTTTTGTAAATTTTCCAAAGCATTGGCTTGACTAACAGGCGAAAGTGCAAATTTGATTTGAACTTTTTCATTTTCTTGAGTATCGAAATCAAAATGCATTCTGATTTTCTTTCCTGCAATTTCCGGGAAATTCTCATCCTGATTCCATTTTCTCCAGAAACCTCTGTAAGCTTGTTTGGTATCAAAGTTTTTCTGGCCATAAGATTTGAAAGGCTTCGAAAATTCCATTGCAAAATAAACCGTTCTGGTTCTTGCCCAGCCGTTGGTTTGTCTGTAGCCTGTGATCCTGTGGTCGTTTTCAATCCTCACGTAAGTCCAGACATTCTTGTCGTTATAATTGTAAATTCCGGACATCAAATCCAAAATAATATGTGCGTCATCAGCTTTTGGAAAAGTATATTGATGAAATCCAACTCTTGTTGTTGCTGTTAATTCTGCTAAAATATTAGAATCATCGAGTTTCACTCTATAATATCCCGCTTCTGCTTTTTCGTTTTGATGAGAAAATCTAGAACGGAATCCACTTTCAGGATTTTGCGCAGTTCCGGGATTTAATTTTACTTTTCCAACTGTTGGCATTATCAAAAAATCTCCCAAATCCGAATGTCCTGTTCCACTGAAATGTGTGTGTGAAAATCCGACAATGGTTTTGTCTTCATAACGATAACCTGCACAATATTTATAAACATCGGGATTGTATTTTCCATTGATCTCGTAAGATAAAGTATCGGTTTCAGGACTCAATTGAACAGCTCCAAAAGGAACAGTCGCACCGGGAAAAGTATGTCCCATTTTTTCGGTTCCGATAATTGGGTTGACATATTTTGCAAGGTTCTGTATTTTTTGAGAATTGAATAATGAAGTAAATAGAACAAATAAAATCGCAATGTGGTTTTTCGAAAACATTCTAGGAATTTTGAAGCAATTTAATCAAATATTAATTATGATTGTATTAATCTCAACCACATAGATACATAGAAATATTTTAAATTTTAATTAGAAAAAATAGAATTAGAAAAAATAGAATTTGAAACTTTTTAATCTATGTGCCTACGTGGTTTAATTTTATCGATTCAAAAACTTAATTTTGTTTCTATCTAAAAAAGTAAAATGAAAATCCTAATAAAAAATGCCCAAATCGTCAATGAAGGAAAGATTATCCAAAGCGATATTCTCATCGAAAACGATTTGATTTCTAAAATTCAATCCAATATTTCCGAAGAAGCAGACCAGATTATAGATGCTTCCGGAAAATATCTTTTGCCAGGAGTGATTGATGATCAGGTTCATTTTCGCGAACCAGGTTTAACTCATAAAGGCGACATCGAATCTGAATCCCGTTCTGCAATCGCGGGTGGAACGACAAGTTTTATTGAACAGCCAAACACAGTTCCAAATGCAGTAACTCAGGAATTGTTGGCTGATAAATATGAAATCGCTTCCAAAAAATCATTTGCCAATTACGGTTTTATGATGGGTGGAACCAATGATAATCTTGAAGAAGTTTTAAAAACAAACCCAAGAAATGTTCCCGGAATTAAACTGTTTTTAGGTTCATCAACAGGAAATATGCTGGTTGATAATCCAGAAACTTTGGAAAATATTTTCAGTAATACCAAAATGTTAATTGCCGTTCATTGCGAAGATGAAGCTACAATCAGAGCCAATACCCAAAAATATCTGGATGAATATGGCGAAGATATTCCGGTGAAATTCCATCATTTAATAAGAAGCGAAGAAGCTTGTTATAAATCTTCCTCAAAAGCCATTGAATTAGCAAAGAAAACAGGAGCGAGACTTCACGTTTTCCATTTGTCGACGGCAATTGAAACGGAGCTTTTCAGAAATGACATTCCTTTAAAAGACAAAAAAATAACGGCGGAAGTTTGTGTTCATCATTTGACATTTACAAATGAAGATTACGAAACAAAAAGCGGATTAATCAAATGGAATCCAGCCGTAAAAACGCAAAAAGACAAAGACGGACTTTGGGAAGCGTTGTTGGATGACAGAATCGATGTGATTGCGACCGACCACGCACCACATACTTGGGAGGAAAAACAAAATGTTTACACAAAATGTCCTTCTGGAGCACCTTTGGTACAGCATTCTTTGGTAGTGATGTTGGAGAACTTTAAAAACGGGAAAATTTCATTGGAAAGAATCGTTGAAAAAATGGCTCACAATCCTGCGATTTTGTTCAGAATTGAAAAAAGAGGCTTCATTAGAGAAGGTTATAAAGCTGATTTGGTTTTGGTTGATTTAAATCAAAACTGGACAGTTGAAAAAGAAAATATCCTTTACAAATGTGGTTGGAGTCCGCTCGAAGGAACTGAATTTCATTCAAAAGTCACTCATACTTTTGTCAACGGAAATTTGGTTTACGAAAACGGAAAAATCAATGAAGAAAAATTCGGAGAGCGTTTGCTTTTTGAAGTGGAAGAATAAATGATAAGAAAGCGGACTTCGATTCGCTTTTTATTTTAAAATAATGTGTTCGTATTTCTCGCATAACTTTTGTTAATCCTCAACACAAAAAAAAATCTAAATTTACCACAAGCACAAATCCATAAAATTTAATTATGAATTTATATACACAACCAATGTTGCGTGAAGACGCACTAAAAGATAAAGTCGCTATCGTTACGGGTGGTGGAAGTGGTCTTGGAAAGGCAATGACCAGATATTTTCTCCAGTTGGGAGCAAAAGTCGTTATCACTTCCAGAAACTTGGAAAAACTTCAGGGAACGGCTAAAGAATTAGAAGATGAAACTGGTGGAAAAGTACTTTGCGTTGCTTGCGATGTGCGAAATTGGGAAGAAGTGGAAGCGATGAAAGAAGCGGCTTTGAAAGAATTCGGGAGAATTGACATTCTTTTGAATAATGCGGCAGGAAATTTTATTTCACCAACCGAAAGATTGACGCATTCTGCTTTTGATTCAATCTTAGATATTGTTTTGAAGGGAACTAAAAACTGTACATTGTCCATTGGTAAATATTGGATTGATAATAAAGTTCAAGGAACAGTTCTCAATATCGTAACGACTTATGCTTGGACAGGTTCTGCTTATGTTGTTCCATCGGCTTGTGCAAAAGCGGGTGTTTTGGCAATGACAAGAAGTTTGGCTGTAGAATGGGCAAAATACGGAATCCGTTTCAACGCCATTGCGCCGGGACCATTTCCAACAAAAGGAGCTTGGGACAGATTACTACCGGGGGATTTGCAGGAGAAATTTGATATGAGAAAAAAAGTACCGTTGAGAAGAGTAGGAGAACACCAGGAATTAGCGAATCTTGCAGCTTATTTGGTTTCTGATTATTCAGCTTATATGAATGGCGAAGTCGTAACTATTGATGGTGGAGAGTGGCTTCAAGGCGCTGGCGAATTCAATATGCTGGAAGATATTCCTCAGGAAATGTGGGATATGTTGGAAGCAATGATTAAGGCAAAGAAATCGAATTGATTTAAAAATAAACAATAATTAGTCTCAAGTTTGTAACAAATTTGAGATTTTTTTTACCTATTTTTAAATGTTATAAATCTTTTTACCTAATGAAATTGAAATTCCCTAATTTGATTTCTGCTATTGCGATATTTGCTTTTGTAGGCAATTCATACGCGCAGGAATCTCCAAAGTATGATTACACAGAAGCCTTTAAACCGTTTTTCTATCCGCAAACCGGAACCGAAACCCGTTCTGCAAGCGGACAACCAGGACACAAATATTGGCAGAATTCGGCAGATTATCAATTGAATGTCAGCCTTAATGAAGCAAACAATGAATTGACAGGTTCAGCAGAAATTACTTACACGAATAACAGTCCTGACCAGTTGAGTTTTCTTTGGCTTCAACTCGACCAAAATCTTTTTGCTAAGGATTCCAGAGGTAATGCAGTTGTTCCATTATCCGGAAGCAGAAATGGAGCTCACGGAGAAACTTTTGACGGTGGTTATAAAATCAAATCTGTAAAATATGACGGGAAAGATGTAAAATATACTGTTACCGATACAAGAATGCAGATTGACCTTCCAAATGATTTGAAAGCTAACGGAGGTGTTGCAAAATTGAAAATTGAATATTCTTTCTTATCTCCAAAATATGGTTCTGACAGAATGGGAGTTGAAGATACCAAGAATGGGAAAATCTTTACATTGGCGCAATGGTATCCGAGAATGTGTGTGTATGATGATGTAATGGGATGGAATACACTTCCTTATCTTGGAGCTTCAGAATTTTATTTAGAATACGGAACTTTATCAGCTAATATTACTGTTCCGGCTAATCATTACGTTGTGGCTTCAGGGGAATTATTAAACGAGAAAGAAGTTTATTCTAAAGAAGAAATCAACCGTTGGAACTCTGCAAGAAGCAGTGAAAAAACAGTGATGATTCATCCGGAATCTGAATTAGGTAAAGGAAATAATTCAGGTACAAAAACTTGGAAATTTAAAATTGAAAAAGCGAGAGATTTTGCTTGGGCTTCTTCGGCAGCTTTCATTATTGACGCAGCGAGAATCAATCTTCCAAGTGGTAAAAAATCTTTAGCAATCTCCGCTTACCCTGTGGAAAGTGCAGGTGACAAAGCTTGGGGGCGCTCAACTGAATATACAAAAGCCTCCATCGAACATTACTCAGGAAAATGGTTCGAATATCCTTATCCTGCTGCAACCAATGTTGCCGGAAATGAAGGTGGAATGGAATATCCTGGAATTGTTTTCTGCCACAGAAATTCTAAAGGAGAAAGTCTTTGGGGGGTGACTGACCACGAATTCGGACACACTTGGTTCCCAATGATTGTTGGTTCTAATGAAAGAGTTTTTGCTTGGATGGACGAAGGTTTTAATACATTTATTAATGAACTTTCGACGGAAGCTTTCAACAAAGGTGAGTATTACAAAAAACAAGATATTGGCAAAATTGGACCATTTGTTCAGAGTGATAATTTTGAGCAAATAATGGTTGGTCCGGACAATATGAAGGAAAGAAGTATTGGAGTTTTGGCTTATTTCAAACCGGGAGTTGGATTGGGAATCTTGAGAGAAACGATTCTTGGACCTGAAAAATTTGATAAAGCTTTTAAAACTTATGTTCACAGATGGGCTTTCAAACATCCTACGCCTTGGGATTTCTTCCACACAATGGAAAATGTTTCCGGTGAAGAGCTGAACTGGTTCTGGAGAGGTTGGTTTATGAACAAATGGAAAGTTGACCAAGCGGTGAAAAACGTAAAACCTGTGAATGGAGATTTCAAAAATGGAACTCAAATCACAGTTGAAAACATTGGACAATTACCAATGCCAACAACGGTTCTTGTAACCTTTAAAGATGGAACTACTCAAACGATGAAATTACCGGTTGAAGTTTGGAAACGTAATACAGAATGGACTTTCCAAATCGATTCTACAAAAGAAGTGACTAATGTAAAATTGGACCCGCAATCCATTGTTCCAGATATCAATCCTAAGAATAATGCTTGGCCTAATTAAGACTATTTAAGATAATAGACTAATAGATAATAGAAAAACGCTCCCGATTATTGGAGCGTTTTTTTATGTTTATTAAACAACAGATAAGATAATCTTTCATCTATCCGTCTATTATCTTTAAGTCTATTTCAAACAAATCATCTCAGTTACTTCCACATCGTAACCAGAAAGAATCGGTTTGATATTAGGATTTTGAGTAATGACTTTAAATTTATTAATGCCAAGATCTTTCAAGATTTGAGTTCCAATTCCATAATCACGGAAGTTAGGAGCGATCGTTGGTTGTTCGCTAGTTCCGTCTTGGAAATTAAGGAAATGTTTGATTCTACTCAATGTATTTTCTTTGTTAGAAACATTATTGATAAAAACTACAGCGCCTTTTCCTTCTGCATTGATGAGGTCAGTGATTTGTTGCATCAATGGGTGTTCACCATTCGATAATCTGCTGAAAACATCAAAATAAGTTCCCGTTGACTGAACTCTCACAAGCACAGATTCGTCTGCTGACCAAGTTCCCTTTGTCAAGGCATAATGGATTTGTTCCGTCGGTTTTTCTTCGAAAACGTAAAATTTAAAATCTCCATAATGCGTTTTGATATCACGCTCTTCGATTCTTTCCACAAGATCACCTTGTCTCATTCTGTAGTTGATAAGATCTTCGATAGAAATCACTTTCAAGTCGTGTTTTTCTCCGAATTTTAGAAGGTCAGGCAATCTAGACATACTTCCGTCCTCATTTAGGATTTCGCATATCACGCCACCTTCTTTCAACCCTGCTAATCTTGTTAAATCAATTGCAGCTTCTGTATGTCCCGCTCTTTTCAGAACACCGCCTTCTCTTGCACGAAGCGGGAAGATATGTCCGGGTCTCATCAAGTCGCCAGGCTTTGTTTCCTCATCCATTATTGCTTGGATAGTTTTTGCACGGTCACTTGCAGAGATTCCGGTAGTTGCACCTTTTCCAAGAAGATCAACAGAAATTGTAAAAGCTGTTTCTTTCGGATCGGTAGAATTAGCCACCATCGAGTGAAGTTCCAATTCGTCACATCTTTTCTCGGTAAGAGGCATACAAATTAAACCTCTTGCGTGCGTTACCATAAAATTGACAATCTCAGGCGTTGTCAGTTCAGCAGCTGCTAAAAGATCCCCTTCGTTTTCACGGTCTTCATCATCTACAACGATGACCATTTTACCATTTTTAAGGTCTTCTAGCGCTTCTTCTATTGTATTAAGTTGGAAATTATCCATTGTTTCAAAAAAATTTTTGCAAAGATACTTATTTAGAACCTAAATAAAGATTGTAATAATCAATTAAAAATATGCAGAAAATGTATTTTCAGGAGCCGGGAACCTGCTTTCCGCTACAATCTTTTTTGCAAGACGTTTTGTTTTCAAATATTATGAGTTTTCCGCAAAAAAGGATTTCCACTGCAATCAGGGCTATGACGCATTTGGTCATCAAATCAAGCTTTTACAATTCTAATTTACTTTTTTTGAAAAATAAAATCAGATAAAATTTGAATTCTAAAAAAAAACACTAAATTTGCAAACCAAACAAAACGGTGCTTTGGCCGAGTGGCTAGGCAGTGGTCTGCAACACCATCTACAGCGGTTCGAATCCGCTAGGCACCTCACTGGTAAACCCTAATTCATTGATAAGTAATGTTTTAGGGTTTTTTGTTATCTGTGTTTCTCGATAATTTGATAAAACCTTTTTATTTTCCTTTTTTCACACGTTCGAACATATAGTACAGAAGTATATTTTTATGAGTAAGAAATACTTAATCATTCAATAAAATATTTTCACTCTCATCAAATTATCACAAGTTCAAAACCTTTGACGGAAATATTGGGCTTGATCCATAATTACTTTATTTTAATGTTAATTTAGTGTCAAGTTGGCAAACGTTTTGTTAAGTAAGTTTTACACTCATCACAACTCATAAATCACAATTAATATGGAAGCGACAGAACTTAGACTCAACAATCTGCTTATGTATGAAGACTCGATTGTGCCAATTATCGGAATGGAAAATATTAATGAAGAAATCCTTGTGAAAATTGATTCGGAAACCGCTATTG
The DNA here is from genome assembly GCF_032055105.1 of Epilithonimonas sp. GTDB lineage: Bacteria > Bacteroidota > Bacteroidia > Flavobacteriales > Weeksellaceae > Epilithonimonas. The sequence goes on from NZ_DAMBRK010000006.1 coordinate 74,674, forward strand.
ATTCTAGAAAACTAAAACCAATTGCGTTAACTGCCGAATGGTTTTCAAAACTGGGGTTTAAGGAGGCTTATCGTTCTCAAAGCAGAATAAGATTCGACCTTCCAAACTATTGCCGATATGATTTTGATCTCAATTCTAATAAAATTTTAGAAGGTTTTTTGTTTTTCGGAAACTATATCAAATGTAGTTATCTTCACCAATTGCAGAATATCTACTTTACATTAACAGGCGAAGAACTGAAAATAGAATACGAACGTCCCAAGCTCCAAACCACTTTATCATAAATATCCTCGGAACCTGATTGTAAAAAATCAGGTTTTTTATTTCCAAAAATCTGGCTTCTAACTTCTGACATCTCACATCTTTCCTTACTTTTGTGTAAAATTATATTGAATTGAAAACCCATTTCATTGCCATTGGCGGTTCTGCGATGCACAATCTTGCCATTGCTCTCAAAGATAAAGGCTATCAGGTGACTGGTTCCGATGATGCTATTTTTGAACCTTCAAAATCCAGATTAGAAAGAAAAGGAATTCTTCCTGCAGAGTTAGGTTGGTTTCCCGAAAAACTGACTTCGGATATTGATGCGGTAATTCTCGGGATGCACGCACACGCAGACAATCCGGAATTGGCAAGAGCGAAAGAATTGGGATTGAAAATCTATTCTTATCCTGAGTTCCTTTACGAACAATCCAAAGAGAAAACGAGAGTGGTAATTGGAGGTTCTCACGGAAAAACGACGATTACATCAATGATTCTTCACGTTCTAAATTTCCATCAGAAAGACATCGATTATATGGTCGGCGCACAATTGGAAGGTTTTGATTGTATGGTGAAAATCACGAATGATAATGATTTTATGATTCTTGAAGGCGACGAATATCTGTCTTCTCCAATTGATTTACGTTCAAAATTTCTACTTTATCAACCGAATATTGCTTTGATTTCTGGAATTGCTTGGGACCACATTAATGTCTTTAAAACCTTTGATGATTATGTTGAGCAATTTAGAAAATTTGTGGCAAGTATAAAACCGGGCGGAGTTTTGGTTTATAACGAAGAAGATACTGAGGTTGTAAAAGTGGTTTTAAGTGCTGAAAATTATTTCAGAAAAATCCCTTACAAAACACCGGAATACGAAATCGTAAACGGAATTGTAAACTTGAAAACCGATATGGGAGATATTCCTTTATCCGTTTTCGGAAAACATAACCTTCTGAATATGGAAGGCGCAAGATTCATCTGTTCTCAGCTGGGAATTATGGAAGAGGAATTCTATGAGGCGATTATGAGTTTCAAAGGTGCTTCCAAAAGATTGGAAAAAGTGGAGAGGAAAGACGGCGGTTTGCTTTACAAAGATTTTGCTCACGCACCAAGTAAAGTGAAAGCGACTGTTTCCGCTTTTGCAGAACAATTTTCAAAGACGGAAACTTTTGGATTTTTAGAATTGCATACTTATTCCAGTCTCAATCCGGTTTTCTTAGAACAATATGACCTCGCAATGGACGGTTTGGATAATGCGGTTGTTTTCTATTCGGAAGATGCTTTGAAGATTAAAAGGATGGAACCGATTTCTCCAGAATTAATCAAAGAAAAATTCAAGAATGAAAATCTGAAAGTCTTTACCAATGCAGAAGATTTGCATAAATATTGGGAGAGTCTTGATAAAACCAAAGGCGCATTTGTAATGATGAGTTCCGGTAATTTCGGAGGTTTGGACTTGACGATTTAAAATAATATTCAATACAAATATTTATCAGAAATAATTTGCAACCACATAGACACATAGATTTTTAGAAATAAAGAATAAATAGAGTTGTAACTATTTTCCCTTTTTGAAACAAATAATCAATTTTCTTTGTGCCTATGTGGTTTTATTAATTTTAGCCATACTCTAACAATCCTTTTGAGAAATCGAGAGGATTTTATTTTCGGCTAATTTATTTGTTAGATTAATCTAACATTTATATATTTGTCAATGAAAATATTTGTTTTTATGATTGTTAAGTCTTCTTTATTCGTTTTTATCTTCCTTTTGACAGGTTTTGTTTTTATTAAATCTCAGGAAATAAAAGTGGACACAATTAATGTTAAAAAATCAGACAGCATCAGTTTTGAAGAAAAACAATCTAAAACTTCTAATATTGATGAAGTCGTTATTTCCGGAACAATGAAAGAAGTGAATCGATTGGAAAGTCCTGTTCCGGTTGAAGTTTATACACCAAAATTTTTCAGGAAAAACCCAACGCCAAGTATTTTTGACGCTTTACAAAATATCAATGGTGTTCGTCCTCAGCTCAATTGTAATATTTGTAACACGGGCGATATTCACATCAACGGTTTGGAAGGACCTTATACAATGGTTTTGATTGACGGAATGCCCATCGTGAGTTCATTGGGAACTGTTTACGGACTTTCCGGAATCCCCAATTCTCTGGTAGAAAGAATTGAAATTGTAAAAGGTCCGGCTTCATCACTTTACGGAAGTGAGGCTGTTGGCGGACTCATTAATATTATTACTAAAAAACCTCAAAATGCACCATTGGCAACGGCAGATTTGATGTCCACAACTTGGGGCGAATATAATGTGGATTTAGGTTTCAAATTCAATGTAGGGAAAAAAGCGAGTGTTTTGACGGGAATTAATTACTTTAATTTTCAGAATAAAATTGATAATAACCACGACAATTTCACAGACGTCACTTTACAAAACCGAATCTCCGTTTTCCAAAAATGGAATTTTGAAAGAAAAGAAAATCGTCTATTCACAATTGCAGGGCGATATATGTACGAAGACCGTTGGGGTGGCGACATCCGTTGGAACAAAACTTTCCGAGGAGGCGACCAAATCTATGGCGAAAGTATCAACACCAATCGAGCAGAGATTTTAGGGAATTACCAACTTCCTGTGAGTGAGAAAATGTTCTTTGCTTTTTCATTGATTAATCACGACCAAGACAGCCGTTACGGAATGACCTCTTACATTGCTAATCAGAAAATTGCTTTTGGACAACTGACTTGGGACAAGAAACTAGGTAATCACGATTTGTTGGCAGGAACAGCTTTGCGATATACTTATTATGATGACAACACGCCAGCAACACAATTCGAAGCTGAAAAAACTTGGCTTCCTGGGATTTTTATTCAGGATGAGATTACGTTGGCGGAGAAGCATAAACTTTTGCTAGGTTTCAGATATGACCATAATAATATACACGGGAATATTTTCACACCTAGATTGGCTTACAAATGGTCTGTAAATGATAATAATATTTTGAGATTCAATGCAGGAACAGGTTTTCGGGTGGTTAATCTTTTCACGGAAGACCACGCGGCTTTGACAGGTGCGAGAGATGTGATTATCCTTAATGATTTAAAACCTGAAAAATCCTACAATGCCAATTTGAATTTTGTTAAAAAAATCTATTTTGATTCAGGAAGTTTTATGGGATTGGAAGCTTCTGCTTTTTACACGTATTTCACCAACAGGATTGTTCCGGATTACAAAACAGATACCAATAAAATCATTTATGACAATTTAGACGGACACGCCGTGAGCAAAGGTATCAGCCTGAACGCAGATTTGACTTTCACCAACGGTTTGAAATTCATTCTCGGAGGAACTTTAATGGAAAATACGTTGACGGAAAACGGAATCACAGAACAACAAATGTTGACCGAAAAATTCACAGGAACTTGGACGGTTTCTTATAAAGTAAAACCTTTGAATTTATCAGTTGATTACACGGGGAATATTTACAGTACGATGCATTTGCCTTTGTTGGGAGAACTTGACCCGCGAAAACCGACGTCGCCTTGGTGGAGCATTCAGAATATTCAATTCACTTATGATGGTTTCAAGAAATTTGAAATTTATGCTGGTGTAAAAAACTTACTCAATTGGACCCCGAACAAAGGAAATCCATTTATTATTTCAAGGTCAAATGACCCTTTTGGAGAACCGACATCGGACAATCCTTTACCTTTTGATACTTCTTATGTTTATGCACCAAATCAAGGAATCAGAGGTTTTTTAGGAATTCGATTTAATTTTAATTAAAGTGAAAATTCTGAATACCATATTTAGATTTGCAATTCTGGGAAGTGTTTTACTTTCCGGAATTTGCTTTTCGCAGATTAAAAATCATCAGTTTGAGGAACTAGAAAATTTACAAAAATCGGAACTTCGAAATGTCATAATTTTCATCAAAACCGATTGGTGCAACTACTGCAAAGCAATGGAGAATACGACTTTCAAAAATCAAAAAGTTACCGAACCCGTTAACCAAAATTTCTATTTTATTAATTTCAATGCAGAAGAAAAAAGAGATATTAATTTCGTAGGAAAAACATTTCATTACAAACCAACAGGAATCAATACAGGAGTCCACGAGTTGGCAGAAACATTGACAGAAGGAAAAACAACTTATCCAAGCCTAATCATTTTAAATCCTCAAAACGAAATCATTTTTCAATATAACGGTTATTTAAAATCCTCGGAACTTTTAGAAATGATAAACAAATAAAACCACTTTTATAAGCAAAGCGCCTTTGTAAACCTAAAATATTTTCAATAATTAAATAAAAACCTTTGTAGACTTTGTGTTAAAATAATATAATAAAAAAGTGCCCAGATAATTCCGAACACTTCTATAATAATTGATATTGATTAAAACTTAATCTCTTCTGCTTAAGAAAATTCTCAAAATATACCAGAACAAAAGCATTATCGATGCAAACATCTGCAACGCCGCGCCAACATATTGTTCCTTGTTGTAGATATTTTTGATGTTGTAAGTCTCATAAAGAATACTCGCACTCGCTAATCCAACCATTGCCAGAGAGAACCAAAGTCCAAGATTGAAACCGAAAATCACACCTACAATAATAATTCCCAACGCAACAAATCCGCCAATCACGATGATATTTCTAAGAAAAGAAAAATCTTTGTTGGTAAAAAACACGGTTGCTGTTAATCCGGCGAACATAAATAACGTTACCAAACCAGCTTGAGTAATCACTTGTGGAGCGTACACACTTGCGATTCCCAACATTGGAAGGAAAATCACGGCTTCTATCAAAACGTATAATCCTAAACCAAGATATTGTGTATTTCTGGAAAGCGAGAATGATAATTTAGTAGCTAACATAGATGCCAACCAAAAAACGCCAATCACGGCTAACCAAATATATTTTCCGGTCAACATCGATAAAACCGTTTCCAAAGGAATCGTTTTCAATAAAAGATATTCCACCGCTCCGAAAGCCAAGATTGCCACCGCAACGTGCATATATGTTTTTCTGTAAAATTCTGCTTTTTCGATTTCTGACAACTGAGAAACCATTAATGAATCATTCATTTGTTGTAAAATTAGTTATTCTCAAAGATAACATTTTCTATTAAAAACACATCTTAAGGATTTCATAATTCTTGTTTAGGAGCCGGGAACCTGCTGTCCACTATATCTTTTTTGTTTTTCAGACGTTCTGTCATTTCGAACAAAGTAAGGAATCCAAAAAACAAAAAAGGATGCCGTTCCCATCAGGGCTAGGGTTTTCCACATCCAAACAACTTTCCACATCAAATATAATTTTTACCAATCCTTTTGCTGAGCGAAGCGTCTTTGTGAACCTTAAAATGTTTTCAATAATTAATAAAAATCTTTGCGGACTTTGCGTTCAAATAAAAAATATTACATTTGAGAAAAGCCAAATCTAATAAAATGAGATACGTTCAACTAGGGAAAGTTCCTCAAAAAAGACACACGATTTTCAAATCCGAAGATGACCAATTCTACTACGAGCAACTCTTTGGAACCGAAGGTTTTCACGGAATTGCGTCGTTGTTGTATCATACACATCGCCCGACTCAAATCAAATCGATTGGTAATGTAAAAGACATTACACCAAAAATTGCGGTAGAAAAAAACGTCACACCAAGAATGATAAAAGGTGCAAAAGTGACTGCTGAAGATGACTTTTTGGAAAGTAGAAAAATTTTGATGCTAAACAATGATTTGAAAATGGGTTTAGCAAAACCAAGAAAATCAACAGATTATTTCTACAAAAATGCAGAATGTGACGAGTTACTTTTCGTCCACGCTGGAAAAGGAACTCTAAAAACAATGCTTGGTAATATTGATTTCTCAGTCGGCGATTATCTTATCATTCCAAGAGGAACCATTTATCAGTTGGAAGTTGCATCGGAACAAAATGTTTTCTTTTTCATAGAAGCGCATTCACCAATTTATACTCCAAAACGTTACCGAAATGAATTTGGACAATTGTTGGAACATTCACCATTTTGTGAGAGAGATATTATTCCACCAACTTTTGTTGAACCTAAAAATGAAAAAGGCGATTTTCTTATCAAAGTTAAAAAAGAAAACCAAATCACGGATTTCGTTTACGACACACATCCATTTGATGTCGTTGGTTGGGACGGTTATTTTTATCCTTATAAATTCAATATCAAAAACTTTGAACCAATTACTGGTCGGGTTCACCAACCGCCTCCGGTTCATCAGAACTTTGAAGCGCACAATTTTGTAGTTTGTTCGTTCTGTGCAAGGATGTATGATTATCATCCACAAGCCATTCCGGCGCCTTACAATCATTCCAACATCGATTCTGATGAGGTTTTGTTTTACACAGAAGGAGATTTTATGAGCAGAAATCACGTGGATTTAATGGATTTTTCACTTCATCCTGGAGGCATTGTTCACGGTCCGCATCCAGGTGCAATGGAACGCAGTATCGGTAAAAAATTCACTGAAGAATATGCAGTAATGGTTGATCCTTTCCGTCCTTTGAAGCTTACAGAAGAAGCGATTAAAGTAGAAGACCCAACTTATAAAACGAGTTGGCTGGAATAAAAAATCAAAGCTAGCAAAAATGTTAGCTTTTTAATTTAGTTTCAATGTCAAATCATCAGCGTCCTGCAAACGGACTTCCAAAAATCCCAACCGCCAGTTCTACCCAAACTAACAACAGAATTACTAAAGTTTTTCCTATCAAAATCAATCTACTTTTTGTGGTTGTGAATTTTTTCAAAATCAAATTAATTGTAAATGCTGCTCCGAAAAGTATAAATCCTGCAATTGTAAAATCAAATAGTGACCAATTGACTTCTTTAGAAAACTGCATGGCAATAAACGGAATACTTAGTAACAAAACTGGAACTGAAAACAGGATCGTGCTTCTTTGGTTTTTAGTAATCATAATTTTAAACTTCAATCATAAAGAACTTTGAATTGCAAAGTAAAATATAATTTTTTAAATCTCAAAGAAAATCTGTGATTTTTATCATTTTGATTACAAAATAAAAGATATGTGATAATCATCATTAATTATAAGGTTGATTTTTAATTAAATTTGTGTGAGTTAAATAATCAGTTTTAGCACTGCCTTAAAATTGGTTTGTAAGTTCGGGAAAGATTGTTGTCATTGGGTTTTTATAGGGTTTATGGCAACAATTATATTATTAATGATTCTAAAAGTCTTTTAGTTTTGAGGTTGTAATTGTATTTTCTAAATTTAGATGTGCTAAAATCAGTGTTTAACACGTGTTTTAAAAGAAAATAAAAACTTTATATCTTCATGAAAATTGAGATTTAGGATTTATGTTATTGCATTCTTAAAGTCCAATTATAAAATTGATATTAAAAAAATTAAAATTAAATGTTAGAAAGAATACGATTAGAAAGTCTACGCCAAAAAGTGACTAGTGTTGAAAATGCTGTTAGCATTATAAAGGACGGAATGGTTGTAGGGTCCAGCGGTTTTACAAAAGCTGGGGATAGTAAAGCTATTTTACCTGCTTTGGCTGAGAGAGGAAAAAATGAAAATTTCAAGATCACATTAATGACCGGCGCTTCTTTGGGGCATGGAACAGATGGTAAATTAGCGGAAGCTAATGTTTTGAAAAAAAGGATGCCTTTCCAAGTAGACCCGATTTTACGAAATAAAATAAACACTGGAGAGATTCTATTCATAGACCAGCACTTAAGTGAAAGTGCAGAACTCTTACATACCAAAAACTTACTTAGTCTGGATGTAGCTGTTATAGAAGCGGCTTATATAGAGCGAGATGGAAGTATAGTTCCTACAACTTCTGTGGGTAACTCCGTTACTTTTGCAACAATGGCAAAAAAAGTCATAATAGAGATCAATACAGAAGTTCCAGAATCTGTTTATGGTATTCATGATATTTACCAAGCCGAAGATTATCCTTTCAGAAATGTAATTCCAATTGTTGCGCCATGGAACAAAATTGGAAGAAAAAGTATTCCGGTAGATCCCAATAAGATAGAAGCCATTGTTTTTACAAACCTGAAAGATAGCCCTGCTGATATTGCTGAGCCAGACGCTAAAACTACAGCAATTGCTGACCATCTTCTTAGGTTCTTTGAAAATGAGGTGCAGCTGGGAAGACTTACAGATCGTTTGTTGCCCCTGCAAGCTGGGATTGGCAAAGTTGCAAATGCTGTTCTTACAGGATTTAAGAAAAGTAATTTTTATGATTTGACCATGTTTTCCGAAGTGCTACAAGATAGTACCTTCGATTTGATAGATGCCGGGAAATTAAGTTTTGCTTCTGCATCATCTATAACAGTGTCTAAAGAATGCTATGATCGGGTTTTTGACAATTTGGCACATTACAAAGATAAGTTTGTTCTTAGACCTCAGAATATTTCCAATACACCAGGGCTGATAAGACGTCTAGGGGTTATTGCTATTAATACGGCGATAGAATTCGATATTTATGGAAATGTTAATTCAACACATATTTCTGGTACCAAGATTATGAATGGAATTGGAGGTTCGGGAGACTTTGCACGTAATGCTTACCTAAGTATTTTTGTAACGCAGGCAGCTTCCAAAGAAAATAAAATTTCTCATGTTTTGCCAATGGTTTCTCATACAGATCATACAGAACATGATGTGGATATTTTAGTTACAGATATTGGGTTGGCAGATTTAAGAGGTCTTGCTCCAAGAGAGAGGGCTCAGAAAATAATAGATAATTGTGTTCATCCGGATTATAGAGAGGAGCTTCAATCTTATTTTGATAGGGCTTGTGAGAGAGGAGGGCATACTCCACATCTATTAGAAGAGAGTTTTAGCTGGCATTTGAGACTTTCGGAAATTGGAAGTATGAAAAAATAGCTACATTGATTTTGCGACAATGACACGAAAAAACCACTAAACCGAATATGATTAAGTGGTTTTTTTATGTTTAGCTATTTAAATAGTCATAATTTGGAATTGGAAAATTAAAAACTTATTTAATTTTTGTATATAGCGAATACGGCTTTTTTCGTTATTTGTGTTTTTAAAATCGTGACAATTCTTTAACAAAAGTAACAATAGAAAATCAATGAAAATAAACTTAAGTGTACTTAAAAATTATCATTAATTAGGTTATGGAATTGTTTGCATTTTGTGAATTTTAATTACTTAAACATTTTGAATTACAATTTTGAATCGCAATAAAACTAACAATCGTTAGTTTATTTCCGAAAAAATATTATCTTGGCAAAACAGATAATAAAAAAAAAAGTAAAATGTCAACACTCACTTTTGCCGAGAAAATCGCACAAGCCGAGAATTTTCTCCCAATCAATGGAACCGATTTTATAGAGTTTTATGTCGGAAATGCCAAGCAAGCCGCCCATTTTTACAAAACAGCGTTCGGTTTTCAATCTGTTGCTTATGCTGGACCAGAAACTGGTGTTAGAGATAGAGCGTCTTATGTTCTTCAGCAAGGTAAAATCAGATTAGTTTTAACATCTGGACTCAAATCCGATTCTCCTATTTGTGAACATCAGAGAAAACACGGTGATGGTGTTAAGATTTTGGCGCTTTGGGTAGATGACGCTTACAAAGCTTTTGAAGAAACTACAAAACGTGGAGGAAAACCTTACTTAGAACCTCAAACTTTGACGGATGAATACGGAGAATTGAAAATGTCCGGTGTTTATACTTACGGCGAAACTGTTCATATGTTCATAGAACGCAAAAATTACAATGGTGCTTTTATGCCGGGTTACGAAAAGTGGGAAAGCGACTATAATCCTTCTGATGTTGGATTGTTATACGTTGATCATTGCGTAGGAAATGTCGGTTGGGATAGAATGATTCCCACAGTTGAGTGGTACGAAAAAGTAATGGGATTTGTTAATATTCTTTCATTCGATGATAAGCAAATTAATACAGAATATTCTGCATTGATGTCAAAAGTAATGTCCAATGGAAACGGCTATGCTAAATTCCCAATCAACGAACCAGCAGAAGGTCAGAAAAAATCTCAAGTAGAAGAATATCTGGATTTTTATGAAGGTGAAGGCGTTCAGCACATTGCAGTGGCGACAAAAGATATTGTAAAAACCGTGACAGAACTTAAAAAAAGAGGCGTGGAATTTCTTTCTCCACCACCGGAAGCCTATTACGAGATGATTCCGGAAAGAGTAGGAGATATTGATGAAGATATCAAAAAACTTCAGAATCTTGGGATTCTTGTGGATTGTGATGAAGAAGGTTACTTGCTTCAGATTTTCACAAAACCTGTTGAAGACAGACCAACTTTGTTCTACGAAATCATCGAGAGACACGGAGGTCAGAGCTTCGGAGCTGGGAATTTTAAAGCGCTTTTCGAAGCTTTGGAAAGAGAGCAGGAAAAACGTGGAAACCTATAAACCCAAATTATTTTCTTATATTTTTACAATTAAAGCATTATTTTTAATGCTTTAATTTTTTAATCTAATTCTAAATTCAAAAAATGAAATCCTTCATCAATCATCCTTCAGATTCCGATTTTTCAATTCATAATATTCCGTTTGGAGTTTGTGTTTTTAACAAAGAGTTTATTGCCTGTGCCACAAGAATTGGCGATATCGTCATCGATTTGGCAACTTTATTTGACCTTGGCTATTTTGAAGATATCAAAGGTTTTGAAGAGAATGTTTTCGAAGGCTATACAATCAATGAATTCATAGAACTCGGAAAATCGATTACGAATAAAGTTCGTGAAAGGATTCAGGAATTATTGTTAGAGGATTCATTGCTATCGAAAGACGAAAGAGCTTTGGAAGAATGTTTCTACAATCTGGATGAGATTCAAATGATGATGCCTTTGCATATCCCGAATTACACAGATTTTTATAGTAGTATTCAACACGCAACCAATGTTGGAATGATGTTCCGTGACCCTGCAAATGCATTGTTACCAAACTGGAGACATTTGCCGGTTGGTTATCACGGTCGTGCTTCGTCCATTGTTTTGGCTGGAATTGATATTACAAGACCTTGCGGACAAATCAAACCTGTTGATTCAGATCAACCAATTTTCAGTGCTTCAAAACAATTGGATTTCGAATTGGAAATGGCGTTTGTCGTTAATAAAAATACAGATTTGGGAGAACGGATTTCTGTTGCAGAAGCAGAAGATGCAATTTTCGGAATGATGATTTTCAACGATTGGTCAGCAAGAGATATCCAAAGTTGGGAATATGTTCCGTTGGGGCCATTTTTAGGTAAGAATTTTGGTTCATCTATCTCGCCTTGGATTGTGACTTTGGAGGCTTTAAAACCATTCAAAACTGAATCTCCAAAACAAGAACCAGAAGTTTTAGATTATCTAAAATTCGACGGCGATAAAAATTATGATATCAATCTTCAGGTTTATCTTAAGCCAGAAAATTCTGAAGAAAATCTAATTTCTGAAAGTAATTACAAGTTTATGTATTGGAATATGTTTCAGCAATTAGCACATCACACAATCGGAGGTTGTAATATAGAAGTTGGCGATGTTTATGCCAGCGGAACAATTTCTGGCGAGGATGAAAAATCTTACGGTTCTATGTTGGAATTGACTTGGAGGGGAACAAAACCTTTGCAACTCAAAAATGGAATCGAAAGAAAATTTATAGAAGATGGCGATACAATCACAATGAAAGCTTGGTCAGAAAAAGACGGAATCCGAGTTGGGTTTGGTGAGGTTTCTGGAAAGATTTTACCAGCTGTTCCATTTAATTAAACAACAACCGTAGACACAAAGATTTTCACAAGGCTAACAAATGATATAAACTAGTAATCTTTGTGAAAAAACCTTGTGTTCTTTGTGTTAAAAAAAACTTATGAAAACCATCATCCCTTCCGATGTTTCTGCAATGCAATTGCAACAAGTTATGCAAACCGCAATTGCCCCAAGACCAATAGCTTTGGCAAGTACAATTAACGCAAAAGGAGAAATCAATCTTTCGCCTTTCAGTTTTTTCAATATGTTCAGTACGGTTCCACCGGTTGTGATTATTTCGCCTTCCAGAAGAGTTCGTAACAATACCACAAAACATACTTTGGAGAACCTGAATGAAGTTCCAGAATTGGTGATTGGAAATGTGAATTTCGATATGGTTCAGCAGGTTTCTTTGGCGAGTACAGAATATGAAGACGGGGTGAATGAGTTCATCAAATCAGGTTTGACAATGAAATCAGCAGATATTGTAAAACCGCCTTTGATCGCCGAATCTCCCGTTAATTTCGAATGTAAAGTTTTGGAAATTAAATCGCTAGGAAATCTTGGAGGCTCAGGAAATCTTGTGATTGCGGAAATTGTCAAAATTCATGTCAACGAAAAATATCTGGATGAAGCCGGAAATCTTGACCAAAAACAATTGGATTTGGTGGCGAGATTGGGTAGTAATTTCTATTCCAGAAACAATGAAAATAATATCTTCGAAGTTCCTAAACCTTTGGTTACAAAAGGAATTGGTTACGACCAGCTTCCCAACGAAATCAAACAAAGTAATATTTTTACAGGCAACGACCTTGGAATGTTGGCAAATGTCGAAATTTTACCAAATGGAGAATTTTCTTCGGAAAAAGATGTACATTTATTAGCACAAAGTTTTTTAAAAAACAATGAAATAGGCAAGGCTTGGGAAATTTTAAAACTTTGAAAAATGATTTAAAACTAAAACTTGTAAACTAAAAACTAACCAATAAACTATGAGGAGGACGGTATATAATGCCATTATCAGTATTCTGATTTTGGTTATTTTGGTATCCGTTTTCGGTGTTATTAATACTCAAGTCAGTCTGAAATATGAAACCGAAAATCCAAAAGAATGTATTTCTGTCATTACAGGCAGAGACCTTTGTTTATGGATTAAAAGTCTCAAAATCATCATCATTGTTTGTCTGATATTGACTTCGGGATTAATTAGTTTTCGGTATAAAATTATTAAGGATTGAGGTGATTATTTTTCTCGTTCTATTTTTATAGGATTTTGACTAGTGTCGAAAATGTCAACGATTCTGATTTCATTTTTATAATAATAATCGAAAATATCTTTAAGATTTTGAATTGCAAAATCAGTCCAAATAATTTTCATTATTACCAGTTTGAAGAAATTTTCTCCAACTCTTCTTGAGTTTTGAATCTTCCATTTTCAAAATCTTCTTCAGATTTGGCGATTCTTTCTTGAAGTTCTTCAATCGTAAACGGCTTCAATTCTTTCTCAATCTGTTTAGCTTTTTTCAAAAGTTTTTCGAATTGAGAAATCAACTCCTCACTTTGAAGATTCAGAAAAGCCTGAACAAATTCTATTTTTCTCGTTTCGATATTCATTTTCAATAGGTTTTAATCAAAATTACAAATTTATTCTTAATCAAATTTGAAATTAATTAAATTGTCTTCTCTCCATCCTCGCTCACAACCTGAGCTTTATAAAGCACAGAATAATAACCATTCTTCGCCAGAAGTTCCTGATGCGTTCCTTCTTCCACAATCAGTCCGTGATCCATTACGATGATTTTATCTGCTTTTTCTATTGTAGAAAGTCGGTGCGCAATAATAATTGACGTTCTGTTTTTCGTGATTTTTTCAGTCGCTCTTTGGATTAATTTCTCACTTTCGTGGTCGATAGATGAAGTGGCTTCGTCGAGAATCAAGATTTTCGGGTCAGAAAGATAAGCTCTCAAAAATGATAACAACTGTCTTTGTCCCAAAGAAATAGAAGAACCTCTTTCGCTGACAACATAATCATAACCGTTAGGGAGTTTTTCTATGAACTCATCCACTTCAATTTCGCGCGCTGCTTTTTTGATATTTTCAAGCGTGATATCTTCATCACCCAAAGTCAGGTTTTCAAAAATACTGCCGTGGAAAAGGAAAACATCCTGAAGCACAACACCAATATGACTTCTCAGATTGTATAATTCATAATCTCTAATGTCCACATCGTCCAGCATTATTTTTCCGGAATTAATATCATATAATCTTGTAATCAGACTGATAATCGTGGATTTGCCGGCTCCAGTTGCTCCAACAATTGCGACAGTTTCACCTGGATTTACTTTGAAATCGATACCTTTTAGAACTTCTTGTTTTTCATCGTAAGCAAAATGGACTTTCTCAAACTCAATTTTTCCGTCAAAATGGTCTTTGGCAATTGTTCCGTTATTCGGCATTGCTTGGTCTTCGTCCATAACACCTAGAACTCTTTCCGCACCTACAATTCCTCTCTGGATATTATTAAATCTATCTGCAATCTGTCTCAACGGACGAATCAACATATTAATAAACTGAATAAACGCAATGATAACACCAGGTGTAGATTTGATAAATCCTCCATAAAACAAGATGAATCCAATGAAAAGTGAGGAAATCAATTCAACGACAGGAAAGAATAATGAAAAGATAAAAACTGTTTTTAGTAAAGCTTTTTTCAGTTCAATATTAATCGTATCAAATTTCTTAAACTCAGCTTCTTCTCTATTGAAAACTTGAATTAATGACATTCCAGCCAAACGTTCCTGAACAAAACTGTTTTGCGTAGAAGTCCAACTTCTTTCGGAACCAAATGCAACCTTCAATTTCTTTTGGAAAACTCTCGTAATCACGACCATTATCGGAAGAATTGCCAGAGAAATCAAGCTGAGATGAGTGTCAACCTGAAACATCGCAAAAAGAACCATCACGATTCTCAGAATATCTCCAAAAACCATTAAAAACCCGTCTGTATAAACCGTTGCAATGGTTTCAACATCACCGACAGCTCTTGTTACAAGATTCCCGATTGCAGTTTTGTCAAAAAAAGCAGTCTTGAAATAAATCAGTTTGTGATACAATCTTTCCCTGATATCACGGATTACATTCTGTGAAATAAAATTCGAGAAATAAACCAGGAAAAAATTAAGAACCGTTTCCGCAATTACCAATCCAATCAGCAGATAGATGTGCTTCATCAGCTGTGCTTTATCTTTCAGCTGAACAATGTCTATATCGACAACATTTTTAGTAAGAATCGGTCTGTAAGTGGAAACGATTGCCAATAAAATTGAAATAATCAGTGTGAAAATAAACCACGACCTAAATTTCATTCCGATTAAAAATAATCGTTTTACAATGTCCCAAGTATTTTGTTGCTTCATCTGTTTTTATTAATTTTTCTAAGGTCAGATGGAACACCTTTAATTATACAAGGATAATTAAAAGAAAATTTGGTGAAGGTGTTTCATTTTTATTCTTAGAATTCAGGTGATTTTTTCAGAATCGAAAAAAATCTTTGCAAAAATAAGACTTTAAAAATTGAAATCTCAGCTTAATGATTTAAATATAAATTAAAATTCATAGCCAACATCTACCAAAAAAAGACCTTGCGCAGGAGCAGAAACACCCGCAGAATTTCGGAATTTGTCTTCAATGATTTTTCGCAAATCGTTTGGTGTAATTTTTCCGCTTCCGACTTCAATCATCGTTCCGACAATTGCTCTCACCATATTTCTCAGGAATCGGTCAGCAGAAATTGTGAACTTCAATTGATTTCCAATCTGCTCCCATTCAGCTTTGTAGATTTTGCAGATATTGGTTTTGTTATCGGTGTGGAGTTTGGCAAAACTTGTAAAATCATCATATTTGAAAAGGATTTTACAGGCTTCATTCATCAAGTCAGTATTCAAAGGTTTTTGACGCCAATATTGCCAAGAAGAATCTTTCGAAAACGGATTTTTTTCTAACGAAATATAATATTCATAAGTCCTAAAAGTCGCACTGAATCTCGCGTGCATATCATCAGCAACTTCAAAAATTTGTTTAATCGCGATATTTTCTGACAAAAAAGAATTGAGTTTATGAACCAAGTTTACATCAAGGTTTTGTTGAGTTTCAAAATGCGCAAACATTTTCTTAGCGTGAACGCCTGTGTCCGTTCTTCCAGCTCCGGTTGTTTTAATGGGTTCACGAAGAATGGTGGACAACGCTTTTTCCAATTCCTCCTGAACAGAAATCTGTTTAGGCTGAATCTGATAACCAAAATATGCCGAACCGTTGTAAGAAAACTCTATAAAATATCTCATTTCGGCTGTAAATTTCCTGAAATTTTTTTAATTATAAAGAATTCTTAATTCGTAATTTCGTGATTCGAAAAATCCTAAAGAATGAAACCTCTCAAAACAAATAAGCTTTCCAATCCTGCCGAATTTATAAAACTAATGCTTATTATATTTGTGCTAGTTTCGGTCTTTCTTTTCAGTCAAGGGTTGTCTCAAACCCAGGTTATAGTCAACGTTGTTGTATTGCTGATACTTTTCATTGGTTTGCAACTCACATTTGTAATCCTCTATAAAAAAGGCGTCAGGACTTTAGCATTTTGGATTCTGATAATTTTGCTGTTATTGGGACTATCACTTGCAGGAGCCATTTGGTATTTCTCAAAATATGGAATTAGTTTTCAGCTTTAATAATTAATTTAAATCTAAAATGAAACGTATTCTTCTTTTATCAGACACACATTCTTACATTGATGACAGGATTATTGATTATGCAAAAGATGCCGATGAAGTTTGGCATTGCGGAGATTTTGGGAATATGAATGTGATTGAAGAAGTCGAAAAAATAAAACCTTTGCGAGGAGTTTACGGAAATATTGATGATGCTAAAATCCGAACGATTTTCCCAGAAGTTTTGAGTTTCAAATGCGAAGAAGTTGACGTTTTAATGATTCATATTGGAGGTTATCCTGATAAATATTCGCCTTTAGCAAAGAAAGAAATTGCAGAGAAAAAACCGAAATTATTCATTTCAGGACATTCTCATATTCTGAAAGCGATGTTTGATAAAAAGAATAATCTTCTTCATCTCAATCCTGGTGCTTGTGGAAAATCTGGCTGGCATAAGGTGAGAACAATGATGCGTTTCACGATTAATAAAGATGAAATCAAGGATCTGGAAATCATAGAACTCGGAAGCCGGGTTTGAGAGTTTTAGAATTAAAGAGTTTATGAGTTTTTTTAATCATTTATAAATCATCATTTATCAATTATAATTAAGGATGAAAGTTGGAGATTTAGTTTCTGTAATCGATGAAAATCTTAGAGGTAAGGTTCTGAAAATTATTGCTAATCAGGTGAAAATCGAGGATGAGCACGGTTTTACTTATAATTTTTCGAAAGATCAATTAACAATCATCGATTCCGATTTATACGAAAATTCTCCCATTATAAAGAAACAAGAAACTCTAAAAATTACTTCAAAAAAACATAACAAAGCACCTTTGAAATTGGATTTGCATTTTGAATTATTAGTCAAAAATCCTTCGGATTATGAAGCTTTTGAAAGATTGATGATCCAGAGAGAAAAATTGATGGAAACGATTGGTTTTTGCAGAAATAATAAAATCAAAACCTTACAAATCATCCACGGAATTGGCGATGGTGTTTTGCAGAAAATGGTTTATGACGTTTTGGAGGGTCTTACTAATATCGAATACGACAGCGATGGATTTTTCTACCATCAATCTGGGAATGTTGAAGTCCGATTTCTTTAATTATCACTTTTTTTTTCAAATTATTTGGGTTGTCACGATAGAGAATTGATTGATGATGTTCTCAAGTCGTAATGGTAAACTACAACTTTACGTATAGTTTGCGTAAAGGTATTGCTGTTAGAGATTTCTTGGTAAGGATGCATAATTCTTCGTTGTTATAATATTGTTTACTAAAGGTTATCTCACGTTTCCTTAAAATATCTAATGTTATCAGGTGGTTTTGGTGTATTTGATATGCTTTTTTTAATTTTAAGATATTAACATTGTTTAACTTGTTTATTTTATTATTGTTTTTGTTTTAATGTCGGTTTTATTGTTTAATTGATGAATTATTTATTTTTTTTTGTATTTATAATTATTAACATTGGAATAATATTAGAATAAGATTAAAATTTGATTAAAATTTATTTTATGGTTAAAATGTATTAAAAAAAACAACATCTTTGTTAAATATTGTTAATTATAAATAAGAAATTTTATGAATGTTAAACTTAAAATTTTGAGTGTAGGTGTTTTGTTTTTTACGGGACAAGCACTTTTATCCCAGACATCAGACTCTACAAAAACATCTAATATAGAGGAGGTAGTTGTTGTAGGTTATGGTACTCAAAAGAAAAGCCAGGTAACATCGTCAGTAACAACTGTTAAGGGAGATGCGATTACTAACCTTAATACACCAACTTTTGAAGCTCAACTCGCGGGTAGGTCTTCTGGGGTTCAGGTAGTGAACAACTCTGGTGAGCTGGGTAGAGCACCTGTGGTAAGAATACGAGGGGTTAACTCAATCAGCTCAGGAATATCACCATTATATGTTGTTGATGGAATACCTATGTGGTCTGGAGATACTGGAGGAGGAAGTACACCAGCCAATGCTCTTGCAGATATTAACCCAGCTGATATTGAAACGATGACGGTTTTGAAAGATGGTGCTGCAACAGCTATTTATGGTTCTAGAGCAGCAAATGGAGTTATCCTAATTACGACGAAAAAAGGTAAGAACGGAAAATTTGCAGTTAATTATAACAATCTATTTAGTGTTGCGAATGTTGTGAAAAAATATGATCTATTAGGAACACCGGATTTTTTAACTATTTCTAACGAAAAAGCAGCAGCCGTAAGTACCGTTTGGGCGAGAGGCAGTGAATATAATACAGACTGGCAAGATGCCGTACTAAGAACAGGTACACAAACAGATCATTTCTTATCTATGACTGGAGGTCTGGGCAAAGGTAATTATTATGCTTCATTAGGGTATACAAAGCAAGAGGGAGTTATAAAGCCAAATGAAATGGAAAGGATGTCTTTTCGTCTCAATGCTGATCAAAAAGTGACAAACTGGTTCAAGTTATCAACTAGTTTAAGCTATTCAGAAACAGGGTATAAAGGTTTAAATAATGGAGCGAGCTCCATTTCTGGAGCAATGTTCAGTGCAATAAGACAATTGCCAAATACTCCTATCTACAATCCTTCTACACCAACAGGATATAATATATTTACCTCAGGAACTCTAAGTAGAGTTGGACAATGGGAAAACCTTATCCCAATTACTAGTGATCTTACAAACATTGCATATGTTGTAAACAATAATAATTACACATCCAATCTTACTAGATTTATTGGGAATGTGAGGGGCGATATTAATCTTGCAAAATGGTTAACTTATAGTCTACAAGTAAGCAAAGATAGATCTGTAACTACTGGTTTCTTATATTGGGATAGAGTACACGGAGATGGATTCTCTAGAGGAGGTTATATTTATAATAATTATCTTAATCTAGACCGATGGAATATCCAAAATATTTTAAACTTTGACAAAACTTTTGGCGAGCATAACGTAAACCTAGTCTTAGTAAATGAATACCAAAAACAAAAATCGAACTATTTCTTTGCGGGAGGACAAGGCCTTTCCACAGATTTCTTTGGGTCAGAAAATGTTATAACTGGATCATATACAACACAACTGTCTCAGGGTAGTGCGAGTGAAAATGGTTTGATTTCTTATGCTGCAAGACTTAGCTATAATTTTGCAAACAAATACTTCATCCAAGGGACAATAAGAAGAGATGGTTTGTCGTCATTACCTTCAGCTAATAGATACGGTAATTTCCCAGGTGTATCACTAGGATATACGGTTTCGAATGAAGAATTTTTGAAAGGCAATAGAATTATTTCAGATTTAAAATTGAGAGCTTCCTATGGTAAAGTAGGGAATACAGATATAGGAAATTATCCATATTTAGGATTATATAATAGTTACAGATATGCGGATGCAAATGGTTGGGGTTTTTCTAATACGGGGAATCCTTTACTAAAATGGGAAACAAATATTAAGAAAAATATAGGAGCAGATTTTGGATTTCTTAACAATAGAATTACCTTCAGCGGAGAATACTTCCAAAATCAAAATAACGATTTAATATTAGCGGTTCCGGTAGCTCCATCATTAGGAGTGCCAGGAAACAGCTATAATGCAAACATTGGTAATATGGTGAACAAAGGTTGGGAATTTGCTTTGAATGCTGACATTATCAAGACAGATAACTTTACTTGGTCTATAACCGGTAATTTAACATCAATCAAAAATGAGGTGTTATCTCTTGTAGATGGTTCTGATATAATCCAATCACAGAACAGCGAAACAGCATACTTGATAAGACCAGGAGAGTCTCTACGTTCATTGTATGGCTATAAATATTGGGGCGTGAATATAGCTAATGGTAACCCAGTTTATTACAAAGCTGATGGTAGCCTGGTTCAGTTTGATGTTACAAGTGGAGCTTATAGATTGTACGACGCTGCTAACCCGGGGACTTTAGGAGCTGCATCATCATTAACTGGTAATGATCGTTTCATATTGGGTAATACACTACCTACTTATTATGGATCTTTCAATTCTACGTTCAAATACAAGGCATTTGATTTTGGATTTTTGGCAAGATTTAGTGGTGGTAATTATATTTATAATGTTAGTAGAAGAGAATTGCTGAATCAAGATTTCTATAACAATGGAACAGAGATACTTGGTAGATGGCAAAGTGCGAGTAATCCTGGAGATGGCTGGACACCAAAATTAAGAGGTGGATACACAAGTAATATTAACACTACTGGTGTAGCAAACTCTAGATTTGTCGAAAAAGGTGACTTTATCAAAATTGATAACATTACTCTTGGTTACTCTCTCGATAAAAACTTTATCGAAAAAGTTGGACTTTCCAAACTTAGAGTTTTCGGAGTTGTACAGAATGCAATTATTATTACAAAATATTCTGGGCTAGATCCTGAAATGGAAAGTAACGGTATGGATTATAATGGCGTACCTAGACAAATGACTGTATCATTAGGGCTTAATGCAACGTTTTAAAAATTAATAAAATGAATAAATTTATAAATAAATCAAAAATCTTTATAGCAATAACTAGTATAGCTTTATTAGCTTTTACTAGCTGTAATGAGGAGAATGTTCTTAATCTTGAACCATACAACCAAGCAAGTGAAGATGCTGCTTTTAGTACAAGAGAAAATGTAATCTTATCTCTTAATGGTATGTACCAAGCCGCACAGATCGGGCAATATAATAATGCAACACCATCGCAAGCTGGTAGGGGCTATCCATTCGGAGCTGCTTACTTCCAACAAAATGATATGCGTGGGGAGGATATGGTAAACACTGCTGCTTTCTATGCTGTCACTTATATTGGAAGTTGGGATCCGGCTGGTGCTTTGAATACGGTTTACTATTGGATAGATACGTATAGACTTGTTAATAGGGCTAATCTATTAATAGAAGGTGTTACAAAAGCAATTTCTAATGGGGTTATAACTCAGGCAGAGGGCAATGATTACATTGGTCAAGCTTTATTCTTCAGAGCATTTAGCCATTATGAATTGCTTAACTTTTTTGCTAGACCATATAAGCATACTGCAGATGCATCCCACTTAGGTGTTCCTTATAGAACCGTGGGAATTAATACTCCAGAATTAATAGAAGAAAACAAAAAGCAACCTAGAGGGACAGTTGCTAGTAATTATGTACAAATATTAGAAGATTTGAACAATGCGGAAACTTTTATGTATTCTAAAACACAAAGAAGTACTGCAAAAGCGGCCATTGTATATGCTACAAAAGAAGCGGCTATAGCTCTTAAAACAAGAGTATATATGAGCAAAGGAGATTATAGTAGCGTTATTACTGAAGCTAATAAACTTGATGGTAAATATACCTTAACTCCAGATCCGAATACACCTTTTGCAAATAACTATGGTAATTCAGAAAGTATTTTCTCTTTAGAGAATTCAGCAACCAATAATCCTGATGTTAATGGTGCATTAGCTTCGCAATACCTTGGTAGAAGTTTGATTGCAATTAGTCCAATTATTTGGAATAATGCTGGTTGGTTGGCTACCGATAAAAGAAGAGGGGCTAGTCTTGTAACCTTCAAAGGAACTGCTTATTATACAAATAAATACAAAGATACTTCTACACTTACAGATGCTTCTCCATTAATAAGATATTCTGAAGTTCTTCTTAATAGAGCAGAGGCTAAGGCAAGATTAGATAATTCTACATATTTGGAAGATCTTAATACTGTAAGAAATAGATCTCTTGCAAACCCTACTACGGAAGCTTATACTTTATTTGCCAATAAGACTTTGGCAGTAAACGCAATTTTACTTGAGAGAAGAATAGAATTTTTGGCAGAAGGACAACGATGGAACACCATTCACCGGTTACAGCAGGACGATATTGCTCCAACAGCAGGAATACCTGCTAAGTACAAAAATGGAGCCGCTCCTTTAGCGGCTGATTATAGTATTGGAACAACATATGTTATAAAAACAGGGGATGTTCCTGCTATTCCATATTCTGATTATAGATATGTTTGGCCAATTCCACTTTTGGAAACAAGTGCTAATCCAACTTTAGCAGCGCAACAAAATCCAGGATATTAATTAAAAAAACAACTTTATCAAATCATTTTCAAAAAAGAGAGATACCTAATTTTAGATATCTCTCTTCTTTTTCTCTAGTTAAGAGAAACATCTTCTGGCGCATTCGCCCAAAGAAGAAACTCGCCACCAAGATTTTGCATAATATTTTTCCAAAGATTCTGGTCATTAGGAAGGGTGTAATCCAGATTATAAACATCCACAATTGTCCACATTTTCCGTTGCAGTTCGCTTTCCAATTGCAGAGCGCCCCAACCCGAATAACCTGAAAAAACCTTGATGTCTGAGATATTAATTTCATTATTCACAATCGCAGAAACCACAGAATCAATATCTTCGGTCAGATAAAATTCCTGATTAATTTCTATAAAATTCTCCGTCACTTTTTCGCCTTTCAGGATAAAATAAACTCGGTCATTTTCCACAGGTCCGCCTTCGTAAAGCTCGACTGGGAAACCAAAAACATTCAGAAGCCTCGAACTCATATTCTGATTCTTCTTGTTCAGGATAAGACCAAATGCCCCATTTTCGTTGTGACTCACAATCAGCACCACCGAGCGCGAAAATATGTCGCCCGAAACATCAGGTGTTGATATTAAAATTTTACCTTTGTAAGAGTAATTCATCTATCAAAGCTATTAAAAAATATTTTTTTGAAAAAGAATTGAAGAAAAATTTAAGTTAAAATTACCAGAATTTAAATAATTTGGGCGCCTTTATCCGCCCTCCGTTCCCGCTTTTTTGTTTTTTTTAGGAAAAAAACAAAAAGAGCTCCACTCAGGTCGGGGCGCGCTTCGCAAAAAAGAAAAGTTGTCTATCAATTATAATTTTCTCATAATTTGAATTTTTATCTTTGATGAGTTTTACGTCTTTGTGAACTTAAAACAGTAATTATCTAAAAAAATCTTAGCGAACTTTGTGTTCAAATAATTTCCAGCATTCAAATAAAATGAACAACGAAAACCTCCACGATAAAAGAAAAGTTTACGACAAATCCCAACTCATCGAGACCGAAATCAAAGAAAATCCAATCGAGCAATTCCGTAATTGGTTTCTGGAAGCCGAAGAAAATCCACAAGTTTCCGAAGCCAACGCAATGGCAATTTCCACAGTCGAGGAAGACGGTTGTCCAAGAACCCGAATGGTTTTGCTGAAGTCTTACAATTGGGAAGGTTTTGTTTTCTATACCAACTACGACAGTCGAAAAGGAAAATCGTTGGAGAGAACTCAAAAAGCTTGTCTTAGTTTTTTCTGGCCAAGTCTGGAAAGACAAATCATCATCAAAGCCAATATTGAGAGAATTGCTGAAAATCTCAGCGACGGCTATTTCCATTCTCGTCCAAAAGGAAGTCAACTTGGAGCAGTTGTTTCGCCACAAAGTCAGGAAATCCCAAACCGAAATTTCCTCGAAAACAAACTAAAAGATTTAGAAACCGAATTCGAAAACAAAGAAATTCCAAGACCAGAAAACTGGGGCGGTTATATCGCAAAACCCTATGAAATAGAATTTTGGCAAGGCAGACCAAATCGTCTTCACGATAGAATTCTTTACTCGTTGACAGAAGATTTTGATTGGAAGATTTCCAGATTAGCACCGTAGTTTTAAAAAAAATAGAGCATATTTTTGTCATTCCGGAGGAAACCTAACAACGCGGTTCGACGAAGTCAATCCAGACAGTTTAGATTCCTTCAGAATGACAAATTTTATGTTTTATTAGATGATTTTCTACTTTTATTTGAAGATTTATAAAAAAATCAGACATACTATTTACTTCTCGACTTCAAAATTGCCTCAACATCTTCTATTCTAAAACCTTTCGCTTTCAGCAAAATCAAATAATGGTAAAGTAAATCTGCAGCTTCATTTAAGAAAAGATCATCGTTATCATCTTTCGCCTCAATAACCAATTCTACAGCTTCTTCACCTACTTTTTGCGCAACTTTGTTAATGCCCTTTTTATAAAGTTCATTGGTGTATGAATTTTCATCATTATTATCAATTTTGTCAGAAATGGTTTGTTGTAATTCATACAAAAATCCTTTGTCAGATTCTTCTGCAAAACAAGTCGTCGTTCCTTTGTGACAAGTTGGTCCAAGAGGATTCGCTTTGATGAGAATTGTATCGTTATCACAATCCAATTTCCAATCAATCAATTCCAAAAAGTTACCAGAAGATTCGCCTTTTGTCCAAAGTCTGTTTTTGGAACGCGAAAAAAAGGTTACTCGTTTTTCCTGCAAAGTTTTGTCAAAAGCTTCTTGATTCATATAACCCAGCATCAGAACTTTCAGGTTGAGGTAATTCTGAATAATAACGGGAACTAAGCCAGTATTTGTATCGAATTTTATAGTCATCGTATTGGTAAATTTTTAGATTTAAGATAATTTTTAAGTTCAGGAATTTCGATTTCATTAAAATGAAAAATGCTCGCCGCTAAAGCTCCTGTTGCTTTGGTTTCTGTAAAAACATCTTCAAAATGTTTCATTGTTCCCGCACCTCCGGAAGCAATCACAGGAATGTTCACCAATTCTGCAAGTTGTTTTGTGATTTCAATGGCGAATCCAGCTTTCGTTCCGTCTGTATTCATAGAGGTTAGGAGGATTTCGCCTGCTCCAAGATTTTCGACTTCTTTTGCCCAAGAAAATAATTCTTTTTCAGTTTCGATTTTTCCGCCGTTACTGAAAACTTTGTTTTGATTTTCAACCAATTTTGTATCAATTGCCACAACCATACATTGCGAACCAAAACGTTTGGCAACTTCGGTTATCAGATTCGGATTAGATAAAGATGCCGAATTTATAGTGATTTTATCAGCGCCGTTTTTCAAAAGTTCTTCCACATTTTCAAGCGCATTAATTCCACCTCCAACCGTAAACGGAATATTGATGTGTTTCGCAATATCTCTCACCAACGGAATCAAGGTTTTTCGTCTTTCTTCAGTTGCAGAAATATCCAGAAAAACCAATTCATCTGCGCCTTGATTAGAATATTTGATGGCCATTTCCACTGGATTTCCGACTTCTTTCAAATCCAGAAAATTAACGCCTTTTACCGTCTCACCGTTTTTGATGTCGAGACAAGGAATGATTCGTTTTGCTAACATTAGAGAAATGGTTTTAAATCGTTAAACGTGATTCTATTTTCGTACAAAGCTTTCCCAATAATTGCACCTTCACAACCGATTGATTTTACTTGAACTAAATCATTACTAGAAGTAATTCCGCCGGAAGCAATCAGTTTGATATCGGGATTTTCGCCAATGATTTTTTCATATAAATCAAAAGAAGGACCTTCCAACATTCCATCTTTATCGATGTCTGTCGAGATAACATATTGAATTCCGTCTTCTGTTTTTTCTTTGATGAAATCATAAATATTGGTTTGGCTTTCCTCTAACCAACCGGAAACTGCAATTTTTTCTCTCCTTGCATCTGCTCCCAAAATGATTTTTTCAGAACCATATTTTTCTAAAGACTTTAAAAATAATTCTGGATTTTTGACTGCGATACTTCCCAGTGTGACTTGTTTTGCGCCATTTCCAAAAGCAATTTTGATGTCTTCTTCAGATTTTAATCCACCTCCAAAATCTATGATTAAATTGGTTTGAGTGGAAATCTGTTCTAATATTTTATAATTAATAATTCGGTTTTGTTTGGCGCCATCCAAATCAACTAAATGCAGAAACTGAATTCCATTGTCTTCGAAGTTTTTAGCAACGTCCAAAACATTGGAGTTGTAAATGGTTTTCTGATTATAATCGCCTTTAGAAAGTCGAACACACTCTCCGTTGATGATATCTATTGCAGGGATAATTCTCATAATTTTAAAAAGTTTTCTAATATTTTACTTCCAAAGATTCCGCTTTTTTCAGGGTGAAACTGAACTCCGAAAAAATTGTCTTTTTGCAAAGCTGTGCTGTAAGATTCGGAATAATCTGTTGTGGCTATTGTATTTTCGTTTTTCTCAGCGTAATAACTGTGAACGAGATACATATAACTTTGCTCAGGAATGTTTTTAAACAAATCCGACTTCAAATCATAAATCTGATTCCAGCCAATCTGCGGAACCAAAACCGAATTTGGAAATCTCTTCACCAAAACATCAAAAATTCCCAAAGCTTTCGTATCACTTTCTTCCGAATCTTTACATAACAATTGCATCCCAAGACAAATTCCCAAAAGTGGTTGTTTGAGTTCTGGAATTAGCAAATCTAATCCGGTTTCTTTTAACGAACTCATTGCGAAAGATGCTTCTCCAACGCCGGGAAAAATCACTTTATCTGCTTTGGAAATTTCAGCGAAATTATCCGTGAGTTTAGCGGAAAATCCCAATCTTTCTATCGCAAATAGAAGACTTTGAACATTTCCAGCTTTATAATCTATAATAACTGTTTTCATTTTTAAAATAATTTATAATTCATCATTTATAATTAATAATTACAGCATTCCTTTTGTTGACGGTAAAATCATTTTCTCCGAATCTCGTTTTACAGCAGACTTCAGACATTTTGCAAAAGCTTTGAAAATCGATTCTATTTTGTGGTGTTCATTCTCGCCTTCGGCTTTGATGTTAAGGTTTGCTTTCGCCGAATCTGAAAACGATTTAAAGAAATGAAAGAACATTTCGGTTGGCATTTTTCCAATCATTTCGCGTTTGAATTCTGCATCCCAAACCATCCAATTTCGCCCTCCAAAATCTAGTGCAACCTGAGCCAGACAATCGTCCATTGGCAAAACAAAAGCATAACGTTCGATTCCTAATTTGTTTCCTAAAGCCTGATAAAAAGCTTCGCCAAGTGCAATTCCTGTGTCTTCAATCGTATGATGTTCATCAACTTCCAAATCGCCGTCAACCTTGATTTCCAAATCCATTTGACCGTGTTTCGCAATTTGGTCAAGCATATGGTCGAAGAATGCAATTCCTGTATCAATGTTGGATTTTCCTGTTCCGTCGAGATTTAGATTGATTTTGATATTGGTTTCGTGGGTATTTCTAATGATTTCTGAAGTTCTGTTTTCGAGTTTCAAGAATTCATAAATCTCTTTCCAAGAAGTTGTTTTTAGGGAAATCACTTTGTCCAAATCATCATTTTCCAAAATCTCATCTGCGCCCAGATTTTCA
Source organism: Epilithonimonas sp. (assembly GCF_032055105.1). GTDB lineage: Bacteria > Bacteroidota > Bacteroidia > Flavobacteriales > Weeksellaceae > Epilithonimonas. Next base: position 102,568 of record NZ_DAMBRK010000006.1, read on the forward strand.
TCATTATTAATAAAAATGGCTTTTGAATTAAGATTTTTCGCCAATTTTACGTCAGTGATTCGGTCACCAATTACGAATGAATTTTCTAAGTCATAAGTGTCTTTATCAAAATATTTTGTCAGCAAACCTATATTTGGTTTTCTGGTTGGCGCATTATCTTTTGCGAAAGTTTTATCAATGAAAATATCTTCGAATTTTACATCTTCATTTTTAAAAGCTTCGATAATGAAATTCTGAATTGGCCAGAAATTTTCTTCAGGATGAGAATCTGTTCCCAAACCGTCTTGATTCGTCACCATCACCAATTCGTAATCCAATTCTTTCGCGATTTTTGATAAATAAGTGAAGACTTGTGGATAGAATTTCAGTTTTTGAAAAGAATCAACCTGATAATCTTCGGGTTCAAGAACCAAAGTTCCGTCGCGATCTATAAATAGTAATTTTTTCATTTTTAAATTTTGATTGTTTGGAGATTTTCTATCAATTTTTGATTTTCTTCTGGAGAACCGACTGTAATTCTCAAACAGTTTTTTATAACCGAATTTCGGTTTCTAATAATCACTTTTTTCTTAACTAATTCTTGATAAACTGAATCTGCATTGTCAACTGCAATCAAAATGAAATTGGCATCTGAAGGGAAGATTTTCTTAACCAAGTCAAGTTTTTCTAAGTTTTGGATTAAGGATTTTTTCTCCTCCAAAATGATTTTAATATTTTCTGAAACCAGATTTATATTTTCATCATTAAGTGTGTTTAGAATCGCATCTTGATTAAGTTGACTGATATTGTAAGGCGGTTTTACTTTATTGTAAAATTTAATGATTTCTTCGGAAGCATAAGCAATTCCAACTCGAACAGAAGCCATTCCCCAAGCTTTGCTGAATGTTTGACTGACAATGAGATTAGGATAATTTTTGATTTGATTTCTGAAACTTTCTTCTGGACTAAAATCGATGTAAGCTTCATCAATAAAAACAATTCCGTTGAAGTTTTCCAGAATGTATTTTATATTTTTGATCGAATTTCCCGTCGGATTATTGGGTGAACAAATGAAAATTATTTTAAAATTTTCGTCATTTAAATATGGTTTTAAAGTTTCCAAATCGATTTGAAAATTCTCATTCAAATCTAGGTTGATTAATTCTACATCATTGATATTGGCAGAAACTTCATACATACCATAAGTTGGCAAAAATGTTAAAACCTTATCTTTTTTCGGTTCACAAAATATTCTGAAAGCTAAATCAATCACTTCATCACTTCCATTTCCCAAGAAAATATTTTCGGTTGGAATTTGATTTATTTCATCAAGTTTTTGTTTTATCTTTTTCTGATAAGGATCAGGATAACGATTCAGTTCCCCGTAAGGATTTTCATTCGCATCCAGAAAAATTCCATTTTCACCTTCAAACTCATCTCTTGCGGAAGAATATGGTTTCAGATTCAGGATGTTTTTTCGAACTAAATTTTTTATATCAATTGTCATTTTCTAAAGATTTTAATCGGATTGAAACTGCATTTTTGTGAGCGATTAATTCTTCTGCTTTTGCCATTACTTCAATGGTTTGTCCAAGATTTTTAATTCCAGTTTTTGTAATGTTTTGAAATGTAATTTTTTTAACAAAACTGTCTAGAGAAACACCACTGTAATTTTTAGCAAAACCGTTGGTCGGCAAAGTGTGATTGGTTCCGGAAGCATAGTCGCCCGCACTTTCCGGACTGTAATTTCCTAAGAAAACTGAGCCTGCATTTGTGATTTTGTTTGTGAAATTTTCAGCATTTTCAATCGCTAAAATCAAATGTTCAGGTGCATAATAATTTGAAAAATTAATTGCTTCATCGATGGAACTTAACAAAATTGATTTGCTGTTTTGTAATGCGATTTCAGCAATTTCTTTTCGTGGTAATTCTGCAAGTTGTTTCTCAATTTCAATATTAATTTCATTAATGATTATCTGAGAATTACTTAAAAGAATTACTTGAGAATCGGTTCCGTGTTCGGCTTGGGAAAGCAAATCTGAAGCGACAAAACTTGGAACAGAAGTTTCATCTGCAATCACCAAAACCTCACTTGGACCAGCTGGAATGTCAATGGCAACATTGTAGTTAAGAGCCAATTGTTTTGCAGTCGTCACGTATTGATTTCCAGGACCAAATATTTTATCAACTTTTGGTATTGTTTCTGTTCCAAAAGTCAAACCCGCAATCGCTTGACTTCCTCCAACTTTGAAAATGTTTTTAATTCCAATTAAATTTGCTGTGAACAAAATCGCTGGATTGATTTTTCCGTTTTTATCGGGAGGCGAACAAAGCGTAATATTCTTACAAGCTGCAATAGTCGCGGGAATTCCCAGCATCAAAACCGTAGAAAACAAAGGCGCTGTTCCTCCAGGAATATAGATTCCAATATTTTCTATCGCCCGATTTTCTCGCCAGCAGAAAACACCTTCGGTTGTCTCGATGATTTTTTTCTCTTTTTGTTGAGAACTGTGAAATTTTCTAATATTTTCACAAGCAATTTTAATAGCAGATTTTAATTCATCAGAAACTAATTTTCCTGCTTCAATGATTTCATTTTCAGAGACTTTTAAATCTTGAATTAAAACTTTATCAAATTGTTCTGTGAAGAATTTCAACGCATTGTCTCCATTATTTTTAACTTCAGAAAAAACTTCTTTAATTTGACTTTCAAGATTTTCTTGATTTTGCAAAGGTCTTTCGCAAAGGTCTTTCCATTCAGAAACTTTAGGATAATTAAACTGCTTCATCATGATATCATTTTTTCAATTTCTAAAACCAGAATTCCTTGTGCGCCTTCTTTTTTCAAGTTTTCAATCACGTCCCAAAATTTATCTTCTTTGATAACTGAATGGATTGATGACCAACCGCTTTCGGCTAGAGGAAGAACGGTTGGAGATTTCATTCCAGGTAAAAGATTGATGATTTTTTCGAGGTTTTCATTTGGAGCATTCAGAAGAATATATTTGCTTTCAGAAGCTTCTTTTACAGCATTAATTCTGAATAAAAGTTTCTTTAGAATTTCTTGATTTTCATTCGACAAATTCTCGCTGGAAATCAAAACGGCTTCGCTTTCCAAAACAGTTTCTACTTCTTTCAATCCATTAGTCAGTAGAGTAGAACCAGTGCTAATGATGTCGAAAATCGCATCGGAAAGTCCGATTCCAGGCGCAATTTCTACACTTCCACCGATTTTTTCGATTTGTACATTGATGTTATTTTCTTGGAAATAGCTTGAAAGAATCTCAGGATAAGAAGTTGCCACTTTTTTATTTTCGAAATATTGAATTCCGTTATAATTTTCTTCTTTTGGAATTGCCAAAGACAATCTGCATTGAGCAAAACCAAGCTTTTGAACTATCTCAATATTTTTCTTTTGTTCTAAGACTTCATTTAGCCCGATGATTCCAATGTCAGCAACGCCTTGCTCAACATATTGGGGAATATCGTCATCACGAAGAAATAGAATTTCTAATGGAAAATTAGAAGAAACTGCTTTCAGTTTTCTGGTTCCGTTGGAGATTTTGATGCCACATTCTTCCAGAAGTTTCAGAGACTTTTCGCTCAGTCTTCCGTTTTTTTGAATGGCTAATTTTAGTTTACTCATTTTTAATTTAATAGATAAAGCCTGAGTAAACAATGGAAAATTGGGAAACAAAAAACCGTCTGATTACTCAGACGGTTAATATTATTTTGAAGTTATGACATATCACTACCTTCCCGCCTGAACGTGAAAATGGTGATGATGATGCATAAGTTGTATAGACATTTCTTGCTTTTTGTTGAGACAAATGTAGAAATTATTTTTAAATAATTCTATTTTTTTGGAAATAATTATAGAAAACTATTTTTCCATTGAGTAACCATTTCGGTAAATTTGGTGTTTTCAAACGATTTATTTCTGATTTTAGAAACCGCATGAACGCCCTTTTCATCAGAAATTCTCAGGATTTCTTCAGCCTTTTGAGATTCGAAAGCGATGATTTCAGCTTCTTCAATTTCTGCCAATTTATTTTTATGGATAAAAGTCACGAAGTTTTCCATCAAAGGTGAAATGTATGCGCCTTCCGTTTGCTTAGGAATTTTAATCACATTCTCTTGAAGAAACAAAAGATTTCCGAAAATACTTCTTGCGATTTTCTTGTTCGGATTCAGAAGAATGACGTCATCCAAATCATTTTCTTTCGCATAGATTTCTGCATAGATATTCTCTGCAGAATGAACCCGGATGTTACTCAAAAGATTAGCATTCACATTGATTTCCTTAATCAAATCCAATTCGATATTACCTTTAATATCAAGGATGTCATTGGATTCTTCGATTTCAAAATAGAAAGCTGTTTCAGATTTGGGAAGAGGTTTGTCTTCTTGTTTTCTGTAAGCCATCAGTTGGATAATTCCGTTCTGGATGCCTTGGTCAAGAATTTCTCTTTGGAACAATTCCTGAAAAAATTCTAGAGTGTAACTTAATGGGATATTCAGCCTCATTTTCCTCATCGATGCCATTAGGAAAAAATAGGATTCTTCTGCCATTATGAGTTGTCCGTTTCTGACAAAGAACGACACCCAAACCGAATCTCCATAAAGAAAAGAACGGTTGATGAGTTGGAGATTATCTTCGGTATAAACTAATTTTTGCATTGTAGTATAAAAAAATAATGAACGATAAAATCGTTCATCTAAAAATATTAAGCTGCACCTAATTTTATCTGTAAATTTTCTATCAGGTTTTCCCAATAGAGTTTATTTTCTTCTTCGTCACCAGGTTCGCAAAAATCGGTGATATTAAGGGACAAGTCATCTGTAATTTCATCAATGATGATAGAAAGTTCGAAGAAATATTTAGTCCCTTCATCTTCTTCCCAACGGAAACGCACAAAACTTTCTGGCTTATAACGAATAAGTGTAGCTCTCTCAGCAGGACCACCGCCCCAGCTGAAAAAGAAATCGTCACCACGCTCTACAACGTCGTCTGCAAACCACTCTGATAATCCTTCTGCACTTGCCAAATACTCATACAAAATCTCCGAGAGACAATGCATATTGTATTCATACTGCACTTTCGTTTTCGCCATATTCTAATTCTAATTGTGGCGCAATATATAAATTAATTTTTTATTTCCAAATGAAAATGTCTATGGAAATTCAAAATTTTTATAGAAAATAAATATGATTTTTATTAGTTGATTTTAGACCATTGATGAATACTAAACTTTGCAATTATTATGGCAGCTTAATCCGCCTTCCACTCCCAATCTTTTTTGCAGACGATTTCAGTAAAAATAAAACTAGAGTCCAAGCAAAAAAGGATTTCCGCTCAAGTCGGGCTGCAGTTTCTGCAAAAAAAACAAGGGTTACTCTAAAAACGAAATTTGTCATTCCGTAGGAATCTCGACAGCGAAGTTTAGATTCCTACGGAATGACAAAGTGTATAATAAATTCTTCTTTAAGCGAAGCGCCTTTGTGAACTTAAAACATTTAGTTATCAAAAAATTTTAGTACGCTTTGTATTCAAAAATTATTCAACTTCATTCAAAGCTTCTAAAATAATCGCGCAACCTTTTCGGATTTCGTCTTCTGAGATTGTAAGTGGAGGAGAGATTCTCAGATATTCATTTCTATATAATTGTAAAAAAACAATTAATCCCTTTTCCATACATTTTGAAATGGTTTTTATCGTAATGTCAGGTGTTCCAAGATTCACAGCCAGCATCAATCCTTTTCCATTGATATTTTTGATTTTCGGGTGAACGAGTAGTTCTTTGAAAAGTTTTTCCTTTTTATCGGTTTCGTTCATCAGTCCGCTTTCCAAAACTTCTTTCAAAGTAGCGTGTGAAGCAGCAGCAATTAATGGATTTCCTCCAAACGTTGTAATATGTCCCAGCTTTGGTGAATGTGAAAGACTTGTCATAATTTCTTTCGAACTCATAAATGCACCCACAGGAACGCCGCCGCCCATTCCTTTTCCCATCACGAGAATATCAGGGACAATTCCGAAATGTTCAAATGCAAACAATTTTCCTGTTCTTCCAAACCCGGGCTGAATCTCATCCAAAATCAACAATGCTCCAACTTCTTCACAACGTTTTTTTAGATTGATGAAGTAATTGTCTTTCGGGATAATAAAACCCGCCGCACCTTGAATAGTTTCTACAATCACACAAGCGGTTTTCTCTGTAATTTTATCAAAATCATTTTCATTATTGAATTCGATAAAATTGACCATTGGCAACAACGGTCGGAATTCTCTTTTGTGAACTTCATTTCCTGCAACAGAAAGTGCGCCGTGCGTATTTCCATGATAAGCATCTTTGAAGGCAATGATTTCTTCTCTTCCTGTGTAACGTTTCGCCAATTTCAAACTTCCGTCAATGGCTTCTGCACCGGAATTCACAAGATAAGTAACTTCCAAAGGTTCGGGAGTCACTTCTGCCAAAAGTCTACAAAGTTCAACCGGTTTTTCCTGAGCATATTCGCCGTAAACCATTACGTGGAGATATTTGTCTGCTTGCTCTTTAATCGCGTTAACGACTTTCGGATGAGAGTGTCCCAAAGTATTGGCGGAAACCCCAGCTACAAAATCCAGATAAGCTTTTCCGTCTTTTCCGTAGATGTAACTACCTTCTGCTTTTTCCACTTCGAAACCAGATGCGAACGGTGTGGTTTGTGCTTGATATTGATAGAAATCTTGATTTATATTAGAAATTTTTTCTACATCAGATTTTAAAATCCATAATGAGTTTTTTACGGGATTATGATTGATTAAACCTAAAGAATCCAAATTTTTATCAAACAGAATCAAATATTTCGTTTCTTCGATTTCAATAATTTTTCCCGTTTCTCCTATAAGAATCCAATAATTTTCATCTTCATTTATAATTTTTGAAGGATGTGACGTTCCAAGAAAACTTTTTATTTTTATTTTAGAATTGATTTCCATTGCCTGAATTTTTCAACAAATTTAAAAAAGATAGCGTTCCTACAGAACGCCCTCTCAAATTGATTTATTCTATAGTACACAGATTTCATTCCTAAAGGAATGTTCTGTTATTTTTTTACCCTAACCGGTGTTTTGGGTTTGTTCTTTTCCTCGAGTTTTTTGCGTTCTGCTTCGGCCCGGTCAAAGAGAGAATTGTCCGATTCATAAACAATTTCGGGGTAATTTGGCGTGTCGAGAAAAATATCGCCCCATTTCTGTGGACGGTCTTTGGTATTCCAATTAAAATCTTTGAAGAAACGCTCTTGTTTTGAGATTTTGCTCATTGGATAAGTGTCTGTATTGGCGCCAATGTTACAAGAAACTATTTCCAAACGACGTTCTAGAAAATCGGCCACAATCTCACCACACGTGGAAAGTGCAACGCCAATTCTGGTGACTTCTTTCGTTTTTTGATTGGTATCATCTGCATATGTAATGGCTTGTGCATTACCAACGGTTTTGGCGCTGTCTATAGCATTATTCGTTAGATAAACAATCATTAATTTTCCTTTGATTTGATTGAACTCGTCTTTCAAATTCAGAGAGTCTGCTTTGCTGATGGCGAAGGCATTTCCGATGACTCTTATAGAGTCTGTAACTTCTTTTTCGGGATTGCTGTAAACTCTTATTTCGTCTCCGGTTATCTGTTTTACGCCCATCCAGAGAATTGGTTTTCTCATCAAGTGCATCTCGCCATCGGTCTCGTTAAAACTGAGAGAATCTGCACGACCTTGCATGTTTGTTTTGAAAATCCTCACTTTTCTGAAAGCGCGTAAAAAACTCTTTTTTTTGAGCTTATCAATAGAATCGGGTTTCTGAAATGTCAAGAATTTTTCTGCCGAGATATAAGCCGAATCTTTACTCAAGATTTTTACGGCATATGGTTTATCTGTAATCATAGCAGAATCTTTTTTCTCGTAGATTTCGCCGTAACCACCTTTTATGAAACGATTTTGTCTCGGGTCGTCCAACATTACGTTGCCTGTTCCTTTTCCGAAGCCTGTGTTTCGGTTGTAGTACAATTTATCGCCAGTAAGAACTTTGTCGTTATAATGGATTCTGGAGTTTTTATTCAGGAAAGATTCTCCAGTTTTGGAATTATGAGTTCCTAATTCTGTGTAAACATAGTTTCTTGGATTTTCTTTACTTCTGATTGTTGTTGGTCCAAAGAAATCGGAAACATTGGTGTTTTGATTGGTTTTGATATTATCGCTGACGATGGTGTACTTATCCGTTTCGATATTGGAACGACCAATGAAATCAATCATTTTTGTATTGAGATAATAAGTCGCCGATTTGGTGTACATCACACTTCCATCATTACTATAAATCGTTCCGCCAGTATTGAAATAAGCCGTGTTCGGGATTTTATCGTAATAGAGTGTTTCTGTTTTGATGGTTTGTTTCGGATCGGTGAGGACTACATTTTTTCTGGCGATTCCGCGTTCTGTGTTTCCGTCGTATTCCATTTCTTGGGCGGTGATTCTGTTTCCGTCGGCAGTTGTAAGAACAACATTTCCGATGGCTTTCAAGAAATTTTCTTTTTGAAAAAAAACAACTTCATTGGCTGTAAGAACAGAACCTTGATGTTCAAAAACAACATTCCCAGAGAACACCGGATTACCTTCATATTTTTCTTCTTTGATGCCGAAAGTATCAGCATGTTTATTAATTACTTTTTTAGAAGGCTGTGTTTGAGTATTTTGATTTTTGAAAAAAGGGTCTTTTACCAATCCCGGATTTTGGGCTGGCGGTGTGACCTGAGAAAATAGTCTAACAAAAATTAGAAGTAGAACTACAAAAAAGGATTTCTTCATTAATTTTCAGACTTCTTGTGTCCGTAGAAGTACAGAGAGTGCGTATCAATACTTACACCAAATGCTTTTTCGATAGAGTCTTTGATTCCCTGAATTCTCGGGTCGCAAAACTCAATGATTTCCTCGATTTCTTTGTCAGAATCTGCTTTGTAAATTACCAAGTGGTCGTGCTGTTTATCAAAATAAGACTTTTCATAAGAAGATGTACTCAAAGTTTTTTCCCCGAATTGGTGCTTTCTAATTAAGCCTGCATCCAAGAAAATCTCAATCGTATTGTAAATCGTCGCCTTACTTACGTGATACTTTTTTTGCATCATCAATAGGTAAAGGTCATCCACATTGAAGTGGTGCTCCATATTGTAAATCTCTTCCAGAATAGTGTAACGTTCCGGCGTGTTGCGGAAACCTTTATCCTGAAGATATTGTCTTAGAACGTCTTTTATAGTTGCGATATTCAACTCTTTTTGTTTCGTATCCATTGTACAAAAATAACGATTTTTTTGGATTAATCGAGATGATGATTTTCCACTTTTTCTATCTTCTCAATTTTGATTTTTTGATCAAGCAACGGAGCCGACTCTACAACAACGTTATGACTTGCAACGCCATAAGCTGTAAAGTCATTGCTCCCCAATTTTTTAACGAAATTATAAATGTTAAGAATGATTTTGTCTCGGATGGTCAACAAGAAGTCATTAATATAAACATTATCAATAATCACAAATTTCAAATCCGGCGGAATGTTATGTGCTCTCAAAGATGGGTGCGAACTTCTTGACGGGATAGTACCTTCTTCCATCATTTCGTTTAGAATCTGCTGGAAATAATCATTGATTCTTCTATCTCTCTTGAACCCAAGTAAGAAACTGATTTTATAAATTGTTCCAGGTAAAACCTCTTCCACGTGATATTTGAAACTGTAAGGATCTTCCTGATTGACAATGTTTAAAATAAAATAATGATCGGCTCTTTTAGGTTGTGCACGAATTATTGAATAAATAATTTTCGATTCCACTTCGTCGTCTCTCTTTGCACGACTGATGAAAGCAAGATTGGTCGCATACTTCGGAATCGTTTCATCCAGTTTCATATCTTTAATCGTGGAAACATATTTCTCCAGTTTTACGAATTTAATGAAAGTTGTTTTGATGATTCTACCGTTGTACCAAGCGTACATACAAACTCCGATAAAGCCGGCTAATAAAACAGACATCCAACCACCATCAAAGAATTTGATAATGTTGGCACTGAAAAACCCACCTTCTATCACGAGATAAATCAAAGCGAATAATGCAATGTAGATTTTTTTTGTTCTAGATTTTAAGAACCAGAAAATCAAAAGAATGGTTGTCATCAACATCGTAACTGTAATGGAAAGTCCATAAGCAGCTTCCATTTTGCTTGATTCTTTAAAGTAAATAACGACGATGAAACAAAGTAACAAAAGTCCCCAGTTAATTTTCGGAATGTACATTTGACCTTTGATTCCTGAAGGATATTCGATTTCTTGATTGGGCCAGAAGTTGAGCGACATTGCTTCTGAGAACATTGTGAAAGCTCCTGTGATTACAGCCTGACTTGCAATGATTGCCGCAGCGGTCGCCAAAACAACAGCAGGAATTATAAACCATTCTGGCATAATACCGAAGAATGGATTTTTTCCTTGGAAAACTTCGTGATAATTATTCAAAAGCCAAGCACCCTGACCTAAGTAATTAAGAATCAGCATTGCTTTCACGAAAATCCAGCTCACTCGGATATTCTTGATTCCACAATGTCCAAGATCAGAATACAATGCTTCCGCACCTGTTGTACAAAGGAAAACCGCACCAAGAATAATGATTGCGCTAGGCGAACTATAAATTAATTTAACTGCATAATAAGGATTGAAAGCTTTTAAAACCAAAGGATGATCTATCAAATGAACCAATCCAAATCCACCTAAAACAAGAAACCAAAGTACCATAATGGGGCCGAAAAACTTTCCGATAAAACTGGTTCCAAATTGCTGAACGACAAAAATGATAATTAGTATAATCAATGTTATAGGAACAACAGGTGGTTTATGTGTTACCAATTCTAAACCTTCAATCGCAGAAATAACGGTCATTGATGGTGTGATGATACTGTCAGCAACCAAAGTTGCAGCTCCGATTATTGCAACAATATAAAGCCATTTTTTCTTGAACCGTTTGACCAAAGAATAAAGCGACAAGATTCCACCTTCACCCTTGTTATCAGCTTTAAGAGCAATAATAACATATTTGATTGTCGTTTGTAAAGTCAATGTCCAAATAATGCAAGACAATGCACCTTCTATGTATTCCTCAGAGATGATTCCGCCTTCTTTTCCTGCATTGATGATGGCTTTCATCACATATAAAGGGGATGTTCCGATATCTCCGAAAACAATTCCCAATGAAACTAAAACGCCAACCCAGGAAAGTTTTTTGAGGTCAAAATGACCGCTGCTATCTTGCGACATAATTATGATATGTTGAAAAAATAATTCTGCAAATTTAGATTATTTTATATTCTGAGAAATTTTTTTCACGAAAATGTAATATTGGAGAAATGACCAATCCGAAAATTGAAACGTCTCAATCCTTTATGATAATGATTTTCAAAGATATTTAATGAAACTCCAGAATTTTCTTTTTTTGAGATAATTTGGGTTTTGGTCATTATCATAAGCTTCTCTTTCAAAGCTAATGTTTCGGTAAGCCAAGTGCGGATTTTTGTACTTCAAATATTTGAGATAATATTCTGACAAGTACCAAATGTAAAATGGAATAATCAATAATTCCAGCTGTTGACGGATGTGAATTTTCTCGTGATTGATGAGAATCTTATTCTGTCTGTATTCTTTTTTTCTCAGCAATATAAACGGAAATAGTGTTATCCCCGAAATTTTAGTATTTTTGAGTAATCTTTGACAGACAATAATTATCATAAATCAAAGATAAAAATTTTGGTACAGTTTTTTAACTTATGAAACTAAATGACATCAAAGAGAATGAAGACTTTTATTATAACGAGAAAGGTTATAAGGTTTTTACAGAAAAATTCCATTTGAAGCGTGGCTATTGCTGTAAAAGCGGTTGCAGACATTGCCCGTATGGCTATGATAAAAAGACGGATACTTTTATTAAAAAATCAAAAAATTGAATAAAATGAAATCGCATTGCGATTCCATAATTCTTTAAAAATATTAAAATCTACATTATGAAAAGATATTTCTTCATATTACTAGCTGCAGTTTCTTTGGGGGTGACTTCTTGTAGCCCTTTCCAAGTGAAATCTGATTATTCTGCAACAGCGAATTTTGCAAACTACAAAACGTATTTGCTAAGAACCGACGATTTGAAAATAAACGACCTTGACAAAGACAGAGTTTTGAATGAATTGTCAAAACAAGTTCAGGCAAAAGGATTGACTTCTTCTCAGAATCCTGATTTGATTATCAATGTGAAAGCATCTCACAAAAAAGTTCAGGACATTACGACTTCTTACGGAGGCGGTTTCGGCTGGGGAAGACCTTGTGGCTGGGGCTGGGGTGGAGGCTTCGGTATGGGAAATACTTGGACCAATAACTATAACAGCGGAACAATTGTGATTGACATCATCGATGCTAAAACTCAAAAATTGGTTTGGCAAGGCGCAGGAAGCGGAATTTCTGTAGATTCGCCAAAGTCAAAGCAAAAACAAATCCCACAAGTTGTAGCTGAAATAATGGCTAATTATCCACCGCAAAAAGGGAAATAGTTTTCAGACTAGAAGATGATAGACTGATAGAAAAAAGATAAAACCGTAGAATTTTCTGCGGTTTTTTTATTCTGATATTTTCGTTGTCATCAGTTCTTTTGCTTCTTTCAGAACTTCTGATTTCTTTTCTTGACTGAGTTCTAAAACATTCAACAAATTCTGATTCTGGAATAATTCTTTTACCAGAACACATTTGTTCTCCAACAATTTTTGTTTTTGTTTTCCGTCCAAAGTTGTAAGACAAGTGATTGGATAAAGTGCATTTTGGTCAACCAGATTTTTAATCGACATATTCACAGGAAAATCCCAAGACAATAATCTTAATCCATAATATTCTGAAAAAGCAACAGAATCTTTAGTAAAATAAGTATTCGTAATCAGCCAACCGTCTGTAAATTCAGTTTTAGTTCCGAAAAGATTATACTGAATATTAGAAATATCTTTGATTCTCGATAGAACATACATTGGCGTTGTGACGGAGATTTTTGTGTCTTCTGCATTTCGGAATTTGCATTCTACCCAATAAGTTTTATCATCTTTTTTAGCAATAACATCAGCTTCGTGAGTCACCGAATGTCCCTTTATCAATTGTCCAGTTTCCGTTTTATAACCAATGTTTTGAAACACTCTCGAAATCCACTGCTCAAAATAGAATCCTGCAGGTCCCAGTTCCAGCAAAGCTTTTTTCAGGCTGTATCTTGCAGCCGCAGAATTTGAGATTTTTTTCAATTCATCAAACGCCATTTTATACAACTCTCTCGTCGTGATTCCGTCAAAGCAATTGGGTAAAATATTTTGGAGTACTTTTTTGACAGAATGATTGTTCGCGCCAGAATTTCTAAGAGAACTTTCTAGTTTTCCAATTTCAAATTCTACCGTTTCGCCAGCATTATTTTTGATTTTCATATGATATGTGAAATTTTACTCTATGTCCTAATTATAGCTTAAGGGACTTAGTAAAAATAAAAAAAGTTTTATTACTAGTTAACTTATTAATAGATTCCCACCTCTTTCCAGAATCATTCTCTACATTTGTTGCATGAAAATCCTTGTTGTTGAAGACGAAAAAGAGCTTTTAAAATCGATTTGTGATTCGCTGGTTCAGGAGCAGTATCTTATTGAAACTGCCGAAGATTTTAATGCCGCAAGTGAAAAAATCGGCTTGTATAATTACGACTGTATCCTTCTCGATATCATGCTTCCCGGCGGAAACGGGCTCCAGCTTTTACAGCAGTTGAAGGACTTGGGTAAATCTGAAAACGTCATTATTATTTCCGCAAAAGATTCTCTGGATGACAAATTGAAAGGTCTTGAACTCGGAGCGGATGACTATTTAACCAAACCCTTTCACAATGCCGAACTCAACGCAAGAATAAAAGCCGTTCTGCGCAGAAAAAATCTCGACGGGAAAGATTCAATCATCATTTCCAATCTTGAAATGGATCTTACAGAACGTACATTGACGGTAAACGGAGAAAATCTCGCACTCAACAGAAAAGAGTTTGATATTCTGAATTATTTCCTGCTCAACAAAAACCGTTTGGTAACGAAAACTGCTTTGGCAGAACATGTTTGGGGCGACAATATCGATCAGGCAGATAATTTTGACTTTATTTATTATCAGATTAAAAATTTAAGAAAAAAACTTCAGCAAAGCGACGCTGAAATCGAAATCGAAGCCATCTACGGAATCGGCTACAAACTGAAAGAAAAATGAAACTCCTCAACCGATCTCTTCTCCACCTCATGTCGTGGCTATTGCTTATCGTAAGTCTTTGGTCGGTCGTGTTTTATTTTAATATGCTCGACGAAATCAAAGACAGCGTAGATGAAGAGCTCGAAAATTACAAGCGACAGATTGTTTCCAGAGCCGAAAAAGATTCCACCATTTTGCAGCAGAAAACGTTTGATGAAGGCTTTTTTTCGGTAAATCCTATCAGCAAAAAGGAAGCTCTGAATTTTAAAGACACCTACGAAGACACCGAAATTTACGCCCAGGATGCCGATGATGAAGCTCCCGAACTGGAACCTGTACGAGTTTTAACAACGGTTTTCGAACAGAATGGAAATTTTTATGAGCTGAAAATTTTCAACAATATGGTTGAAGAAGATGATCTTGTGAAAGAATTGCTTTGGGACGCCGCAGGATTGTATGTGCTTTTGATTTTCAGTATTTTGTTGATTAACAATTTAGTGCTTCAAAAATTATGGAAACCTTTCTACGACTTGCTTTATGACTTAAAAAAATACCGTCTCGGAACAGGAAAAAGTTTTCCAAAAGCAGAAACAAAAACCAAAGAATTTGCAGATTTACAGGAAGCCGTGACCACACTTTTAAATTACAGCGAAAAGACGTACGAGCAACAGAAAGAATTCATCGGAAACGCTTCCCACGAACTTCAGACTCCTTTAGCCATCGCCATCAGTAAGCTCGAACTGTTGATGGAAAGGGAAAATTTCACCGAAAATCAGGCAGAAAAAATTGCAGAAATTTTAGAAATCATTGAAAGGTTGGTTCGACTTAATAAATCACTTTTACTATTAACTAAAATTGAGAACAAACAGTTTTTTGATAACAAAGAAATTTCTGTAAACGAAATTGTAGCAAAAAACATCAGCGACCTTGAAGATATTGCTGATTTTAAAGAAGTTAAAATTTCATCTCAAGAAAATGCCCAACTTTCAGTCAATGCCGACTCAGCTTTGATGAATATTATTGTTTCCAATCTTTTGCGAAACGCCATTTTCCACAATATCAAAAACGGAAAAGTTGAAGTTGAAATTTCCGAAAATTATTTAACGGTAAAAAACACAGGAAATCTTCAATCTTTAGCACAGGAAAAAATCTTCACAAGATTCCAGAAAAATAAAGAAAATCAGTCAGGGACAGGTTTGGGGTTAGCGATTGTAAAAGCGATTGCCGAGTTGTACGGATTTTCTGTTTCGTATGAATTTAAAGGAGAAATGCACGAGTTTAATGTAAAGTTTTAGTAGTTAGACAAAATTGCTTTTTACCTTTCACTTCTCACTTTTTACTAAAATCCAAATTCCCATTTCTTTCCCGATTTCTTCCCAAAATTTTCCCGATTCGTACTGTTGATTTGCAGTATGAAAACACTGAAACATATTTTAATATTCGGAACTATTCAATTTTTGGGATGCTTTTTAGCTTTAGCACAAACTTCATCTAAACCCGTAAAAGTTTCTCATGCAGAACCAATTTTTCAGGATTTGGTGAGAGATCTCGGTGCGAGAAAAGGTGAAAAAGAATTCAACATCGGAGCCGATTTTTCAAGCACAAAAAATTACAGAGAAAACGGTTATTTAGCGGAATACGAATTTGCTCCCATCAACCGATTAGGACTTGAAGTGGAAACCGATTTTTCCTTTTTCAGTCCGAAAAACGGGACTGCAAAAGAACAAATTCCCGGAAACCGTTTGGATGGAATCAGATTTTCGGCGCAGTATTCTTTTTTTGTTTCAGAAAAGGCCAAAACTTCTTTAGCAATCGGTTATACACAGGTTTTGGAGTTTAATGATTTTAAAAATTATGGGAAAGGGAAATTTATTACGGGATTAACGTACAGTCCGTTTTTTGTTGCGGCAAAAAGATGGGGTTCTAGTATTCATACTTTGGTGTACGCATATCCAAAAATCCAACATCAATTTGGCGAAAGTAGAACTCCTGTGGATTGGGAAATCAACAGTTCTGTGATGTACACACTTCCCAATACAAGTCATTTTATTGGTGTGGAAGTAAATAAAGAAATCAGTCACGGGAAAATGGTGCTGACTTTACGACCGCAAGTTAAAATCAAGATGAATTCTCATTTTGCAGTTGGGGTAGTCATAGGAATTCCTTTGAATCATGATCAACAGAATAATTCTTCTTTCTTTAGATTGATTTATGAACCTTGATTCCCAAATGTTTCCCAAATCGTTTTAGATATTAGCAATATAAAATTTACATTATGAAAAATTTAATTTTAACAATCAGTGTTTTATGTTTAAGTTTTAATCACATTTCAGCGCAGGATATTCATCAGAATGAAGTTCCATCGGTTATTTTAAACCAGTTTCAAAAAAACTTCCCAAAAGCTTCGGATATCGATTGGGAGATCAAAGGTAACCTTTATGAAGTGGAATTTGAAACTGGATTTTTAGGCGATGATCATAAAATTCTCTATTCCAGAGATGGAAAAATGGTTAGGCATGATGAAGAAATCTCCAAAAATAAACTTCCAAAAACTGTTTTAGCAACTATTAACAAGTATTATGCGGGTTACAAAGTAGATGATGTAAAAAGAATTTTCAAAAATGGGAAAACGATTTACAAAGCCGAATTGAAAAATCATTCAATCGAATGGAAAATTGTTTTTGACAGTCAAGGAAGAATTTTACAGAAAAAAGAAGATTAAGATGAGATGTTTTTTGAGTGTTATAATTTTACTATTTTTTGACTTCAACCTTTCTGCACAGATCAGTCCGCCAGGTTTGGGACACGCCAAAACGGCGAGCTGGTTTGCTGCAGGGTTTAAACAAAAAATGAATGAAAATTGGGAGTCTATGACTTATTTCGGAATGGGAAGAACGAGTGAAAATGCTCTTGATTTTATAGGAAAACCTGCGATTTTGGTCCTCAATCAAGAATTTTATCATCAGTTGAAAAACAATTTGCAATATTCATTTGCTTTAAGTTTAAGAGATCAAAAAGTACAAAATTCTGAAAATAGAAAAACTATTGATCAGCAGGAAATAAGGTTGTACGGTAGATTGTCTTATGCTTTTAAAGGTGAGAAATTCAAAATCACACCAACTTTTAGACAAGAATTTAGAAAGTTTTTCGCCCCAAAAAGTTTGGAAGATGCAGAGTCTTTTGCATTTAGAAGTAGGTTTCGGTTGCAATTAAGTATAG
This sequence comes from Epilithonimonas sp., assembly GCF_032055105.1. Lineage (GTDB taxonomy): Bacteria > Bacteroidota > Bacteroidia > Flavobacteriales > Weeksellaceae > Epilithonimonas. The sequence goes on from NZ_DAMBRK010000006.1 coordinate 120,062, forward strand.
ATTTAAATCAAGACGCATCCAAAAAATTGATTTTGAGTTCGGAACAATTATTTTCAACAGAAAAAGGTGCAATTTCAAAAGAATGGAGTGACATGCAATACCACGAAAGTCGGTTTTTAGCCTATTATTCTGTCACTCCAAAAAATTCTTCTGTGACTTTTGATATTGGTTATATGAATAATCTTGTGGGCGGAAATCATCCATACGATGTGAGTTATCTTGCTTTGGACATAGTTTTTAATGGGAAACATAAAAATTAGTAATTCATTCCACAAACCAAATTTTAAATCGACTTCCTTGTTCCAAAGGTTTATAATTAAGATAACCTTTATGAGCTTCGATGATACTTTTGCTAAGCGTTAAACCAATTCCTGAGCCGTTACTTCTCGTCGTAAAAAATGGAAGGAAAATCTTATCCTTAATTTCCTTTTGGATTCCGATTCCGTTATTTTCTACACTCAGAATGATGCGTTTATTCTGAGTTTTAATTTCAGTTTTTGGAAATAATGAAAAATCTTTTTCTTAATCGCCAAAAGCAATTTTTCCGTTTTCTGAATGTAAGACAAGACCGAAGTCTGCGCCAAATCAAAACCAACAAAAATCAACAGTTAGGATTCGGTCTCAATATTCCGATTTTCAACAAACTGCAAGTGAAAAACAATGTTAAAATTGCCAAGCTGAATGTCATCAATTCCAATTACGATAAGGATATTGTCATCAATAATTTAACTCAAAGAATCAATTCCATCAAAGCACAATTCCTGAATGCCCAAGAAAAATATAATCTTTTGGAAGCCAATTTCGAAAATCAAAAATTATCATTCCAAAAATCCGAAGAAAAATACAAAGAAGGACTAATGGACGCTTATACATTTTTCGTCGTTATAAATACTTGGTTACAAGCGAATTATGACCTAATTAATAGTAAAAATGATGTTATCCAACAAACCGAATTACTCAAGGTTTTTGAAGCTGGATTGTAAAAAATACATTATTTTTTTCACGAATCCTTCCGAGGCTTAAAAGTCTGGAGGGATTTTTTATTAAAAAACAACTTTTCTGATTTTAAATTTTTCCGCAACTTTGCTTCCCTTTCTAAAGTGAAAAATCAATGAAACGTTTTAACGTTCCATTTGACCTTAAAGAAAATAAATATTCCAAATGAAACTTTGTATTGCCGAAAAACCAAGCGTTGCCCGTGATATAGCCAAAGTTTTGGGCGCTACAACTCCCAAAAGCGGTTATATGGAGGGAAACGGCTATTTCGTGACTTGGACTTTTGGTCATCTTTGCACTTTGAAAGAACCGCAGGATTATGCACCACATTTCAAATCGTGGGATTTAATTTTCTTACCAATTATTCCCAAAAATTTCGGAATCAAACTGATTGATAATAATGGCGTTGAGAAACAATTTAATACCATAGAAAAACTGGTTCAAGAGTGTGATGAGGTGATTAATTGTGGCGATGCTGGGCAAGAAGGAGAACTCATCCAGCGTTGGGTTTTGCAGAAAGCCAAATGTGATAAACCGATGAAACGTTTGTGGATTTCGTCCTTGACAGAAGATTCAATCAAAGAAGGTTTTGAAAATCTGAAACCTGCAGAAGATTATAAAAATCTTTATTTGGCAGGTAATGCAAGAGCAATTGGAGATTGGCTTTTGGGAATCAATGCAACGAGATTATTTACAAAGAAATTTGGTGGAAACAAAGGCGTTTTATCGATTGGGCGAGTTCAAACGCCAACTTTGGCAATGCTTGTTCAGCGTCAAAAAGAGATTGATGCGTTTTCTCAGGAAGAATATTGGGAACTGAAAACTAAATATCGGGATGTGCTTTTCAGTGCGTCGATTGATAGATTAAAAACCTTAGAAAAAGCAGAAAAAGGTTTAGAATATCTTAAACAAAATCAGTTTGAGATTGTCTCTTTTGAAATTAAAGAAGGAAAAGAAAAGAATCCGAGATTGTTCGATTTGACTGGACTTCAGGTAGAAGCCAACAAAAAATATGGCTTTTCAGCGGAACATACGCTTAATTATATTCAGAGTCTTTACGAAAAAAAACACACGACTTATCCGAGAGTTGATACGACTTATTTATCAGAAAATCTTTACCCCAAAATTGGTGGGATTTTGAGAAGTATGACAATTTATTCAGATTTGATTTCGCCATTATTGACTCAGCCGATTCCGAAAACTAAAGCGGTTTTTGATGATACAAAAGTAACGGATCACCACGCGATTATTCCCACAGAAATTCCGCCTTCATCTAATTTGACAAGAGAAGAAAAACTCATTTATGATTTGGTCGCAAGACGATTCATTGCTGTTTTTTATCCTGAATGTAAAATATCGAATACTTTGGTGGAAGGTCAAGTGGGAACAATTCCGTTCAAAGCTTCGGGAAAACAAATTCTCGAACCAGGCTGGCGAGCGGTTTACTTGAAAGATAAAAAAGAAGAAAAGGACGAAAAAGATAAAGACGAGGAACAAACCATTCCTGAGTTTGTTGCTGGCGAAAAAGGAGACCACGAACCTTTGATTCATCAAGGAAAAACTTCGCCTCCCAAACCTTACACAGAAGCGACTTTGCTGAGAGCAATGGAAACTGCAGGGAAACAGGTTGAAGATGAAGAATTACGAGAAATGTTGAAAAATAACGGAATCGGAAGACCATCAACACGAGCCAACATCATTGAGACTTTGTTCCGAAGAAAATACATCGAACGGAAAAAGAAAAATATTTTCGCTACTTCCATAGGTGTAGATTTGATTGATACAATAGAAGACGAAGTTCTCAAAAGCCCAGAACTCACAGGAGAATGGGAATCAAAACTGAGAAAAATTGAAAAAGGTGAATACGAAGCCAACCAATTCAAAGAAGAATTGATAGAAATGGTGACGGATTTGACTCAAAAAGTCATCAGTGGAAAAGGAAAAGTCATTAATTTCGAAGAAGAAAAACCTGTTCCAAAAGAAAAAAAACCGAGAGTCAAAACCGAAATTATTTGGGAAGAAACCCAATGTCCCAAATGTAAATCGAACAATTTAATGAAAGGTAAAACTGCCGTTGGATGTTCCGATTATAAAGGTTGTGGTTTCAAAGTTCCATTCGAGATATTCGGAAAAAAATTATCAGAGAAACAACTTCAGGATTTGATTCTGAAAAGTAAAACTTCCAAACTGAAAGGTTTTACTGGAAATCAGGAAGAAGGTTTTTTGATTATGAATGAAGATTTTTCAATTAGCATAAAATAACTACTAAAATAAAACCCTTCCAGAGTTTCAAACTCTGAAAGGGTTGAATCGTTTTACTCTCGCAGAATTTACAGATTAGGCTGATGAATCTGCAAAATCCGCTAAATCAGCGAGAAATAATCTACTTCACAACAATCGCTTTTTTCAGATTGCTGTCAATTTTATAATCTGTAGATTGATTGATTTTCACATTTTCAAAAACGATATTCTGTGCGTTCTTGCCAACAATTCCTTTTTTACTGGTGATATTCACGTTTTTAAAGAAAAGATTTTCAATCAGTTTTTCAGGAAGTCCACTGAAACTGAAAGCCGTTTCAGACGAAGAACAATTCACATTATTCACATAAAAATCGTGAAAATATGGCACTTTTTCACCTGTATGTTGCGCTGCTTCACTTTCTTTTGTGCTGCCAACTGGCGCATCAGCATAGAACGTATCAAATAAAACGGCCTCTTTGATAATGTTTTTCATTTCAATATTATCAATGAAAATTTGACTCACATCGCCACCTCTTCCCGAGTTGCTTTTCACACGGATTCCAATGTCTGTTCCGTCAAAAGTACAGTTGGTAACGTAGATATTTTTCATTCCGCCGTCTGTATTACTACCGATTACGAAACCGCCGTGACCTTCATTCACAGTACATTCTGCGATGATGACGTTTTGTAAATTAGCTTCGCCATTTTTCGGAGTTCCGCTGGATTTCATACAGATTCCGTCGTCGCCTGCGTTTACTTTGGTGTTGTAAATAATTACGTTTTTAGACGCACTAATGTCAATTCCGTCTCCGTTTTGAGCCCATTTTGGATTGTAAACCGTTGTATTTCTGATGACAAGATTGGTGATTTGTTTTGGATTGATGACAAATTTTGGAGAGTTTCTGAACGTTGGTCCATCAATCAAAAGATTCGTCACTTTTGATAAAGTGAACATCATTGGCCTTAAGAAATGATGAATTTGCTCATACATATCTATTGTTGCGCCTGGTGTTTTCGTAATCACTTTTGCTAATTCTTCGCCATTTTTTGCAGCTGCACTTGGCCACCAGATTTTCCCATCATCACTTAGGACGCTGCCTTGTTTTGCAAGTAATTCCTTCCATTGTGCAACCGTTGTTTTGAATTTCTTCACAGGTCTCCAAGCTTCGCCTGCGCCGTCAAAAATTCCTTTTCCTGTAAAAGAAACATCTTTCAAATTATTTCCCCAGATTGGCGCTGTCACTTCAAATTTTCCGGAAGAAGTTTCTCTCAAAGGAAATTGTTTAATATCTGAACTGAATTGCACAATCGCACCTTCCTCAACGTGAAAATCGATTTTACTTTTCAATTCAATTGGACCAGTCAAATAAGTTCCGGCTGGAACAATCAGTCTTCCGCCACCGTTTTGAGCAATCGTGGAAATCGCTTTTTCAAATGCTTTTGTATTCAAGGTTTTTCCGTCTCCCACACCTCCGAAATCCTTGAAGTTATAATCCTTTAGAGGGATTGTTGGCAAAACCATTTCTCCAAATTTGAAGGGTGCTTTCTGGATGTAGTAATTAATGTCATTTTTCTGAGCAGAAACTATTGCTGTCAAAGAAAATGCGATACCTATTAAAAGTTTTTTCATTGTTATTGATATGAGTTCTTTTGATTGATTTTAAATCTATTGGTTAAATTAAACTGTTGCTTAATAAAAAAAATCAGAATTTTACAGAAATACATTGTAGAAACATACTTTATTACAATTCCGAATGCAGGTAAAATTAAACAAAATAACGAAGTGCGCAATCGATTGCGCAAAATAAAAATAACTACTCTCGGAAAGTATTATTAATCCTAAGAAAACTAAAAATCAGAATACGCTTTTTTACAGATAATTCTTAATATTTGATTCAAATTTCTTTAATTTGCAATGCTAAAAATAATTTCAACAATGATTATTCAACCTAGAACAAGAGGATTTATTTGTTTGACAGCTCATCCGGACGGAGCGCTTCAGGCAGTTAAAAATCAGATAGAATATGTTAAGTCGAAAGGCGAAATCAAAAACGGACCTAAAAAAGTATTAGTAATAGGTGCTTCTACAGGTTTTGGTTTGTCTTCCAGAATTACTGCCGCTTTTGGTTCAGACGCCGCAACAATCGGAGTTTTCTTCGAAAAACCAGCTTCTGAAGGAAAAATGGGAACTGCAGGCTGGTATAATTCTGCAGCTTTTGAAAAAGAAGCGCACGAAGCAGGACTTTATGCAAAAAGTATCAATGGCGATGCATTTTCTGACGAAGTTAAAAAAGAAACAATCGAGTTGATTAAGAAAGACCTTGGTCAAGTTGATTTGGTGGTTTATAGTTTGGCTTCTCCTAGAAGAACACATCCAAAAACGGGTGTAGCGCATGCATCTGTTTTAAAACCAATTGGACAGCCTTATACCAACAAAACTGTAGATTTTCATACAGGTGTAGTTTCCGATGTAACTATTGCTCCGGTTGAAAACGACGTGGATATTCCTAACACTATTGCTGTAATGGGTGGTGAAGACTGGAAATTCTGGATAGAAGAATTGAAAGCAGCCGGCGTTTTGGCAGAAGGTGTTAAGACTGTGGCTTATTCTTACATCGGCCCAGAATTGACTTTCCCAATCTACAGAAACGGAACAATCGGACAGGCGAAAAATGACCTTGAAGCAACTGTTACCGTTTTGAATGACTTATTGAAAGACCTTAATGGCGTTTCTTATGTTTCTGTGAACAAAGCTTTGGTAACACAGTCTAGTTCTGCAATTCCTGTTGTTCCATTATATATTTCTCTACTTTATAAAGTGATGAAAGCGAAAGGAACTCACGAAGGAACTATCGAGCAAATGCAGAGACTTTTCGCAGACAGATTGTACACTGAAAATGGAGAAGTTGCTTTGGACGAAGCTGGCAGAATCCGTGTGGATGACTGGGAAATGGCTGATGATGTTCAGGCAGAAGTGGCAAAGTTATGGAACCAGATTACTACTGAAAATCTTTCTGAAATCAGTGATATCGAAGGTTACAGAAAAGAGTTCTTCAACTTATTTGGATTCGAAATCGACGGAATCGATTATGAAAAAGATGCTAATGAGAACGTACAAGTTCCAAGTATCGAAGCTTAGATTTTAGACTAAGAGATAATAGACTGAAAGATGATAGATTTTTCAGTCATTAATAATAACAAAAACGGCTACTTTTTCAGTAGCTGTTTTTTATTGTTGTTGAGATTGAGATTTTATCTCTTTCTGTTTTACATCATATTCGTGGAGAAGATTGTGCTCTGGAGTTTGTCCAATGGCGTGCATTATTTTGTCCAGAATCTCGTTTGCGGATTCGTTATCATAATCGATATCCAAAGCGGGTTGAAACTCCATTGTTGGTTTTACACCGGTTACTTTTATTTTTAATCCTTTTTTATCAAACGCTCTACGGAATCCATTGATTTTAATCGGAATCACAACTGGTCTTTGGTTCTTAATCAATTTCGCAGTTCCTTTTCTACCTTGTGCAAAAGCCGAGGTTGTTCCTTGAGGAAATGTAATGACCCAACCATTATCCAAAGCTGTCATAATATTTTCGATTTCACTCATATCAACCATTCGGTTAACATTTTTACCTTCTGCTCTCCAAGTTCTTTTTACGGTAACTGCTCCAGCAATTTTAAAAATTCTCGCCAAAATCCCTTTATTCATAGTTTCTTCCGCAGCTACGTAATAGAAATCTACTTTTGGATTCAGAAGATAAACAGGATTTTTAATCGTGTTGTGATAGCCGTTATTAACAGCACAAAAAGCGTGATACATTGCAGCAACATCGGCAAAATAAGTCTGATGATTGGATACAAAAAGCACATTGCTGTCTGGCAAATCGGTGAGATTTTCTGTTCCGGTAATTTTCAATTTATTAAAACCATTGAATCTTCTGTAAGAAACAACTCCCAGAATGAAAATAATAATCCTTTTCAGAATATAGATATTTCCAAAGGAATCTGTGAAAATGTTTTTTTTCGGCATTGATTGTTAATTATAATTTCTGTGGCTAGAAACTATTGCAAAATTAAACATTTTTTAACAAGTTACTAAATTCGCTCAAAATCATCGATGTAGCACCCCAAATGATATAACCATTGAAATCAATCACGGGAACCTCAGCACCATTAGTTGATGGTAAAACCATATTTTTTGGTCGGTTTGGAAGACTTAGTAAAGATGAAATAGGAAATTCTATCAATTCCACCGCCTCACTTTCTTGTAAAAAGAATTCCGGATTCTTTTTGGTGTAAGAAACAAAAGAATGGACGTAGAAATTACTCGGCGGAATATAAATTGGCGACATCTCGCGAATGATTCTCACATAATGCTCATCAATTCCTAATTCTTCAGAAGTTTCTCGTTTGGCTGTGTAAGAAAAATCTAGGTCTTCTTTTTCTCTTTTTCCGCCGGGTAAAGAGATTTGTCCACTGTGTCTGTCATTTTCGTTGATGCTTCTTACAATCAATGGAAAATGCCATTCATTATTTTTAAGATAGAGTAGAATGTTAACCGCTGCAAACTTCGGATTCTTGGTTAGAATATCTTCATAACTGAAGACAGGACGATAAGGCGGAGAATAAATTTTGTGTGCATTCTCTCCCAACAATTCGGCTTCTTTGATATCTCTGAGTAAATCTTTTCCAAAAATCTGCATATCTCAAAGATACGGAATTTTGTAAGATTTATTGTTGGAATTTAGGAAAACAATAAAGGGTAATTAATCTTTTATGATTGATTTAATTGTATTGGAAATTTCAAATAATTTTCCTTGGTAATTATTTCCGAGCAGGATAATTGTGAATTTTTTGTCGATATCAGAAACTACTAGTGCTTCATAATTTCCGGCTCTTCCGTCGTGTGAATGCTCAATAAGTTCTTTATTATTGAATTTTGCTTCACCCAAAGCAGATTGTGTGTCCTCAGATTTAAATTGTTGTCCAAGTTCGAAAAGAGAATTTTTACTAATGATTTTATTAGAATGAAGACTATTTATAAATTTTAATAAATCCATTGTTGTGATGAAAGTTCCACCGACCAAAAAATCAGGTTTGTCTTCCACTAATTTATTGTTAAATCCTTTCGTAATATTTTTATTATTCCGGATTGGGGTAATCTCAGCCGAATTCAGTTTCAAAGGGTTGAAAATGTTTTTTTGAACATAATCTTTGTAACTCATTCCCGTGATTTTTTCAATAATAAACTGCCTCATAAAGACATTGTTCATATTATAATCGTATTGAGATCCTGAAGCAAAATCTAGTTTTTCTACTAATTTTAAATCATCAAAAATATCTTTTTGACTTTTAATTTTTTTCCAATTTACATTAGGAATTCCACTTGTATATTGTAACAAATCTTTAATTGAAACTTCAGTTGCCCATTTTGGGAATTCAGGAAAAAAATTGGAAACTCTATCATCTAATTTGAGTTTACCTTTTTCGTGTAATTGCAATAAGGCTATTGCGCTAAACTCTTTTGTGATTGAACCAATGTTGAAACGGTACTCAGTAGTTAATTTATCCTTTTTTGTAGCATCAGTAAAACCAAATGCTGCGTTATAAATTATTTTATTGTTTTTTGAAACCAGTACATTGCCGTTGAAAAATCCAGCATCATTGTAATGTTTCATTAATGAATCTATCTGATTTGCTTTTTTATCTTGTGCAATTAAACTATTAGTCAGAATTAAAAAAATAGTAATTATGGAGAATAGTTTTTTTTGATATTGCATTTTTATAATGATAGATGATTTGTAATGATTTAATTTTTGGACAAAAAAGATTTACAATTTTAAAGTGCAATTCCACGTCCAGCATAGAAATCCAAAACTTTTATGCTAAACAGGTAATTATATTTTGCTTGAGCTACAGAACCTTGCGCATTCACATAATTGTTTCTGGCAATCGTTACGTCATAGATTGTAGAACGTCCAGCTGCGAAACTTTTCTCGGCAAAATCCAAAGCTAATCTCGTACTTTTTTCAGCTTCGATGGCAGAAATATAAATCTCATAATTAGAATCTGCATTGAACTGCGCCTGCTGAATATCTTGCTTCAATTGAAACTTCTGTTGATCGAGATTATTCTTAGCAATAACTTCATTGATTTTGGTCTGTTCAACTTGCAATTTTGTAATCCCTTTATTGAAAATCGGAATGTTTGCAGACAAACTCAATTGCTGACCAAAATTGTCGCTGTATTGCTGTGTGAAATTTCGTTCAGTGACTGCAACAGGATTACCAGCTGCATCTACTGTATAACCAATTGTATTTTTATTCAAAAGATTATTGTAAAAACTTCCGATTCCAGCAGTTGCAGAAATGGTTGGATAAAAATTAGTTTTAACCACTTCTGTCTGTGCCTCGGCAGCTTTTATTCTAGTTTCGGCAGCTTTAACAATGGGTTGATTTTCATAAGCAATATTGATTACCTCTTCTACAGTCTCGGTTTGAGGAGCTAATTCCTCCGGAACAGGAATGTCAACAACATCAAAGTCTTTATAATTTGGAAGTTGGAGAAGCTGAGCCATTGCAAACAAAGCTTTGTCAACATTGATTTGAGCTGTTTTTACATTTTGTTTTTCTCTTGCTAATGAAGCAGTTGCTTCCGCTAAAACTGTTTGAGCAGTAGTTCCTACTTCAGTCGTGATTTTTGCACGGTCGTATAATTTTTGAGCATTATCCATCGCACTTTCAGAGATTTTTTTGATTTCTCTGTTCAGTATTACGTTGAGATATTGCTGAGCGATTTGAAGCGAAATATTATTTTTAATGGTCTCGATATCCTGTAAGCTAGCTTCTACATCAAAACCTGTTTTTCGGATGGTTTTTTCGAGTCTTCCGTTATTGTAAACTAAAACACTCGCGCCAACATTAGCTCCGTTGTAATAGCTGTCATTTCTTATACTGCTTGTTCCAACCAAGGTTTGACCAAAGTTGGCGTTATTAGAAATTGTTCCAGAAACCGAAGGCAGATATTCTCTTTTTGCCATTTCCAGATTTTTTGTCTGTACATCTTTGTTGTAAGCTTGTGCTTGGATTTGCAAATTGTTTTTAATTGCATAATCCACACATTCCTGAATTGTCCATTTCTTCTGAGAAAATCCCAAAACTCCAATAGACAAAAGCGAAATACAAAAAACTTTTTTAAGCATAAAAGAAAAATTATATACAATAAGACTTCGGAATTGTAAAAATGTTACGCCAGCAATTAAATTTTTTTCAAATTTAATTAATGAAAAAAAATCATAAAATATTTTTAATGTGGATGTAACAATTCGATATTCGGATTTACTTATCATGTAAAATCCAGACAATGTCTCATCCGATTCTGAAAATAGAAGATGTCAACAAATCTTACGATACAGGTAAGAGCAAACTCCATGTGCTGAAAGGTATTAATCTTAATATTAATCAAGGTGAGTTTGTTTCTATTATGGGAAGTTCCGGTTCCGGAAAATCGACTTTGCTTAATATCATCGGAATCTTGGACGAAGCTGATAACGGGATTTATGAATTGGACGGATTTCCAATCAAACATCTTACGGAAGTAAAAGCGGCAGAATATAGAAGTCGTTTCATCGGATTTATTTTTCAGTCGTTTAATTTGATTAATTATAAAACGGCGTTGGAAAATGTGGCGCTTCCACTTTATTATCAAAATGTTTCCAGAAAAGAAAGAACGAAAAAAGCTTTGGAATATCTGGAAAAAGTTGGACTGAAGGAATGGGCAGAACATCTTCCTAGTGAACTTTCCGGAGGACAAAAACAAAGAGTTGCCATTGCAAGAGCTTTAATCTCTGAACCAAAATTAATCCTTGCCGATGAACCGACCGGAGCTTTGGATTCCAAAACAACTCACGATATTATGAAGCTGCTTCAGGAAATCAATAATGAGGGAAAAACAATTGTTGTCGTAACTCACGAAAATGATGTTGCAGCACAAACCAAAAGAAATGTTGTCCTGAAAGATGGCAGAATAGAAAGTGATGAATTCATCAATCAAATCGTATTATAATAAAGGCTTCGAGAGCCTCAGGCTGACAAAAAATAACCATTAACAATTCATCATTAATAATTAAAGAAAATGTTTGATTTAGACCGCTGGCAAGAGATATTTAGTTCTATTCGTAGTAATGTATTGCGAACGGTACTTTCTGGTTTTACGGTTGCGTTGGGTCTTTTCATTTTCATTGTTTTATTTGGAATTGGAAATGGACTTAATAATAGTTTTGCGAAAGCTTTTACAAGAGATGCCACTAATCTGATAATGATTTGGGGCGGAAAAACCACGATTCCTTACGCGGGTTTGCAGTCTGATAGAACCATCACTTTTAATAATGATGATTTTGATGCTATTGTAAAAGAAAGCGATGGTAAACTAGAATATGCTTCGCCAAGATATACAACCAGTCTTACGGTTAAATATGGTAAGGAAAGTGGCAGTTATCAAATCAATGGCGTTCTAGGAGACGAAAAATTTCTAGAAAACAGAACAATGATTGACGGACGTTATATCAACGAACGAGACAACGAGATGAAACAAAATGTAGCTTCCATTGGAAGAATGGTTTGGCGAGATCTAATCCGTGATGGAAATCCGATTGGAAAAGATTTAGAAATCAATGGAACGATGTTCAAAGTTGTTGGCGTTTTCTCTGATCCAGGAGGTGATTGGGACGAACGACATATTTCTATTCCACTCCATACATTGCAACAAATGAAGAAAAGTTCTGATACTATCAGCACGGTAATGCTTTCTTATAATCCAGCTATGACGCCGGACGAAGGTGTAAAATATGGAGACCAATTAGAGAAAAATATCAGAGCTAGACATAGTATTTCTCCTGATGACCAACAAGGAATAAGAGTGAGTAACAATGCGAAAAACACGCAAGATTCTTTCGCCTTCTTGTTTGTAATTACTGCTGTTGTTGGGTTTATTGGGCTTGGAACTTTGTTGGCGGGAATCATTGGAATCAGTAATATAATGGTTTACATCATCAAAGAAAGAACTAAGGAAATTGGTGTAAGAAAAGCAATTGGTGCAAAACCAGCAGGAATTGTGGCTTTGATTTTACAAGAAAGTATTGTGATTACTGTGATTTCTGGATTCGTTGGAGTAGGATTAGGTGTTTTGGCTTTGAAATTAATTGGAAATAACCTAGAAGATTTCTTCATCACAGAGCCATCAGTAGGCTGGGGATTAATTGCTGCTGCATTCTTCTGTTTGGTGCTTTCCGGTGCTATCGCAGGATTTGTTCCGGCTTACAAAGCTTCTAAGATAAAACCAATTGAAGCACTTAGAACAGATTAAAAGAACCAAGAATAAAGAACCAAGATAAAAGAATCCTAAACTATCAACTAAAAACCATCAACTATCAACTAAAATGAATATACTTTTCAAAAGAGATACTTGGCAGGAAATTTATTACTCCCTTCGGAATAATAAGCTCCGAACGTTTCTTACAATGATAGGCGTAGGTTGGGGAATGTTTTTGTATGTGAGTTTATTAGGTGCGGCAAAAGGTATGGAGAATGGTTTTAATAAGTTATTTTCAGGCTTTGCAACCAACTCAATATTTCTTTGGCCACAAAGTACCAATATCCCTTACGAGGGCTTTGCAAAAGGTAGAAAAATGGATCTCCATCTGAAAGATATAGATTACATTACGAAGAAGATTCCGGAAGTAGATTATATCTCTCCTCAGAGTGTGAGAGGTAATTTTGGAACAGCAGGGGAGCAGATCTCCAGAAACGGAAAGAAAAATACGTATATGATTACCGGAGATTTTCCTGTAGGTAATCAGATTTCTAAGAAGAAATTATTGTTCGGAAGATTTATCAATGATGCGGATATCCAAGGGAAAAAGAAAGTAATTGTAATAGGAGAGGAGATTTATAAAAATCTATTTGATGCCAAAAAAAATGAAAATCCGATTGGTAAATTAGTCAATCTGAAAGGTATATTTTTCAACGTTATAGGTGTTTTCCGAGTTCCAAGAGGTGGAGGAATGGAAAGTGATAATGGTGCGTATATTCCGTTTTCTACTTATTCTGGGATGTACAATGAAGGGGATAAAATTGGCTTTATGGCTATCGTTGGTAAACCCAATGCAGAAGCTGCAATAGTTGAAACAAAAGTGAAAGACGAATTGAAAAAAATCAATCACGTTTCGCCAGAAGATACTAATGCTTTTGGGACTTTCAACCTCGCTAAAGAATTCAAAAAAGTAATAGGGTTTCTTACAGGAATGCAGTTACTGACAATAGTTGTAGGAACATTGACAATCCTAGCAGGTGTTATCGCTATTTCTAATATTTTATTAATTACAGTAAAAGAAAGAACCAAGGAAATAGGAATCAGAAGAGCTTTGGGTGCAAAACCGGCAGAAGTTCGAAATCAGATTTTGTTGGAAAGTGTGGTGATTACTTTGTCATCAGGTTTGTTGGGATTTTTATCGGGAATTTTCCTTCTAATAATCTTAAATATTGCAACAATGAACAATGATGCTTTCCCTTTCAGTAATCCAACTGTAGATTACGGGAATGTCTTTTCAGCAATGGGAATAATGATTTTTCTAGGATTGGTAATCGGATTGATTCCGGCACAACGAGCGGTAAAAATCAAACCCATCGAAGCATTAAGAACTGAATAAAAATTAATAATAAACAAACTATATTTCTATATAATGGAAAAAGAAAAAAAGAAATTTACATTCAAAAAATTGATGACCATCGTTTTGGGAATTATTTTTGTGCTGGCTTTTGTTGGCGGAATCGGTTATCTTATCAAGTCCAATTCAGCTGAGAACGAAGTCTTCCTGACTAGAAAACCAAGCATCAAAAACTTGGATGACAAAGTAATGGCGACAGGGAAAATAGAACCTCGTGAAGAAATCGAAATCAAACCAAACATTGCCGGAATTATCCAAAGCATCAATGTAGATGAAGGAGATAAAGTGGAAGCTGGACAATTGTTGGCAACGATCAGAATTGTGCCTAATATTACGGAAGTGAACAACGCAACAATGCAGGTTAATAATACTCAGATTCAGTTAGCCAATGCAAAAGTAAACGTTGATAATCAGCAGAAACAATACGAGATGCAAGCGAAGTTGTACAAGCAAGGTGTGATTTCTAAACAAGAATATATCACAGCTGAGCAACAATTGCAAACTACAATCCAACAACAAAAGCTAGCTGTTCAACAACTGAATGCCGCTCAGAAACAATTACAAATCGTAAGAACAGGAGCAACTCCGGAATTACAAAGTATGGCAACGACTCAGATTCGTGCGAAAGCGGCTGGAACTGTTTTGGAAATTCCTGTGAAAGTGGGTAGTCAGGTAATCGAGGCTAACTCTTTCAATGCGGGAACTACGATTTGTTCTATCGCAGACCTTAATTCATTGATTTTTAAAGGTGATATTGATGAAGCTCAAGCTGGAAAATTGAAGCAAGGGATGGATATGAGTGTCGTAATCGGTGCTCTTCAAAATAAATCTTTCCCAGGAAAATTAACCTTGATTGCGCCAAAAGGAACTGAGGAAAGCGGAACGATAAAATTCGCGGTAGAAGGCGATGTTTTCAACAAAACCGGAGAATACATCAGAGCAGGATTCAGTGCAAATGGAGAAATATTATTGAGTTCTCAGAAAAATGCATTACTTTTGGATGAGTCTCTTATTCAATATGAAAAGGGAAATAACAAAGCTTTTGTAGAAGTAAAACAACCGAATGGCGGTTTCAAAAAAGTATATGTTAAGCTAGGTTCAAGTGATGGAATCAATGTTCAAATCCTTTCTGGAATTGATAAAAATGCTGAGGTTAAAGTTTGGAACCCTTCTGACAAAGACAAAGAAGAGTTGAAAGAACAAAAGAAATAGACCTTTAAAATTATAATTGTTAAAAAAGTCCGTTTCGTTTTTATAGCGAGACGGATTTTTTTATAGAATAACAGTGTTGATCACAATCTATTTATATATCTATGACAATAAGAGGCTGTCCTTTTGAGACAGCCTCTTTGAATTTTACATTCTTCGGATGAATTATTACATTGGTCCCTGTTGGTCGTCGCCAGATGCATTCGAGTTGATATCTTTTTTACGTTTAGGTTGTTCAACTTTTTCTCCTTGCTTGAATCTGTAGGTTAATGACATTGTGAATTGTCTAGGTTGCCATTGCATATAGGAATCTCTCACGCTGTTTGCGGTATAAGTGGTAGACTGCATTGCTCTGGTATTGAACACATCCTGGATATTGAAAGCAATGGTACCATTTCCATTCCAAATAGTTTTAGATGCACCAAAGTTAATAGCATACATATCTTTTCTATGTTGATATTCTGTTTTTTGTCCACCTCTGAAAAACCCTTGCACCTGAAAGTTAAGAGTTTTGTCAACTTTGAAAGTAGTGGTCAGCCTTGATCTGGTAGAAACCCCATTACCTGTGAAATTGGCCGTGTCGGTAATTTCATTACCATCTTTATCTAAAGTTTGGTAAAGCGTACTACCTTTTGTATTGTAGCCAAATACATCTACGTTACCCATAAATTTTAACCAGCTTGTTGCATCCCAATTGAAGTTAAGGTCTAAACCAAATCTGTCATCAGTCCCCAAATTGATTGGTTTTGTGTGGAAAACAATTCTGTCTTTAAACACATCTGGAGTCACCTCATAACTTTCTTTTGTATTGTAAACCAACATTTTTACATCATCTTCTTGATGTCTGTAATATAGAGTTGGGTTGATAGTGAATTTCTTTTTAGAAATACTATAACCTACCTCGTAAGAATCTACATAGGAAGGATTAAGGTCTATATTTCCATCAAAGATGTTTTGGTTATCATTGTAGCTAGGATTCGGAATCAAAAAGAAACCTCTTGGTCTGTCAATCCTTCTTGTATAATTAACTAATAGTTGATTGTCTTTGGCAAACTCGTAGCTTAAGAATACACTTGGGAACAGGTTATTATAATTCTTCTTTCTGTCAACGACAGGCTCTGTGTAACCTATGGATCCTGGCGTTAAAAGATTTTGATAATCTATTGTTACATTGGATATCTCATCTCTCAGGCCTAACTGATAACCTACTTTGCCAATTTTACTTTTAAATTGTACATAAAATGCGTTGAACAATTCTTTGTATTGAGCATCATAAGTATAAAGTCCCAGATTTCTCAAAGTAGGGAACGCAGTTGTACTTTCCAGAACATTATTGTCATAACTATTGCTATTGGAATCCAAACGATAACCAGCCTCTAATCTTGAAATTTCACCGATTGGTAATTCATAATCTGCTTTTGCAACAATGTTTTTATTGACAGTTCTTTGACTGATAAGATTCTGTAGAGATGTTACAGTGTTATAATCATCATATTCCTTGATGTTTGTATTGTTGTTGGAGCGGTTTCTTTGTAAACTTAGGGATAAAGAAAGATTCTGTCCCTTATCATCAAATTTGTGATCTAAGCCAAAATCTCCTTGAAACGCAAGATTATTATTAGTTCCGGTAGTGTTTCTCAATGTGTAAGTATTCGGGGCATTGAATAATAGATAATTATAATCAATATTACCAATGTTGTCACTTTCAAATGTTCTTACAGTTCCAGATGCATTAACGGATGTTTTATCGGTTATGTCATAAACAATCCCTGCGGTAGCGTTATAATTGCTGTTTTTATTCTTTATTTCAGAATTTTGGTGAGATTCTGTTTCGTCCCCAATAGTAGTAATATTATTGTAGTAATTATCATTTCTATTGGTGTTTTTAGACTCTCTGTAACCGCCGCCACCGTTCAGAAACCAAGAAAAGTTTCCTTTTCTCCAGCTAAGACTTGTATTAAGGTTGGTTTGTGGAAGATATCCTAAAGTACCGATTACACTACCATTGAAGCCTGTTTTTTTATTTTTCTTAAGAATAATATTAAGGATACCAGCAGTTCCGCTTGCTTCGAATTTTGAAGAAGGATTGGTAATCACTTCTATTTTCTCGATTTGATCTGCCGGGATACTTTGTAAAGCATTTGCGCCGTCATCTATTCCAAGAAGTGCAGAAGGTTTTCCATTGATTAAAAATCTTACGTTAGAACTTCCTCTCATAGAAACTGTTCCGTCTGTATCTACCGAAACAGAAGGGACATTGGATAAAACATCTTGCAGACTTCCTCCTTTACTTACAATATCCTGTGAAGGATCATATGTTTTCTTATCAAGTTCAACTTTATAAGGTTTTGTAGATGTAGCTGTAATTACAACTCCTTGAATATCGGTTGTATTATTCAGATTTGCTTTTCCGTCTGAAACAATGACAAAAGGGGCAATCGCACCAGCTTTCTCCACTTGGATTGTTTGGGTGAATTTTTTATAGTCAACCGCTTCAATGTTCACATCGTAGTTTCCTGGAGCTAGATCCACTTTATAGTTCCCATCTACATCTGCTAATGCTGCATCACTCAATTGTGAATTTTGTTGATTTTTGAAAGTTATTGATGCATATCCAACTCCGCCATTTGCATCTTTTACGTTTCCAGAAATAGTCACTTTTTGCTGAGCCATAACGAAGCTTGCTGCTCCGATAGTTAATGCCAGTCCAAAGATTCGTTTCTGAAATACACTTACAATTTCCGTTCGTTTCATTCTAGTTTATTTTTCGCTTTTTGCTCTTTATTTATTTTATTTGTTTGCTGTTCAGCCAGTCCTGATAGGCTTTTGCATTCTTG
Organism: Epilithonimonas sp.; assembly: GCF_032055105.1. GTDB lineage: Bacteria > Bacteroidota > Bacteroidia > Flavobacteriales > Weeksellaceae > Epilithonimonas. The sequence continues at coordinate 138,068 of NZ_DAMBRK010000006.1, forward strand.
GCGTGTTCAGCATCATTATCTGTGAATTTATGATAACCAAATCTCGCAGGATCGGCGCACATAAAAATATAGTTGTTGTTTTCCGCTTCCAAAACTGCATCTATTGAGTTTTTATCAACAATACAAATCGGTCCTGGTGGGATTCCTTTGTTCGCATAAGTATTATATGGAGAAGGTTCTTTCAAGTGTTTATAATAAACTCTCTTGATTTGTTGAGTGAAATTACTCGCTTTGTTCACTGCGTAGATTACCGTTGGGTCACTTTGCAACTTCATTCCTTTTTTATAGCGATTGAGATATAATCCTGCGATTGTTCTTTGTTCGTCAGGTTTTCCGCCAGATTCTTTATAAACAATTGAAGCTAATGCGTAAATCTGGTCTCTTGTTAATCCTGATTTTTTTTCCTTCTGGATTCTGTCAGCAGTCCAAAAATCCTTGTAATCATTTTCGAATTTATCAAAGAATTCTTTCGGCGTTACGGTCCAGAAAAAATCATAAGTATTATTGAAGAAATATTTTTTGAGGTCTTCAGCATTTTTATAACCTTTATTAATGGCTATTTCGTCCAGTTTTTTAACAAATTTCAAAGAATCAATTTCTGTTTTCTTGGTCACGCGTCCAATCATTTGATAAACGTCATCAAAGTCTTTAATTCTGAAAGAATTCGGAGTTTGATTTCCAGCGATAATCATATTGGTGATTTCTCGGTTGTTCATTCCGGATTTGATTTCGTATCGTCCAGCTTTGTAGTTTTCTTTCAAGTTTTTATCATCAGCAATACTTGCAAAATTTTCTTTATTTTTAATGAAAGGTGAAATAGAATCCAAAATCTGCTTATAACTCGAATGATGCGGAATCAGAACAAAGCCTTCTTTTTCCACATTATTTCCAAGATATTTATTATAAAATCTCAATCCAAAGAAACAAAGGATTGCAATTATAACAACAAAAATGATAAGAATTGTTTTTTTCATAACTTTAAAATATCAGGCTTTGTCTAGATTAATATCTCCTTTAAAAACCTGAACAGCAGGACCTTCTAACCAAATGTTTTTGAATCCTTCTCCCTCTTTTTCAGCATAAACCTTTAGTTGTCCGCCCATAACTTTGACTCCAACAAACGTTTGATTATTATTTTTCATAAAAGTTAAAGCCACAGCCGTAACTCCGGTTCCGCAACTGTAAGTTTCGTCTTCAACGCCGCGCTCGTATGTTCTTACAAAAAGTTCATTGTCAGATAATTTCTCAACAAAGTTCACATTGATTCCTTCTTTCTTATAAGTTTCAGAATTTCGGATTTCGTTACCAATTTTGTAAACATTATAATTATTTAACATTTCAACGTACTTAACATAATGTGGAGAACCTGTATTCAAAACAAAATCATCTCCGTATGTATCAATGGATTTTACATCGCCCATTTTTAGTTTGATGATTCCGTTTTTGATTTCCGCTTCGTGGATTCCGTCAATAGCCGTGAAAGTGGTTTTATCTTCAATAATATCTAAGAAATGTGCAAATGCAACAGAACAACGAGCGCCATTTCCACAGAAACTTTTGGAACCGTCAGAATTGTAATAATCGACTTCAAAATCAACACCTTCTGCTGAATTGATTTTAATTAATCCGTCTGCGCCAATCCCAAATCTGCGGTCACAAAGCTTTTGTATGTTCTCGATAGATAAGTCGTCCCATTCTCCTAAACGGTTGTCGATCATTACAAAATCATTTCCTGTACCTTGATATTTATAAAATTTCATTATTTATTTGTCTGATATTTAATTGTTTATTGTGATTTTTCTATTCCAAAATCAAGCCAGTAAAAATACTTCTTTTAAAATAATTCAGCCTTGATATTTGTTATTTAAAATCACTCTAAATCTCAAAAGAATTACATTCAAAATAATAGAAATTCTCAATCTCTTGATATTCATATTTTTTAATAATATATAGCTATCTTTGTTCTTTGAAAAATGAAAGAAGACCAGTTACTCGCTCTCATCATCAAGGCTAGAGATAAGAATCAAAAAGCTCAAACAAAATTGATTAACCTGTTTTGGGTTGATGTTTTTTCTTTTGTGATGAACAGAGTGAAGGATGAAAATGATGCAGATGAGATTACGGTTTCGGTGTTTTCAAAAGTTCTTAACAAACTGGATTTATTCGATCCCAATTTTCAATTCAAGACTTGGATTTTGACAATTGCTCAAAATACAATCATCGATTTCTGGAGAAGAAAAAGCCGAGAAAACGAAGATGCAAGCGACGGATTGGAAAACGTAAAGAACGAATTTGCAAGGTCGCCGGAGGAATTATTGATTTCTGAAGAAGACCAGCAAAAGATTATCAAAATCATAGAAACAATGGATGCTAAAAATCAAGACATCATAAGATTAAGATTTTTTGAGGAAAAAAGCATCAAAGAAATAGCGGAAGAACTTAATCTTTCCGTAGCCAACACAAAAGTAAGAATAATGAGAGCTAAGAAAATCTTGGCCGAATTATTAAAAGAAGACGAAACAGATTTTTAATTTTAGAAAATCAGAATGGAAGAAACATTGACTCAAAAACCCAAATGGATTCGTGTAAAATTGCCAACAGGTAAGAATTACCGAGAACTTAGAAATTTGGTTGATAAATATAAACTGAACACAATTTGCCAAAGTGGAAGCTGTCCAAATATGGGCGAATGTTGGGGTGAAGGAACAGCAACCTTTATGATTCTGGGAAATATCTGTACCAGAAGTTGTGGTTTCTGCGGTGTGAAAACCGGAAAACCAATGGACGTGAATTGGGACGAGCCGGAAAAAGTGGCACGTTCTATCAAATTAATGAAAATCAAACACGCTGTTTTGACATCGGTTGACAGAGATGATTTGAAAGATATGGGCTCTATTCTTTGGGGCGAAACAGTGAATGCGGTTCGTAGAATTTCTCCCGGAACAACGATGGAAACTCTGATTCCAGATTTCCAAGGTATGACAAAGCATCTTGACAGATTGGTAGAAGTAGCTCCAGAAGTGATTTCTCACAATATGGAAACCGTAAAACGTTTGACAAGAGAAGTGAGAATTCAGGCAAAATATGAGCGTAGTTTGGATGTTTTGAGATATTTGAAAGAAGCAGGACAAAACCGCACAAAAACAGGAGTAATGCTTGGTTTGGGAGAAACTAAAGATGAGGTTTTCCAAACAATTGAGGATATCAGAAATGCCAATGTAGATGTGATTACGCTTGGGCAATATCTTCAGCCAACTAAAAAACATCTTCCTGTGAAAAGCTTTATTACACCGGAAGAATTTGATGAATTCGGAGATTTTGCAAGAAGCTTAGGTTTCCGTCACGTAGAAAGCTCACCTTTGGTAAGAAGTTCTTATCACGCTGAGAAACATATTCATTAAGAAAATAATTTTCGATTGATAAATATAAATGACTCCTAGATGGAGTCATTTATTGTTTGTTCAGTAGGCTGTACTTTGTCCGTTTGGTTCATCTGTTCCACTTGTTGTGGGATAAACATCATATAAACAAAATATCCTAAAAGGAATAAAACGACAATAATAATAATTGCCATCATTGGACCTTTGTTGGTTTCGCTGTCTGGTTTTGGAATATCTGGTCTCATAATTTATTTTTATTGATAATATATCAAAACTAATGCCTGATTATTTTCGAACTTTACGAGTTGTTTAATTTGGTTAAATTTTATTTTTAATAATAAAAAATTAGGGGTTTGTGTGTTAGTTTTTATAATTAATTCAAATTAACCCTTTATATTTGCAGGGTTAAAATTTTAAAATATGAAAATTGAAAAACGCTGGATAATATCATTCGTGATAATTAGTATCGTTTCAATTGTTGCACTTTTCTGGCCGGAACAGACTTCTTTACCAAAACCCGGAACTTTTCTTGGAGAAGATAGTATTGTAGGTTCAGATGTTGCTTGGATTCTTGCTTCTTCCGGTTTGGTTTTATTGATGACACCTGGACTTTCCTTTTTTTACGGCGGAATGGTCGGGAAAAAGAATATGATTTCAACAATGTTGCAGAGTTTCATTGCATTGGGTGTGATTAGCATTGTTTGGGTTGTTGTAGGATTCAGTTTATCGTTTGGAGATTCGATTGGGATTACAATTAATGGTGAACATTATGGACTCATTGGAAATCCAACATCATATTTGTTTTTTAATAACGTTGGGGTTTTGCCTCACAGTCAAATGGCTTCTACTATTCCGTTTGTTTTGTTTGCGTTGTTTCAAATGAAATTTGCGGTCATTACACCGGCTTTGATAACAGGTTCATTTGCGGAACGAGTAAGGTTTATTTCTTACTTATTATTTATGGTTTTGTTTCATTTAATTATTTACACACCGCTTTGTCATATGGTTTGGCATCCGGACGGATTGTTGAATAAATATTTCGGAGTGAAGGATTTTGCGGGTGGAACTGTGGTTCATATGAGTGCAGGATTCGCTGCTTTGGCAGGAGCAATGATGATTGGAAAAAGAAAGAATCCACATCACGAACCTTCTAATATTCCGTTTGTAATATTGGGAACAGGAATGCTTTGGTTTGGCTGGTTTGGTTTCAATGCGGGTTCAGCTTTGTCGGCTAATGCAACTGCGGCAATGGCATTTGGAACAACGACTATTGCATCAGGAACAGCAATGCTATCTTGGATTTTCTTTGATAGAGTCAATGGGCGCAAAGTTTCTGCTTTAGGCGCTTGTATTGGAGCTGTTGTCGGATTGGTTGCGATTACGCCTGCTGCAGGTTTTGTAACGATTCCTCACGCCATTTTCATCGGATTTATTTCTGCAATTGTTTCAAACTTGATGTGCAATTGGAAACGACTGAAAAAAGTAGATGATACTTTGGATGTTTTTGCTTGTCACGGTGTTGGCGGAATTATGGGAATGATTCTTACGGCAATTCTAGCTCAAGGCGAAAATGCAAGTCTTCTTCACGGTGGATTCGAAGTATTTGCGCATCATATGATGGCTTTGGTTTTGGTGTCAGCGTTTACTTTTTTAGGTGCGTTGATTTTATACAAATTGACGGATATGATAATTCCATTGAGAGTTACAGAAGATTCGGAGAGTATAGGTCTGGATTTGTCGCAACACGATGAAAGCCTTATTTAATTAGAAATTTGATTTTGTTTTGATATGAAGAGAACCTCGTTTGTTTTTTAACAGCGAGGTTTTTTATTTGACTGTGTCGAACCACTTTGTTAGGTTTGGGCAGCTTAATCCGCCTTCCGCTCCCAATCTTTTCACTCCACTTTGTTGCGTAAAAAGGATTTCCGCTCAAGTCGGGCTGCATAAGATTCCACGTTTTAAAAGTTGATATTAATTTTAGATTTCAATAATTAAAATTCCGAAATTTTCTATACAATTCACACCCAAAATCCGCCAAAAAAGCCCTAAATTCGTGTCTTAAAATTTTTAAAATGACGAAATTCGGAGTTGATGCGGCCAGTTTTTATGTGCCTTCTTTATATTTAGAAATCAAAGACCTTGCTGAGAAAAGAGGAATAGAACCGGCAAAATTGGAAAAAGGTTTGGGCTTACACAAAATGGCTTTGCCTGATGTTCACGAGGATGCAGCGACTTTTGCAGCGGAAGCTTTGCTAAAATTAATTCAAGATTATAACATCAATCCGAAAGAAATTTCCAGAGTTTACCTTGGAACCGAAAGTGCTTTAGACGCCGCAAAACCAACAGCAACTTATGCGGTTCAAATGGTAGAAGAATTTCTAAGTGAAGAATTTGGGGAAAGAAGTTTTAAAAACTGCGATGTCGTTGATCTGACTTTTGCCTGTGTTGGAGCAGTTGATGCGCTTCATAACTCATTGGATTTTGTAAGAGCAAATCCTACAAAAAAAGCAGTTGTGATTGCAAGCGATTATGCAAAATATGAATTAGCTTCTTCTGGAGAATATACGCAAGGTGGAGGAGCAGTGGCTTTATTGGTTTCTGCAAATCCAAAATTGATTGAAATTGATAACAATTGGGGCGTTGCAACAGAAAGTGTTTTCGATTTCTTCAAACCTAGACGTCATCATTCAAAATCTGAATTTAATTCTGCGCCGGAAAATTATCCTGATAAAATCGAAGTTTTTACAGACGAACCTGTCTTCGACGGTCAATATTCTAATGTTTGTTATCAAGACAGAATTCGTGAAGCTTATCAGCATTATAAAGAACAGACTTTCACAGTTAGACCTTATGAAGATTGGAGATATTTGATTTTCCATTTGCCTTATGCATTTCACGGGAAAAGAGTATTTACTGAGATTTATAGTTTAGAAAATAATCTAGATTTTTCTGATGCTGAGAAGCAGAAAGCAATTGCAAAATCTGAGGATTACATCAATTTTATTAATGAAAAAATTGAGAAATCTCAACGCGCTTCTTCCGAAATTGGAAATATGTACACGGCTTCTATTTTTATGGCGCTGTTGTCTGCACTACAAACTTCGTTTAATGAAAATGAAGAGTTGACTGAGAAAGAAATTGGTTTCTTAGCTTACGGAAGTGGTTCTAAATCAAAAGTTTTTGTGGGGAAAATCTCTCCTGAATGGAAATCTGTTGTGGAAAAATGGAACGTTTTCGAAAACCTGAAAAACAGATTAGCAATTGATTTCGAAACTTATGAGAAATTGCACCGTAAACAGTTGGATTCTTCGGTAAATCCTAATTATAAAGGATTTGGATTGACAAGAATTGAAAAAGAAAGTCCGGTTCTGAAAGGCGCAAGATATTATTCTTATCAGAAGTAAAAATTGATTAACCACATAGGCACATAGTTCTACAATTAAAGGAATAAATAGAAAATACAGACTATTGACTATTTATTCTTTTACATAAAACTAAATTTTCATTAAATCTTATGTGCCTATGTGGTTCAATATAAAATCGAAGACGAGCAAATAATCATTTGCTCGTCTTCTTTTTGAAAATATCTATAACTAACTATTTAACTCAAATTAATTTTTTATTCTGAAAGATTTTTGGCGTTACACCTTCCATTTGTTTAAAAACCCGGATGAAATAATTCGTATCCGAAAATCCTGTACTGAAGGCTGTTTCACTCACAGAACTGTTATGAATCAACATTTGTTTCGCTCTCTTGATTCTTTCTTGAATGATAAACTCATTTGGCGAAATCCCCAATTCTTCTTTGAACATTTTGAAGAAATTCGATTTGCTGAGATAAGCCATTTTCGCAATCGCATCAATTGATAATTTCTGATGAAGATTTTTCTTGATGTAATCTGCAACAAAACCAATTCTCGATTTATTTTTCAATGTATTCTTTTCAACGAGATTTCTCGCTTGAGTCTGCATCAATCTTATCAAAAGTTCCTTCAAAGCAAAATCAGCAATTACATCTTTATAAGAATTATCGTCCATCGCAATTCTCATAATATTGTTAGTTGCAGAAGCCAAAGCTTTACTATTCAATAAATAAAATTCTTCCAAAGAAATATTCCATTGCGAAGAATCATCCACTTTTTTTGCATTGAAGTTCAAAAGGTCAAGCGATTCCTGTACAAATTCGGGATTCAAAGTCAACGAAATACACTGCGAAGCATCTTTATCAGCATCAGGAAAATCAATTACCATTGTCTCTCCAGGTGCTACTAAAACACTTTCTCCAGGCAGATATTCGAAGTAATTACTTTTATCTTGGAGTTTCATCCATTTTTTTCCTCTCAACATTCCTGTAAACGCCAAATGTTCAAAGTGCAATTTCACGTCATATGCACTCTGATGCGTCTCATAGATACTGAATTCACAATTATTTAAACTGAACTTGGTCTGATTTTCCACCAATGTGTTCAGTTTATTTTCCTGTGTCAGATTAGGTTTGTTAAGTTGAAAATGATTTGGATTCATTGTTCAAGATTTTTATAACATCTTGTTTCTCAAATATAATAAAATTAAAATTACAGCCAAACATAATTTTTTCTTAATAATTATAAAGAATCTTAAAAGTAGGATTTTACTATTTTTTTGGAGAATTGTGCTATTCTATTCATTTGATATCGGATTATCTTAGCATTAATCAAATGTTAACTGATTATTAATAAAAAAAGAATATTATTATGAGCACAACAGTAGCAAAACAAAACTCGACTACTTTAGCTTGGCCAGAATTCAAAGCTAAATATGATAATTACATCGGAGGAAAATTTGTTCCATCGACTGGCGGACAATATTTCGATGTAGTTTCTCCTATTAACGGAAAAGTTTTCACACAGGCAGCACATTCCAACAAAGAAGATTTGGAAGCAGCAGTTAATGCAGCAACAGAAGCTTTCAAAACTTGGAAAGATACTTCTCCAACAGAACGTAGCATTATTCTAAATAAAATTGCCGATAGAATGGAGCAAAACTTAGAATATATTGCGACTGTAGAAACGATTGACAACGGAAAAGCGGTAAGAGAAACTTTAGCGGCAGATATTCCTTTGGCGATTGACCATTTCAGATATTTTGCATCGGTAATTAGAGCTGAGGAAGGTTCGCATAACGAGTTGGATAAAGATACAGTTTCATTAATTGTTCACGAACCACTTGGAGTTATTGCGCAAATCATCCCTTGGAATTTTCCAATCTTGATGGCAGTTTGGAAACTTGCTCCGGCTTTGGCTGCAGGTAACTGCGTCGTTCTGAAACCGGCAGAAAGTACACCAATTTCAATTATGGTTTTGATGGAACTAATAGGGGATTTGCTTCCTGCAGGTGTTATAAATGTCGTAAACGGTTTCGGAGCAGAATTAGGAAGAGCTTTGGTAACCAATCCAAAAGTGAACAAAGCTGCTTTCACAGGTTCTACAGCAACAGGTCGTTTGGTAATGCAATATGCAACAGAAAACATCATTCCTGTAACGTTGGAATTAGGTGGAAAATCGCCTAACATTTTCTTCAATTCGGTGATGGATGCAGATGATGAGTTCCTTGACAAAGCAATCGAAGGCGCAGTTCTTTTCGCATTGAATCAAGGTGAAATTTGTACTTGTCCTTCAAGATTATTGGTTCAGGAAGACATTGCGGATGCTTTCATCGCAAAAGTAATTGAAAGAACTGAAGCCATTAAGGTTGGAAATCCTTTAGACAAAACGGTGATGATGGGAGCACAGGCTTCTAAAATCCAAAAAGACAAAATCGAAGGTTATTTGAAACTCGGTAAAGAAGAAGGTGCAGAAGTGCTAACCGGAGGAGAAGCTAACCACATCGAAGGCTTGGAAGACGGTTACTACATCAAGCCAACCATTTTCAAAGGAAACAACAAAATGAGAATTTTCCAAGAGGAGATTTTCGGACCTGTGGTAGCGTTTACGACTTTCAAAGATGAAGCAGAGGCTTTAGAAATTGCAAATGATACGATTTATGGTCTTGGAGCCGGTGTTTGGACAAGAGATGCGCATCAGTTGTATCAGATTCCTCGCCACGTGCAGGCTGGTAGAGTTTGGGTGAATCAGTATCACGCTTATCCTGCTGGAGCACCTTTTGGAGGTTACAAACAGTCCGGAGTTGGTAGAGAAAATCACAAAATGATGCTTGACCACTACCGTCAAACCAAAAATATGCTGATATCCTATAACAAAAACAAACTAGGATTCTTCTAATAGATTTAAGTTTATTTCTCTCGCTGATTTTACGGATTTAGTTGATAAATATGTTATAAAATCTGCCTGATCTGTATAACCAGTGAGAGATAATAAAAATAATACATCAAAATTTGGAACATCAAAATAACAATAAAAACAACAGTAATTAACCATTAAAAAAGTAAATTATGATTCCAAAAACAATGAAAGCGGCCGTTGTACAAGGTTACGGACAGCCATTGAAAATTATGGAAGTTCCGGTAAGAGAACCCGGACGCTATGAAGTATTAGTAAAAGTAATTGCCTGTGGTGTTTGCCATACAGACTTACACGCTGTAGATGGAGACTGGCCCGCAAAACCAAAAATGCCATTGATTCCCGGACACGAAGGTGTAGGAATTGTGGTCGCTTGCGGACCCGAAGCTCAGGTAAAAGAAGGCGATGCAGTAGGCGTTCCTTGGTTGTATTCGGCTTGTGGGTGCTGCGATTATTGTATCACGGGATGGGAAACATTATGTGAAGCTCAGCAAAACGGAGGTTACAGCGTAGATGGAGGTTTTGCAGAATATGTGATTGCAGATTCCAGATATGTAGGACATTTGAAAGATAATGTAAACTTCCTTGAAATCGCTCCGATTCTTTGCGCTGGTGTAACAGTTTACAAAGGTCTTAAAGAAACCGAAACAAAACCTGGCGAATGGGTTGCCATTTCCGGAATCGGAGGATTAGGACACGTTGCAGTTCAGTATGCGAAAGCAATGGGAATGCACGTTGCAGCGATAGATGTTGCAGATGACAAATTGGAATTGGCGAAAAAACTAGGAGCGGATTTGGTTGTTAATGCAAAAGAAACCGACCCTGGAACTTATCTTCACAAAGAAGTTGGAGGAATGCACGGTGCATTAATTACCGCTGTTTCTCCAATTGCTTTTAAGCAGGGGATAGACGTTCTGAGAAGAAAAGGAACCATTGCACTGAATGGACTTCCGCCGGGTTCTTTTGAATTACCTATTTTCGAAACTGTTCTTAAGAGAATTACCGTAAGAGGTTCTATTGTTGGAACTAGAAAAGATTTACAGGAAGCACTTGATTTTGCTAATGAAGGTTTGGTAAAAGCAACAGTAACTTCTGCAAAACTGGAAGACATCAACGAAGTATTTGATAAGATGAAAGCCGGTCAAATAGACGGGCGTATCGTTTTGGATATTGCTGGACAAAATTAAATTATTGTTATTTTGAGTTTTTTATGCCCGGCAGATTTTATTTGTCGGGTTTTTGATTAATTTTAGAAGTAATGTTTTTATAATCGCAAAGGCGCAAAAATGGTTAACTTATTGATGTATTTAAGTCGCAAAGTAGACTTCGTGATGTAATAAATATTTGGGTTTTGCGACTTGAAACAGTTTAATAGAAAAATTAAATTGCGCCTTTGCGTTTAAAATAATAAGTAAGAAAAATAGAAAATATGGAAACCAAAGATAAAATCTCAAGACTTTCCGTAACCGAGAAAGCTTTGGAAGTGATTTGGGAATTAGAAAAAAAACACGGCGAACTGATGTTTTATCAAGCTGGTGGATGTTGCGAAGGAACTCAACCACAATGTTTCGAGAAAGGTGGCTATTTCCCAAGGATGAATGACGCAATGATTGGAACCATCAATGGACACGAGTTCTGGATAGACCGCGACTTGTTCGAATATTGGAAGTATTCTCATTTCACATTAGATGTTTTAGATGGTTGGGGACCTGGTGGATTTTCTTTGGAAACGCCTCTGGGTAAAACCTTCAAAGTTTATTATCGATTGTACACGCCGGAAGAATTGGAGAATCTTGAACCTGTTAAGCGAAGTGAGTAAATAGGAAATTGCTCCTAAAAAATTTAAACAACTTCGGTTTTTACAAATTTCGAGACAATCATACTTGCTAAAATATTCCCGACAGAATTGAGAACGGTTGCTAAAGGATCAACCAAAGTCCCAATAATGATAACTGCGGGAACAACATCAGGCGGTATTTTGTAAACCGAAATCATCAGCATTTCCCCGATGTAACCGCCATTCGGGATTCCACCAGCGACTGCACTTACAAAAACGGTGATTCCCAGAGCCATTATGAGATTCATTGGTTCGAAGAAATTCCAGCCAAGTAATTGGAAAGCGACATAAATCTTGATAATCGAAGAAATCGACGAACCGTTTTTATGAATCGTAGTTCCAATGGGAATTACAACGTTGGCGATGGAAGCAGGAATGCCCATTCTTTTTGCAGATTCAATAGCGACTGGCATTGTTGCGAGACTACTACAAGTACTGATAGCGGTTGCAGTTGGTAAAAGGCTTTCTTTCCAAAAAGCTTTTACACCATTTCCAGATTTCCAAATAAAAGCATAAAGACTGAAAAATACAATAAAATAAATAGTTCCGGCGATGTAATATAATCCCAAAGGTTTGGCATAAAATCCGAAAAGTTGAGGTCCAATCGTTCCGACTTGATAAGCAAAGTAAGCGCCTAATCCAATCGGTGCAACTTTCATTATCAATAACAAAAGCTGTTTCATCACTTCGTTTCCGGAAAGGATGAGGTTTTGGAATGCTTTCCCGTTTTCTCCTGACTTTCTGATGGAAATTCCAACTAAAAATGAAAAGACCAAAAGTGCGAGCATATTCTGTCTCGAGAACAAGTGATAAAACTCGCTAACAGTGAAGAATCCTACAATTTGGTCATTGATGTTAGCATTATTCTGAAGGTTTTCTGATATGGTTTCGCTGATATTTTTCGGAGTTTCGGTTGGGAAAAGATAAACCATTATGATGCAAAACGTGGCCGAAATCAAAATGGAACTCAAGAAAGTCAACACCATCGTTCCGATGATTTTGCCCAATTGATTTTGTTGTTCAATACCAGAAATTGCGGAAACAATCGCAAAAAATACCAATGGAATTACTGTTACAAACAACAGATTCAGGAAAATATCTCCCATCGGTTTCAGATAAGTTACAAAATCAGGGGCGAAAATCCCGACAAGACTTCCAATGAAAATCCCGATGAGAAGCAGAATAATGTTGCTGTAGTTTTTCCAGAAAGAAGAGTTCATGCGTAAGTTTTAATCAAAGATAAAATAAAACCATATAGTGACATAAAAGTAAATCATATTTTAGAAGAAAAAACAGTTGTGTAATTTCCAAATTAAATCTAAAAAAACTATGTGTTTATGTGGTTGAAAATATAAAATATTTCCGAGATTTGTCTCTATGAAAACAGCAGTTCTGATTACTATCGGTGACGAAATCCTTTCGGGAAATACCGTTGATACCAATTCCAATTTTATTGCCACTCAGCTCAAAGAAATAGGGATAAAAGTGCTTTCAATTTTTACAATTCCTGATGAGGAAAGTGCGATTGTTGCCACCTTAGGAAGAGCTTTTGAAATGGCTGATGTGGTTTTTACAACCGGTGGATTGGGTCCAACAAAAGATGATATTACCAAAAAAGCTTATGCTGATTTCTTCGAAGATGAAATGATTTTCTCAGACGAAATCTATGAACATCTCAGAATTTATCTTGAAAAAAGAAACCGACTTTGGATTCTGGAACATAACAAAGACCAAGCGATGGTTTTGTCTAAGACAAAGATTTTCCTCAATTATTTTGGAACCGCACCTTGTATGATTGTGGAGAAGAATGGAACTTATTTTTTCAGTTTACCAGGTGTTCCTTACGAAGTTAAACCTTTAGTAAAAGATCAGATTATTCCTTTTCTGAAGGAGAAATTATCGCTAGACCACATTGTAACCAGAATTGTTTCAGTCGTTGATATTCCGGAAAGTATTTTGTCAGAAACAATTGAAGAATGGGAATTGGCTTTACCCAAACATATCAGTTTGTCATATTTGCCGGTTGGAACAAGAGTAAAATTAAGACTGACAGCTTCGGGAAGTTCACAGGAATTACTGAATGCAGAACTGGAAAACGAAATCACAAAATTATTTCCATTAATAGGAGAAAATATCGTTGCCACTTACGAAGATAAAATCGAAAAAATTCTTGGTGAATTATTAACAGATAAAAAACTAACGATCTCGGTTTCGGAAAGTTGTACTGGAGGAGAATTGGCAAAACTCTTGACTTCGGTTGCAGGAAGTTCACAATATTTTATTGGTGGAATTGTGAGTTATGCCACAGAAAAAAAAGTTGATATTTTGAAAGTCAATCCAAAAACAATCGAAGAATTCACCGTTGTAAGTGAACGAGTTGCTTCGGAAATGGCAATGGGTTGTCAGAATTTATTCAAAACAGATATTGCAATTTCTACGACGGGCGTTGCTGGTCCTGGAAAAGGTGAAGATGGAAAAGATGTAGGAACGGTTTTCTATACTATTAGAATTGGAAATCAAGAAACAACTTCAAAACTATTTTTGCCACATCTGGAAAGATTGGATTTTATGAATTTTGTTTCTCAAAAAGTCATTCAAGACATCGTTTCTTTATTGAGTAAAAAGTAAAAAAAAGACAGCTCAAAAGGCTGTCTTTCTAATATCTAAGTTCTAAAACTAACTTCTATTTTAGAATTTCTTTCAAGAATAATAATGTATGATTCCAAGCACGTTTTGCCATTATTTCATTATAATCCGGAGATTCTGGATTGGTGAAAGTATGTTTCGAATTGGCATAAGTGATGATTTGAAAATCTGTTTTTCCTGTTTTTAATTCTGCGATTAGATTATTCATATCTTCTGGTTTTACACTTTCGTCATTGGCAGGATTCTCAACCAAAACTTTGGTTTTGATAGGGACATTCAATCGATCATTTCCTTTTGCCAAACCACCGTGGATTGATACAACGCCAGCAATTGGAAATCCTGCTCTAGCCGTTTCCAAAGCACCAGTTCCTCCAAAACAATAACCAATTACAGCTATTTTTTCAGGATTAGCGCCTTGTTTTTTTAATTCTTCTAAGGCTACAGAAATTCTTTGCTGGTAAGCTTTGTAATCCTGTTTATAGCTTCCTGCGATTTTTGCCGCTGCGGCATTGTCAGCAGGAATATTTCCTTCGCCATAGATGTCAGCAACAAAAGCAATGTAACCTTGTTTTTGTAATTCGGTTGCTGCGTTTTTTGCTTCATTATCGATTCCTTTCCAAGCGGGTAAAATCAAAACGCCCGGAAGTTTTTTTCCGGCATTGGACGTCACTAATCCACTTAGTTTTTGTTCACCGTCTTTGTAGGAAACGGGTTTTAAATTTTGAGCTATTGTTAGATTTAATCCTAAAAATAATGTTAATAATGTGATTGAACGTTTCATATTTTCTTTTTATTAATTTGATTTTATTGCTTTAAATAGATTCATCAAAAATACAATTAAACTAAAAGCCACGAGTTGAATTCCAACATAATGCCAGCCACCAGTTTCCCAACATTTCAAACCAATAAAAGTTCCAATCGCACCGCCTGCAAAATATGAAGTCATATAAATCGTGTTGATTCGGCTGTTCGCTTTTTGGTCTAATCTGTATATCAACGCAACATTGGTCACTTGAATCGATTGAACACCAACATCAATGAAAATCACAGCTAAAATAATGGATATTAGATAATTGGGGAACAGAAAGATAATAACCGAACCTGCTAATAGAATAATACTTGCAATCAACTGCGTTTTTCCAGAACTGCCTTTGTCAGAAGCTTTTCCAATCATTGGCGCGATTAAAGCTCCTGCAATTCCCAACATCCCGAAAAGCCCAATTGTATCAGAACTGTAATTGTAAGGTTTTTCTACCAAAAGAAAGGTCAATGTTGTCCAAAATGAGCAAAATATAGAGAAAGCAATTCCGCCCATCAATGCCAATAATCTTAGTTGTGGAAATCGTTTTAATTGATAAAATGATGATGAAATTAACTTAAAATAAGAATCTTTGAAAGTCGGTTTGACACTCGGTAATTTGAAATAAACAAAAGCCAAAGAGAAAATCGTAAATCCTGCCGATATGTAATACACCATTTTCCAATTGCTCCATTCAGAAATATAACCACTGAAAACTCTTGCCATCAAGATTCCGACAAGTATTCCTGTGAAAATAATTCCGACATTTTTTCCTTTTTCGTTACCTGATAATTCGGCAGCCATTGGTAAAATAACCTGTGCTGCAACTGCTGTCAAACCAAGTAGTAAACTGAATAAAAAGATGAAATTATAATTGGAAACCATTCCGATTCCTGCCAAAATACAAAATAGAATGGCTAATAAAATCAGGATTAATTTTTTACGGTTGACTTTATCGCCCAATGGAACCAAGGTTAATAATCCTGCTCCGTAACCAACTTGTCCCAAACCGACCATAATTCCCATTTTGCTTTCGGACACGTTGAAAGTCTCTGCAATCTGATGCAGAATTGGCTGTGCGTAATAGATATTTGAAACACAAATTCCTGCTACGACAGCCATTCCGAGAACCTGAACTTTGCTCAGTTTCGATTGTTCTTCTATCATTGATTATTTTGAAGCTTGATTAAGAATTTCCAAATCCTCCGAATCTAATTCTAACTTCGGAGCATCGAAAATTGTCTGCAATTGTCTTTCGCTGGTCGCGCTTACGATTGGAGCTGTAATTAATGGATTTGCTAACAACCAAGCCAAAGCAACTGTTGCTGGTTGAGACTGGTGCTTTTCAGAAACTTTATCCAACGCTGCTAAAACTGCTTTACCTTTATCATCAAAATATTTCTTGATTCCGCCACCTCTTGCTGTTGTTTCAAAATCTTCATCTGTTCTGTATTTTCCTGTTAGGAAACCTGCTGCCAAAGACCAATAAGGGAATGCACTTAATCCAAATTTTTCTACTAAAGGTGCATATTCCGTTTCAAATTTTTCTCTTTCCACCAAATTATAATGTGGCTGAAGTGCTACATATTTTGGGAAATTATTTTTCTCAGCCACTTCAAAAGATTCAATTAATCTTTCTGGGGAAACATTGGATGCTGCAATATATCTTACTTTTCCGGCTCTCACAATTTCGTCATAAGCAGATAAAGTTTCCTCCACAGGCGTTTTGTTATCATCAAAATGGGTATAATACAAATCGATATGGTCTGTTCCAAGACGTTTCAAAGATTCGTCAACAGATTTTAAAATATGTTTTTTACTGATATCAAAACCGTGTTCTTTGGTTTCAGAACCTACTTTTGTTGCGAGCACAATATCCTGACGATTTTTTCTTTCCTTCATCCATTTTCCGATGATTTCCTCAGATTGTCCGCCTTTTCCATTCACCCACCAAGAATAAGTGTCGGCTGTATCAATAAAATTAAATCCACCTTCTGTGAATTTATTAAGAATGTTGAATGATTCTTTCTCATCCAAAGTCCATCCGAAAACGTTTCCTCCAAAGTTGATTGGAGCAATTTCTAAATCTGTATTTTTAATTGTTACTTTTTTCATTATTAATAATTTAAGGTTTTAAAAATTCTTTAACTGGTTTGATGAATTGGTCAAAAACCTCGATGTGCGGAAGATGTCCTACATTCTCGATTTCTACCAATTTTGAACCTTTTATTTTTTGTTGAGTAGCTTTTCCCAATAAGTCGTATCGTCCCATCGTTTCAGCTATTTTCGGGTCTTTTACGTTGGCTTTTCCGATTGCAGTTCTGTCTCTTGTTCCGATGATTAATAATGTTGGAACATTCAGATTTTGAAATTCATAAACAACTGGTTGTGTGAAAATCATATCCGAAGTTTTGGCGTTTACCAGAGCGACTTTCGGATAATCTGGAGACTTTGTCCAGCCTGTTAAAAGATAAACCCATTCGTCATATTCTGGTTTCCATTGGTTGTCGTAGTAGAAATTACTTTGATATTTTTTGGTGGATTCGTAATCAGCTTTCAGTTCGGTTTCGTAATTTTTATCGATAGAAGTGTAAGGCGCAACCAATTTCCAATCTTCCAAACCGATTGGATTTTCGAGGATTAATTTTTCAACCACTTCGGGAAACATCAATGTAAATCTTGTCGCCAGCATTCCACCCATCGAATGCCCCAGAAGATAAATTTTATCGAGTTTCAATTCATCTAAAATCGCTTTCGTATTTTGAGCTAACTGCTGAAAACTAAATTGATATTCTGTAGGTTTTGATGATTTTCCAAATCCAATTTGGTCAGGAACAATCACTCGATAGCCTTCTTTTGTCAAAGCCTGAATCGTTGTTTTCCAATAAGCGCCATTGAAGTTTTTTCCGTGAAGCAGAACAACTGTTTTCCCATTGGGTTTTTCAGGTTTGATATCCATATAAGCCATTTTCAAATCCTGATTTTGATTTCTCAAATCGAGGAAATGAACAGGATAAGGGTAGTCATAATTCGTCAACATGATGTCCAAGACAGGACGATCTGTTTGGGCTTTTATATTATTACCAAAAATAATAAGCACAATTGTCAGGACTTGCAATATATTTTTCACTAATATTATTTTATTGAGTTTCATATTAAGATTTAATTAATCAATACCAAGAACATGGGTAAGTTTTTGATGCATCACGGTTGGATCTACATCCACATTTGTCCAATATTTGACTCCTATAACGCCTTGGTTAACCAGCATCTGCAATCCGTTTACGGTTTTACAACCTTTGGAGATTGCTGTTTTCAGAAAATGAGTGAGTGGAGGATTGTGTATTCCATCGGCAACAACCATTTGTGGAAAGATAGAATCAAAATTGATATCCAGTTTGTCGTCTACATTAGGGAAAAGCCCTATACTAGTTGCATTGATTACAATATCAGAATCTGGCTGGATAGAGTAATTCTGGGTCCACGGAACGTAAGACGATTGGGCGCCTGTGTTTTGACTCACCAATTTTGCCACCACATTTCCTCGCTCTTTGCTTCTGTTAACAATCAGGATTTCTTTAGCTCCAGCCAAAGCCATTTCTACTGCAACAGCTCGCGCTGCACCACCTGCGCCAAATAGGGTTATTTTTTTGCCTTTTGGATCAACAACTTCTTTCATTGCTTTTACAAAGCCTTTTCCGTCGGTATTTTCGCCAATCCATTGATCGCCTCTTTTAACAATTGTATTTACAGCGCCAATCAATTTGGCAGATTCTCCTAATCCGTCCAAATATTCGATAACATCTACCTTGTGCGGAATAGAGCAGTTGAAACCGGTCCAACCCATAGCTTTTGCACCTTCTACAGCGGATTTCAGATTTTCCGAAGTTACTTCGCAATTTAAGTAGCGGAAATGTAAATTGTGATGTTTATAAGCAGCTTCTATCATTGCAACGGTAGGATTTTCCGATGCCGGATTGGCAAACGAACCAGTTATCTGAGGTAAAAAATCTGTTGTCATTTTTCTTTTATTATTTTTTTTAATGTTCAAAATCGTAGAAATTCAATCCTACATCTTCGTTCTTGGTTTTAATAATTTTACTATCAATTGGGTAAATAATGAATTCGCCGGCACCTCTGATTTTCGCATCTAATAAATGCCCTGCCAAAGCTGTATAATCTTTTCTTCCCAGAGTAATATGCAGATGGAGCAGAGGTTTCCCTTCGTTTTCAGAAATGTTTCCAGAAATGTTGGCTATTTCCATTTGCTCATTAAAAGCTTTGTCAACGTATTTTTTTGTCTGAGGGTCAAAAAAACGAAGTGTTGCAGAATTTGTGGCACCAATACCAGTGATTTGTCCTGCTTTTATTTTCTGAGTGGTTACAAAATCCGTTAATGACTCCAAAATGCTTGCTTTGTCATTTATACTTATAACATAGGTGTTTTCAACTTTTTTGGCAGTCCATAGATTACCTTTTAAAACTTGTGCATTCATCATAAAAAAGTTTAATATGGCTAGAATAAAAGTGAAATATTTTTTCATTTTATGAGATTTAAAATTAGTTGGCTGGTTTGTATTTTTCATAAAACCAAAACAATCCTCCCAAATAAACAGAATGCAACAATTGCGCTTCAATCGCACTCCAATTCTCAATTGATGCACTTCCCAAAATCAAAATACTCATTAAAATTAATCCTGAATAAATAGTGTATTTGGTTTGAAACCCAATTAATAATAACAATCCAATCAAGAATTCTACAATCGGCAAAATGTAACTGAAAGGTACAATCAGAAAACTCGGAATTGCAGATTTTTCCATTGATGTTACCATACAATTGCTGAACATCTCAAGTTTGGGTAATCGAACGAGTCCGTGTCCTAAGAGTGAGATTGCTACAGGAAGTCGTAAAAAAAAGTAATTGGTTTTGAAATCTTTCATAGTATTAATTTAGCTGTTTTTCCAGATTTTTATGAGTCCGTTATCTTTTCCAATCAGAGGGTCTGCATTAGGAAACGGAACATTTTTAATGTTTTGTAGAGATTGTTCGTGTTTACTTTTCTCTTCTTTTATCAAGTCCCAATCCATCCCGTTCGGATAAGCACCCACAACTGTGAAATCATTGGAATGCGAAATACATTTGTGACCAACTCCGGCAGGAATTACAAGAATATCGCCGGCTTCTATCTTCATTATTTTACCATTTGGTCCTCCCATATGCACTTCTGCGTAGCCCTGAAAACATCCCAAAACCTCGTGCGTATTGCTGTGATAATGATGGAAAGGATAAATTCCCCATCGCCAGGAGTTATACCAATTATTGGCTTTGAATTTTTTTTCTAGCCAATCAGCACCATTGTTTCCTCTTTCGGAAAAAGCATTTTTGTAAACCAAAAGCGGATATGGGCTGTTGGGAATAATGCCGTCGTCTTTGAAATAAAATTCCGAAGGTGTTGTGCCAAGATTAAGCATAGCATTGAGTTTTATGAATGGAACAGATAAGAAAGCCAATGCCGAAGTCTTTACAAATGTACTCCTTTTCATATTATAGATTTTTCTGAGTGAATTTTACCAAATCCTGAATCTCTTCCTGCGAAATAGAATGAGACATCCCTTTGTAAGTGTGAAAATCAGATTGGTATTGGTGAGCATCCAGCCATTTTTTAGAAGACTCGGCTTCCGTAAATGGAATTCGATTGTCTTGGTCGCCGTGGGCAACAAAAATTTTCAGAGAACCTGCTTTGGTTTTGTCTTCAGCTTGTTTTAAAGTATTGAAAATCGTTCCGCTTAAAACACCGATTCCCTTGAACAAAGTAGGATATCTAAGTCCTAACTGATAACTCATATTCGCACCTTGACTAAAGCCTCCAATAAAAGTTCTATCAGCTTTTACATTATATTTTTTCTGTAAATCTTTTACCAGATTTTCAACTTTTGCAATGCTTGCGGTTAATTCTTCCTGTTTTCCCCCGAATCCTCCATCAGCATCTTTTTCACTTGTGTACCATTGATAATTTTGATTTCCGATTTTATAAGGTGCTTGTGGTGTTACAACAATATAATTTTCGGGAAGATATTCTGCCAAGGGTAAAAGGTCTTCCTCATTAGCTCCAAAACCGTGCATTAATATCAAGAGAACAGGTTTTTCCGCTCCTTTTGCTTCTCTTATTTTATAGAATAAAGAATCATTTTTGACATTCTGAATTTCGTTATTTTCAGATATAGGTTTTTCAGGTTCTTTGGCTTGGCAAGAAACTGTTAAGCTTAATACTAATGCAAGATTTAAGAGATATTTCATTATCCTATTTTGTTTAAAAGATAAACTTCCATTGGGCTTTCCAATTGAGATTTCAATTGTTCCTGAGCTTCTAAGAAATGGGAGGAAGCGGCGTGTGCATTCAGTTTTTCTTTGCTTTCCCAGATTTCATCAAAGAAAAATACTTCCGGATTTGTATTGTCTTGCAGGAGTTCATATTTAATACAACCCTCTTCTTTTATTGTAGGTTCTATTAAGGCTTCCAAAATCTTTTGCGTTTCTAGGATGTTCTCTTTTTTTGAAACGCTTTTAGCTAAAACGTATAACATTTTTTATTTTTTTAAATAATTAATAATTCCGATAACATCATCATCGCCAAAACCATTGTTGTGAGCAGATTGATATGATTCGAAGATTGTTTTTCCCAAAGGAAAATCTGCGCCGGCATTTTTTGCCAGCAAAACGTCTTTCAGCATCAAATCCAATGCGAAAGCAGGACTGAAATCATTGTTTAGTAACAAAGGTGTTTTCACTTTTGTAGCACCACTTCCACTGGCACTTTCGTTGATGATTTCCAACATATTTTCTCGCTCAATTCCTAATTTTTCGGAGAGCAGAACGGTTTCTGCAAGACCTTGATATATCATCGATAAGAAATAATTGATAGAGAGTTTGGCTGCAAGACCTTTTCCGTTGTTACCCAGATGTTTAATCAGTTTTCCTAATTTTTCCAAATAAGGCTGGGCTCTTTTTACATTTTTTTCATCACCACCAACCATAATGATAAGTGTTGCTTCTGCTGCTGGTTTCGTACTTCCTGCAACAGGCGCATCGATGAGCGAAGCTTCTTTTATCTGAAGCGCATTTTTGATTTCTATCGATGTTTCCTGTGCAATAGTGCTCATATCCACAAATAGTTTACCTGCAATATCTAGTTCCAGCAATTCATTATACACAGCTTTCACAGCTTTGTCGTTGGTCAACATAGTGAAAATAATATCACTATTCTCTGCTAACTCAAACAGACTTTCGCAAACTTTGGACTTTTCTTCAAAATCTTCTGCTCGTGAAATTGTCCGGTTATAAACAGATAGCGGAAACCCTGCTTTTTCAAGATTTTTTGCCATTGGATGTCCCATATTTCCAAGACCGATGAAACCGATTCTTTCCGTATTCATTATTTTATTTTTTGATTAAATCAACCCATTGTGTATTTAGAAAAAATTATCTTCTTGCGTTTATTTTAAATGAGAGTAAAAATCTGGTGTTGGATTCAGGCTTTTATTTTTCCATTGATGCCAATACGGATAAGTTGGTGGAACTTCACTGGCTTTGTCTAGTTTTTCAACTTGTTCACGAGTGAGATTCCAGCCGACAGCTTCCAAATTTTGTTTCAATTGTTCCTCGTTTCTTGCACCAATAATAATGCTGGAAACCGTCGGACGTTGTAAAAGCCAATTCAAAGCAACTTGAGCAACAGTTTTTCCAACTTCAGAAGCAACTTCCTCCAAAGCATCGATGGTATTGTAAAAAATCTCTTCCTGAACGACCGTTTCTGGGACAGGACTTCCACCTTGAGCAATTCTTCCGTCTTGTGGAATCGGTTTGTTTCGTCCGTGTTTTCCGCTTAATCGTCCTGAAGCCAATGGAGACCAAACAATTGCACCGACATTTTGGTCTAATCCAAGAGGCATCAATTCCCATTCGTAATCTCGGTTCGCTAAGGAATAATAAACTTGATGTGCAACATATTTGCTCCATCCATATTTTTCCGAAATCCCAATAGACTTCATCAGATGCCAGCCAGAAAAATTGGAACAGGCGATATAACGGACTTTTCCGCTTGTTACCAATTCATCCAAAACCTTCAAAGTTTCATCAATTGGCGTATTGCCATCAAAACCGTGCATATGATAAATATCGATGTAATCTGTTCCGAGACGTTTCAGACTTCCTTCAATTTGTTTCAGAATATGAAGTCGGGATGAACCTTGATTATTTGGTCCTTCGCCAAACGTGAAAGTTGATTTCGTTGATAAAATCAATTGGTCACGGGAAATTCCTTCAATCGCTTTTCCTAAAACTTCTTCCGATTTTCCGTCAGAATACATATCAGCTGTATCAAACAGATTAACGCCTGCATCCAAGCAAATATTGATGAGTTTTTTGGCTTCGTCAACCTGTGTGTTTCCCCAAGCTTTGAAGAAATCACCTTCTCCTCCAAAAGTCGCCGTTCCAAAACTGAGAACAGGAACTTTAAGTCCCGATTTTCCTAAAAATCTATATTCCATTTTTCTTTTTTTTATTAAATATATACAATGTCAGTCTGAGGCTCTCGAAGACTTGTTTTACTGACTTTTCAATTTCTTCATAAACTCAAGAATTGCAGGTCTCAGTTCTTCGAATAAAGGATGTTGTTTGTTCTTCAACATTACTTCTGTGAATAACTTTAGACCTAAAGCAAATTCCTGCGCTGTATTGTTATCTTCAAAGATTTTCTTTGACTTTATCACTTCAAAAATATTAAACAAATCATCGTGATTATCAAACTCGAAACTTAAATTTTTTGTGCCTTCAGAACCGTCTTTCAGTTTTATTTCCTTCAAATCTAATTGATAAGAATTATTTCTTTGTTCCATCATTTAAAAAGCATTGACTAATTCATTAATGTTTTCGATTTCTTCTTTTGAAAGATTGATTTCAATGGCCTTTGCATTTTGAACGGCTTGTTCTGCATTTCGAGCGCCTGCTAAAGCAATCGTAATTCCTGCTCTTTCGATTGTCCAACGTAAAACCAACTGTCCTAAAGTGGCGTTGTGTTTCTCTGCAATCGGTTTGATTTTATCTAAAAGAGCATTTGTTTTCTCGATAAATTCCGGTTGAAAATGTGGAAGTTTCGCTCTGTGGTCGCCATCTTGAAATTTATAATCAGAAGTGATTTTTCCTGTCAACAAACCTCTTTCCAAAGGACTGTAAGCTAGAATCGATTTGTTATTTTCGATGCAATAAGGAACAGTTTCTTCCTCAATTCCACGATTCACCATACTGAACGGAATTTGATTCGAAACTAATTTTAAAGTCTTTTCAGCTTCTGCCATTTGCTGAGCATTATAATTACAAACGCCTGCAAAACGAACTTTTCCTTGTTCAATCAATCTTGAAACTGCTTCAAACGTTTCATCAATCGACGTTGTAGAATCTGGCCAATGGATTTGGTACAAATCGATGTAATCTGTTCCCAGACGTTTCAAACTTTGTTCGCATTCGTAGATGATGCTGTCTTTTCCGGCATATTTGTAAACATCGATATCTTGTCCGTCGTTATTCTTGCTGTGCATCGCAAAATCGCCTTTTGCCAAATCCCAACGCATCCCAAATTTGGTCAAAATCTGAACTTTATCACGGGAAATTCCTTTAATCGCTTCACCAACAATTTCTTCACTCGTTCCTTGTCCGTAGATTGGAGCTGTATCAATAGAAGTTACGCCAACGTCATAAGATGCTTTTATCGCTTCGATAGCTTCGTTTCTGTCTGTGCTTCCCCACATCCAGCCGCCCGCAGCCCACGCTCCGAAAGTAATGGCTGAAACTTGTAAATCGCTGTTTCCTAATTTTCTATATTCCATAATTTTAGTAAAAGTGTCTGTTTTATTTAACTTTTTTTCCAGCTTTATAAACTGAAAATATTTTTCTTGTATCTTTAATATTAGTGGCAGGATTTCCGTCAACAACAATCAAATCAGCTGTTTTCCCCACTTCAATTGTTCCGAAATCTTTATCAATTTTTAAAGCTTTTGCTGAGTTTTTTGTAGCAACAGTTATAGCCTGAAGTGGAGTCAATCCAGATTCTGTCATCAGCTGTAATTCCAAGTGTTCTGAAAAACCTTGCGCTCTCAAAGGCATCGCACCGCTGTCTGTTCCCATTGCAACAAGAATTCCTGAATCAAAAACCTTTTTTAAGTTTTGTTTAGCCATTTCAAAAGCTTTCATATTTAATTTGAAATTGGGAGCGTTTTTTAAATCGTTCTGATATTTTTCAGAAGTTATCATTTCGTAAACACCTGGTTCAAGAGATTTTTTGAAAAATTCGTCATTAATCCATTCTGGTTTTTTAGCATAGACATAAGCGTATTCATCAAGCGAAAGAGTAGGAATATAAATGATATTTTTCGCTTTCATTTGAGCCAAAGTTGCATCATCAATCACTTCACTTCTTACGCTGTGACCGATGACATCAATGCCGTCTTCAACCAATTTTTTCAAATCTGAAAGATAATAAACGTGCGCAGCGACTCTCAGATTTCGCTTATGAGCTTCATCAATAATGGCTTTATAAATTTCAGGCTTCATTTTTTCTTTCATCTTTCCATTAAAATCATCTACCCAGATTTTTACCAATTCAGGTTTGGTTTTAGTAAGACTGTCCATTTCAGCAGGAATTTGCGAAACAGAATTCGGGCGAAACACTTTATCCATTGCAAAATCGAGTGGAGGAGCGCCATTAGCCACACCAAAACCGTAACCTGCAGAATGGATTCTCGCACCGTCGATTTCTCCTTTTGCCGATTTGTCTCTCAATCCGCTTTCAAAGAGAAAAGGGCGGTCAGTTCCCATTGACATTACATTCAAGACACCGTAATCCTGATATTTTTTAAGCTGAGAAAGAATATTTTCTTCGGTGTAATTTTCGGGAACGGTCGTTGTTCCTTTCAACGTTCCAACGTGAGAATGCGCGGAAATCAAAGCTGGAATGATTGTTTTTCCTTTTAAATCTACAATCTGCGCGTCTTTCTCTGAAATGTCAGTTCCGATTTGAGCGATTTTTCCGTTTTTAATCAGAATTTTGGTATTCTCGATTGGAGTTCCGCCGTTTCCGTCGATTAATCGGACATTTTCCAGAAGTAAAATTTGGCTGTCAGATATTTTTTTGTCTTTCTGATTGCAGGAAAACATAAGAATTGAAGTCAAAAGAATTCCTGAGATTTTTTTGATGATATTCATATCAAGTTTTTTCGTGTGTGAAGTGATTCCGATAAGATTTTGATTCTGAAGCTAAAATGATTCCAAAACATTACCGAGGCTTTTACAAATTTCGTTTTTTGATATGTGAAAACAGATGTAGTATTTTGATATATTATTGTAAATTTACAATATGAAGAGAAAGCAATTTAATCCGTTAGAAATCGATTGTTTCGAAGTTGAAGAATATCCATTTCCAAAACACAGCCATACTTATTATGAGTTGGTTTACATCTTCAAAGGCTGTGGAAATCACCATTTGAACAAGCTGATTGTTCCTTACAAAGCCGGAGATTTGTTGCTGATTTCTCCTGATGATGAACATTATTTCGATATTAAGAAGCAGACAAAATTTGCTTTTATCAAATTCAATGACAGTTTTTTTGAGAGCAACAAACATCTTGCGCCTGACACTTTGATGACGGCTTCTCCGATTGATATTATGCGAAATCCGATGTTGAAGGAAATCAAACTCTGCTTCGATGAACCTTGCAAAACGATTCTGAGAAAAACAGTTGAAAACATTGTGGATTATGATAAAATCTGCGATGTGACGACTTCTCCGATTATGTTTTTCCAAGTCTTGTCATTATTTGGATTGATTCGTGAAGCTTCTGCCAAACTGAATGTAAGAATTGATAATGGCGTTCCGAGTCAGGAAGATTTGATTTCATACATTCATCAGAATATTTATCGTCCGGAATTGATTAGAATCAATACGATTGCATTGCATTTTAATATTTCACCGACTTATTTCAGTGCTTATTTTAAGCGGAATTTCGAAATGTCTTACCGAACTTACATCAACAATTATCGATTGGCTCTCATAGAAAAACGAATAGAATCAGGACAAAACACAATCAAGCAAATTGCTTATGAATTCGGTTTTACAGATGAAAGTCACCTTTCACATTACTTCAAAAATAAAAAAAGTAAAACGCTGGGTTCTTATAAAATGAAGAGTAAAAATCTAGCTCAAAGCTTGGATACACAGTTCACGAATGTACAGTAACTTCAAAAATTGATTTATTTGTCATTGTAATGTCCCCAAAAAGAAAGGACCAAAACAATTACTTTTTCATCTTGGATTCTGTAAATCAATCTGTGTTTGTCAGAAATTCTTCTAGACCAAGTTTCGGTTTTATAGTGTTTTAGCTTTTCTGGTTTTCAAGTTCCCGAAGTTGGATGTTCCCTTAATTCATCCAAAAGTTTACTAATTTTCAAGAGCGTTTTCTTATCTCCTGCTTTTTTGTGTTTTAGAATGTCAGAGCTCGCATCATCAGTTAACTCGATTTCGTAACTCATAATCCTAAAAGCTCTTTTTGCTTCTCTTTTGACAGAGTTTTGGTTTTGCCAGCTTCGGATTGTGCTATTGATTTATCAATTTTTGCATAAAAATCTTCTTCAGAAAGTAATGGATTTTCTATTTCTGCCACTTCAAAACGAACTTTTAATTCTTCTAACAAAGATTTGAGCAAAGATTTTTGCTTCTCATTTTTTGGGTAAATAGTGATGCTTTCCATAATTCAATATTAAATTCTGATGATGTAATTACAAATTTAATAAAATTAGATTCAAAATAATCATAATTAATTTGGAGTGATAAAAGCTAATAAATTTCAGTCTGAGCTTTATACGTTGTCAGGCTGAGGCTCTCGAAGCCTTTACGCAATGTCAGTCTGAGCGGAGTCGAAGACTTTTCTTATGAAGACTGAACTTGTTTCGAATAACCAATAAAATGCACACTGTCAGGCTGAGGTGAAGTTTATCCTGAGCTTGACGAAGGGAAGCTCTTTAAACAAATCATTTCTTAGACTTCATCGCCTTAACTTTCTTCACAGAATCATCCTTCAACAACTGTTGATATTCCTCCGACTCAGCAGGAATTAATTTAACTTTCGAATCCTGATTATGAAAAATCCCAAATCCATTTTTCTTGGCTAAAGGCGACGTTCGTAGACAAGCTTGACCTTTTGAAAAATAATTCTGTTTCTCTTCTTCCAATTCTGAAGACGAAATATCATTTCGTTCCGCAAAAATTTCGAAAAGCAATTCGTCGGAAGTATATTTCAGTGGATGTTTGGAAAGTTTCTCGTATTGATAATTGGCAATCGTTTTTTTATCATTTTTCACAACCGGAATCACCGATGCCAAAACCGGAGAATCTTCCGCGATTTCTATCAAAGTATTGGTGTAATTGGTTGTGTGGGTTTTCAATGAACTATTTTTTTGAAAATTTTGATTCTTTAAAGGCTTTAATCAATTCTTGAGATTCTTTACTTGGATTTAAATAGACAATTAAAAAATTTGAATTGAAATCATTAATTAGAGAATTGTATATGAGAAAATTTTGAAAAATATTGTTTCCTAAATCAATTTTTATCTCATTTCTGTAGAAATTTAGACTATCAATAATTTCTTGTGTTGAAGTTATTTCGAATTTTGCTTTGGGCATTTGTTTCTTTAAACCTTCCACTAAATCATCCGTTTGTCTTTTAACAAAATCAGAATACTTTAATTCAGATTTATATTTTTCTAAAGTTGAAAATAGAAACGTTTTATTTTTTCCTTGAAATGTAATACTTTCAGATGTTTCGGATGAGTTTTTGTTAGCTTCTTTTTTTACTTCTGTTTTATTTTTTGTTTCTACGATTTGAACAGGTCCTTTACTTTTATTTGTAAAATCTTTAGGTAAATTAATACTCCAACCAATAGAAGGGTTGTTATAAAGATTTTGTTCTTGAGACTTTAATAAATTTAACGTAAAGACAAAACAAATTGTAATTAGAAGTTTTATTTTCATTTTAATTAAATGTTTTTAAGTTCAACCTTACCAGCTTTCACCAGCCACAACCCAACAAAAGTCAAAAATCCATTCAGGATAATCAGTTCTACACCAATTCTGTAATCTGTGTTATTCGTTACCAGATAATTAATCAAATAAGTCACAACAGGCGCCAAAATCGTCACTGCCAAGATGGAATATTTCTTCGTGATTTGATATTTTGTCAAGATTCCGAAAGCAAATAATCCCAACAATGGACCATAAGTATAACCCGCAATTTCCATGATTAGATAAACAATCGATTTATCATTAATTGCTTTGAAAACCATTATCAAGGCAAAGAAAATCACAGTGAAAGTCAAATGAACTTTCATTCTCAGATGTTTCTTTTGTTTCTCTGTTTTTTGTTGGTCTTCGTTCAGGTTTAATAAGTCCACACAATAAGAACTCGTAACCGCCGTCAAAGCACCATCAGCAGAAGGAAACAGAGCGGAAATCAAACCAATAATGAAAATCACAGAAAGCGCCATTGGAAAATGACCTTGTAGCGATAGAGCAGGGAACAAATCGTCGCCCATTATATTTTTGATTTGACCTGCAGAATCTTTGAATCCAAAAGTATTCGTAATCACTTCTTTTCCGTCCACCATAGTTGAGATTTGTCCGTAATCTGCGCCGTGTTGCATCGCAAAAAGATAAAGCAGACCGCCTAAAAACAAGAACGCCAGATTTACAAAAAGCAAAGTCCCTGCAAAAGTCAGCATATTCTTTTTCGAATTTTGTAGGTTGTCAACCGAAATGTTTTTTTGCATCATTTCTTGGTCAAGACCCGTCATTGCAATTGTGATGAACATCCCGCCCAGAATCGTTTTCAGGAAAAATGTTTTAGAATTCACATCCGTATTGATAAAATGCGTGTATTGCTTCTGTTCCAGAATAGAGAACGCTTCCCCAAAAGACAGATTAAGATTCGATAAAATATAAACAATGCAGGCAATCAAACTGATAATCATAAACGACGTTTGCAAAGTATCCGTAATCACAATCGTTTTTACACCACCTTCAAATGTGTAAAGTAAAATCATCAAAAGCAACACAAAAGCCGTTACCCAAAACGGAACACCAAGTGCTTCCAAAAGGAAAATCTGAAGAATATTCACCACCAGATATAATCTTGCAGTTGCACCAATAGCTCTCGAAATAATGAAAAATACAGAACCGATTTTATGCGCTTCAACATTGAAACGTTTCCCCAGATAAGTATAAATCGAGGTCAAATTCATTTTATAATAAAGCGGAAGCAAGATACCAGCCACGATGAAGTAACCGATGAAAAACCCAATTACCATCATATAATATTCGAAACCGCCAAAAGGATTTTCGCCTCCTAAAAATTTTCCAACCGTTCCCGGAACCGAGATAAAAGTTACGCCAGAAAGTGATGTTCCAATCATCCCAAACGCTACCAACCACCATTTGCTTTTCTTATTCCCAATAAAAAAAGACTGGTTGTCTGAGTTGCGGCTTGTAAAATAAGAGATGACCAAAAGCCCGATAAAATAGGCAAAAACGAATAAAAGTAGAATAGTTCCCGAGTTCATTGTTCAAAATTGAATGGAGCAAAAATAGTTTTTTTTATGAACAAAGCTTTTATTAACTTACATCAATCAATTAAAACTTTTATGATTATACCTTTGTACCATCAATAATTAAAAAAAAATCATTATGAAAAAGTTATTCTTATCATTTTTGTTTGCAACTATCAGTATTTTAGGATTTTCGCAAACCACTTGGAGTATAGATCCAATGCACTCTTCATTTAATTTTAACATCAAACATATGGGAATCAGTTTTGTACAAGGACGTTTCGATAAATTTGAAGGAAATGTTGTGACAAAAGCTGAGGATTTGACCAATGCTAAATTTGATTTTGCAGTTAACACAGCTTCTGTAAATACAGGTGTTGAGATGCGTGATAACCATTTGAAAAGTGCAGATTTCTTTGATGTAGAAAAATTTCCTACTATGAAATTTGAAAGTAAATCTATCAAAAAATTAAAAGGGAATACTTATCAACTGACTGGTAAACTTACAATAAAAGATGTAACAAAACCAGTAACTGTAACGGCTGTTTACGGAGGACAAACCAAAGATCAACAAGGGAATGAAAAACTTGGTTTCCAAACGACTTTTAAAATTAATAGATTAGACTACAACGTAAGCTACGATCCAACAGGAGCTGGTGTTGCAAAAGATGTGGATGTTGCGGTTTATGTAGAGTTTGTTAAAAATAAATAACGGATTTTGCTAAAATAAAGTAAGAGCCTTTTCGTAATTGAGAAGGCTTTTATTTTATCATTTTTTTAACGACAACAAAAAGCAAAAATGATGTGATTGTGAGGACAGCAAAAGAACCAATCCACAAACTATCGAATCCAAATCGACTCACTATATAAGTGCCCAGAAACGGTGTAATAATGAATGAAAAGGAATACGCAATGCCGTTAACTCCCATATAGGCTCCTTTGTTTCCATTTTCTGACCTAAGTGCCGTCACAGTTGACATAAATGGTAGCGCCCAAATCTCCGCAATACAAAGAATCGTCATTGATAAAATCAGCCAAGAAATATTACTTCCAAATATCAACATCAGGTACGATAATCCAGCCAGTACAGCTCCTAAAAATAAAATCTGAGGAACTTTCAACGTTCTTTCTGCAATACTTACCAAAGGCATTTCTAATAATACAATGATAAATCCGCTGTAACCTAAAATAAAACCAATTGTACTTTGATTCAACTTAGCAACATCTTTATAAAACAAAGGAATTGTGTTGAAAAACTGAAAAAAGCAGATTGCAAAAATGGTACATAAAAAGCTGAAAACTAGAAAAGGATAATCTTTGTATGGTGATTTTCCTGTTTTCTTTACAACTTCAAAAGTTTCTGATTTCTTTTTCTCACGGAAGATTTTGTTTCTTTTTCTGAAAAAGAATACATAAATGATTCCGGCAATCAAAGCACCTGTGAAATTGAAAACGAATAGAAAATTATAAGAGATTCCTGATAAAACGCCACCCAAAGCAGGACCAATAGAGAATCCAAGATTGACAGCCATTCGGTTAAGGGAAAAAGCTTTCGTTAGATTTTCCGGTCTTGCATATTTTGTAATCGCTACAGAATTCGCTGGTCGGAAAGTATCACTTATTGTACTTTGAAGAAAAATCAAAACAGCCATCATCTCCACACTCGGGAAAAATGGTATTATTAGAAATATCGGCGCACTGAGAAACAAACTCCAACTTTGAATATAATATTCCCCGAATTTATCTGTCAAATAGCCACCTAACCAAGAACCGAGAACCGAACCAATTCCGTAAAAACTTAAAACAATTCCTGCATTTTCTAAAGAAAACTTCAAATGGTCTGTCATATAAACGCCCAAAAACGGCAATACCATAGAACCAGAACGATTGATGAGCATTACAATGGACAGCATCCAGGCTTCTCTGGAAAGTCCCTTAAAAGTGTTGATATAAGAGTTAAAAAGTTTCATTTTGATTTTCGAACCGCAAATTTACCCAAAAAAGAAAGCCATCCGTAAAGAATGGCTCTCAAAATTTATAATTTTAGAATTAGTCTAAAATCTAGAGTCTAATATCTAAGGTCTAATTTTATTGTAATTTGAAACCTCTTGTAGTGATTCTTCCGTAAGCATCTACATATTTTACTTGTACATTTCCTTTGAAACCGTTCAAGATTTTCTCAACATCTTTTTGAGAATTGACTGGTTTTCCATTGATTTCCATTACGATGTAGTTGTCAACTACACCAATTTTGTCCATTTCGCCACCTTCAGTCACATTTTTGGCCAAAACACCACTTTCCAATCCGTAGTCAGTTTTCACTCTTTCGCTAAGAGGTTCAAACTCAGAACCGATTTTTTCCGTCACAGTTAGGTCATCTTTGCTTCTGGAAGAAGTTCCACCTTTTTGGTCTTTCAACGTAACAGTCACGGTGTTTGGTTTTCCATTTCTTGTGTAAGTTACAGTTACTTTGTCACCAGGTCTTCTGCTTCCAATAGCAAAAGAAAGGTCAGCAAAACTTCCAATGTCAGTATTATCAATTTTTGTTACGATATCACCTTGTTTGATTCCTGCATCTTCAGCACCACTTTTCGCTGTAGTTTCTGTGACGTAAACTCCGTTACCAACTTTTAGATTAGCTTTGTTTTTCTGATTGTAAGCCGCAACCTGCATATCATTAGACAAATCTAAACTTCCAATTCCAAGGAAACCTCTCTGTACCAAACCAAATTTCTTGATATCCTCAACAATTTTTCTTGCTAAGTTAGAAGGAACCGCAAATCCATAACCTTCATAATATCCAGTTTTAGATTGAATAGCAGTATTAATTCCAATCAAATCTCCATTTACATTCACCAACGCACCACCACTGTTTCCAGGGTTGATGGCCGCATCTGTTTGGATAAAACTTTCAATTGGTGTTCTGGATTGCTGGCTAAGGATATCAATACTTCTTCCTTTTGCAGAAACGATTCCCGCAGTTACAGTAGAGTTAAGTCCAAGCGGATTTCCTACAGCCAAAACCCATTGTCCAACTTCTACCATATCCGAGTTAGCAAAGTTGAGGTAAGGCAAACCTTTTTCTTCAATTTTAAGAAGAGAGATATCTGTGTTTGGGTCAGTTCCAATTAGAGTTGCGATGTAAGATTTTTTATTGCTCAACACCACTTCCAATTTATTAGCACCAGCTACAACGTGATTATTTGAAATAATATAACCGTCTGGCGAAATAATAACTCCTGAACCTAATCCAGAAGGCATATTTTTAGGTGTCTGCTGTTGTTGTCTTTGCTGATTTCCACCACCAAAAGGACTGTTGCCTGGTCCGAAGAAAAAATCGAACATATCGTTGTCAGGTATTCTTTGAGAAGATGCACGATCTTGATAATTTTTAATTGTTACAACTGCAGGAACTGTAGTTTTTGAAGCTTTTACAAAATCGTCTCCCATTGCAGAATTCATTCCTACAAAAGATGACTTTTTAGAAGCTGTTGTAAAGTATGAGAAATCTTCTCCATTATTTTCGTTGCTGAAATATTGACTAGCTCCGAAAACCGTTGCACCAGAGATAACTCCAGTCAATGCAAAAGGCATTAGTTTTTTTAATGTATTCTTCATTTTGATATTCATTTCTTTATTCTGAGATTTTTGTTACACAAATTTAATGCTAAATTAGTATGAACTAAAAACTTAGTGTTACACTTTTAACGAAGTTTAACCATTTTTAAAAATTTATTAATAAAATTCAATATTGGTTAAGAATTGATTCGATTAATGAATTACAAAGTCTTTTCAATTATCTTAATTTTTATTGATTGATAATCAATTTGATAAAAAGTATGAAAAGTACTTACTCAACGAAATTGAAACTTGTCTTTTGGATTCAATTATTTGTTTAAAGTCAAATTCTGATATTGGATTTTCTTAAAATTTGGATAAAAATCGTTTGGCAAAAATTTTGTTTTTCAATTCTAATAAAATAAAAGAATATGAAAAATAGTATAAAAGTAGCTTTAGGGTTTCTTGCAGGAGGAAGCTTAATTTTAGCAAGTCAAATTATCAGAAATAAAAGAAATAAGGGAAAATCTTTTACAGCTCCAGACGGAAATTCTTATAAGGAAAACGAAATGTATAGAAATTCTCAAGGCGAGATTTTCAAAAATGGAAAACAACTCCATTTCGACACACCAGAGATTTTGTCTCAAGCGAATCATCATATTGACACACAGTTTAATCAAGGTAATTTGAAAATCAATCAGACAATTCCAAAAGAGGTGAATTATCATCAGAAAGGTGTAAGACATCATTGATTAGATATTTAAAACCTTGATGGCAGACAAATTGTATTTCAATATAAAAATATAAATTATGGATAACGAGAATATAGTAGAAAGACTTACTAAATACGAATATGATAATAGTATTGTCTACACAGGATTCAATTCTGTAGGAGAAGCAAGGAAGTTTGCCGAAGAAAGAAATGGGAAGCTGGTTGAAGTAGGTTTTCTGGATGGGAATGATAATCCGGTTGAGGATGATTCACAAAATCTTATCAATGAAAACAAATATTATAAAGCGTTTGCTGGACCAGATTATAAAATTATCCATTCTTCGGATGAAGGTTTTCAGGAAATTGCTGATAAATTGAAAGAAAGACAAACAGAAATCACAGAAAAAAGTCCGGATGAAAAATACTTTTCCGATGCAGATTGGCAAATTAAAGAAGATGCTGTAATTGTTTTATACAAAGGAGAAGTGGAAAGTGTAACTTCCAGAGAACGTTCAAAATATCTAAAACATACCAAAGTTTATGAATTGGCAGTTGAGGTTCCAAAATCAAAAGATTAATTATCCCAATAAATAATAGAATCCGGTTTTTACAGCCGGATTTTTTGTTTTATTAATTCTAAATTCAGAAAAAGTCTTCATTTGGAATAAGTTGGATTTTATTAATAACTTTGCAAACTTATGTCAGATGTCAATTCACAACCGAAAACCGTTGCTTTTCATACACTTGGCTGCAAACTCAATTTTGCAGAAACTTCTACTATTGCACGAACTTTAACAGATGCGGGTTATCAGAAAGTTAATTTTGATGAACCTGCAAAAGTTTATATTATCAATACTTGTTCTGTGACAGAAAACGCAGATAAAGAATGTAAACTTCACGTCAAACGTGCAGTGAAGGCAAATCCAGAAGGTTTGGTCGCCATCATTGGCTGTTATGCACAGTTGAAACCAGAAGAAATTTCCGGAATTGAAGGTGTTGATTTGGTTTTAGGAGCAAAGGAAAAATTTAATATTCTGAGTTATCTTGATGATTTGGAGAAGTCAGAAAGTTATGCTCAGATTCATTCTTGTGAGATTGATGAAGCTGATTTCTTTGTTGGTTCATATTCTATTGGTGACAGAACCAGAGCTTTTTTGAAAGTTCAGGACGGCTGTGACTATAAATGTACTTATTGTACGATCCCTTTAGCAAGAGGAATTTCTCGTTCCGATACCATCGATAATGTTGTTGCGAATGCTAAAGAAATTGCAGGAAGAGATATTAAAGAAATCGTTTTGACTGGTGTTAACATCGGTGATTACGGAAAAGGTGAATTTGGAAATAAAAAACACGAACATACTTTTCTGGATTTGATTTCAGAATTAGATAAAGTAGAAGGAATCGAAAGAATTAGAATTTCTTCCATCGAACCTAATCTTCTAAAAGATGAAAGCATTGAATTGGTTTCTAAAAGCAGAAGTTTTGTTCCGCATTTTCATATTCCGCTTCAATCTGGAAGT
Organism: Epilithonimonas sp.; assembly: GCF_032055105.1. GTDB lineage: Bacteria > Bacteroidota > Bacteroidia > Flavobacteriales > Weeksellaceae > Epilithonimonas. The sequence goes on from NZ_DAMBRK010000006.1 coordinate 174,444, forward strand.
GACGAATTGTTGAAAAAAATGAAACGCCGTTACTTAACCAAATTATATTACAATCGAGTTAATAAAATCCGAGAAGTAATGCCAGACGCAGCAATTGGTGTAGATGTGATTGTTGGATTTCCTGGAGAGACAGAAGAATTGTTTATGGAAACCTATAACTTCCTGAATGATTTGCCAATCAGTTATCTTCACGTTTTTACTTATTCTGAAAGAGAAAATACTGAAGCTGCAGAAATGGAGGGTGCAGTTCCAATCTCTGAAAGAAAGAAAAGAAACAAAATGTTGAGAATCCTTTCCGAGAAAAAGAAAATGGAATTCTACAGAACTCAATTAGGAAAAAAACTTCCAGTTCTTTGGGAGCATGAAAACAAAAACGGAATGATGTATGGTTTTACAGAAAACTATGTAAGAGTTTCAAAACCATTCGATGAAAAATCTGTTAATCAAATAGAAGATATTATCTTAGATAAAATCTTGGAAGAAGGATGTGTTTCTATAAAAGAGAATCAGTTTGAGGATTTTCTAGCTAAAATTTAAAAAGTGAAATAGCTTTAAATAAAAAACCGCAAATCTGATTTGCGGTTTTTTATATTTATAGAAAATATTTAAATTAATCTTCAGTAGACAATCTTTCTCTAGTATTATAAATCTGGAAGTTGAATACAAAACTTCTATTATTGTAACTAGTTCCATAAAAGTTATTGTCTCTAGCAAACGCAGCTCTGGAAGGTACAATGATGATGCCTTGCATATTGTAATTAGCTGAGTCGTCAAGGTCAAAAGATTTGAAATATTTTAAACCTTCCTGGAATCCTTCTATCTCATAAAAACTTCTTCCAATAGTTGTGCTATTGGCTGTATTGTATGCATCAATCACAGATTGTTTTACATAGTAATAGGCAGGGTCTGTTATTACATTTCCTGATGCTACAGAGCTAGCAAATGTAGATTCGCTACCAAATACTATTTTGTCATCTACTTTTGCGGATACGTAGCTTTTTACAACCTGAAATAAGCTAACTACATCTTTGGTTCCGATCTGTTTTCCTGGATTGGGTTGTAAAGAATCTTCTCTTTTGATATAAATAACACCAGAAGGTAAGGTTACATAATCATAATCAATCAGCTTTTTTTCATTATCATCAGTATCGGTTGTACTGTCAAACGCTGTAATTACACCTTTGCTATTGATGTAGTTTTTAGTCATGAAATCTTTCGCGGCCTCATCGTCGTAGGTTTTTTGTTCATCTACAGTCAAGACTACAGTTGTATCTACTTCGTCATCATCTTTTTTACAACTCTGTAATGCAACGACAGAAAGAGCAATTCCTAAAAGTATTTTCTTCATTTTTTTATTTAATCTTAAATTGCGATTAATTTAACGTGACAAAAGTATAAAAAATTATGAGAATAGATAAATTTTTGTGGAGTGTAAGATTTTATAAAACAAGAACCATTGCTACAGAAGAGATCAAAAAAAATAGAGTTAGCATTGGAGAGAATGTTGTAAAATCTTCAAAAGAAATAAAAGCAGGAGATGTTATAAAAATCAGAAAGAATCAAATAGATTACAAAATCAAAGTTATAGATATCCCAAAAAGTAGAGTAGGAGCCAAGCTTGTGGCCATGTATGTAATTGATATGACTGAAAAGGATCAATACGAAATCCTAAACATGAGAAAAGCATCTCAGGATTATTACAGACAAAAAGGCATCGGAAGACCCACCAAAAAAGATAGGCGAGATATGGATGGCTATGTGGATGATGGCTCTTCCGATGATATGGATAATGAAGATTGGGATACTTTTTTCAAAGAAGAGAAGGAAGAAGACTAAATTTTTAAGGCTTTTATAATCTCGTCGGAGATATTGTTGGGTTCTTTAGAATCTGTATCCACTGTTAAATGAGCTTTGGAATAAAAAGTATTCCTTTCAAAAAGATGTTTTGCGATAAACTCAGGAACATCAGAGTCTTCTAACTTCGAAATCAACGGTCTGGTGTGTTTTTGCAAGAGTACACGTTCTGTAAGTGTTTTTACAGAGCCTCTCAAAAACACACTTTTTGATTTTTCATTGATAATATCCATATTGTTGTAATAAACAGGAGTTCCTCCTCCAAGACTCAAAATTATATCCTCTTTTGAATTTAAAATTTCTTCTAAAATTCTTTTTTCCTCCTTTCGAAAGAAGATTTCTCCCTTGTTTTGGAAGATTTCTGCAATAGTTTGCTGATGCTCCTCAGAAATTTTCTGATCGAGGTCAATTAATTTAAAATTTATTTTTTGGCTCAAGTTTTTGGAAATGTGAGATTTACCACTACCCATGTAGCCTAATAGAGAAATGATCATATTTTTATTTTAAACAAAGTTCGAAAAAAATTTTGAGATTTAAAAAATAGCCCTATCTTTGCACCACTCTAAACGGAACAACATACGTTGCTAAGTTTAAGAAGTGGCCGACCTGGTAGCTCAGCTGGTAGAGCAATACACTTTTAATGTATGGGTCCTGGGTTCGAATCCCAGCCAGGTCACTTGCAAAAAGTCCGTAAGGATACGGTTTTTTTTGCCTGCGTGGTGAAATTGGTAGACACGCCATCTTGAGGGGGTGGTTTCCTAAGGATGTGCTGGTTCGAGTCCAGTCGCAGGCACTGCAAAGAAAAATATTATTTTAATTAAATAATCTAAGTTATTAATTAAAGTGGCCGACCTGGTAGCTCAGCTGGTAGAGCAATACACTTTTAATGTATGGGTCCTGGGTTCGAATCCCAGCCAGGTCACAATTTACGCAAGTAAATTTTTTTCATATTAATATTTTGTGATTTGGTGTAGAAGCTTCTTGTAAAAGAAGCTTCTTTTTTTGTCCAAATCCTCGGCTTAATCGAGGTGAAGATTGTCAATCAATCTTACGTTTCCAACGTTCACAACGATGAAAGCGCGGTAGTTTTTGTCGTTGGAAATAGAATTTACTTCTTTCAAGGTTTCCTCGTCTGCAATCATAAAGTATTCTAAATCCATTTCTCCTTGGTTGAAGATGTTTTCAACTTTTTCTTTAATATCAGAAATATTTAAGGTTTTTGTCCAGTCATTAACTTGCTTCAAAGTCTTATATATAATAGAAGAGGTTTCTTTTTCAATTTCAGAAAGACGCATGTTGCGAGAGCTCATTGCTAATCCGTTCTCTTCTCTATGGATTTTCACACCATGAATGTGAATGTCAAGTTCTAAAACTTTTACCAATTTTTCAATAATCTTCAGTTGTTGAAAATCTTTTTCTCCAAAATAAGCATTGTCTGGTTGTACTTGTCGGAATAATTCTTCTACAACTGTACCAACGCCGTCAAAGTGACCTGGTCTTGCTGCGCCTTCCATTTCATTTTCAATCCCTCCAAAATTGTAATGTTTTCTTTCCATTCCATCAGGGTAGATGTCTTCAACTCTTGGGATGTATACGGCATTTACAAGATTAGAATTCTCTAGTTTTTTTATATCAACATCAATGGTTCTAGGGTACTTTTCTAGATCTTCAGGATTGTTGAATTGTGTTGGGTTGACAAAGATTGAAGAAATAACTATATCATTTTTTTGTCTGGCTTCTTTGTAAAGTGAAATGTGTCCAGCGTGTAAGGCTCCCATTGTTGGGGCGAATCCAATTGTTTTGTTTTTCTCTTTTTGTGTTTTTATGTATTCGGAAAAAGTTTTTTTGTCGTAGAATACTTCCATTGTTTTATTGTTTTAATAGGTCAAAGGTAATTGTTTTTGGAAGTTCTGAGATAAGGTTGGGATATTAAAATTAGATCAAACCTTAGCAAAATAACCTTGTCTTATTATTTGAATTTAATTTTATAAAATCGAATCAACAATTTAATTATGATTATTTTCTGAAATTAACATTTTTTAATCTGTTAACTAGTTGATAGGTAGAGTATTTTAAATAAGAGTATTAATATTAATGAAAATAAATGTTTTGATTTAATTTTTTGTAATTTTGCAAAATGAAGATTTTATACTTCATCTAAAGTAAATTTTATGCCTAATCAAAAGATTTTATACGTTACTACAGAGATGTTCCCTTATCAAGAAGATACTAATATGGGAAGTATGGTACACAAAATGGCTCTTAAGATGCACGGGAGTGGTAACGATGTGAGGGTTTTTATGCCTAGATTCGGACAAATAAGCGAGAGGAAATTCCAACTTCACGAGGTAATCAGACTTTCTGGGATGAACATTATCATTAATGACCTAGATCAGCCTTTGATTATCAAAGTTGCTTCTTTGCCAGGAGAGCGTCTGCAAGTTTATTTTATTGATAACGAAGAATATTTCAAAAGAAAGCAGTTTTATTTTGATGACGAAGGGAAACCTTTTGAAGATAACAACGAGAGAGCTATTTTCTTTGCCAGAGGTGTTATCGAGACTATTAAAAAACTTAACTGGGTTCCTGATGTGATTCATTTGAATGGGTGGATGGCGTCTTTGATTCCTATTTATTTGAAGACTTATTACAAAGACGATACTTATTTCAATGATACCAAGATTGTTCTTTCTGTTTATAACGAAGATGATATAGAATTAAACAGTAATACAAAAGATGTCTTGGCTTTTGATAATATTTCTGATTTACAATCGTTAGATAATCCTAGCTTTTTGAGTTTTGTAAATGATAGCATGAACTATGTAGATGTGATTGTAAAAGGAAATGAATTCCTAGAAGAGAAACTTGAAGAAGCTTATGGAAAAGCAGAAGTTGAAAAATTGGATTTCTTGAATGCTGATTCTATAGCAACAGTTTATTAATACTATTTTTTTATAATGATAAAAATAAAAACTTTTATGAAGGTGATCCCATTATTCGTAATGGGAATTGTTGTTTTAAACTCTTGTGAAGGAGATTTGGATAATTTGGGATCACAGTTGGTAGATGCCAATGGAGCAGATGGTTACGATGAAGCATATAGTCTTATAGCATATAATATTGATAATGACGATGTTGTTCGCGCAGATGCTTCGAAATTGGATAGTGTTAGAATTGGTGCTTTTACTGAAGATGTATTTGGTATGCAAAAAGCATCTTACATTACTCAAGTTAGATTGAATACATACGATCCCGATTTTGGAACTAATCCAGTTATTGATTCTGTTGTTTTGACATTGAAGCCAAGATATGAAACAGCTTCAGATTCTATTACCACTACAACTAATGAAGATTATATCTATCCAGATGGAGCGGTTGCTGCAAAAAAAGTAGTAACGACTTATCCTGTAAGTAAGTATGGGAAATATAAATTAGGAGGAGAAAAAACTAAGTTTACTATTAAAGTAAATGAAGTGAGTGATTTCCTGGGAAGTACATCAGACTCACTTACTTCTAAAAAAGCAGTTGCTTTGGGTGCGGAATTAGGCTCGAAAGTTTTTGACGGGACTGTTAATTCTGTAGTTGTAACAAAGGATAGTGATGCTACTGAGTTGCTAAATAAAGATGTTTCTTTTAGAATGAAGTTGGATAGTTTATTCTTCCAAAATAAAATTATTGCTAAAAAAGGAGATCAGGTTCTAAAAGACGCTGCATCTTTTATTAGATATTTCAAAGGTCTAAGTATTTCTGTTTCTGAGAATGACGGTTATTTATTTTCAATGGCTCCTAATGATGCCGCAATTACCATTTATTATAAAAACGATGTGACTGCAACAGATGGAACTGTTACCCGTACTAAGGCAGAAACAGAATTGAATTTAGGTTCGTCCAATGTTCATTTAAGTAGTATAACATACAATAGAACAAATCAATCTTATATTACCGCTAGAAATAATGCCATCAAGATTGCTGATTTTAATAAAATAGAATCAGGGAAAAATTTAGTTGTTTCAACTAATAATTATGCTAAAGAATTGTATTTGCAAGGAATGGGTGGATCTAGTGCTGGGATTAGAATTCCTGCAGCAACAATTATAGCGTTGAAGAACAAGTATAAAAATGAAAAGATAGGCATTGTTTCTGCCAAGATACGACTTTACAATGACGCTGCTACTTGGAATAATAAGTATAAGAAACCTTCCAATATGTTGGTGAAAAATAGAGTTTTGAAAGGCTTTCTTCCAGATATGACCAGTTTGTCTAGTGCGGGATATTCTTTATTGAAAACTGCTAATCTGTCAACAGAAGATGCTTATTATGATATTGGAATCACGGCTTCTCTTAAAACAATAATCGAAGATGATACTTACAATCCTAACACTACTGATAGGGATTATATTATCAATCTTGGAAGTTATTTAACCGATACAACTACTGGAGTTTTGCTAGGACAATATTATAATACTAGAGCTTATAACCCTTATCGTGTAGTACTAAAAGGTACTGTTGATGCTCAAAATGTAGGTAAGCAAATTGACGCAAAATCTAGCAAAGAAGCTCAACTAAGATTAATTTATACAAAAAAATAAAAAACTTTTAATAATATGTGTGGAATCGTAGGATATACAGGTTTTCGTGATGCTTATGATATTGTTATCAATGGATTACGTCGTTTAGAATACCGCGGTTACGATAGTGCTGGCGTTGTTCTAGAAACCGAAAATGGTGAATTAGAAGTTAAAAAAACTAAAGGAAAAGTAGATGATCTTGTAGCTATCTCAAAAGTATTAAAGGGTACTTCCAAACTAGGGATGGGACATACGAGATGGGCTACACATGGTGTTCCAAGCGATAACAATTCTCATCCACATCTATCCAATAATGGGAAAATAGCATTGGTTCACAATGGTATCATAGAAAATTATGATACGATAAAAACAATGCTTATCAATAAAGATTTTGAATTCAAATCAGAGACAGATACAGAGGTATTGGTAAATCTTATTCAGTATTTTATGGATAAAGAACCAACCTTGGCATTTCCAGAAGCGGTTCGTTATGCTTTGAATGAGGTTTATGGAGCTTATGCAGTTTCTGTTATGCATGATGATTTTCCAGGACAATTAGTAGTTGCTAGATTAGGTTCTCCGCTTGCAATTGGTATTGGTGATAATGAGTATTTTGTCGCATCTGATGCTTCTCCATTTGTAGAATTTACAAAAGAAGCCGCGTATCTTGAAGAAGGACATATGGCTACTATTTCTCTCGAATCTGGTATTGACATCAGAACAATTAAAGAAAACGCTAAAATAGAACCAGCAATACAAGAATTAAGACTTAATCTTGAGCAGATAGAAAAAGGAGGTTATGAACATTTTATGTTAAAAGAAATATTCGAACAACCAAAATCTATTTTAGACACAATGAGAGGTCGATTACTTGTAGATGAAGGTATTATAAAAATGGCTGGTATTTGGGATCATTTGGAAAGATTAACCAATGCAGAAAGAATAATAATTATTGCTTGTGGTACCTCATGGCATGCAGGATTGATTGGAGAGTATCTAATTGAAGAATTTGCTAGAGTACCAGTAGAGGTAGAATATGCGTCAGAATTTAGATACAGGAATCCAATTGTTAATTCTAAAGATGTTGTAATCGCAATTTCTCAGTCTGGAGAAACTGCGGATACAATGGCTGCTATCAAATTAGCTAAAGAAAAAGGTGCTTTTGTATTTGGAATTTGTAACGTTGTAGATTCTTCGATTGCAAGATATACAGATGCTGGAGCATATACACATGCAGGTCCAGAAATTGGTGTTGCTTCTACAAAGGCATTTACAGCTCAACTTACAATTTTATCTCTTATCGCTATCAAATTAGGAAATCATAATGGTAATTTGGGTAAAGCCGACTTTATGAGGTTAATTACAGAATTAGAAGCTATTCCTAAAAAAGTAGAAGATGTTTTGAATTCTGTTGATAATACAGTAAAAGAAATTGCGAAGAATTTTGTAGATGCGACTAACTTTTTATACTTGGGAAGAGGTTATAACTATCCTGCAGCATTAGAAGGAGCGCTTAAGTTAAAAGAGATTTCATATATCCACGCAGAGGGTTATCCTGCAGCTGAGATGAAGCATGGTCCAATTGCTTTGATTGATGAGAAAATGCCAATCGTTATCATTGCACCAAAGATTGGACATTATGATAAGATTGTAAGTAATGTTCAAGAGATCAAGGCTAGAAAAGGAATTGTAATTGCTGTTATTAATAAAGGTGATGTTCAAGTTGCTGCAATGGCAGACTACATAATAGAGATTCCTGAGACTTCAGAATGCTTCTCTCCAATTTTGGCTTCAATACCTTTACAACTCCTTTCATACTATATTGCAGTTGAAAGAGGAGCTAATGTAGATCAGCCTAGAAACCTTGCAAAATCAGTAACTGTAGAATAATTTCATAGTTTATGAAATATTCTTTAACAAATTACGTTTTGAATAAAAATTGATAATTATTCATAAAAAAAATTATATATTTACCGCTTAATTTCTTTAAAATAGGATGAAAAGGATATTACTAATATTATTGTCAACATCGGTTATTGTTTCTTGTTCCAAAGGGAGCAAGGGAAGTGCTGGTAAACCCGGTCTTAAGGGTGAGCTTGTTCCAAGAGGATCTTCTAAATCGTTTATTGCAGATAGACCATATGGGATGGTTTCTATTCCTGGTGGATCTTTTGTGATGGGGATGGCTGATCAAGATTTTTCAGCTACGCCAGAAAAAGCAATGCCAAAAACAGTTACAGTATCTTCCTTTTTTATGGATGAAACAGAAATTACGAATGCTGAATATAGAGTGTTTATTAATGCTGTTAGAGATTCAATAGCAAGAGGTTTATTGGCAGAAGCTGCTGGCGAAGGTGGTGGAGAAGAAGGCGGTAACGGTGGTTCTATTGGAGATTTTGCATACGCAAGTAAAAAAACAGGAGAAGAAGCTACACCTTACCAATCGTATTTGGAATCACAAGGAGGCAGAGATGGAGATGGCGGTTATGACGAATCAAAAAAACTAGATTGGAAAGTGCCACTTCAATATAATACATCTGCTTATCCCGACGAAAAATATGCAGAAGTTTTGGAGTCTATGTATTTACCTAAAGAAAAAAGAATCAATAACGAAAGAATTATAGATTGGTCAAAAATCAAATATAATTATCAATGGGAAGATGTTATGTCTGCTGTAAAAGATAAAGACAGAAGCGCAAATTATCTTAAAAAAGAAAGTATTGCAATCTATCCTGATACTACAGTTTGGGTAAAAGATTTTAACTATGCTTATAACGAGCCATTGTTTGATCAGTATTTTTGGCATAATGCTTACAAAGAGTATCCTGTTGTAGGTGTTACTTGGGATCAAGCAAGAGCTTTTTGTGATTTCAGAACCAAAATAAAAACAGATTACAACAATAGTCTTAAAAAGAAAAAGCAAAAAGCCATGAGATTCCGCCTTCCTACAGAAGCTGAATGGGAATATGCTGCAAAAGGAGGTATTGAAAATGCTACTTATCCTTGGGGAGGTCCTTACTTGCAAGATGATAGAGGTTGTTACCTTGCAAACTTCAAACCTAAAAGAGGTAGTTATATAGAAGACGAAAAGAAAGGAAACTATACTTATACAGCTCCTGTTAGAAAGTTCCCTAAAAATGGATATGGATTATTCGATATGGCGGGTAATGTTTCTGAATGGACAGAGTCTCCTTACAGTAATTCTACATACGAGTTTTCTTCTACACTAAATCCTTATCTATCTAACCAAGCTTACAGAGAGGTTAAAAAAACTGTAAGAGGTGGTTCTTGGAAAGATGTAGGTTATCTATTGATGACCGGTTACAGAGATTGGGAAAGAAAAGACTCAGCTAGAAGTTATATTGGATTCAGAACGATTCAGGATATTCCTTCTGGAGCTGGGAAATTTAAAAGAACAACTAAATAATTAACTAACTATTACTAACTAAAATTTTTGAAAATGTTTAAAACAAAAGAATCAATAACGAATTTTGTTTATTCGTTCGGTGCTGCGATTGTAATCTTAGGTGCTCTATTCAAAATGACGCACTGGCACGTTGGTCCTATTACTGGTAACGTTGCACTTGCGGCGGGTTTGATTACGGAAGCTGTTATCTTCTTATTCTTTGCATTCGATCCACCAGCTAAAGAAGAACATTATGCGTGGGAAAATGTATATCCTGAATTGCTAGACGAATCTGCTGAAAGACGGCCTAAAAAAGTGATTGCTAAAGTTGAAAACAAAGAATTAGAAGTTTCTCTATCTAGCAAACTTGATCAAATGTTAGCAGATGCTAAACTAGATGTAAGTTTATTCGAAAGATTAAGAGGTGGAATTGATAAGTTTTCTTCTTCTGTAGATCAAATCAACCAAACCGTTGATGTTTCTGCTTCTACTCACAAATATAATGAGCAATTGAACCTTGCTGCTTCACACCTAGAAAGCATGAACGCACTTTATGCACTTCAATTAGAGCACGGTCAAAAACAATCAGAATTCAGCAAAAAATATGTAGAAGATATTCAAAAATCTGCTGCTCAATCTGAGAAATTCAACGAAGAATTACAAGGTTTAACATCTAATCTAAATAACCTTAACAGAGTTTATGGTGGTATGCTTAGCGCAATGAAGTCTTAATCACTATCATTTTAATTATTGTTTAACATTTAAATTATTTTAAAATGGCAGGAGGTAAACAGACACCACGTCAGAAGATGATTAACCTGATGTATTTGGTTTTCATTGCAATGCTTGCAATGCAAATCGATCAGGAAATCATCAGATCATATAAAGATACAAACGACTCTTTAACTAATACGAGAGAAAAAATTGTAGAGGAAAAAAATAAAATTTTCTATACTACACTTAAAGCTAAAGCTGTAACTTCTCCAGAGATTTACGGACCTCTCCAGTCTCAATATGAAACTTTATCTAGTAAAACAGATGCTTTAGTAAGTTTAATAGAGACTTATAAAGGAACGATGAGTAAGCAGGCTGAATATAATTCAGATTTGCCTGTTGAAGAAAGTTTTACCGCTCTTAATAATACAGAGCCAGCGACGACTTTGTTTTTCAAAGACGGTGATGAGAAAAATTCTTCATCTCAAGCGGCTGATTTAAAAGCAAAAGTAGATGATTTAAGAAACTTTATTGTTTCTACTTTTTCAAGCAATTCTCAATTAAAAGATGTTGCTGATAGAGCAAATAAAAATCTTTGGGCTGAATTTCAAAAAGATGATAAGCGTGCAAAAAGTGGGAAAAATTGGTTTCAATATAAATTTTATAACCAACCTTTAATTGCTGCATTATCTAATCTTGAATTAATTGAATCTGAGGCTAGAAATCTTCAAGCTGATGCTGTAGCAACAATGCTTCAAGAGAAAGTAGATGCTGATATTAAATTTGATCAGTATGAAGCTTTGGTCTCTGGTCCTAGTTCTGTAATGAAAGGAGAACCGGCTCAAATTAAAGTTGCAATTGGAACTTTTGCTAGTTCTGTTCCTGGTTTAGCTATTTCTGGAGCTAAAGTGGTTAATGGACAAGGGATTATTACACCAAGTACAGGTTCTACTGGAGAACAAAAATTCCAAGGTAATATATCATTTACTGATATAAATGGAAAAGTTCACACACTTCCTTATGCTCACACTTTAAATGTGGTTTCTGGCTCAGAAGCGCTTAAAGAACAAAGTGGTGCAATTTTAGCAGCTGATAAAATGAACGTTCTTTATAGAGGACTTTCTAACCCAGTTTCGGGTTCAATCTTAGGAGCAGATCTTAGTGCAACTACTTTATCAGCAGCTGGAGCTTCTGTAAGTGGAAGCAGTGGTAAGTGGAATGTTACACCTGGCGCAGGTAATGAGGTGACTCTTACAATTGCTGGAAAGTCACCTAGTGGAAAGACAATTTCTCAACCATTCAAATTTAGAGTTAAAAATATTCCTCCACCAAGAGGTGAAATTAGAGGTAAAGGTTACGATGTAATGCCTGCGAATATGATTTCGAAACAAACGTTGACTGCAACGCTTAAAGATTTTGATTTCCCAGTTTCATTTAATGTCGTAAGCTTTAAAGTTAAAGTACCTGGTAAAGCCGTAATGTCTGTAAACGGAAATTCTTTGGCACCAGTTGAATCTTTAACTAAAGGGTTAAGACCTGGTGACAACGTCGCAATCTTTGATGTTCAAGCAACAGCTCAAGGACTAAGCGGTGTAGTACTTCCTAATATCAGCGGTGTAGTTATTAGTGTACTATAAATTTTAAAACAAGTTTTTTATCTGATTGATTTTTTATTTCAATACTTATTATGAAAAAGATTATATATAGTTTAATTTGTCTTTCCTCTACAATGGCTTTTGGACAAAATAGCATTCTGAATGCTAATTCTCCTCAGACATTCAGAGAAGATCGTGAGATTAAGAAAGATAGTATTACACCTCTTAAATATGGTTTTATCGAAGATAAAGACATATTGAGAAGCATGGTTGTATGGGAAATTATTGATATGAATGATAAAATCAATCAGCCTTTCTATCACAATGCTGATGGTCTAGTTTCTCAAAATAAATCCCTTTATCAGGTTTTATTAGACGCGGTTAATTCAGGTAAAATTAAAGAAGTTTATTCTGGTGATGATTTTACAAGTAGATTAACTCCAGAAGGTATCGCAGCCGCAACGTCTGTTCCTATGGTTGATGATTATTTCACAGAAATAATGAACGCTAATAAAATTGAAGATGCAGAAGCTCAAAGACTTTTGAAATATTTTACTTCTCTGAAAGGTGCTGGCAACAAACAAGTCGATGGGATGTTTATGAAATATTCTACAAGACTTGCGGATGTTTTGGAATATACAGGAACTGCACAACCAGAAGCTACAGAAGAAACTGTCACTACTGGAAAAGGCAAAAAGAAAAAAACTGTTAAAAAGACCACTAAAGCACCAACTATCGAACCTGGAACAATGCTTGTTAACTTAGACGGTTCTTGGTATAAAATCAAAAAAAGTGATGTTGAAGCCAACGTTGGTTTTTCTGAAACTAGTACCGAGAAAGTTAAAGCACTTAAGTTGATGGGAATGTGGTATATCGATAAAAGAGATACTCAATTAAGATATAGACTTCTTGGAATTGCGGCGATGGGTGAAGATCCTAACTCTGCTATTTTGAAAGCGGAAAGAGCTAGACAAATGCAGGAATCTGGAGCTCCAGTAGATCCTTCCATCCTTAATGAAGCTAGTGATTTAATCGATCTTTTCTGGATTTATTATCCGGATGCAAGACAGGTTTTGTCTAGCAACTACATTTTCAATGCTAAGAACTCTACATCTGATATTACTTTTGATGATGTTCTTAATGCAAGAAGATTTTCAGCAATTATCTATAAAACAGATAACGGAATGGGAAGAGGCGGAAGCGGAATCATCGATGAATATATCCCAAATGATGCAGAAGGACAATTGGAAGAAAGTGACAGAATCAAAGCTCAGATTCTTCAAATGGAAAATGATATGTGGAATTACTAATATTTCTCATAGTCCAAATAAAAAAACCTAAGTATCTTTACTTAGGTTTTTTATTTTTATGGAACAAGTAGATTATATCATCGTCGGAGCAGGTTATGCAGGACTCTTTTTTGCACATCAATTAATAAAAGAAAATAAATCTTTTAAGATTTTTTATGACGGCAATATTTCTGCTTCTCAAATTTCTGCTGGTGTTTGTAATCCTGTTATTCTGAAAAGGTTTACGACATTTTGGAAGTCTCAAGAGCAAATCGATTATCTTGAAGTTATCTTTAATGAAATCGAAAAGTATCAGTCCAAAAAATATCTTATTGATGAAAATGTGGTTCGGATTTTTCATAACAACTCCGAGAAAGTTCAATGGAAGAAAAATTCTGAAAAAGAAAACTTACATTCTTTTCTTAATAATGATTTTATCAAACTTGATAGCGTAAAAAATCCTTTCGAAGCTGGAAAAGTAAATCATTCTGCAAGATTGAATGTAACTGAGTTTTTTCAAGATATGCTTAATTATTTCGAAGAGAATAATTATTTAATCAGAGAGAAGTTTGACTATGATTTAATTAATATTGAAAATAATTCCTACAAATATCTATCATTTAAAAACCTAGTTTTCTGCGAAGGTGTTGCGAGCAATTATAATCCTTATTTTAAAGAAATTCCAATTAAACCAAATAAAGGACATTGCTTAAAAGTAAAACTTAAAGAGAAACCTGAACCTTACATTATCAAGAAAAAACATTTCTTGTTCAATCTTCAAAATGATGAATATTATTACGGCGGAACTTATGACCGTTTTGATAACTCAGATGATATCAACAAAGCATCTTTTGAGGAACTAGAAAATGGACTTCGCGAATTATACAAAAACGATTTTGAAATCAAAGATATTAATTTTGCTTTTCGAGCTACCGTTGCTGACAGAAGACCAATTTTAGGAAGACATCACGAGCATCATAATTTTTATATTTTTAATGGATTGGGAGCGAGAGGTGTTTACAACGGAAGTTATTTTTCCAAAGTTCTTTTTGATTACTTAGAAAACGATATTGAACTCGATTCTGAAATTGATGTGAAAAGATTTTACTAATTTAATTAACAAAATTTAAATTATACTAATTTGGTCAGATTTCAATGAATTGTTAAATTTGCATTTCGGATAATATCTAATAATGATGAACGAACTAAAAGAAACTTACCAAAAACTGATTGATGAAAACATTGAATCAAAATCGATAGAAGAAGTTCTGGAGATTCTGACGAATACTTTTCCCGTTGAAGTTTGCTTTTCCACAAGCTTTAGTTTCGAAGACCAAGTGATTACGGATTATGTGAAAAATTCAGAAATCAAAGTTTTCACGTTGGACACAGGTCGTCTGTTCGAAGACACTTACAACACTTGGAATTTAACTAAATCCAAATACAAACTTCCAATCAAAGCTTATTATCCAAATCCCGAAGAATTAGAACCTTTTATTCAGGAAAATGGACCTGATTCTTTTTACAGGTCTGTGGAGAACAGAAAAACTTGTTGCGATATTAGAAAAGTTCATCCGTTAAAAAGAGCTTTGAAAGGCAACAAAATTTGGATTACAGGACTCAGAGCCGAACATTCGGTGGCAAGAGAAAACCTTTCTCAATTCGAATGGGACGAGTCCAATCAAATTATCAAATACCACCCAATTCTCTTCTGGACAACTGAACAGGTGAGAGATTATATCAAGAAAAATAATATTCCTTATAATGTTTTGCACGACAAAGGTTTCGTCAGCATTGGTTGCGCACCTTGTACACGTGCGATTCAAGCGGGCGAAGATTTTCGTGCAGGTCGCTGGTGGTGGGAAGATGCCAGCAAAAAAGAATGTGGACTGCACGTTCACAAATAACAATTAATTAAGATTAAAATGTCAAAATATCATTTGGATTATCTGGAGCAGTTAGAATCCGAAGCCATTCATATTTTCAGGGAAGTTGCGGGTCAGTTTGAACGACCTGCTTTGCTTTTCAGCGGTGGAAAAGACAGTATTACGCTGGTTCATCTTGCGCTGAAAGCTTTTCGCCCGGGGAAATTCCCGTTTCCGCTAGTTCATATCGATACAGGTCATAATTTTCCCGAAGTTCTGGAATTTCGCGATCAATTAGCAGAACAAATTGGCGAAAAACTGATTGTAAGAAAAGTTGAAGATACCATCAAAGAAAAAGGATTGACCGAACCAAAAGGAAAATTGCCAAGCAGAAATGCTTTGCAGACTTTTACACTTTTGGATACGGTAGAAGAATTCGAATTCGATTGCTGTATTGGTGGCGGAAGACGAGATGAGGAAAAAGCCAGAGCTAAAGAAAGAATTTTCTCCGTTCGTGATGATTTTGGACAATGGGATCCAAAACTTCAACGTCCTGAACTTTGGAATACTTACAACGGGAAAATCCACAAAGGAGAGCAGGTGAGAGCATTTCCAATCAGTAACTGGACAGAGTTAGACGTTTGGAATTATATTCTGAAAGAAAACATTCAATTACCTTCAATTTATTTTTCTCACGAGAGAGAAGTTCTGAATCTCGATAATCAATTCATCGCAATGAACGAGTTTGTGAATCTGGAAGAAGGCGACATTGTAACCACAGAAAAAGTACGCTACAGAACGGTTGGCGATATGACTTGCACCGCCGCAGTTTTATCCGAGGCTAATAATCTGGAACAAGTGATTGCAGAAATTATTACCACAAAAACCAGTGAACGAGGCGA
This sequence comes from Epilithonimonas sp., assembly GCF_032055105.1. Lineage (GTDB taxonomy): Bacteria > Bacteroidota > Bacteroidia > Flavobacteriales > Weeksellaceae > Epilithonimonas. Next base: position 190,637 of record NZ_DAMBRK010000006.1, read on the forward strand.
AACCAGAATAGACGACAGAACTTCAGAAGCTGCAATGGAAGACAGAAAGAAAGCCGGATATTTTTAGGAGCCGAGAACCTGCTGTCCGCTATATCTTTTGCTTTTTCATATATGAAAAAAGCAAAAGGATGCCGCTACCATCAGGGCTATGAGCAATTCTATGGTTAGATGATAACCATTCAACATTAACAATTAACCATTACAATAATGGACATATTAAGATTTATAACTGCAGGAAGTGTAGATGACGGAAAAAGCACACTGATAGGCAGGTTATTATACGATAGCAAAAACATTCTGATAGACCAATTAGAAGCAGTTGAACGCGCCAGCAAATTCAAAAATGACGGAACTATCGATTTGGCATTACTGACAGACGGTTTGAGAGCCGAGCGTGAACAAGGAATTACAATTGACGTTGCTTACAAATATTTCTCAACACCAAAACGTAAATTCATCATCGCAGATGCGCCGGGTCACGTTCAATATACCCGAAATATGATTACAGGAGCCAGCAACGCCGCTTTAATCATTATTCTAATTGATGCCAGAAACGGAATCATAGAACAAACCAAAAGACATTCAATCATTGCATCTTTACTTAACATTCCGAATGTTGTGGTTGCGATTAATAAGTTGGATTTAGTTGGATATTCGGAAGAGATTTTCAACAATATTAAAGAAGACTATTCCAAAATGGCAGAACAGCTATCTTTGAATAATGTTGTTTACATTCCAATCTCAGCTTTGAACGGAGACAATATCGTTGACAAATCCGAAAACCTGAATTGGTACCAAGGAAAAACTTTACTCGATTATTTGGAAACTGTTGAGCTGGAAAATACAATCAATTTGGATAAAGCGAGATTTCCTGTTCAATACGTGATTCGTCCTCAGACAGAAGAACTTCACGATTATCGTGGATATGCAGGAAAAATCACCAGCGGAATTTACAAAGTTGGAGATTCGGTAACGATTTTACCTTCCGGAACTGAAAATAAAATTTCTGCAATTGAAGCTAATCAAAAACAAGTTGAAGAAGCATTTGCTCCTCAAAGTGTGGTTTTGCATTTGGAAAATGATGTGGATATCAGCCGTGGAGATTTGATTGTAAAATCTGATGACCTTCCAAAAATCGAGCAGGAATTAGAAGTTCTGGTTTGCTGGATGGGTGACAAACCTTTGAAATCCGGCTCAAAATATTTGATTCAAAATAACACAACTCAAGTCAAAGGAATCGTAAAAGACATCGAATATAAATTGGATGTCAATACTTTGGAAAAACAAGAAGTGGAGCAAGTTTCACTAAACGAAATTGTAAAGCTTAAACTCAAAACTGCAAAACCATTAGCTTACGATTCTTACAAAGATTTGGCTTCCAATGGCGGAATTATCTTTATCGATGAGACAAGTTTTGTAACAGTTGGTGCAGGATTGATTCAGTAATTGTAACATTGTCAGGCTGAGCTTGTCGAAGTCTATTTAAAAATTAAAAATTTGACATCAAAAATTTCACTTCCGGTTTTCATCAACGCATCGACTAACAAAATCTTGATTGTCGGCGGTGGAAAATTAGCTTCGGAACAGTTGAATGATATTATGCAGAATATTCCAGATGCTAATATCAGCGTCCTTGCAAAAAGACTTTCCGATGATATCAAAAACCTGTTGCTGGAAAATACATCGGTCAAAATTATCAACGAAGATTTTGATGATTCTTATTTGGAGATTGCAGATTTGTTCATAGTGGCGACAGAAGATTATGCCCAAGACCAATTGATAATTAATAAAATTAAGGAAAGAAAGAATCTATATTTTGCGCCTAGTCTTCCTTCAGATAATGATTTTTTCTTTCGAGGAAATAATGATAATCAAGACAGAAAAAATCTTTTCTTCATTAATGGTGAAAAGAAATGGCGAAGAATTGCAAGTATTTTTTTCTTTGCTTTTGTAATTTTATTAATAGGAAATATTCTATCATTTTACATCGGATTCAATGATTTAGAAGTCGCATATCAATATCTGAATCATAATACGGACGAACGATTTTTCTGGTTATTCTTGGTTGGATTTTTAGCTCAATTAATAGACGGTGCTTTGGGAATGGGTTACGGCGTGACTTGTACTGCGGCGCTTTTGTATATTGGGATTCCGTTACCTGCAATCAGTAGTAGTATCCACACGGCTGAGATGTTTTCGAGTGGCGCTTCGGGGTTCAGTCATTACAAATTCGGGAATATTAATAAAAAATTATTCAAGAATATATTAATTCCAGGTGTGATTGGAGCGGTTTTAGGAGCTTTGTTGCTATCATATTTTGGAGAAAAATATGCCGGAATTATCAAACCGATTTTGGCGACTTATACATTCATTCTTGGAATCAGAATTCTCTTTAATGCATTTAAGAAAAATAAAAAACGTAAAAAGACAAAAAGAGTAGGTTGGTTAGCCGGAGCTGGCGGATTCTTAGATTCTTTTGGTGGTGGTGGTTGGGGACCTTTGGTAACTTCAACTTTAATTTCAAAAGGAAAAACACCCCGTTATATCATCGGAACAGTCAGCTTAACCGAGTTTTTCGTGACATTCGCCAGCGCATTGACATTCTTTTCAGTTATCGGAATCAGTCATTGGCAATTAATTGCAGCCTTGATCTTAGGCGGCGTTCTTGCAGCGCCAATTGCGGCAAAATTAGCCGGAAAATTACCTTTGAAAGCAATGTTCATCGGAGTTGGATTAATGGTAATTATCTGGAGCTTGAATGTTCTTTTGAAGACATTCCATTTAATCTAAATTTCCTGTCCAAACTGCAAGATAAAACCATTGTTGTCATAAATGGCGAACTCGCGCATTCCCCATTCAAAAGTTTCTAATTCGTAACAAATTTTGGCGACAGATTTTAAGCTCTCCCATATTTCATCAACATTCTGAACATTGATGTAAAAACTTCCTGTAAAGTTAGGTTTTATGAAAACGGATTGCTGATTTGGTTTGGCAAACATCAGTTCCACATCATCTCGCAAAACCGATGCCCAGCCCCAATCATCGTTTCTTTCCCCGATTTCAAAACCGAGGATTTCTGTATAGAATTCCAATGTTTCTTCAAATTGATCAGTCCAAAGAATTGGTCTTAAAGAATTAAATTTCATTTAAATAAATGTCAGTTACAAAATCATAATTTCAGTTGCTGATTTCAAAATTAATCCTGAAGTTCCAGCCAACGCATCTCATATTCTTCCAATTTTTCAGAAAGCGATTCCAAATCTTTTGACAATTTGGAGATTTTGTCATAATCAGATTCGTTGTTGAGTTGTTCCAAAATTTCTGCTCTTTTTTCTTCCAATTTTGGCATTTCTTTTTCGATAGTTTCAAGCTCACGTTGCTCTTTGAAAGATAATTTCTTTTTGGTTGGTTGAGTAGTGGTAATAGTTGGAGTCTCTACTTCTTTCGGAGTTTCAACCTTTTCAACTTTCGGAGTTTCAGGTTTTGAATTTTTATCTTCCGATTTCAGATGTTCACGATATTCCGAAAAATTCCCAACAAATTCTTTGATTTTTCCTTCGCCTTCAAATGCCAAAACGTGGTCCACAATTCTGTCCATAAAATAACGGTCGTGCGAAACTATAATCAAACTGCCTTGGAAATTCTGAAGAAAATTTTCTAAAACCGTTAAAGTTGGCAAATCTAAATCGTTTGTAGGCTCATCAAAAATCAGAAAATTCGGATTTTGATAAAGGATATACATCAGGTGCAGACGACGTTTTTCTCCTCCTGAAAGTTTTGAAATAGGCGAATATTGCGTTTGGTCATCAAACAAGAATAGTCTCAAAAACTGAGAAGCCGAGATTGTTTTTCCATTCGCTAAAGGGAAATTTTCACCAATTTCCTTAATGAAATCAATGACTCTTTCATCTTCTTTATATTGAAGTCCTTTCTGAGCAAAATATCCGAATTTAATCGTTTCTCCGGTTTCAATTTCCCCGGAATCTTTCGGTTCAAAACCTTGAATGATATTCAGTAAAGTTGATTTTCCTGCACCATTTTTTCCAACGATTCCAACTTTTTCACCTCTTTGAAATGAGTAAGAAAAATCTTTAAACAGAACTTTTTCTCCAAAACTTTTGTTGATGTCCTTAAGTTCAAGAATCTTATTTCCTAATCTTTTCATTTCGAAATCCAATTCCAGAGCTTGTTTTCTAGTATCGGTTTTCGCTATTTTTTCAGTTTCGTAGAAATCGTCTTGTCTTGATTTAGATTTTGTTGTTCTCGCTTTTGGTTGACGTCGCATCCATTCCAATTCCTTTCTGTAAAGATTTTGTGCTTTATCAATTGTAGTGTTTAGATTATCCTCACGAATCATTTTATTCTCAAGATACGTCGCGTAGCTTCCATTGTGGAGATAAAGATTGCCATCTTCCATTTCCCAGATTTTATCACAAACTGCATCCAAGAAATAACGGTCGTGCGTCACCAGAAGCAAAGTGATTTTGGCTTTACTCAAATAATTTTCCAACCATTCTACCATTTCTACATCAAGGTGGTTGGTCGGCTCATCCATTATCAGAAGCGTGTGACGATGTTCCGCTCTGGTTTCAGTCAAAAGTTTCGCTAATGCAATTCTTTTGATTTGACCTCCCGAAAGTGTTCCCATTTTCGCTGATAAATCTGTGATTTTAAGCTGAGAAAGAATTTGTTCCATTTCATTTTCCAAATCCCAGGCTTTATGGATTTCCATCTCAGCTAAAGCCGTTTCCATATCATCCGGATTTTCTGAAGTCAATGCATGATGATACTTTTTCAAAGCCAAAATCGGTGCGGAATCCAAAGTCATCATAAACTCATCCACAGACAATTTGGGGTCAAAATCAATCTCTTGGTCAAACAAAACAACCTGAATATCTTTATTGATAACCACATCTCCGCCATCAGCAATTTCTTTTCCCATAAGGATTTTCAAGAGTGTAGATTTTCCACTTCCGTTTTTGGCAACGATGGCAATTTTGTCGCCTTCGTTCACGTGAAAAGTGATGTTTTTGAATAAAACTTTTACTCCGTAAGATTTGCTAAGATTTTCTGCAGAAACGTAATTCATTTTTAAGAATGATAATTGATGATTGATAAATGATTTGCAAAAATACGCTTTTGAAATTCGATAACTCCTTTAGAGTAGATTAAAAATTGAGAAAACTTTAACTAAAGAATCATTTCATTTAACCTTTCTTTGAGAGATTGAAAAAAAGAAAATTCAGAAGTTTGTGTCAAATTAATTTCAATGAAAAAAATCAACTTTATCTTTGCATTATTCGCAATCTTATCTTTTCACGCACAAACTATTTCTGGAACTGTTATTTCAAAAGATGATAACCAACCTGTTCCTTACGCGAAAATCGGAATCGTGAATAATAATTTTGGAGTTCAGGCAGATGAAAATGGGAAATTTCAAATCAGGCTGGATGATATTTCGAAAGATAAAGAACTGATAGTTGCAGTTGCCGGTTACAAACAATTCCGAAGTTCTGTAGAAGACTTTGTGAAGATCAATCCTCACAATATCTATTTATACGAAAAAGTGACGAATATTCAGGAAGTTGTCATTACACCTCAAAATTATAAGGAGAAAAATCTGGGCATCAACAGCAAGTCAAAATCTATGATGTTCACACCGAATATGGAAAAGGGAAATTCTGTAGTGGAAGAAACAGCGGTGGAATTCAGTTCCAATAAAAAGCTGAAGATTACAAAAATCAATATGAATTTTTCCAGATTCGAATCGACTACGCCAATCAAAGTTCGTTACACGGTTTACGATGAAAAAGATGGAAAACCGAATAATCTGATTTTGGAAAATGATATTATCGCAACCATCAGCAAAGACAATTTACAAGACTGGACTTTTTCTATAAATGTAAGCAAAGAAAATATTTGGCTTGAAGGAAAATTCTTTGTTGGGATTCAATTTATCGGCCAATCCAATGGTAAAGTGGCTTTGAGTGGAGCCTTGTTCAGGTCTGGTTATTACCGTTCTTTTTATGGAAATTGGGAGAAAATCGGAATAGCGGCACCGGCAATTAATATCGATGTGAAAGTTCAAAAGTAAATTCTAATCAATCGTCAGCATTTTCAAAGACCACAGATTCCCGTTATAAATATCCAAATCTACTTTTGAATTGATGCCGTAAACAATTCCGTTTTCTGAGAATTGCCAAAACTGCCATTCATCATCAGGAGAAGGTGTCGGAACATCATTATAGTTGGCTAACCAAAGCGGATAATCATCGAACTCACCTTTCAAATAATCTTTGTAATAATGATAATAAGTGTAGATAATAGGTTTTTCACCGTAAGTATCTTCCATTATTTTAATCCAAACTTTGAGGTCAGAAACCAATTGTTCTTTTGATTTTTTTCTCGGATTTTTTTCAATATCGAGAATTGGCGGAAGGTCACCTGATTCTAATTTTGCGACAGAAAGAAATGAATTAGCCTGCATTACAGGGTCTTCATCAGGACGATAAAAATGATAAGCACCACGAATCAAGTTATGTTGTTTTGCAGTTTCCCAAAAATGGTCAAAGTTTTTATCCAATTTTCGGTTTCCCATACTGGCTCTCAGAACTACAAATTTCAACGGAATTGTTCTGTTTCCGATGCTCAAACTATCCCATTGGATATCTTCTTTTCTTTGATAATGAGAAATGTCAAAACCAAAAGTTTGATTAGAATAGAGTCCGATTATTTTCTCGATTCTTTGGGATTCGGTTTCTGTGTTTGAGAGTTTTTTATGCTCAAAATGTTTTCCAAGATAGTAAGCGAAGTAATAATTGATTTTCTGCCTTAGATAAAAACCTGTTCCTAACAAAGCAATACACAGTATAATCAACAAAATCCAACGTTTCTTGATGAATGTTTTTCTTCTTTTCTGATGGATTTTTCTTTTGGAAGCTGGATTTATCTTGGACATAAGTTTTGCAAAAATATTATTTTTATTAATTGAAATGTTGAAGAAAATTTAGTTTATGAAATTTAAATCCAGATGAATATTTTTGGCTTATTTTATGCTATATTGTAACATTAATTTTAAAATATAAAAAACGATGAAAAAGAGACTATTATCATTAGCTGCAATTCTTTTTGTAGCAGTTGCAATGAACGCTCAAACTGTAAAAGAAGAAGTAAAAGATGATGCTAAAACTGTTGGTAAAGCTGTGAAAAAAGGTGCTAAAGCAACTGGAGAAGGCGTAAAAGACGCTGCAAAATGGACTGGAAAAACAGTAGAAAAAGGTGCTGATGCAACCGCTGAAGGTGTGAAAGATGGTGCGAAATGGACCGGAAAGACTGCAACAAAAGGTGCAAAAGCTACAAAGAAAGGTGTGAAAAATGCTGCTAAATGGACTGGGAAAACAGCCAAAAAGGGAGCAAATGCTGTAAGTGATACTTACAAAGATGTAAAAGATGACATCAAAAAGAAAGATTAATATCTGTTAAATCAATAGAAAGCAACTTCAAAGTCTGAAGTTGTTTTTATTTTTTTGTAACAAAACTACTGTGAATTGAACTAACTGAAAAGTGATAGTCTTATAAAATCACTATATTCGTTAATAGAAAATAAAAAATTAAAATGAAAAAACTTATTGTATCGTTTGCACTTTCTCTTTTGTTTGCTGCAAATATGATGGCTCAAAATGTCCCAACTGCGAAACAAGTTATTGATAATTATGTGACTGCTCTTGGTGGAAAAGCAAAATTGGAAGCTGTGAAAACACTTTCTATGAAAAATACTATCAGTGTGATGGGAATGGAAATGGAAGGTACAACGGTGAAAAAAGATAACAAGTTCAAGTCAACTCAGACGATGATGGGGCAGGAGATGGTTCAGGTTTTCGATGGAGAGAAAGGTTATGCTAACCAAATGGGTCAAAAAATGGATTTCCCGGCTGACCAAGTTGCAAAACTGAAAACTTCAAAAATAATCGAAGCGCTTGGAATGGATGCTGCAAAAATCAAAACTGTGGAGAAAAAACAGATTGATGGAAAAGATTTCTATGTGCTTTCTTCTGATGATACTAAATCTTATTTTGATGTAAAAACAGGATTGCTTACAAAATCTGAAGGTGATAAAGGTGTAATGACTATTGCTAAATATGCTGATGTTGACGGAATCAAATTCCCAGAAGAAATGTCTGTGGATGCAGGTGGACAACAGATTGCAATCAAAAATTCTGATATCAAAATCAATCAGCCAGTTTCTGATGATGTTTTCAAAATTGAATAATTTTTGAATTATATTATAAAAAAAAGAATCCAAATTTGGATTCTTTTTTTGTTTTATGAGTTGTATTCTTTTTCCCATTCTTCGGCGGCTTCACAAAGTGTATTGTAAAAATCCAGGCCGTATTTTCTAATCAACGGCTCTTTCAAAAACTGAAAAATCCTAACCTGTAATTCCGAACCCAGCGTACAAGCATCACTACAAATATCCCATTCGTGATAGTTGAGTGCAGAAAAAGTTTTGTACTCGTTCACACGAATTGGATAGAGATGACAAGAGATTGGTTTTTTCCAATCCACAGCGCCATCTTCATAAGCCTTTTCTATGCCACATTTTGTAGTTCCTTTTTCGTCAAAAATCACATAAGCACATTCGCTTCCATTGACCAAAGTTGTTACATAACCTCCGTCATAATCATCAATGACCCAAGTTCCCTGCTCTTCAATCGCTTTTACGCCTTCTGGTCTTAGGTAAGGTTTTACTTTCGGGAAAATTTCGTCAAGGATTGGCAGTTCATCTTTATCGAGAGGAGCTCCTGTGTCTCCATCTACACAACAAACGCCTTTACATTTGGTAAGGTTGCAGACAAAACTTTGAGCAAATATATCTTCTGAAATTAATTTATCATCTATCTGAATCATTCGACATCCATTTTAAATTTTATACAAAATTAACGATTTTAAAGATTGCAAGCGTAAAGACAATGATCCAAAGTCCCAATTCCTGCATCCAATATTTGGGTAAGAAACGTAACATTCTGCTGATAATGATGCTTGAAGGCAAAGCAAGAAGCAACAGATATTCGTAGTTGGTTCCCATATAAAAAATAATCGTAATCAACTGAGCAAGAGAGAAAACAAGAACAAATGTGTATTTGTATCTACTGATTGGACTTTTCTCATTGTAATGTTTGAAATGGTCGGAAAGCGAGTAGAGTAACATCAGCGCAATTGGAATCAAAATATATAATGGAAAGTAAGAATCTAACGGTTCAAATTTTCCATAAAAAGGCAGATAAGTCTTGTCCCAAGTCGTGTAATGAATGAGGTACATCAATCCGAAATAACTTAGAACAATCAAGGTAATTCCAAATAATAGTCTGAAAATATTAAGTCCAATTCTCCCCGAAGTTCCTATAATATGGAAAATCACAAAAACACCCATTGGCCAGCTTGGCGGGAAAACCAAATAATTGAAAGCCAGAATTGAACCTACGAGCATAAAAGAACTTTTTCTCAATTGGTCGTTTTGGCTGGTGAGAATTAATAATAAAATTGAGCTCATCAGGAAAGTAAAAGCCAATCCTAAATCAATAGTTCCATCATAAAAAGAAGCAACAAAAATTGTGTAAAGAAAAAGTGGAAGATGCGAAAACTGATTCAGCGCAATCGCATTGAATAAAAAATATCCTAAACTGATTCCCATAAATGTAATTACCGATGGAAAAACATCTATGTATTTGAAATCTAATAAATTAAGTGATAAAAATATCAGGAACAAAAAGCCGATATAAAGCGGAACAGAAAAAATATTGCTTTCTTTAGAAAGTAATCGAAACATTTTTTATAAATTTGTGCAAAGTTAATTTAAAAAAAGAAAAATATGACATCTTTCTGGTTAGCATTAAGTGCAGCATTCAAATGGTCTTTTGGTTTCTTCGACCTTACTGCTAATGTTTTGAATTGGATTTTATTCCTGGTAGCTTCTGGATTTTTCTGCTACTGGTGCTACATTTTGGTTGTGACTTTAGGTGCGCAAAAAGATAAAGATTATTTCTCTCCTACGGAAGGGAAGAATCCTTACTATGATCCAAAAATTTACAAAAACGAAGGTTAAATAAATTGATTATATTTATAAAAAACCCGTCTTGTTATTGCAACGAGACGGGTTCTTTTGTTTTTAAAATCTATTAATTATTTGGGATTTTAATCCTCATCGTGACAAGGAACAACCAAAACCGGAATTTTTGATTTTCTTGTAATTTCCTTTGTTAAACTACCGATAAAAACGTCATAAACACCACTTCTGCCGTGAGAGCCAATTACAATATAATCAGCATTTTTCTCATCAGAGTATTCTAGAATTGTATCACCAGCAATACCTTGTTTAAGGATGTGAGTGCAATTCACGCCTTGCGAAATTACTTTTTCTTCTAATTTGTTAAGTGCTTTCAGTTCAAATTTGATTTCATTTTCCTCAACTTCAGGGAAATATTGGAAACCCATATCACCAATTACAAACCCGATGTCCGTTGCAGCAACATGGATTAGGGTAATCTCAGCATTTACATCTTTCGCAAAACTTACAGCATAATCTACCAATTTGTCGGAGCTGTCAGAAAAATCTACGGGTAAAATAATTTTTTTCATAATCTCAAGGTTTTATAGCGTTTATAGGTTATAGAAAAGCAAAAACTCAGCCATCTTGTATTTTTAAATATGATATAAGTTTTAATAATTCATTATTGTATCTTCAGAGAAAACAATTTTTTATCCTGGAGAGAAGCTTCTAGCAAATCATTTTCAGAAACTTTTCCAACACCTTTCGGTGTTCCTGTGAAAATCAAATCGCCCACTCTCAAAGTAAAATATTGTGAAGCAAAAGCAATAATATCATCAAAACTGAAAATCATATCTTTTGTATTTCCGTTTTGAACTTCTTCATTATTTTTTGTTAGAGAAAAATTAAGATTCTGCAAATCATAATTCTCTTTTGATACAAAATCAGAAACTACAGCAGAGCCATCAAATCCCTTTGCTAATTCCCAAGGTAAACCTTTATTTTTTAATTTAGATTGTAAATCTCTTGCTGTAAAATCGATTCCGAGACCGATTTCGTCATAATGTTTTCCAGCATTTTCTTTTTGGATATATTTTCCTCCTTTTGAGATTTTCAAAACCACTTCCAATTCATAATGAACGTCGTCAGAGAATTCTGGGATATAAAAATCAGAACCTTTTTTCAAAACCGCTGTGTCAGGTTTCATAAAGATTACTGGATCTTCAGGGATTTCGTTTCCTAATTCTTTGGCGTGCTCACTGTAATTTCTTCCTATGCAAATTATTTTCATAATATTATTTATTTTATACCACAAAAGTCACAAAAGAATAAAATTCCAAATATATTTTTAAAGTTAAAAAGAGTAGAAATAACCCTTTTTTGTTCTTAATTAGATGTTAGTAATAATTAGAAAGCTTTTGTGACTTTTGTGGTTTTGTGAAAATTTGAGGATTAAAACCTTGACTTTAACTGGATCTTTGTAAAAATCTTCTTCGTATAAAGTGGAAAATCTGCGCTTTGAAGCCAGCCGTAATAACCCAAATCTTTTTGAAAAACTTCTTTTACAACTTGACCTTTATACTTTCCGAAAGCAAAAATCTCTTGTTCTTTTTCATTAAAATGAATCATTCCCGCTAAATCAGCAAATCTGTTCTGAGAAGAAAAATCACTTAATTCAGCAATTTCATTGGGGACGTCATCGTATTTTCCAACCTGAGCATCCAAAACTTCAAAAGTTGCCATTACATCAGCTTCTGCCGAATGAGCATTTTCCAAAGTTTTTCCACAATAGAATTGATAAGCGGCGCCAAGATTTCTAGGTTCTTTTTTGAAAAAAATTGTTTGTGCATCTACAAAACGATGTTTACTAAGGTCAAAATCTACATCTGCTCTCAACATTTCCTCAGCCAAAACAGGAATGTCAAATCTGTTAGAATTGAAACCTCCCAAATCTGAATCCTTAATCATTGCCATCACTTTTGGCGCAATATCTCGGAAAGTTGGTGCTTCTGCAACATCTTCATCATAGATTCCGTGGATTGCGGAAGATTCTTTTGGAATTGCCATTTCTGGATTCACGCGCCAAGTTTTGCTTTCTCTGGAAGAGTCGGGATTGACTTTTAGAATACAAATTTCTACGATTCTGTCTTTTCCGATATTGGTTCCTGTTGTTTCCAAATCGAAAACGCAAAGTGGTTTATGGAGTTTTAAATTCATTTTTTATAATTGAGGTTGTTAATTAAGAGTTATGAGTGATTTTACATTTATAATTAATCATTCATAATTTATAATTATTTAAGTTGTTTTTGGAATATTAATGAGATTAAAATGTAATATATAATCACTAATGGAATTCCTGTTGTTTTAAAAATTAATAAAATCAAAATTCCACCAATCAGTAAAGCTAATTTTGAATAATTATCTTTTAATTGTTTTGATTTGAATTTCATTGCAATCATTTTGATTGGACTTACCAAAAGAAAAGAACTGATAGCAACTAAAAAATATAAGTACAATCCTTGATTTTGGAATAAAAAAGCAAAACTGTTATTCTCTTTAAAAGCATAATACAAACCAAAAATCAAAATCGTGTTACTTGGCGTATTCAATCCTTTAAAATAATATTTCTGTTCTTCATCCAGATTAAAAATGGCTAATCTAAGGCAAGAGAAAAGTGTAATGAAAATTCCTGCGTAGATTCCAATATTGCTTTCTTTGGGCATACTTTCAAGTAAGGCAATATAAACTGTAATTCCTGGCAAAAATCCAAAACTTACCATATCTGCCAAAGAATCCAGTTGTCCACCAAGATTACTGCTGGAACCTAATGCTCTTGCGATGAAACCGTCAAAGAAATCAAGAATCAAAGAAATAATAATGCAAATTGCGGTTGTCTGATAATCGCCTAAAAATAGATGAATGATACCAACGCATCCGGAAAAAAGATTCCCTAAAGTAAAAGCATTGGCGAGGTTATTCTTGATGAAATTCATATCACAAAAATAGTAAAAACTAATACAAGGAAAGTTTTAATTTTGCAAAATGAAGAATTTAAGAGGGCAGGAATTGTTTGCCTTGATTTACAGACTTTTTCTGGTGTTTTTCTTTTACCAGATTGCGAGATTGTTGTTTTGGCTATTCAACAAAGACCTTATAAAAGTCGATGGAGTATCAGAATATTTCAATTTATCTTATTACGGAACTGCGTTTGACACCACTGCGATCTTGTATGTGAATGCGGTTTTTATTTTGTTAAGTATCATTCCGCTGGTAATTAATACAAAAAACGGTTATCAGAAATTTCTTTTCTATTGGTATTTTATAACGAATGGAATTGCTTATTCACTCAACTTTGGCGATATGATTTATTATCGATTTAGTCAGGCGAGATTAACGTCTGCGGCGATTGAAGTTGGGAAGCACGAAAATAATCTTGGAAGAATATTTTGGAATGCTATTTTACAGCATCCGTTTGTTATTATTTGGTTTATTGTGGTTTTGTTTGTCTGGATTTTTCTTTATAAAAGAGTGAGAATTAATGATGAGAAACCTAAGAATCTGATTGTCTATTTTGTTTCATCAATTATAAGTTTGTGCTTGATTGCAACTTTAGTTGTTGGAGGGATCCGTGGCGATTTCAAACATTCTACAAGACCGATTAATCTAGTTGATGCCAATAAACACGTGAGCAATCCACTTCAGGCGAATATTGTTCTGAATAGCGTTTTTTCATTTTTCAGGACAATTGGAACTAATAATTTTAAGCTAGTCCATTTTGTAGATGAGAAATTCATTAACCAAGAAATTAAACCTTATAAGTTATATCAGCGAGAAGTTGACGCAAAACCAAATGTTGTGATTTTCATTATGGAAAGCTTCGGGAAAGAATATTCCGGGGCGTTTAACAAACAGAATAATATTAAAGATTTTGTTTCCTATACACCATTTTTGGATAGTTTGGCTGGTCAAAGTTTGATTTTTACTAATGCTTTTGCCAACGGAAGGCAATCCATCCACGGAATGAGTTCTGTTCTTGCAGGAATCCCGAGTTTGACAGATGCTTTCACGAGTTCGCCTTACTCTAATCAGAAAATCCAATCTATTGTTTCGGTTTGTAATGATTTGGGTTATGATACAAGTTTTTATCACGGTGCACCGAATGGTTCTATGGGTTTTCAGGGATTTGGAAATATTTTAGGTTTCAAACATTATTTTGGAAAAACCGAATATAATAAAGATGAAGATTTTGACGGGATTTGGGCAATTTGGGATGAGCCGTTTTTTCAATATTTTGCAAAGAATATGGGTAAGAAACGACCATTTATGTCAACCTTGTTTTCGGCGTCTTCTCACGACCCGTTTAAAATTCCTGAAAAATATAATGGAAAATTTAAAAAAGGGACATTGCAGATTCACGAACCGATTCAGTACACGGATTATGCATTAAAGAAATTCTTTGAAACTGCTAGTAAACAACCTTGGTATCAGAATACTATTTTTGTAATTACAGCTGACCACACCAACCAAATCAATTATCCCGAATATCAAAAGGCGATGAATAGATTCGCAATTCCGCTTTTGTTTTTCTCTCCCAATCCAAAATATAATTTGAAAGGTGTTGATGACAGATTCGCACAGCAGATTGACATATATCCAACTTTGGCAGATTTACTTGGATATAATAAAAGGATTAGAAGTTGGGGTAGAAGTTTGCTGTCTAATAAGAATGAGGGTTATATGATTGTCAATTCCGATGCGATTAATGAACAGATGATTATTGGGAATTACATTTATATTTTTGATGGAAAAGAAGTGACGGGAATTTACGACAAGTCGGATTTAGCATTATCCAAAAATATTTTGAATAAAAATCTTAATCCAGAACAAAAACTAGGAATCGAAAAAACAAAAGCCTGGTATCAGGATTATATGGATAGAGTCATCAATAGAAAACTAAGGTAAAATAAGTGTTTAAAACAGGAAAAATCTTGTAAATGGTGTTATTTATGCTTTGGATAGCAAATAATTATTGTTTGTTTAAAATAAATTTATATTTTTAACAATGTTAATTTAACGTTAACAAGAAAAGCTTATCAAAAACAAAACAACTTAAAATAAAAGACAATGAAAAAGTTATTATTATCATTTGCCTTATCATTCATCGGAGTTTTATCATTTGCTCAAATCGAAGGAAAATGGAAAACTATTGACGACGAAACAGGAAAGGCAAAATCCATAGTTGAGATTTGGAAGAAATCAGACGGAAAATATTATGGGAAAATTTCGCAATTATTGATAAAGCCAGAAAACGCTAATTGTGTGGCTTGTAAAGATGATCGTAAAAACAAACCATTGATTGGAATGGAAATCATCCGAGGTCTTAAAAAAGATGGCGATGAGTTCACAGGAGGAACAATTACAGATCCTAAGAATGGAAAATCTTACAAATGTACCATTACAAAAGACGGCGATAAACTGAATGTAAGAGGTTATATGGGAATCTCCTTGATAGGAAGAACCCAGACTTGGCAAAAAGCAGACTAACTGATTTTATGATAAATAGCAGGCTTCCATTTGGAAGCCTTTTTTTGTTATGCGAATAATAAAAAAATTAATACTTTTGTATTTCAAAATTTTAAAAGAAACATTTTCAAAATGAAAGAACATACATTTCGTGAAGTAATTGCTCAGGCTATGAGCGAAGAAATGCGTAAAGACGAATCTATTTTTCTTGTAGGAGAAGAAGTTGCAGAATATAACGGAGCTTACAAAGCTTCTAAGGGAATGTTAGATGAATTCGGTGCAAAAAGAATCATCGATGCGCCTATTGCAGAGCTTGGTTTTACAGGTATTTCTGTAGGAGCTGCAATGAACGGGAATCGTCCAATCGTAGAATATATGACTTTCAACTTCTCGATGGTTGCTATTGATCAGATTATCAACAATGCGGCTAAGATCTATCAGATGAGTGGAGGACAATGGAATTGTCCAATCGTTTTCCGTGGTCCAACAGGATCTGCAGGTCAGTTGGGAGCAACGCACTCTCAAGCTTTCGAAAGCTGGTACGCCAACTGTCCGGGACTTAAAGTAATTGTTCCTTCCAATCCTTATGATGCAAAAGGACTTTTGAAGTCTGCAATTCAAGATAACGATCCAGTAATCTTTATGGAGTCTGAGCAGATGTATGGTGATAAAATGGAAATTCCAGAGGAGGAATATTACATCCCAATCGGAAAAGCAGATATCAAAAAAGAAGGAAAAGATGTAACATTGGTTTCTTTCGGTAAGATTATGAAAGTAGCTTTGCAGGCTGCAGAAGATTTAGAAAAAGAAGGTATTTCTGTAGAAGTTATCGATCTTAGAACAATCCGTCCTTTGGATTACGATACAATTCTTGAGTCCGTTAAAAAGACAAACAGATTGGTCATCTTAGAAGAATCTTGGCCATTTGCAAGTATCTCAACAGAGATTACTTATATGGTTCAGCAGAAAGCATTCGATTATTTGGATGCACCAATCAAGAGAATCACTACGCCGGATGCGTCGGCACCATATTCAGCGCCATTATTTGCAGAATGGTTCCCAAAAGTGGACAAAGTGAAAGAAGAAATCAAAAACGCTTTGTACATCAAAGCATAAGATATAACAGACTCCCGATTTATTCGGGAGTTTTTTTTTGATTGAATATTTTTCAGGAGCTTAATCCCGCTATCCACTATATCTTTTTTGTCATTGCGAACGAAGTGAGGTAATCTTTAGAAATTTCTCTCCGCAATGACAAAAAAGGATGCCGTTACTATCGGGGCTATGGGTTTCGTCATTCATTCAACATTTAATATTAGAGACACAATTTTGTCATTCCTTAGAAATATTTCTTTGATGAGTTTGAAGTTTACACTGAGCAAAGTCGAAGTGCCTTGCGAATCTTAAAAGTATTTTCAATAATGCAAAAAAATCTTAGCGAGCTTTGTGTTAAAATATCACGCCAATATAAATTTCTAAAATAAAAACCTTAAAAATTTGTAGATTAATAAATAATTCCTATTTTTGCACCTCAAAATGAGATGTAAATTATGTTAATAATACCAGTAAAAGACGGAGAGTCTATCGACAGAGCTTTAAAAAAGTACAAAAGAAAATTTGATAAAACTAGAGTTGTAAAACAACTTAGATCTAGACAACAATTTATTAAGCCTTCTGTAACTTTGAGACAAGCTAAACTTAAAGCAGCTCACAAACAAAGAAACTTGAGCAAAGAAGAACAAGCTTAAGGTTCTTTTTTAGCAAAACATAATAAAAATCACTTCCGAATTTCTATATTTGGAAGTGATTTTGCATTTATAGACCTATGATAGAAAGATTCTTGGATTACATTGAGGTAGAAAAACGATATTCTCCACATACGTTGACCAACTACAAAAAAGATTTGTCAAATTTTTCAACCTTTGTTTTAAAAACTGAAGCTTCGGAAGATATTGTCCACGTACATAAAAAAGTAATTAAAAACTTTATTGTGGATTTGAGTAATTCCGGACTTAGTAAAAGAAGTATTAATAGGAAATTGTCATCACTGCGAAGTTTTTACGTCTTTATGCTTCGTGTGGGAGAAATTAAAGTTTCTCCTATGGAGACTATCGACTCACTTAAGTTCTACGCAGAAAAACGAATCCCGTTTTCTGTTGAAGAAATGGATCAAATGAAATCGGAGGTAGAAGAGGAGGGTAGTATTACATTGCTTGACAAGTTAATTATAGAAACTTTATATCAAACCGGGATTAGAAAAGCAGAGTTATGTGATCTTTTGTTGGAGAATGTTGATTTTTCCAAAAAAGAAATATTAGTAATTGGTAAAGGAAATAAATCTAGAATAATTCCTATTGCAGATGAATTGCTATTAGATCTTCAATTGTATCTTAATGTTCGTAAGGCTAATTCAGAAAACCAGCGTTACTTTTTCGTTAATAAAAAAGGGAAAAAACTGGGCGAAAAGTTTGTGTATTTGGTCGTTAATAAGTACTTTAGTGTAGTTACTTCTAAAGAGAAAAAGAGTCCACATATTCTGAGGCATACTTTTGCTACTCACGTTTTGAATCAAGGTGCGGAAATATCCAAGGTACAAAAAATATTAGGACACTCTAGTTTAGCCAGTACGCAAGTATATACAAGTGCGAATATAGAAAAGCTCAAGGAGGTTTATAAAAATGCACACCCGAGAGAAGCTAAAAAAATAATATGAAGTAAATATTTACATTTTTATTGTTTAACCATTTAAAACAGACGTTATGAAAATTACAATTCAGACTGTTGGGGTAACACCTCACGAACCATTAAAAGAAAGAATTGAGAAAAAATTAGCCAAGCTAGAAACTTTTTATGACAAAATTGTAGAAGCTGCGGTTTACCTTAAAGTAGAAAATACATCAGAAAAAGAAAATAAAACTACTGAGCTTGTTGTGAAGATTCCGGGCAATGATATAGTAGTAAAGAAGACGTGTGCCAGTTTTGAAGAAAGTTTAGATGATGCTGTAGAAACAGCTAAGAAACTGCTAATCAAGAAAAAAGAATTAGCTTAGAAAAAAAATATGTTTTTTCTAAAAAAAATACTTGTAGGTTTCAAAAAAGAGTATCATATTTGCACTCGCAAAACGGAAACAACCGCGATGCAGAAAATATGATCTTTGTTTTGAAACCTTTTTGTTTAAACGAATCATTTTAGATTAAACAAAAAAAATATTTTAAAAAATATTTGCAGGTTCGAAAAAAAAGTTTCATATTTGCACTCGCAAAACGGAAACAACCGCAAGCGGAAATAAAGAAGTTCTTTTTAAATCTAAATGCCTCCATAGCTCAGTTGGCCAGAGCACGTGATTTGTAATCTCGGGGTCGTGGGTTCGAATCCCTCTGGAGGCTCAAAAAAAAAATACTGGGGAGATACCAGAGCGGTCAAATGGGGCTGACTGTAACTCAGCTGCTTCGGCTACGTAGGTTCGAATCCTGCTCTCCCCACATTTTTTTATTTGCAAATATCAAAATAATGTTTTATATTTGCACTCATAAAAACCAACCTTTTTTGGTAACAAAAATGCGAAAGTAGCTCAGTTGGTAGAGCGTCAGCCTTCCAAGCTGAATGTCGCGGGTTCGACCCCCGTCTTTCGCTCAAGAAATCACAAACCTTACGGGATGTGATTTTTTTTTACGCCGACTTAGCTCAGGGGTAGAGTGCTTCCTTGGTAAGGAAGAGGTCACGGGTTCAAATCCCGTAGTTGGCTCAGAAGATTCTTTTTAGAGTTTTTTTGGAATAGGTTTTATGTTTTTTTAATGTAAATTTGTGTTCCGATTGAGGAGTGTACTTGATGGATTGTTTTAAGTTATTTTAAATTGAAATTCATATTATTATTTTTTATTCAAAATAATTTTTGATATTCAAAAATTCATTATATTTGCAGACCGAAAAAAAACAATATTAAATAAATTAAATATTAAAATCATGGCAAAGGAAACGTTTAATCGTTCAAAACCACACTTGAACATTGGTACTATTGGTCACGTTGACCATGGTAAAACTACTCTTACAGCTGCTATTTCTGCTGTATTAGCTAGCAAAGGTCTTGCTGAGAAAAAAGACTTCTCTGCAATTGACTCTGCTCCAGAAGAAAAAGAAAGAGGTATTACTATCAATACTGCTCACATCGAGTACGAAACTGAAAAAAGACATTACGCTCACGTTGATTGCCCAGGTCACGCGGATTATGTAAAGAACATGGTAACGGGTGCTGCTCAGATGGACGGTGCTATTGTTGTATGTGCTGCTACAGACGGACCAATGCCTCAAACTAGAGAGCATATCCTACTTTGCCGTCAGGTAAACGTACCTAGAATCGTTGTTTTCATGAACAAAGTTGACATGGTAGACGATCCAGAATTGTTAGAACTTGTTGAAATGGAATTGAGAGACTTGTTGTCTACTTATGATTTCGACGGTGATAACTCTCCAGTAATTCAAGGTTCTGCATTAGGAGCTCTTACTGCTGCTACTGCTGCTACTGTTGATACTAACGATAAATGGTTCAAGTCTGTTGAAGAATTAATGAATGCTGTTGATGAGTGGATCGAGCAACCACCAAGAGATACAGATAAGCCTTTCTTGATGCCAATCGAAGACGTATTCTCTATTACAGGTAGAGGTACTGTTGCAACTGGTAGAATCGAGGCTGGTGTTATCAACACTGGAGATCCAGTTGATATCGTTGGTATGGGTGATGAAAAATTGACTTCTACTATTACAGGAGTTGAGATGTTCAGAAAAATCCTAGATAGAGGTGAAGCTGGAGATAACGTAGGTCTATTGTTGAGAGGTATTGAAAAAACTGACATCAAGAGAGGTATGGTTATCGCTAAGAAAGATTCAGTTAAGCCACACAAAAAATTCAAAGCTTCTGTTTATATCCTTTCTAAAGAAGAAGGTGGACGTCACACTCCATTCCACAACAAATACCGTCCTCAGTTCTACGTAAGAACTACAGACGTTACAGGTGAGATCTTCTTGCCAGAAGGTGTAGAAATGGTAATGCCGGGTGATAACTTGGAGATTACTGTAGAATTGCTACAACCAATCGCTCTTAACGTAGGTCTTAGATTTGCGATCAGAGAAGGAGGTAGAACAGTAGGTTCTGGTCAGGTAACTGAAATCTTAGACTAATCGTCTTACAATAAATAAAGCTTCCGCAAGGAACTCTTGCGGAGCTTTTTAATCTACGGGCATCGTCCAATGGTAGGATACCGGTCTCCAACACCGTTGATCAGGGTTCGAATCCTTGTGCCCGTGCAAAAATAAAATAATGAGCTCATTAGTTAATTTTTTAAAAGGTTCTTATACAGAATTTAAAGATAAAGTGGAATGGCCAAAATGGCCAGACTTGCAGTCTTCTACGATTGTTGTAGCAGTGACTACTGTAATCCTTGCTTTATTTACATTTGGAGTAGATTCTTTGTTTAGTGTTACTATCAAGAATTTTATTGCGACGTTTATTAATCTATTTAACTAATTTAAAATTAATTTCCTTATGAGCGAATCGAAATGGTATGTGCTGAAAGCTATTAGCGGACAGGAAAATAAAGTTAAGAATTATATTGAGAACGAAATCCAACGTCTTGGAATGGATACTTATGTTACTCAAGTTGTAATTCCTATGGAAAAAGTTATCCAGATTAGAAATGGGAAAAAAGTTCCAAAAGAAAAGCCTTATTATCCTGGATACCTTATGGTAGAAGCTGATTTAGTAGGGGAGGTTCCTCACGTAATTAAAAACATTCCAGGAGTTATTTCTTTTTTAAGTCTTACAAAAGGAGGTGAGCCTGTTCCGATGAGGAAATCTGAAGTTAACAGAATGCTTGGAAGAATGGATGAGCTTTCAGAATTTGCTACTGATGTTGAGATTCCTTTCGTTGTTGGAGAAAATGTAAAGGTAATCGATGGTCCTTTCAACGGTTTCAATGGAACTATTGAGAAAATTCTTGAAGACAAAAAGAAAATCGAAGTTTCAGTTCTTATCTTCGGAAGAAAAACACCTATGGAATTGAGCTTTATGCAAGTAGAAAAAGTTTAATACTTTTAAAATATAATAAAATACCGTTCAGAAATGAGCGGTATTTTTTTTTAAGTATAACTCATCAATATTAAACTTTAGATGGAATAATTGATTAAGTGTCGATTTTTGAATTGAGACTTAAATGTAATTTTTGTATCAATTAATTTTGGATTTCTTGGATCAGTCTTAAAAGTTGGGTGATTAGGCAAAAATTTTTGATAATCTGAATAAGAAAAACACATTGTCTCTTACAC
>NZ_DAMBRK010000007.1:0-196688 GCF_032055105.1 Epilithonimonas sp.
CTCTTTCCTATCAAAATATTATTTAATTTTGTCTAAACTTTTGGGTGCAGTCTATATGCGGGGCTTAATTATATGAAAATAAATGGGATTATTTTTTGATAACTTTAACTTCCGTCAGCAAAAATCGCTTGAGCTACATAATTAGAAACATTGATGTATTGTTTTTTCACATTATAAAGCCTTTCTTCATACATTTATCGCTTATGAGCAACTCCAATTTAGAGAATTCACACAATAGCATCAAGTATTTGATTTTTAGGACGCAATGAATAGCAAATATAAACAAACGCAAATTGACTAAACAAAAAAAGACCGTCTAGAAGACGATCTTAAAATTCAAATATTGCGAATATTATTTAACAATAATCTTTTTACTAAGTTTAGTTTGCTCTCCAGTAACATTTACAATATAAGTTCCTGGCACAAGCTTAGAAGTATTTACTTCAACTGAAGTTGCATTAGGAGCTAATTTCAACACCTGCTGCCCTGCAATATTATACACTTCTACACTTGAAATTTTTGACTCCCCTGAAACATTAAATACTTGATTGCTAACTAGCGTAGGATAAACAGAGAAAGACTTTGCTTTAACATCTACAACAGCCAAATCCCCTTCACCATACACGAAGTCATCAATATACCATTCACAAGGATCATTTGTACTTGTAGATCCGGTTATAAATAGACTTCCTGTATCAAATTTCCAAAGATCCGCACCTCCTACAGACAATCCAGGAGCCGTATAATCTGTTTCTATAATTTTTGTTCCATTTATATATAATGAAACAATAGCGCTGTCCAAATCAAAAACTACTTTGTAAGTTGCCCACTGCCCGATTGGGTAGTCAATTGGATCTGATAAAGATACAGTTCCTGCATCAGCGTATAGCGAAACATACATCTTGTTATCATAATTATCAGTTCCAATTAATGTATTCGTATTAAAATTCAGTTTAAATGGCATTGAATCATCACCATAAGCAGCAGGATTTGAAGTATCTTCCATAAATGCCATCCATGCCGATTTGTTAGCAGGAACAAGCATTTTCCACTGATATGTATGTACCCCTGTATATACAGTTGGAATTTTCAAGATAACATCTTGCCCATTCACACTAATTGTACCTGATTTTGTTCCACTTGCAGCTTGCGCAGTTGAAACAACTAAATTTTCAGCACCTGATGCTCCAGACCAATTCGACCAATGTCCTCCATAATAAGATCCAGCAGAATAGCTTTCAAAATCGTCATTAATAGAAACTTGCGCATTTGTAGCAGCCATTACCATAACGCTTGCTAAAAGATAGATTTTTCTCATAATAATAAATTTATTTTTTTTTTAAATTTTGTCTAATTTACATTTTATTTTTAAATATTCAAAAAATAAAATGCAAAATACTAATGAATTACAATTTGTTAAGACATAATCTTAAATTCTTCACATTTATAACACTCACTTAAAATATTAATTTTCTAAAATGAATAAATACACTCCTGAATATTTGTCTTTCAAATTAATTAAAGGCTGCCTCAATAATGAGGCAGCATAGGATGATTACCATCCAGGGTATTGTTTCATATTTTGATTAATATTCATTTCTCTCAAAGGCATTGGAATTACAAATAATTTATCATTTCCTGGAACTTCGCAGACAATGCTGTAGCAATTTGAAGTTTTGGAAAATCCTAAATTATTTCTTTTCAAATCGAAAAACCTTTGTCCTTCAGCGAAAAACTCTTTCCTTCTTTCTGTTAGTATGTTTTCTAAACTTCCAGAAGCATATGTTGTCCCCCCCCTTTCTGTAGCAAAGGCATTCAATTCTATAAGTGCTGCTGGCAGATTACCCAACTTATTGAGTGCTTCCGCTTTATTCAAATAAGCTTCCGACATCCTTAGAACCTTTACATTCTGTGTAAAGTTACCTTCGGATGTTGCTCTAATATATTTTTTAGTCCACACACCTCTTGGTTCGTCTTGAGTTGGAATAGTTGATCCAGTAGCAAGAAACAATTCTTTTCTTACGTCACTTGCTGGAAAAGCATCATAAAAACTTTTTTGAAATAAAAATCTTTTTTTACCTCCGTTGCTCGCATAAAAAACCGAGAGAGAATTGTTGACACCTGTATTTTCTCCAACTGCAGAGTTCATATTGATCTCCCATACCGTTTCGGGTTGATTTTCGCTCTCACCTATATTAGGCGATGTGAAGTAAGTCACATAATCTGCTTTGGAGACAAATTTAAATTTGCTACTTGACGAGGCCGCAGAATTGATTACCAAATTGGCATAATCAAGTGCTTTCTGGTAATCTCCAGCTGCACCACGAGTAAGGTAAACTCTGGACAACAATAACCTTGCAGCAGTAGGACTCAAATGGCCTTTGTTCGTTGGCGCTTCCTTTGTCATAATGCTAAGGGCAGTAGTCAAATCAGAAATAATTACATCATAAACTTCTGCTACAGTAGCTCTAGGCAATTGGCTATCCGCATTATAATTCCCAAGATTTAATGGTACACCATACTCTAGATTTGTTCCAGAAGTTGGATTAGGAGAATAGAAATTAAGGGCATAGAAATATCCTAATGCTCTTGCAATTCTTGCTTCACCTTTGTAATTGAGTACAGCAGGCGTTTCTTTTAACGAGGTATCATTAATCACCGCATTGGCTAAAACGATACCATCATAAAATTCGTCTAACATTCCAAAATCTGATATATCCGCAGACCAATTTAAAAACCCTGTTGTTCTGTACGCTACATCCGTGTTTTGTGAAGTAATGAAAACATTGTCAGAAATCAAATCTCCAAATACTAAAACATCTGTTCCAAAGCCTGCTGCGGTAGAATACTGATCATATATTCCATTGACCAAGAATTCCATATCTGACTCAGTAGCTAATGGGGTATTAAGTGGGAATTGATCTACAGGCATCTCATTCAATCTTTCCTCGCTACAAGAAGACAAAGTTAGAGCACCTACTAATATGCTTATAAATATTTTTTCTAATTTCATAATACTAATTTTAAAAATCTAAAGAAACTCCAAAAGATAAACTTCTCATAATTGGAGATGTGTAATCGTACAATCCTTTTCCTTGCCAAGAAGCACCTGCAGCATTTGAATTAGCCTCAGGATCAAAAGTTAAGCTCTTATCGAAAGTATACAACCATAAGTTAAACCCTCTTAAGTATAAAGTCAAATTTTCTATTCCTGCATCTTTCAATACATTGCCAAAACTATACGCAAGTTTAACTTCTTTTAACCTAATATGATCCCCATCTCTCATCCATCTTGTTGATGGACCAGACGCATTAACCGGATTGAATGATCCTGGTAATTGTATCGGGTTTGATGCTGTAGTATTTGTAGGAGTCCAGCTATCGTATAGCGCATCTGTGATTTGGTTATTATTTGCAGAGCCATCACCCAAGATATAGTTTTGCCATCTGTTATGAACAGAATATTCGAATTGTCCAGTGAAAAATACACTAAGTGATACATTTTTATATCTAAATTCACTTTTCAGCCCTGCTGTATATTTTGGGAAAGGCGATTTACCTTGCCAAACTCTTTGAGCTGAGGCTCTATTATTGGTGGTTGCAGTATGTGAAGCATCTGTCCAGAATAAGCCATCTCCATTGCTTGGATCTACACCTGCCCAGTCATATGTATAATATTCTCCTAACAGATGTCCTTCTGCAGTAGCTCTCATACTATTTGCTGTACCTGACAATGTAAGTTCAGTTGGATCATTAAGACTCTCTATTGTATTTTTATTGTAAGCAAAGTTACCATCTAAAAACCATTTGAAATCTCCTTTAGTAAAAGGTCTAGCATTCAACGTAACCTCAACACCTTTGTTTAGGATTGTTCCCACATTAGCTAAATAGGAATCCAATGCACCTGCAGATTGCGCTGTCTGTCTTTGCCATATCGCATCAACTGTTTTTCTGTTGTATACATCCACAGTAGCACCTAAATTACCATCTAGTATAGCAACATCCAATCCTATGTTTGCTTGCTTGGAAACCTCCCATACTAAATTTCTATTACCAGCTTGTGTAATGTTGGTTGCAGTCTCTGCAGCATACGCATATGCTGGACTGATCAAAGCGTATGAATTATATGTTGATCCCCATTGATCAGCATATGGAATATTTCCAATCTCCCCATAGTTTGCTCTAATCGACAACTGACTGAAAAAATCTGGTGCGAAGTTTTCATTCTTTACGTTCCAAGATCCCGCAACTGACCAAAAGTTTCCAAATTTGGAATCTCCTAATGTAGAGTTACCATCTCTTCTAATTTGTCCAGAGAATGAATATTTGGAATCAAATGTATAATTCAACCTAGAGAAATATGAAATCTGAGTCCACTTTTCTCTTGTAGAAAATGAAGCAAGAAAAGGCTGTGTTGCAAAAGTAAGGTATGGTAAAGGACTTGATAGTTTATCTCCCTGAGCTCCTAACACATAATATTTATGCTCTTGATATTCCATTCCCACATAAGCTTGGATATCATGCTTTTCAGCCAATACTCTTTTGTAACTAATAGAGTTATTCCAATTCCAATCAAAGGCGCTTGTTCTCGTATCCAAGACATATCCTCCATAAGTTAATCCGTCACCAATTGATGGATGC
The DNA here is from genome assembly GCF_032055105.1 of Epilithonimonas sp. Classification (GTDB taxonomy): domain Bacteria; phylum Bacteroidota; class Bacteroidia; order Flavobacteriales; family Weeksellaceae; genus Epilithonimonas. The sequence goes on from NZ_DAMBRK010000007.1 coordinate 4,642, forward strand.
CAAAATTCCTTTTCATCTAATGCCTGATACTGAACACCAAATAACGAGTTAGCATAAAATCCTTTTGCAAATTGCCAATCTCCACTAACCGAAGAAACAAAAGTTTTAATTGAACCCATCATCATATCCATATTTTGGATAGCAACAGGATTAAAATTGTCGTTTCCATTACCTAAGTTAGTTTGATTATAAGTTCCACTACCATCTATATTATAGACTGGGTAGATAGGCGCGATATACCAGTTAGTCAACCAAGGATTTCTATAAGCACCTCCATCACTATAAGTTCTCCTCTCTACATTAGTAAAGTTCGCGTTGAATGCCAAATTAAACTTATCAGAAATCTTGTGATCTACCGCTGCATTTAAACTCAACCTATCAAATTTGCTTTTAAGAACCAATGGTTCATTTTGATAGTATGAGCCTCCTAAACGAAATGAAGTATTCTCACCACCACCTGTTGCTGAAAAATTATAAGTATTAACTGTAGAAGTCTTTCTTTGAACTGCATCTTGCCAACTTTGATCCGTTACCCCATCATAGTTATTATCAGTGGCGAACTTATCAATTGCCGTTTGCATATCGGTAGTTATGCCATTTCTGTAATCTCTATTTACATAAGTAAGCCCACCCCATCTCAAATATTCTGAGGCATTCATATAATTTTGTTTATCATAAGCAATATCTTGTACAGACATATCACTTGACAAATTAAATCTTGTTTTTTGATTATACTTACCTCGCTTAGTAGTTACTACAATCACACCGTTTGCTCCCCTAGCACCATACAATGCAGTAGCTGAAGCATCTTTTAACACCGCAACTTTTTCTATTGCATTCGGATCTATACTTGCCAACGGATTCCATGACTCCATAACCTGAGCGTTGTCAGATCCTTTACCGACAACCACACCATCAATAACATATAATGGATTAGGTGTTCCTATTAATGAGCCGACACCTCGAATTGTAATTAAATTTGTAGAGCCTGGATCCCCACCATTTGTAGAAAAGACTAAACCTGCAACTCTACCGTTCAACACCTCATCAATTGAAGCAACCGGAGTAGACTCAAAATTTGCTTTGGATACAACGCTATAAGAACCTAATTTAACAGCTGGATCTAATTTGATTCCACCAACTAATACAACCTCTTCAATTTCTTTTGTTTTCGTGGTCGTATCACTATTTTTCTTTTGTGCCATTAATGCTTGTCCCGTAAAGAACAACACACCAACGGATAACAATCGTAATTTTACATTCATATTAACACTATTTAATTATAATCTGCAAATATGTTAAAAAATATTAACACTACAAATTTTAACAAGGCTTGAAATTATCAAATTCATTACACAAGACAATAATAGGTTATAATTTGATATTTTTTTTTAAATATAATTAAATTATTATATCAATAATTCAGTTTTCACAATACACCCACTGTTATCATCAAGTATTATTTACAATTTAATTTTACTTATTTAGAATTATTACAAATAACGATTATTAACATAAAAAAAACCGTCAACTGCGACGGTTTTTATTTTTATAAAATTTTACTTAAGTTTCTTCTTAACAGCTACTTCTTCATAAACCTCAAGAATATCTCCAACTTCTATATCATTATAGCCTTTGATATTAAGACCACATTCATAACCTTTTGTTACTTCTTTTACGTCGTCTTTGAAACGTTTAAGACTTTCTAATTCTCCATCAAATTTAACGATTCCATCTCTTAGGAGTCTGATTTTAGAATTTCTAGTAACTTTTCCTGAAAGAACCATACACCCTGCAATAGATCCAACTTTAGAAATTTTAAATACTTCTCTGATTTCTACATTACCAATAACTTGTTCCTGAATCTCTGGCGAAAGCATTCCTTCCATAGCTTCTTTCACTTCGTCAATTGCTCGGTAAATGATAGAATAAGTTCTGATTTCAACTTCTTCTTTATCTGCAATATCTTTTGCATTGGCACTAGCTCTTACATTGAAACCAATCATGATTGCATCTGATGCAGCTGCTAATAACACATCCGACTCAGTAATTTGACCAACTCCTTTATGAAGAATATTAACCTGAATCTCTTCTGTTGACAATCTTTGTAATTGATCTGCTAATGCTTCAACAGATCCATCCACGTCACCTTTAAGGATAATATTCAATTCTTTGAAATCTCCTAAAGCAATACGACGTCCGATCTCATCAAGCGTCAAATGCTTCTTAGTTCTGATAGATTGCTCTCTTTGAAGCTGCTCTCTCTTATTGGCAAGAGATTTTGCTTCTCTTTCGTCAGCAAATACTCTGAATTTATCTCCAGCTGTCGGTGCACCGTCTAAACCAAGAATTGTAACAGGGATTGATGGCCCTGCTTTTTCCATTGGTTTACCACGTTCATCCAACATAGCTTTTACTTTACCGTGATTTTTACCCGCAAGTACGTAATCTCCAACTGTCAAAGTTCCATTTTGAACCAACATTGTGGCAACATAACCACGTCCTTTATCTAAAGCGGCTTCTATGACAACTCCACTAGCCTGTTTGTTAGGATTAGACTTTAACTCTAACATCTCAGCTTGAAGGAGTACTTTTTCTAATAACAAATCTACATTGTTACCAAACTTAGCAGAGATTTCTTGAGCTTGTACATTTCCACCCCATTCTTCTACCAAAACATTCATCGCTGAAAGTTGCTCTCTGATTTTGTCTGGATTAGCTCCAGCTTTATCAACTTTGTTGATAGCAATAATCATTGGAACACCAGCTGCTTGTGCGTGAGCAATAGCTTCTTTTGTTTGTGGCATAACGTCATCATCCGCTGCAACAACAATAATTGCAATATCTGTAATCTGAGCACCTCTAGCTCTCATCGCCGTAAACGCTTCGTGACCAGGTGTATCCAAGAATGTAATTCTTTGTCCACTTTCCAACTTAACATTGTAAGCTCCAATGTGCTGAGTAATTCCACCTGACTCTCCTGCAATTACATTAGTTTTTCTAATATAATCCAGCAATGAAGTTTTACCGTGATCTACGTGTCCCATTACTGTTACAACAGGTGCTCTTGGCAATAGATCTTCTTCCAAATCTGGAACATCATCAGCCGCTGCTTCTTCTACATCAGCATCAGCAAATTCAATTTTATAACCAAACTCATCTGCTACTAATAAAAGAGTGTCAGCTTCTAGACGCTGGTTCATTGTCACCATTACACCTAGAGAAAAACATGCAGAGATTACTTCTGTTGCACTTACATTCATCAAACTAGCTAATTCGCTAACTGTGATGAACTCAGTTACTTTAAGAGTTCTGTCTGCTGCATCAATTTCTTGCTGAAGCTCGTCTTGCTCTCTTCTCCAAGATCTTTTATCTTTTCTATGCTTAGAACCTTTAGACTTACCACCTTTATTAGTTAGTTTTTCTAAAGTTTCTTTAATTTGATTTTTAACTTGCTCATCGGTCAATTCAACCGGCATAGTACGCCCTTGACCACCTCGGTTATTACCACCTCGGTTGTTGTTACCACCTGAACGATTGTTGTTACCACCCGGACGATTACCTCCCTGACCTTGTGGGCGGTTGCCATTATTATTACCTTGTCCTCCTTGTCTGTTGCCTCCACCTTGGTTATTACCACCTTGATTGTTAGAGTTTGTTTGTCCTGGAACGTCTTTTGTAATACGTTTTCTTTTTTTCTTCGCAGCGTTATTGTTAGAATTAGCCGAAGGTTTTGGCTTATTAAATTGGGACAAATCAATTTTTTCCCCTACAATCTTAGGACCATCCAATTTCTGATAAACAGTCTCGATTTTTTGAGGTTCGTCAGACTCTACAACTGGAGCAGAAACTTCAGCTACCGGTTGAGGTTTCTCAACTTTAGGTTCCGGCTTTGGTTCTTCTTTTACAACTGGCTTAGGTTCTTCTTTAGGTTTTTCAGAAGGTTTTGATCTTCCAGTGTCTATTTTGGATAGATCAATTTTATCTAAAACCTTGAACTCTTGTTTCTCCTCTCTTTTTACAACCTCTGGCTGTACTTCTTTTTTCTCTTCTACTACAGGAGGTGCAGTAGGAGCAACCTCTTCCACAGGCTTAGCTGGGTTAAGATCGATTTTTCCCAAGATTCTGGTTTCAGGTCTTGTGCTTGATTTGGCTCTTATAACCTCAGGAGCTTTTTCTTCGATCGCTAATTTTTCGTCAGGAACTTTAGAAATTACTACCTCATGAGAAGCTTTTCTCTGTTCACCATCTTTTCGGAACTCAGCTTCCAATGCAGAAAATGCCTGTTCTTCTAATAGAGCGTTAGGATTACTGTCCACTTCTATCCCTTTGCCCTGAAGATATTCCACAGCTCTTGGTATAGAAATGTTAAGTTCTTTAACGGCTTTATTTAATCTTATTTTTGGCATAAATATAAATTTGCTTTTGGCTTTAGCGTTTTAAGCTTTTGGCTTTATTTTTCTTTTTATTAAGTATTTTGTTTTACAGAAAACTTTCCGAAAACTTTATTTCATTTTATTAACCTTCTAATTCTTCTCTTAGAATGTTTTTCACATCTTCAATTGTCTCTTCTTCAAGATCTACAATTTTCAACAATCCTTCAGTATCTTTATCAAGAACACTTCTAGCTGTAGTCAATCCAACTTTTTTGAACTCATCAATAATCCATGCTTCGATCTCATCTGAGAATTCTCTTAATTCAACATCATCATCATCAGAAGTTTCTCTGTAAACGTCAATCTCGTAACCTGTTAACCAAGACGCTAACTTGATATTCTGACCTTGTTTACCAATCACTTTAGAAATCTCTTCTACTGGCGTATATACCAATGCATAGTTTGCTTCTTCGTTGATTTCAATTTTATTAATGATAATATTTCCTAAAGCTCTCTTCACAAAGATTTCAGGATTTTTTGACCATTGGATCACATCAATATTTTCATTCTTAAGTTCTCTTACAACTCCATGAATCCTAGAACCTTTCACTCCAACACAAGCTCCAACAGGATCAATTCTATCATCATAAGCATCAACAGCAATCTTCGCTTTCTCACCAGGGATTCTTACTACTTTTTTAAGAATAATAGTTCCGTCCTGGATTTCAGGGATCTCAAGCTCCAATAACTCTTCTAGGAATTTAGGCGCTGTTCTAGAAACGATAATTTGTGGTTTAGAACCTCTAAAATCAACACTTTCTACAATTCCTTTTACAGTTTCTCCTTTTTTGAAGAAATCAGAAGGAATCTGGTTTTCTTTTGGCAAAATGAATTCGTTATCTTCATCATCCAAAAGAATCACGTGTTTGTGACGAATATGGTGTACTTCACCAATAATAATTTCACCAATTTTATCCTTGAACTGCTCATACAAAGAAGCATTGAAATGTTCTTGAATTTTTGTAGCCAAGATTTGCTTCAATGTTAGAATATTTCTTCTTCCTAATTTAGCAACCGGAATCTCTTGTGTATATTCTTCTCCTACTTCAAAAGTTGGATCTATTTTTCTAACTTCAGAAATTTCTATTTCCAAGTCATCATCTTCAGACATCTCATCTTCAACAATCACTTTGTTCAAGAAAATCTGAAAATCTCCTTTATCAGGGTTTACAATCACATCAAAGTGATCATCAGAATCGTATCTTTTTCTAAGAAGAGTCTTAAGAGAATCTTCGATAATAGCCATTAAGTCTATTTTGCTGATATTCTTTATTTCTTTAAAATCACCAAAGGCTTCTATTAAAGCTAAATTATCCATATTCTAATATATAATTGATAAATGATAGACGACAAAGATCTATCTATATTGTTAAAATTTAATTACTACTAATGCTTTTTTGATTTCGGAATAAGGAATTTCTTTTTCTTCTACAACATCTTCTTTTCCTTTTCCTATTAATTTCGGACGCCTATATTCCAGCTTCAGAACAATTTTTTCTTCATCTACAGATAAAAGTTCTCCTTCAATTTCAGAAGAATCATTCAACATTACCTCAATCTCTCTCCCTATGTTCTTTTTAAATTGTCTTGGCGACTCTAGAGGCTCGCTTAGTCCAGCAGACATTACTTGCAAACTAAAATCATGAATCTCACGATCCATATTAAACTCTATTGCTCTACTTGCATCCAGACAGTCCTGAAGTGTAACTCCATTATCTCCATCCAATATTACTATAACATCAGATGAAGCTGAAATCTTCAAATCTACCAGAAAAAGATCTGTTCTTGTTTCTAAAAACTCGTTAAGTAATCGACTTATTTCTGTTTTGAAATCCATAATTAATAACCACTTAATTACATCTACGAAAAAAGGCATTCTTGCGAAAGCCTTCCCATTTTCCCGTAAATCTTTTGCAAAGATAATTAAATTTTATTTAACAAACAAAAACCCATAATTACAACTAGATAAACTTCGACTAAATTTTCTTAGTTTTGTACGAATATTAAAATTATTCTTTGTGAATATAGCAATTATTGACGCTAGATACGTCAACCTAGTCAAAGGAACTATGACTTAACCCAACAAGAAACCTAATGCTATGAAAAACTAGATAATCTCTACCTATTACCTAGTTTGGGAAAGATGAAAAATTATCGAAAATAAGACAATTATAAAATAAAAGATGAAAAATATAATCATTACGGGAGGTGCTGGATTTATAGGCTCTCATGTCGTAAGAGAATTTGTAAAAAATAATCCGGATTCAAAAATCATTAATCTCGATGCATTAACTTATGCTGGAAATCTTGAAAACCTCAAAGATATTGAGAACGAGCCCAATTACGTTTTCGAAAAAGCAGACATTACAAAACCCGAAGAACTAAGAACGGTTTTTGAAAAATACAACCCAGATGCAGTTGTACATTTGGCTGCTGAGAGTCATGTTGATAGAAGTATCATTGATCCAAACGCATTCATCAATACGAATGTAAACGGAACTGCCAATCTTCTCAATCTCTGCATTGAGTTCTGGACCCTAAACCCAGATCACACGCACGGAAGATTTCCAAACGAACCAAGAAAAAATCTTTTCTACCACGTTTCTACAGATGAAGTTTATGGAAGTTTGGGAGAATCCGGTTTCTTTTTGGAAACTACACCTTACGATCCTCAATCCCCTTACTCAGCTTCCAAAGCTGCTTCTGACCACTTGGTAAGAGCTTATGGAAACACTTACGGCATGCCATTTATTTTATCAAATTGCTCTAATAATTATGGACCAAATCATTTCCCTGAAAAATTGATTCCTCTTTGTATTTCTAATATCCTAAATGAAAAACCTTTACCAATATATGGTGATGGAAAATATACAAGAGATTGGCTATTCGTAATTGATCATGCAAAAGCTATTCATCAGATTTTCAACGAAGCTAAAACAGGTGAGACATATAACATCGGAGGCTTCAACGAATGGCAAAACATTGACCTTGTTAAAGAATTGATCAAACAACTTGATGCTAAGCTTGGCAAGCCAGAAGGATATTCGGAAAAATTGATTACGTATGTTAAAGACAGACCAGGCCACGATAAACGTTATGCCATCGATGCTACAAAACTTAACAAAGATCTTGGATGGAAACCATCCGTAACATTCGAAGAAGGATTAGGAAAAACCATCGAATGGTTCTTAGACAACAAAGAATGGTTGGATAATGTGACCTCAGGCGATTATCAAAAATATTACGAAAGTCAATATTCATAAAATACAAAAAAAACTAATCGTAATATGAAAGGAATTATTTTGGCCGGAGGTTCCGGAACAAGACTTTACCCGTTAACAATCGCAGTTAGCAAGCAGTTGATGCCTGTTTATGACAAACCAATGATCTATTATCCACTCTCAACATTGTTGTTGGCTGGGATCAAAGACATTTTAATCATCACAACACCTCATGATCAGGCAGGATTTATCAAGTTGCTAGGAGACGGATCTCAATTGGGATGTAACATAGAATATGTGGTTCAACCAAGCCCAGATGGATTAGCACAAGCTTTTATTCTTGGTGATAAGTTCATTGGTGATGATTCTGCTGCCTTGGTTTTGGGTGATAACATTTTTTATGGTTCTGAAATGGGAACTTTGCTCAAGAATAAAACCAATCCAGATGGTGGCGTTGTTTTTGCATATCACGTTTCCGACCCTGAAAGATATGGCGTTGTTGAATTTGATGATGACTTCAAAGCTCTTTCTATTGAAGAAAAACCGTTGAAGCCGAAATCCAACTATGCTGTTCCCGGATTATATTTTTACGATAACGATGTTGTTGAAATTGCAAAGAATATAAAACCATCCCAGAGAGGTGAGCTAGAAATCACAGACATCAACAATGTTTATCTGAGTAAGGGCAAATTGGAAGTTGGTGTTCTAGATAGAGGAACTGCTTGGTTGGACACGGGAACTTTTGATTCTCTGAATGATGCTTCAGAATTTGTAAAAGTAATCGAGAAGAGACAAGGTTTCAAAATTGGATGTATAGAAGAGATTGCTTTTAGAAATAAATTCATAACTGAAGAAAAACTTCTAGAAACAGCTACAAAATATGGGAAAAGCGGATATGGAGAATATCTGAAAAATCTCGTAAAATAAAATTTTTAAAACACACAAATGAATAATACCGAACAGCAATGGACAGAAACAATCGAGTCTAAGCATTCTCTTTTTGACCTCAATCTAAAAGAAGTTTGGCATTACAGAGATTTGGTTTATATGTTCGTAAAAAGGGATTTTGTATCTAGCTTTAAGCAAACTATCCTTGGTCCTATTTGGTTTTTCATCAACCCAATTTTTACTACTGTTGTTTATCTCGTGATTTTTGGAAATATTGCAAAATTATCTACTGATGGAGCTCCAAAAATCTTATTCTATCTTGCGGGCATCACGCTTTGGAATTATTTTTCATCTTGTCTCAATGCTACATCTACTGTTTTCACAGCCAATGCTGGGATATTTGGGAAGGTGTATTTCCCAAGATTAGCAATGCCTATCTCGATAGTATTATCCAATCTCATGAGATTTGGAGTTCAAATGGGTCTTTTTTTACTAATTTTCTTATATTATTTAGTAAAAGGCGAAGTACAACCAAATTGGTGGATTCTTGCGACTCCATTTCTTATATTATTAATGGCCATGTTTGCTTTAGGAGCAGGAATGATTTTTTCTTCACTCACTACAAAATACAGAGACGTCCAAATGCTTTTATCTTTTGGAGTCACTTTATATATGTATGCAACGCCTGTAATATATCCAATCTCCAGCTTACGCGGAATATTCAAAACCTTGGCGTTCTACAACCCTTTGACTGGTATTTTTGAATGTTTTAAATATGCTTGGTTAGGTGTGGGAGACTTCAATGTTAAAATGCTGTTAATAAGTTCAGCAATCATCATCTTGATTTTAGCTGTTGGAACAATAGTTTTCAACAAAGTTGAAAAAAGTTTTATGGATACGGTATAATAAATATTTTTTTAATGAAAAAGTACCTCATCATTGGCAGTGGATTTTCTGGCGCTGTAATTGCAGAACAACTTTCGAAGAATCCCGACAACAAAATATTGATTTTGGAAGAGCGCAACCATATTGGAGGAAACTGTTATACAGAACGGGACAAAGAAACCAACATTATGGTTCATAAATATGGGCCACATATTTTCAATACAGATAATGAAGGAATCTGGAATTACATTCAGAATTTTTGTGAGATGATTCCATTTGTAAATAGAGTAAAAAGCATTTATAAATCAGAAGTTTATTCTCTCCCTATTAACCTTCATACCATAAATCAGTTTTTTAAAAAAAATCTTAATCCAAGAGAAGCAAAGCTTTTTATTGAAAATATCGCTCAGAAAAATATCGTTGAACCTCAAAACTTCGAAGAACAAGCTCTCAAGTTTATTGGAAAAGATTTGTACGAAGCCTTTTTTTATGGTTATACAAAAAAACAATGGGGCTGCGAACCCTCAGAATTGCCAGCAAGTATTTTAAAAAGATTACCTGTTAGATTTAATTATAATGATAATTATTACAACAATCCTTTCCAAGGAATTCCCAAAGAAGGCTACACTTCAATTTTTGAAAAAATGCTCGATTCAGAAAATATTGAAGTTTTGCTCAATACAAAATTTGACGAAAGTTATGACTTGAGCGGATTTGATCACATTTTCTATACAGGCCCTATAGACGCTTTTTTCAATTACAAACATGGGAAACTGTCTTATAGAACTGTTTTTTTTGAGAAACATTTTTCCGAAGATGATTATCAAGGAAATGCGGTTATCAACTACGCCGATCCCGAAATTCCTTACACTAGAATCCACGAGCATAAGCATTTTACACCTTGGGAATCTCACTATAAAACAGTGTATTTCAAAGAATTTAGTAAAGAAACGGAGGAAGAAGATATTCCATATTACCCCAAAAGACTTTCCAAAGACCTGGAAATTCTTTCCAAATACGAAACCGAGAAAGAGGGTTTAGAAAAAATAACTTTCATAGGAAGATTGGCGACGTATCGTTATATGGATATGCACCATGTGATTGGCGAGGCTCTAGAAATTGCAAAAGATTTTATTTAAAGAGACTATGGATAAGATATTTTCTGTTTTTTACAAAGATTTTTTGTCCCCCTAGGATCAAATATTCAGAACAAAATAAAAGTTCCGGATGATACATATCAAAGTAAATTTTTCGGATTTATCGCAGAAAGGCAATTAAATATTTATTTTCTTCATATTTTTGAAGAGAACGAGACAATATATTAAAACGGTTTGATGAAATTAGCACTAAAAGCAGAAAACATTTCAAAACAGTACAGGCTGGGTCAAGTAGGTACAGGAACACTTTCACATGACCTCAATCGCTTCTGGCATCAGATTCGTGGAAAAGAAGACCCTTACCTTAAAATTGGAGAGTCTAATGACCGTACTCAGAAAGGAGAAAGCGAATATGTATGGTCTCTTCGCGATATCAACTTTGAAATAGAACAAGGCTCTGCAGTAGGTATTATTGGAAGAAACGGTGCTGGAAAATCTACGCTTTTAAAACTTCTGAGCAAAGTAACAAAACCCACAACTGGAAGAATCCTGACCAGCGGTAGAATAGCATCTTTACTAGAGGTAGGTACAGGTTTCCATCCGGAAATGACTGGTCGAGAAAATGTTTACCTCAATGGCGCAATTCTCGGGATGACAAGGAAAGAAATTACGAGAAAATTTGATGAGATTGTAGATTTCTCAGGTGTTGAAAGATACATTGATACGCCCGTAAAACGCTATTCATCCGGGATGTATGTTCGCCTTGCCTTTGCTGTAGCCGCACATTTAGAATCTGAAATTCTAATCGTAGATGAAGTTCTTGCGGTGGGGGATGCCGAGTTTCAGAAAAAATGCTTGGGTAAGATGGGAGACGTATCCAAAGGAGAAGGTAGAACCGTACTGTTTGTAAGTCATAATATGGATGCTGTAAAAAAACTGTGTGACAAAGGAATATTTCTTGATAAAGGAACTGTAAAATATCACGGAAATATTAGCAAGACAATTTCTATTTATAACCAGCACCTTTTTGAAAACAAAATAACTGATTATACTAATAACGATAACAAAAAAGAAAAAGTATCACGTGTTTTCATAAGCGATGAAAATGGTATCAAAAAAAATTCAATTAGTTCTTTTGATGGAGATTATTTTTTAAATATTACTTTACAAGCAGAAAATTTCTCTAACGTAGAGTTTGGATGTACCATTTTTACTGAAGATGGAGAAGCTTTAATTTCTTCTGAAATACTTAGTAATCTATCTCCCGTAGGCGGAGTTTCTAATGCTAAAATAAAACTGCCCCATAATTTATTGACAGAAGGAAATTATTATCTTGAAGGAGCCATGTGGCGTAAAGGCTTTGGAAGCATAGAACAAAAAGATTACTATATATCGATTATTGTGGAGCCTAGAAATCTAATCGAGTTGGAAGGTGGTAAGGTTCTTGGAAAGCTATTAAATCCAAATTCTTGGATAAAAAATTAGTAACTATGAGTATATATATTGCTTGTCCTACTCTCTTCGCAACAGGCGGAACAGAATTACTGCACCAACTTCATCAAAAATTGAAACAGAGAGGTATTGACTCTTATATTTATTATTATGATGCTATTCAAGAAAATAAGGAAGATTTGATTGCAGATCGATTCAAAAAATATTTTGTCAATTTTGAGAAAGAAATTGTGTTAGATTTCGCAGATACAAAAGATCATTTCCTAATCTTACCAGAAACACTCATTGGAAAGATAAAATCATCTGAAATCAAGCTTTGCCAATGGTGGCTGAGTGTGGACAATTTTTTCAAAGACAAATGGCTGCTAAAACAGAACTTGATATTTTCTAATGACCTTATACAGAATCTTAAAAATTTTTTAAAAAAAACAATTAATAGATTCCCGTATAATACTTTGAATGAAATGCTGAATCAAGAAAACGTATATTGCAATTTCTATCAAAGCCATTATGCATTACAATTTATCAAAAAATTGGGACTAAAGAATCCTTTGCCACTATCCGATTTTATAAATTCTGATATTTTGCAATTGTCTGTCAGCACAGACATCTCTTCCAAGGAAAATATTATTGTATATAATCCACAAAAAGGGATAGAAAAAATTGAGACATTAAAAAAAAACAGTCCCAAAAATTTCAATTGGATTCCAATAGAAAATATGTCTCCTATCGAAGTCCAAGAACTGTTTAAAAAATCTAAATTATATATTGATTTTGGATACCATCCCGGGAAAGACAGAATTCCAAGAGAAGCCGCAGTAAATGATTGCTGCATTATAACAAACAGAGAAGGTTCTGCAAAAAACAATATCGACATTCCCATTTTTGATAAATATAAATTTTCTGAACCCATAAAAAATCAAACAAAAATATTTGAATTGATTTCTGATATTTTTGCAAATTATAAATTGCATCTAAAAAATTTTCAATCATATAAGAATAAAATCTTAAGGGAAGAGCAGATTTTTGAAATTGAAATTGATCATTTTTTAAAAGAATTAAAATTAATCTAAAATTTCACCCTTGAAAAACAAACTTGCCATAGTCATCCCTTACTACAAAATTGATTTTTTTGAAGAAACAATTAAATCTGTGGCGAGTCAGAAAGACAAGAATTTTTCTTTATATATAGGAAATGATAATAGTCCAGATGATCCTTTACCAATTATAAAAAAATACCTAAAGGATGATGAGTACAAATATTTTTATTACGAAGAAAATCTTGGCGGGAAAAATCTGGCATTGCAATGGGAAAGAATTTTAGAAAATATAACAGAAGAATGGTTTCAGATTTTGGGTGATGATGATGAGTTGCCTGAGAATTTTGTAGAATCTTTTTATAATTCTATAACTCAACTTGATGAAAAAGGGATTAATGTTATAAAGTTTCCTGTAAAAATTATCGATGAAAACAATAATTTTATCCGCCAATTTTCTTTTGGAAAAGATCTGATTAGCCGATATGAATTTCTTATATCAAGAATCAATCATTCTTCTTTATCCTCTTTATCAGAAAATATTTTCAGAACTAAAAGCTTTTTAAATAATAAAATACAGCAATTTCCGCTTGCTTGGCACAGTGATGACTGCATGATTTTCGAATATGCTGAAAATGACCAGATCCTTTACTGTAAAAATACATTTGTTTTTGTAAGAATGTCTGAAAAAAACATCTCCTCCATGACAAATAATACCTCTTTGAAGGAAACAGCTACAAATGAATTTTACACTTATATTATTGCGAACTATTATAGACAATTTAGCTCGACACAAAAAAAAATCATTTTAAAAAATTTAAAAAAACATTTATATTACTCACATCACAAGCTAAGCTTACAAACAATTTTTATAATTTTTACCGATAACTTCATTCATGGCCTAAAGCTTTCTAAATATCTACTTTAATGAATCATTTAGTCTCCATTATCATTCCCAACTTCAACCGGGCAACTCTTATAAAAGAGACCTTAGACTCGATAGCATCACAGACCTATCCTAACTGGGAATGTATTATTGTAGATGATGGCTCGACTGACGACTCTATAAAAGTAATTAACCAGTATGCTGAAAGAGATTCCAGGTTTAAACTTTTTATCCGCCCCAAAGATTATCCAAAAGGTGCTAATGCATGCAGAAATATAGGTCTACAAAAAGCTAAAGGCGATTATATTATTTTTTTTGACAGTGATGATCTTATGATGGAGCATCATCTGGAAGCAAAGCTACAATTCATGCTTGATGGTAATCTTGATTATGCTGTTTTTAAATCTAAAAATTTTGGACAACCAAATAATGTTGAAGAAGAAATTGATTATTCTTATTATGAAAAATATGATTTTAATGCAGATAATTATTTATTAAACAAGTTAAGATTTTTCACCAACGATTTGATTGTAAAATCTGAATTAGCAAAAAAATGTGAATTCTTTTTCAAGTACCATGCGGATATAGAAAATGTATTGATGACGCAATTAGTTTTAAGATCTCAAAAAAACGGCTTTAAAAATGAGAATGTTACGCTTAAAAGATATCATGAGGCAAATCTTACTCAATCAATAGAGGCAGACAAAAAAAAATTCCAGAGACATACATTTTACTACTATTATAATATTTTAGATTATGTATATCACTACAAAGCATCTTCGGAAGCAACAGAATTCATTCTAGATCAACTACTTCACACATACAGAAAGATTGAGTTTAAACTAGATGTTAGTTTCTTTGAATTTTTAAGTAAGATTTTTAAATTCAAAAAACCTTCTATCACCTTAGGAATTTTGATCCATCGTTTAAAAAAATAATGCTATGTTTAAGATTTCATCAAAAATCAGGCTCAGAGATTACATCACATATTATAAACTTTTAATGCAACCATTAAAGCATAAATAAGAGGCTTTTTCTATTCCGAATATAATTTGGGAAAACCTCAGAAAACTTACAGAAACACTTTTTAAAAGAGGATCTAACAATAGAAAACCTCATGACAACTCAAATCAATGGCTGATTGACGAAAAAGAAAATCTCGCCAATAAACGTGCAAATAAACATTATGAATAATCCTCCTTTGGCTACCGTCTTTATGATATCCTATAATCAACAGGATTATATTATTGAAGCACTTGAAAGTATTATCCACCAAAAGGTAAACTTCAGTTATCACATTATTTTATCTGATGACTGCTCTACGGATAATACCCAAAAAGTCGTCGATCAATTTCTTGAAAACCATCCGAAGAAAGACCTTATAACCTTTATAAAACAGAAAAAAAATCTTGGATGGATGCCCAACTTTATTTTCACCTTAGAAAAATGTGTACAGACTGGGGGAAAATATATTGCTATGTGCGAAGGAGATGACTTTTGGGTTAATGAAAACAAGTTACAAAAGCAGATTGATCTCCTGGAGGAAAACCCTGATGCTGTCTTGGCTTGCCATCAATACAAAGAACTTTACAATGACGGAAACCTAGTAGAATGCCCCTACTTCCGCAAAGATTTTTTTAATGGAAATCATTCTTTTAAGTTTAATCAGAAAGATTTTGAAGAATTTATGAGAATCCAGACCATGACAATCGTTTTCAGAACTTCTTCGTTGGATCTTTCTCTTCAAAAAAAATATCAGTATTATTGTGATACCCATATAAAACATCACATTTTAGATCACGGTCTGGGAATTTACACAAAAGATTTTGATGCGGTTTATAGGATTCACGGAAACAATGTTTTTATGTCTCTGGATCAAAGAAAGAAAACTAAGTTTTCATATGATGTATATAAAGACCTCATCAACAATAATGATTCCGAAGGCTATAAAAATCTCTTAAATTCTGCAATGAGAGATAGGATAACAAATGAACTTAGAAATCATAAAAGGAATATATTTAATTCTTATTATAGAAGTATTATATGGGAACAATTTACAAATACAAAATCTATCCCCCAGTTTTTAAAATATATCGCCAAAGGAATATTCAATTAAAAGACTCATGATTCCCAAAAAAATCCATTACTGTTGGTTTGGAGGAAACCCAAAACCCGAATCTTTTTACATCTGCTTAGACTCTTGGAAGAAGAACCTTCCAGATTATGAAATCATCGAGTGGAACGAATCCAACTTTGATATGAATTGTTGCGAGTATGTTCGCCTGGCTGCAGAAAATAAAAAATGGGCTTTTGTTTCTGATTATGCCCGAGCTTTAGCTCTGTTTGGGCAAGGCGGGATTTATATGGACATAGATGTGGAAGTTAAATTTTCTTTGGATGAGTTTCTAGTTCACCGCGCATTTTCCGGTTTTGAGATCAAAGGTTCTCCCTTCACTGCGCTTTGGGCAACAGAAAAAGATCATCCTTGGCCAAAAAAAGTTTTGGAGTTTTATAATCAGAAATCAGATTTTGATTTGACAACCAATACGGTTTTTGTCTCGGATCTTCTTATTAACCATTACAAAGCCGATCCAAGTAGGGATGAATACCAAGAATTGGAAGACGGAATCGCAATTTATCCTTCTACTTATTTTTGTCTGGATCTTCCAAAGAATTACGCTGCACACCACTTTGTTGGAACCTGGCACGAGCGTGATACACCCAACCCTTTTAAAGATTATGTACACGCCTATTTTCATTTGAAAAATGTTGCGAAAATCAAACAAGGAAAAAAAGAAATTCACAACGCTATCAATAATCTTAAAATCATCACAGCTGACGAAATATTGAATCAGTTTCCATTGAAAATGTTATTAAAACATATTTTAAGAAGGATAAGACCTTAAGAATTATTATTTTTACAAAAACCAAATTGATGAGTCATAAAATCGCTATTGTTTACGGAACCAGACCCGAGTTCTTAAAAGTTTTTCCTGTTATTAATCAATTTCACCTTCAGAATGAAGAGGTTGTTATTGTAAACACAGGTCAACACGATGATCTTCTTTCCAAAATGGAAGAAAGTTTTGATATAAAGCCGGATTTTCGACTCTCTGTACAATCACTCGATTTTACCAATTCTAATTTGGTTGCAAAACTCATCAACAGCTTGTCAAACCTTGTTCACAAAGAAAACATCACCAAGATTGTAGCACAAGGTGACACTTTTACAGTTTTGGCGTCTGCGATGGTTGCGTTTCTTGAAAAGAGAAAGTTTTATCATATCGAAGCTGGCCTTAGAACGGCAGATATCAACATGCCTTTTCCGGAAGAATACAACAGAAGAGTGGTTTCTCTGGGAAGCGATGTTAATTTTGCGCCAACCACTTTATCTCAAAATAATCTTATAAAAGAAGGAATAACTCAAGACAATATCATTCTTACAGGAAACACGATTGTGGATATGATTCAATACATTCTAGATAAAGAAAATATTGAAATAGAATACCTGGACAAAGTTTTCATAACAGCACACAGACGAGAAAATATAGGAAAACCATTACAGGAAATCTCACAATCTATCAAAGAATTAGCTATAGAAAATCCTAATATTATTTTTGAATGGGCATTACACCCCAACCCAAACACAAGAAAAATCATTCTTGATGTTTTTGAAAATGAAAAACCAGAAAATCTAATTTTCACAGAACCACTTCCCTATCTGGAAACTATCCGGAAAATGGCAGCTGCAAAATTAATTATTTCTGATTCTGGAGGAATACAAGAGGAAGCTCCAAGCCTTAGAAAACGTGTCTTAATTTTACGTGAAGAAACAGAAAGACCAGAAGTTATAGATTGCAATTGTGGAATATTAGTAGGTAAAGATTTACAAAAAATAAAATCAGAGTTCTATAAAATTTGGGACGATGAGAAGGAGTTTATATTCCAATCCGATAAAAATCCTTTTGGGGATGGAAAAGCTTCTGAATTAATATTAAAAACCCTTTTACAATGATAATTGGCAGAGGTCTTATTGCATCATTATTTATAGATGATGATAGAGATGACATCATTTTCTTTGCCTCGGGAGTTTCAAATTCTTTGGAAACTCGCGTAGAAGAATTCCTAAGAGAAGAAAGTCTCATCAAAAAAACAATTGCAGAAAATCCGGAAAAAACCTTCGTTTATTTCTCAACTTGTAGCATCTATGATTCTTCTAAAATAGGAAGTGATTATGTTCTTCATAAACTTAAAATGGAGCAACTTATCAAGAATAATCACAATCAATTTTTAATTCTAAGAGTTAGTAATGTTGTTGGAAAAGGCGGAAACCCGAACCTTCTAATGAATTATCTAGTTCGTTCTATCAAAAACAATGAAACCATCAATGTTCATACAAAAGCGACTAGAAATCTTATAGATGCAGCTGATGTCAAGCAAATTACTTTTGATCTAATAGAGAAATATGATTTCAACAAAATTGTGAACCTTGCCTACATGCAAAACTATTCCATTATAGAGATTTTAGAAATTATAGAAGATTTTTATAATATAAAGTTAGATTTGAATTTAATAAAAAATGGCTCCGGCTACGACATTAATATTCCTGATATAGAAGATTATTTCAGAATTAACAATCTTACAAACAAAGAGTCATATCTTTACAAAATATTAGAGAAATACTACTCGTAGAAAACAATAATGGATTTTAAAGAAAAACTCAACAATAAAAATATTTTAGTAACCGGTGGTGCTGGTTTTATCGGCTCCAATCTTTGTGAAGAATTATTAAATCTTGGTGCAAACGTAACTTGTTTAGATAATTTTGCAACAGGTTTCCGAGAAAACCTCGAAGCTTTTAAAGACAATCCAAATTTCAAATTAATAGAAGGCGACATCCGCAACTTAGAAGACTGCAAAATAGCTTGTGAAAATCAGGATTTTGTTTTGCACGAAGCCGCTCTTGGTTCTGTTCCAAGATCGATCAATGACCCAATTACAAGTAACGATGTGAATGTTGGTGGATTCTTAAATATGCTTGTAGCAGCCAGAGATTCCGGTGTCAAAAGATTTGTTTACGCAGCAAGTTCTTCTACTTACGGGGATTCTGAAAGCCTACCCAAAGTTGAGGATAAAATAGGAAAACCGCTTTCTCCTTATGCTATTACTAAGTATGTTAATGAATTATACGCTGATGTTTTCAAAAGAACTTATGATTTTGATACAATTGGACTTAGATATTTCAATGTTTTTGGAAGAAAGCAAAACCCAAACGGAGCTTATGCTGCTGTAATTCCTAAGTTCGTAATGCAGCTGATGAACCACGAATCTCCGGTTATCAACGGTGGCGGAGAATATTCCAGAGATTTCACTTACATCGACAATGTGATTTTGATGAATTTTTTAGCTTTAACATCAGACAATGAAGAATCTGTAAATCAAGTCTATAACACAGCTTTTGGAGAAAGAACTACGCTCAATGATTTAGTAAGATATCTGAAACAATATTTATCAGACTTTGATACAAAAATTGCAGACGTAGAAGTCATCTACGGAGATTACAGAAAAGGTGATGTTCCACACTCTCTCGCAAGTATTGATAAAGCAAAAGAGCTTTTAAATTACGACCCAAAACTTTCTATGAAAGAAGGATTGAAGGAAGCTGTAAACTGGTATTGGGAAAATCTTAAATAAAAAAACTAATGAATCAAAAAATTACAATAATCGGATTAGGCTATGTTGGATTACCTTTAGCAAGATTATTTTCCACTAAATATCCTGTTATCGGATTTGACATTAATGAAAAAAGAATAGCTGATCTTAATGCTGGGAAAGACGATACTTTAGAAGTTGAAGATGAATTACTAAAGTCTGCTTTGGTTTCCAAAAATCCGGCTTTTGGAGAAACAGGATTATTCTGTTCCAACAAATTAGAAGACATTTCCGATTCCAATATTTACATTGTAACGGTTCCAACTCCGGTTGATAAAAATAATCGTCCGGATCTTACGCCACTTTACAAAGCAAGCGAAACCGTTGCAAAAGTTCTTAAAAAAGGCGACATTGTAATTTACGAATCTACTGTTTATCCGGGAGTTACAGAAGAAGAATGCATTCCTGTTTTGGAAAAAAACACCGGTTTGAAATTCAATATTGATTTTTTTGCAGGTTATTCTCCGGAAAGAATCAATCCTGGAGACAAGCTTCACACAGTTGAAAAAATCCTTAAAGTAACGGCTGGTTCTACTCCGGAAATTGGAAAAATTGTAGATGATCTTTACAAATCTGTGATTGAAGCAGGAACACATCTTGCTCCAACAATCAAAGTGGCAGAAGCAGCAAAAGTGATAGAAAATTCTCAGAGAGATATTAATATTGCATTCGTTAACGAGCTAGCAAAGATTTTCAATCTAATGGGAATTGATACTCACGATGTTCTGAAAGCAGCCGGTACAAAATGGAACTTTCTTCCTTTCAAACCAGGCTTGGTTGGCGGACATTGCATTGGTGTAGATCCTTATTATCTGGCTCAGAAAGCTCAGGAATTTGGTTATCATCCGGAAATTATTCTTGCAGGGCGACGAATGAATGATTCTATGGGACAATATGTTGCGAGTGAAACCGTGAAACAAATGCTGAAACAGGATTTGAAAGTGAATGGTTCTGATGTATTAGTTTTAGGATTTACTTTTAAAGAGAATTGTCCTGATGTCAGAAATACAAAAGTTGTAGATGTTGTCAGAAATCTTGAAGATTACGGAATCAATGTAAGTATATACGATCCTTGGGCAAACCCGGAAGAAGTAATGCACGAGTATGGTCTTACAACCTCAACAAAAACACCTTTCAAAAAGTATGATGCGGTAGTTTTAGCTGTTTCTCACAAAGAATTTGAAACTCTGAACATCAAAAATCTTCTTTCCAAAAAAGGAATCATCTATGATGTAAAAGGAATTTTAGCAAAAGAAGGTGGTATTAAAAGACTTTAATTAACGATCAAATCTCCATCGGAAAAATCTATATCCAACAAACAAAGGCAGGCGATAAAATAAGTCCTGCTTTTTTAGTTTTGTTGAATAATCCGAAGAGAAATAATCCTGTAAACTCAGCTTTTTCAGTTTGGAATATGCTTTATAACTGTATTTCCAGAGTTCTTCATTTTGTTGCGCTTTCCAATTCATTTGCAGGGTTACAGCTTTAAAATTAATTAGATATTCCAAAATTAATTTTCCGCGTTCTGCATTTTTTTCTTTGATATAATGTTCATTTATTTTTTGAGCAATTGTAATCCAATTATCAAAATGAACTTTTTTCCGGTTATGAATCACAGAATCCTCATGAAGATAATAGACGTATGTTTTTTGCCTCAAAAAAGCTAAAGTCTCCAAATGCAAGCCCATCTCGAAAGTATGAAGAGAATCTTGGGCGTACAACCCTTTTGTAAAATACAAATTATTGGATTTCAAAAAATCAACAGAAATAAGCTTGTTCCACGAAGAAATAGCAAATCCTCCATTTACGAGTTCTCCAAGAATGTTTAGATTTCCTTTTACAATATCAACTTTTGTATCAATCGGGAAAACATCAACATGTTCATTCGATGGGATTCTCACCCCTTGAACTTCACCCATAGAAATCTCTGCCCTTGTTTCTTCGGAAAGCTTCACAAGACTATCAATAGCATCTGGAGCAATCTCATCATCACTATCTACAAAAAAGATATACTTTCCTTTGGCGTTCACAATACCTTCATTTCTCACCACAGAAAGTCCAGAATTTGTTTTCAAATTAATAATCCTCCAATTTTCCAGTTGGGATTCCTTAATGAATTTTTCTATGACAGCTAAACTATTGTCTGGTGTTTGATCATTTACTAGAATCACTTCTATATTTTTATAGATCTGATCTTTGATAGAGATAAGGCAATTCTCTATAAACTTCTCACATTTAAAAATTGGGACTGAGACTGTTACCAAAGGATTCATAGGAGAAATATTGATTTACTAATTACCAGCAAAATTATTGAAATAAATACGAAAACTTTATATTTGTAATAAATGATTCGAAAAAAAACAAAATGAAATCAGTACTTGGTCAAATCTTTCTCAAATTAAAAAATTTTGTCAATCTGTGTGTGATTTCCAATCAACGGAAGCTATTCTTTACGAATAAAAGTCAAGTTCATAGCAGTTTCAAAATAGGCTCTGATAATTTTTTTGACATTTCTCAATCTGCAAAATTTGATATTGCAGAAAATGTAACAATCAACCAGTCAAACTTCATCACCGTAAAACCAAATGGTAAATTGACTATTGGTAAAAATACTTACATCACAAGGGCAACAATTTCTTGTTTGGGAGAAGTAACCATTGGAGAAAACTGCATTTTGGGAGAAGGGATGAAAATTTTTGATCATAATCATCAATATACCAAAGACCCTTTTTCTGTTTCTAAAACCGACTTCAGTATTGGTAAAGTTAAAATGGGAAACAATGTCTGGACTGGTGCTAATGTTGTTATTCTGAAAGATGTAACCATTGGCAACAATGTTATTTTGGGTGCTGGTTGTGTGATTCATAAAGATGTTCCGGACAACTCTATCATTATCAACAAACAAAACCAAATGATAAAAACGTTATAAAAATGATTAATTCCAATAACTATCATTACCTCCACCGTCTTGCAAAACGAACAGCTCCATTGTTACACAAAAACAATCGTTTTGATGATGTTCTGAATCGTGAAAAAAATACAGAGACCAATCAATTGATTTCTGAAATGATAAAAAGCGGAAAACCTTTCATGATTGGAAGACTTGGCAGTACAGAAACTAGATTTTTAGTTAATCAATTATTGCAAAAATCAATTAATTCTGATTTATCAGGTATTGCAAAAACATTATCTGGAGACATTAATATTATTTGGAAAAAAGACTCTATCTTTTTAGATAATCTTTGCTTGTTATCTGGTTTTTTTCCTAATGATCTTTCTTTGGCAGAAAAGTTTATTAATATTTACAATCAATCTATCAAAAATCTTGATATTCTTGGCGTTTGGAACGAGATGGAATATCAGGTTAAAAATATCCCAGAACAAGTAGAGCTTTGTAAAATAAGAGAACTAGAGCCTTGGTTTTACGAAAACCCTTGGTCTTATGAATTAAAAAGCAAAAAAGTACTCTTGGTACATCCATTTGAAGAATCTATCAAATATCAATTCTTACGAAAAGATTCTCTTTACAAAAACCCAAAGATATTACCTGATTTTGAATTAAAAACCATAAAAGCTGTACAAACAATAGCTGGTCAAAAATCTGAATTCGAAACTTGGTTTGATGCATTAGATTCTATGAAAAATCAGATTACTAAGACCGATTTTGATATTGCGATAATTGGTTGTGGTGCTTATGGGTTCCCTCTAGCCTCTTTCGTAAAAGATTTTGGAAAACAAGCCATTCATCTAGGAGGTGTGACGCAACTTCTTTTTGGAATCAAGGGCAAAAGATGGGAAGAATGGAAACATTATACAGAGCTAAGAAAAGACAATGGAAGTGGTTGGATTTTTACTCAAGATATTCCTAAGGATTTTGAAAAAATAGAAGGTGGTTGCTATTGGTAATTGTTATCAATTGTTCCGTTCTAAAAACATTTAGGGGTAATAATTATAAAATTTTCACTTTAAAATTAGAAACTATGCTTTTATCACTTCCTTATCTTAAAAAAAAGTATCCTAATTTCCCTACAAAAATTCTGCATCTGGGCGCCCATCTAGCAGAAGAAGCAGAAGAATATTCAGCAAACGATATTACTGATGTAATTTGGGTAGAAGGCAATTCGAAGTTAGTTGATGGTCTGAAAACTAAATTACAAAACTATCCTATCAATAGCCAGATATACAATATTATGATTTCTGAAAAAGACAGGGAAGAAATCATTTTTAATATTACGGATTTTGATCAAAGTTCATCCATTTTGGAACCAGCACTGACGCAAAAACTTCATAAAACTAAAATCGTTGAAACACAAAAAATTGTAGGAAGAAGATTGGACAGTTATTTCCTCGAAAATTCTATTGTGTTGAATGATTACAAATTAATGGTAATCGATCTACAAGGTTACTAAATAATTTTGATTTTATAATGGCCGAAATCAACTTAAAAGAACTCTACAAAAACTGCACTTTATTGAGAGATTTAGATGTTTTTTTAGCGAATCATGGGTTTGTAAGAAAAGAAACTTTTGTCAATGAGAATTTTTGGGGAGATGCTTTATATGTTAGAACCAATATTACAGGATTCAATTTCATTTCCAACATTCTCAATAAGTTCAATATTCAGTACTACAACTTTATAAGTTCTAGAAAACATTTCCACAGAGCTTTGAAAAGCCTTGCCTATACAATCTATTACAAAATCAAATCATGAAATTCATTAACTTGAAAGGAAGAATAGAAAATAATCTCTTCCAATATGCACTCTATTTTACATTAAAAAACAAGTGTAAAACACCTGTATTGGTATATGGTTGGGACGAAGGTTTTCAGAAATATTTTGAAAAAGTTTCTTGGGTTGATTCATTTTATTTTCGTAAATTCATCCACAGACTTATTACGTTTTTTCCAAAGAAAACCTATTCTCAGTATGATTTTGAACCGCTTATCGATGTTAAAAAAGGCATCGAGAATAACATTGTTTTAGATGGATATTTTCAGTCTTTATTGTTTTTTGAAAATTATGAAGATGTTATCCGAAAGAACATAAAAATAAAAACTAAATATCTAGCTGAGTTCAATGAAAGATATGGAAATTTATATCAGGAAAACAAAATTTTGGCCATCCATTGCAGATTAGGAGATTATATCAATTGGGGAAATGAAAGTCTTGGCGGAAAAAATCTTGTTTTACCCATTTCTTATTATAAAAATGCCCTAAAAAACATAGAAGACATTAAGTCTCATAAAATAGTTCTTATAACCGACGATAAAGAATTGGCAAAAGAACGATTTGATTTCTTAGAAGGTATTGAAGTTTTTTCTGAAAGTGAAATCATTGATTTCCAACTTATAAAGAATGCCACATCTATTATCATTTCCAACAGCACATTCAGCTGGTGGGCAGCATTTCTTAGTAATACCGCAAGCCAAATTTTAGCACCAGAGTTTTTTGTTGGTTTTAAAATTAAAAAAGATTTTCCTGAAGGTATCTATGATAACACAAATTTTAAGATTGTTTCTTTTGAATATGAAAAATGATTTGACTCTATAAATGTTCTTCCATCCAAATCCCCAAAACCAGCAAACTCCAATGTTTATAATTATAATTGAGTTGTCTCTGAACCGCCTGGAAATCTAATTTTATAAATATTTTTGAGCTAAAGTTTTTAAGTATATTTTTGGTAATATCTTCCATTTCCGGAATTCTTAACCATTGCGAGATAGGCGCACCAAAGCCTTGTTTCTTTTTCGTAAGAATATTTTGAGTCAATTTTTCACCAAATGCTTTTCTTAGTATAATCTTGGTCTGCTTTTCATCTACTTTATATTTTGCAGGAAGCATTGAACAAAATTCCACCAAATCTTTATCCAGAAATGGCGTTCTCAATTCTATAGAATGCATCATTGCAATACGATCATCTTTTACCAGATAATCTCCAGCAATCACATTGGTTAGATCCATTCTCATTGGTGTATTCAGATTATTCTTATCTAAAGGAAAATTGTATTGATGTTCATAATTCGGTCTAGTTTTCATCAATTGGAGTGTTTCTTCCTCTGTAAAATTATTATGAACCTTTCCTTTCTGATAAGAGACAATATCAGGAAACTTAGATCGAAAAATATGATCAAGAAAATACAACCTCAATTTTTCAAGACCTAATTTTTCACTGATTGTAGAACCCACTTTATACAATGGCAAAAGTGAGGCATTTGCGCCTCCTTTTTCAAGAATTTCTTTTTCTTGCTGATACCATTTGTAACCACCAAAAAGTTCGTCTCCAGCATTACCTGTAATTACAACAGTCATATTCTGGGCTGCTTCTTTACAAATAGTATAAGTTGCGAGGATTGCAGTATCCGCAAGCGGCTCATCCAACTTCTTTAAGACTTCTACTAAAGTTTTCGGTATGTCAGCATTTTGGAGTGCGACTTCTTTGTGATCTGTATTATATTTTTGGGCAATTGTTCTGGCATCTGGCATCTCATCCCAATCTCCTTCGTATTGGAAACCAAGAGTAGTCAAATTTTGATGATGTTCTGAGGAAAGAGCAACCAAAGTTCCCGAGTCCAATCCTCCACTAAGGAAAGCGCCTACTTTCACATCTGCAACCAACTGTTTCTCAACAGATTTTTCAACTAATTGTTGAAATTTCTCAATCGCTTCATTTTCAGAAATTTGTAATTCTTCTTGAGGAAAATTCCAATACTGAGAAACTTCAATTTTTCCATCTGTATAGATTAATTGATGAGCAGGAGGTAAAATTTTAATATTTTTATAGATACTTTGCTGACTGTCAACGTACATATATCTCAAAAAATGAAAAACAGCTTCATCATTGAGTTCTTCATCTATAAGACCCGTTGCTAAAATAGATTTGATTTCTGATGCAAAAATGAATTCTCCATTATTTCCAATAGCGTAATAAAATGGCTTCTCTCCAAATCTATCTCTTGCACAAAAAAGCTGTTGTTTATCTTCGTCCCAGATTGCGAAAGAAAACATACCATTGAGTTGCTTTGGAAGTTCTATCCCATTTTTTTGATATAATGACAATATAACTTCTGTATCTGTATTGCTTTGGAAAGGATAATTGGAAAGATCTTTTTTCAAATCACGATAGCCATAGATTTCTCCGTTGAAAACAATGCATTCATTTTTGGTATTAGAATACATCGGTTGATGACCATCTTTGGAAAGATCTACTATTGCCAAACGCCTAAAACCAAGAAAACAGTTTTGAAAATACTCGTGACCTTCATCATCCGGACCTCGGTGGATGATAGAATCTGTCATCTTTTTAAGAGTTTGTTTGTATAAATTTTCTTCTAGAATATTTTTCTTTACAATCCCCGTAATTCCGCACATATAGCAATATTAAGATACAAATCTAAGATTATTTTGTTAATTTTGACAATATCCTTACACGATGAAAAAATTCTCTGTCCTTATCGCACATTACAACAATTTTGAATATTTCAAAGATTGCTATAACAGTCTTATCAAACAAACTTTTCAAGATTTTGAAGTTATAATTGTAGACGATTGCTCTACGGACGATTCTTTTGAAAAAATCACAGAACTCACAAATAAGGATGAAAGATTCAGGCTATTCAGAAATGTCAAGAATAGTGGCGTAGGATTTACCAAAAAAAAATGCATCGATTTGTCTTCTAGGGAAATCTGTGGCTTTGTGGATCCCGATGATGCTTTGGTAGAAAATGCTATAGAAGTGAGTTTAAAAAATCACACTGCAGATAATGTAGTTACCTACTCTAGTTTTATACTTTGTGACAACTATCTAAAACCTCAGCGGATATTTGCACATTCCAGAGCTGTAAAAAATGGAGACAGAAAGTTCTTCAATATATTTTTAGAAGCCAATCATTTTTTTACTTTTAAAAAATCGGCATACAACAAAACTGTTGGCATCAATACAGAATTGACTTCTGCCGTGGATCAAGACCTTTATCTAAAATTATACGAAACTGGAGATTTTACTTTCATAAAAGAACCGTTATATCTTTATAGGCTTCACACCAATGGTGTTTCTCAAGATTCATCAAAAAAATTGAAGCTTAATGAAAACTGGCAAAAGGTACTTTTGGACACTTTGGAGAGAAGAAAAATCAATAAACTTTTTGGTGAAAAAGTTTCCGAAATAAAAAACCTTCCTGAATTTTTAAAAATGAAACAAAATAATTTATTTGCGAAAATTTTGCGAAAATTTTGATGATGGATATTTTAATCAAATCTTTTAACCGACCTTATTACCTTGATAGATGTATTTCATCGATTAAACTGAATGTTTCTGGTAACTTTAAGATCAAAGTCCTGGATGATGGAACACCGAAAAAATATCTTGATAAAATAAGAAAAGACCATCCCGAAGTAGAAATCTACCCTTCTGGAAGCTACGAAAAGAAAATAGAAGCAATTGAGGAAAACCTAAAATCCGGAAAACCGATAAATGGTTTTGAAATCCCTACCAAATTCTGGT
Source organism: Epilithonimonas sp. (assembly GCF_032055105.1). Lineage (GTDB taxonomy): Bacteria > Bacteroidota > Bacteroidia > Flavobacteriales > Weeksellaceae > Epilithonimonas. Next base: position 32,757 of record NZ_DAMBRK010000007.1, read on the forward strand.
ACGACAATGTAAAAAAAGCTTCGGAGTATGTGATTGTAACAGAAGATGATGTATGGTTTACACAACCAATTAATGTTGATGATTTACAAGAACAAGCTCGAAAATTCGACATCAATCTTTTAAAATTAGGCTGGTTAGGTAATGAAAGCGAAAGAAAAGATTTAAATCTAAACTCAATTTCCGAAGATTTGGAATCTGCTCAGCCAAAAGATTTGTTGTTACTGAATAAAAAACTGATGACAGCTTTTTTCCATAATCAGTATAAATTTTTCACGATTCTTTACAAATTGAAAATCGTCAACAATCATACTCATTTGAAATACTGGTCGCTCAATTCTATATTAATGGGTTTTTACAAAAAGGATTATTGGCTGAACATTTGGAAAGATATGGATGGTAAAGTGGATGAAAAAAAACAACTTATAAACGCCTCTTTATTTTATCGAAAAAATAAACACAATCCCAATTTCATATCCAGATTGAAAACAGAAGCCATGAAAACTACTTTTCAATCTTCTGCAACCAATTCTTATCACGAGTATGGATTTGATTTTGATGTTAATCGATTCAATTATTTGATTAATGAAGCTTGGATGAAGGGAGAATTTGATGCAATGGAAAACTTTCCCAAAGATTTTTCTCTTGATTATTTTAAAAGTTTTGTTTCGGAAAACATCAACATTCCAGAATTTGAAAAATGGGTTAACAAATTCCGTAATCAATACGAAGAAATGGGTTGTAATACACATTAAAAAAGCGCTCCAATTGGAAACGCTTTCTGATTATTTTATGATAACTCCGGCAAATTTGCCATCGAATTCTATGATATAAGGATGATGATTATTCTGCTCGCAATAGTCTTTGAATGCCGCATTATCTCCCACATCATCACTCATAAAAACACCTCCTTTTTTCAGCTTGTTCCATAATAATTTATAAGCCCACATTCTTCCGTCATAGGTTTTGTCGCTGTCATAATGCACCACATCAAAAGTATTGGTTTTTTCAAAAATCTTAGGAAGCGATTCTTTATCGGCAAACCTGTAAAGCTCCCAGTTATTTTTATATTTTTCCGGGATTACACAGCCCACAAAATCCTCGCTTTGGTTTTGCAAAATGTAGGGCATATCAGAGCTATAAAGCGTTCCGTTTCTATGAACCAAAGATGCCAAAGCAGCAAAAGAAGACCATCCGTAAGCCACGCCGGTTTCTATCGATTTGTGAGCATTCGCATATTCATTAATGTAATAAATAACACTTAAAGATCCTGCTCCTCCCATTTTCACAGGCGCTTTTGCTTGCGCTTGTAAGGCAAATGCAAACTCTTGAGGAAAAAGTTTCTCAAAAGGGATGAAGGTAGTGTTCAAAACTTTTTCTATGAAATCTTTTTCAGAAATCGCAATGCTCTTACACCATTGCTCCGCTTCTTCTTTCCCTCGTAATCCGGATGAACGATTGAATATGTTTTTCCAGATTTTTCGTCTCAATTCTGGATAAAGATCCGGACGTTTTAAGTAGGCAAAAAAGGTCGAAACAATCTCAGCAATTTTATTCATAAATCATGTTTTGAAATTCAAAAATACAAAAGAATTGCACAAACAATCTTATATTTGTTTTTTTAGAATCATTTTTTTTGAAATTAACACAAATGCATCAAAAAATAAAAATACTTTTCCGCCATAGATCTATGGAAATGGGCGGTGTAGAGAAGGTTCTTCTCGATCTTTTGGAAAATCTACCACGAGATATTTTTGATATTACATTTTTCTTAACACTCAATCAGGGCGAACTCAGAAATAATATTCCAAATGATGTAAAGCTCATTACATTCCAAAAAGGGAAAGAAGATATGAGCAAAAACAAATTGCTTAGAACCCTTCAATTAATCAAAAGAAATCTAACTCTTCTTTTTTATCGGAAAAATCCAAAAAGACTATATAAAAAAGTCATCAAAGAAAACTTTGACCTAGAGATTGCACCCACTTACGCAGAGTTTGAAAACATCCTATCTAGTCCTCTTAAATCTAGAAAAATAGCTTGGTTTCATACAGATGTCGGTTATGATCCAGATAGAGAAAGAGTTCATAATAGAATCAATAATCTTAAAAAATTTGATTGGGTTATTTTCGGTTCCAAACAGACGAGAGATGTCATCAAAGATCTTTATCAAACAGAATATCCAAACAGTTCTGTAATCTACAACGCCATCAAGATTGATGAAGTAAGAAAAAGAGCTACCGAGTTTCCCGTGAGTTATGAAACCAGACCCGTTTTCTCTTCTATGGGAAGATTGCACAGTCGCAAGAATTATCACACGCTGATGAAAATCCACAAAAGACTTTTGGATGAAGGTTTTCCACACTCGATTGTATTAATTGGCGGTGGTGGAGAAATGGAAAATCTTAAGAATCAAGCCAAAGAGCTTGATGTGGAGAAGACATTCTTACTTCTTGACTCGCAGATCAATCCTTATCCTTACATCATTAATTCTGATTATTTCGTCTTGCCTTCAGAATCAGAATCTTATCCTCTTACAATTGGCGAAGTAATGGGGCTAAACATCCCTATCATAAGTACCAATGTTGGTGGAATCCCGGAAATGATAGAACATAATATTGATGGATATCTTGTAAACCCTGATGAAAATTCGATTTATGAAGGAATGAAATTATTTTTAACCAATCCTGAAGTTCCTCAAAATATTAAAACCAATACCGAAAAAGCAGTGGATAAATTTGAAAATCAGAAGATCTATAATGCAGTAACAGATATATTTCTCAGCCAATACCAACTTAAATAATGAGCAAACCGACTGTCACTATTCTCACACCTTCTTATAACCGGGCTCATACATTGCCCCGGGTTTTCAAATCTTTGCAACAGCAGACTTTCAAAGACTTTGAATGGCTAGTGATAGATGACGGATCTACAGATAACACCAAGGAGATTGTTGAAGATTTTCAAAAAAAATCAGACTTCACAATCCGCTATTATCACCAGGAAAATCAACACAAGTTTCTTACTTTTTTCCGAGGAATTGATCTGGCAGAAGGTCAATATTTTTCTCCTTTAGATTCAGACGACGCTCTGCCCAAAGACTCTATGGAAATCTTGGTCAAGACTTGGAAAGGTATTCCCGACATTCAAAATATCGTTTTTGTATCCACACTTTGCGAAGACCAATTTGGAAATATCGTAGGTGACCGCTTTCCGAAAGAACCTTTGATCTGTACTATTTTTGATATGCGTTACAGATTCAAAATCAAAGGCGATAAGTGGGGAATGGGAAAAACGGAGATTTATAAAAAAATGAAGTTAAACTTCGGAGATCTTTCTGGGAAAGGCTTTATTCCGGAAGGTGTTTTTCAATTCCAGTTTGATAAATTAGGTTTTCATTATTGCATTAATGAGGTTACAAGAATCTATTTCCGTGACAAAGAAGATGAACACTCTCTGGCCAATCAATTCTATGACAAAAAAAATGCATTCGGTTTAGCAGAAAATTATAAAGCTTTTCTGAATACCTATTACGATAAGTTTTTTCGCCACCCAAAAACACTGATTAGAAATCTCGGAGGATATTTGAAGTTTTGTATTTTAGACAATCGTTCTTTTGGTAAAACAGTCTCGGGATTAGAGTCTAAACTTTTGAAAACTTTGACCTTTCTTTTTTATCCAATTTTTAAATCCCTCAGTTAAAGATGAAAAACAAACTGCTCTTCATTTATTATCAAAACATAAAAGCTGGAGGCGTTGCAAAGGTCCTATCGAACCTTGCCAATGAACTAGTTGATAAAGGTTACGAGGTAGACATTCTCTTTCTAATGACAGAACACGAGGATTTTTACCCTATAGATCATAGAGTCAAAAAGCATTACTTGGATAGTTTTGGACATTGGGCTTTTGGGATTTGTAAATTCAATAAAAAAAGATTAAGATTCATCCCAAAATTACAGAATATTAATGATTACATCTATCAATTAGGAGTTACATTATTGATGAATAAATGGCTGAAAGACAACCATAAAAACTATGACAACATAATATCTTGCTGGTATAAACTGTCTTGCTCTCTAGCGCTTAATAAAAGTGTACGTCACAAAACAATTGCTTGGGAACATATTAGTCATACAACTGGAGGTTTTTTTTGGAGCAGATTGAGGAGTTATTATAAAAATTTAAAAACAGTTATAAGTACCAATATACCCGGAGAAAATTATTTCAAAACAATCAATAAAAACGCAATAACTATTTACAATACTATGGATAATGAGGTGGAAGCACAGAACTTCTTATCTCTAGAAAACAAGAATAACGTTATTTCTGTGGTTGCAAGATTGGATCCCGAGAAAAATATAAGTGAGCTAGTAGAGATTATATCCCAAACCAATCTTCCTGACGGTTGGAAAGTTATCATTATTGGAAGCGGCAGTATGGAAAATCATATCCGGAAAGAATTGATAGAAAAAAATCTCAGCTCCAAAATTGAGCTCTTGGGAAGCAAAAATATGGAAGAAGTTTATGAACTCCTTAGAACTTCAAAAATCAACTGTCTGACATCCAAGGTAGAAGCTTTGCCCACTATTTTGATCCAGGCTATGTTTTTTTCAAATGTCTTGATAGCGTATGACTGCAATTATGGTCCATCCGATATCATTAATGAAAAAAATGGTTATCTAATAAATTTAGGTGATCAACGTTCATTTACAGAAAAATTAGAAACGCTGACTCATAACGAGCAATTTTTAAATAGCCTAATACAATCCTCCTTTATGGAATCTCAGAATTGGAGAAAAGATGCTATTATAGAAAAATGGAAAAATATTCTGTAATTACTCAGGTCTTTAAAAATCTCTTTTTTAATTTGTAGTAATATTTCGGAATGAGATAATAGTAATCACCATAGATCTTGTAAATCTTGTACTTAACATAATAAGCTTTCATTCGCAGATTGTGAAAACTCGCATCTCTAAAACCTTTATAATGATTGTCTTTTAGAAATTCACTGAGTTTTGATGAGCGATAGAGAAAAAATGGACCAACTCCAATATTCTTGGTTAGACTTTTATATTTTTCATAAAAAACATCAATGTAGATAATATTTGATTTATTAAAAACCTTATGTATACTTATCAAAGCTTCATGAACGATATCAGTTTTATTGAGAACTACAAGGTTGATCTTCGTTCTATTGAAAACGATATTGAGAGGCAAAGTTCCATTGATACAAGCTATATTTCTCGTCCTATTCCAAAGGTTAATCTGTTCTCGAAGTGATAATTTTTCTGGTGAAACGGAAACAAATCCATTCTTCTCAAATTGCTTTTCTATCTCTTTCTCTCCAAAATCCTTGATCTTGCTATCACTTACTTTTTTTCTGGACAGATAGATATTTTCATGTTTAGGAAAAGTACAATTTTCATAATCAGAATTTGCAATCACTTTATCAAGCAGTTTGATATATTGACTAGAATAATAATATTCTGTAGCAGCATACTCTGGAATAATAATTTTGGCAAATCCAATTGGCTTCGTAATCTTGACTATTTTTTCTGCAGCAACACCGAGATAATTCATAAATTCTAAAAAAACACCTCCAAACTCATCTCCATCTTGACTGATGTAAATAATTTTTTGACCATTATAGTTTTCTAGAAGAAACCACATTCTTCCAATCAATTCTATGATAAAATGCCCCCAATGGCTGTAAAAATAGCCAAACCATATGACTTCTTCATTTACAAATTCTATGTTCGAATTATCATATTGATAAGCCCTTCCGTATTTTAGGTAACCTTTTCTGGATCCCGATTCTTCAATATATTCCTCCCTGTCATTAAGTACACCGCCAGCTCTTCGGATTGCACCAGAGCCCAGATATAAAAAAGGTAGAATAACCACATTTTGAGATTCTGTAAATTTTATATCAGCATCTGGAATGTTTCTGTAATTAGTCTCTTTTAAAACATTAAGGTATGTGTATTGTTTTGCTTCCAAATCTGATATTTAATTTAAGGTCATTTTTTATAAAATTAGTTAATTATAACGTAAAAAAAAATACTCATTACATTCTTTACATAACATTGTTTTAAGATGCTTATCTTTGCAAAAATTTAGGAAAGAGTATAATGATCAATATTGCAGCAATTGAATATTATTTGCCCCAAAATATATTAACCAACGAAGATATTTCGAAAGAATTCCCAGAATGGAGTGCCGAAAAAATCAAAGCAAAAATAGGTGTAGAGTCTAGACATATTGCAGATGAGTCTGAGACAGCTTTGGATTTGGCATATCAAGCTTGTGAGAAACTTTTCAAAAATTACGATAAAAGCAAAATAGATTTTATTCTTTTCTGCACCCAAAGTCCCGATTATTTCTTACCCACTACAGCTTGTATTTTACAAGACAAATTAGGTCTTGCCAAGAACATTGGCGCATTAGATTTTAACCTGGGCTGTTCTGGATTCGTTTACGGGTTGACATTAGCACAAGGACTTATTGCATCTGGTGTGGCAAAAAACATCTTATTGGTTACCGCCGAAACTTACAGCAAGTTTTTGGATAAAAATGACAAATCCAACAGAACTATTTTTGGAGATGGAGCAGCTGTAACTATTGTTGAAAAAGATGATTCTAAGGAGCATTATCAATTTTCCGTAGGCACAGACGGTAGCGGATTCAATAATCTGATTGTAGAAAAAGGCGCTTCCAGAAACCAAACAGATGAGCAGCCTACCCTTTTTATGAAGGGACCTAAGATTTTCACTTTTGCTGTAGAAAACATCCCGACTTTGATCCAGGATACTCTTAAAAAGAACAAACTCAAATTGGACGAAATCGACTTATTCGTTTTCCACCAAGCGAGTTCTTATATGTTGAATTATCTCAGAAACCTTTGTAATATCCCAGAAGAAAAATTCTTCGTGGATATGAAAAACATTGGTAACACAGTCTCGGCAAGCATTCCTATTGCTCTGAAACTGGCTTTTGAACAAGGCAAAATAAAAGAAGGTTTCAAAGTGATGGTGGCAGGATTTGGCGTTGGCTATTCTTGGGGAGCCGGAATTTTGGAGTTTTAATCAAAATCATTGAAAAAAAAAATACTTATCAGAATTGGTTCTCTTCGTCACGGAGGCGCAGAGAAAGTTCTGGTGACTTTTCTTAAAAATCTCCCGAAAGACAAGTACGAGGTTGACCTTCTGCTCAATCTCTACTCAGGAAAATACTTGGTAGAAGTTCCTGATTGGGTGAATGTGATGTACCTGAACCGTGGCGAAATGATCACAACCAATCGCCCAAAGGATTTACCCAAAAAAGCTTATCGTGTTGTTTACCAGCAACTTTTAAAGAAGTATCCAAAAATCCTTTACCGAAGAAAACTCAAGAAAAAGCAATACGATATTGAGTTTGCTGCCATTCATGGTTTTATGGATGAGGTTCTGAATAGCCCTCTGAAATCCTCTAAAAAACTAATGTGGATCCATAACGATCTCACGCAGGTTAGCGGTTATACTCCAGAAAAAATCAGACGTTTTTTCCATTATGACAAAGTGATGGTGATTTCTGAAAAAATTCAGGAGACTTTCTTATCATTAGCCAAAAATGAAGAAGAGAAGTCCAAAATCGTTAGAATTTACAACCCACTTGACACAGAAGAAATTCTTACTAAAGCTGAAAAGCCTGTTATCAATTATGAATTCGATAATAATGTTCCGTCTTTCATTTCCGTAGGAACCGTCTTTCCACAGAAAGGATTTGACCGCTTGTTGAGAGCTCACAAAAGACTTTTGGATGAAGGTTTTCAACATAAAGTTTTAATCGTTGGCGACGGTTATGATTTTGAAAATGTCAAAAAATTGAAAACAGAACTTGGCGTTGACAAAACAGCAACAATGTTGGGTTTTACAGATAATCCTTATCCTTATTTCAAAGCGGCAGATTTTTACATACTAAGCTCACGCTACGAAGGTTTCCCCACAGTTTTATTTGAAGCCATTACTCTGAAAAAGAATATCATTGCAACAGATGTTTCCGGCGTGAAAGAAATGCTGGAAAATGGCAATCTTGGTTTGATTACAGAAAACTCGGAAGACGGAATCTACAAAGGAATGAAAGAAGCGTTGACCAATTCAGAAAATTTTCAAAACTATCAGGATCGTTTACAGAATTATGAAATGCCATTCAATCTAAAAAACTCTGTCAACAAGATTATGAAAATCATTGATAATTTGTAATAGACAGTTTAATGTAAGAATATCAATCAAAAATATTCCTATTTTTACACTATGGGTTATTCTATCATTCAAAAAGATTTTTACAGAGAAAGTGGAAAATACTTGTCTGGTTTTCAGATTCTGAAAAGGTGTTTTAGTCCTAACCTTCACTACATTTATATCTTTAGAAAAACTCAAAAAAATTATAAAAAACCTATTATTGGCTTGTTTTATAAACTGGTTCTCCGTCATTACCAAATCAAATACGGCTTCCAAATCTATCCCGAAACTCAGATTGGGGAAGGTTTATATTTGGGACATTGGGGACAATTGGTGATTAACCCAAAAACTAAAATCGGAAAAAACTGCAATATCGCTCAAGGTGTAACCATTGCCCAAGCCAATCGTGGAAAAAACGAAGGTGTTCCCGAGATTGGAAACGAGGTATGGATTGGTCCCAATGCTGTCATTGTAGGCAATATTAAAATTGGCAACAATGTTTTAATTGCGCCTAATGCTTATGTGAATACAGATGTACCAGACAATTCTCTGGTTTTGGGAAACCCAGCAGTCATCACTCCAAAAACAAATGCGACAGAAGGCTATATTAATAATAAGGTTTAAATTCTCTATCCTAGAAAAAATTATTAAAAAAAGTTAATTTACAGTCCACCAAAAAAATCATTAGTTATTAAAGTTTATCTTTGCGGATTATTTGCCGGATGAAGAAACTTGTCATTATTCCAACTTACAACGAAAAAGAAAACATCGAAAAAATTATTTCGGCTGTTTTTGACTTGGACCAAGATTTCCATGTGCTAGTCGTTGACGATTCTTCACCCGATGGAACGGCGGAAATTGTTAAAAAACTACGCGAAAAATATCCTCTTCAACTTCATTTGACCGTTAGGAAGGTAAAAGACGGATTGGGCAAAGCCTATATCCATGGTTTTCAATGGGCCATTCATAACGAGTATGATTACATTTTTGAGATGGACGCCGATTTTTCTCACAATCCAAAAGATTTAATCAAACTTTATGAAGCTTGTAAAAATGCGGATATGACAGTTGGTTCCAGATACTCGCAGGGTGTGAATGTGGTGAACTGGCCAATGGGTAGAGTTTTGTTATCTTATTTTGCATCAAAATATGTTCGGTTTGTTCTCGGTCTTCCGATTCACGATACAACTGCGGGATTTGTTTGTTTCAGAAAAGAAACTTTGATTGCAATCGGTCTAGACAAAATCAAACTGAAAGGCTACGGTTTCCAAGTGGAAATGAAATACCGCGTCTTCAAGAAAAACCTTAAAATTGTTGAAGTTCCTATCATTTTCACAGACAGAACCGAAGGCGAAAGCAAAATGAATGGCGGAATCATAAAGGAAGCCATCTTCGGTGTTTTAAATCTAAAATGGAAAAATCTTATCGGTAAACTATAAATATGAAATATTTATTTTACATATCACTGATTTTTTGCACATTGTCTTGCAATGAAGCTATCGAAAAACCCAAAGAGCTCTTATCAGAAGATCAGATGTCCCAGATGATTGCAGACTTTGCGATTAATGATCAGCAATATGTAATCGGAACAAATATCAATTCCGAAAATTCGACAAGATATATTCTAAAAAAATATAAGGTAAAAGGTGAACTCTTCACAAAAAGCTATGAATATTACATGACAAAACCAGATGTCATCAAAAATATTCTGGATGATGCACAGAAAATTATTATCGTAAAAGACCCAAAAGCTGACGGGTTTATCAAGAAAAAATTGAAAGAAAGCGGTAATCTTCCGGCACAAGCAAGATAAATTATACAAACACAAGTTCCATTCGGCAAAACACAATAGTCGAAGGCGAAATTTAAGATATACGAATGAAATTTTTTGAAATCGAAAAAACTTCAGAATCCAAAGCAAGAGCTGGAGTCATCACAACAGACCATGGACAGATTCAAACCCCAATTTTTATGCCGGTTGGAACTGTTGCGTCTGTAAAAACCGTTCATCAAAGAGAACTAAAGGAAGATATAAAAGCCCAGATTATTTTAGGTAACACTTATCACTTGATGCTTCGTCCTACAATGGATATTATGGAGCAAGCTGGTGGACTTCACAAGTTTATGAATTGGGACAGACCAATCCTGACAGATTCTGGTGGTTATCAGGTTTTTTCTTTGGCAAAAAGCAGAAAGATTACAGAAGAGGGTGTGAAATTCAAATCGCATATTGACGGAAGTTTACGTTTTATGTCGCCAGAGGTTTCTATGCAAATCCAAAGACAAATCGGAGCTGATATTTTTATGGCTTTTGATGAATGTATAGCTTACCCTAGCGATTATAATGCTGTAAAAACTTCGATGGAACTCACCCACCGTTGGTTGAAAAGATGTATCGATTGGACTGAAGAAAACAAAGAATTGTACGGTCACAAACAACGATTGTTCCCAATTGTTCAGGGTTCTTGTTTTTCTGATTTGAGAAAAATTTCGGCTGAAGTGATTTCTGAAGCTGGCGCAGAAGGTAACGCTATTGGTGGACTTTCCGTTGGAGAACCAGAAGAAGAGATGTATAGAATCACGAATGAAGTTACGGATATCCTTCCAAAAGATAAACCACGATATCTAATGGGCGTTGGAACACCTTGGAACATCATAGAAAGCATTGGTTTTGGTGTAGATATGATGGATTGCGTAATGCCAACTAGAAATGCAAGAAATGCAATGCTCTTCACTTGGCAAGGTGTGATGAATATGAAAAACGAAAAATGGAAAACCGATTTTTCTCCTTTGGATGAGTTTGGGACCAGTTTTGTGGATCAGGAATATACCAAAGCTTATGTAAGACACCTTTTTGTAGCGAAAGAATATCTTGCAAAACAGATTGCATCAATTCATAATTTGGCATTTTATCTGGACTTGGTAAAAGTAGCGAGAGAGCATATTGTTGCTGGAGATTTTTATCAATGGAAAGAGCAGATTATCCCTCAATTGAAGAAACGTCTGTAATCAATATTTAAGAAAAGTAATCAATCATCATTTATCAATTATAGAACGATGAAAATCATAGATCTTTACGTCATCAAAAAATATTTGGGAACCCTCATTTTTATGTTGGCGCTTTTGTCTATCATCATTATGGTTGTGGATGTGCAGGCGAAAACACCGAGAATTGAGAGCAACGGATTCACAGTTGGTTATTTTTTGCTTAATTTCTATCCGTTTTGGATTTTGAATTTGATTTTGACATTTATGTCGATTCTCGTTTTCATCACGGTAATTTTCTTCACTTCCAGAATGGCAAACAACACAGAGATTGTTGCCATCATCAGCAGTGGAGCCAGTTTTCATAGATTTTCGAGACCGTATCTCATCACATCTTTGCTCATATTTTTTGTTACACTAGCAATCAATCACTTTATTTTACCGTGGTCTAACATCAAAAAAAATATCTTAGAGCCTTATACTTACAACGCTGTAAACAAGGAGAAAATGCTTGGAAATATGAGCATTGCGTCCAACATTAGTGCTACCGATTATATTTTTGTAAACAGCTATAACAAAAAAGAAAACCGTGGATCTGGATATATGTATCAGAAATTTGATAAAAACAAAAAATTGGTTTATCAGATTTCTGCAATGGATATCCAATGGGATGTGAAGAAAAAACATTTCGTGATTAACAATTACACAGAAAGAACAGCTGGAAAGAACGACACAGAAATCTTAGGACAAGGAGCCACTAAAATTCAGGATTTCAAACTGCCTCCTTCCGAGTTATTTCCGGATAAATTGGTAGCTCAAAACAAAACCACACCCGAATTATTAACCATGATAGAACGGGAAAAAGCAAAAGGAAACAACAACGTAACATCCTTCTACAACGAGCTTTACCAAAGAACATCTATGCCAGTTTCTATTATCATTTTGACGTTCTTAGGATTATCATTATCATCTCAGAAGAAACGTGGAGGATTGGGTATTAACCTTGCATTAGGAATTGCATTAGCCTTTTTGTTCGTATTCTCGTTTCAGGTTTTAACTGTTGTTTCCGAAAACAAATCGTTACCACCATTATTAGCAATGTGGCTACCGAATATTTTTTTCGCACCTATTGCCGGATATCTTTACATCAAAAGAGCAAATCAGTAAAGTAGTTCTATCTCTTTGTGAAAGAATTTTTGCAAACCCTCATTTTCCAGTTCAATCCAAAGAAAACCATTTTTGTCAGCATTTTTGATAATGCCATTTTGTCTTACATTATTTTTTTGAAAGACCGAAATCTCTTCTTTTCTGAAAAGAGAATTATTGTAAATATTTAGAATTTCTTCTTCTGAATCAATCTGTTCTATTTTTGAAATTAAGTATTGATGAAATTGAGTGGCGAAATCTTCTAAGTCAAAACTTAATCCTGTGATAGACAAGATAGAACCAGCTTTTGGAAGATGAGAAAAATCGTTTTGAAGAATATTAATTCCAATCCCAATGATATAATATTCTTTTTTCGCTACTTTTTTCTTTTCGATGAGGATGCCACAAACCTTTTTTCCATTAAGGATAATATCGTTGGGCCACTTTATTTCAACATTTCCATTTGTCAGATTGGCAAGAAAATCCCGAACAATAATAGCGGTATAATAATTGAGGAATGTATCGGAAATATTGATCTTTGAAGTTTTTATAGCAAGGGAATAAGCTAGGTTTTGATTTGGAACCACTTTCCAAATGTTACCATATTGTCCACGACCTTGTGTCTGGTTAAAAGTAAAAACAGCAGTTGGTTCGTCTTCATTCAAAAGCAGGATAATTTCGTCGTTTGTAGAAAAACAATTTTCGAGATGGAATAATTGGCTCATTTATGAAAACTTTAAGAGATAATAAACATGAGAAACAAAAGATAAATAGATAAAAATCAATAAATTTGCAAATTAGACAATTTTTTGAATGAGTAAAATTACAGAAAAACAATTATTAATCGACAAAATCGTAGATTCGATTCAAGATACAAAAGGTGAGGACATCTTGGTTTTTGACCTATCAGGCATAGAAAATGCAGCAGCAGAAACATTTATTATCTGTAGTGCAAATTCGAACACACAAGTTTCTGCAATAGCAGGAAACATCCAAAAAAATGTAAGAAACGACCTTAACGACAGACCTTGGCACGTAGAGGGAACAGAAAACTCTATGTGGGTTTTGGTAGATTACGTTTCTGTGGTTGTGCACATTTTCCAAAAAGAAATTCGCGAATACTATGACATCGAGGAATTTTGGGGAGATGCCAAAATCACGAAAATAGAAAGCTAAAAAAGATGCATCATTGCATCATCAATTTTTAAAAAATAAGAATGAATAACAAAGGATTCAACTGGTTTATACCCGTTTTATTGGGACTCATTTTACTCATATTTCTTCCGGGACTTTTGGGAGATTCTATGGTGAAAAATATAGATGAAAAGGAGTTTTATACGCTTGTAGAAAAAGGCAAAGTGGGCGAAGTAATGGTCTATAGAGACAACTTCAAAGCCGATGTTTATCTTACAAAAACAGCTAAGGCAGAATTACAAACCGGAGAGAAAAAGAGCGACCCTCTTTCTGTAATCAACATCAAACCAAATCCAGACTATGTCTTGACTTATGGTGATCTTAGATATTTCCAAGAGCGCTTTGAAAACATCAACTCCAAACTTCCAACCCAAGCAAGAATGGAGTTTGGTAAAAGCCAAAGTGGTTTTTCCGAATTGCTATTTACTTTAGCGCTTTGGGGTGGGCTTTTTGCATTGCTTTATTTTTTTATTTTCAGAAAGATGGGCGGTGGTGCTGGAGGTCCCGGTGGACAAATCTTCAGTATTGGAAAATCAAAAGCCAAATTATTTGACGAAAAGGACAAACTGCAAGTAACTTTCAAAGATGTTGCAGGATTGGAAGGCGCCAAAGAGGAAGTTCAGGAAGTTGTTGATTTTTTGAAAAATTCTGAAAAATATACAAAATTGGGAGGTAAAATCCCAAAAGGTGTTCTTTTAGTTGGCCCTCCGGGAACTGGTAAAACTTTGTTAGCGAAAGCTGTTGCTGGTGAGGCTAAAGTTCCTTTCTTCTCATTGTCTGGTTCAGATTTCGTAGAAATGTTCGTGGGTGTTGGAGCATCCAGAGTTAGAGATCTTTTTGCTCAAGCTCGCACAAAATCTCCAGCCATTATTTTCATTGATGAGATAGATGCTATTGGTAGAGCAAGAGGAAAAGGTGGATTCCAAGGTGGTAACGACGAACGCGAAAATACGCTTAACCAACTACTTACAGAAATGGATGGTTTTGGTACAGATGTAAACGTTATCGTAATGGCTGCTACAAACCGTGCTGACATTCTGGATAAAGCATTGATGAGAGCTGGACGTTTTGACCGTTCCATCTATGTAGATCTTCCTGAACTTCATGAGAGACAACAGATCTTTGAAGTTCATTTGAAAAAAATAAAGTTAGACGATTCTATCGATAGAGAATTCTTAGCAAAGCAAACCCCGGGTTTCAGTGGAGCAGACATTGCCAATGTTTGTAATGAAGCTGCACTTATTGCAGCAAGAAACTCTCACGAAGCTGTAAACAAACAAGACTTCTTGGATGCAGTGGACAGAATAATTGGTGGACTCGAAAAGAAAAATAAAGCCATCAAACCTTCCGAAAAAAGAAGAGTGGCTTTCCATGAGGCTGGTCACGCAACCATCTCTTGGTTGGTAGAGCACGCTGCACCATTGCTTAAAGTAACTATCGTTCCGAGAGGACGTTCTCTTGGAGCAGCTTGGTATCTTCCAGAAGAAAGACAGCTGACTACAACTCAACAGATGTTGGACGAGATTTGTGCAACTCTTGGAGGTAGAGCTGCAGAACAAGCTGTTTTTGGAAATATTTCTACAGGTGCTTTGTCAGATCTTGAAAGAGTAACAAAACAAGCTCAGGCAATGGTTACAATTTATGGACTGAATGACAAAGTGGGAAATATCTCTTATTACGACAGTTCAGGACAGTCTGAATATAGTTTCGGAAAACCTTATTCTGAGCAAACGGCAAAATTAATTGACGAAGAAATTTCTAAATTAGTAGAAACTCAATATCAGAGAGCTATTACAATTCTTACTGAAAATAGAGATAAATTAGATGCATTGGCTAATAAATTACTCGAAAAAGAAGTAATTTTCCGTGAAGATCTGGAAGAAATCTTCGGAAAAAGAGCTTGGGATCCAGAATTAACGGAAAAACCTGTGTCTAGTTTAGACAATCCTGCTGATGCTGGAAATGTCTTAAATACAGAGAGTTAAATTGATGATCTATTCATAAAAGAATAAAAAAATCCTATATTATTTAGGATTTTTTTATTAAAATAAAGTTTTGGTTTTTAGAGTATTATAATAATTCTTTACATTTGTAATAATTAATAAAAAAAGCACAGAAATTGAGTCTGTTTAAAAAACTCGTTAACAAGATAATGAATCAGTCCGAAGAAGAGGAGCCGGATGTAACAAAACTGGCCGATCAACTTCATGATGCCGATTTGGACTATAAATTTGCGCAACTTTTTACGCATTCCGGAGGATTCTTTAATTATTGTGCAGATGAATCTGAAGCCCTTCAAACCTTGAATCAAATCGTTAAGATAGAACAAATAAGTAATGTATTCTGTTGGGATCAGGATTTGAAAAATTTTTTGGATGTTGTAAAGATTCCTTACTCTGCCGAATTGACCGAAGAGAACGATGCCGCTTTCATCACTTGTGAGTATCTAATTGCTTTTGACGGCAGAATCATGCTCTCTCATAACAATATCCTTCATTACCATTCTTCTCGTTTGCCGAGTAAGATTATCATCATGGCCAATGTTTCTCAGATTACACATAATTTGAACGAGGCAATGATGAAGGTAAAACGCGCAGGAAACCTCAAGAATCTAACATCCATTAGCGGAAGCCAATCCAAGTTAGACACTCCGAATAAGGATAATACCAAACTTTTCTTACTTTTGTTGGAAGATTAAACTTCAGCTTTGGATAAAAATTTAATTCAACGGACTATTTCGGGATTAGTTTATGTTTTCGTCATAGCGATTTGTACTACGCCTTTGGGTGAATATTTGCTTGGCAATATTATTCCGGATTTAAAACAACAATATCTTTTTTATGGATTGATAACATTCTTCCTTGTTGTAGGACTTTATGAATGTATCAAGATTATGAAATTTGATAACAGCTTTTATAAATGGCTAGTTTTTCCGGTAGCAGCTATCATCTATTATCGATTCAGTAAGCGTTTTTTTTATCACGGTTTTTTCTTTGATGTTAACTTCAGCGAGATTTTAGCTTTAGCATTGATTCCTATTGCAGCTATTACATTATTCAAATATTCTCAGGAACTTTATTTTGAAAATGGCAAATTGATTTTCACTGTTATTTATTTAGCGTTGCCTTTTGGATTTGCATTAGGCTTACCAAAATTCAGTACTCTTGATCCAGATAAACCATTTACATTAGAAGTATTTATGCTTTTCGTCTTGATATGGAGCAGTGATACGTTTGCTTATCTCACTGGGAAATTCTTCGGAAAACATAAGATGGCTCCCAAAATTTCTCCTAAAAAAACCTGGGAAGGATTTGCTGGAGGTGTAGTTCTGACATTGATTCTAGGCTTTTTCGTTGAGAAATATTTCCCTGAACTAAGAGGAAACTGGATGATTGTTGGATTATTGACCGCAACCTTTGCACCTTTGGGCGATTTGGTAGAAAGTCAGCTAAAGCGTAGTTTTGCAGTGAAAGACAGCGGGAACATCATTCCTGGACACGGTGGAATTTTGGATAGACTAGACAGTTTTATCATTTGTGCGCCAGTGATTTACCTCTATTTTATTTTAGAAAAATTATTTTAAAAGACTATTATGAAACTACATAAAGAATCAAAAGGAACACTAATTGTTGCGATTTTGTTCATTGCATTTATTGCAACCATATCTATTTATTATTTACAATTATGGTCATTAATCATCTTAATTCCGTTATTAGTAATGTTAGGATTGATTTTCTGGTTTTTCCGAGTGCCAACAAGAGCGATTTTGGACCATACAGAAAATGTGATTGCACCCGTTGACGGAAAAGTCGTCATGATCAAAGAGGTTTTCGAAGATGAAGTTTTGAAAGCTAATTGTATTCAGGTTTCTATTTTTATGTCACCTCTTAATGTTCATATCTGCCGTTATCCGGTAAGTGGAGAAGTGAATTACAAAAAGTATCATCCAGGAAAATATCTGGTGGCTTGGCACGAGAAATCTTCTACCGAGAATGAGAGAACAACAGTTGCTGTAAAAAGTTTAACGAATCATCAAGTGGTTTTCCGCCAGATTGCAGGTTATGTTGCCAGAAGAATTGTTTTCTATTGTAATATCGAAGATAAAGCCAAAGCAGGACATGAATTCGGATTTATCAAGTTTGGATCCAGAATGGATGTTTTCTTGCCTCTTGATACAGAGATCCTTTGCAAAATTGGAGACAAAACAAAAGGTGGTCTGGATGTGATTGCCAGACTTAGAGATTAAAAATTCAAATTATACAGATATAAAGAGACTTATTATTAGGTCTCTTTTTTGTTAATCCTATTTTTTTTCAGTTCGGTCTGAGTTTTTGACGATTCGGTCGGATAATTTTCTTTTTGATGTTCAGACAGTCTACTTTTGAACCATCAAATAAATTTAAAACAATGAAAACAACAGTATTCTTCTCTCTATTCTTAGTATTAGTATCATTTTTTTCTAAAGCTCAAATGGACCATATGTTCTATCAGCCAAAAAAGGAAATGAAACCTTTGGAATTCAAAAATATTGAAAACTTAAATCTTCCCGTAGAAAATGATACCATCACTGCGGTGGTCTTAAAACCAGAATCAAAATCAATCAATAAAACAATTTTATTTTTTCATGGAACTAGCGGAAATATCTCGACTTACCAATACATCACAAAACCATTGGTAGAAGATGGCTTCCAAGTGGTAATGGTGGATGTAAGAGGTTATGGAAAATCAACAGGAAAACCAACCCATTTGAATGTCGCAGAAGATGGCCAAAAAATGTTCAATTATTTATTAGCTAGAAAAGACATTGATAAAACTAAAATTTATCTTTACGGTGCATCTTTGGGTTCTCAAATCGCAACTCATTTAGCAAAAGATAATCAATCAAAAATCTCAGGATTGATTTTGGATGGAGGAATGACATCTTTCACAGACATTGCCATAAAATTCAAACCAGAAATGAAGGAAGTCATTGAAAAATATGTAACCTCTCCATACTCTGCAAAAGAAGATGTAAAATCTTTGGCTGGACTTCCAAAATTGTTCATCTACAGCAAGGGCGACTCAACAGTTCCCTTTGAACACGGACAAGTCATTTATAACAATGCACCTGAGCCAAAACAATTTCTAGAATTTTCCGGAGAACACATCCAAGGAATGGTCGTAGAAAAAGATAGATTAGTAAAAGCTATTGAACAACTTTAATATAATAAAAATCCCGATTCTAATTTAGAATCGGGATTTTGTAATTTTTATTTCAAAGCGATTTCAATTACTTCGCTCATATTGTTAACATAATTGACTTTCAGATTTTTAAGATAATCTTTTTTGATTTCCTCAACATCTTTTCTATTCGCCTCGCAAAGAATCACTTCCTTGATTCCGGCTCTTGTCGCTGCCAAAAGTTTCTCTTTGATTCCACCAACAGGAAGTACTTTTCCTCTTAAGGTAATTTCACCCGTCATAGCCAAGTGAGACTTCACTTTTTTGTTTTTGTAGCTGGAAACCATTGAGGTTAACATTGCAATTCCCGCAGAAGGTCCATCTTTAGGAGTTGCGCCTTCTGGAACGTGAACGTGGATGTTTTTCTTCTCGATATCATCTTCCGAAATTCCTAATTCCTCGTAATGAGCTTTGATGAATTCCAATGCAATTGTTGCTGATTCTTTCATTACATTTCCAAGATTTCCAGTCATTGTCAAACCACCTTTTCCTTTGGAAAGAATACTTTCGATGAACAAAATATCACCACCAACACTTGTCCAAGCCAATCCTGTTACAACACCTGGAACATCTGTGATTTCAGCTAAAGTTTTTGGTCTTGGAACTCCAAGGATTTCGTCAACTTTTTCAACAGAAATTTTCGGGTCAAATTCATTTTCCATTGCCAATTGCAAAGCAACCCAGCGAGCAACTCCGGCAATTCTCTTTTCCAATGTTCTCACACCACTTTCCGAAGTATGAGCATCGATAATATGTTTCAATTCAGGGTTTCCTAGTTTCAAGGATTTTGCATCCAAACCATTTTCCTGGAGTTGTTTTTTTATTAAGTGTCTTTTGGCGATTTCAATCTTTTCTTCCAAAGTATAACCGGCAATACTGATGATTTCCATTCTATCCAAAAGCGGACGTTGAACAGAAGAAAGCGAATTAGCTGTCGCAATGAACATCACTTTGGAAAGGTCATAACCCATTTCTAGGAAATTATCATAGAAATTACTATTTTGCTCAGGATCAAGAACTTCCAACAAAGCAGAACTCGGGTCACCGTGAATCCCTTGCCCGATTTTATCAATCTCATCCAAAACAATCACAGGATTGGATGTTCCGGACTTCTTAATGGATTGAAGAATTCTTCCTGCCATTGCACCAATGTAAGTTTTTCTGTGACCACGGATTTCACTTTCGTCGTGTAATCCACCAAGAGAAACTCGAACATATTTTCTTCCTAAAGAATCCGCAATCGATTTTCCAAGTGAGGTTTTTCCAACTCCTGGAGGACCAACCAAACAAAGGATTGGCGACTTCATATCATTCTTCAATTTAAGAACTGCAATATGTTCCAAAATTCTTTTCTTGATATCCTCAAGCCCAAAATGTTCTTTATCCAAAAGCTTTTCGGCTTTCTTCAAATCAAAATGGTCTTTGGAATATTTTTCCCAAGGCAAATCCGTGAAGAAATCCAAATAATTTCTCTGAACATTATAGTCCGGAGAATTAGGATGTTGGCGCTGAAGTCTTTGAAGTTCCTTTTGGAAATGATTTTCGACTTCAGCATTCCAAGTTATTTTTTCAGCTTTTTTCTTGAATTCATCAGCATCGGATTCAGCACCGCCACCTAATTCATCCTGAATGGTTTTGATTTGCTGATTCAAGAAATATTCACGCTGTTGTTTATCAAGGTCTTTGCTTGTTTTCTGATGAATCTGATTTTTCAATTCCAAATGGCGGAAATCGTCGTGCATCAATTCGTACAATGTTTTAGCACGTCCAATCAAAGTTTTTTCGTCCAACAATCTTTGCTTTTTGTCGGAAGAAAAATTACCGTTTGCTGAAACAAAATTCAACAAATCCTCCTGACCGTCAATATTTTTAAGTGCAAACTGCGCCGCATTCGGAATATTGGGGTCGATGTTGATGATTTTTTCTGCGAGGTCTTTGATATTGTCCATCAATGCAGAAAATTCTTCTTTATCTTTTGGTTGAGAATCTTTTTGTTTTGTGATTTCGGCTAGGAAATAAGGCTCCTGAGAAACCATTTTTTTGACTTTGAATCTTTGAACACCTCTCGTAATCGCTGTAATATTACCTTCTGGAAGTTTGATAATTTTGATAATCTTAGCCAAAGTCCCGATGGTGTAAAGGTCTTTCTCGGTTGGATTTTCCACATTCGGATTTTTCTGACTGATAATTCCGATGAGTTTATTTTCCTTTTGAGCTTCCTCCAGCAATTTTTTGGATTTTTCTCTTCCTGCTGTAATAGGAATCACCACTTTTGGGAACATTACCATATTTCTTACGGGAAGAATTGGGAAAAGCGTTTGATAATCATCACTTTCTCTAGTATCGAAGTCGGAAAAATTAATTTCTTCTGAAATAATTCCTACGCCTTCTTCAAAGATTTCTTCAAAATTGATATTTTCAAATTCTGTCATAATATAGTTGATGACATATTGTCATTAATCTTAATGGATATAAAGATTGATTCTCTATATTTCTTAGAAAATCAATCTGGTTCTATGTTGGATTATAATTTCGCAAGAGCTGTGCCATAGGAAAAAACAATACAATTTGTCAGTTTAATAAAAAGAAACTCTTTCAGAAATTATCTAAAAGAGTTTTATTTTTTTAAGTCTCGCTAATTTTGCAGATAAAGCAGATTTGGTTTAAAGTCTATCTGCTGAATTAGCTTAATCTGCGAGAAATTTACTTTTATATAATTTACACCAACATTCTCTGTGCTTTTTTTACACCTTCGACAAGAATATCAATTTCTTCCAAAGTATTGTAAACTGCAAAACTTGCACGAACTGTTCCAGCAATATTGAAGAAATCCATAATCGGTTGTGTACAATGATGTCCGGTTCTCACAGCAATTCCCATTTTGTCGAGAATCATTCCTGTATCAGAAGCAATTCCTGCACCTTCCAGATTGAAAGAAACAACGCCCGTTCTGTTGGCTTTTTCACCATAGATTTTGATTCCGTCTAGTTCCAGAAGTTTTTTCTGTGCGTAAGTTAGAAGTTCATTTTCGTGGATTTGAAGATTGTCGTGCCCAATTTGATTAATGAAATCAACGGCTGAACCAAGAGCAATATTTCCACCAACATTAGGCGTTCCAGCTTCGAATTTGAATGGCAAACCTGCGTAAGTTGTTTTCTCGAAACTGCAAACCGCAATCATCTCGCCACCGCCGTGGAATGGATGAAGATTTTCCAAAACAGATTCTTTACCATAAAGAATTCCGGTTCCCATTGGCGCATACATCTTGTGTCCTGAGAAAACAAAGAAATCGCAGTCTAGTTTCTGAACATCAATTTTGAAATGAGGCGAAGATTGTGCGCCGTCTATCAAAACATAAGCGTTAGAAAGTCTTCTTGTTTTCTCAATGATTTGTTCAATTGGATTGATGATTCCCAAAGCGTTAGAAACCTGATTTACAGAAACAACTTTTGTTTTTTCGTTAAGCCAAGAATCCAAAACATCGATTTGAAGAATTCCGTTTTCGTCCATTGGAATAACTTTCAGTTTTGCGCCAGTTCTTTCGCAAAGCATTTGCCACGGAACAATGTTGGAATGATGTTCCAAATATGAAATAATAATCTCATCATCTTTCTTAATCTGATTCGTCAAAGCATAAGCCACCAAATTGATTCCTTCCGTTGTTCCTTTGGTAAAAATAACTTCGTAATCGTGCTTTGCATTGATGAATTTTTGGATTTTCTGTCTGGAAAGTTCCATTTCTTCCGTTGCAATCTGACTCAAAGTGTGAATTCCGCGATGAACATTCGCATTGATGGTTTCGTAATATTTTTCCCAAGTTTCTAAAACTGAAATCGGTTTTTGAGATGTTGCAGCGTTGTCCAGATAAACCAATGGTTTTCCGTTGACCTGCTGATTCAGAATTGGAAATTGCGCTCTGATATTATTGATGTCGAACATTTTATTTTAGATATTAGAAGCTAGATTTCAGAAGTTAGATTAGTTGCAAACTTTAAAATCAATAATTAAACGTTGAATTGTTGCAGCCCGACTTGAGTGGTTGACCCCTTCGACAAGCTCAGGATAAACTCCAGGCGGATAAAGCTGCCCAAATAATTAATCTTGTTGTTTTAATTATTTAGAATGGGTCAAAGTTACGGCAAAATTTATTAAAAATTTCGATGTTAAATATTTATAAAATGAGTGTGATTCTTGTTTTTAGGAATAATTATTGAGTATTTTTGGGCAATTCATTTATTATTAACAAATAAATAGCGAAACTATGGCATTCGAATTACCGAAACTAGGTTATGCATACGATGCGTTGGAACCAACGATTGATGCGAAAACAATGGAAATCCACCATTCTAAGCACCACCAAGCTTATGTGGACAATCTTAATAATGCAATTGCAGGAACAGACCTTGAAGGGAAATCTCTTGAAGAAATCCAAAAAACAGGTACAGATAAACCAGCCGTGAGAAATAACGGAGGCGGACACTACAATCATTCACTTTTCTGGGAACTTTTGACTCCAGGCGGAAGCAAAGAGCCTGTTGGAAACGTGAAAGCTGAAATCGAAAAAATCGGTGGTTTTGAAAAATTCAAAGAAGATTTTTCTAATGCTGCTAAGACTAGATTTGGTTCTGGTTGGGCTTGGTTAGTGAAAAATTCTGACGGTTCTGTGGTTGTTTCTTCAACTCCGAATCAAGATAATCCACTAATGCCTGTTGCTGACGTTAAAGGAACTCCAATTCTTGGATTGGATGTTTGGGAGCACGCTTATTACCTTAATTATCAAAACAGAAGACCTGACTATGTATCAGCGTTTTTTGATGTGATTAACTGGGATAAGGTTGAGGAGCTTTATAACAAATAAAATTGTTGCCCCAACCCTAAAGGGAGCAATTTTTAACAGAAAAAACCACCAATTTTTGGTGGTTTTTTTTATGGATTTGATGAAGAATTTTCCGTTGCAGCAGCTTGTTCTTTTCTAGCTTTATCCTTTTCTTCTTTGATTTTTTGTGCTTCTTTTTCAGCTTTTTCTTTATTGAGTTTTTCCTGCTCTGCTTTTGCAACGGCAGCAAGACTGTCTTTTTCACGTTTTATTGCCACAGCATTAATCTTCGCCATTACACTTTCCGATGTTGCACCTGGACCGAAAGAATCTATTGCGGTTGTGTCATAAAGGATTTGCGGCGATGCATCCAATTGGTCTGAATTGTTGATAGCTGGAGCATTTTTGGAACAAGACGATACTGAAGCTAGAATCAAAAAGAAATAGAATTGTTTCATATAACAAATATCGAAAATTATTCGATATAAAACTCTGCAATCACTGGAAAATGATCTGATATTCTTACACTTCTATCCACTTTATAACTGATTGGTATTATTGATTCTGATGCAAAAACGTGATCAATTTTAATAGGAAATTTGAAATCGTGAAAACTTGTTCCACTTCCTTTTCCTACTTTCAGAAAAGTATCTTCCAAATTTTCGGATAAAGTATAATATTCGTAAGAATTGGGAACAGAATTGAAATCGCCGGCAAGAATAATTGGATAAGGCGAACTGTCCAAGAATTCTTTGATTGGAGCAATTTGACTTTGATGTTTACGGAATGTAGGAACTAGTTTACGAAGGATATCTTTTACTTTTTCTTCATTCACATTCATATCAGCAGTTGGTTTTACCATAGATTTGTCTAGGTAAAAAGGCTCCATATAAACATTCACGAAACGGACGATTTTCCCATTCACCTTGATATCAGCATAGATACATCGCCCGTTCTTGGCATCAGTTTCTACAATTCCACTTTCTATAATTGGAAATCTAGATTGGATTTTAACCACCGGAAAATTGCGTACGAAATAACTAAAACCCTTCAAATCTTCTGCACTTTTGTATTCCTGTGTCAGAACAACATCAACATCTTGAGCATTAAGAAAGTTATAAATATCTTCATCTCCAAACTTTCCTGACTTTCCGTTAAGCGAAATGATTTTTAGATTCGATTTCTGATTTTTAGTTGGTGTATAATTAATCCAACGTCTTGTCGGGATAATGAAAAACAATGACAGTATCAAAAAAACAACCGCTCGTTTTTTCCAAGTTACCATCCAGAAAATCAGAAATATAATATTAAGAATAATCAGAATCGGAAATCCAAGAGATAAGAGATTCAGAAATCCAAAAACACTTGGTGGGATATAAGCGTTCATTATTGTCCCGAAAAGCAGAACAATAATTATTAAATGAAAAATAGTTAAAATAAATCTAATAATTCCCATCTATTGGATTCGGTCTCGGTATTTTTTCCAGTTCCAGATGTAAAGAAAACCAATCAATGCACCGCCAAGATGGGCAAAATGTGCAATATTATCACCGCTGAATTGTCCAACGCCCAAGAACAATGAAATAACAATAATAACTGGCGTCAAATATTTTGCTTTGATAGGAAAAGGAATAAACATAAACATCAGCTTAGCATCTGGAAATAAAGTTGAAAAAGCTGCAATGATTCCGAAAATTGCACCTGAAGCACCAACCATTGGGGTTCTTAAGATTCCAAAAAGTTGTTGAGCTGCGTCATTTATATTTTCGTTATTAGAAAAATTAGGATAGTACTCTATATAATTATAATTAATTGTCTTATAAACTTGATGGATATCGAAGTCTTGATTGTTTAAAAAATTCGTCAATTGACTCACTTCGTAATAATTCCAAAGATTATATAATAAAAACCCACCTAATCCTGCTGCAAAATAAAGAATGATGAATTTTTTCTGTCCCAAAACTTGTTCTAGAACTGGACCAAAACTATAGAGTGTCAGCATATTAAAAACAATGTGCATCACACTTCCGTGCATAAACATATGCGTGATGATTTGCCAAGATTGGAAATTTGGAGACAAAGGAAAATACCCAGCTAATAAAGCTTTAAGATTAAGATTGGGGAGGAGAAAAGTTACCACAAAAAAAATCACATTTAGAATGATGATATTTCTAGTAACCGGTGTTATTTGAGGAAACATAACTTAAAATTTATTTTTAAAATCGTCAAACGGAACTTCCATCCAACATTTTTTTCCGTTCACCGTATATTGTGGAAATCCAAGGTCAATGAAATCCTTTACCAATTGCTCGACTTCGGTTTTATAAATGAAATCGAATTTGGATTTGGTTTTGAGTTTAATCCATTGATATTCAAAATATTTTGAAAATTCTTCTTCAGTTCTGTATTCCAAAACTTCAAAGATTTTTTCTAAGAATTTGATGACCTGTGATTCCTTCAATGCTTCCGGAACTGTTTCTATTCTCAAGACATTGTCCTGAGCCAAAGTCATTTCGAAGCCAAAATCCGGCAAGTATTTTTTGATGGATTTGTACTTGTTTTTCTCGATTTCGTTCAAGTGATATTCCAGAGAAAATAAAAGACTTTGCCCAGCTTTCTTGGTTGGCAGATTTTCTTGATGAGAAGACATCAACACGCGATGCATTCTTCCCAAATCCAACATATAAGTTTGTCCGTCTTTGTTCAAAAGCCAATAGCCATTGGGTAATCGGAAAAGATCTTCGTCCAGATCATCATCTTCAAAAAGATTGATTTTTGAAGGTGCAGCTTCGGAAGCTTGATATAATTCAGCCAAATTGATCCTTTCCTCTTCTGTCGTTTTTGAAACAGTAAAAGGATTGAAATCTCTATCCACATTAATCGCAGAAGGCATTGGCGAACCCGAAGCAGAACTTGCATTGCTTCTGCTAGGAGTTGGAGAGAAAAATGCTTCCATTTTTGGATCTCTTTCAAAATCCAGACTTGGTGCAACGTTATAGATCCCCAAAGAACGCTTGATTGTAGAACGCATCAAAGCAAAAATCAGCGCTTCATCTTCAAACTTAACTTCGGTTTTTTGAGGATGAATATTAACATCGATTTTCTCTGGGTCTAGTTGTAGAAAAAGAAAAAACGATGGAATATAACCTGGCTGTAACAATCCTTCAAACGCTTCCTGAACGGCTTTGCTCAAGTAAGGACTTTTGAAATATCGTCCATTAACAAAGAAAAATTGTTCTCCTCTTACTTTTTTAGCACCTTCTGGTTTTGCAACATATCCGTGTAAATCTACCCAACCGAGATCTTCTTTAATCGGAATCAAAAGCGGCTGCAGTTTCCTTCCAAAAACATCTACAATACGTTGCATTTGCCCACCTTTTCTCAGTTTGAAAATCGGTTCGTCATTATGGAATAATTCGAATTCGATAGTTTCGTGAGCTAATGAAACTCGCTGAAACTCATCAATAATATGCCGAAATTCTACATTGTCATTCTTAAGGAACTTGCGTCTCGCAGGAACATTGTAGAAAAGATTTTTGACAGAAAAATTAGATCCTTCAACGGTTTGAATCGGATCTTGAAACTGAAATTGTCCACCTTCTATATAAATATTGGTTCCAACAGGCGTTTCTTTTTGCTTGGTTTTCAGTTCCACTTGTGCAACAGCGGCAATAGAAGCCAGAGCTTCTCCACGAAAGCCTTTGGTTGCAATCTTAAAAATATCTTCTGTCGAACGGATTTTGGATGTTGCGTGGCGTTCAAAAGCCAATCTTGCATCGGTCTCGGACATTCCTATTCCGTTATCCACAACCTGAATCAAGTTTTTCCCAGCATCGCGAACAATCAGCTGAATCTTATCCGAACCTGCGTCCACCGCATTTTCCAAAAGCTCCTTCACTATAGAGGCTGGCCTCTGCACGACTTCTCCTGCAGCAATTTGATTGGCAACGTGATCTGGTAAAAGTTGAATGATATCTGACATCTTTAGAATTGAACTTTCAAAAATAAGGATAAGAATCGAGCGATGAAAGTTAAATAATTATAAAGAACTTGGGAAAATAATGATATTTTTGAAACTCAGATAATTAATCACCATCGATGAAAAGAGATCTCTACATAGATTTTGCCAAAGGATTAGCAACCATTTCTATTATCTTTATCCACACGGCTTTTTGGAGTGGGCAATTCTATATGCCTGTTGAAGCGCGAGTTTTCTCTTTGGTTTTTGATGTGGCATTGTTTTATGCTCTCAGTGGAATCACTTCCGGAAATAATATCGAGAAAACGCTTTATCGTCTGTTGAAGTTACAAATCACGTATATGATTTTTGTGACATTTCTGTTTTTTCTAGACTATTTTTTCAAAGTCTTTGGACTCACATTTTTTTCATTTGAATGGCTGAAAGATTTCTATTCGACATTTGGAAGCAAGTATGTTCCGAGCAGTGTTTCGTCTGAACCTCAATGGGATATTTTGGGAAATTGGTATCTGCACAGTTATTCTAATTGTGATACTTTTCCAGTCGTGATGGGAAGTTTCTGGTATTTGAAAGTGTATTATATCTTGACTGTTTTGGGCGTTTTGATTCTTAGATTTTTCCCGAAACATATCAATTGGTTTATTGGGATTTGTCTTGTATTAACTTTGATATTCAATATTTTTCCTCCATATTATCCAAACGGACAAGTGGGTTATGTCGCATTTTATATGGCCGTTTTCCTAGTTGCGAATAGAATGAAAGGTAAGAAAATCCCGACCAAAATAATTCCTGTTTTATACGGATTGGTTGCGATTACTTTGTCTTGGATGTTCTGGAATTATGGTGGCGATATGTTTTATAAACTCAACAAGCAAAAGTTTCCGCCAAAGATTCCTTATATCATTTGGACTTTGTTTTCACTCGTCACATTATTTGTTTTCTATAATAGATTGAAAATCACGAAACCAAATTTCCTTACTAATGTTGGACAAAACGCGATTTTCTTTTATTTCGGGCAAGGAATGAGTTCGTCTTTGGTCTATTTCCTCGTTGTTCCGTTGAAAGATTCTATGCCGTGGTATTTATTAGTTTTAATTATTTTCCCGCTTAATATTTTCTTAGCATTTTTGATTTCGAAAGGTTTGAAAAAAGTAGATGACCTAGGCTGGAAAGTTTTAGAATTTTTGAGAGAGAAAACTGCTTCTAAATAATTTTACACAAAGAATCTTTAAGTTTTTAAGTTTTCAAAAACATAAAATAATGAGTTACGATTTATATTTCTACAAAAGAAAATCTAGCAATTTATCGGAACAACAAGTAAGAGATTATTTGAACAATTCTAATTATTTTACCCTTGATGAAAATGGAAGTCAATGGAATTATTATAATGAAGAAACTGGAGTTTATTTTGGAATTGATTGGATCGAACCCAACACAGAAGCAGAAGAAATTGAAATTTGGGATAGTTTTGAAAGTTATGATAATTTGAATTTCAATTTTACAGTCAATTTTATCAGACCCAATTTTTTCGGTTACGAATCTTTTCCTATTCTGGATGAGATATTAGAAGATTTGGATTTATATGTTTTGAATATGCAGGATGAAATTGATCCGGACAATCCTCAAAAATTTGAAAAAGATTATCTTGGAAATCAATGGACTGTTCAAAACGAAAGACTTATAAAAGAAAACTTCGAAGCTTTTCAAGTAGATTTCTATCCAAAAGAACATTCCGATTATATCTGGAATTACCAATTTAATAGAAATCAACTTCAAAAAAATTTGGAAGAAGACATTTTTGTTGCAGGTTATATTCTTTTAAAAAACCACAGCGATGGTAAGATTTATAGAACTTGTGTTTGGCCAAATCATATTCCTGTAATTATTCCGCCTGTTGATTTTATCATTATTCAAAAAAATTATAAAAAGTTTTTTAGGAATGTCGAAGAAAGTGGATTGGTGTCCATTCAACAAATAGAAGACAAATTGGGAAAATATTTTGAAGATTTTGAATTTGAAATTCCAAACCTAAAAGTTGTCTATCAAAATAATGCAGACAAGATGCAAAGGGAGTTCAACGATTTAAAGATTGAATTCCAAGTCCATGATTTTGGCAATTTAATTTCTTTTGATAGGTTTGTAAATGTGAAACCTTAATATATTGTCTATCTCAAAAACTTCAAAAAAAAAGCGCTCCTAAAAAGCGCTTGTACGTTTTAATCATTTTTTTTTCTTCCGCTCATTGCAATGATTGCGACAATTATAATCAGAACAACGCCACCAATAATCCAATAAATAGGATTACTTTGCCATTCTTCCGTAGAAGTGGTTGTTGTATTAGTAGTTTTTACAATTGTAGAATCTTGAGCGAATGTAAGAACCGAAGAGAAAATCGCTAGAACGCTAAAAAGAAAACATTTAGCACGATTGATAAAAGTTAAATTTTTCATAATTTTATTATTTGGTTGATGAAGGATTTTCAACATTTGTGCCAAATTTCTATATAACCAATTACATCATAGTGATATGATATTTACATTCAAAAAAAATAATTTTTGTTGATAAATATTTAATAAACATCAAGCAAATCCTTATTTTTACAAAAAATATAAAATGTTCCGTCTTAAACTTCCTACAGATCCACGTTGGGCCAATATTGCCGAAGATAATCTTGAAGAGATTCTTACAGATCACGCTTGGTGCGAGCAAAAAGCAGCAACCAACGCCATTGGATTAATAACAATGGTTCCTGAACATACAGAGATGGTAACCGAACTTTTGGCAATTGCTCAAGAAGAATTGGATCATTTCAATCAAGTTCACGAGATCATCAAAAAAAGAGGTGGCGTTTTGGGCTGGACGAGAAAAGACGATTATGTGAATGACTTGATGAAATTCATTGTGAAAGGTGGTGACCGAAAAGATCTTTTGGTGGACAAAATGCTTTTCGCCGCAATGATAGAAGCCAGAAGTTGTGAACGTTTCAAAGTCTTGACAGAAAATATCAAGGACGAGGAATTGAAAAAATTCTATAACGACCTAATGATTTCGGAAGCGAATCATTATACGACATTTATTGGATTTGCAAGAGAACTTGGAGATCCAGAAAAAGTGAACAAACGCTGGGAAGAATGGCTGGAGTATGAAGCTCAAGTTATCCAATCCTACGGCAACAAAGAAACCATCCACGGATAAACTAGACACTTCTACTCCGCTTAGTGTGACAAACTAATGTGAAAAATCAATGCTGGAAGTGTCCGTCTGAGGCTCTCGAAGACTATAAAAATTAAAATGAACCGAAACCTTAACGATTATCTTCGTCTTTTTCTTAGATCTTTCCTTCAGGGATTGATTATTATTGGGCCGTTTGCCATTACGGTTTGGATTATTTTTACAGTCGTTTTTAGTATCGATAATTTGGTTCCATCAGTTTCGGGAAAATTTCCGGGACTTATATTTTTTATTGTCATTTTCGGGACAACATTTATTGGATATTTCGGGAACAAATTCATCATAGGAAGATTGATTGTTGATGGTTTGGATTATGTTTTGGAACACATCCCGGGAATCAAATTTCTTTACACTTCTTTGAAAGACGTTCTCGTTTCATTTGTTGGAGACAAGAAAAAATTCAATCATCCGGTTTGGGTCAAAACCAATGAGAATCCAGAGATTTGGAGGATCGGATTTTTGACACAGTCAGACATGTCCGCCGTTAATCTAGATCAAATGGTTGCCGTTTATCTGCCACATTCTTACGCCGTTTCTGGTTGGGTTATTATTACCAAATTCAACAACATAAAAGAAGTTACGGGAATGAGTTCCGCCGAGGCCATGAAGTTTGCTGTAAGTGGTGGCGTTGCCGGATTCCATTCAGACGATAACGTTTTCAAAGCACCAGAGTAGTTTTTAATTAATAATTAACGATTAATAATGAATATTTCTGTTCATTATCAGTCAACTTTTATCGAAATTAATTTTACTTTTTATTAGGGCAGCTTTTTCCGCCTTGCGTTCCCGCTTTTTTCTTTTTTATTCAAAAAAGAAAAAGAGCTCCACTCAAGTCGGGCTGCAGTTTCGTCCTAGAAAAGAAGTTATAATCATTTTCCACGAAATTAATTATTCATTATTAATTAATCATTATTATGAAACTACCTTATGCAGAGCCATTTAGAATCAAAATGGTCGAAGAAATATATCAATCCACCCAAGAACAACGCGAAGAATGGCTGAAAAATGCCAATTACAATTTATTCAATCTTAAAAGTTCCCACGTTTTTATCGACTTGTTGACAGACAGTGGAACAGGTGCAATGAGTGACAAACAATGGGGCGCATTGATGATTGGCGACGAAAGTTATGCTGGTTCCCGTTCATTCGAAGCTTTACAGCAAACTGTTGAAAAAATCACAGGATTTCCTTATCTATTACCAACGCACCAAGGTCGTGCAGCAGAAAATGTACTGTTCTCAGTTATGGTAAAAGAAGGCGACATTGTTCCTGGAAATTCCCATTTTGACACGACGAAAGGTCATATAGAAATCAGAAAAGCACATGCAGTTGATTGTACAATAGATGAAGCTTTTGATATTAATGATTTTCATCCATTCAAAGGAAACATAGATTTGGAAAAATTGGAAACGGTTTATAGCTCTCATCCAAAAGAACAAATCCCGTTTTGTTTGATTACAATCACTTGTAATTCTTCTGGTGGACAACCTGTTTCTTTGGAAAACATCAAAGCTGTAAAAGAATTGTCTGACAGATATGGAATCCCTGTTTTGTTTGACTCAGCGAGATTTGCAGAAAATGCTTATTTTATCAAGAAAAGAGAAACTGGACAACAAGATAAAACGATCAAAGAAATCTGTAAAGAATTATTCTCTTATGGTGATGGAATGACGATGAGTTCCAAAAAAGATGGTTTGGTAAACATCGGAGGTTTCATCGCTTTGAAGAATAGAGAAATCTTCGAACAAGCTTCGAATTTCACAATCATCTACGAAGGTTTTATTACTTATGGCGGAATGGCGGGAAGAGATATGTCAGCGCTTGCGTCTGGTTTGGAGGAAGCTACAGAGTTTCCTTATCTGGAAAGTAGAATCTCTCAAGTGGAATATCTTGGAAACAAATTGATGGAAGCCGGAATTCCTGTTCAAAAACCAATTGGCGGACACGCTGTTTTTATTGATGCACTTAACTTCTTACCGAATATCAAAAGAGAAGAATTCCCTGCACAAACTTTAGCAATTGAACTCTATAAAGAAGCCGGAATCCGAGGCGTGGAAATCGGAACGTTGTTGGCAGATAGGGATCCCGAAACGAGAGAAAACCGTTACCCAAAACTGGAGTTGTTGAGGCTGACAATTCCTAGAAGAACTTACACCAACAATCATATGGATTATGTTGCGACTGCGGTTATCAATGTTTTTGAGAGAAGAGATGACATCGTAAAAGGCTACAAAATCAAACGAGAACCAGAAATCTTACGACACTTCACCGTTCAGTTAGATAAAGCATAAAAATAAAAAAGAGAGCAAATTGCTCTCTTTTTTATTTTCTTTTACGTTGTTGATTCTGATTTTGCTGTTGTGACGACATTGTATCTGGCATCCCAGGAATTGCTGGTCCAGATGCTTTTCCTCCCTCACTAGCATCTAATTCTTGTTTTAGTTGCTTCGCTTTCTCTTCATCCACAGACATTTGTCGCGGCGGTTTTTGAGAAAGTGCATTTCCAGACTCATCTGTAAGCTCTAGTTTAACATCACTTTTCAGATACTTCAGCAGTTCTTTTGCTTTGATACCTTCTGGTGTTTTAGCATAATTAAGAACAATCTGTTCTAACTGCAGAATCATGATCTCTTTACCTGCAGTTTTCCCTGCATTATAGGCATTTAATAAGTAAAACTTAGGAACCAATGCATCTTTTGGATGATCTACAATTGCTTTATCTATCATCTCAGATGACTCTTTAAACTTCTCCGTTTCATAGAGTTTGTAAGCATCTGCATACAATTTTTCTACATCCGCTGTGGATTTATTAAAATCTTTGCTTTTAGGATTTTTTACAAATTCTGCATATGATGTATATGGATATTTTTCCAAAATGAGAGCCTTTGCTTTTTCTGCTTCAACAGGATTTTTTTCGTAATTGAAAACAAAAATATTGTACAAAGCCTGCAAATCTATCTCTTCATCTGGTTTTGCATCAACTAGATCAAAAAGAGTTTTTGTAGCCAGTTTTGTATTGCCAAAATAGTTCTCATACATCGTTCCCATTCCTAGGCTTGCTGTGTCTCTATCTTTTTTAAGCTTTCCTAATTCTCCGGCAGAAGTTGGGATTTTCTCAATATAAAATTCTGGCTCCAAACGTCTTGGGTCTGGAGCATTAGCTAATCCTAAAGCTTCATTTTTTAACTCCTCAATAGTTGACGATTTTGCAGAATAGCGCCAGTTATCAGCTAGGGTTCTGTTTCCCCACGTCTGCTTAAAAGAACTTTCTCCTCTCGGGATATTATTAGAATTAGCAAAGTAAAAGGTAGAACCTCCAGTAATCCCAAAGTTTTGAAAACTATTGGCATCTGTAGAATTGCCTGCAAAAATAGAATTGGCATTATAGTCAGAATTGTCAAAACCTTTGCTGCGCTCTGCTCTTCTTTTTTCTAGTTCTTCTGCCGCTTCTTTTGCTTTTATTTTTTCAATATGTTTCGCAAAATATTCTCTTTGCTGATCGGGAGACATTTTTGCTAAATTAAGTATACTATCATTTTTCTTAACTATATAATAGTTCTTTGACAGTTTTTTGATATTGGCAGTAAGACTCGTCAGTCTCTCTTTTTCCGGTTGATAGCTCATCACAGCCAAAGCACTATCATAATAGATACCTGCAGTAAGATAATCATCCTTAGAAAAATACTTCTTTGCAATTTCCGAGTATGTAAGTCCACGAATCTGTGGATCGGACTGTTTTTCCTTCAAAGCTTTTCTGAAAAAAGAATCTGCGATAGAATCTTTGGTTGCAGAAGTGGCAATCAAACCGCTTGCATAATACAACTCGTTTTTGCGAGAAGCGTAAGTTCCTTTTTTGGCAATATTAGTAATGTAAGCGATTGCTTTTTCGTAGCTATCTGTTTTGTTATCAAAAGTTTTAGCAATCTCGATTTGAGATTTCACCTCAAATTCATAGCTGTTAGCATATTTGTAAGCTGTAGCAAATGACTCTCTGGCCTCCTCTTTTTTATTAAGGCTAGAAAGAATCTGACCACGTAAAAAAGCAATTCTGCTTTTCGTTTTTCTTTCTTTGTTGTACGTGAAAGCTTCTTCTAAGACTTCGGCTGCAAGTTCTTTTTTGCCCCATTTCAGGAAATTGTCTGCTTGATAAACCTTTAGAATTCTTAGATGTTCTTTTTTAAGTTTGATTTTCGGATTTTCCTCAAGATCTTTGAAAACCTCATCAGCACGGTAATATTCTTTTAATTTGGTATAATTAGCGGCTTTGTAAATATGCGCCAAAGGAATCCTTTTATCTTTATCCATCGTATTGAAAAGATAACTAAGAGCATCCAAAGATTCTAGATATTTCCCTTGGTACATTCTTGCTTTTGCTAAAAGAATGTAAGCATCAAATATCTTCTTATTTTTCTCAACACCATTTACTAAAACAGAATATTTTGTAATCGCTTTTATAGCTTTAGCTTCGGTGATCTGTAGAATAGTTGCGCCTTTTTTGTTGCCATTATTCCCAGAGCTCGCCGCCATTGTTCCATTACTACTATTATTAAAACTAGCCGTATTAGCAGATCTAGAACTTCTCCCCCCAATTCCCATTGGCGCACCAGAATCGTTGTTACCACTGGAAAAACTATTGGGCTCAACAACAACATCCTCTGTTGTATAAACAGAGATATATGGATCATAAAAATTATCCACATGTGCTTTGTCTCGGTTTTCCATTTCAGCATTCAAAGCTTCTTTACTATTGAACAAAGTATTGTGGTATGTCATAAATCTATTGACTGGTCCACTTTTGGTTTTCTTTTTCTTTTTACGCGGATTACAGGCCAATACGCTTACAACAGCAAGTATGATTAGTAAATATTTTCTCATCTAATTATTTCAATTGGAAATTGAGTCTTCAATCTGTAAAAATAACGAAATTTTGCAAGGAAAATTATTTAATACTGACAGTTTTAAAAATCGCTCGGGAAACAGTTCATTTTTTTGAGTTCTTCGTAAACCAAATCTACCGGAAAACCCATCACAGAATAGAAAGACCCCGAGATGTTTTTGATTTTTGCCATTCCCAGCCATTCTTGGATTCCGTAGGATCCGGCTTTGTCAAAAGGTTTATAATTTTTGATATAAAAATTAATCTCTTCATCACTTATTTCCGAAAACTCAACATCAGTTTTACTGGTTTTGCTAATTTCCGAATCGGCAGTTTTAATAGTAAAAGCGGTGTAAACCTGGTGCGTTTTTCCTGAAAGACTTTTAATCATTTCAAAAGCTTCTGCTTCATCTTTTGGTTTGAGAAGAATTTTTTGGTCCAATGCAACAATCGTATCCGAAGTCAAAAGAACCTCATCAGTATTAACATCGAAAGCTTTCGCTTTTTTCTCGGAGACATACTTCGCAATTTGATTGGGTTTCAAATCTTCAGGATAAGACTCATCCACATCTATTTTAACGACATCGAATTGATAGCCTAATTGTGACAACAATTCTTTTCGCCTAGGTGAATTAGAAGCTAATAACAATTTCATTTTCAATAAACTAAGCTGATTTTGTTTCTTCGTCAAGATTCCATTTCCCTTGAACTTTCATCACTTGTTCTATCACATCACGAACCGCACCTTTCCCTCCAAATATTGGCGAAATATAATCCGAAATCGCCTTAACTTCTGGAACAGCATTAGCGGGACAAGCAGAAATCTCCGCCACTTTCATAATCCCAATATCAGGAATATCGTCACCCATCATAAGAATTTCGGAATCCTGTAAATTGTATTTTGATTTGAAATCTTC
Source organism: Epilithonimonas sp. (assembly GCF_032055105.1). Classification (GTDB taxonomy): domain Bacteria; phylum Bacteroidota; class Bacteroidia; order Flavobacteriales; family Weeksellaceae; genus Epilithonimonas. The sequence goes on from NZ_DAMBRK010000007.1 coordinate 69,337, forward strand.
GTAGTCAGAAATCTTGTGAGAAGACTTGGCATAATAATCTTTGACACCCAGATATTCCATTCTGTTTTTGACCATCGGATCGTTTCCGCCTGTGATGATTCCGATGATATAATTCTGTTTCAAAGCCTGAACCACGGCATATCCATCCAGAACGCTCATAACACGTGACATATTTTGATCCGGCAAAAGGTAAACACTTCCATCTGTAAAAACTCCATCTACATCAAAAACAAAGGCTTTTATATTTTTAAGTTTTGGTAAGTAACTCATTTAAGATTTATTAAAAAATTAGAATAAAAAAGTCCCCAAAATTGAGGACTATAAAAGTAAGGATTTTATGTAGAAATTAAGGATAAAGAGCCGGTTCTATTTTGTTATTATCCTGTTTGATCTGGTCTTTTTGGAACTTTTCCATATTTCTAAGCATTTCAGCAGGATCTGTCATTTCTTTCCATTGATATTGACTCTCATCTTCACTCCAGGTCTTGAAATCATTTGCCTCATATCTTTTACTGGGTCGTTTTTATAATCTTTCCACTGTTTCATAAATTGATCTTCCGTCACTTCCAGCTCTTTCCCACCTGCAAGCGATCCTATTCTTACAGTTCTTCCGCCAACAGTTGTGTCATTATCTGTTTTTCCAATTTTTTCTACCTCATCAAATTTTTTGCTTCCTGCAAATTTGAAAACGTGCGTACTTGTAGAGTCTTCCATTTCTAAGATTAGACCTGGCAATCCGTGAAACTTATAAGGTCCATCCTGAAAAGGGAAATCTTGTGAAAACCAAGCTGTCCAAATTCTTCCACCAAAGTCAAGACTTGCTTTTTGAACTTCGAACTTATCAATCGTTTTTTTATCGGGAAGTATTTTCCAATCCATTTTTTTGAAATCTGACACATCAAAACGGTTTTGCCCCATCGAGGTATGAAGATTAATCTTGAAATCTGGATATTGTTTCACCACAGAAAATGGCACTTTTGAAGGGTTATTGTCGGTGTAATTGATATTACTTGATCCCATTGATAATTGCTTTTGTACATAAGCTTCTCTAATGGAATCGCTCACAAACTTTTTCCTGCTGTAGAACTTGCTGCCGTCTTTTTTGATATCCAGGTACATCAGTTCTGTATCCATAGAATCTTTCTTCTCGATATTTGAAACAAACTTGTACTCGTACATTATTCTAGTTCCTTGAGCGAAAATGAATAAGTTCAAAAAGCTCATCATTAATAAAAATAACTTTTTCATACCTAAAAATTTAGTGATTTAAAATTAAGAAAAATAAAAAGGCAGACGAAAAAAATCGCGTGCCTTTTTGGTTATAATAAAATGGTGTGTTACTTGAAATTGAATTTTACGGAGAACATAAATTGGCTTGGACGGATGTACATTTGATTGGTCGTCACAAGTTGTTGTAAAACATCTACATTTACCGTTTCATAAACTTTTCTGTTGGCGATGTTCAACCATTTGAATTCGAAATCAATTTTTCTCTTAACCCAAGTATATTGATAAGATAAGTCGAAGAAAGAGTTTCTAAAGCTTTGTCCACTTGCTTTTGTAGACAGATCATCCCAGTTGAAACCAAAAGTATGATTATCGCTTGGATAAATATAGGCTGCTAGATTATGATTCCAACCGCTGGATGTAAATACAGTATTATCGTTTTTGTTGGTATTTTTACTCCAATTCAAATTGATATTATAATCTATACTGAACCAACTGAAATAGGTGTTATTAAATTTGACACCCATCGTTTGTCTACTGTTCGCCGACTCTCTCAAATCTGAGTTAAAATAAGAGAAAGAATTGGAGTCTGTATTAGTTCCACTTATAGATAGATTGGTTTTGAATTTTGGAAAATACTTACCAATTTCTGCACCTTCTGTCTGGGTTTTTATTGTATTTTCTAAACTTTGTAATACAAGCTCAGAAATGAAACCATTAGTTGTGTAACTTTCTATTAAATTTCTTTTGTTTGTAGAATAGTTATATCTCACATTGAAGAACAAATTATTCAAAGGGTTTCTGTATTCTAATCTTGACCCAACCATTCTAGATAAGTACTCTGGCATTTCTACATCTTTACCGAATCTAACCTGCATACTGGTAGGACTTGTCAGCATATTTCCTCCATAAAGGAATCCAAAGTTTCCAAAATCATAAGATTGATTGGCGAAAGCCCAGATTTTGAAAAATGATGCAAAGTCTAAGTTTGCAAATAAATTAGGCTCAAAAACAGTTTTACTTTTATCTAGATAATTTTGCCTGATGTTATCTTTGTAGGTAATACCATAGAAATTCATTGGAAGAGTTAGGTTGAGGTTGAAATTTTGAGATTTGAAATTAACGCCAACCTGCGTATAAGGCATTACCTCATTCCAATCCATATCATTTTGTTTTTCTATTCCTAAATAATAGCTGGTATTATTAGCTTCTCCGGTAATAGCTGATTTCAAATTATTGAAGTTCATATTCAAACCAAACTCTGGTGTGAATGTCCATTTCCTATAAGAAAAGCCTACGGAAGCGGAGTGATTGACTTCGAGGGTTTTAGAAATGGCGTATTGTCTAATTTTATCAAAATCGCTAAATCCAAAGTTTTCCATATAGTTTCCTGGAGAAACCGTAAGCGTCTGCTTGTCTTTCTGATACTTAACATAACTCATAAAATTAACAAGCTTATCGTTCCAAGGAATAATTGTGCTTAATGAATTTTGGAATGTTCCTGTTGGAGAATCTAAAGACTCGTCCGCAAATTTATGAATTGGTGTTGCTGTAGGATCATTTACTAATGGAGGGAGATTGTTGTCTACATTAGCTCTATCTGTATTCCAGAAGCTGTTCCAAGTTGTTGTATTTTTGAAAAATCCTTTTTTAGCATTCTTTGTGAAAATTAATTCACCTTTTGCAGCATTATCAAAAAATCTATTATTGGTGCTTGAAATAAAAGTCCCACCTGTTCCGATTGTAGGAGAGCCAGCTTCATAGACTTTTGTTTGTAAATCTTCTCTCTTGATGCTATTATTAGTGTAAGAAGCATTGGCTTTCAGTTCCCATTCTTTATTTTTGAAAGGACTTGTCAAAAGATTTGCTGAAAAGAAATGAACATTATTTAAAAGATATCTTTTTTCAGGTACATCCGGCGTTCCAGCAGTTTCTATATTAGTCCAAGATTTTTGACCCGCTTGAGATCTTCTCCCTTCCCAGCGACTCCCAAAGCTTAATAAGTTCCCTTCTTTTTCTACACTTTCTCCGTTATTATTGGCTTTGTAATTTACAACCCATTGGTTTTTCTGCCCAAAGAACATTGGCGTCAATTTCACATTCCAAAGTAACGGGCTGAAACCTGCACCAATCTCTCCACGACCAGTCATAGTCACAGATTTTTTCAGTTTAATGTTAAGTGCAGCTTGTTCAGAAGGAACTTTATCTCTAAGGATACTTACAGGCTGGTGGTTTTCTAGAACCTCAACTTTTGAAACAGCATCTTTTGGTAGAGAGTTATTAACCGTTCCATATCCACCTTCCATGAGATCTTTCCCGTTAACATAGAATTTGTTAATCGCTTCACCTTGATAAAGAACAGTTCCATCTTTGTTAACTTCGATGCCTGGGATTTTTTTCAAAACATCGGCAAGCGTTCTGTCATTTTTATTTTCAAAAGATTTAAGGTCGTAAGCGATTGTGTCACCTTTTTTGGTAATCAATTTTGTTTTAAGTCTCACTTCTTGGATTTCTGTAGCTTGAGAATCCATTGAGAAATTAAGCTTTTGATCACTGTTGGTAATAGAACGCGTAATTGGTTTTTGATTGAAGGCTTTTATCTTCAAATCAAGATTAGTCTCAGAAGAGGTAAAAGTGACTTTGTACTCTCCCTTAGAATTAGAAATTCCGTAAGCAAGAATTGCATTTTTTCCCGGTTCTTCGATTGTTACACTTGCACTAGCAAGCGGTTTACCATCACCATCGTTAATTAATCCTGTAATTGTCTTTTGCGCAAATACCGTCAAAGTAAAACTCAGCACAAAAAGGATAGATAGAATTTTTTTCATTGTTATTAATTGTATCACTAAAACATTAGTAAAAGAAACTTACAAAATGTTACAAACTTTTTATTGGAGTGTAAAAAAAGAAATAAGTTAAATACAAAAACCGTATAAATACCTCAACATTCGTCGATTTATAAATTCAATCCAATTTATTTATAATTAATACAAACTAAGGAATGGTTTTTTCTTGGTTGAATGTAAAATTTAATAAATTTGTTCCTTAATATTACATTAACATGGGAGTTATTCTAAAACCTATTGATATTGTAGATGATATCACCAAAGAAGAGTTCTTTGAAAAATACCTTAAGCCACGCAAACCTGTGGTAATTAAAAATATGGCTAGAAAATGGCCAGCTTACCAAAAATGGACTATGGAATATATAAAGGAAGTTGTTGGAGATGTGACAGTTCCTTTATATGATAGTGCCAAAGCTGACCCTGCTGCTCCTATCAATGCGCCAACAACAGAGATGAAGTTTGCGGATTATATCGATCTAATACAAAGAGAGCCAACAGACCTGAGAATCTTCTTCTTTGACCCAATAAAACATGCTCCGAAAATCCTAAATGATTATATTTCCCCAAAAGAATTAATGGGGGGATTTCTAGACAAATATCCAAGTATGTTTTTTGGAGGAAAGGGTTCTGTAACGTTTCTTCATTACGATATTGATATGGCGCATATTTTCCATACGCACTTCAATGGAAGAAAACACGTTCTGCTTTTTGATTATAAATGGAAAGAGCGACTTTATCAAATCCCTTACGCCACCTATGCCTTAGAAGATTTTGATATAGAAAATCCTGATTTCGAAAAATTCCCAGCTTTAGATGGTGTTGAAGGTATCGAATGCTTTCTGGAACACGGCGACACACTTTTTATGCCGACAGGTTGGTGGCATTGGATGAAATACCTGGATGGTAGTTTTTCAATTTCTTTAAGAGCTTGGGACAAAAGCTGGGCTGTGAAAGCACACTCGCTTTGGAATCTTACCGTTCAAAGAAACTTTGACAACTTTATGAAGAAAAACTTCAAAGCCAATTATATGAATTGGAAAGAGAAAAAAGCCATCGAAAGAGCCAATCATGCTTTAAAAAGAGGTTTACCAAGATAATTTACAAAAGGTAAAATCAACATAAAAAAAATGCAACTAAATAAATCAGTTGCATTTTTTATATATTAAAAATAATTTGGTCTTAAACTACACCTTGAGCCAACATTGCCTCAGCTACTTTTACGAAACCTGCGATGTTTGCACCTTTTACATAATTCACATAGCCGTCTTCTTCTTTACCGTAATCTCTACAAGCTTTATGAATACCAATCATAATCTCTTTCAATCTTGCATCCACTTCTTCTGAGCTCCAGTTCAATCTGATTGAGTTCTGAGTCATTTCAAGTCCAGAAGTTGCAACACCACCAGCGTTAGAAGCTTTTCCTGGAGAGAAAAGAACTTTGTTGTCCAAGAAGTAATTAATAGCGTCTAAAGTAGAAGGCATATTAGCTGCTTCAGTTACACAAAGACAACCATTTGCTACCAATTTGATTGCATCTTCAAGGTCCAATTCGTTTTGAGTTGCAGACGGGAAAGCAATATCACATTTCACTTCCCAAGGTCTTTTCCCAGCAAAGAATTCTGCTTCAGGATATTTTTTTGCGTAATCTTCAGCTCTGTTATTTCCAGAAGCTCTTAATTCTAGAAGATATTCGATTTTTTCTCCCGAGATTCCATCTTTATCATAGATATAACCATCTGGTCCAGAAATAGTAACAACTTTTCCACCAAGGTCATTGATTTTTTTGATAACTCCCCAAGCTACATTTCCAAAACCAGAAACTACAACCGTTTTGCCAGCAATAGATTCGTTGATGGTTTTCAACATCTGCTCGGCAAAATAAACTACACCATAACCAGTTGCTTCTGGTCTGATTAAAGAACCTCCGTAAGCCAAACCTTTACCTGTTAGAACTCCAGTAAACTCGTTTCTGATTTTTTTGTACATCCCGAAAAGGTAACCTATTTCTCTTGCTCCAACACCGATATCACCTGCAGGAACGTCTGTTTCAGGACCAATATGCTTGCACAATTCCATCATAAATGCTTGACAGAAACGCATCACTTCCATATCAGATTTACCTTGAGGGTCAAAATCAGAACCTCCTTTTCCACCTCCCATTGGAAGCGTAGTCAAACTATTTTTGAAAACCTGCTCAAAAGCTAGGAATTTAAGAACACTTAAGTTAACTGTTGGATGAAATCTGATTCCTCCTTTGTATGGTCCGATAGCAGAATTCATCTGGATTCTGAAACCTCTGTTCACTTGGATTTCTCCATTATCATCGATCCATGGCACACGGAAAATGATTACTCTTTCCGGTTCAGCCATTCTCTCAAGAAGCTTCATTCCGGTATATTCTTTTTTTGTAGCGATGAAAGGAATCACGGTCACCGCAACTTCTTTTACAGCCTGGATAAATTCTGGTTCATTAGGATTTTTGGCTTCAATTTTTGCCATAAATTCCAGAATCTTTTGTTCAACGTTATAGTGTTCCATTATTCTATAATTATGACAACAAATTTAATTTTATTTTCGAATTTCGCAAGTAATATTTTGATTTTTATTGAAAATTTAACGATATTAATTAAGTTTTTTGCATAATGTATAATTACGTCATATGTGTTAATAATTTTTGAATTTAATGTTAAATTACTTCAAGTTTCAAAAATGTTACTTTTCTAGCTTATCTGATATTGTCGCCCAGAAAGGCATTTGACATAACCATATATCTCCAAATCAAGAAGAATTGGTAATAATTTATGGTGTAGAATACCTGTTTTTTCGGCTAATTCGTCCAAAGAAATTGTATGTTCATCTATGATAATATCGAGAACTTTTTGATGTTCAACTTTGGAAGAATCCAGGACGATTTTTGCTTTTTCTTTAGGAAAGAGTTCTGGCTGAAGGGAAAGATTGAGGTTTTCAATCAGTGATTTGATATTGACAATAGTTTCTGCTTTGTTCATCGCAATTAACTGATTACAGCCTTGGCTATAAACATCTATGATTTTTCCTGGCAAAGCAAAAACATCCCTATTGTACTGATTCGCTGCTGTAACTGTAGTCATAGAACCGCCACCATAAGCCGTTTCTACAACAATCAACTGAGGAGAGAACCCAGCAATGATTCTGTTTCTTTGTAAAAAATTCTCTTTCGCCATTCCTTCAAAAGAAGCATATTCTGTAATCAGAGCACCATTGTTTTCAAGGATTTTCTTTGCAAGATTTTTATTGGAAGCTGGATAAATCTTGTCCAGGCTTTGAGCTAAAACAGCAATTGTTGGGATTTGATTTTTAAGAGATTCTTCGTGGACAGAAGTGTCCGCACCAAGAGCTAATCCACTTACAGTACAAACTTTCGTACCTGACAATTCCGTTAGTAAATCTTGAACAAAACTCTTCCCATAAAAAGTCAATTTCCTTGTCCCAACAATACTTATTGGATTGAAGTCATTACTAAGATTCCCTTTGTAGAAAAGAAGAATTGGAGCGTCGTCACAATTAAGAAGATGTTTTGGGTAAAGTTTTTCGTTTTGCGAAATAATGTTAATCCCTTGTTTTTCACAGAATTTCAACTCTTTTTCAGCTTGTATTAAAAAGTCTTTGTTTCCAATATCCCTAATTGAATTATTTCCAATTCCTGATATTTCTAAAAGCTTTTTTTTCTGAGATTCCCAGACTTTTTTGGCTGAACCAATACTTTCTAAAAGTTTTTTGAGATTGATATTTCCAATGTTTTTGCACTGTTTAAGCGCGAGAGTATAAAGAAGTTCTTCGGTTGTCATAAGGTCATTTGTGTTCTGACCAAATTAAGAATTATTTTTCATTTCTCCGAATTTCATCCAGATATTCCCAAATATTATGTTGTTTCAACTGAGGAAGTTCTTCAAAGTCTTCTGGATGATTGGCGATGTATTCTTGCCACATTTTATCGTCTCTTTCGTTGTAATAGTTTGGATATTCCCAGATGAATTTTCTTTTTTTTTCTTCTCCAATCTTTCTGAAAATCAATGCAAGTATAACTCCGGTAATACTTCCTGCAAGATGCGACTGCCAGCTGATTTTACTCGGTTCCTGTAATTGAGAGAAGAATTCTTCCGGAAAAATCCCCCAAATCAAACTTCCGTAATACAAAGCAACAAGAAGAGAAATAGTTAACAACTTCATATTCCAACGAAAAACTCCACTGAAAAAAATGAAAAATGCCAGCATATAAACCAATCCACTTGCGCCAACGATGCAACTGTAATTCCATTGTCCTGTGACGATATCAATTGGCGGAAGCATCCAAACCAAAAGTCCAGAAGCAATCCAACCTATCAAAAATATTCTGGTAGCAATTTTAGGATAAAACTCGAATAACAAAAACAGTAAAATCGCAATTGGCATCGAGTTGCTGACAATGTGGTCCAGATTGCCGTGTAAAAGTGGAGCGAAAATCACACCCTTCAAACCTTCTGGCATCAATGGAATCAAGGCTCCACTACAACCACCGAAGAATCCAATGTTCTGCAAAAGAAAGAAACTCCACATCAATACCAACATAAAAATTGGTACGAGGAACGATTTGAGTTTAAAAGCTTTTGTTAACATTGATTTTAGTTTCACAATTTTACAGCCAACTTTTTTCTGAGGAAATTTTGTCTGTAAAATACAACATCAGAACGTTAATTTGGTTATAAAGTCCGACTTTTCAAATTTTGATTTACTATTTTTGCCTTTAAATTTTGAATTAATGAAAAAGGTATTGGCGATATTTTGTCTTGTTTTGAGTGTCGTATCTCAAGCACAGGTTACTGATTATCAGAAAATAATAGATTCAATTTCACAAAAAAAATGGGATTCTACGGGGCTTGACCTCGATAGCCTTTCCAGTCCAAGGATTGTTGACATCAAGAGAATCAAAAAAGATTCGATAAAACTTAATAATAACCTTGTGATTGTTCCCGGAGGAGAAGAAGCAGGTCCAATAACCCCTTCTACAATTCTTACTCTACCGACTCTTAAGCGTTGGTTTATTTTTGGGCAAAATAGTTTAGTTTTCAATCAATCTTCTTTTGCCAATTGGTATGCGGGAGGCAATAACAACATTGGTGTTATCGGAAAGGCAAATTATAATATCGTTTATAAAAAAAATAAACATTATCTAGACAATAATATTCAGTTAGGTTATGGATTTGTTTCCTCTACAGGACAATCTACCAGAAAAACCGATGATTACATCAATGTCATGACCAACTATGGTTATGAATTGGCGCAACATTATTATTTGTCAACTGGTTTTCAATTCCTTTCTCAGTTTACAGCTGGGTATAATTATTCTAACACTCCAGATCCCGTTTATGATGATAGAATCTCAAGATTTATGGCGCCTGGTTATCTCAACTTAGGTATTGGTGTTTCTTACAATCCGAACGAAAATTTCCAGGTGATTCTGAGACCTGCGAATGGAAAATTTACTTTTGTACTAGATAAAAAACTTCAAGTAGCTGGCAATTATGGTCTTGAAAGAGATGGCCAAAGCATGAGAGCTGAGCTAGGTGCAATGGTAAATATTCTTTATAAAATCAAGCTTTTCAAAGATGCTACTTTTGTAAATCAGGTCAATTTCTTTACTAATTATCTAGAACATTCGGAGAGAGTTGACATCAACTATAGTGGAAGTTTGAATCTAAAATTCAACAAGTATATTACCACTGTTGTTACACTTGATATGATGTATGACCACGACCAAATCCAAAAACTACAAAGGAAACAAACCCTTGGAATCGGAATTACCTACAATCTGGGTTACAAAATGGAGAGAGACAGCAACACAGGCGTTATCAAACCATTTTTATAAATTAAGATTTGATTTCTAATTTCAGTAAGCATTTTACTAGTAAATGCTTATTCTCAGGACCAACCTGTTCAAAATTCCACAAAAACTTGCTTAATTGTCGGACAGAACACATTGATTCTAAACCAATCGGCTTTCTCCAACTGGGTTGCTGGAGGCGCTAATAATGTTGGTTGGCAAGCTGGTTTCAATTACAATTTGACTTACGAAAAAGATAAAGACCTTTGGGAAAATCTTATTATTCTTGGATATGGGATGAATAACACCCAAGGCGTTGGAAACAGAAAAAAACCAAGATGTCATTAATCTTTCTACCAATTACGGACGCAAAATTTCTGATAATTGGTATGTTTCTGTAGGCGCTGGTTTTATTTCACAATTTGCCGCAGGCTACGATCCCGAAGCAGAGAAAATTTCTAACTTTATGGCACCGGGATACCTCAATCTGGGTGCCGGTTTTACCTATAAACCTAATGACAATTTCACGATGACATTAAGACCTGCAAATGCCAGATTAACTTTTGTTTTGGATGAAGGTTTACAATTGGCCGGGAATTATCGTCTGAAAAGCGATGGAGATGCGGTGTTATTTCAATTAGGTTTTTTGGCAACAGTTAACGGTAAGAAAAGGTCGGATGACAAGCAGAATCAAGGTTGGAAATAATATCATTTTAAAATAAAAAAAGTGGAGAATTAATTCTCCACTTTTTCGTTTAACCAACCCAATTCTCCAAAATGTTTTTTGAATTTTTGAATCTTAGGACCAACTACTGCACTACAATATGGCTGTGTGGGATTGTCATTATAATAACCTTGATGATAAGCTTCTGCTGACCAGAATTTTTCGAAAGGAACAATCTCTGTTACATATTTTCCGTTCCATTCTTGTTTTGCTTCGGATTCTTTTAGAGATTCTTCTGCTTCCTGCTTTTGTTTTTCAGAATGATAGAAAATAGATGATCTATATTGAGTTCCAATATCATTGCCTTGTCTGTTAAGTGTTGTTGGATTATGAAGAAACCAAAACACTTCTAATAATTGTTTATAAGAAATAACTTTAGGGTCAAATGCAATCTGAACAACTTCTGCATGACCAGTTGTTCCTGTGCAAACTTCTTCATAAGTGGGATTGTCTTTATGACCTCCGGAATATCCGGAAATCACAGAGTCTACACCTTTTAGCATATGAAAACAACTTTCCACACACCAAAAACATCCACCTGCCAAAGTGGCATATTCCAAATTGTTTTTATCCATTTTTTGATTTGTTAGAGGTTTTGTTTTTTTCTCCTGCCCATTGCAGTTGATGAGAAAAAAACTGAGTATTAATAATAAATAACGATTCATTTTCTGGAAGAAAAAATCCTTTGATTTTTCTTGTCATCAATAGCAAAAATTATTCCTATCAAAAAGAAACATCAAAGGATTTATGAATATCAATTATTTATTTTCCCAAACAAGAGCACTTGCTCCTAGAATGGCTGCATCTGCCTCATCCAACTCGCTGAAAACTAATTTTACTTTTGAGCGGAAGATAGGAAGCAGGTTTCTTTCCATATGCAATTTGGCAGGTTTTAGCAGGAAATCTCCAGCTTTAATCACACCTCCAAATAACAATATAGCTTGTGGAGAAGAGAACATTACAAAATTTGCTAGTGCTTCTCCTAATTTTTGTCCTGTATATCTGAAAACTTCGATTGCCGTTGGGTCTCCCTTTTCAGCACACTCGTGTACTGTTTTAGAGTTAATTGCGTCTTCAGGATATTGATTTAGCATAGAATCTGGAAACTCTGCACGGAATTTTTTAGCTGTGATAGCAATTCCAGTTGCAGAAGCATAAGCTTCAAGACTTCCTTCAGAACCTGTGCTCCAGTGTTTTCTTCCACCAGGTTTTACAATTGTATGTCCTAATTCACCAGCAAATCCATCGTGTCCGTAAATCAGATTACCTCCACTGATGATTCCACTTCCAACGCCTGTTCCAAGCGTAATCATTATGAAATCCTTCATTCCTCTTGCTGCTCCGAACATCATTTCGCCAAGAGCGGCTGCATTAGCATCATTGGTCATTTTACAAGGAACACCAAATTTTGCTTTCATCAATTCTGCAAAAGGAACCACGCCTTTCCAAGGAAGATTAGGAGCCAACTCAATTGTTCCTTTGAAATAGTTAGCGTTGGGTGCACCAACTCCAATACCGTCTAGCCTTGTATTTTGGCTAACTTCGTCTATCAAAGGTTTGATGTTGACGTACAAGGCTTCTATAAAATCCTCTACCTCTTTATACTCTTCAGTTTTTATACTTCCTTTCGCAAGGATTTCTCCGCGATGGTTGACCAAACCAAATTTAGTATTAGTTCCGCCAATATCTATTCCTATTGCTATTTGCTTAGATAAATCAATTAATGACATTAATTTTTAATTTTTTAAGACCCTAAATTTAGGGAAAAACAAACTAATATACATCAGATATTAAATTAATTTTAAATTTAAACTTGATGAAAATCATCAATAATACTAAAGTGTTGAATGAAAAAATCCGAATAAGAAATCCGGATTTTAATATCAATTATTTGGTTTGTGTTTTCTTTCTTCTTCCCCACCAAATCATAAACCCTGTGATTGGCATTGATGCGATAATTAAACTAACAATGAAAGCAATAATTTTTGTAGGCAAACCTAATATCGCTCCAACGTGAATATCATAATTTGCACCAACAACTTTTTCTCCAAAATTCTTATCTTTTGGATCGTGCGTGTGCAGCAATTCTCCAGAGTTTTCATCAAAAATCAAACTGCTGCTTTTGTGATAAGAATAAGACAAATGCTTTACGTAAACTTCGAAATTCGGATGCTCGTGATCATCGATGTGCGGATGTCCTAAGTCCAATGAAAAAGCATAAGCGTCTGGATAGAGTTCAATCACTTTATTTGAGATTTTGTCTAACGTTTTGTCTGTTCTCATTTCGATAGGAGCTTTTGTCGTGATTTTTGAAAAATCAGGATAAGCAGTTTCTCCTCCAGAAAATACGACGTAAATCATTGCCTGAACAACAAAGAAAGCATAAAACAATCCTGTAATTGTCAAAATCAATGCGAAAATTGAAGAATAAAAACCAAGAATGTTATGAAGGTCGTAATTCTTTCTTTTCCATTGAGTAGTATCTTTCCATTGGAATTTGAAACGCTGTTTTCTCGCGGCTTTATTTTTTGGCCACCAAAGAACAATACCAGTAATCAGCATTATCAGAAAGATAATAACTGGAATCCCGACAACGTAAGTTCCCCATTCCTGCTTCAACAGAAAACTCCAGTGGATGGATTTTACAATCGCAAAGAATCCGTTTTTCTCATCATAAGTCTGGAGTACTTTTCCGGTGTAAGGATTAACATATGCCAATTTGTAAATCGGAAATTCGTCAAAATAATTCCATTGGTCAGGCTGATGCTCGTACCACCAGAATTGATAGGACATTTTTTTATCTATCGGAACGTTAACCCAATGAATTGGATATTTTTCTTTGGTTTGCTGGTCGACTAATTTCTCCAACTCCCGGATTGGAATCACTTTTTTGGACTCGATATTTTGCTCGTTATGATAGATGTATTCTTTACGGGTAAAGTTTTCTATCTCATCTTTGAAAACATAAAGCGCTCCGGTAATTGCAATTATAAAAATCAGAAAACCAATGGATAAGCCAAACCACAAATGTAGTTTGGCTGACCATTTTTTGAAAAAACTTGGTTTCTTTTTATGATGGTGTTTTTTCTTCATAAATATCTAAAAAGCCAAGTTGCAAACTTAGCCTTTTATTGTTTTAAAATTTGTAATTCAAACTTAGCGATAAAGTTCTAAGTCTCTGTGGTGTAACCGTTGACCAACCAGAGAAATATTTCTTGTTAGCAATGTTGTCTAACTTCAAGATAATGCTATATCTGTCTTCTGTGTATGAAAGGGAAGAGTTCATAATGATATAGCTTGGAAGTGGGAAAGCTCCAGTTCCTCCTCTATTAAGCGTATAAAATCTGCTAGAAGAGTTTCCACCAAATCCAACTCCGAAGTTTTTAAGAGCTCCTTCTTGAACTTTGTATGTTGTCCAAAAGTTAATTAGATTTTTAGGTCCAGCTTCTTCTGTACGATAACCTACATAAGTTGGATCTCCTTTTTTCACATTACTGTCATTATAGCTATAACCAGCAATTACGTTCATACCTGGAATTGGGCTTCCTAATACACTTACTTCAAATCCTTTACTTTCTACTTCTCCTCCTTGTATGCTTCTATTTGCGTCATTAGGATCTGGCATCACCTTATCTTTTACCAAAATGTTATAATAACTCGCAGTAATAGAGAATTTATCTCCGGCTAAATTTGCTTTTGTACCAACTTCCCACTGATTTGCATGTTCAGGATCAAAATATGCCCACGATTTTGTACCATCAGCATTTTGGTTTTCAACTGGATCAACATTTTGGAAACCATTCATATAGTTTGCAAATATTGAAACTTTGTCTTGGATAGGCTGATATACCAAACCTAATTTAGGTGAAAAAGTAGTTGTTGCTTTAGATTCTTCTGTGGAGTATGCAGTAGGTTTTCCTGTAAAATGATCCACTCTCATACTTAACATTGCAGATAAGTTTGGAAGAATATTTACAACATCAGATATGTAAGCACTATATATTTTTGCTTGGAAGCTTCCAGAAGCCTGTCCAGAAGATGCCAAAACTTTGTCCACAGCAGATGTTGTGAGTGTAGTTGGTTGGTCTGGGGCGACTGTATCAGTTTGATTGACAATATCTACAGTGCCATAACCCATCCAGCCTGTTCCACCTAAGACAAATTCTCTTTCAAAATAATCAAGACCTACAAGCAATTTATTTTTAACATTACCAAAATTAAAAATACCTACAAAATTTTGCTGAATACCCGTGGTATTAGTTTCTCCTCCAGCTTTCGATATCTGTCTTAGAAAATCTTTGCCATTGGACAAATCCCAAAGATAAGAATAATAGCCATCAGTTTTGGTATTACTTCTTGATAAGATCGTTTGAGATTTCCAAGTGTCAGAAATTTTATACTGAGCCTGAGCTTGTAAATTAAATATATAATTATTGATTGTTAAATCATTACTTGTATAAGATTTCTTGTAATTATCTTTAAATATTCCAATAGAATTGAACGTCAAAGCATTGTTTCTATTGAGGAAAACCATAGGTGCATTTGCAGATTCAGAAGTTTTAATCTCTGTATTTACAAAGAATGTCAATCTATCATTAGCAACAAATTTTACAGAAGGTGCAATGTAGAAAGACTCATTGAATCCGGCATCTTGGAAAGTATTATTTTTCTGATATGCTGCATTAACTCTTGCAAATAAACTCTTGCTTAAAGGAGTATTGACATCTGCCGTAATTCTATTAAGCCCATAACTTCCATTTACATAATTTATTTCTCCTCCAAAATAATTGTAAGGTTTTTTTGTAATCACATTAATCAAACCACCGTAAGAAATTACACTTCCTCCATACAAAGTTCCAGAAGGACCTTTGATTGCTTCGATAGTTTCAATTCCTGCTGGATCTAGAGTTCCATTACTCAAACTTGGCATTCCATTTACCAAACTTGGCTGTAAAGAAAAACCTCTCATTGTGTAGTATTCTCCACCATCATTTCCTCTTCCGGTAGATTCCCAAAGTCTGGCAATACCTGTAACGTTTTTCAAAGCATCATTGAAATTGGTAACAACCTGCTCTTTGATAACATTCTTGTTTACAGTATTATAAACTTGTGGATTCTCAATCTCTTTCAAAGGCATTTTGTTAACAGACTCTCTATCTCTAGTGATATATCCATGTACAACAACACCATCAATCTCATTTGATTTATTAATTGTATCATTTTCCTGAGCATAGGCAAAAGTAGAAACCAAAGCCACAGCACTTACAATAATTTTCTTCATTAAGGGGGAATAATTTTTTGCAAAGGTATTATTTTTATTAATTCTAAATTAGCTTATTGTATGATTTTTATCATTTCTTAAATTTTGTTAAAACAAAAAAGACGCTGAAAATTTCAACGTCCTTTTATTATGTTAAGTATAATACTTATGGATTATGCTGGGATTTCGCCTTTGTATAGGAAAGAAACAATCTCCTTGTTTACTGCATCAACCATTTCACTGAATAGGTAGAAAGATTCTTGCTTGTAAATTACCAATGGATCTTTTTGCTCATAAACCGCACCTTGAGAAGAACGACGAAGATCATCCATTTCTCTTAGGTGAGTTTTCCAGTTTTCATCAATAATAGCCAAAGAAATATTCTTTTCGAAATCTGTGATCAATGATTCACATTTAGTTTCGTAAGCTTCTTTTAAATCTGTAACGATAGTCATTGTTTTGCTTCCGTCTGTAAAAGGAACTTGAATCATCTTAAACATAGAACCTTGATTCAAATAAACATTCTCGATGATTGGATAAGCTTTTTCTTTCAGAAGATTGAGTCTCATATCATAGTCTTCTTTTGCAGCTTTGAACACTTTATCCGTCAATGCAGGGATTTGTAAACTTCCAAATTCTGACTCACTCACAGGAGATTCCATTGTGAAATACTTGATAATCTCAAATTCAAAATCTTTAAAGTTTCCAGTTGCTTTTGCTGAAGAAACAATTGCAGCAGCCGTATCGTAAATCATATTCACGATGTCATACTTCAAATGATCTCCGAACAAAGCGTTCTTTCTTCTTTTGTAGATAACGTCACGTTGTTTGTTCATAACATCATCATACTCAAGTAATCTTTTTCTAACACCAAAGTTGTTCTCTTCAACTTTTTTCTGTGCTCTTTCGATAGACTTGGAAATCATAGAATGCTGAATCACTTCACCCTCTTTATGACCCATTCTGTCCATCATTTTAGCGATTCTTTCTGAACCGAAAAGACGCATCAAATTATCTTCCAAAGAAACATAGAACTGAGAACTTCCCGGATCTCCCTGACGACCAGCTCTACCTCTCAACTGTCTATCAACACGACGAGAATCGTGTCTTTCTGTACCAATAATTGCTAAACCTCCAGCCTCTTTAACCTCAGCTTTTAGCTTGATATCGGTACCTCTACCAGCCATATTGGTAGCAATAGTTACAACGCCTGGTCCACCAGCGCCAGCTACAATTTCTGCTTCCTTCTTATGAAGTTTCGCATTCAAAACCTGGTGTTGGATTTTTCTTAATTGTAATGCTCTGGAAAGTAGTTGAGAAATTTCAACAGAAGTTGTACCCACCAAAACAGGACGTCCAGCCGATGTTAATCTCTCTATTTCTTCAATTACTGCATTGTATTTTTCACGATTGGTTTTGAAAACCAAATCTTGTCTGTCATCTCTTTGGATAGGTCTGTTGGTAGGAATTACGACTACATCCAATTTGTAAATCTGCCAGAATTCTCCAGCTTCAGTTTCCGCTGTACCAGTCATACCAGCCAGTTTGTTATACATACGGAAATAGTTTTGTAAAGTAATCGTTGCAAATGTTTGCGTTGCCGCTTCGATTTTTACATTTTCTTTTGCTTCAATCGCTTGGTGAAGACCGTCTGAGTAACGACGACCGTCCATAATACGACCAGTCTGCTCGTCAACGATTTTCACTTCGCCATCAATTACCACATATTCATCATCTTTTTCAAATAATGTATAAGCTTTAAGCAATTGATTCATTGTGTGAATACGCTCAGATTTCACAGAAAACTCTCTGTATAATTCTTCTTTAGCAGCGAATTCTTCTTCTTTAGACAGATTTTTCTTTTCAATATCAGCGATTTCCGTTCCGATATCTGTCAATACAAAGAATTGTGAATCCTCGTTACCCGCAGACATATATTCTACACCTTTGTCTGTCAAATCGATCTGATTATTCTTCTCATCGATTACGAAATAAAGGTCTTTGTCCACGATCGGCATATCACGGTTGTTGTCTGCCATGTATTGACCTTCAACTTTCTGGAGCAAAGCACGGTTTCCACTTTCTGACAAGAACTTGATTAACTGTCTGTTTTTAGGAAGACCTCTGTAAGCTTGTAATAATTTGAAACCTCCTTCTTTGGTATTTCCGTTGGCAATTAATTTTTTAGCTTCGTTGAAAATCGCAGAAACTGTTTTTTTCTGAACCTCAACAATTCTATCAATAGAAGGTTTAAGAACATCATATTCTTGTCTGTCACCTTGAGGAACTGGACCAGATATGATTAATGGCGTTCTAGCATCATCAATCAAAACAGAGTCAACCTCATCGACAATCGCAAAATTCAATTCCCCCTGAACTAATTCAGTTGGATTGGTTACCATATTATCTCTCAGGTAATCGAAACCAAATTCATTATTAGTACCGTAAGTGATGCTTGCTTGATAAGCCTTTCTTCTAGAGTCTGAGTTAGGCTGGTGATTATCGATACAATCGATGGTCATTCCGTGGAATTGGTATAATGGCCCCATCCAAGCAGAGTCACGTTTTGCTAAGTAATCATTTACGGTTACAACGTGTACACCCCTTTCTGGCAAAGCGTTAAGATAAATTGGAAGAGTTCCAACCAATGTTTTACCTTCACCAGTTGCCATTTCTGCAATTTTACCGGAGTGCAATACAACACCACCAATGAACTGTGTGTCGTAATGAACCATATCCCAAACTACAGGCGTTCCAGCAGCGTCCCAAGTATTTTTCCAAACAGCAATATCACCATCTAGAAAAACAAAATCTTTTGTAGCCGCTAGCTCTCTATCTTTGTCTGTCGCTTTTACACGGATTTCTCCATTCTGTGCCAAACGTCTAGAAGTTTCCTTAACCAAAGCGAAAGCTTCAGGAAGAATCTCATTAAGAACTTTCTCTTCAACTTCGTAAGATTCTTTTTTCAAACCTTCGATTTTTTTGAAAAGTGATTCTTTTTCGTCAACGTTGGTTGAGTTTTTTATTTGCTCTTTAGTATCTTCAATTTGGGTAGTAAACTTAGCCGTTGCAGCTTTAATTTTTCCTTTAAACTCTGCAGTTTTATCTCTTAATCCATCATCAGTTAATGCTTGAATTCCAGATTCTACTGTCTTGATTTTTGCGACTACTTTTTTTACTTCTTTAAGATCTTTTGCATTCTTGTCTCCCAAAAAACTTTTAAGAACGGTATTTAAAAAACTCATAATTTGCTATTTGCGGTTTGCATTTAGCTTTTGGCTAATTGCGTAATGTTATTTAATAAAAAAATTTTGGCTAATTTTATTTTAGTCAAAATTCAAAAAACGAATTAGTATTCGTCTTCGTTCCAGAGGTAATCCTCATCTGTAGGATAGTCGCTCCAGATCTCATCTATCGCATCATAGATTTCCCCTTCGTCCTCGATAGCTTGTAGGTTTTCTACAACTTCCATAGGCGCTCCAGTTCTGATCGCGTAATCAATTAATTCTGCCTTGGTCATCGGCCAAGGTGCATCGCTCAAATATGATGCTAATTCTAATGTCCAATACATAATATTAAATTTTTTGCAAAAGTAAAAAATTAGGTGATACTTTATACATTTTGACCTTGATTTTCAACAATTTTTAAAAATTAATTTACAATAAAGAAATTATTAATATAAAAACCATCTAAAAATGAGTCAATCCTGTTTTGCCAAAAACCATTCCACAAATTTTTTTATGCCATTTTGGAAGTTTGTTGTCGGTTTATAACCAATCAAAGACTTTGCTTTTGTGATATCGGCATTGGTTTTTATGACATCTCCCGCTTGCATTGGCAGATATTTTTTCACAGCCTTTTTATCGAGGACTTTTTCCAATGTAGAAACCATCTCGTCAAGCGTTACCACTTCACTTTCACCAAGATTTACGATTTCATAAACATCGTTATTGGTCTCAAGATATTTGATCGCTTTTAAGACTCCATCTATTATATCTTGTATAAAAGTGTAATCTCTAGCTGTAGAACCATCGCCATAGAAAGGGATTTCTTGATTTTCCGATATTAACTTCGTGAATTTATGAATCGCCAAATCCGGTCTTTGTCTTGGTCCATAAACTGTAAAAAATCTCAACTGAATAACATTCAAATCATAAAGATGATGATATACGTGCCCTAAGACTTCCATAGCTTTTTTAGTTGCCGCATAAGGAGAAATAGGCTTATCAACATTGTCTGTCTCGGAAAAAGGAACCCTCTCACTATTCCCATAAACGCTTGACGATGAAGCACAAACAAATTTATTAATTCCAAATTCGGTGCAAAGTTCCCAAAGATTCTGAGTACCACGGATATTAACCTCCTCATATTCTAAAGGACGCTCAATGGATGATCTAACACCAGCTAAAGCAGCTAAATGGATGACCTGATCAAGCTTATGTCTTCTAAAAATAGTTTCAAGTCCTTGTTTATCACGAATATCTTGAAAATAAAGAATATAATTATTTGATTCTGTTAATGATATTAATCGAGAAATATCACTTTCCTTATCACTATAATCGAATTTAGTAACTTTATTAGTTGATTCTAAAGTATTTCGGATTTTTATCTTGTAATCATAAAACGAATCAAAATTGTCAACATTAATGACAGAATGTCCATTTTTCAAAAGTTGTTCTACTAAATGAGAACCAATAAATCCACTTCCTCCAGTGATAAGATAATTCATAACATCAGTTGTATTGCGAAGATAGTAATTAAACAAAAAAAAAGAACCCCTTATTCAGAGATTCTTTTATAATTAACGATTTTATTTTTTCAAGGATTTGATTCCCATTTCAAAAAGTGCAAAACTCAGCAAATCAGCATTTTCACCAATCACCTGTTCCGTAGAACGCCCTGCGCCGTGGCCAGCATTTTTCTCAATTCTTAGTAAAATCGGATTATTACAAGCTTGTTTTTCCTGCAACTCAGCTCCAAATTTGAAAGAATGCGCTGGAACAACTCTATCATCGTGATCACTTGTGATAATCATTGTGGATGGATAACAAGTTCCTGTTTTTACGTTGTGAACTGGCGAATAAGATTTCAGGTACTCGAACATTTCTTTGCTATCTTCCGCAGTTCCATAATCGTAAGACCAACCTGCTCCCGCCGTGAATTTGTTATATCTCAACATATCCAAAACGCCAACACCAGGGAAAGCTACTTTTGCCAAATCTGGTCTCATCGTCATTGTTGCACCAACCAAAAGACCTCCGTTGGAACGTCCGGAAATCGCCATAAATTCTTTGGAAGTATAACCTTTCGCCTGCAAGTATTCTCCGGCAGCAATAAAGTCATTAAACACGTTTATCTTTTGTTGCTTAGTTCCTGCGTCGTGCCATTTTTTTCCGTATTCACCACCACCACGGATATTAGGAACAGCATAGATTCCGCCGTTTTCCATCCAGATAGCATTCACCACAGAGAAACTTGGCTGAAGACTGATATTGAAACCTCCATAAGAATAAAGAATGGTCGGATTTTTACCATCCAGCTTCGTTCCTTTTTTGTAGTTAATCATCATTGGAACTTTAGTCCCATCTTTTGATGTGTAG
Source organism: Epilithonimonas sp. (assembly GCF_032055105.1). Lineage (GTDB taxonomy): Bacteria > Bacteroidota > Bacteroidia > Flavobacteriales > Weeksellaceae > Epilithonimonas. Next base: position 90,833 of record NZ_DAMBRK010000007.1, read on the forward strand.
AAAACCTGTTCAGAAACGTAATCTTCTGGATTGAATTTCACGTTCGGTTTCTGATAAACTTCTGATTTTCCGGAAGCAACGTTATACTTGTAAATCGTTCCTGGCGTAATATAATTAGTAAACGAATAATAGATGTCTTTATCCTCTTTTTTACCGCCAAATCCGGAAACAGTTCCCTTTCCAGGCAAAGAGATTTCTCTAACTAATTTTCCTGTTTTATCAAATTGTTTTACCAAGCTGATTGCATCTTTCATATACTTTCCGAAGAAGAAATCGCCGGCTTCAGAAATACTCAATACATTTTCAGTTTCTGGGATGACATCTTTCCAATTTTCAGGACTTGGATTTTTGATGCTCACCATTACCAATCTCATATTAGGCGCATCTTTGTCCGTGAAGATGAATAGATCATCGCCTTGTGTATCCACAATATCCGCATTGATGTCAAAGCCTTTGTTGATTTGGACAAAATCGCCCCCGTTTTTCAAATCTTTGATGTATAATTCGTTGCCGTTAGTAGCGTTAGCGGCAGAAATAATCAAGAATCTTTGGTCTTCCGAAACACCTGCAGAGAGATATCTTCTTGGCGTTTTTTCACCACCAAAAATCAGTTGGTCTTCGGATTGTTTTGTGCCTAATTTGTGGAAATAAACTTTGTGTTTATCGGTCATTCCAGAAAGAACTGTTCCTTCTTTCGGTTTGTCATAACTGGAATAATAGAAACCTTCATCTCCTTTCCAAGCAATGTCACTGAATTTCACATCAATCAAAGTATCATCAATTTGCTTTTTCGTAATTGCATCAATGATGATGATCTTGTTCCAGTCACTTCCACCTTCCGAGATAGAATAAGCAGCAAGATTTCCTTTTTTATTAAATGAAAGATTAGAAAGCGAAGTTGTCCCTTTTTCCGAGAATTGATTTGGGTCTAGAAAAACCTCGATATTTTTAGTTTTAAGTCCAGTTCTGTAAATCACAGATTGTGCTTGTAAACCATTATTTTTAGAGTAATAAGTATAATCTCCTTCTTTGAACGGCGCAGATATCTTCTCGTAATTCCAGATATCTCTCAGTTGAGTTTTAATAGTCTCTCTGAACGGAATTTTGGAAAGATAATTTTGGCTAAATTCTACTTGGTCATCAACCCAAACTTGAGTAGCATCAACATCATTTTCTAAGTAACGATAAGGATCTGGAACTTTTTCACCAAAGTAAGTGTCTACTTGATCATCTTTTTCCGCTTCAGGATATTTAATTTTTGTCATAGATTGAGCTTGGGCACCAACATAAAAAACAACGGCAGCTGTTGCAAAGATTGATTTTACTTTCATTTCTAATTTTTTGAATGTTTCCAAAATTAACTAAATTCTTTATAATTATATCATGTCTATATATTGAACTGACAAATCATTATTAATTATCCACAGTTACTACCAACAGCTTAATATTAAACTTTGTTAAATCTCTTTAACATTGGAAAATAAATTATATTTTTGTTTTGTTATTGATTTAATCTATTGTTTTTTAGAAACAATCATAAGAAACAAATAATCTGTAATTTTACATCTGTTAATTATGGCAAAGTCTTATTTAGAAATTTTCGAAAACAATAAAAAATGGGTAGAGTCAAAACTTGCAGATGACCCTGAATATTTCCATAACTTAGCAAAAACACAACATCCAGATTATCTTTACATAGGATGCTCTGACAGTAGAGCAACAGCAGAAGAGTTGATGGGCGTGGGACCAGGTGAAGTTTTTGTCCATAGAAACATCGCAAATGTGGTGAACACTTTGGACATGAGTTCAACAGCTGTCATCCAGTACGCAGTTGAACACCTGAAAGTGAAACACATTGTTGTTTGTGGGCATTATAATTGTGGTGGTGTAAAAGCAGCAATGACCTCACAAGATCTTGGATTGATGAATCCTTGGTTGAGAACCATAAGAGACGTTTATAGACTACATCACGCAGAGCTAGATGCTATAAAAGATGAATCTCTTAAATATGATCGCCTTGTGGAACTGAATGTGCAGGAGCAATGCATCAATGTGATAAAAATGGCTTGCGTACAAGAAAGATATATATTAGATGAGTTTCCTATTGTTCACGGTTGGGTTTTTGACCTTAGAACAGGAAAAATTATAGATCTTGATATCGATTTTGAGAAAATATTGAAAGACATCCAACAGATTTATAACCTAACTGATTCTGATTGGGTAATGAATAAAAAAAATAATAAGAATCTTATTTAAGATTTTAGATGAAATATTTGAGTATTATAATATTAGCGGTTTTTCTAAACTTTACAGCCCTCCCTGGGATTGCTGCAATGTTGGGGTGGAAAATACCAAGAACCAATATTATAGTAAATGAAGAGGAACATCACTCAAATATGACAATTGTAATTTATGAAAAAGCAATTCCTAAAACGATGGACATCCATGATTTCATCAAGTTTTTAGAATTAGACACACAAAAAAAAATAAGTATAAGTTGGGAGTCCAAAGTGTATTTCCCACCTCACCTTAGTATCTTCTCTCCTCCTCCAGAAGCTTAATATATAATTTCGTTTTTCTATAAACGTAATTGTTTGCTGTTTATAATAATAGTAAGCCCTACTATACATTAAGTTCATCAACATTTTAAAGAATAATTGATAATTATTATCAATGACTTCTGCTGTTTTATTATGCAAAAATCAAAATCTTTGATCGGAGGAATCAAAGAAAATTTTCCTTCTGGCCTTGTCGTTTTCCTTGTGGCTCTTCCACTTTGCCTCGGAATTGCTTTGGCATCTGGTGCGCCACCGTTATCTGGGATTATCGCTGGGGTTATTGGCGGAATAGTTGTAGGATATATTAGTAATTCCAACATATCTGTTTCTGGCCCGGCTGCTGGTCTTACAGCTATTATCTTGGTAGCCATAACAGATCTAGGCGCATTTGAATTATTTCTTTGTGCTGGTATTATTGCTGGTATTTTACAATTAGTTCTTGGATTTGTCCGGGCAGGTAGTATCTCAAATTATTTCCCTAATAATGTCATCGAAGGAATGCTTGCCGGCATTGGAATTATTATCATACTGAAACAAATTCCTCACGCATTAGGCTTTGATCGCGATTACGAAGGTCACGAATCTATTTTCGACAAAGGGCTCAATTTTGGGTATTTTTCAGAATTATTTGGCGCAACTCATCCAGGCGCTATTATAGTAACCTTGGTTTCTGTAGCTATTTTATTGGCTTGGGATCACATAACTGTTCTCAAAAGATTAAAGCTATTACCAGGTGCTTTGGTTGCAGTTATTTTAGGGATTCTACTGAATGAATTTTTTAAACTATCAGGAAGTTCTTTAGCAATTACGGAAAAACACCTTGTAACATTACCTGTTCCTAAGTCACTAGATGATTTTAAAAACCTAATCACTTTTCCCGATTTCAACGGATTTACAAATCCTAAAGTTTGGATAACAGGAGCTACCATAGCTATTGTAGCATCTATAGAGACTTTGCTTTGTATAGAAGCATCGGACAGATTAGATGTTAGAAGAAGAATTACCGACACCAATCTGGAACTGAAAGCTCAAGGTATTGGAAACTTAGTCAGTTCTTTCATTGGTGGGCTGCCAATGACATCTGTGGTAGTAAGAAGCTCTGCCAATGCCAATGCTGGTGCAACGTCGAAAACTTCAACAATTATTCATGGTGTGTTGTTATTAATTTGTGTTTTATCAATCCCTGTTATATTAAATCTAATTCCTTTGGCAACTCTAGCAGCGGTATTGATTTTGGTTGGATACAAATTGGCAAAACCAGCCACTTTCAAACATTTTTGGCATAATGGTAAGTATCAGTTCATTCCCTTTTTGGCAACTGTTTTGGCTGTTGTTTTCACAGATCTACTGAAAGGTGTAGGAATTGGGTTATTAATTTCCGTTTTCTACATTCTTCAAGGAAATATGAAACGAGCTTACTATCTTAGCAAAGAAACTTTGGATGATGCAGATGAGATTACAATAAAGCTGGCTGAGGAAGTTTCTTTTCTCAATAAAGCTGCCATCAAAAAAACTTTAAAAAACATAAAATCTGGCTCCAAAGTTATCATAGATGCAAAAACAACATCTTACATCACAACGGATGTTCTGGAGCTGATCCAGGATTTTGCCAATGTAAGAGCAAAAGAAGAAGACATAGAAGTAGAATTATTAGGCTTCAAAACATCATACAAAGATTATGCAAGCGACCAGGATTCGCATATCATCGTCAATCATAAAAGAGCGATGTAAAAACATTGCAGATATTAACTATTTAAAATTTTAAAAAAAATGAAAGCACATACATCCGAAACACAAGCAACCATTACACCAGAAAAAGCATTAGAGTTCTTGAAAGAAGGAAATCAAAGGTTTGTAAATAACCTTAAAGCCAACAGAGACCTTCTTGAGCAAGTTAATGCAACTCGCACTGGTCAATGGCCGTTTGCAGTTATTTTGAGTTGTATCGACAGCCGTACGTCTGCTGAATTGATTTTTGACCAAGGCTTGGGAGATATCTTCAGCGTTAGAATTGCAGGTAATTTTGTGAACCAAGATATTCTTGGCTCTATGGAATTTGGCTGTAATGTTGCAGGATCCAAGTTGGTTGTTGTCCTTGGTCATACTAAATGTGGCGCTTTGAAAGGAGGTCTAGACTCTGCAGCTATCGAAGGTCTTGGAATGGATAACCTGAACCACTTGATTGGACATTTTGACCCAATAATCAAAAATATTATCAAAGATGGAGAAGAGCGCTCATCCAAAAACGAAGATCTTTTGGAAAGACTGAATCAACAAAATGTAAAGAATGCAATCGATGAAATTCGTAAGCAAAGTTCAACTTTGAGAAACCTAGAAAATGAAGGTAAAATCAAAGTCGTGGGTGCAAATTATGACGTTGAAACTGGCGTTGTAACTTGGTTATAGGAAATTTTTTTCTTCATACAATTAGGGTGGTAGGCCGGGTAATTTATTATCCGGCTTACTTATTTTCAAAACTGAATATCTAAAATAATTTGCTTAATTAAAAAACGAAATCCGTAAAGGCTTTTGAAAACAGATACAGATTAATCTATTTTCCATTAAAAGCAGACATTGTATTTTGAACACCTGCAAAAACGAAAGACAATGCCGCTTGGGAAAACTTTTCGATTCTTTCGGAAAGTTTTTCTTGTTCCTCGGTATTCCATTTTCCTAATACATAATCTGCTTGTTTTCCTTCGGAGAAATCGGCAGATATTCCAAATCTTAATCTTGGATAATTTTGAGTATTCAGCTGCGACTGTATGCTTTTCAAACCATTATGACCCGCATCAGAACCTTTCATTTTCATCCTTAATGAACCAAAAGGTAATGCAAGATCATCCGTAATAATCAATATATTTTCTAAAGGAATATTCTCTTTCTGCATCCAGAATTTAACAGCATTTCCAGAAAGATTGACATAGGTATCCGGCTTAAGTACAAAAACTTTTCTGCCTTTGTATTTTCCTTCTGCCAGCAATCCGAAATTTGAAGATTTGAATGGCGCTTCTATCTTCTCTGCAATTTTTTCAGCAATTTTGAAACCAATATTATGTCGGGTTTCCACATATTCTTCCCCTTTGTTCCCGATACCGACGATGAGATACTTCATTATTTTGTATACTGAAAATTTAATTTGTCTCCTCCACTAGAAAGCATTGTTATAGGATATCCACCTGCATCGTAAGTATAAGTCATGTTAAGTGGTTGCGAGAACCCCATCGTTGTAACCTTGACACTTCTGTAATTGTTGGTAGATAGACCTAACATACCTTGATTAGAAGTATTGTAATGTGTTGATAAAATATTATAAGCTAAAGGTAGCGTTCCAAAAGGGTTCTTGTTACTATCGTAATTACTTAGTTCAGATTCTATTACAATTGGAGGGATTACAATAGGAGGAGTAGATGCGGTGGTTGTGGTTAATTTCCAAACAGAAATATTATTTCCTGTGTAGGTTAGATCACTTATAACTTCAAAAGACAAAATATACTGCCCTGGATTATCCGGATCCTCTGTGTTCATGCTAGTGACCACTTTCGAAACTTTGTCTCCAACGTAAGTAACATTTGTCGTTGACTTATAGAGGACAGCTCCTCCAGATTCGGTTGTTCCGTTAGCACCAATCAATTTACCAGAATTATATAAAAGATCTACTTTTGTCTGTCTAGTATCTCCTGATTCTACATTGGTAATATCCATATGTGTTATTACATCATTTGAATAGCTTAATAGCGCAGTTTCCATATCTGTGTCTACCTCCGTTTTTACAGAAGTTAGTTTTTTATCTTTGTAAGTATAAGTAACAGTGGTAGATTCCCCATCAGAATCTACTCCTGAAACTTTTTCAAGAAGCTTTGTAGTCTCGCTCCCACTTCCTGGATCAGTAGTAGTTGGGTCGTAAACTATCCCGTGCAAAAAATCGCCATTATCATCTTGATTTGGACTACAAGATGCCAATGCAAAGATTCCGAATATTATGGTTAGATAATAAAATATGCTTTTCATTGTATTGTTTTCTATTTGCAAAGTTAACTTTTTAAAATAAATTTTCGAATTCAAATTTTTAATTGAAAATAATTCATTTATAATCAAAATTTTCTAAGGAATTCTGACTTTTAAGCTGATTCAATTCTTCAAGGTAAGTTTTGAGTTGTTTCTCATTTAGAGTGTCATTGTTTTTATAAATTTCAACTATTCTTTTAATTTCGGAATCAAAATAGGTTTTGAAACTTTCATTATTTTCTTGCTTATTCCATAACTCATAATATTCGCAGATATTGCCAAGGAAATCGTTCAATTCTTCGGTTGTTTTTTCATCTGTATTTTTACCAAATGATGTTACAGAGCAATAGATTGGTTTTTTTTCTGGTTCATTTTTGGTAACAAACTCTCGATATTTGTCATCAATCAGAGCTTCAATTTGTTCTTTGTTGAAATAAACATCTTCATCAATATCTTTCATCTTAACATAATCTCCGGCGCTGAAATTATTACTAAAAGTATAATTCGCATAAACCACAATCTCACCTTTTCCCAAACCAGGCGAAATCCCATAATGTTCCGAAAGATAAAACAACGCTGGTTCAGAATAATCGATATTATCTTTGAGATTCGCTACAAACAATTCGATTTTGGTTCCGTCTTTATCTGTTGCAATTCTTTTTTCTAAATCTCGAAACGACTGATATTCATACAAAGTATCCGAAGCTTTTTTGAAATATCTAATCGGTGACTCTGCACTATAAGTTCGGAAACCATTACCCGAAACATATTTTTTGTTATAAAGCAAACCATCCATTCTATAGATATTTTTCCGATAAGCGTAATAGAAATTAATCGTATTTCGAATCTCTTTTTTCTCAGAATTATAACTTATCGAATAAACAGGAACCGATTTGTCTTTCGAATTAAATCTCACCGAAATCCCCGCTTCATTATCCGCTTCACTTAGAAAAGTCATTTCCTTATCGTAATGATATTTTTGGATTTGAGCGTTGCAGAAAGAAACCATTGTCGTGAAAAACAATAGAATCAATTTTGTTTTTTTAATAGCAAATAGAGATTGGCTCATTAAGAGTATATTTACTTTAAGAAATCAAGTCTGTCAGGATTTTGTCTGCAATTGAGAAAGAAAAGAACCAAGATTTCATCCTCATTAATCGAAAAATATAATTTCACATTTCTATTCCCAATCAAAGCTTGAAATATACTTTCCGAAAACTTTTCATAAACAACCAGATTTTGAGATACATTTTCGAGAACCGTTTCCAATTCAGCATACAAATCTCGAATCTCTTTCTCCGTCCATCTGTAATAGAGAAATTCTGCAATTTCGATTAAAGATTCTTCTGCTTCTTTTGTGTATCTAATTCGCATAATTTTTGGAAGAACTTATCTTTCATCTCTTTGGAATCAATGGTGTTTTCTTGATTGGCTTTTTTTTGAATATTTTCAAGGTAAATTTTCAATTTATCTTCAGAAATCTCATCTTCTATAATTTCGATTTCTTTATATTTTTTCAGAAAATCTTTTACCAAAGAAAGCAAGTTTGGGTTTTCTGTTCTTATTGTTAAAGTATTCATTTTTAAAATTTTATTAATCAAATATAATTAATTTTAAGCCAAAATCCTATTCAAAACCAGATTCACTTCATCCACATTTTTTACGTTATCTTTCCTCATCATCAGCTGATTGTTCTTTTCTTTTAACGTAGCTTCTCCCGGATTTTGTGTGAGATAAGATATGATTTTTTTGAATTTCTCGCTTTGATAGAATTTATCCTGAGGATTCGCAGGGAAATAACCGAGGAAAACTTTGTTCTTCACCACCAATTTATCAAATCCAATTTCCGCCGCCAGCCACTTCAATTCCACAGATTTTAGAAGATTAATCGCTTCGCTTGGCAATTCTCCGAATCGGTCTTTCAACTCATTTTCAAAGGCTTGTAACTCTTTCGCGTTTTGGATTTCAGCCAATTTTTGATAAAGCGACAAACGTTCTTCTGTTGAACTTACGTAATTATCTGGCAACATCAATTCCAAATCGGTGTCGATGTTCACATCTTTTGTAGATTTGATGAGCTTGTTTCTGTCTTCTTCATTTTCGAAAAGATTTTCAAAATTCTCATCATCTTTCAATTCTTCCAAAGCTTCCTGCATCATTTTCTGATAAGTCTCGAATCCCATTTCATTGATAAATCCACTTTGTTCGCCACCCAACAAATCTCCTGCACCACGGATTTCCAAATCCTTCATCGCAATCTGGAAACCGCTTCCTAAATCTGAGAATTGCTCAATCGCTTCCAGACGTTTTCTTGCGTCAGATGTCATCATATCAAACGGAGGCGTTATCAGATAACAAAAGGCTTTTCGGTTGCTTCGTCCGACTCTTCCACGCATCTGATGCAAATCTGCCATCCCAAATCTATGAGCATCATTAATAAAAATAGTATTCGCATTTGGAACGTCAACACCACTTTCTACGATTGTTGTTGCTACTAGAACATCATATTTTCCTTCCATAAAATCGAGAACATTCTGTTCCATTTGTTTTCCGTCCATTTGGCCGTGACCTGTAATCACCCTTGCATCGGGAACCAATCTTTGGATTAATCCTGCAATATCTTTCAGATTTTCGATTCGGTTATTAATGAAATAAACCTGTCCGTCTCTTTGTAATTCGTACGAAATCGCATCACGAAGAATCTCTTCATTAAAACCAACAATGCTTGTCTCAACAGGCTGACGGTTTGGTGGAGGTGTTTTAATCACCGATAAATCTCGCGCAGCCATCAATGAAAACTGCAAAGTTCTCGGAATTGGTGTTGCCGTCAATGTCAACGTATCAACATTAGTTTTCATCGTTTTCAATTTATCTTTTACCGAAACTCCGAATTTGTGTTCCTCATCGATAATCAATAAACCAAGATTTTTGAATTTCACTTTATCCGAAACCAATTGGTGCGTTCCAATCACGATATCGATTTTTCCATCTTTCAAACCTGCTAAAGTTTCAGATTTTTGCTTCGCCGTTCGGAACCGATTCAAGTAAGAAATATTAACAGGAAAATCTTTCAAACGCTCTTTGAAACTTCTGTAATGTTGGAAAGCCAAAATCGTGGTCGGAACCAGAATCGCAACTTGTTTGCTATCAGTCGCCGCTTTGAACGCCGCACGAATCGCAACTTCCGTCTTCCCGAATCCAACGTCGCCACAAATCAATCGGTCCATCACGCCTTCTGCTTCCATATCTTTTTTCACGTCCAGAGTTGCTTTCTCTTGGTCCGGCGTATCTTCGTAAAGGAAACTCGCTTCCAATTCATTTTGAAGATAAGAATCGGGCGAATATTGAAATCCTTTCGCCGTTTTTCTCTGAGCATACAATTTAATCAAATCAAATGCAATTTGCTTAACTCTAGCTTTCGTCTTCTGTTTCAGCGACTTCCAAGCGGGTGAACCGAGTTTGCTGAGAACGATTTCTTTTCCGTCCGGTCCGTTATATTTTGAAATTTTATGAAGGGAATGAATACTCACGTAAAGCAAATCTCCATTTTTATAACTAAGTTTAAAACATTCCTGAATTTTTCCGTCATTATTGACTTTTACCAATCCCATAAATTTCCCGATTCCGTGGTCGATATGGGCAATGTAATCACCTACTTTCAAAGACATTAAATCTTTGAGTGTCAATTGCTCCGACTTCGCAAAAGTGTCTTTGGATTTGTAACGCTGATATCGGTCAAAAATCTGATGGTCAGTATAAATCAGAATTTTATTTTCAGAATCTACAAAACCTTCGTGAAGTTCGGATTTGAAACTTTTGAACGGAATCTCGTGTTCCAATTCTTCAAAAATCGATTCTAATCTTTCTTTCTGTTTTTCCGATGAAAAAGAAATCCAAGTGTCAAATCCTTGACTTTGCTTTTCTTCCAAATCCTGAATCAACATTTCGAAATTCTTATGAAAGCTCGGTTGTTGAGTTTGATTGAGTTCTACATTTTTAATTTTTGGAAGTTCAAATGCCTGCGAACTGAAATCAATCGTTTTGAATTTGATTAATCGGTTCTGGAATTCTGATTCCGAAATAAATAATCCTTCTGGTGTTCTATGTTTAATATCTTTACTTAAAGTCTCAAATTTTTCTAATGATTTTTCGTAAAAGTCTCTGATTCTTCTATTGGAAACAAAAAGATTCTTCGAAACCATAAAGCTATCATTTGGCAAAATATCAAGAAACGAAACCTTGCTTCCCGAAACCGAAAAATTCATATTGGAAACCAACTGAAATTCAGTGATTTTATCAACAGAAAGTTGAGATTCTATATCGAAAGTTTTGATGCTTTCCACCTCATTTCCGAAAAATGTGATACGATAAGGTTTTTCATTAGAGAAAGAAAAAACGTCCACAATTCCACCACGAACAGAGAATTCTCCCGGCTCGGAAACAAAATCTGTTTGATTGAATTGGTAATGATTCAGTAATTCATCCACAAAATCAAAATCCAACTGGTCACCAACTTTGATGTGATGAGAAATCGCTTTAAAATCTTCTTTTTTCAGAACTTTTTCTGACAAAGCACCAACGAAAGCCACAATCACTTTCGGAGCATTTCCGGAATTGATCTTATTAATAACCTCGGTTCTTAAAACCAAATTCGCATTCTGGGTTTTCTCGACTTGATAAGGTTCAAGATGTGTTGCAGGAAAATAAAGTACATTTTCTTTTCCAATCAAGTCTTCCATTTCTGCATTAATGTAAAGCGCATCTTCCTTGTCATCAACAAGATAAAGAATCGTTTTTTTCTGGGTAAGGAAAAGTTCCGAAGCCAAAATTGAAACCGCAGAACCTGCACTTCCTTTGACCGAAATATGTTGGTTGTTATTTAATTGAGAAAAAATCTCATTCCCGAATTGTTTCTGAAGCAAGTCCGGAAGCAGATTTTGATTGATTTTTTTTAATTCCATTAATGTAGGCATAAACGCAAAAAGCGATTCCGAGATATTTTCGGAATCGTTATTTGTTACAAAGATACTATTTTTCAAAAAAATTAGTTTTAATTTTACAGTCTTAAACTATGAACATTTGAAATTCGGTTTCAAAATATTATCCTTTTTCTGTTTGTTGTCACTTCTTGCGATTCAATGTAAGGATGATGATGCTAACATTTTCCGTGCTTATGCGGAGGGAAAGATTACGTATTCTGATGCTAAATTTCTGGAAGACCCAATCCATCTCGTAAAAGACAAAAAAATCATTGCAGAAACTTATCCCAAAGAAAGTGGAAGTTTTGTATTAGCCGGACCTTATGACAAGGGCGCTTATAAATTCCAACTGAAGAATTTTAAAATTAAATCTTTTTCAACGGATACTCAAGGATGCAAAATCTCCAGAGATTCTTTGAGCATCGAAATTCCTGATGGTGTGACTTATGTTATTTTCGATGACATAGTTTTGAAATAATGAAGAAAGTTTTACTCTTATCTTTTTCGTTAATTTCAATTGCTACTTTTTCTCAGAGAAGGAAAAAGCAAGACTGGACGGAAAATGTCCGTTCTTCTATCGACCCACACGTTAAAGTAATGACCGTACTTGGCGATAATTTTCTTAAAGATAGCTTCGATTATTTTTATGGATTTGGGATTGGTGGAAATCTGAACCTTTACAAAAATTTCGGACTTGGTGTAGAATACACTTATTTTTTAGCCAATGTAAAAAATGCTGATAAATTCGGGTATCTTGGTGCACCTTCTATGAACAATTTTGATTGGTATATTTTCCATAAAGATAAAATCACAGAAGATTTTTTTGTGGAAGAAATCTTGGGTTACAGTACATATAGGATGAAAAGTCCTTATTTGGATAATTCTGGTAAATTCACCGAAGGAAACGGCGGATTAAATTTCGGCGCAAAAGCTATTTATACTATTGATAATGAAGGTTATCAACAAGTCTTTTTCGGGACAAAACTTAACTTCTATAATGCTAAAATCGGAAATCAAAATCCCGACATTGCCGATTATTACTCCAAAGCCATATTTCTCAACTTTAGTTTAGCTTACCGTTATAACTTTTAAGCCGTTTTTAAGTTGTTATAATTTCTGGTTAAAGTTTTTTATTCTTAATTTTAGAATGATTTTTAACATAAATTTGTCGAACCAAAACATCACAGAAAATGAAAAATTTATTATCCGCATTGCTACTTACTTTCGGGTTAGGCTTAGCAACAGCACAAACAACAGCTCCGGCAACTGCAAAGACAGCGACTAAAAAAATTGAAAAGCAAGCCAAAAAAGGCGAAGCAAAAGTTGAAAAAATAGCTACGACTGCAGATGTCAAACTAAAAAAAGACGGAACACCAGACAAACGTTACAAGGCTGCCAAAACTTTGAAAAAAGACGGAACGCCGGATAAACGTTACAAGGCCAACAAATAAATTTTCCTAATTGAAGAAGAGAGGGAGAATTTAATTTTTCATAACTTTTATTTTTTTAAGACTTTACACAACTTGTAAAGTCTTTTGTTTTTTGGTTCGTGATTTGTTTACTTATACTCACCAATCCCAAAAAATATTATTATGAGCACAAAACCAATGCTAACGCTTTCTCAAGTTATGGAGAAACTCAGAGAAAAAGGAATTACGGACGAAATCATAATGAACGACAAAAATCAATTTGTCATCCGTAGCACATCAAAAGCTTATCATGCTGAAGACCTGAAAATCATCAGAACTTATCGCTTCGAAGGAGCGAGTGACCCAGCTGATAATATTGCATTATATTTAGTTGAAGATGTCTACGGCAACAAAGCGATGATTATAGATTCTTATGGTGCCGACAGCAATTATGACGGTCAAGAGTTTGATAATTTTATCAAATCTTTGCCTACAGAAGAGAAAGAAGAATATGATTTCTGAAATCAGATGGATATAAAAAAGGAGTTCAATTTTTAGGATTGAGCTTCTTTTTTCTTTAAACGGTTATTCTTAATCTCACGTTTAGCTTCTTTTATTTTTTTCTTTGTTTCTTTCACGGTCTCTTTCACATCTTCCACATTTTCCTTCACTTTATCGACGTTGATGCTGATCAAAGTCTTTTTCAGACCGTCTTCAATGCCTTTCCAAAACAGGTTAAAGAAAGACCTTTCCTTGTTTCTCTCAACATAAACATCCACAGATTCCGGAAATTGTTTTGAATCTTTTCTCACAACTAGATTCACAACCGCAGATAAAAACTTCTTCTTTTCTCTAGTTTTTTTATCAAGAAGGCTCACTTTCAAATCTTTGTGAGTAATCTTGAATTTCCCGTTCATAATGTCATTATTCCCTTTGAAATCAAAATTGAGACTCGTGATAGTTCCGGTCGCAGACACATTAAGATAAGGTTTGATAAACGGATTGATGTCAACAGCAGGCAAATCATTGATAGTTCCGGCGATTGTGAAATTATCCCGCATATCAGCCGTATTGAAGTTCCAATTTACTTTCATTGGTGACGCATCCATAAATTTGCAATTGATTACAATCGGAACTTTTGTATTCGCCCCTTTTTGTTTGTTGGAATTGAGATTTTCAACATCCATATTAAAATGAGTGAAAATGACTTTTCCTGGTCCGTTAGAATCCGGCGTATCTTCTTCGTACACCAATTTGGATTGAATAAGATTCAGATTTTCAACAACTAAAGGAAATTTTATTGTTCTTAATAATTTGGAATAAAGCAGTTTTTCTTTTGGATTATCTTTCGGGATTTTACTTCGGAAGATGTTAGCATCAACATTTGTCAGCTTTGCATTTTTAAGTCTGATGTTCGGTTTATCATTTTCGAATTTCCAATTAATTCCAGAAAACTGGATTCTGTTAGCGGAAATATCAAACAAATCATTTTCCATAGGAATCATTCTCACAAACTCAGCTCTTGATACTTTTGGTTTTAACTTAAAATTCTTTAAATCAATGTTTTGTGAAGACATTTCGAAGCTTGACAAATCCATATTGTAATATTTCCCAGCATCATAAAAAAACTGATTTCCGGAAACTTTGTAATCTTTGTAAGTGAAAGGAATTTTGTTTTTTGAAGTGTCTTCATTCATTACAAATTCTTTCAAATTAGCATTGAATTTCACTAATGAAAGTGACTTTTTCCCATTCGATTTCAAGATAGAAAATTGTCCGTTTTTAATATCAAAGTTTTCAAAATCAATGTTAAAGTTTGACTTTTCTTTGTTTGATTTAACAACTTTATTATCACGATTTTGTAATATAAAAATTGGATCAACAACTTGAGCATTTTTAAAACTCAGCTTCTTTTTATTAAATACCAAATCGTTGAAAGAAATGCTTTTACTTTTGATATCGAAAAATGTCTTTTGTGTTTTGAAATTCTGTTCCCAATTTTTGAAATCAATCAATGGTTTCAGTTCAAAATTATTAATTATCAATTCTCCATTAACTGTTTTCAGTTCAGAAGAATTCAAAGAATAAATCTCACCGATTTGTGCGTAAAACTGATTGGCAGAGATTTTATAACTGTCCAAAGCAAAAGGTAATTCGTTAGGATTTTGATTAAGACTTAGATTTTTGAGATCGATATTAAGATTGTTAGCAGAGAAAAGTTTTGTATTATCAGGCTTATGAATCTCGATATTTCCTTTTTCTATTTCAATATTTTTGATGGTGAAAGGAATTGGATTTTTTTTGTTTTTCTCCTCTTTTGGTTTGGCTAATCTGATTTTTAAATTAGGATTGGTCAGCTTAATAGAATTAGCCTCGATTTGATTGTTTTTTAAAAATTCAATTATATCTAATCTACTGATATTCAAATTACCCAAGCTTCCTTCGAGAGCTAAGACTTCAAGATTGTTTGGTTGTTTAGTTTTAACTTCAATTTGGTTTGCGGAGATACTTCCGCTTAAGATTTCCACGTTCAGAGATTGATAAGTAATCTCGTAAGGTGTTTTGGTTTTGAGATAATCTGGTAATTTATATTTGAGCCAAAGACTGAATCCGATATTCAGTAAAACTATGAGAATCAAAACACTCCCAAGTACGATTGCAGTAATTTTCAGTAGTTTTTTTTGCATATTATTTTATTTTTGGCGGTGGTGGCGGTTCTGGAATTTCTATTCTTGGAGATTTAGTTTTCTGTTGTACATCTTGTCTTGTAACAGATTTCAAAACTTTTCCATTAATATTAATTTCAAAATAGTCTTTCCCTTTTCTGGCAAATATTTTATCCTCTCCAAAACCTAAGCCATAAACATAACTTGGTTTCACTTCATCATAAATTAATGGACAAAGAATCTTATTATTCAAATCAATAATGCCATATTTTTTATTTTTTCCAACAAAAACAACAAACCGAGAGATGAAAACAAAATCATAATCTACCGGTATTTTTTGCTTAAAAGTCTTCTCTTCCAACATTCCGGATTTTGAACCAATTTTTACAATATGTCTGTTTTCGGGACCATATTCTACCCAATCAGAAAACTCATCATAGATAATTGGCGCAAGAATTTTGTTATTGATATCAACTACACCAAATTTCTTATTCTTCTTGACTATGAATTTTGAATGGTCATAGAAAATTGGTCGGATATTTTCATATCCGGAAATTAATATCTTTCCATTGATGCTCATTACTTTAGCTTCATTTTTATTATGAAAAATGAAAATGTTTTCTATATCATCAAGTGTTGTAATGTTATCAAAATTGAAAGGGAAGATTACTTTTCCATTAATATTAATGATTCCTTTTTTATTGTTTTTGGTTGCAATTGCATAATTATCCCCTTCAAATATGAGTTCTTCATCATAAACAAAAGGAATTTTGATATTTCCATTTCTATCAACTAAACCAAATTTTCCTTTAAGATTTTTAAATGAAATGGTTGGATTGTCTGTTCGGAAATTATTATGAATTGGCTCATAAGAATCTCCTATTTTTTCCAAATTTCTATTAATGATAGAAAAGATTTTTCCTTTTCTTGCATTATAGTACTCGGAATAATGACCGTGACTAGTATCATAAGGTTCAATAAAATCATATTCTAATTGTACCTTGAATTCTCCATTTGGTTTTATCATTCCATACTTGCCATTTCTTTTGACGATGGCGTTTTTAAAAGCGTCAAAAACTGTTGCGGAATCAAACTTATTGTTGGGGAAAGCAGGTTCTATTTTTTCATTGAGGAATTCATAATGATTATCTTTTAAAACTAAAACAGCTCCGTTTTCGAAATAAGTAGATTCATCTCTTGTAAAAATGTCTTTGGAAAAATCATAATGGTCTGTTCGGAAAACTTCATTATAAATAAAGTCTGAGAGTTGTTTTCCTTGATTGTCAAAGAAAGCCCATTTGCCTTTGTTTTTTACAATAACATTTTTATCCAGCATCTGTTGATTCACTTCAGGATAAATAATAGGAATTATTTCTTTACCAGATTTATCAATGAACCCTGATTTTCCATTTTTACTTACCGCGCACAATCCACTTGGTCTGAAACAATCAACAACATCATATTGAATTGGAATAACAATCTTTCCTTTCTCGTTGATAAAACCCCATTTCCTATTTTTTTTAATTGGAGCTAAACCTTCTGAAAAAACACTAACAGCATCAAAATCTCCTTCTAATTTTAAATTTTTATAAGTAATAAAGAATTCTTTACTTCCTTGTTTTGCATAAGCAAGATGGTTTTCAAAAGGGTTTACAAAATCGTATTCAAAAGGAATTACAATAGAACTATCTTTATCTATGAATCCCCATTTGTTTTGTTTGTTATGAACTCGAAACCAGCCTGTTTCTTTATCTTTTTCTATATAATTAATATCTTTTTTAGAAATCTTATTAGGATTCTTTGAACAAGAAAGTAAAATTAGTAAGAGAAAAAATAAAGGATTCTTCATTTTATCAAACTGTCAATTCAATCACATAACCTTCGTGTCCTCTTACATTGATAAAATCTCCGCCTTCAAAAGAAAGATATTGTCCTTTAATCCCTTTCAAAACTCCATTGAATTCTGGTTTTTTGTCCAATGTAAAAACATTGATTTTTGCCGGCGCTTCGTAAGGAAAATCTAGTTTTACAATGTCTTCATCAGTCACTGCAAACTTTTTGAAATCATTAGGAAAGTAGTCCGCAATCTTGTTTCGGAAATCAATTAAATCTAAAGTGTCTTCATATTCATCCGCCAACATTTTTTTCGGGTTGGTTTTATCGGCGATATGTTTTTTGAGTTCAACCTCAATCATTCCGGCTTCGTAACGGTTTTCTGTAATGGCGATTGGCAAAGCGAAAGTCGCACCTTGGTCTATCCAACGCGTAGGAATTTGATGCGTTCTCGTAACGCCAACTTTTACATCACCTGTGTAAGCCAGATAAACGATATGCGGAACCAACTGGATTTCTTTTTCCACTTCCAAATCTCGCTCGACAATACCAAGATGAGCCTTTGACAATTCTGGACGGATAATCGTATCACTAGCATAAGGACTTTCGAAAAAGCATTTTTTACAGAATCCCATTCGGTAGATTTTCTCGTCATTTCCACAATTCACACATTGATAACCAATATGTTTGATGTGCAAATCTTTTCCAAAAAGTTGATTCATATTAATCAAATCATTTTTTAGGTTGAGATAGTATTGGATGGGTTGTCCGTTTTGGGAAATCATTTTTAGGATCTGTCCGGAGAATTGCATTTTGTTGTGGGTTAGAAATTGGGATTAAAAGTAATCATTATTTAATTAATTCTGAATTTTATCAATTGTATTATTATAATTTATTGAGCAGTAACTTGATTTAAATTAATTCTGTAAAACAATCAGTTATAAGACTATAAAAATTTATTATCTAATCCAATCATTATATATAAAAAAATTCCGAAATTAGTTTTAGATTTTTTGCTGTCTTTGGACAACAATTTGACAGAAATTTTGTTATTAATAAAAAATTTAGCCCATGAAAACAAACAGTTTAATTCTAGGATTTGTAACCGCTTTAGTTTTATTTTCTTGTAAAAAAAATGATGTCAAAAAAACATCCGATTCCTTTTCTACAACAACAGAAATCGTAGAAAAAGATGGAAAAACAGATACTATTACATCCTCTAATGCCCAAAAAGATATAAATGGTAAAAAAACCTCATCTGTTTCATATCCTTACAAAGCAAGTGATGGAAGCCGAGCAAAAGCGACTTTTATAGACGATGGCAAGGCAAAAACAATTACTATAGAAGCTAACAATAACAAGTTTGTTCTTGACTTTAAACAAGCAACAACAGCAGGAGAAATCTATGAGAGAAATAGTATTTCTGCAGAATCTACGGAAGACTCATTGTTGATTTCTCAAGGAGATAATGTGATTCATTTGGCAAAAGTCAAGTAAAAATAAAAACCAGCCGAATTTGGCTGGTTTTTTTATTGTAATCCAAGTTGCTTTCGGAATTCTATATTCAGATTATATTGTTCTTCTATTGAAATTGCTTTTCGAGAATTTTTATTGATGTCTTTACCTTCCTTTGTCCACAAATAAGGATAGAAGTTGAAAACTTTATTTCCGTCTAATTCAGAAACTTCTTTTTGCCAATTATTCCATCGATTGTCTTTGTAAAATTGATTCAAATCATTATTGAAACAAAAATCAAGAAACTGTGTATAAGTAATATCTAAAGGTTCATATTCCAAGTTATCAGGAGTGAAATAATAAACTTTGCCCAAATCTTCTCCAAGGCTTCCGCCATTCAAAATAAAAAATCCACCAATTGCATCATCAGCAATCAACAAAAACGAAGGCGTTTCACCATACTCTTTGAATGATTTCCCTTGGTTCCAATCGGGAAGACTTCTATCAAGTTTTGTATTGCCAGAGCCAAGAATTCTAATCCAGCCATTATCTACTAAAATGCCACCTGTATGATAAACAATGGCACCCATTGGAGAACGCGTTGTAACTTGAGTTTTATAAAGCGCGTCATTGGCTTTATCAGAGTTTACCGAGAGAATCTCAACTTTATTCTTTGCAGATTTGACCATTTCTTCAACAATTGGCCAACCTGAGTCTGTTTTGTTGATTAGTTCTTCTAAAGGTCTCATTTTGTTCTGAGCATTTATTGTTAGAAAAATTAGACTAAATATAATGGTAAAATATTGTCGAAACATATTTTATCCATTAAAAACTTGATTTTCCTGCTCTTGAACCCGGATAAAAGTCGTTCTTTTCGATAACTCTTTCAACTTTGATGCACCAACATAAGTACAAGTTGAACGAACACCTCCTAAGATATCTTTTACTGTTTCTGCAACTGGACCTTTGTAAGGAACCTTCACGGTTTTTCCTTCGGAAGCACGATATTCTGCAACACCTCCAGAATGTTTATCCATTGCAGTTTGAGAACTCATTCCGTAGAATAATCGGAAAGTTTTTCCATTTTCTGTGATGAGTTCACCGCCGCTTTCGTCGTGTCCGGCAAACATTCCGCCCAACATTACGAAGTCTGAACCGCCACCAAAAGCTTTCGCTACATCTCCGGGAACTTTACAACCACCGTCACCAATGATTTGACCGCCCAAACCGTGAGCCGCATCCGCACACTCAATAATCGCAGAAAGTTGAGGATAACCAACTCCGGTTTTGACTCGAGTTGTACAAACCGAGCCTGGTCCAATTCCAACTTTGATGATATCAGCACCTGCTAAAATAAGTTCTTCTACCATTTCGCCGGTTACAACATTGCCTGCCATAATAATTTTATCTGGAAAATTCTGACGTGCTTTTTTCACAAATTCTACAAAATGTTCAGAATAACCATTCGCAACATCAATGCAAAGAAATTGGATTTTCGGATTGGCACCCAAGATTGTTTTGATTTTCTCTTCGTCAGCTTTTCCAGTTCCTGTACTCAGTGCAATGTATTGGTAGAAGTCATCGCTTTTATCTTTCAGAAAATCAGACCATTCCTGTACAGAATAATGTTTATGAACAGCCGTAATGATTTTGTCTTTGTAAAGCGCTTCCGCCATTTCGAAAGTTCCAACTGTGTCCATATTGGCAGCAATCAACGGAACACCGCTCCATTTTTTCTGAGTATGAAGAAAAGTGAATTCTCTCTCTATTGTAACTTCGCTGCGGGATTTGAGTGTAGAACGCTTCGGACGAAACATCACATCTTTGAACCCTAATTTGATTTCGTTTTCTATTCGCATATATCAAAATTAGTATAAATTTTTTGTTTTAATAATTTATATTTTTGTTCCACATGAAACATCTTGTCATTATTGGTCTCGTTATTCCAGAACCGGCTTCTACAGCAGCAGGTTACAGAATGATGCAGCTTATCAAATTATTTTCGGAAGCAAATTATACAATTACGTTTCTAACTTCTTCCAACAATATCGAGTTTTCAGAAAAAATCGAAATCCAAAAAATCGACATCAATAATGAAAGTTTTGATAAAAAGATAAAAGACCTCAATCCAGATATTGTACTTTTTGACCGTTATGTAACCGAAGAACAATTTGGTTGGCGAGTTTCAGAAAATTGTCCAAATGCTTTGAAAATCATTGATACAGAAGATTTGCATTTTCTGAGAGAAGCAAGAAGAAAAGCTTTTGTTGAAAAGAGAGAAACTAGTAATGAAGATTTGATTAATGATATTTTCAAGAGAGAAATGGCTTCGATTTTGCGATGTGATTTGTCGCTTATTATTTCAGAATTCGAATATCAATTATTGACAGAAAAATTTAAAATCAATCCTGACATTCTTTTTTATATACCTTTCTTGATTGAGAATATCGAAAAAAATAAAACTGCTTTTGAAGAAAGACAACATTTCGTTAGCATTGGAAATTTTCTTCACGAACCGAATTGGCAAACTGTTCTCAAACTGAAATCGATTTGGAAAAATATTAGAAAAGAACTTCCAAACGTAGAACTTCATATTTATGGCGCTTATGCTTCGGAAAAGGTTTTTCAACTGCATAATGAGAAAGAAGGTTTTTTGGTAAAAGGAAGAGCCGAAGATGTTAAATTACTTTTTAATCAATACAGAGTTTTACTGGCTCCGATTCCTTTTGGCGCAGGATTGAAAGGAAAACTTTGGGAAAGTATGCGATTTGAATTACCTAATGTGACCAGTTCTATTGGTGCAGAAGCAATGCATAAGAATTTGCCTTGGAATGGATTCATAGAAAATTCTGACGAAGGATTTGTGACAAACGCTGTTGAACTTTATCAAAATGAATCCATTTGGAATCAAGCCAACGAAAATGCAAATGAGATTTTGAAACAAATTTTTGATAAGAAATTGTATGTCAATCAGTTTCGGGGAATCATTTCGAATATTGAGAATAATTTAGAAAATCATCGGACAGAAAATTATCTCGGGAAAATTCTGCAACATCATCAACTGAATTCGACAAAATATATGAGTCGTTGGATTGAAGAGAAAAATAGAAAACAGTAACTTTCGAGTTTTCATCGATGTTACTGAAGCTCTAAATTCTGTTTTCTATTTTAAATTCTGTAAAATTGAGTGATTCTTACGAAATGAAAATAATGTAAAATAATTATTTGTTATAGACTATTTCAAACTCATCCCTTTCATTCAAAAAAGGAAACTTATTTCGGAACTCTTTCAATTCATCCAAATTCCATTCAGATCTGATAAGATTGTTTTTTCTTTCAGAGATTTCTCGTCCGTTGGGGAAATAAACTAATGAACTTTCCTCATATTCAAGATTATAACCGTCTGTTCCAATTCGATTTAATCCAAAAAGAAAAGTCTGATTTTCAATTGAACGTGCTTTTAACAATGATTTCCAAGCTTCAACTCTGGATTTTGGCCAATTCGCAACATATAAAACGGCATCATAATCATTTTGATTTCTCGAAAATACAGGAAATCGTAAGTCAAAACAAACCTGCAAAAGAATCTTAAATCCTTTATAATCAATAATTTTTCGCTCTGTTCCTGCTGTGTAGATTTTATCTTCTCCGGAGTAAGAAAACAAATGTCTTTTGTCGTAATATTCAAAACTTCCGTCGGGTAAAACAAAATAAAATCTGTTATAGAATTTCCCATTTTCCTCCACAGAAACACTTCCTGCAACTGCCGAATTTTTACTTTTGGCAAAGGATTTCATCCAAATCAAAGTTTCTAGATTTCTGTCGGCAACTTCCTCAGCTTCCATACAAAATCCTGTAGAAAACATCTCAGGAAGCAGAAACAAATCTGCTTCAACAGAACCGAATTCTTCTTCGATTTGTTTGAAATTCTGTTCCTTGTTTTTCCAAGAAATATCGAGATTGAGACCTGCAATTTTAATTGTTGACATACTTCAAAAGTTTACTGCAATTTAAAACTTTAAAAGTGTCAATCATAATAAAGTCTTAATAAAAATCGTTCAAAAAAGGAGTAATTGCGTTAAAGTTTACTAAAAAACCGTTAAAAAGCTTGACTGTAACAGTCTGAAAATGATTTATATATAATTTTGCACCACTAAAATAAAATCTTAATATTATAATTAATGAAGAAATTCCCATTATTGTTATGCTTAGTTTATTTGGTAACCACTTCTTTTTACCCCACAAGTTCTGAGAGCAAAATCTCTCAAACCAAAACGATAGTAAAAGAAATAAAACTAAGCCCAAAAAAGAGTTTCTCACCACAAAATCCCGCAGAAGAAATCTATAAAGAGCTTCAGTTTACGGATGAAAAATTGAATTTTGAAGTCTTCGAAAAAGCCTTTTTAGGATTCCAAAATTTGAAAAAATCCCAAAAACTTGTATCGTCAGCCAAATTACTTTCGATTTGTGACTTTAGTTTATCTTCTAACAGAAAACGCCTTTGGGTGATTGATTTGGATGAGAAAAAAGTGCTGTTCAACACATTGGTCGCACACGGAAAAGGAACAGGCGAAGAGTTCGCTACCAACTTTTCTAACACAGAAGATTCGCACCAGTCAAGTCTTGGTTTTTATATTACAGAACAGACTTATAATGGCGATAATGGCTATTCTATGAGACTTTTTGGGATGGACAAGGGCTATAATGATGCGGCGCTGGAAAGATGCATTGTGATGCACGGCGCAAAATATGTAAGTGAAGATTTTATCAAATCTGAGAAAAGATTAGGAAGAAGTTGGGGTTGTCCTGCGGTTTCCAGAGAAATGGCACAACCGATTATTAATAAGATAAAAAACGGAACTTGTCTGTTTATTTATTATCCTGACGAAAAATATCTCACAAGTTCTAAATGGCTGAAAAACGTTGAAAAAATGGATTCAATTCTTGGTTCTCCAAAGCAGAATATGGCAACGAATTAAATCATTTTTATTTTGTAAAACGTATAATGTAAAAAGTTATAAAAAAACCCTTCAGAAATTTCTGAAGGGTTTAATTTTATGGGTTTTTCACTAATAGTCTGAAACCTTCTCCGTGCACGTTGATGATTTCCAAACCTTCATCATCTTTCAGAAGTTTTCTCAGTTTTGCGATGTAAACGTCCATACTTCTCGCCGTGAAATAATTCTCTTTTTTCCAGATTTTTCTCAAAGCTAAATCTCTTGGCATAAAGTCGTTTCTGTGAATACAAAGCAATTTCAAAAGTTCGTTTTCTTTTGGAGATAATTTGTACTCGTTTTCGCCAACTCTTAGTTGTCTCAACATAGAATCGAAGAAGATATTACTGATTTTGAACTGCTCTTGGTCTTCATTTTCCAAAACAGCGCTTCTTTGTAGAATTGCCTTGATTTTGTAAAGAAGTAACTCTGTATCAAATGGTTTAGTGATGTAATCGTCTGCTCCCAATTGATAACCTTTCAGGATATCTTCACGCATATTTCTTGCGGTCAAGAAAATGATTGGCGTGTTTTTATCAATTTTTTTCACATCTTCTGCCAAAGAAAATCCATCTTTTTTCGGCATCATTACATCGAAAATGCAGATGTCGAATTCCTTTTCTGTAAACTCTTTCAGTCCTATTTCTCCGTCGGTTGCTAATGTTACCTCGAAGTTGTTGATGGTTAAATAATCCTTAAGAACTGCGCCAAAACTTTGGTCGTCTTCTACTAATAATATCCTGTTGCTCATAGCCTTGTAATTAATAATTAAAAATAAAGAATTAATATTTCTTCGTGTCGTTTATATTTTGTTTAGTGGTTTTTAAAATAGTTGTTAATAATTTAATAATTTCCTCTACATCTTTTTCTAGTGATTTGAATTCTGCTTCATTTATAAATTCTGTTTTATGTAATAATTTTATCCAATAATATGCTTCAAAAGCTTCTTTGTAAGAGATTTGCAGTTTCACGACAAACTCTTTTTTGCTAAAAGAGGCAATTCCTTCTTCTATATTTGCACCAATCGATGTTGCTGACCTTAATAATTGTTTTGATAAAACAAACTCTTTCCTTTCTGAGGTTAATAATTTAAAAAGATTAATAATCCTTACAGAAAAATCAAAGGACTTATCTCTAATAATATTTCTCTTAATTTCGGTATTTTCCAAAATCTTAATTATTAATTTTTCATTATTAATTAAATTATCGGAAGTTTTATGGTGAATGTGCTTCCTTTTCCTTTGTGAGAATCTACGTGGATTTGACCTTTGTGATTCTCAATAATCTTTTTCACATAAGACAATCCAAGACCTTGTCCTTTTACATTATGGATGTTTCCTGTCTCTTCTCGGAAGAATTTTTCGAAAATCTTGTTTTTATTGGTCGATTCCATTCCCATTCCTTTATCGGAAATTTCGATGACGTACCAGTTTCCTTCATTTCTTGTACTAACCTTTATTTCAGGCGTTTCCGGAGAATATTTGTTAGCGTTATCAAGAAGATTAATCAAAGCATTCGAAATATGAAATTCATCGATTAAAAAATTATATTTAGTCGCATTAAAATCCGTTGTTAAACTTCCATTTCTTTCATTGACAATTAATCGGAAAGATTCGGCAACGCTTTTTATCAATTCCCGAACGTTGGTTTCTTTCAAATGAAGAGGCATTTCGTTTCGTTCCAGTTTGGACATATTCAGAACGGTTTCAACCTGTTTTTTCATCCTCAGGTTTTCCTGTTTTATGAGTCCTGAATAGTATTTGACTTTATCAGGGTCGGTTGCGATTTTATCATTAGCCAAAGAATCCGTTGCGACAGAAATCGTTGCCAAAGGCGTCTTGAACTCGTGAGACATATTGTTTATGAAATCTGTTTTGATTTCAGCAATCTTTTTCTGTCTCATCATATAATTAATCGAAATAATATAAATCCCCAAAATCGTCAATAATGAAATAAAAGTTCCCAACAACATTGGTAAATTGTGTTTTACCAAAGAATAATCCTTTCTTGGAAAAACTAATGCTAGAGTATAAAGCGTTCTGTCTTTGCTGTCTGTAAAAAGCGGATATGTATAATTCGTTTTATCCTTTTGGTCAAGATAAATGTTGTTTGCAACCGTTGTCAATTGGTTGGTTTTATTGATGACAGCAAAGCCAAATTTTGTATCAATTCCTTTTAGCTTTAACTCTTTTGAAATGACGGAATCTATGGTTTTGCTGTCAACACGCTTTTCTATCGGAAGATTGGTTGCACTCAACCGTGCAAATTCCTTCATCTGATAAGAGTTATTATCAAGGTCTCTGCTGATGTTGGTTGTCAAAGGTTCAGGATTGCTTCTTTTCAGTTTCAGTTGTCCTTCATCTTTGTAAAGTTTCGTCGTGTACAAAGTATCACCTTTTGCCGAAACGGGAATGTTTTGTTTTTCAACAATGCTTGTTTGGAAAAGAATATTCGAACGATTGGCAGAATCAGAACTTTGTTGGATGTAAGTCTTAGTTGGTTGGTTTTTAGATGCTAAAACCTCTTTTCCAACATTGTTATAAGTCTCATTCCAATATTTGTTGACCTCGATTTGATTGACTTTCTGAGTCGAAGTTTCTAATGCGGAATAAACTTTATTGGAAAAATCCTGCTCAAGCGAAGTATATAATTCTTTAATCCAATATAACTGTAAAGAGACAAAAACCACCAAGGAAATTGTCATAAAAACAGATATAATAGGAATAAACTTGTTGTTCATATATTTTTTAAGTTTGAAAAGTTAAAATTACTCTTTTTAAGAATATCTCAACAATAATAACGAGCTGTAATTATTAAATATTTCTTAAAATGAAAAGATTTAACATTTTATTGTGAATATCAAATACATTGCCATAAGAAAAGTTTGGTGTGATTTTTTATAATTAATTTTATAAAAAGTAAAAGTTATGAACTCAGAAATTTTTTTTAATAAGGACTCGGAAATAGGAGTATATGTGATGAAAGTTTACAGAGCCGATGTTTCCACGCTTTGGGATTATTTTACAAAGTCAGAATTTATTGACCAATGGTGGGCGCCAAAACCTTGGAAATGTGAAACCGAAAAAATGGATTTTCGAGAAAACGGAAATTGGTTGTATGCAATGAAAGGTCCGAACGGAGAAAAAGAAAAGGCACTAGCAAATTATGGCGAAATAATGCCTCACCGAAGTATTGCGTGGACAGATGCTTTCGCCGACGACAAAGGAAAAGTGAGAACAGATTTGCCCCAAACTTCTTGGCTGATTGGTTTCACAGGAATTGATGAAGGTACAAGAACCACCTTTAATCTGCATTTCAACTCAAAAGAAGAAATGAATCAGCTCATCGAAATGGGTTTTGAAGAAGGCTTTAAAATGGGATTGAATCAGTTGGAGGAAATTTTAGAAGAAAATCAATCACGATAATTTTCTCGCAGATTAAGCGAATTGTGCAGATTTTTTAAGGTTATCATCAGCAAAATCTGTCGAATCTGCGAGATGTAAACCTTAATCCAAATTAATTTCTTCATCAATAAAATACTGGATAATCGCTTTTTTCATTAGAAGCGATTGTTCGTTAGGTTTCAACTCAGGAAGGTCGTCTAACTTTTCGAATTGAGGCCAGCCATCTTCATAATGCGTGAATTTGTAATAACCAAAAGGCTCTAGCAATCTACAAACCGCAATATGAATAAGATTGACCTTATCATCTTTAGTGAATTTTTGTTGGCCACTTCCGAGTTCCTGAATACCAATTAAAAATAATATTGTTTCAATAGGAGGATTCTTTTCGGTTTGAAAGTTTTCTTCAAAGAAATGTTCTATTTTTTTCCAGATTTCGGATTCTGTCATATTGCTTTTTTACTTTCTTAAAATTTTATCCATTGTTTTCCCTTTCGCCAATTCGTCGATCAATTTATCCAGATAACGAATCTGTTGCATCAGTTTATCTTCGATTTCTTCAACACGATAACCACAAATCACACCGGTTATTTTTGAAACATTCGGATTCAACTTTGCTTCTGCAAAAAATGTTTCGAAATCAATTTTATTATCAATGATTTCCTGAAGTTTCTCAGAATCATAACCCGTCAGCCAAAAGATGATTTCGTCAATTTCGGCTTTTGTTCTGCCTTTTTTCTCAGCTTTCGCAATGTAATGCGGATAAACGCCGGCAAAAGACATTTTGTAAATTCTGGTGTTGTCGGTTTTCATTAATAAATCAATTTAGATTACTTATCTATCTTCAAAAGAAACGCATATTCCAAAGCAATTTCCTTTAAACTCTCGAATCGTCCGCTTGCACCGCTGTGACCGGAACTCATATCGGTTTTGAAAATCAGAATGTTGTTATCCGTTTTCAAATCTCTCAATTTTGCTGTCCATTTTGCCGGTTCCCAATATTGAACCTGAGAATCGTGGAAGCCAGTTGTAATCAGCGTATTTGGATAATCCTTTGCCTCGATATTGTCGTAAGGCGAATAGGATTTCATATAATCATAATATTCCTTTTCGTTTGGATTTCCCCATTCGTCGTATTCTCCCGTTGTCAAAGGAATGGTTTCGTCCAGCATCGTCGTCACAACATCTACAAACGGAACTTGCGCCACAATCCCATTGAATAATTCCGGATTGTAGTTCATCACAGCTCCCATTAGCAATCCACCGGCGCTTCCACCCATTGCGTAAAGATGTTTTGGAGAAGTATAATTTTCTGATATTAAATATTTTGCAGAATCGATGAAATCAAAAAATGTATTCTTTTTCTGCAACATTTTTCCGTCTTCATACCATTCTCTTCCAAGATATTCTCCGCCTCGGATGTGTGCGATGGCGTAGATATAACCTCGGTCAAGCAAAGTCAATCTTACACTGGAAAAACTAGCGTCAACCGTGTGACCGTAACTTCCGTAACCGTAGAGTAGAAGAGGCGTTTCTGCAGATTTCTTGGTATCTTTATGATAAACCAGAGAAATCGCAACTTCTTTTCCGTCTCTTGCTTTTGCCCAGATTCTTTCTGAGATATAATTTTCTGAGAAGAATTTTCCGCCCAAAACTTCCTGTTCTTTAAGTAGTTGGGTGGTTTTTTCCTTCATATCATATTCGTAAGTTGAAGAAGGTTTTGTCAAAGACGTATATCCGAAACGCAGTTTTTCTGTGTCAAATTCCATATTCGTTCCGATATACGCCGTATAAGTTGGGTCGGAAAATGGAAGATAGTGAGAATCTCCTGTTTTGCTTTCGATGATTTTGATTTGAAGAAGTCCTTTTTCACGTTCCTCAATCACGAAATAATCATTGAAAATTTCAGAACCTTCCAACAGAACATTTTCTCTGTGAGGAATGAAATCTACCCAATTTTCTATCTCTGGCTGAGAAACTTTGGTCTTTACAATTTTGAAATTAGTAGAATCGTCAGCATTTGTAATGATGTAAAAATCATCTTGATAATGCTCCACAGAATACTCCAAATCCTCCGTTCTTTCCTGAATTATTTTCCAATCTGCAAAAACATTATCTGCAGGAATGAATCTATGTTCATCTTCGTTCGTACTTGATGAAGAAATAAAGATGTATTCTAAAGATTTGGTTTTAAAAACATTAACATCAAAAGTCTCATCTTCTTCGTGGAAAATCAAAATATCTTTTTCAGTATCTGTTCCCAACTTGTGACGGTGGATTTGATAAGCTCTTAGACTTTCATCTTTTCTGATGTAAAAAATATGCTGATTGTCATTTGCCCAAACAGCTTTTCCGGTTGTGTTTTCGATTTTATCTTCGAAAATTTCTCCCGTTTTGATATTCTTGAAAAATATAGTGTAGATTCTTCGCCCAGTTTTATCAGAAGAATAAGCAATAAATTGATTATCAACACTTACAGAAACGCTTCCTATATCAAAATATTCTTCGCCTTCTGCCAAGATATTGACATCCAAAAGAATCTCTTCTTCATTGTCCAGAGTCTGAAATTTCCTCGAAAAAACAGGATATTCTTTCCCATCTTCATAACGGACGATGTACCAATATTGATTAAAGAAATAAGGTAAAGACTGGTCGTCTTTTTTGTAACGGGATTTCATTTCCTCAAACAATTCGTTCTGAAGGTCTTCTGTATCCTTCATTACAAAATCTGTGTAAGAATTTTCTTCTTCTAGGTATTTTATAACTTCGGGATTTTCACGTTCATTCATCCAGAAAAAAGGGTCGTTTCTTTTATCGTTTTGAATTTCAAGAAGTTTATCTATTTTTTTTGCTTTAGGAGCATTCATTTTGAAATTGATATTAATTAAAACCACATAGGCACATAGATTAATTTTTTATACAAAGAAAAAATAGAGAGAATGTAAATATCTTCTATTTCAACTTTAGTGTTCAATTAATTTATTCAGAAAACTATGTGTCTATGTGGTTAAAAGTAGTTTTCTGAAGTTATTTTCAGATTTAACAAAAATAAACAAAAAACCATCTTCTCGAAAAGAAGACGGTTTTGATTTATGTAAAAGCGTTGTTACTTATTAACGCTTTTGATGTATTTTTCAATAGCCATTGTCATAGATGGCGTTTCTTTGGTTGGCGCCATTACGTTGACAGTTAATCCAGCTTCTTCCGCTGCAGCTTGAGTAGTTGTTCCAAAAACAGCAATTTTTGTTTCGCCTTGTTTGAAATCTGGAAAATTGATTCCTAAAGATTTGATTCCTTGATGACTGAAGAAAACCAACATATCATAATCCTTAATGTTGATATCTGTCAAATCACTCGCAACTGTTTTGTACATAATTGCTCTCGTCCAGTCTACATTAGCAGCATCCATTACTTTTGGAATTTCCGGAGTCAAAACATCGGAAGAAGGCAAAAGATATTTTTCCGAAGGATATTTTTTGAACAAAGCAGCCAAGTCTGAGAAGTTTTTCTCTCCAAAGCTGATTTTTCTTTTTCTGTAAACAATGTGTTTCTGTAGATAATTGGCAATCGCCTCTGACTGACATATGTATCTCATAGAATCTGGAACAGAGAATCTCATTTCCTCTGCAAGACGGAAATAATGGTCGATTGCATTTTTACTTGTGAAAATAATACCTGTGTATTGAGTAAGGTCAATTTTCTGTGTTCTGAGTTCTTTAGCATCCACACCTTCTACGTGAATAAAAGGACGAAAATCGATTTTGATTTTCTCTTTTTTTGCAATTTCCAAATAAGGTGATGATTCGTTAGGAGCAGGTTGCGATACTAAAATTGATTTGATTTTCATCTTAAAATGTGTATGTTACATTCAATAAAATAAGAATTTCCAAAGTACTAAAAACGGTACTATTTGAAGCGTGCAAATATACAAAAATTTATAATACCATTTTTCTGGTAAAATAGACTGATTGTGGAAAATGTATATTAAGTTTTTTAAAAAGAAAGAAAAAATAACCATCCCAATGATGAAATAGAAATATTTCACTAAGTCGATTGGAAAAAAATAAAGTGTAAAAGATGCTATTATAAAAACAATAGATTCTAAGAAATAAAACTTACTGGAAACCAGTGTCAATCCTTTCAGATTTTTACCACTTCCAATGCTGGAATAGAACAAGAAGGTTAAAATGTTTTTGATAACATCAAAACTTAATAATGCCAAAAATGTAAAACCAAATTTATTGATTTGGAAGCCTAAAACATCTATTGAAAAAAGCTTTGGAACAATCGGAACAAATTGTGATAACAAAAGAGCAGTCATCAAACACTTCACAATAGAAATAATCAACCAAGAAGGCGTGAGATTGTTGGAGTCTTCTAGTTTTAGCAACAAAAAGTCTTTGACATTAGCATCTCTTTGAAAAACAGACAAAAGAATAATGTATATAAAGATACTCCCAAGAATACAATATACCACCCAATCATTATGCTCTGCGATTCTTACCAACGGTCAAAATTTTTTGCAAAAATAAGAATAAGAAATGTCTAATTAGACAATATTTTGTTTTTTTTGATTAAGAATCATCAATTAGAATACTGCTCTAGCAATCCAATCAAAGAATTAACATCATGAACACCACTTTCTTTCCAAAGCAATTCTCCGTTCTTGAAAATCGCTAAAGTAGGAACACCACGAACGCCGTTTTCTGATGCAATCGACGGAAATTGGTCAACATCAATTTTTACGATTCTCGCTTTTTCTCCAACTTTTTCTTTTACAGAATTCAAAACGGAAGATTGTACTTTGCAAGGTTGACACCAAGTTGCGAAAAAGTCAATAAGAACTGGACGTTCGGATTGTATGAGTTCTTGAAATTTTTGTGACATAACGAAGATTTTAGAAGTTAGTTTTTAGATATTAGATTCTTCGAGAACCTCATCTTGACAATACAAAACGTTGTCACACTGAGGCTCTCGAAGTTTTTTTTAATTCTACAAAGTTTTACTTTGACAAACAAAATTGCTCAGTGGAAATTTCTCAGTTTTCTTAATCGCATTGAATCCGCCGTCAACCTCAGTAAAATTCCTATAACCTCTTGACTGCAAAATACTTGCCGCAATCATACTTCTGTAACCTCCAGCACAATGAATATAAAAATGTTCAGAATTATCTAAAGAATTAACCCAATCATTGATGTAAGCCAAAGGTTTACTATAAGCTTCGTTGACATGTTCTGCCTCGTATTCTGTTTCTTTTCTCACATCAACAACTTTCACACTTTCAGAATATTCACTGGCAAATTCTTCTACAGAAACTCTTCTGATTTCGTCGGTCTCTTTTCCAGAATTTTTCCAAGCTTCGAAACTTCCGTCCAAAAACCCTAAAACATTATCAAAGCCTACTCTGCTCAATCTCGTTATTACTTCTTCTTCCGTTCCTTCGTCAGAAACCAAAAGAATCGGTTGCTGAACATCTACAATCATTGCTCCAACCCAAGGCGCAAAATCGCCTTTGATTCCAATATTGATAGAATTCGGAACAAAGCCTTTATGAAAAACCGCGGCACTTCTTGTATCCAAAATCAAAGCTCCGGTTTCTTCCGCCGCCAATTCGAATTCTTCTACAGACAACGGATTTTTCCCTTTTTTCAGAACTTGGTCAAAACTTTCGTAGCCACCTTTATTCATTGCTACGTTCATTCCGAAATATTTTGGAGGAGCAGTTAATCCATCCAGAACTTCATTAATGAAAGATTCTTTGTTGGGTTGATTAAGCGCATAATTGGTTCTTTTCTGATTTCCCAAAGTATCCACCGTTTCTTTCTGCATATTTTTTCCGCAAGCGGAACCAGCACCGTGAGCCGGATAAACCGTAATCGAATCATCCAAAGGTAAAATCTTGTTTTGAAGACTTTCGTAAAGCATTCCTGCTAAATCTCTTTCGTCAATTTCACCTGCTTTCTGCGCTAAATCCGGTCTTCCAACATCACCCAAGAATAAAGTGTCTCCAGAGAAAATGGCTGTTTCTTTTCCATCTTCATCAATCAAAAGAAAAGTAGAGCTTTCCAAAGTATGACCTGGTGTATGAAGAACTTTTATTTTGATTTTTCCAATTTCAAAAAACTGATTATCCTCAGCAATAATCGCTTCAAAATCTGGTTTTGCCGTCGGTCCAAAAACAATTGGAGCATCGGTTTTCTTTGATAAATCCAAATGTCCCGAAACAAAATCTGCGTGAAAATGAGTTTCAAAAATATATTTGAGTTTGACCTGATCTTTCTCCAAACGTTCAAGATAAGGTTTAACTTCTCTTAGTGGATCTATGATTGCCGCTTCATTTTCAGAAGTGATGTAATAAGCACCTTGAGCTAGACAACCAGTATATATTTGTTCGATTTTCATTATGAATCAATAGATTATATTCAAAAATTTAGTTTTTAAATTATTTGAACTTTTTAAAGATACAAATATGAGGCTATTTGGATTAACTATAAATAATTTTTAACTGATATTATTTATAATTCCAATTTAAAATTAAACAAGTCCTTGACTTTTTTTATAATTTCGAAAGCATCATTTAACCAATGACCAGATACCTAGACCAACACCAGCGTAGGCAGCCACTGTAATAATATCAGCTATTGGTTGGGAAAATCTTCTTTCTGCAATTGTAGATTGATTGATTTGATTTTTATGAAATTTAAGAATATTTTTCGGTTTATGAATAACGTGCGCCATCAACGTGTCGCTTTCCCATTTGTCCACTTGTATTTTGTAGCTTCTATCAGCTACATCGATTTTGAAAAATTTGCCCACTTCCAATTTCTCTATAATGCTCGTTGGTTTGGGTTTTTTCTCTTTCTCCGGTTTTGTATTTCTTGATCCTCTCGTTGGTATTTTTGCTACACTTGTTCTCCTATCTGCAACAGTGTTAACCGCAACTTTTTCATTAGATTTCACATCTAGTTCGGATCTGTTTTGTGCTCTAACATAGCTATCCGATGTTTCATCGGCTTCTGTTGCAACTTTGTATGTGTAGCAACTTATCAAGGAAAAACTTAATATAAGAAGGTAAAAATATTTTTTCATTAGCCAAATTTAATAATTAAACGGATTATTTTTAATTTTCTTTTAACGAATCTTATTTTTCGAAAATTTCACAAAGAACAGTCTCATAAACTTCATTTTTACTATTTTTATTGAACCAAAACAATTAATATGATTCTGAATCCTGTTGACATCGTAGAACACATTAATAAAGAAGATTTTCAAAAAAAGTATTTCAAGCCTCATAAACCACTTCTGATAAAAGGTTTTGCAAAACAATGGGGCGCTTACGAAAAATGGAATCTGGATTATATCCGAGAAAAAGCAGGAGAACAAGTTGTTCCAATCTATGACAACAAACCAGCCGACGCTAATAAAAGTTCTGACACACCAGCAACAAAGATGAAGATGAAGGATTATATTGACATTATAAAAAGTAAACCTTCCGACCTCAGAATCTTTTTTTACATCATCACAGACAAGTTACCAGAATTACTGAAAGATTTCTCTTATCCGGATTTGGGAATGAAATTTTTCAAACGTCTTCCGACTTTGTTTTTTGGTGGAAGCGAAGCGCACGTTCTGATGCATTATGATGTTGATTTGGGAGATTTTTTTCACGTTCATTTCGGAGGAAAGAAAAGAATTTTATTGTTTGACCAAAAGCAAAATGAATTACTTTATAAAGTTCCTTTGTCCGTTCACACGATTGAAGAAATTGATTATGACAATCCAGATTATGAAAAATATCCAGCTTTGAAATATGCAACCGGAACGGAAATCTTAATGGAACACGGTGACGCATTGTTTATTCCCGGCGCATTTTGGCATTACAACCGTTACTTAGAACCAGGTTTTTCCTTGTCTATTAGAGCTTTACCCAATCGTCCTTCGAAGTTTCTAAGTATGCTTTATCACGTTTTCATAATGCGATATACGGACAAGCTGATGCGGAAAATCTTCAAAGCAAAATGGGTAAAATATAAAGAAGAATGGGCTTACAGAAAAAGCTCCAAAGCTTTGGCAAAGTTGGAAAAAAAATAATCTTCCGGAAACCTTCATTCTTTTTTCTGCATTTTAATTTCGTATTTTAGCGCTTCTAAAATCCCGAAAATTGGCAAAGAAAGAAACTCCGTTAATGACGCAATACAATACGATTAAGGCGAAATATCCTGATGCATTATTGCTGTTCCGTGTTGGAGATTTCTACGAAACTTTTGGACAAGATGCGATAAAAACGTCGCAGATTCTTGGGATTGTTCTCACCAAAAGAGCCAATGGCGAAGGTCATATCGAATTGGCTGGATTTCCGCATCATTCTGTAGATTCTTATTTACCAAAGCTTGTTAGAGCTGGGATGCGTGTTGCGATTTGCGATCAGTTGGAAGACCCAAAATCCGTCAAAGGAATTGTAAAACGTGGTGTTACAGAATTGGTTACACCAGGTGTTACGTTCAATGACCAAGTTCTGACTTCTAAGAAAAATAACTTCCTACTTTCTCTTCATAAGGAAAAAGAAAAATACGGAATGGCACTTGTGGATGTTTCTACCGGAGAATTTCTCGTAAGTGAAGGTAATCTTGAGAAATTACTTCACATTGTTCACACTTTTGACCCGAGCGAAATTATCTATCAAAGAACTTCGGAGATTCCGAATCAGCTTAGGAATAAAAATGTTTTCAAGCTGGAAGATTGGGCGTTCAAATATCCTTATGCTTACGAAAAACTGACTTCGCATTTCAAAACACAATCTTTGAAAGGCTTTGGAATCGATGAACATAAATTAGGAATTACTGCAGCAGGAGCAATTTTCGCTTATTTGGTTGAAGATACGCATCACGCACTTTTACAGCATATTACGAGAATTCAAGTGATTCCACAGGATGATTATCTGATGATGGATAATTTCACGTTGAGGAATCTCGAGATTGTTTATTCTGCTAATCATCAAGGGAAATCTCTACTTGATATTATTGATAAAACTTCTACTCCGATGGGTGGAAGATTATTGAGAAGACGTTTGATTCTTCCCTTGAAAAATATCGGCGATATCAACAGAAGATTGAACCTAATTGAATTCCTTAACAAAGAAGATTCTTTGAAATACGACATTAAAGATTTGCTGAAAGGCATCTCTGATTTGGATAGATTAATTGGAAAATTAGCAGCCGAAAAGATTTCACCGAAAGAATTAGGTTATCTCCGTCAAAGTATCATTAATATTAATGAAATCAGAAAACATCTTCTGAAATTTCCGGACGTTTTAGCTTGGATTGACCCTTTCATCAATCTTGAGGAATTAATCGATTTCATCAAAAATCATTTGAATGATGAACTTCCTGTCAACATCAACAAAGGAAATGTCATCAAAGAAGGAATTTCGGAAGAACTTGACCACTTAAGAAATCTTCAAAGCAAAGGTCGTGGTTTCTTAGACGATATGTGTCAACGTGAAATCGAAAGAACTGGAATCACAAGTTTGAAAATTGATTTCAATGGCGTTTTCGGTTATTATATCGAAGTTAGAAATACGCATAAAGACAAAGTTCCTGAAGATTGGATTCGTAAACAGACTTTGGTAAATGCAGAACGTTACATCACCGAAGAGCTGAAAGAATATGAAAATCAAATTCTTGGCGCTGAAGAAAAAATTGGAAAATTAGAATTGGAACTTTACAGAAATGTCTGCGAAAATGTTTTGATTTATATCGACCAATTGCAGGAAAATTCGAAACTGATTGGTGAATTGGATTGCGCAGTTGGCTTGTCAGATTTGTCTGTTGAAGACAATTACACCAAACCTATTCTGAATGATTCTTTCTCAATCGACATTCAGGAAGGACGACATCCAATCATCGAAAAATCACTTCCACTTGGCGAATCTTACATCCCGAACGATGTTTTCTTAGACAAAGATTCTCAACAAATCATAATGGTAACCGGACCGAATATGGCCGGTAAATCCGCGATTCTGAGACAAACTGCGATTATTGCTTTGCTGGCTCAAATCGGAAGTTTTGTTCCTGCGAAACACGCTGAAATTGGAACGCTTGACAAGATTTTCACAAGAGTTGGCGCAACAGATAATTTATCTGCTGGCGAATCGACTTTTATGGTGGAAATGAATGAAGCTGCGAATATCCTTAATAATATCTCGGACAGAAGTTTGATTCTTCTGGATGAAATCGGACGTGGAACATCTACTTACGATGGCGTTTCTATTGCTTGGGCGATTGCCGAATATCTTCATCAACATCCGACTCAACCGAAAACATTGTTTGCAACGCATTATCACGAGTTGAACGAAATGTCTGTCAACTTCGAAAGAATCAAGAACTTCCACGTCTCCATTCAAGAAGCAAAAGGCAATATTATTTTTCTCAGAAAGTTGATTTCAGGAGGAAGTGAACACAGTTTTGGTATTCATGTGGCGAAGTTGGCAGGAATGCCTTCCAAAGTTGTGAATCGCGCCAATGAAATTCTTAAAACTCTAGAATCAACCAGAACAACACAAGATTCCGGAGAGAAAATAAAACGCGTGACCGAAGAAAACCTTCAGCTTTCATTCTTTCAATTGGACGACCCAGTTCTGGAAAATATCCGCGAAGAATTGACAAAAATTGACATCAATACTTTGACGCCAATTGAAGCTCTGATGAAACTGAACTCGATTAAGAAGATGATTGGGAGATAGCGATTATTTAGAAATCGTATCCACTGTATTTTTTTGAGAAGAAACAGCAGCAGAGTCTATCCCTTCATTTCTCATATGCTCTGCGCTTAGGTCGTCTTTTCTTTTATCTCGCTTATCCTTGTCTGGAATACAACTTAAAATTAAAGAAGCTAATATTCCCATAAAAAGTATCTTTTTCATAATAATTTGATTTTTTAAAAATACTTTTTCAAAAATTAAACCAAGTTTAAACTTATTGAAATAAAAAATCGGCATAAAATATTTACACCGATTTTTTGTTATGATTTAAAAGCTATCAATTGTGACTCTCCAATTAAAATTCGACTACAAAAACTTCTTAATTGCTATTTTCATTTTCCTTGTAGAAGTTCTGATTGCTACAAAACTCAAAGACATTTTCTTTGTAAGAGCATATCTGGGCGATGTTTTTGTTGTAATGTTGATGTATTATTTCATCAAAGCATTTTTTGAAATTAATCCAACAAAACTGATTATTGGAGTTTTTATATTTTCTTGTCTGATTGAGTTTGCCCAATATTTTCACTTCGGAGAATTGATGGGTTTCAAAGACAATCGGGTAATGATGATAATTTTGGGCAACTCTTTTAGTTGGGGAGATATTTTGTTTTATTTTGTAGGATGTTTGATTTTATTTTTACTTTCCAAAATCAATATATAGGGGAACCTTAAACCGACTTCTAACAAGAACGTTGTTTATACTTCCTGGCGTCCATTTAGGATTTAGTTTCATTAAAGCTCTCTCTGCCTCTTTATTAAATGAATTGTTTTTTCCTTCTGCAATAATATTTGACAGAGAACCATCTCTTTCAACAACAAATCTCACATAACAAGTATCCTTTCCGTTACCTTTAATATTATCAACATTCAATGCCTGAGACAACTCTTTTTTGAAAACTTCATTTCCCAAAGGATACTTTGCAGAAAATTCATTTTGTGTTTTTTGAGAAAATGAATAAAATGATATTAAAGAAAATAGTAAAAAGAAATTTTTTCTCACTGTTAAATTGGAATAAAAACAACTGCTGCAACCGCTGCGATTGCAATAATAGCAGAAAGCAAAACATCAAGCTTTTTAACTTCTCTCACTTCGTTTTTCTCGATTTCTACCATTTCACCTGCTTTGTTTTTGCCATAGATTTTGGTTGCATCAATTTTCAAAACTTCAATTCTCTGTGACTTCGCATCTTTGGTCTGAATCGTGTATTTTTTATACAAATCGATGGAATTATCTTGCAAAGGTTTTGTTGGAGAAACTACTCTGGTTTGGCAAGAGAATATGAAAAGTAAACTTGATAATACAAGCAGTCTGATGACGTTTTTTCTGAATTTCATTTTCAAAGTTAATTTCTCAAATTTAATAAAACATTTGTTACATCGAGTTTAGATGTTGCGAAATTAACCAAGCTTCGCTCCAACAGGCTTGGAAATTAAAACCTCCCGTAACTGCATCTATATCAAGAACTTCACCAGCAATATAAAAATCTGATAAAACCTTTGAAGACATATTTTTAAAATTAATTTCTTTAAGATCTACTCCACCAGCCGTTACAAACTCATCTTTAAAGGTTGATTTTCCTGTAACCAAAAGTTTTTTAGCACAGAGATTTTCAAGAATTAAGTTCATTTCTTTTCCCGAAATATTAGCAATCTGCTTCTCTGGATTGATTTGATTGATTTCCAAAATCTTGTTCCAAAAACGATTCGTAACATCAAATATTTTGGATTGTCCGATAGATCTTTTAGGATTTTGATTTTTAAATTCTTTCAGTTCTTCTTCAGCTTCAGCAATTGGTTTTGAGATGAAATTAACCTCGATTTCAAACTGATATTTCAATTTTGCCAGAGTTCTTGCTTCCCAAGCCGATATTTTCAAAACTGCAGGACCAGAAAGTCCCCAATGTGTGATAAGAAGCGGTCCAGATTCTTCAGTTTTTAAACTCGGAATTCTAACTTCCGCATTTTCAAAACTTGTTCCAGGAAGATCTTTCAGCAAATTATCTTTAATATTAAATGTGAAAAGAGAAGGAACAGCTTCTACAATTTTATGACCTAGATTTTGAATCAATTTCACAGATTTTGGAGAACTTCCTGTCGTGTAAATTACAATATCGGCTACGAAATCGCCTTGTTTTGTTTTAATTAAATAAGTTTCATCATCTTTAAGAATCTCCAAAACGGAAACCTGAGTTTTAACTTCAAAACCTTTTTCTCGAACTTCATTAATCAAAGCATTCATAATACTTTGAGAAGAATCTGTTGTTGGAAAAATGCGATTATCTTTTTCGATTTTCAAGGGAACATTTCTGGTTTCGAACCAATCCATTGTGTCACCAGGTTGAAATTTTGTAAAAACACTCAGCAATTCTCTATTTCCTCTTGGATAAAATTGAACCAATTCCCTCGGATCAAAACAAGCGTGCGTCACATTGCATCTTCCACCTCCAGAGATTTTCACTTTTTGTAAAACATCAGAGTTTTGTTCGATAATTGTAACGTAAAACTTTTGTTTATCAAGATTAGCTGCTGCAAAAAAACCAGCTGCGCCTCCACCAATAATGATTATTCTTTTCTTTTTTGACATTAATTTTAATTTCAATGAAACCAATATGTCGCGTGTTCGACACTTTTGTATTCGATGCACAAAATTACATTTTTAATATCCACCTCAAATGGTTAATTTTGAAGAATATTAAAATCGAAAAAAATGTCTGTTTATTACCATAAATTCGAAGTAAGATGGAGCGATATCGACGCTAATCGTCATCTTGGAAACTCAACCTATGTTGACTATTGCTCACAAACGAGAATGGCTTTCCTTAATAAAAACAAAATCGGTTTAACTCAACTGAATCGTTGGGGAGTTGGTCCTGTGATGTTGCACGAGCGTTATTCTTTCTTCAAAGAAATCTATGCAGATCAAACAGTTTTTGTTGGTTTGGAAGTAGCCGCAATGTCAGAAGATGGGATGATTTATCAATTCGTTCACAAGTTTTATCTTACCGATGGAACCCATTGTGCAACAGCAGAAGCAACCGGTGTTTGGATTGATATGATGTTGAGAAAAACAACAACTCCGCCAGAAGACATCCTCTTGGTAATGAACGAATATAAATCTGAAAATGTACAGACGATTTCCAGAGAATATTTGAAAACTTTGCCTTTCCGACCAGAGAACATAGACGTTTCTCTTTTAGAAAACTTTAAATAAATTTTTAAATTAGTGATAAAAACGAATTATCATTAATTATTTACAACTCATCATTAATAAAAAATTATGCTCGAAGATAAATCACAAGAACTCACGCCTATTTCCAAGCTTGGAGAATTTGGATTGATAAAACATTTGACAGAGAATTTTCCAATTGTTCAGAATTCTACAAGACTTTCTATTGGCGATGATGCAGCTATTATTGATTCTGAAGGTCAAAAAGTTGTCGTATCAACTGATATGCTAGCGGAAGGTGTCCATTTTAATTTGGGTTACGTTCCACTGAAACATTTGGGTTACAAATCTGTTGTTGTGAACCTCAGCGATATTGCTGCGATGAATGCAACACCAACTCAGATTTTGGTTTCTGTTGCTGTTTCTAATCGTTTTCCGGTTGAAGCTTTGGAAGAAATCTATGCTGGAATTGCCTTAGCTTGTAACAGATACAAAGTAGACTTAATTGGCGGAGATACAACAAGTTCCAACGCTGGATTAGTCATTAGCGTTACTGCAATTGGTCTTGAAAACGAAGATAAAATCGTAAAAAGAAATGGTGCAAAACCAAACGATCTATTGGTTGTAACAGGAGATCTTGGAGGCGCTTATCTTGGGCTACAGATTTTGGAAAGAGAACATTCTGTTTATTTGGCAAACCCAAATATGCAGCCTGAAATGGAAGGTTACGATTATATCTTGGAAAGACAATTGAAGCCAGAAGCAAGAACGGATGTTAAAGCTAAATTAGCAGAATTGGATGTTTTACCAACATCTATGATTGATGTTTCTGATGGGTTGGCTTCTGAGATTCTTCATTTATCGGATCAGTCAAAAGTAGGATTCAATGTTTATGAAGAGAAAATCCCGATGGATGAAACTACGATCCATACAGCAGACGAATTGAACCTTAATCCTGCAATGGCTGCGCTAAATGGTGGCGAAGATTATGAATTGCTATTCACAATTGCTTCTTCAGATTTTGATAAGATTAAGAATCATCCAGATTTCACGATAATTGGTCACGCTACAGAAAACAATGCAGGTAATTTCTTGATTGCAAGAGGTTCTAATCAATTGATTCCGTTAACAGCACAAGGTTGGGATGCATTTTTGAACAAAGAGTAGTTTTGGAATAAAACTTGTAAAACACAATTAATTAAAAAAATAAAACGATGAAAATTGTAAAAATTTCAACCTTATTATTAGCTGGATTAGGAATTACGGCTTGTGTTACTAATCCTGTAACAGGTCGCTCTTCTCTTCAAATTGCTAACAACAGCGAGATAGTAACTGCTGCAGCAGCAGAGTACAAAACAACCCTTTCTAGCTCCAAAGTAATTACTGGGACTGCTGATGCTAATAGAGTCAAAAATGTAGGCGCAAAAATCAAAAATGCAGCTTATGCTTATTATAAAAGTATAGGCAGAGAATCTGCGCTATCGGGTTATAATTGGGAGTTTAATTTGATCCAGGACAGCCAACTAAACGCTTGGTGTATGCCAGGCGGAAAAGTAGCGTTTTATACAGGTATTTTGCCCGTTTGTAAGGACGATAACGGAATTGCAGTCGTAATGGGTCATGAGGTTTCTCATGCTTTAGCAGGACACGGAAACGAGAGAATCTCGCAAGCAATGATTGCACAATATGGAGGAAGTTTTTTAGGAGGGACAATTTCTAACAGTCAATGGGCAGGAATCTTCGAAAAAGTATATCCTGTAGGAGCACAAGTTGGACTTTTGGCTTACGGTAGAAAACAAGAATCTGAAGCAGACGAAATGGGATTACAACTGATGGCAATGGCAGGTTACGATCCAAGAACAGCAACTTCTTTCTGGCAAAGAATGGAGGCTTCTTCAACAGGAAGTAGACAACCAGAATTTCTTTCTACCCACCCAAATCCCGCTAATAGAATTGCAGACCTGAATGCTGATATGCCAAAAGCGCTTCAATATTATAAAGCTGCTGGTGGAAAACTATAAACTTTTTTAGTAAATTTTAGAATCTAAATCACAATACTATGAAGGGTTTAAGTTTAACAGGGCTTTTGTTATTGGCCTTAGCTTTTGTTCTTTTTTATTTCAATGATAATTTTTCTGTCATCAAATTATTTGAACCCATTACTTTGATGGGAATTTTGGCAGGAATCGGAATTGGTCTTTTTATTGGAGGAATGATAGGCTACGTCAGCAAAGGAAACGCTGTAAAAGAAGCTCAACTGAAAAGAGAGTTCAAAGAACTTCAAAAGCAAAAAGCGGAATTGGAAAAACAACAAGCAGTAAAAAATATAAACAATAGAAGCCTTTAATAATTAAAGACTTCTGATAAATTGACCGGGCGTAGTCTTGGTATATTTTTTAAATATCTTATTAAAATAAGTAATATTATTAAAACCTGTAGCATAGCAACTTTCTGCTATGCTTTTTTCTTGGGAAAGTAGGATGCAAGCTTTGTCAATCCTATATCGATTGACAAACTCGACAAAAGTTAATGAAGTTGCTTTTTTGAAAAAATTACAGAAAGCAGGCTTTGTAAGATTAGCCAAATCTGCGGCTTGCATAATATCCAGCTCATTCCGATAACCATTTTCCACATAGGTGAAAACCGCTTCCAGACGGTTCCTATTTCTGGAAACTATTGTATAAGGCATTACTTCTGTATTCATTAGTTCGTAGTCATCTGTTTTGGAAAGTTCAAAAAGAAGATCCAGAAGTAATAGATATCTTGTGTAACCTTCTGCCTCAGTAATTTTTTCTAATTTGGGAATCAATCGTTTTTTAACTTCCGAAGAAAAAAGAACGCCATATCTTGATATCTCTATTAGTTTTTTAATAGAATTAGTATCTGGTTCTCCTTCTGGCAAACAAAGAATCTCTTCTCGGAACTGGATTACGATTTCCTCGTGTGGATCAGTTGCGTTAAGACCTAAACCAGAGTGTGGAATATTAGAACCAATCAATACCAAAGCGCCATCTTCGAAGTGGCTTTTATGATAGCCAACATGTCTTGTTCCTTTACCTTTCAGTACACAAACAATCTCAATTTCAGGATGATAGTGGTATTGCCAATTGAGTTCGGAAATGGGAACATCTTTGATATGGAGAACTCGGAAAGAGCTATTATCATCAGGCGAAATATGTTCTAGAATTACCTTCATTCCTGTTAATGCTAAATTTATGTAAAAATAAACAAATTAGATTAATATTGTTCTGTTTTTTATTTATTATGTTAAAAAGAATTTGAATGTTTGCCTTTACATTTGTAGAACAAAATCAAGTTTCTCACAAAGAATTGGTTTTGTAAATTTTTAAGGTCTATATATGAAGAAGGC
Organism: Epilithonimonas sp.; assembly: GCF_032055105.1. Lineage (GTDB taxonomy): Bacteria > Bacteroidota > Bacteroidia > Flavobacteriales > Weeksellaceae > Epilithonimonas. The sequence goes on from NZ_DAMBRK010000007.1 coordinate 135,431, forward strand.
TGGAAAATTGTTTTTCCAGCCTTCTCATTTTTATGATAATAAAATATTATTTGAAATTATAGCCTATACCTAAGATAAACATACTTGGGCGGTTGTCATATCTTACTTCTTCTCCTGATACGTTATTGATAAATTTTCTTGTATCTTTTGAAAAAGCGCCTTCGTATCTTGCATTGATAACAAACTTAGACAAAGTTGCTTGCGCTCCAAATTGATAACCTACTGTAAACTCTTTCGTAGCATTTTCCTTAAAGTTTGCAAATGTGTTGTCTGTGGTAAGGTTATAAGAAGCCACAGGCCCTACAAATGCCGCTAATTTGCCCAATAAGAAATTATGTCCTACTAAAACAGGAACATCAATTCTATTACTTTTTGCCTCAATATTAACATTTCCTTCTGTTACAGTTGTCGCAGTAGCTTCAGTCTTGATAGAAGTATAATAAATTTCCGGCATTACAAACCATCCTCCCACTGGAGAACCAATTTTGAAAGATAAACCTGCATTGAAACCAGAATTTTCTTTTTCTCCGTTAATGGTATTTGTGAAATTATCCCAGCTAGCCGAAGAAGTATTGAAAAGAGCATTAGCTCTCACTCCAACGGTGACTTGCGAATAGGCCATTATTCCTAAAAATACGGCTAGTGTACTAATTAGTTTTTTACTCATTTTGAAATTATTATTGTTTTGAAATTTTTGAATTGTCTTTCTCATTGTTTTCGGGTTTTACGTCAATTAAACTAGTTTGATCATTCTCGAGCATAAAGTCTCTCAGTTGCTTGAACAGTTCTGATGAATAAACGAAATCTATCAGATGTTTATTCTTTGCTGTTGCCAGAATATCTTTGTTCCCCTCCCATTCTTTAACTCCTAGTCTTAGATAAAGGATTTTTTCACCAATCGTCATCACAGAGTTCATATCATGGGTATTGATGATTGTTGTGGTGTTATACTCTTTTGTGATTTCCATCAAAAGATCATCAATAACATTGGATGTATAGGGATCTAATCCAGAGTTGGGCTCATCACAGAAAAGGTATTTCGGATTATTAACAATTGCTCTTGCAATAGCAACTCTTTTTTGCATCCCTCCTGATATTTCGGAAGGATATTTTTTATTGGCATTCTGAAGATTAACTCGACCAATCACCTCCAGAACTTTTCTTTTTTTCTCGCGATAAGTAAGATTGGTAAACATATCCAATGGGAAACTAATGTTCTCTTCAACTGTCATAGAGTCAAATAGTGCACTTCCTTGGAAAACCGTTCCAATCTCTGAGCGTAAACCCTGCTTTTCTTCTCTGGACATTGTCATAATATCTCGTCCATCAAATAAAATAGCTCCGCTTGATGGCTCAAAAACATTGAGTAGTGATTTGAGGAAAACTGTTTTCCCGGATCCACTCTGTCCAATGATAAGATTGACCTTTCCGGTATCAAATGATGTATTAATTCCTTTCAAAACCTCAACATCATCAAATTTCTTTCTTAATTCTTTTACTTCTATCATTAGCTAAGGAACATTTGTGTTAGTAATAAGTTCATTATGATTACAGAAATCATTGTCCAAACAACAGCTTGTGTACTTGCTCTTCCTACTTCCAAAGATCCTCCTTTTACATTATATCCAAAATAAGCGGGAATAGTTGCAATTAAAAAAGCAAAAACAGCTGTTTTAAGAAAAGCATACCATATGAAATAAGACGGCATATACATCTGTATTCCTGTAATGTAATCTGCAGTAGTCCAGTTTCCTGTAGCAACTCCTGCGACATAACCTCCCCAAATCCCGACAACAATACTAATGGCAATAAGTATTGGATTGAAAACAACACTAGCTACAATCTTTGGCAAAATCAAGAAATTTGGAGAATTGACTCCCATAATATCCAATGCATCAATTTGTTCTGTAACACGCATTGTTCCAATACTAGAGGCAATGTAAGAGCCTACTTTACCTGCAAGAATTACAGATATAATCGTAGGAGAAAATTCCAAAATTAAAACTGTTTTTGTTGCATATCCCACAAAACTATTAGGAATTGGAAAATCGGATGCATCAAAATTATTAAACATCTGAATAGCTACAACCGCGCCTACGAAGAAAGATGTAAACAAAACCAAGCCAAAAGAATTGACTCCCAAGTCATAAAACTCTCTTACAAGCAGTTTCATATAGACGTTTCTTTTTTGTGGTTTACTGATAGCTTTTCCTAACAGCAAAAAATATTCTCCTATAGAGGTAAATAGTTGTTTTAACATAAAACAAAATTAGTTCTTTTCTTTAATAAATACTTAACGTGCATTTTTGTCTCCAATTATGACCAAAAAAGCAGTTTTGAAAATGATAACAATATCCATACTAAAACTCCAATTTCTAACATAAAATGAGTCTGCAAGGATTCTTTTTTTCATCCCAGCTTTCATATCTCCTTCATCCCCACGGAAACCACTTACCTGAGCCAGCCCTGTAATTCCTGGTTTTACCATACTTCTAAGACTATATCTACTAATTTTCGGTTTATAAAAATCATCCACCAAAAGCATATGAGGCCTTGGCCCAACAACTGTCATATCTCCTCTAAGCACATTTATAAATTGTGGCATCTCATCCAAACTGGTTTTTCTTAGAAATTTTCCTACTTTGGTAATTCTATTATCATTAACAGAAGTTGTGCTTTGAGCTGTATTATTCTCAGATCTCATTGTTCTGAATTTCAAACAATCAAAAACCTCATCGTGATAGCCATATCTTTTTTGAATAAAAAATACAGGTCCTTTTGATCCATCCAATTTTATTAATAAAATAATGATTGGAAAAAGCCAAGAACAAATTCCTATTAAAACAACCAAAGAAAAAAACAAATCAAATAATCTCTTGAGTGCAGCATTTGTGAAAAAATCTAATGGATATTTTGCCTGAGACAATACCGGAACAGTTTCTATGTAATTGAACTCATACTCAAAAAACTCGTTCTGAATAATATTAGGAACTAAAGAAATTTTAACTTTATTAAGTTCTGCTTGGCGGAAAAGATCATTCTCAAATTGTTTTTCCAGGCGGTGTTCAGATGGCAAAAAGATGGTGTGAATCCCATTATCTCTCCAGAACTCTATAATATGATTCAAATTGTAATTCCCTTGCGGATAATCGTATATTCTGTATCCATAATCTTTACGCTGATTGATGATCTCCCTAAGCATATTGGAAGAAATACCTTCTTCTATAAACATCACATTTCTATGGTTAATCCCCTTACTTCTGATGTATTTCAAAAGAAAATAGATGAAACTTTTAATAGGGATTACTACTAATAGCAAAATGCCGGCAAGATAAAAACGTTCCGTTTTGAGGAAGTCATTCATACTGACTTTTCCAAGCATTACAACGCCAAGAAAAAAGAAAAATACATGGATCAGAATTCTTTCCAGATATATCGTATAAGTAACATTCCTTGGTATGTGATAAAGCCTTGTTCTTCCACTCAGCAATAACCAAAAAAAACATAACAATAGAATTGATAAAACATTCTGTTCAACAGATTCTGAGTCATATTTGACTTCGAAGTTTCTCCAATAATAAATCACAAATACAGATGATACCAGAATCATATCTAGTAAAATCACAAATGTCTTGAAATATCGAGAATATCGAAGTCTTTGCATAAACCAAATTTAAGGGATATTCAGATATTTATGCGTTTGGATAGAAGATCTCCATCTTGGATTTTCTAAAATGAAATCTGTAATTTTAGGATAATTCGCATCTCGTTTGCTCCATTCGCTCTGTAGATAAAGTTCGCAAGAATCTGAAACTCTAACAGCTTGTTCCTCAGCGAATTTAAAATCATTTTGATTGAAGATAATCATCTTAAGTTCACTCGCTTCTTTATAAATATCTGCTAACGGAAGTCCTGTTTTCTTAGGCGACAGCGTGATCCAGTCCAGATGTCCGCTCATAGGATAAGCGCCAGAAGTTTCGATATGAATAGTACATCCCAACTCTTTTAACTTTGAAGTCAAGATATCAAGATTCCACATTAATGGCTCTCCACCTGTGAGAACAATTGTCTTGCAATATTTTGCTGCGGTTTCTGCAATTTCTACAGTATCCATCAATGGATGAAGCGTTGGATCCCAACTTTCCTTGACATCACACCAATGACAGCCAACATCACATCCACCTAAGCGAATGAAATACGCCGCTTTTCCAGCATGAAATCCCTCACCTTGAATAGTGTAAAAATGCTCCATCACTGGGAGCATTTTACCTTCTTTTAATAAAATATTTTCTTCTTCTTTAGTCATTATAAACTGACGTTTTATAGGCAATGATGGTATTTTTCATCAGCATTGCTCGCGTCATTGGTCCAACTCCTCCAGGAACTGGCGTGATCCAACTTGCTTTTTCTGCGCAACTGTCAAAATCTACATCGCCTGCAAGATGATATCCTTTCTCAGAATCATCATCAACTCTTGTAATGCCGACATCTACGATAACTGCTCCATCTTTGATCATCTCTCCTTTTAAGAAATTAGGATCACCAAGCGCTGTTATTACAATGTCTGCTTTTTTTGTATATTCTTCTATATGTTCTGTGTAAGAGTGTGTCAAAGTCACTGTAGAATTTCCTGGGAAATCTTTTCTTCCCATTAATATACTCATTGGTTTCCCAACGATTCTACTTCTACCGATGATTACACAATCTTTTCCTTTGGTTTCGATATTATATCGTTCCAATAATGTCAAAATTCCAAATGGTGTTGCTGGTAAAAATGTATCCATTTCCAAAGCCATTTTACCAAAATTCTCTGGATGAAAACCATCCACATCTTTTCTCGGGTCAATTGCCATAATGATTTTCTCCTGATCAATTTGCTTTGGCAAAGGCAACTGAACGATAAATCCGTCTACATCTTTTGACTTATTCAACTCATCGATTTTCTCCAATAACTCTGATTCTGAAACTGTGCTTGGAAATTTGATCAATGAAGAACTGAATCCAACTTCTTCACAATCTTTCACTTTGCTATTGACATAAGCTTTGCTTGCTCCATTGTTACCAACTAAAATTGCGACCAAATGTGGCGCTCTTCTTTTGTTGGCAAGAATCTTCTGAACCTCTTCTTTGATCTCAGCTTTTACCTCTTTGGACACTTTCAGTCCATCTAGAATTTGTGCCATTTTTCTTTCTTTTTACTTTTTAGATTTATTTGAAAAAAGTGAAGTGCTCCTTTCCCAACACTCCACTTTTATATTTTATCGATTTGATTTATAAAAATTAATCAAACCGTTGGTTGAACTGTCGTGCGTTTCAACTTGACCTTCAGCTTCCAATTCTGGAAGGATTTTTCCCGCTAATACTTTTCCTAATTCTACACCAAATTGGTCAAAACTAAAGATATTCCAAATCACACCTTGAACAAAAATCTTGTGTTCGTATAAAGCTATTAATTGTCCTAATGTGAATGGAGTCAATTCCTTAAACAAGAAAGAATTGGTTGGTGTATTTCCAGCGAATATTTTGTAATTCAACAACTTTTCAATTTCTTCTTCTGATTTGCCAGATGATCTTAATTCAGCAAAAACTTCATCTTCTGTTTTTCCAAATGCTAAAGCTTCTGTTTGTGCAAAATAATTCGCTAATAAGATATCCTGATGTTCACCAACTTCATTTAAAGATTTAGCATAAGCGATGAAATCTGCAGGAATTAATTCTGTTCCCTGATGAATTAATTGATAAAAAGCGTGTTGACCATTAGTTCCCGGTTCTCCCCAAATGATTGGCCCTGTTTCGTATTCCACGAATTCGCCATTTCTGTCAACAGATTTCCCGTTACTTTCCATATCACCTTGCTGAAGATAAGCAGAGAAACGATCAAGATATTGAGAATAAGGCAAAATTGCATAAGTTCCAGCAGCATAGAAATTACGATACCAAACACCCAAAACGCCCATCAAAACAGGAACATTTTCTTTAAAATCTTTAGTTTGGAAATGAACATCTGTATCGTTTGCTCCTTTCAATAACTGTTCGAAATTTTCATAACCAACAGACAAGACAATACTTAATCCGATTGCACTCCAAAGCGAGTAACGACCGCCAACCCAATCCCAAAATTCGAAGATATTCTCTTCCGCAATTCCGAATTTTTTAACCGCCTCAATATTGGTTGATAATGCTACGAAATGTTTTGCAACATCTTCATTTTTAGCACCGGATTTCAAGAACCATTTTTTTGCAGAATTGGCATTGGTCATTGTTTCCTGAGTCGTAAAAGTCTTAGAGGCAACAATAAACAAAGTTGTTTCAGGATTAAGATCTTTAACAACTTCTGCCATATGATTTCCGTCCACATTGGAAACGAAATGAACATTCAGTCTTGTTTTAAAATGTTTTAAAGCAGAGCAAACCATCACTGGTCCAAGATCAGAACCTCCGATTCCTACATTCACCACATCCGTGATTTCCTTGCCAGTGAAACCTTTGTGAGAACCAGAAATTACGGATTCCGAAAAAGCTTTCATATGATCCAAAACCTTTTTGATTGCAGGTTTGATATTTTCGCCGTCAACCAAAATCTCCTTATCAGAAAAATCTCTCAAAGCGGTGTGAAGAACTGCTCTTCCCTCAGTTTCGTTGATTTTGTCACCAGAAAACATTTTGCCAATTGCTTCCTTCAATTGTGATTCTTCTGCCAACTGTAACAATAATTCTAAAGTTTTAGCATCAACCAAATTCTTAGAATAATCAAAAAGATAGTTTTCTGTTTCTAACGAAAACTCCTGAAAACGGTTTGGATTGTACTGGAACAAAGTTCTAAGTTCAAAATCATTGTTTGCAAATTGCTGGTCAAGAGCTTTCCAAGCGGAAGTCTGAAGGGGATTTATTTTTGGTAACATATTATAATTTAAATGTTAGATTGATGATTTATCTAAAAGACTTGCAAATTTACGAAAAATCAATAACTTCTTTTTAAATTAGTTTTAACATAATATGTAAAAAAACAAGGTTTAAATTTTAATTTTTCCCGTTCCAAAAATAGATTTTGAATAGTATCTAAAATTTTTTATTCTACATTTTATTTTCTCGTAAAATTTTAGTTTAAAAATTCCTCCAAAATGTCAACCGCACATTTGGGCAAATTAGTCCCGGGACCGAAGATAAAATCGGCACCATTAGCGTATAAAAACTCATAATCCTGTTGGGGAATTACACCACCAACAACAATGGTGATATCGTCTGCACCGAGTTTTTTCAGTTCGTCCACAACTTGCGGAACGAGTGTTTTGTGACCAGCCGCTAAAGAAGAAACACCTAAAATATGGATGTCATTTTCCACCGCCTGTTTTGCGACTTCTTCCGGAGTTTGGAACAACGGTGCAACATCCACATCAAAACCCATATCTGCAAATGCAGTTGCTACGACTTTTGCACCACGGTCGTGACCGTCTTGACCCATTTTAGCCACCATAATTCTCGGTCGTCTTCCTTCCGCATCTTCAAATTTCTGGCTTAGAGAAACAGCTTTTTCAAAGTATTCGTTTTTTCCTGCATTCATAGCGTAAACTCCTGAAATAGTTCTGATATTGGCTTTGTAACGTCCGAAACTTTCTTCCATTGCATCGCTCATTTCTCCAAGTGTTACTCTTCTTCTTGCCGCTTCTATACAAAGTTCAAGAAGATTTCCATTTCCTGTTTTTGCACAACTTCTAATTTCATCCAAAATTTGGCTGACCGCCTCGGTGTTACGTTCAGCTTTTATTCTTTCTAATCTTTCGATTTGTTTTCGGCGGACTTCTGTGTTATCAATGTCGAGAATATCTATGTCGGTTTGTTTTAGATTGGATTTGAAGGAATTAACTCCGATGATGAATTCTTCTCCGCTATCGATTTTTGCTTGTTTTCTTGCTGCGGCTTCCTCGATTCTCATTTTCGGGATTCCTGCTTCAATGGCTTTTGTCATTCCTCCTTCTTTTTCAACCTCATCTATGTATTTCATTGCTTCGTCAATCATTTGCTGTGTTAGTGATTCGACTAAGTGACTTCCGCCCATTGGGTCAACAACGTCGCAGATTCCGCTTTCCTGTTGAAGAATGATTTGGGTGTTTCTGGCGATTTTTGCTGAATAATCTGTTGGTAAGGCAATCGCTTCATCCAAAGCATTCGTGTGTAAGGATTGAGTTCCGCCTAAAGCAGAAGATAACGCTTCAATGGCAGTTCTTGTGATATTATTGAAAGGTTCTTGTTCCGTCAAACTCCAACCAGAAGTCTGAGAATGAGTTCTTAAAGCTAAGGATTTTTGATTTTGAGGATTGAATTGTGTTAGGAGATTTGCCCAAATATAACGAGCTGCGCGCATTTTGGCGATTTCCATAAAATGATTCATTCCGATAGCCCAGAAAAAGGATAATCTCGGAGCGAAATCGTCAACGTTCATTCCGGCTTTGATTCCGGTTCTTACATATTCTAATCCGTCGGCTAAAGTATAAGCCATTTCCAAAACCGGCGTTGCTCCAGCTTCCTGCATATGATAACCCGAAATAGAAATCGAGTTGAATTTCGGGATGTTTTTGGAAGTGTATTCGAAAATATCGGCGATGATTTTCATTGATGGTGTTGGCGGATAGATATAAGTATTCCGAACCATAAATTCTTTCAAAATATCATTCTGAATAGTTCCGGATAGTTTATCCTGAGAAACACCTTGTTCTTCAGCAGCGACAATGTAAAAAGATAAAATCGGTAAAACTGCACCATTCATTGTCATTGAAACCGAAATCTCATCCAATGGAATCTGGTCGAAAAGGATTTTCATATCCTCAACCGAATCAATCGCAACACCTGCTTTTCCGACATCGCCAACGACTCTTGCGTGGTCGGAATCATAACCTCTGTGTGTTGCCAAATCAAAAGCTACCGAAAGTCCTTTTTGTCCAGCTTGAAGGTTTCGTCTGTAAAAAGCATTAGATTCTTCGGCTGTGGAAAACCCTGCGTATTGGCGAATGGTCCAAGGTTTCTGAACATACATTGTAGAATATGGACCTCGAAGAAAAGGCGCAATTCCGGCAGACCCATTTTTGATGCTTTCGTTTTTTACATCTTCTGCACTGTATTTTGATTTTAACTCCAAACCGTCTTTTTCAAAAGTGTAATTTTCTGAATTAGAATTGAATTTAATATTCTTAAAATCAGGGTTTTGGGTTTTTATTTTATGACGCATTATTGCTTTTTGTTGATGAAAGTAAATGTAAGGATTTTTGGTTTATGCTCGGCTTGGATTTTAAACGCAAAGGCACAAAAGGGTTTTATATGATTCTATGTTTTAAGGCGCAAAGATTTGACGAAGTCAAATTTATCATATAAGCTACTGTAATTTTTGAAAGCAAAGCACGCAAAATTTTTTTTCCAATATTGAAAATATTTTTAAGGTTCGCAAAGGCGTAAAAACCCATCAAAAGTTTTATTTTAAGAAAAAACACTTCGACTCCGCTCAGTGTGACAAGTCTAATACTATGGTTTCATTTTCAGCAATGTCAGTCTGAGCGGAGTCGAAGACTTTTAGGTTTAGAGTTTTTAATTTCAAGCGACAATTTGTCATTAATTTTTGGATGGTCTTTTTTTTGAGATTTGTCTTTCAAATTTTAATAAAAAACAAAAAATAATATAATATGGCAACAGGAAGTATTAATGTGTCGGTGGAAAATATTTTTCCGCTCATCAAAAAGTTTCTTTACAGCGACCACGAGATTTTTCTACGTGAGTTAATTTCTAATGCAACGGATGCGACGACGAAGCTGAAACACCTTACGACAATTGGTGAAGCGAAGGTTGAATACGGAAATCCAATCATCGAAGTAAAAATTGATAAAGATGCGAAAACACTGACTATCAAAGATCAAGGAATCGGGATGACTGGTGAAGAAGTTGAGAAATATATCAACCAAGTGGCATTTTCAGGTGCTGAGGAATTCCTTGAAAAATATAAAGATTCAGCGAAAGATGCTGGAATTATCGGACATTTTGGTCTTGGATTTTATTCGGCATTTATGGTGGCAGAGAAAGTTGAAATCTTGACTAAATCTTATAAAGAAGATAGTAAAGCGGTTCGTTGGATTTGCGACGGAAGTCCGGAATATACGCTTGAAGAAGCTGAAAAATCTGACAGAGGAACTGAAATTGTGCTTCATATTGCAGAAGATTCGACTGAGTTTTTGGAGGAATCTAAAATTCGTGAATTGTTGACAAAGTATAACAAATTCAATCAAGTTGCGATTAAATTCGGGACAAAAACCGAGACTTTGCCTTTGCCGGAAGGTTCTGCTGAAGATGCGAAACCGGAAACCATTGAAGTTGACAACATCATCAATAACACGAATCCGGCTTGGACAAAATCGCCGTCTGAACTGAAAGATGAGGATTACAACAATTTCTACAGAGAATTGTATCCGATGCAGTTTGAAGAGCCTTTGTTTCATATCCATTTGAATGTAGATTATCCGTTCAATTTGACAGGCGTTTTGTTCTTTCCGAAATTGGGTAACAACCTGAATATCGAGAAAGATAAAATTCAATTGTATCAAAATCAGGTGTTTGTGACGGATGAGGTGAAAGGAATTGTTCCTGACTTCTTGATGTTGTTGAGAGGTGTGATTGATTCACCGGATATTCCGTTGAATGTTTCCCGTTCTTATCTTCAAGCTGACGGTGCAGTGAAGAAAATCTCTTCTTACATCACGAAAAAAGTTGCGGACAAAATGGTTTCGTTAATCAATGAAAATCGTGAAGATTATAATCAGAAATGGAATGATATCAAAATCGTTATCGAATACGGAATGATTTCGGAAGATAAATTCTATGAAAAATCTGACAAGTTTGCACTTTATCCAACGACGGATAACAACTATTATCTTTGGGATGAATTGATTGAGAAAATCAAACCAACTCAAACAGATAAAGACGGAAAAACAGTAATTCTTTATGCGAATAACGCTGACGAACAACACAGCTATATAGAATCTGCGAAAGAAAAAGGTTATGACGTTTTATTGCTGGATTCTCCAATTGTTCCGCATCTAATCCAGAAATTGGAATCTTCGAAAGAGAATGTTTCTTTTGCGAGAGTTGATGCAGACCATATCAATAACTTAATCAAAAAAGATGAGCCGAAAATTTCTAAACTAAATGATTCGGATAAAGAAACATTGAAGAAAGAAATCGAGGAATCGATTAATGATACGAAGTTTACGGTTCAATTGGAAGATTTGGACTCTACAGATGCTCCGTTTACGTTAACTCAGCCGGAGTTTTTTAGAAGAATGAAAGATATGCAGGCAACTGGCGGTGGCGGAATGTTCGCAATGGGCGGTTTCCCGGAGATGTATAATTTGGTGGTGAATTCTAATTCGAATTTCGCTGAGGAATTACTGAAAAAAGATAATGCTGATGAGAAAAATGTGATGATTAATCAGGCTTTGGATTTGGCAAAATTATCTCAGAATCTTTTGAAAGGAAAAGAATTGACGGATTTTATCAAACGTAGTTTTGAGAGTTTGAAATAAAACTTAGATATTAATGAAAAAGGAAAAGGAACTCAGTTTTGAGTTCCTTTTTTTATTATTTAAAGATTGTCTAGTTCTCTTTTCAACGTAATCGATGCTTTTTTGACCTCTTGTGTCCAATCGTCGGCTGCATTTCCGTCTGCGCCGTCAGAAATATATTTCAGACATAGAAAATCGATTTTTTCATATTCTGCAACTTTCGCAAGCGCAAAAGCTTCCATATCGATGACATTATATTCTGGATTAATATGCTCCATTTCGAATTGGTCGCCAGAACCGCAGATTCCATTTGGGAGACTTTCGACATTTAAACCATACTCCATAACAACAGGTTCACCAGAAAGCGGTGTTTCAAACTTCTGAAAACCCAAAGCTCTGACATCCATATCTCTCTGAATAAAACGACTACAATTCACAACGCTTCCTCTGTCAAAAGTTGTACTTCCGGCAGTTCCAAGATTGATAATTAAATCCGGTTTTACTTTCTGAATAGCTTTTGTAAGATTATAAGTCGCTTTAACTTTTCCTATTCCTACAAAGACTTTGTTATAATTTTCGAATTCTTTTCCTGCTTCAGATTCCAAAGCAAAAACCAATAAAATATTATTGTAACTCTTTCCGTTGATTGTCATAATTTTTTTATAAAAAAAGCTTTTTGCGTACTGTACAAAAAGCCTTATAATTAATTGATATTGTTTTAATTAAGTCAACATTCCTCCATCAACATTCAGAACCTGACCTGTAACGTAAGAAGATAGTTCACTTGCGAAGAAAACACAAGCATTAGCAACGTCTTCAGGTTGTCCTCCTCTTTTCATAGGAATTCCGTCTCTCCAACCTTGAACTGTCTTTTCGTCCAAAGCTGCCGTCATTTCAGTTTCGATGAAACCTGGAGCAATTGCGTTGCAACGGATGTTTCTGGAACCTAATTCCAAAGCGATAGATTTAGTAAAACCAATTGCTCCAGCTTTAGAAGCGGCATAATTTGCTTGTCCTGCATTTCCTTTCACACCTACAACCGAAGTCATATTGATGATAGAACCAGATTTAGCTTTCATCATTGGTTTGATAACCGCTTTTGTCAAGTTGAAAACAGAATCCAAGTTAACTTTGATAATCGTATCCCAATCTTCTTTTGACATTCTCAACATCAAGTTATCTCTTGTAATTCCTGCATTATTTACCAAAATGTCAATCGTTCCGAATTCTGCCAATACATCCTCAACCAATTTTTGAGCGGCGTCATAATCCGAAGCATCTGACTGATATCCTTTGATTTCTGTTATTTTGCTTAATTCTGATTCTAATTCTTTAGCTTTTTCAACAGAACCGGCATAAGTGAATGCGATTTTCGCACCTTCTTTGGCAAAAACCTCTGCAATTCCTCTTCCGATTCCACGCGTTGCTCCAGTGATGATTGCAACTTTACCTTGTAGTAATCCCATATATTTTTATAATGTTTTCTAATTTTATTATGGCAAAAATAATACTTTAAATGAACTTTGCAGATTTTAGTTCTTCTTTATCCATATCCATTCTATCGGAAAACCATTCTAAAACTACTTTTTTAAACTCAATTTTATTAATTGTATTTGAAGTTCTTCTGACTCTAAAATAATTTTCCATAACAATTTTATTAACGAGTTCTTCAACAGTTGATACTTTAAATTCCTTTCCTTTTTTAAAGATGAAACCAAAAAAATAGTAGTTAAAAATCGCTAAAATTAAGGCATAAAAGAAGTGGAAAAAAAACAATAAAATTACTCCTATCCACAAAAAAATTGCCGAATAAAAAATCCAATTTTTTGGCTGGAGAACATTAAGTTCGAATCCTAATTCTGTTTCAATTTCTTTTACTTTCTGAATTCTGCCTTTTCTTGGAATTAATTCTGCCAATTCCAAATCCGGTTTGATATTTTGATTTCCAGTATTCAATTTATTCAGAACATTTCTCAATTTGTAAAAAGCTCGTTGACTAGTACAATCACTAGAACTTTCATAATCAAATTTATTTGAAATGGCTTCTGTTAATTGTTCAACACATTCAATAGAATTCAATTCATCTTGATTAAAATGAATTCCATATTGCTTCTCAAAATCTGACAAAGCAAATTCTAAATCTTCAATTTCGTATTGACCTAGTTTGTAATTTTTCATTATGAATTATTCACAATCAGAACAATTTCACCTTTTAAAGTTTTGCTTTTCGAGAATTCAATTAACTCATTGATTGTCCCACGTTTAGTTTCCTCGAATTTTTTGGAAATTTCCCGACTTAAACTCGCTCTAGTTTCTTCTCCAAAAAATTCTTTGATTTGTTCAAGCGTTGTATTGATTTTATGTGGACTTTCGTAAAGAACGATTGTCTTTTTCTCTTCAGCCAATTGTTTCAATTTTGTTTGTCTTCCCTTTTTTTGAGGAAGAAATCCTGCAAAAAGAAACTCATTATTTGGTAATCCGGAAACTACAAGCGCTGGAATCAACGCTGTTGCGCCAGGAAGGCAAATCATTTCCAAATTTTCATCCGCACAAGCTTTTGCCAAAAGATAACCTGGGTCGGAAATTCCTGGAGTTCCTGCATCGGTAATGATAGCAATATTTTGACCATTTTTGAGGTCATCAATTACTTTTTGTGTAGCTTGATGTTCGTTATGTAAATGATAGGATTTCAAAGGTTTAGATATTTCGTAATGTTTTAGAAGAACACCAGAAGTTCTTGTATCTTCACACAAAATATAATCCACTTCTTTCAGAACTTTCACAGCTCGGAAAGTCATATCTTCCAGATTTCCAACGGGTGTTGGAACAAAATAAAGAATACCACTCATCTACTTTTTAAATATATTTATTTCCAAAACTCCCACCATTTATTCAATTTTTTCTTTGATTTTTTTTCTTGAAATATCTCACTCAAAATAATATTTTCTTCAATCTTTAAATGGTCATTAAGTATTTCATTATATCTTTTTTCATCATTTTGATGTATACAAAACAACCAATCTAATTGATTTTTTGTGTAATGTTTTTTTACAACCAATTCTGTTTCAGGATTCTTGAGCAATATTTTTATTACATCGTGATAATTTGTTTTGAATATAGTTTCTACAGGCATTATTCCTTCAGAGTTACCATAAGTCATATAATGATAAACGTCTATATTATTATCGACCGCATATTTATGAAATAATTCAAAAAGTCTTATTTGGTCTTCTTGAGTATAATTTGCAATCAATTCTCCTCCAAAATACTTGTAGAAATATCCACTTCTTAAAACATAATCAATATCTTTTGATAAAACTTCCCAACCCACCCATTTGAATCTGTAAAATTCTTTATCTGAAAAATCTTTAAGTGAGAATCCTGTTGTTTCTTTTATTTGTGCTTCTATCAATTCTGTATAATCTTCATACAAATTTTCAATAGCTAATTTTTCTCCACCAGAAACTTCTTCATCAATACTATTATTTTCAACACGGAAATATCTTTGTTCAAAATCAGAATTTAAACTCCATTTAAAACTAAAACTCATTGTAGATTCTTGGATAACAAAAGAAAAAACTTCATATTTTTTAGAAGTTCGTCCCCACATTCCTGTTTCCAATTCGGTTAGAATTAAAGTTGCATTTTCTAAGAAACAAACATCATAGAACTTTTCTTTTTTATTTTTTTCAAATGCGATTTCAGGAGAAACTTTTTTTTGAAATTGCCATAGAAATTCAAGATCTTCTCCCAAATCAAAACCATCAATATCAAATCCTTTATTGACACATATTCCAGCAATACTTTGACTCATTTATTTTTTTCAATTTTGTTGTGAGTTATTTTCTAAACAGGAAGTGTATTTGGATACAACAATCTACAAAAACCTATTTTCAACCAAAGTCCACAATCTCTGCGCGTAAGAATCTGCCTTTTTCCAATCTCTTTCGTAATAGATATCGCTCAAAAATTCCTGAGCTTTTTCAACAGAAGTAAAAGAATTTAGAACAGCAACTACTTGATTTAGTTCACTTTGACTTCCTCCGAAAAGATGTTGAGAAAAAGCAATTCTGTCATTCAAATCAAGCTTGAATTCCGGTTTTGGTTTCGGTGCCTCCATATAATCTGTCGGCACATTATTTTTCAGAAGACTTCCGGAGGTTTGAACCGGAACAGGTTTTTCTTCCTCCTCCAAATGGTCATCATCAAACAAAGATTTTGCAATTTTCAAACCTTTGATATGAGCCAATTTGAATTTCTTATCGTGAGATTCTTCTTGAGTTTGAGATTCGTAAACTTCCTGAGTTTTTTCTTTAGGTTGGGTATTTTCTTTCGAAAACTCTACAATTTTTCTTCTATTTTCCTCAAGTTCTTTCAACTTAGCTTCTTTTTCTGCTAATCGAGCTTCGTAATCATCATTTGAAACTTGAGCAATTGGTTGTTCTTTTGTCATTGCAAAAGAAAACTGACTGTCTTGCATTGGTTCCAATTTCTCCGTTGGTTCTTCCAAAAGAATTTCTTCAGGAGTTTCAGCTTCAATTGTTTCTTGAGATTCATTGATAATTTCTTCCGTCACATTGATTGGAGTCAAAATATCAGAAATTACTTCCTCTATTTGTTCTTCATTTTGAACTTCAACGATTTCATTTAAAGCTTCATTTTCCAAAACCGGTTCTTCAACCAAATCTTCTTGAGCATCAATTTCTTCAAAAGAATGAACTTCTTCTACTTCCGGAACGTCATCAAAAATATCGTGAACTTCTGTTTCTTCAACTACAATTTCCGCCACTTTATTTTCTTCTTCAAAATCTTCTACAGAAATTAAATTTGAATCAGAGTTTGTTAATTGATTTTCAATAATTTGCAAAGGTTCAATTTCAGTTGACGAAAACTCAAAATTCTGAGAAACTTTAAGAAAAGAAAATTTTTGATATAACTGATTGATTTCATTTTCCTTCATCAAAATATCTTCGTAAGTATCAGATTTTGATAATTCTGACAAAAGATTCTTTATCTCTTCGAAAACTTTATCGTATGATTCCCGCCAATTTTGCATAATATATCTTATTAATTTTTACTTAAATTTGATGCTTATAAATTTAAGAACAATTTTGTTCCCAAAAAGGTTTCATCAAGTTTTTCTTTTATAATTTTAAAACAATTTTTTGCTAAATTAATAATGTTTTTAGAAAATACAATTAATCATTCCAAACAAAGCGGTTGGATGGAAGTTATCTGCGGTTCTATGTTCTCCGGAAAGACGGAAGAACTGATCAGAAGACTTCGTCGCGCAGAAATGGCTGGCCAGAATGTCGAGATTTTCAAACCGAAAATTGATACGCGATATTCTGATGAAGATGTCGTTTCGCATAATCAGACGAAAATCCGAAGTACAGCTGTGGAAAGTCCTTCCGAGATTCTTTTGTTGGGCTCTAATTGTGATGTTGTTGCGATAGATGAAGCACAGTTTTTTGATGAAAGCATTGTTGACGTAGCCAATCAATTAGCAAACAACGGAATACGAGTTGTGATTGCCGGATTGGATATGGATTTTCTTGGCCGTCCTTTTGGACCAATGCCAAATCTGATGGCAACTGCAGAATATGTGACCAAAGTGCACGCCATTTGTAAAAGAACCGGAAATCTTGCCAATTATTCGATGAGAACTTCTGCAGGAAAGGAATTGGTGGAACTTGGAGAAACCGAAGCTTATGATGCAGTGAGCAGAAGAGTTTTTGTGGATGAAGTTTTGAAAGCTAAAGATTAATATCATTATTTTAATTAAATTTGTTTAAATTTTAATAGTAAAAACTCTCACAAAATGATATTAGAAATTAAAAATTATATTAAAATAAGCAATTCGATTGATGAGATTTTGAAGAATTCTCCTTTTAAAATCAAATTTATCATTGAGAAAAGCGGGATTTCTGAACCTACATTTTTCCGTAAAATGAAGGAAAAGAAATTCAATCCGGAAGAGTTGCTCAAGATTGCGGAAATTATCGACCCGGAAACTTCTCTTTTACAAACTTTGGAAGAAGCTGAAAAAGATTTCAGTAATGGAATCTATTTTTCCCACGATGATGTAATGAAACTTTCCGAAGAACGATTTTTGAAAAAGTATGGAAATAAGGTGGTCTAAGTTTGCTCTTCAAGACCTTGAGCAAATAGAAGATTATATCGGGAATAGATTCACTTTTCGGGAATATCAAAATTTTATGAATATTCTCAATCATAAAATCGGATTGATTTTGGATAAAAAAGTAACTTTCCAAAAGCTGGAAAAATTTCCAAATTATAACAAACTTCTGATTACAGAACAAACAACTCTGATATATAAATTAGAATCTAAATATCTGAAAATATTACGGTTATATAACAATTATCAGGATGAAGATAAAAAATTCGTAATAGACGATTTATAAAATCAAATGAATTATACAGCAAAAGAAATTGCAGAAATTACCAATTCTGAAGTGATTGGAAATCAAGATATCAAAATCAAAAATTTGGCGTTTGACAGCCGAACGATTTATTCTACAAAAAATACTGCGTTTCTTGCGATAAGCACCAAAAAAAATTCTGGACAGAAATATATAGAAATTGTTATAGAAAAAGGAATTGATACGATTATTACTGAAAATAAAATTGATAATTCTTCTATCAATCAAATCATTACAAAAAATTCCGTTGAGTTTTTACAAACGCTTGCCAAATATCATTTTGAACATTCTGATATCAATTCGATTGGAATTACGGGAAGTAACGGAAAAACGATTCTGAAAGAATGGCTTTATCAATGTCTTTATAATGAGTTTGTTACGGTTAAAAGCCCGAAAAGTTTTAATTCTCAAATAGGCTTGCCATTATCATTGTTACAAATTGATAAAAAGCACGAGTTAGGAATCTTCGAAGTTGGAATTTCCAAGCCTGACGAAATGGAAAAACAGGAAAATGTTTTCCATCCAAAGATTGGATTATTGACACATATTGGAACCGCTCACTCGGCAAATTTCAGTTCTGAAGAAGAATTAATTAATGAAAAACTAAAGCTGTTCAAACAATCAGAAGTAATATTTTTTAATTCTGATAACGAATTGACAGACAAATTAATAAATCAATTATACTCAAGTAAAAAATTAATATCATATGGATTAAAAATTAATAATGATATTACTATAATTTCTGATGTTAATGACCGAACTCAGGATATTAAAATCAAATATTTTGATGAAGAATTTTCTTTGCCAATCAATCAAAGAGATGAAGCGACTTTAACCAATGTTTTAGCTTTGATTGGAATTTTGAAAGAATTTAAACTTTCAAATCTTCAAATCAAAGAAAAAATCGATGCACTCAAAGCGATTGAAATGCGTCTTGAAAGCATCGAAGGAATTAGAAACAATCTGATTATCAATGATTCTTATAATTTGGATTTGGATTCTTTGAAAATTGCTTTCCAGTTTATCGGCGAATATAACAAACCTAAAAAATCTCTGATTCTTACAGATATTCTGGATTCTAATGAGAATTCTGAAGAATTATATTCTGAGGTTTCTGAGCTGGTTAATGAACAAAAATTCGATAAAGTTTTCTTGATTGGTGAAGAAATTAGCTCGTTTTATAAACTATTTAATTCTGAAACTTTTACTTTTAATAATACGAATCAATTCATTGAAAGTAAAGTAATTAATGATTTAGAAAATCAAGTTATTCTTCTAAAAGGTGCCAGAAAATTTGAGATTGAAAAAATCAAAGAAATTCTTGAGCTTAGAAAACATGATACAGTTCTTGAAATCAATCTCAATGCAATTCTTCATAACATTAATTTCCATAAATCTCTGCTAAAACCTGAAACCAAAATGATGGCAATGGTAAAAGCAAATGCTTATGGATTAGGAAGTTATGAAATTTCTGAATTCCTTCAGCATCATCATATTGATTATCTTGGTGTTGCATTTGCTGACGAAGGTGTTGAATTAAGAAAGAAAGGAATTACAACGCCAATTATTGTGATGAATCCTGAACAGCACAGCTACGACAGCGTTATAGAATATAATCTGGAACCGGAAATCTACAGTCTTCGGGTTTTAGAATTATTCAATGAACAATTGATAAAATCTGGAAATCAACAGAAATATCCGATTCATATCAAATTGGAAACAGGAATGCATCGTCTTGGTTTTAAGGATTTTGAATTAGATGAATTAACTGAAAAATTAAACTTAATGAATGTAAAAGTTCAGAGTATTTTCAGTCATTTATCTTCATCTGATATACCTGAAGAAAAAAAATTTACTTTGAATCAATTAAAGACATTTGAAAAAAATTCAAGTTATTTGATTGATAAATTGGGTTATCAGCCAATCAGACATATTCTTAATTCCTCGGGAATTACCAATTATACTGATTATCAATACAATATGGTAAGAATTGGAATTGGAATGATTGGAGAAACATCAAATCCTGAAATTAAAAAACAACTTCAACATTCGGTTAGTTTTAAAACTGTAATTTCTCAAATTTCGGAAGTAAAAACTGGAGAATCGGTTGGTTATAGCAGAAGATTCAAAGCTGAACACGATACCAAAATTGCGACAATCCCCGTTGGTTATGCTGATGGAATTCCAAGATTGATTGGAAATAAAGTTGGAAATGTTGGGATTAATAATAAACTCAGTCCAATTGTCGGGAGTATTTGTATGGATATGATGATGATTGATGTGGATAATGTTGTTGCAAAAGAAGGCGATTCTGTAACGATTTTTAATTCAAATCCTACTCTTGAAGAATTTTCAAAATATTGTGGTACAATTACTTATGAAGTATTAACTTCGATTTCTCCGAGAGTCAAAAGAATCTATATAAAAAATTAGCAAATGATTAAGAAACTCTTTTATCTGATTTCATTTTTAGCTTATCTGATGAGTTATCCTCAGGTAAAAGAAAATCTTGTCATTCCAAAAAATCCTAAGATTGGTTTGTCGCTTTCTGGAGGAGGCGCAAAAGGTTTCACTCACGTTGGAGTTCTGAAAGTTTTGGATTCTCTAGGTGTTAAAATCGATTATATTTCTGGAACAAGTATGGGTGCGATTGTCGGCGGTTTATACGCTTCCGGCTACACAGGTAAAGATATTGAGAAAATCGTTATGGATACGGATTTCTATTCTTTGATAACGGAGACTAAAACAAGACAGGAAACGAGTTTTTTCAATAAAAATGTTGACAAATATCTGTTCACAGTTCCTTTTAAAAATGGAAAAATTTCTTTTCCTTCTTCCATTAGTACAGGACAGAGAAATGTTTATATGTTGAAAGAATTGCTTAGAAATGTTTCCAATATTGATGATTTTTCCAAACTTCCTATTCCTTTTATGTGTATTGGAACCAATCTTGAAAGTGGTGAAATGAAGATTTTTGAAAAGGGAGATTTGGTTTCATCTATTATGGCTAGCTCTGCTTTTCCTTCGCTTTTAGACCCTGTAAAAATTGGAGATAGTCTTTATGTTGACGGCGCAATGACAGTTAATTTTCCTTCAAAACCTCTGAAAGATAAAGGAATTGATATCGTGATTGGCGTTGACCTTAATCAACCTTTAGCAAAGCGTGGAAACCTTAACAATATTATTTCTATCCTTAATCAAATTATCGACTTCGGGATTCAAAAAGAAACGAAAAATCAATATAAATACACCGATATCAATATCAAACCGAACCTCACAGGAATGACTGCTACAAGTTACGATGACAAACGAAAAATCCTTGACAGCGGTTATGTAGAAGCTCAAAAATATGTTGATATTTTAAACGAATTACCCAAACGTCATTTCCAAAGAGTAAGGTCTTCTATCAATCAAATCTATTCCAGCGTTTACAAAATAGACAGTCTTGTGG
This sequence comes from Epilithonimonas sp., assembly GCF_032055105.1. Taxonomy (GTDB): domain Bacteria; phylum Bacteroidota; class Bacteroidia; order Flavobacteriales; family Weeksellaceae; genus Epilithonimonas. The sequence goes on from NZ_DAMBRK010000007.1 coordinate 156,865, forward strand.
TGGAAAATGGCAGAATTTATAAGTCCAACTATGTTCGTGGAAAAATGGGGCTTACTTTGCCTTCTATGCAGACTTATGGAAGCATCAATAAGATGATTGATAAACTGTATGCAACCAACAATTATAAATTTATCAATTACGACATCGTTCAGGAAAATAATGGAAGTTATCTTAAATTATATGTAACCGAAGACGATTCTCGCCATTTTTTGAAATTTGGACTTCATTATGACGAAGTTTTTAAGACAGGATTGTTACTTAATTATTCTGCGAAACGTCTTCTTTTTAGAAATTCAAACTTGTCATTAGATGTTGTGATTGGAGATAATCCTAGATATTATTTTAATTATTTTATTGATAACGGTTACATTCCAGGTTTTGGAATTTATTCTACAGGGATGACTTTTGACCTCAAAAACTTTGATAATAATACCACAGAAACTTGGGATTGGTTTAGAAATGAGGTCTTTTTACAATCTGTTTGGAAAGATAAATTTGCAATTGGCGGAGGTTTGAGCCACGATTATTTTGAAAGTGAAAGAAACGGTACCAACAAAAACATAGAAAAGTACCTTAATCCATATCTATTTCTGAAAAGCGATACTCAAAATGATAAAGATTTTCCAACAAAAGGATTTTACCTAAATGCAGAAGGAAAAATTATAGACCTTTTCAATTCAGAATTAGAGAAAAAACCAATTACTATAAAAGCAGATATCAAAATGAATTTCTCTATTTCAAAGATGTTCACTTACCGTTTGAATCTTTATGGAGGAATCACGATAGGTGAAGAAACTTTACCTTCTTTTTATCAATATAGAGTCGGTGGAATTTTTGAACAATCTATTGTCAATTTCAAAAGATTTGGAGGTTATCAATTCGGCTCTTTAACTGATAATAATATTTTCATAGCTTCCAATGATTTTCAGTTGAGATTTGGTAAAAACTATTTCTTAGTTGGTAATTTCAGTTTAGCAAATATGTTTAGCTCCATCAAATTCGAAGAAGCTGCAAAACTTAATTATAGTTCACTTGGATTGACTGCAGGTTACAAATCTCCATTTGGACAGATAAAAATCAATTTCAGTAAATCTCTTAACAAACATAAAGGCGTTTTCAGTGTCATCTTAGGACATTGGTTTTAAAAATATGATAAACTATTTTTTTGAAGAAATTGACAAAGTAGAAATCCATTCAAAAACTTCTGAATGGCTAGAAAACCTGATTCAAACAGAGAACAAGAAGCTCGGCGAAATCAATTATATCTTTTGTGACGACGAATATCTTCTCAAGGTCAATCAGGATTATCTCGACCACGATTATTACACCGACATCATCACATTTGACTATGTGAAGGGAAAAACCATTTCGGGAGATATTTTCGTATCTTTGCCGCGCATTTTTGACAACGCCTCTACCCTATCTCAAAACTTTGAATCAGAATTCAATCGCGTTTTGGCTCACGGGATTCTTCATCTTTGCGGATACAAGGATAAAACCGAGGAAGAACAAACACAAATGCGAGCAAAAGAAGATTTTTATATCAATCAATTTAAAAATTTTTAGGAGCTTAATCCCGCTTTCCGCTCATACTCCTCACGCCAATGCTTTTTCCAAAGCTAGTTGCGGGGTAACCGCTACAAAGCTAAGGATGAGCTTCGACGATTCAATAAAAAAATAATTAAATAATATTGAGTCAATCGGGGCTAGTTCCAATATTATGGTCAATGTTCCACGTGAAACATTACCTTTAAAATATAGAATATGATAAGCGAAATATACGACGTAATTGTAGTTGGAGCTGGTCACGCAGGTTGCGAGGCTGCTGCTGCTGCTGCCAATCTTGGTTCAAAAACGCTCCTTGTTACAATGAATATGCAAACCATTGGACAAATGAGCTGTAATCCAGCAATGGGAGGAATTGCAAAAGGACAAATTGTAAGAGAAATAGATGCAATGGGCGGTTATTCTGGCATTGTTGCCGACAAATCTGCAATCCAGTTCAAGATGCTGAATCTCTCCAAAGGTCCTGCAATGTGGTCTCCAAGAACACAAAATGACCGAATGATGTTTGCAGAAGAATGGCGTTTAGCATTAGAAAACACGCCAAATCTTGACTTTTTCCAAGATATGGTAAAGCAACTCATCATCGAAAATAACAAAGTTGCAGGTGTTATAACTTCTCTTGGAATCGAAATTAAAGCTAAATCTGTTGTTTTAACGAACGGAACTTTCCTGAATGGATTGATTCACGTTGGAGACAAACAATTAGGCGGTGGAAGAATGGGAGAACCAAGAGCTTTTGGAATTACTGAACAATTAGTTTCTTTAGGTTTTGAAGCTGGTAGAATGAAAACTGGAACTCCTCCTCGAGTGGACGGAAGAAGTCTAGATTATTCCAAAATGGAAGAACAAAAAGGCGATGAAAATCCTCAGAAATTCAGTTATTTAGACACACCTAAGTTAACCAAACAATTAAGCTGTCATATCGTTTATACCAACGAAACTGTACACGATATTTTACGTGAAGGATTTGACAGAAGTCCGATGTTTAATGGAACTATTCAGAGTTTAGGTCCAAGATATTGTCCAAGTATTGAGGATAAAATTAACCGTTTTGCTGAGAGAAACAGACATCAATTATTTGTAGAACCAGAAGGCTGGAAAACTGTGGAAATCTACGTTAACGGATTCAGTTCTTCTCTTCCAGAAGATGTTCAAATCAAAGCGATGAAACATATTCCAGGTTTCGAAAATGTAAAAGTTTTCCGTCCTGGTTATGCCATAGAATACGATTACTTCCCTCCTACCCAACTAAACCACACATTAGAAACAAAACTGGTTGAAAACCTTTATTTCGCTGGTCAAATCAATGGAACAACGGGTTATGAAGAAGCTGCAGGACAAGGTTTAATTGCAGGAATCAATGCGCATAATAAAGTTCACGACAAAGGAGAATTTATTTTGAATAGAGATGAAGCTTATATAGGTGTTTTAATTGATGATTTAATTACAAAAGGAACTGAAGAACCTTACAGAATGTTCACTTCCAGAGCTGAATATAGATTGCTATTGAGACAAGATAATGCGGATATCAGATTAACTGAAAAAGCTTACAACCTTGGTTTAGCTAAGGAAAACAGACTTAGAAAAGTTGAAGAAAAAATAGCAAAAAGTGAAGAATTAGAGACTTTCCTTAGAGAAACTTCTCTTAAACCAGGAATTATTAATCCAATTCTTGAAACCATTGAATCCTCTCCTGTTGATCAAGCTTACAGAGCTGCTCAAATTTTGACTCGTCCTAATATGACTTTGGAAAGATTAGAAGCAATTGAGGCAATAAAAGATGTAGCATCAACTTACAAAGATGAAGTAAGAGAACAGGCAGAAATCAATATCAAATACAAAGGTTACATAGAGAAAGAAAAGGAAAATGTGGCTAAACTGAATAGATTAGAAACTATTAGAATTCCTGAAGATTTTGATTATTCTAAAATCACTTCTCTTTCAGCTGAAGCTAAACAAAAAATGAGCAAAGTAAAACCTAAAACTATTGCACAAGCAGGAAGAATCAGTGGTGTTTCGCCAGCAGATATTAATGTACTTTTAATATACTTGGGAAGATAAAATTATAAATGTTCCACGTGAAACATTACAAAGAACAATGTTATTTTTCATTGTTCTTTTTGTTTAAAAACTTTGAATTAATTTATGAAAATTAAAGACCACTTTCTTACACAAGAAGAATTTGAAATTGTAGAAACAGAAACAAAAGGAGTTTTCAAAACCTCCCCTATTCCTTCTAATATTTCAAGATATTATGAAAGTGAAGATTATATTTCGCATCATCAGGATTCGGGAAGTTTAAAAGAAAAACTTTATAAATTTCTACAGTCTTTTAATCTTCAATACAAGAAAAATATTCTCGTAGATAGAATTAAAAAAGGTTCAAATGTTTTAGATTATGGTTGCGGTGCCGGAGAATTTGTTAAATATATTGAAAATGATTTTCATACTTTTGGATATGAACCAAATTCAAATGCTAGAAATGCAGCAATTAATAAGATCTCAAAAGCTAAAATAATTGATGATTTAAATTCAATTGAAAATCAAAGTTTAGATGCAATTAGTTTATGGCACGTTTTCGAACACATCGAAAATCAGAAAGAAATGTTAGATATTTTTCATTCAAAATTAAAAGAAAAAGGATTGTTAGTTATTGCCGTTCCGAATCCAACTTCTTACGATGCGAAACATTATAAAGAATTTTGGGCAGCGTATGATGTACCGAGACACATCTATCATTTTTCAAAAAATGGAATGGAAAATTTGATTTCGAAAAATCCAGATTGGAAATTAAGAAAAATCAAACCTCTCCTACTCGATTCATTTTATATCTCGATGTTGAGTGAAAAATATAAGAAATCACCTCTTTTTTGGCTAAAAGCTGTAGTTCACGGAACGATTTCTAACGTAAAAGCACTTTTTAACACCGAATTTTCCAGTTTGATATATATTATTGAAAAAAAATAGAAAATCGATTTTTGATACAATTCTGAAAGCCAATTTTCAGACATTTTGTTTAAAAATTGTTAATAAATACAAAATTTAAAAAAAATTTCAATGATTTTTAATTTCCAATTAAAGTCACTGAGAATCGCTTAAAAAATTTTTACTGAAACTTATTCAAGTATAGAGAAAATAAAAACCGACAATTTTTTTTGTCGGTTTTTAAATTTATTTGGAAAAGTAAATTTCTATTTATTAATTGCAGCTACTCCTGGAAGTTCTAATCCTTCCAAGCTTTCCAACATTGCTCCTCCTCCTGTTGAAACATAACTTACTTTATCAGAATAACCAAATTGTTTTACGAAAGCAACACTGTCTCCTCCTCCAACTAATGAGAAAGCTCCTAATTTTGTAGCTTCAGCAATACTGTCACCTAAAGCTTTAGTTCCAGCAGCAAAATTTGACATTTCAAAAACTCCGATTGGACCATTCCAAAGAATAGTTTTAGAATTCATCAAGACATCATTGAAAATATCTCTTGATTTTGGACCTGCATCCAGACCTTGCCAATCTTCTGGAATCTCTCTAATGTCAGCAACTTTTCTTTCAGCTTCGTTATTAAAATCATCAGCAATCACAACATCTGTCGGAAGATAAACATTTACGTTATGTTCTTTTGCTTTAGCCAGAATTTCTAATGCAAGATTCAATTTATCATCTTCAACAATAGATTGCCCAATTTTTCCACCAAGTGCTTTGATGAAAGTAAAAGACATTCCTCCACCAACAATCAAATTATCAATTGCAGGAAGAATATTTTCTATAATGGTGATTTTTGTAGAAACTTTTGAACCTCCAAGTATCGCAGTTACAGGCTTTTCACCAGATTTTAGAACTTTATCAATCGCTACTAATTCTTTTTCCATTAGTAAACCGAAAAATTTAGTAGAAGGAAAGAAATTTGCAATTACAGCTGTAGAAGCGTGTGCTCTGTGAGCAGTTCCGAAAGCATCATTCACGTAAGCTTCACCTAATTTAGACAACTTTTCTGCAAAAGCTTCATCACCTTTTTCTTCTTCATTATGAAAACGTAGATTTTCCAATAATAAGATTTCTCCAGCCTGAAGTTCAGCAGCAGCTTGTTCAGCCTTCTCTCCTACCGATTCTTCAACAAACTTCACTTCTTGGCCAAGAACTTTAGAAACTTCTTTCAAAATGTGTTTAAGAGAATATTTGTCATTCACCTCTCCTTTTGGTCTTCCAAGGTGTGTCATTAATATAACAGATCCACCGTCAGCCAAGATTTTATCAACTGTAGGTTTTACGGCAACGATTCTTGTATTATCGGTCACATTAAGATTCTCATCTTGAGGAACATTGAAATCAACTCTTATTAAAGCTTTTTTGTTTTTAAAATCGAAATCTTTAATTGTTTTCATTTAAAATATATTTAAGGTTTTTATTGAGATTTGAAATCACTCCTCCTCTCTTTGTTTCACAAATTTAAAACTTATTCCCTCCTTTCGGAAATTTTATTCTCAAAAAAATTCCACAAACTTTTCTTACAATCATAAACAACTTTTTTTTTCTTTTTAAAAAAAATAAGAATGTAGTATATTGTTGTAGACGAGAGTATGGGGATAAATAAATCTTGAATATTTTATCACAAGAAATGTAGATTAATTAAGACTTTTTAAACATTATTAATGTTCTTTTAATCAATAGATTAATTATGTTATTAACAATTGTTGATAAATGTAAAATCAACTCATTCTTCAAAACCATCTTGCGGATAAATGAAGGGAATCTCCAATAAAAGTTTTCTAAAAATTTTGTTAAAATATTTGTCAACAATTTTCATTACAAAATTTGTTTAAAAACTAAAAGAAATATTTAAAAGAAGTTATCCACAGGTTTTCTAACAATTTCTAACAAAGTATAAGATATTAATTAATAATATTGAAAATTGTTTGTTTTTTATACATTATAGGATTAATTAAGTTAAGATATATATAATTAATATAAAATATTATTATCAATTGTATTAAAATATTGTAACAACAATTTCAAAATATGTAGTAATTTTATACTGAAATAAATGAATTATTAAAAAAACAATGAATTCGCAGACAAGCGATTCCATTTTACCATTAAAAATAATAAGTATATAAAAATGAAAAAGATAGCAATAGCCGCAGACCACGCCGGTTTTGAATACAAAGAATTAATAAAAAAATACCTCGAAGATAAGTATGAAGTTCAGGATTTTGGAACCTACTCTACTGATTCTGTAGACTATCCGGACTTTGTACATCCAGCAGCAAATTCTGTTGAAAATGGAGAAAACGAATTAGGAATTTTGATTTGTGGAAGTGGAAATGGTGTTCAAATCACGGCAAACAAACATCAGAACATAAGATGTGCACTTTGTTGGATGCCGGAAATTGCTTCTCTTGCAAGACAACATAACGATGCGAATATGATTTCGATTCCTGCGAGATTTATTTCAAAAGAGTTAGCTTTCGAGATTGTAGATAAATTCCTAACAACAGATTTCGAAGGTGGAAGACATCAGAACCGAGTTGATAAAATCACATTTTGCTAAGCATAAAAAGCCTGTAATTGCTAAGATTACAGGCTTTATTTTTAAAGTTATATCTTTGCAACGCATTTCACAGAGAAAGTTCTTTCTCACGAAACCATAAATTAATACAAAGGTTTCCAAAACTCCCCTATTTTTATTATATATTTATTGAATAAAATAATCCATTTGTGGGATTATTATTGTTGTTGATAAATGTAGTTGAATTATAACTAGAAACAAATGAAAAACAAAAAACATACAAGTCATAAAAACGACCAAAAACTTCTGGATATCGGAAGGAAAATCATTCGTTTTATGAATCAGAAAACTTCCAAAATCTACAATTATAAACAGATTGCGGAAGGTATAGATTACAAAAATCCAAGACAAAGAGAGCTTGTAATTCAAGCACTTCACAGACTCTTGGCAACTCAGAAAATTAAAGAAACCGAAAAAGGAAAATATATTGTTAACCTCAATATAGAAGGGACTTTGACAGGTGTTATAGATTTTAATCAATCCGGAAATGCTTATGTTAAAGTGGAAGGAATCAATGATGATATCTTCGTCCATCAGAAAAATGTGAAAGACGCTCTACAAGGCGACAAAGTCCTGATTGTAACTTACAATTTCAAAGGCAAAAAACTAGAAGGTTCTGTTGTAGAAGTTTTGGAACGAGCAAAAGAGGTTTTTGTTGGAACTTTCCAAAAGATTTCGGACAAGGATTTCGGGTTTGTGGTTTTGGATAAGAAGAAACTTAATACAGATATTTTCATTTCCAAAAACCATTTTAATGGAGCAGAAGACGGCGATAAAGTCATCGTAAAAATGCTGGAATGGAAGCCTGGAAGCAAGAATCCAGAAGGAGAAATCACAACTGTTCTTGGCGCTCCTGGCGACCACGAAACAGAGATTCATTCGATTTTAGCAGAATATGGTTTACCTTACAATTTCCCACCAGAAGTGGAACACGATGCTGACCAAATCGACAGAAGTATCAATGCAGATGAAGTGGCGAAACGCTGGGATATGCGTGATATTTTAACATTTACGATTGACCCTAAAGATGCGAAAGATTTTGATGATGCCTTGTCTATCAGAAAATTAGAAAATGGACTTTGGGAAATTGGTGTTCACATTGCGGACGTTTCTCATTATGTGAAACTTGGGACGATTTTGGATGAAGAAGCTTATAACAGAGCAACTTCGGTTTATCTGGTTGATAGAGTAGTGCCGATGCTTCCGGAAGTTTTGAGTAACGATGTTTGTTCATTGCGCCCAAATGAAGATAAATTCACATTCTCAGCTGTTTTTGAACTGGATGAAGATGCGAAAATCCATAAACAATGGTTTGGTAGAACGGTAATCCATTCAGACAGAAGATTTGCTTACGAAGAAGCTCAGGAAAGAATCGAAACTGGAGAAGGAGACTTGGTTGAGGAAATTCTTCAGTTGGATAAATTAGCCAAAATAATGAGAGCGGAACGTATCAGAAATGGTGCGATTACCTTTGATAGGAGCGAAGTAAGATTCAATCTGGATGAAAATAACAAACCGATTGGTGTTTACTTCAAAGTCAGTAAAGATTCCAATCATTTGATTGAAGAATTTATGCTTTTGGCGAATAAAAAAGTATCCGAATTTATTTCATTAAATAAAAGAAATGAACCAACTGGAAACACTTTCATTTACAGGATTCACGATGACCCAGACCCAGCGAAATTAACCGCTTTGCGAGATTTCGTAAGAACTTTCGGTTACAAAATGGACTTGGCAAATACCCAAAAAGTCGCTGAATCTTTGAATAAATTATTGAGTGATGTCAAAGGCAAAGGCGAAGAAAATATGATTGAAACGCTGGCGATGAGAAGTATGAGCAAAGCCGTTTATTCCACAGACCCGATTGGACATTACGGACTTGGCTTCGAATATTATTCGCACTTTACATCGCCCATTCGTCGTTATCCGGATTTGATTGCGCACAGATTGTTACAGCATTATTTGGACGGTGGAAAATCGCCAAATAAAGAGGAAGTGGAAGAGAAGGCAAAACATTGTTCAGCAATGGAAAGATTAGCTTCTGAAGCGGAAAGAGAAAGCATCAAATTTATGCAGGTCAAGTTTATGGAAGACCACGTTGGCGAAGTTTTCTCTGGCGTTATTTCCGGTGTTGCAGAGTATGGTTTCTGGGTAGAAATTCCAGAAAATGGGGCAGAAGGCATGATAAAACTCCGCGATTTGGTGGACGATTCTTATTCTTTAGATGCAAAAAATTATGCGATTATTGGTTCCAGAACAGGCAATACTTATCAGCTCGGAGACGAGGTAAAAATAAAGGTAGTGAAAGCTAATTTGATTGCAAAGCAGTTGGATTTTAAGATTGTCAATTAGAATTAATTTCTTACTGACATTCAATTTTATAACCTTAGAAAAACTCTCGCAGATTATTTTGATTTTACAGATTTAGAATATCTATAAAAATCTGCTGAATTAGCAAAATCTGCGAGATAAGTTATATTAACTTCAATTTATCAGAGTATCTTAAATTTTAAATCTCTATTTTTACAGCCGGTTCTGAAATTTAAAAAAAAATGCTCGAACTCATTTTATACGCTGTCGGATTAGGAATAATGCTAAGTTTGGTCTTTATTGGACCTATTTTTTTCCTACTGATAGAAACCAGTTTTTCCCGCGGTCCAAGACATGCCATTGCTTTGGATATCGGTGTAGTTTCTGCTGATTTACTTTGTATCGTTGTCAGTTATTACGCCAGCGCTGATTTGGTAAGTCTTATTGATAAACATCCCGGATTTTACCGGATTTCGGCGTTTCTCATCTTGATTTATGCCATTTATATGTTGCTTTCCAGAACCAAAATGCATATCGAAGGCGAAGAAAAACTCATCGATCAAAATTATTTCAAAACCTTCCTTAACGGCTTTTTACTCAATTTACTTAACATTGGTGTTGTTCTTTTTTGGTTAGTAACAGTTCTTTCTGTTCGGAAAGAATATCCGAGAGTTCAGGATTTTGTCCTTTACATTGGGATTGTAATTGGAACATATCTTCTTATAGACCTTTCCAAAATCTTTTTAGCAAAGCAATTCCACGATAAGCTTAATCAAAGAGTAGCCAATAAAATAAGGAAAGCAGTAGGTTGTATTTTGATATTATTCAGTTTCTTTATTTTCCTTCAAAGCTTCAAAAAGTTCAACAAGTTCGACGAGAAATTAGAACGAGCAGAAAAACAGCAGCCGAAGATTAAGTAGAATTATTTGGACAACTTATCCGCCTGTAGTTTATCCTGAGCTTGTCGAAGGGCTCAATCGTTCAAGTCGGGTTGCAGATTCAACATAAATCGACGGTTAACATATAAACCCAATTTTGTCATTTCGTATGAATCTAAATGGATGAGATTCCTATGCAATAACAAAATAACTTGAGAATTTTTGCTGAGCGAAGCGTCTTTGTGACCCTAAAATATTTTCAATAAAATAAAAAAATCTTTGCGACCTTTGCGTTAAATCAAATACATCAAAAACACACAAATGCAAAATATTATTTTCCCAAAACCGCTCAAAAAAGGAGATAAAATAGCCATTATTTCACCGGCAGGTTCTGTTGAGATTCCGCAATTAGAAAAAACTTTAGAATTAATAAAATCCAAAGGTTACGAACCTATTTTAGGCGAAAATCTCTACACAAAATACCAAAACGGCTATTCATACGCCGGAACCGAGAAACAGCGAATAAACGATATCAATTGGGCTTTAAATGACAAAGAGATTTCTGCAGTCTGGGCTTCAAGAGGTGGTTATGGTTGTCAGCATCTTTTGCAGGATTTGAAACTAACTGAGTTCAAGGAAAATCCAAAATGGTATATTGGTTATTCTGACAATACGGTTATTCAAAGCTATTTGTTGAAAAAAGGTTTTGCATCTATCCACGGACAAACCATTAAAACTTCAAGTTTTGGCGTTACAGAAGAAAGTTATGAATTGATTTTTGATATTCTGAAAGGCAAGAAACTCAATTATAAAATAGATTCAAATCCAAATAATAGAGTAGGAGAGACTTCCGGAATTCTGGTTGGTGGAAATCTTGCGTTGGTTTATGCACTTTTAGGAACCAGTTATTCTTTTGATTTCACAGATAAAATCTTATTCATAGAAGATATTGGCGAGAATTTCTATGCGCTGGACCGAATGATAATGAGTCTGGTATTAGCGGACGTTTTCAAAAAAATAAAAGGCTTAATTGTTGGCGGAATGATCAATATGGGAAAAGAAACCGAGAACAAAGAATATGAAGAATCCTTCGATTCATTTGCTTATCAATTAATTGCTGACAGATTCTCCAAATATGATTTTCCAACAGTTTTTGGCTTTCCAAATGGACATATTTTTGATAATAGACCATTGATTATTGGTTCAGAAATCAATCTGAAAGTTGGCAAAAAAGTTATTGTTGAGTTTCATTAATCACAATTTACAATGGCAGATCATAACGAGTTTGGAAAAATTGCTGAAGATTTAGCAGTTGATTTTTTAGTCAAGAATCAATATAAGATTCTAGCTCGTAATTTCCGTTACTTGAAAGCCGAAGTGGATATCATCGCGGAATTTGAAAATCAAATCGTTATTGTAGAAGTCAAAGCCAGAAATACCGATGCTTTTCTGGAACCTCAAGAAGCAGTTAATAAGAAGAAAATCAAATTGTTAATATCAGCTTCCAATTATTTCATCGAGGAAAATAATATTGATAAAGAAGTCAGGTTTGATATTATTTCGGTGCTTCCAAACAAACAAAAAACTTTGGAAATCCATCATATTATTGATGCTTTCCAAAGTTTTGAAATATAGCTTTGAAGACTAAAAAGAATATAGACGGATAGATAATAGACATTGATTAGTAAATCTATTATCTATCCGTCTATCATCTCTTAATCTTTACTTAATCTCCACACATCCAACTCTTCCGCCCGCATTTCCGGTTGGTTGCGTATGGAAATCATCAACTCCTGCGTGGATTACAATGGCCTTTCCAATGATATTTTTCATTGGGTCATCACAACCAAGACACCATTTATCTGTACTGAAAACCAATCTTGCTTGTCCATCTTTATTAGCTTCCAGATTTCCAATATCTCCCATATGGAAGTGTTCTGTGTCCCATTTTCCGTGGTCGTCTTTTCCGGGATTCCAATGTCCACCGGCAGAAGAAGCATCTGTTGCACCGCAATTTCCAAATTCGTGGATGTGAACAGCGTGAAGACCGGGTGTTAATTTGAAAACACTCAGATCCATTTCAACTTTACCTTTTTTTTGCTTGAAATTAGCCGTTCCCTGAGTCTCTGTATGAGATTTTGGACGAATAATGTATTCTTTTGAAATAGTTTTGCAAGAAGCTAGTGTAAGTCCCACAATACCAATAAGTATTAGATTTTTCATTATAAAAAGTTTATTTGTTTAAAGTTAATTATTATTTTTCCGATATAACAAATTTAAAGCCAATATTATAAAGTCAATGTTTTACGTGAAACATTTACCATTCGGTTAGCAATATATACGGTTCGGTCATAATTAATTTAATATTATCATTCGCCGAAATATCTTTGAGTCAAAATTAAGTCATATGAAAACTCAACGTAAACTTTTTAGCTTATTAACTTTAGTAATTGGAATCAGTATTTGGTCGCAAATTACCGTTTCCGGAAAAGTGACTTATAAGAATAAAGTATTGAAAGACATTAATGTAACACTCAAAGATACTTATGACGGCGCAACAACCGATGCTAATGGAAATTATTCTTTCACAACCTCAGAAACTGGAGATAAGATTTTGGTTTTTTCAGGACAAAATTATGATGAAGTTGAACTTCCTGTAAAAATTGAAGGCAAAAACATTTTGATGAATGCCAATCTTAAAGAACAAATCAGCGAAATCAATGCGGTTGTGATTACTGCAGGAAGTATAGAAGCCAGTGACAAGAAACGTGCAACAGCTTTATTGACACCTTTGGATGTATATACAACTGCTGGTGCAAATGGACAGATTTCTTCAGCTTTAGGATATTTACCAGGCGTTCAGAAAGTGGGAGAGAGTGAAGGATTATTCGTGAGAGGTGGAACAGGTGCTGAAACCAAAATCTTTATGGACGGCAATCTGGTCAATAATTATTTCACCAATTCGGTTCCGGGAATTGCGGGAAGAGACCGTTTTAATACTTCGCTATTTAAAGGAAATATATTTTCAAGTGGTGGATATTCAGCGATTTACGGACAGGCTTTGTCGTCGGTTCTAGTTTTAGAAAGTGTGGATTTGCCGGAAACGAAATCTTTTGATTTCGGCGTTTCTCCGATTTTCCTAAGTGCAAATTATCAAAAACTGAATCAGAAAAAAACAGCTTCTTGGGGTTTTGCTGGAGGTTATTCGAATCTTGGATTGATGGGGAAATTATTCAATTTCAATACAGATTTTGACAAATATCCTCAAGGTTATGGATTTAATGGAAACTTTAGAATTAAAACTAAAAAAGGAGGTTTTATCAAATATTATGGAAGTGTAGATGAAAACAAAATGGCAGTTGGTTCAGAAAGTCTGGAACCCGATTCTGACAAAAATATGGTAAGTCTGAAAGGACAGAATATGTATCACAATTTATCTTACAGAGAGAAATTCGGGAAATATTTCCTGAACATCGGAACTTCTTACACTTACAATTCCAGTGATTTGAATTTTGCAACTTTTCTTAATGATGTAGAGCAGTCTAACACACTAATTAATAATCAATCCAATTACATCAATGCAAAAGCAGTTGTTGAAAGAAAAATCGATAGAGCAAGTGTTTTGAGAGCCGGATTCGAATTGAATAATGCTGATGAAAATATGAAATATGGAACTTTCGAAAGAAATTATAAAGATTTAATTTCGTCCGCTTTTGCAGAAACAGATTTGATTTTTACTAATAATTTAACGGCGAAAGTCGGTGCCAGAACAGAACATTCTTCTTATCTGGACAAATGGAATTTCTCGCCAAGAGTAGCCTTAGCTTATAGAATTTCGAAAGATTGGACAACTTCTTTAGCTTACGGAATCTTCTATCAAAATCCGGAAAGCAAATACCTTTACAGCAAGAATTTTGATTTCCAGAGAGCTGACCACTATATCTTTCAGGTTCAGAAAAATGCGAATGGAAGAAGTTTGAGATTCGAAGCATTTTATAAAAAATATGACGATTTGATTAAAACCATTTCGTTGGCAGATAATGTGTCTTCGGCCAATAATCAATATTATCAGATTGCGAATAGTAATGCTGGAAAAGGTTTTGCAAAAGGAATCGAGTTTTTTTGGAGAGACAAAAAAACATTTAAAGAGATTGATTATTGGTTAACTTATTCTTATTTGGATTCTAAAAGAGACTTCTTAAACTATCCTTTTAGTTTAGCTCCCAATTTTGCTTCAAAACATACTCTTAATGCTGTTGCGAAGAAGTTTGTGATGGATTGGAAAACTGGATTTAATCTGTCTTATACTTATTCCAAAGGACGACCTTATTATGATTTGGTTTCAGAAAATGGAGAGAATATCGTTCGTCATCAAGGAAAGTTGAAAGATTACAGCGGACTGAACTTTAGTATCAATTATGTTCCAAGTGTTGGGAAAAAAGATTCGAAATCATTTACTGTATTTGTTTTGAGTATTAATAATATCCTTGGAAATAAAAATGTTTACGGATACAATTATTCTGCCGATGGAAATAGCAGAACAGCTGTTAGACCACCAGTTAATACATTTGTTTTTGTTGGAGTATTTGTGAGTTTTGGTGTTGATAAGACGAATGATGCTATTAATAATAATTTGTAAGTGATTTAAATAAGTGATTTAAAACCACAAAAGGCACAGAAGTTTGATTTTAAATAAGTTAACTTATTTGAACTTTTAAAATTCAACTTAGAATAATCAATCAATATTAATCGTTTGTGGTTGAAAACTTAATTAAAATTACAATTCAGACATCAAAAATAACAGTTCGGTGTAATAAAATTTAAACTAAAGAAAACTCGCTCTATCTTTGAATCAGAAATTTTAAAAAACAATAAAATACTCTCATATGAAAAAATTAATCTTAACAATCAGCCTTTCTTTAATAGGATTTACAACTTTCGCTCAAACAGCTTTTGAAAAAGCTATGACAGAAAAAATAGCTAAAGTAGAAGACCATAAAACGCCAGATGAATTCACGGCTTTGGCTAATGATTTTGATAGAATCGGAACTAAAGAATCTAAAGAATGGTTACCGTATTATTATGCTGCATTTGCAACGATTCAGAAAGGAAGAATATTGATGAAATCCAGAAAAACAGCAGAACTTGATCCAGTTGCAGCCGATGCGGAGAAATATATTGCTAAAGCAGAAACATTAAGCCCAAACAATGCTGAACTTTTCATCCTGAAAAAAATGACAAGCGGACTGAAAATGATGGTAGATCCGATGTCCAGATATATGACCGAAGCTCCAGTTGCACAACAAGCTTTGGCTAAAGCACAAGAACTAGATCCAAACAATCCAAGAATCACAGTTTTACAAGCAGAAGATGCTTATTTCACACCAGAACAATTTGGCGGCAGCAAAGCTAAAGGGACAGAATTGTTCAAAAAAGCATTGGAGCAGTTTGGAACTTACAAATCAAAATCTTCTCTTGACCCAAAATGGGGAAAAGCGGAAGCAGAATATTTTTTGAGTCAGAAATAAAATAGAAACATTCATATTTCATAAGATTCCTTCGTCTAGGTGGAGAAATTTAAAATAAGAGCTTGAAACTTTTCAGGCTCTTATTTTTTATTTGAGGGTGTAGTTTATTATTCTAGAAGTAGAGAGATTGTATTGAGAGTTTAAATTTAACCACAAGAATTTTTTCAATCAACATAATTGTTATATAAATTAATAATAGGCTAAATCTGGACAATCTGCTAGATATATTATTAATGAGTTAAAAGCTTTTCATTAAATTTGCAAACTGATTTATTTCTCAGTAATTTTCCCAAATGAAGCAATATTCCGCAAAACGCAGCATCCAAATTCTCGCACATATTCTTGAACAATACGGCATCGATAAAATCATTATTTCTCCAGGTTCCAGAAACGCACCTTTGGCGATTCATTTTTCTGAGATTGATACGTTCCAATGCTACAGTATTGTGGATGAAAGAGCAGCAGCTTTTGTAGGTTTGGGAATGTCAAAATCGATTAAAAAACCCGTTGCAATTACTTGTACAAGCGGTTCTGCAGCGACCAATTATTATCCGGCTGTTGTGGAAGCGTTTTATCAAAATGTACCACTTTTAGTTTTAACGGCGGACAGACCGGCAGATTTTGTTGATATTTTTGACGGACAGACGATTCGTCAAAAAAATATTTTCCAACAGCATTCTTATGGCGATTTCGAATTATTGGAAGATGAAAAAGATGGCGCGGATGATTATAATTTTGAAACCATCAAAAAAGCGGTTGAATTATGCATCGAAAAAAGCGGTCCGGTTCATATCAATATTCCTTTGACAGAGCCTCTTTATAATTTGTTGGAAGAATTGCCTGTAATGCCAGCTGTTGAGAAAACAATTCAGAAAAAGAATTACGAGTTACCTTCCAATCTTGTTGCAGATTGGCATACTTCCAAGAGAATTATGATTTTGGCTGGAACATTGTCTCCAAATCCGGAATTGGAAGCTCAGCTTTCTCAATTGGTTAAAAATCATACCGTTGTTGTTTTAACGGAAATGAATTCTAATCTTCAGCACGACAAATTTTTTGCTCATATCGACCGTTATATCACCGATTTTTCTGAGGAAGATTACCATACTTATGCTCCGGATTTGTTGATTACAATCGGACAGAATGTAGTTTCTAAAAGAGTGAAACAATTCTTGAGAAAAGCAAAACCAAAGCAACATTGGCATATTGATGAATATTGGCAACCAGACACTTATTATGCTTTAACTCAGAAAATTGAAACTAAGCCAGAGATTTTCTTTTCCAAATTATTGAAATCCATTAATCTGGAACCAAGACCTTATTTCAATCTTTGGGATGTTTTGAAAGATAAAAAAGATGCAAAACACGAGGAATATCTTAACAAAGCTCCTTTTTCGGATTTCTATCTTTTTCATCAATTATCTGATATTATTCCTGAAAATTATAGAATTCATATTTCTAATTCTTCAGCAATCCGATACGCACAATTATTTGAATATCAAAAATATGATGTGTACTGCAACCGCGGAACCAGCGGAATCGATGGCTGTACGTCTACGGCAATGGGATTTGCAATGATGGAAGATGAGCCAACGATTTTGATTACCGGCGATTTGTCGTTTTTCTATGATATCAACGGGCTTTGGAATCAGTACATCCCGCCTTATACGAGAATTGTGATTTTCAATAATGGCGAGGGAAACATTTTCAAAATCATTCCTGGACCAAGTGGAACCAATGCTTTGGACGAATTCATTGCAACACAACATCATAGAAATGCAGAATTATTGGCAAAGAATTTCGGCTTCGATTATACACGAGTTGAAGATGAGATTTCTCTTGACCGTGTTTTACCAAATTATTTCAAGCCAGACTCTAAACCAAAAATTTTGGAAGTAATGACTTCAGGATGTAATAATGCGGATATTTTGAAGCAGTATTTTGAAGCTTTGAAGTAAACAAAACTCATTATGAAAAATATAATTCTAAGTTTTGCCTTTCTTTCAATCTTTAGTTTGAAAGAAGAAAGTGATTTAAAGTGTGAAGATTTTCATATTGGTAAATTTGAACTTGTTAATAAATCTAATAACAGAAAGTATATCTTAGAAAGAAAACAAAAATATCAGACTGAGGAAAGTTTTGATTTAAAAACAGGTAAAAACTTAGGAAGTAAAAGAGTTTACAATGTAAAATGGATAAATGATTGTGAATATATTTTATTGATAGATACTTTGAAAAGCAGATTTGATGAAACTGACATTTATATTAATTCAAATGGAGGTTTAAAATGTAAAATTGTTAAAATCAAAAATAACTCTGCAACAATTACAACTTCTTTTGAAGGAAATTCTGTTGAATCAGTAATTTCTAAAATAAATTAAAACTCCAAATCCGATTCCTCTTTAGGCAGATTAATAATTTTTTCAATCGGATAAATGAACATATCATCGAAATCATTCAACGCATTGATAAGCTGAAAATGGGTAAATTTTTTGATATTATCGAGAGTGATTTCTGCTTCTTTGATTTTTTTTAATTTCAAAAGATTCTGTCTCATTACACCATTCAGAAGATAACTTTTTGGTGTGAACCAAGTTTTATCTTTCAAGAACAATAGATTGGAATAAGAAGTATCTGTAATCTGATTATTTTTCACAATAATCACTTCATCAGCGTGACTTTTATCTTTCAATTTTTGTAATTGGGTTCTGTCTGCAGACTTGAAATTATAATCCATTTCATTATCAATAACCAATTCAAAATTAGATAATTTTGAAATCGCATAAGGAATAATTTGTGTTTTGAAATTATTCTCCAAATCATATTCGATTCGGAATTTGTAAAGTCCGTCTTCTTCGTGTTCCAGATTTAAAAATTGACTATGAATATCGATTTTACACACCTTTCCAAAATTCGAAAAAGTGTCGTTCATTCTTTTCTGATGAAGTTCTTTCAGGAAAATTTTCTGGTCTTCAACTTTGATGCTTTCAATAAATCGGGACATAGATTTTGTTTTTCATTTCTTCATATTCGCTAACAAGGTCACTTTGATGGGTAATTCCACCTCCGCTTTTGAAAAACAGTCTCTCGTTCTCTTTTTCAATAAAACGTATCATCACGCAGGAATCCAGATTTTTACCGTCAAAATAACCTGCAATTCCTGTATAAAACCCTCTCTCATATTGTTCGGCTTTCAAAATAATTTCCAACGTTTTGGGTTTTGGAGCGCCTAAAATAGAACCTGCAGGCAACAATTTTTGAAGAATTGTCCCGATTTTATTTTGATATTCCGGTTTGATTTCTCCCTCGATTTCGGAACTCATCGCCAAGAGATTTTTCTGCTTGGTTTTGATATAATCGATTCTTTGAAATTCTTTAACCTGAACCTTATCTGCAACCATACTCAAATCATTTCTCAACAAATCGACAACGGTGTAATGTTCTGCTTTTTCTTTCGGGTCATTTTTAAGAATATTTTCTGCATCCTCAATTTCTGCATCAATCGTTCCTTTCATCGGATGTGTAAAAATCTTGTTATCAACAATTTCTACAAAAGTTTCCGGTGAGAAAAATACGAATTCATTTTTAAACTGAACTTTATATTTTGCCTTTGAAAATTTAAAAATATCTTCTAAACTTAAGTTGGTTTCAATTTCAGTTTTAGTTGTATAATTTGTCAAATAAGAATTTCCTTTTCTAAGATTTTCCTGAACCAATTCAAATCCTTTTTGATATTTTTCTAAGGTTTCAGGAAATGATTTCCATTCAAAATTTGGAATATCTTCGTGTTGATTATTAGCATTTGTAACATTCGGAAAATCAATTAACAAAGCATTATTTTGAATTTCATTTTCAGTGAAAATTCTGACTTCATCCATCAAAAAATTAATCAAGAAAAAAAAAGGTTCATTTCTCTCTGATAATTCGTCCATCTTCTGAAACTGCGGATTCTCAAACATAAAAACAAAAATAGGAATTTGTATCGCAAAGGCGCAATTTAATCTTTAATACAATTGATAAGTCGCAAAGTTTCCAATATTGGATATTTTGCGACTTAAAAACATTGGGTTTGAAAATAATTTTTTGTGCCTTTGCGATATATTTCCAAAACAATAATAGTTACTTTTGCAAAAAGTTTGAGAAATGACGACGCAAAAACCAGAAATCGGGAAAATATTAACAGAGGCTTACCAATATTGGATGAGAACATTGCCATTTCAGTTTTTGTTCAGCGCAATTTACTTTGCGATTTTTATGTTCGCTGCAATGTACGCGTTCCGATATTATGGGCTTTTTGAAGAAGTTCAGAAATTTCAAAACTTATTTTACACAGACACTCAAGCATTTTTGAAAAAGTATGAATCGCTGATGCAGACACAAAATGCGCTTTCTTTTGCAATGGTCGTTTTGGTTATTAAAGCAGTTATTTTCCCTTTGAATATTGGATTTTTTAAAATCTACAGAAAATTAGATTTAGGAGAAACTCCAGAAATCAGTGACCTTTTTGTAGGATTCCGAGGACATTACTTTTTCCTTTTTGCCATTTACTCATTGTTTTGGAGTGTTATCAATACTTACTTGTCTGTTTTTACATTAATTTGGATTCCAATGATGTTGCTTATTCCTGCTTTGATTTTCTTTAGAAACAGCAATTTCTTCGAAGCCTTTAAGATTAATATTCAGACTTTTCAGAAGAATATTATTTTGATTTTGATAGCAAGTTTTGTCTCAATACTTTTTTCCTATTCGGGAATTTTAGCTTTCGGTTTTGGACTATTTTTGACATTTCCGTTTTGGAATGCGATGATTTATGTTCTTTACAAATACTTAATTACTGATTTTCAGGAATAATTGTTGCTGACTTAATTCGATTCAAGATTTTTTTATGTAGATTTGATAATAAACTTCAAACTCAAACTACAATGGAAAATTTTAATGATCTTGATTCTCAAGCAACAACCCCAGAAAGAGAAGTGGGCTCAATTATTTCTCACGCTTTAGAGATTTTTAAGAATACGTTTTTATATTGCTTTTTGGCTGTTGTTATCTATTTCTTGCTTAGTTTCATCATCCAGATGGTAACTGGTTTTGATTCTCAACTTTTGGTTGAAGAAATGACTAGCGGAGGACACGTAGATTACGCAGATATTATTGCAGCTCCTGGTTTTGCGGCTTATACTGGCGCAAGTTTTCTTGTTACACTTCTTCTTACACCAGTTTTAGTAAGTTTGATTTATGTGGCTAATAAATCCAATTTCAAGCAACTAATTGTTGTTTCCGATATCTTTTTTGCTTATAAACAAAACTTTGTTAATATTTTCATTTACGCATTAATTACTCAAATTGCGCTCACAATCCTACTTTTTATGTGCATTTTGCCTGCAGTTTTTGTGATGCCTTTCTTTTTCCTTGGTTATCCTATCTTAATTTTTGAAAAAGCAAGTGCTTTTGATGCTTTGAAAAAATCTTTTGACATTGTACAAAACAATTATGGCACGATTTTACTTACCGCATTATTGGCTGGCCTTATCAGTATTGCAGGTGTAGTTTTGTGTTGTGTGGGGATTTATCTTACAATTCCGTTTGCTTACATCGCAATGTATTCTACTTACTGCGCTTACTGTGGGACGCCGAGACAATTAAATCCATAAAAAATAAATAAAAACTATGTCAGATTCCGGTAAACCAATAGACTCTGTTGTTATAAAACAGATTGCATTAATTCTTCTTATATGTGTTTTAGTTGGGTTAATTTGCTGGAATCTGGCATTATTTATTCCTTCATTTCTCGGAGCTGTTACGCTTTATATCATTTGTAGAAAATTCAATTTTTATTTAATTGAAGATAAAAACTGGAAACCTTGGCTTTCTTCAACAGTTCTGATGTTAGCATCACTTGTAATACTCATTTTGCCTGTTTATTTTACGGTTGACCAATTGGTTTCCAAAATGGGAAATGCACAGGTTTATATGCAAAAATTCAATGTATTTCTGGAGAAGATTCATCAGTTTGTTTATCAAAAAGTGGGGTTTGATATCTTAAGTAAAGAGAATATTACTAAAGTTACCAACTTTGCCGGAACATTTTCTACAAAAGCTTTGAGCACGACTTTTAATACTTTTACGGTCGTTGTTTCGATGTATTTTATCCTGTATTTTATGTTTGTTAAAGCCAGACTTTTTGAAAGAATTGTTGCCAAAGCAATGCCTTTCAAAAGAACCAATACGCAGATGTTAGGTGACAAATTCGTTAAACTCGTAATGGCAAACGCCATCGGAATTCCTGTAGTTGCGCTTGGACAAGGTATTGTAGCTTTGATTGGTTATTACATATTTGGAGCGCCAAGTCCAATGCTTTTATTTGCTTTAACGGCTCTTGCATCTATGTTACCCGTTGTTGGGGCTGCTATAGTTTACGTTCCAGTTGCTATTTTTATGATTGCAGAAGGACAAACAGGACCGGGACTTGGAGTTTTGATTTATGGTCTTGTTGCGGTTGGATTGACGGATAATCTTTTGAGATTTACTTTGCTTAAGAAATTAGAAGACATTCATCCTCTGGTTACCGTTTTCGGAATTATTCTCGGAATGAACATTTTTGGATTTATGGGACTGATTTTTGGTCCAATCATGATGTCTATAACAGTTTTATTAATCCAAGTTTACAGAGATGAATTTTCTGAAGATGAAACGCCACAATTAGAACTTCCAAATCAGGAAATTGAAATAGAAAACAAAAACGATTTAATTATATAAAATGGAGGGAATCAATCCTCAAATCCTGAAAGAAATCTGCGAAGTCAGAATGCCTTTCGGAAAGTACAAAGAAACAATCCTCGCTGACTTACCCATTTCTTACCTCGAATGGTTCATGAGAAACGGCGGATTTCCACAAGGAAAACTCGGAATGCAATTGGCAACAATCTACGAAATCAAATTAAATGGTTTGATGGATTTGCTAAAACCGCTCAGACGATAATTTTTTTCGGTAAATTTGCAATCATAAAAGTTATATGAAGAAAAAAATCAACGCCGTAAGAAGGTCTGTTATGAAAAGTCTTACTAAAAACATTGGTAAGTCGCATGCTGAGGGGAAACTTAATAAAAATTTCAAAGTAAAAAGAGTTCTGATTTCCAGACCTAATCATAGATTGGGAAATATTCTATTATTAACTCCGCTGGTTCAAGAGATTGAAAACACATTTCCGGATGCAAAAATTGATTTGTTTGTGAAAGGTGGAGTGACTCCAATTATTTTCAAGAATTATAAAAGTGTTAACAATATATATCAACTTCCGAAAAAGCCTTTTAGCAATCTTTTTAAATATATAAAAGGCTGGTTTGCTTTGAAATGGAACAAGTATGATTTGGCAATCAACGCAACGCAAGGTTCTTCTTCCGGAAGATTATCTATATCATTAGCAGACGCTGATTACAAATTTTTTGGAGAAGAAGTTGAGAATATTAAATCCCAACATTCTGATTACAATCACATTGCGAAAAATACCATTTACAATTTAAGATATTATCTAACTCAAATTGGACTTGATGAAAACAAATCTGAAGTTCCTTTTCTAGATTTAAAATTAGACCAATCAGAAATTGAAGATGGAAAGAAAAAACTACATAACATTGTAAAAAATGACAAAAAAACCATTTGCCTTTTCACCAATGCGACTGGAGATAAATGTTATTCAGAATCTTGGTGGACATCATTTTATGATAAATTAGAAGCTACTTTCCCAGATTATAATATCATTGAACTTTTACCGGTAGAAAACATCTCAAAACTCAATTTCAAGATTCCAAATTTTTATAGTAAAGATGTTCGTGAGATGTGTGGTTTCATTGCAAATTGTGCCATTTTTATTGCAGCTGATAATGGTGTAATGCATTTGGCGAGTGCTTCTGGAGTTCCAACGATTGGACTGTTTTCTGTGACAGACGAAAATATGTACAAACCTTATAATCATAAAAGTTTATCTGTAAACACCAATAATGTGGACAATGATAAAGTAATGGAGCTGATTAAAACGTCTTTAAACTAATAACCTAAAAATAAGAAGTCAATGAACTGGGTATTTTCCGAAGGTTTTTCTCAATATAAAAATAAAGTTTCTGATATTATTAAAAACTTCAAAAACGGCGGAACTTTAATTGGTCCTGGAGCCAGAAATATTGTAAAAATTTTTGAAATTGAGGGTAAAAAATATAATTTCAAATCCTTCAAACAACATAATTTCATCAATAGACACGTTTACAAGTTTTATAGAAAATCCAAAGCCAGACGTTCTTTTGAATATGCAAATCTCCTACTCAGTAAAAACTTTTACACACCAAATCCTGTTGCCTACATCGAGTTTTTTGATTTTTGGGGATTGACATCAAGTTATTATGTCAGTGAGCAGCTGGACAATTGTTTTCCTTTGACAGACGCTTTACATAATGCTGATTATCCTGAGAGAGAAAAAATTTTCCGAGGCTATGCAACTTTAATGTTCAATTTGCACGAAAAAGGAATCGAGTTTATTGACAATGCTTCTGGAAATTTTCTTTTAAAAAAAGAAAATGAAACTTATAATTTCTACTTAGTTGATCTCAACAGAATGAGTTTTCATTCCGATTTTCCGACTGACAAAAGACTTCTGAATTTTGCAAGATTAACGACCGATGTCGACACAATGAAAATCATCAGCAATGAATATTCTAAGTTATCAGGAGTTCCTGTAGAATATTGTCTTCAAAAAATCAATGAAGCTTCTGAAAAGATGGTAAGAAAACGAAAAATCAAGAAGATTCTGAAGTTTTACAAATACTTTTTGAAGAAATAATTAAGCTTTTAGAGCTGCAATTTCATCACGAAGTTTTGCGGCTTTTATAAAGTCGAGATTTTTTGCTGCAGCTTCCATTTCTTTCTGCTTTTGAGCTAAGATTTTCTCGATATCTTCGCTTCCATAGCTTGCTTTGGTTTCGGCAACTTCCTGTAGAATTTGTTTTTGAGTATATTTTTCGTCTGGGAAATCTTTACTTCTTCCAACCAAGTTTTCACTGATTTTTTTGTTCAAAGCCTGAGGAACTTTGCCGTGCTCTTCATTATATTTCATTTGTTTTTCCCGGCGATAATTGGTTTCATCAAGCGTTGCCTGCATAGATTTTGTTATTTTATCGGCATACATAATGGCGCGTCCGTTTAGATTCCTCGCGGCTCTACCAACCGTTTGAATCATCGAACGGCGAGAACGCAACATTCCTTCTTTGTCGGCATCCAAAATCGCCACTAAAGAAACTTCAGGCAAATCAAGACCTTCTCTTAAAAGATTGACACCAACCAAAACATCAAATAATCCCAGACGTAAATCCTGCATAATCTGGATTCTTTCCAGCGTTTCCACATCAGAGTGGATATATCTTGTTCGGATTCCAACTTTCGTGAAATATTTGGTGAGTTCTTCCGCCATTTTTTTAGTCAAAGTAGTTACCAGAGTTCTTTCATCCAGTTCTACTCTTTTATGGATCTCTTCAATCAAATCATCAATCTGATTCATCGTTGGACGGACTTCTATAATAGGATCCAGAAGTCCGGTTGGGCGGATAATTTGCTCAATATAATTTCCGCCGGTTCTTTCCATTTCATAATCTGCAGGCGTGGCAGATACATAGATGACTTGGTTTTGCAGAGATTCAAACTCTTCAAACTTCAAAGGTCTGTTATCCATCGCAGCAGGAAGTCGGAAACCGTGCTCTACCAATACTTCTTTTCGGCTTCTGTCTCCTCCATACATCGCGTGGACTTGGGGAATGGTAACGTGGCTTTCATCAATTACCATCAGATAATCTTTCGGGAAATAATCCAATAAGCAGAAACCTCTGGAACCGGGTAAACGGCCGTCCATATATCGGGAATAATTTTCTATGCCGGAACAATAGCCTAATTCTTTTATCATTTCCAAATCCAACTCTGTTCTTTCTTGTAGCCTTTTTGCCTCCAAAGGTTTTTCAATTTCCTGGAAGAAATCTACCTGTTTTACCAAATCGTCCTGGATTTGACGCACCGCACTTTGCATGGTTTCTGGTGTGGTTACAAAAAGATTAGCAGGATAAATATTAATGGAGTCAAAATTGGCGGTTACATTTCCCGAAACGGGATCGAAACTTTGAATCTTTTCAATTTCATCTCCAAAAAACTGGACTCTCACCGCATTATCTGCATAAGCAGGAAAAATATCAACGACATCTCCTTTTACGCGGAATGTTCCTCTTTGAAAATCATTCAAAGCTCTGGAATATAATGCATTTACCAAGGAATGGAGTAGTTTTGTTCTGGAAACTTTTACTTCCTTATCAAGTGTAATTAAGGATTTATGAAATTCCGTTGGATTTCCAATACCATAAATACAAGATACTGAAGCCACAATTAAAACATCTCTTCTCCCGGAAAGCAGGCTGGCTGTAGCAGACAATCTCAATTTCTCAACTTCTTCGTTGATGCTTAAATCTTTCTCGATGTAAGTATTTGTGGAAGCAATAAAAGCTTCCGGCTGATAATAATCGTAGTAGCTAACAAAATATTCCACAGCATTTTCCGGGAAAAACTCTTTGAATTCCATAAAAAGCTGAGCTGCCAAAGTCTTGTTGTGGGCCAAAACCAAAGTCGGTTTTTGAACCTGTTGTACCACATTTGCAACGGTAAAAGTTTTTCCGGAACCGGTAACACCGAGAAGTGTCTGATATTTTTCACCAATATTGATTCCTTCTACCAATTTCTCAATAGCTTGAGGCTGGTCTCCAGTAGGATGATATTCTGATTGAAGTTTGAATTGCATGGAACAAATTTACAAAATAAAACGTGGCTTTCCATAAAACAAAACCCTTTCAAAGTTTCAAACTCTGAAAGGGTTATTTGATTATTTTTTTCTAAAAATTTTAAAGAAATTGCATCGTTACAGGTAATTGGAAAACAGTTGTGGCTTCTTTTCCATCTTCCGTTGCAGGTTTCCAAGTTTTACCTTGTGTTGCTGTTTTAAATGCTTTTATAGCTTCCTCATTGAATTTTTGATTATCTCCATCTGGTTTAACGTCCACCGTTTCTCCATACTTGTTAATCGTAATAAATAGATTTGTTTTTATAGTTCCTTTTTTTCCATCAAATGATGAAGAATCAAAAGCTTCAGCAATTCCTTTTCTTAGATTATTCAGTCCCTCAGGAAACTCAGCGTTTGTAAGGTTTCTTGCAGGTGGTGGTGGAGGTGGAATTGGTAATTCATTTTCCTTGAATTCCTTTGGAGTCGGTGGTGTTTTTACTTTTTTAGAATTTTTAAGCTTTACATTGGTTTTTGCTTCTATTCTCTGAGGAATTGTATCAAGATTATTGAAATTATTAATCGTTATTTCTGTTGGAATAGACGGACTTATAGTCTCAATTTCTGAAGCATAGATTTTCTGTACAAACAGAATGCTCAATCCGGCAAAAGCAGAAACAGCAAACAATTTTTTTGTTTTTTCGAATTTTGACTTTTTTGTGGTCATCATAATAAATCGTTTTTTGGTCTTATTGTAATTGAATTGGTGTGTCAAGTTTAGGTTCTGAGTTTGGAGAATCTCGGAAAGAATCAATTGTTGATAATCTTTTATATTATTTTGTTGTTTGATAATAGTTTCGTCCGCCAAAAACTCGTGATTATCTGTCATCGCTTTTTTATAAAAATATAATGCTGGATTGAACCAAGAAAAAACTTTCAAAATCTCTAAAAATAGAATATCCAAAGAATGTTTCTGAACAATATGCGTTTTCTCGTGTTGGAAAATTCGGTTATCGATTTGTTGATTTTCAAAGTAATTTTTATTCAGATAGATTTTATTCCAAAAACTGAACGGAGGCAGATTTTTCTCTAATAATTTCACTTTCAGATTTTGATAATTAATATCAATTCCTTTCAGACTAATGATTTTCCTAATTGAAATAATTGATTTGATAATCAGCAAAATACAAACTAAAAAATAAGCTAAAAAAATTAAATTGATCCAATCAAATTGTGATGTTTGATTTGCATTCTGAATCAATTGTTGCGTTGGAATTTCATCAAAAATCAATTGGCTTTTTTGCTGCGAAGCTGCCGGAAGATTAATTTTAACAAACGGAATCACGTAAGAAAAAACCAAGGCAAACAAAAGATAAAATCTGTTGAAACGGAACATCTTTTCCCGTTGTAAAAACAGATAATAAATCCCTATCAATAACGATGAACAAAGGATTATTTTTAAAATAAGAGTAAACATTTTAATCTTTTATTTCTTTATCAATAATGTCTCGAAGTTCTTTTAATTGTTTCTGAGATAGTTTTGCATTTGAAGTGAAAAATGATGCAAATTGGCTTACAGAATTATTGAAAAAACGGTCAATCATAGAAGTCATTTCGCCTTGGAAATAATCTTCCTTCTTCACTTTTGGAAAGTATTCTCTCGAGTTTCCATAAAGTTTGTATCCTACCAAATCTTTGTTTTGCATTCTTTTCAACAATGTTGCAATGGTTGTTGACGCAGGTTTTGGTTCAGCATATTCTTCCAAAATATCTTTCATAAAAACCTTTTCTTTTTTCCAAAGGATTTCCATTAAGATGATTTCGGTTTCTGTTAATTTTTGCTCGTTCATTTCTACAATATTATATTTTGTTCTACAAATGTAGAATTAAAATTTGAATGCGCAAATTTTTCTATAAAAAAAGGATTCAAAATTATGAACCCTTCAAAGAAAATAATAAAATAAGTTTAGAATTTATAAGTAATTCTTGTAAATATTTGCCTACCTGCAAACCCCATCTGCACAGGATCAAAGATTCCACCGGACTCTGTATTACCATCAGATACAGATGAATATTGTAATGTTGGGTATCTGTTAAAAATATTTTTTCCGCCCACAATCCAAGAGAAATTTTTTGTAAAATCATAACCTAGCGAAATATCCGTGGTCACTCTTGGGGTATAAGTTTGGTAATCATCTGGTCCATTATAACCTACCAAAGTCACTTTATCGAATCTTACCAATTGTAGATTCGCATTGAATTTTTGGATTTTATAATTTAGATTTAGATTAATCTTACTCTTAGGAGCAGAAGCCAAGATAAATGCCCTTTCTCTAGCACTCAAATAAACATCTTCTTTACCAACCAATTTTCCACTGGTATGAACATCTGTAATCTCCATTTCATTGTAATTCCCAGCCAATGTAGCGGTCAACTTTCCAGCACCTAAACCTGTGTTATAAGAGAGAATCAAATCAATTCCTTTTGTTTTGGTATCTACAGCATTAGTAAAAAATTGTGCTTGATCAATATGATTGGTTGTCAAAATCGAGCCAATTGCATCATCTGATTGATCAAATGTTCCGGTCAGCACAATCCTGTCTTTTACTTTAATATAATAACCATCTATAGTTGCGGTAAATTTTCCACTATTGAATGTAAATCCCGCACTTCCATTCGTAGAAGTTTCTTGTTTCAGCTCTGGGATCCCAACTTCTTTTGCAAGAGCACTATCATTAGATGCTAACTGAACCGTCACAAGTTCTCCACCTTGAAAATTGGTGAACTGTAAACTATAATATTTCTGAACCAATGATGGCGCTCGGAAACCTGTAGATATTGATCCTCTGAATGCAAATTGCGGCGTTATCGCATATCTTGTCGCAAATTTTCCATTGATTGTGCTTCCAAAATCATTATAATTCTCAAATCTTCCCGCAGCACTTATCATCCAATTTTTTGTAATATCAAGTTCTGTATCTATGTAAGCAGCAAAATTATTTCTACTTTTTCCAACTTCTTGAGAATAGCCCGGAAAACCTTGTGATCCGCCAGGTCTCACATCTCCAGACAATGGATTAACAACCAATAAATCTGGGTTTGTATCGGCCGTTACCAAATTCCCATTCACATCATACATGGCATAAGACGCCTCTTCGCCTTTTATGATATTGAATTTTTCATACCGGAATTCTGTTCCGATTGCTAGATTCAAACCTTCTAATACATCAAAAAATTTGCTTGTACTTATCCCTGTTGTATTTTGTAAAAGCGAATGTCCTCCTGCATCAAAACTAGTTGGAGAATTAACACCCAAAGTAGCATTGATTGTATTATCAATTTGATACACAAATCTGTTATTTCCAAAAGCATTATAGAAGTCAAAATCCCAATCACCAACTTTAAACTTCAAACCATTATCAAAAGTAAAATCTGAGATTTTTGTGTTCTGAACAGGATCGAAGCCGTTTGGATAAACTTCTGGGATGTTACCATCCGCATCTGCAGACCTTGTCCAGGCATAGGCATGGGTATTACGATAAGAAAAACCTGGCTGTGAATAGAATTTCAAATTATTAGAAAAAGGAACTTCTATATTACCAAAGAAAAAGATATTATTGGATTTAGCATCTCCAAAACGCTGTCTCGGCGCATCAAATTTATCTGGATTTGCATTCCTTATTGCATAATCTTTATTTATGATTTCAAAAGTAAAATTTCCAAAACCTCCATTGTTTCCTATTTTGGTTCCAAGATTTCCGCTGAAATCAAAGGTATTTCCGTCCCATTTTTTATTCGACACCACATCGTTATTTCCTGGACTTTTGAAAAGATTAGCGCCGTAAAAAGCACTTCCTTCAAATCCGTGATCTCTGTCATTCAAAACAACATTGATTACACCTGCGATTGCATCCGAGCCGTATTGGGCAGAAGCTCCATCTCTTAAAATTTCTACTCTTTTTATAGCTGCAACAGGAATCGTATTCATATCATATCCCGAATTACCTCTTCCTCTGGTTCCGAAAAGATTGATCAAAGAAGATTGATGGTATCTTTTTCCATTCAACAAAAGTAAAGTCTGATCAGGACCCAAACCCCTCAAAGTCGCTGGGTCTACAGCATCCGCACCGTCTGAGCCAGATTGTTTGTTAGAATTAAATGATGGCGCAGCAAATTGTAAAAGCTGATTAACATCTACCTGACCTGTGGATTGGCTTACTTGTTTCAGATCGATAACATCTACTGGGACAGGGGTATTTGTAACGGTTCTATTTTTATTCCGAGTTCCAATAATAGTAACCTCTTCTACTGCCGTTTCTCCTGAAAGACTATCTTTTGTCTGAGCAAGATAAAGTGAACTTGCACCCAAAAAAAACACAACACTTATTTTTTTGATTTTCATATTAATTAGGAATTTGTAATCAAAAATATAATTTTTTAACTAATTATATATTAAAAAAAAGGGCAAATGTTAAAATATGTGAAAATACTTAAAACAAGCCCCGTCAAAAACAGGAGGTAAGTGGAAAAAAAATTTAATTAAGATTTTTTTGGTGGCACTATTTTTCCATTCATTAGAAAAAATATCTGTTATGCTGAAGTCCATTATTCTTCCAATGTTTTGTTTTTCAACGATTTTGATTTCTTGTCAGGAAAAAGAATCTATCAAAAACCTTCCTCCAGTAGAAAAAGAGAAACCAAATTCCAACAACAAACCAACTTTTGAAGGACAAACGAGAGTGATGGGTTACAAAACGCAGACAGAATATCAGGTTGATGTTATCAATACAAAACTTGACAAACCTTGGGGAATTGCACAATTGCCCAATCATAATTTTCTGATTACTGAGAAAACAGGATTTATCAATCTTGTGTCTCCAGACGGAAAATATGTAACAAAAATAACGGGTCTTCCGAAAGTTGATAGTCGCGGACAAGGCGGACTTCTTGATATTGTGATTGACCCGGATTTTGAAAATAATCAAACGATTTATTGGTCATTTTCAGAACCTTATGAAAAGGGGAATTTGACTTCTGTTGCAAAAGGTATTCTGTCGACAAACAAAGTGGAAAACGTCAAAGTTATTTTCCGAGCAACACCTTCTTATGATGGAAGACTTCATTACGGAAGTCGATTGACTTTTGATAAATCAGGAAATCTTTTCGTAAGTACAGGTGAAAGGTCGGACTTGGAAACACGTCCGTTGGCTCAGGATTTAAAAGCATATTTGGGAAAAATTATTAAAATCGATAAAAACGGAAAACCTGCCGCAGGAAATCCTTTTATCGGAAGCAACAAAGCTCAGCCAGAAATCTATTCTTACGGACACAGAAATCCTCAGGGAATTGCCATTCATCCAGAAACCGGCGAACTTTGGGAAACCGAAATGGGACCAAGAGGTGGAGATGAAATCAACCTCATACAACCTGGAAAAAATTACGGCTGGCCAACAATTACTTACGGAATCGAATATTCTGGACAGAAAATCAATAATGGATTGACAAAAAAAGATGATTTGGAACAGCCCGTTTATTATTGGGATCCGGTGATTTCTCCAAGTGGAATTACATTTTATACGGGAAACATTGTTGAGTGGAAAAACAATCTTTTCATTGCTTGTCTCAGTGGCGAAAAAATCAACAGAATTATTCTTGAAAACAACAAAGTTGTCGGAGAAGAAAGGTTATTAGAAGACCAAGGCGAGAGATTCCGTGATGTTTTTGATGGGAAAGACGGGAATCTTTATGCGGTGACGGACAGTGGGAAATTGTATAGGATTTCTAAGAAATAATTATTGTTTTTTAACTCTATCGGCTTTTTTAATTCCTTGAAAATCTTTTAGATAAAAGGGTTCAAAGTAAGCCACATTTTCAAAATCTTTTAGATTGAATTTTTCAACCGATTTTTTAATCAAGCCTTTTGCTGAAGGATAAATATCCGATTTGAATTCCGCATTAGGAAGATTCAGGATTTCTTGAGCTTTTTTTGCACCGTCTCCAATAAAGAGAATTTTCTTGTCAGATAATTCTGAAAAGGAATTTTCATCTAGGATTTTGGCTTCGGTTTCAGAAATCATTTCGCCTGATTTCCCATCGAAAAAAGCGGTGTAAACTTCCATTCTTCTGGCATCAATCAAAGGAATAATTAATTCAAAACCTTGATTAACGAATTCTTCAACCATAGAATCTAAAGAATTAACAGCAATCAAAGGAAGCTTCAAACCATAACAAAAGCCTTTTGCAGAAGCCGCTCCAATTCTAAGACCTGTATAAGAACCCGGACCTTTGCCCAAAGAAACAGCATCCAAATCTTTCAAAGAAATTTCTGCGCCTTCCAAAGCCCATTCAACAAAACTGTGAAGATTTTCGGATTGTTTATAATTATCGGAAACTTCTTCGCAAAGGCAAAGCAGATTTTCACCATCAGAAATGGCAACAGAACAGTTTTTGGACGAGGTTTCTATGTGAAGGATTTTCATTCTG
Organism: Epilithonimonas sp.; assembly: GCF_032055105.1. Classification (GTDB taxonomy): domain Bacteria; phylum Bacteroidota; class Bacteroidia; order Flavobacteriales; family Weeksellaceae; genus Epilithonimonas. Next base: position 189,995 of record NZ_DAMBRK010000007.1, read on the forward strand.
CAAATGTAAGAATTAAGGAAGAATTATTTCAAACTCACACTCTGCCGGCTCCACAATTTCCAGATTCCTTTTTGCTTAATCCAAAATTCGAGAACTGAAAGCTTCATTTCAAAAGCTTCGTTTTTGTAAAGTCCTTTGACAGCTATGATTCTTCTGATATTTGCGAATTTATTTTTAATTTTAAATTCCTTTAATTTAGTTTGTTTAATAGATTGATATTTCACTTTTCCGGATTCGAAATCTTTTCTGAAATCATCTTTATTCTGAATCCAGCCATTAGAATGCCCAAAAGAAACATCATCAGAAAACAATTCTAAAATCTTAGAATCATTATTTTCCATCAAAGAATCCAGTTTTAAAACCTGACTCAACAATGTTTTTTCTTTCTTAGAATAAATCTGAGAAAATCCGGCAACAAAAAACAAGCAGAAAATTAAACTTAAAAACCTCATTATCAGATTATAATTTTCTATAAATTGTCCTTGGCTCTGCTTGTGCTTTCGGATAAATCGTCATATCAGAAACCGAAACTCTTTCCGGAACATTGATGCAATAAGCAATCGCATCCGCAATATCTTCTGCAACTAAAGGTTCGTAACCCGCATAAACTGTCGCAGCTCTTTCATCATCACCTTTGAATCTTACTTTCGAGAAATCAGTTTCAACAGCTCCCGGCTGAATATTAGTCACACGAATCCCAAATTCTGTCAACTCGATTCTCATTCCTTCCGAAATTACATCAACGGCTTTTTTAGAAGCACAATAAACCACACCATTCGCATAAGTTTGTCTTGCCGCAACCGAGCTGATGTTGATGATTTGCCCGTTTTGTTTTTCTTTCATCAATTTGATAATCGGTTGAGAAACATATAATAAACCTTTCACATTTCCATCCATCATTAAGTTCCAGTCATCGATATTTCCTTCAGAAATTGGGTCAAGTCCGTGAGCGTTTCCAGCATTATTAATCAAGACATCTATATTTTTCCAATTTTCCGGAAGTGAATTGATGGCAGAAAAAACTTCCTCAGAATTTCTGACATCAAAACTCAAAGTAAAAACTTCAGTTTCTTTTGACAATTCTGTTTTGAGTTCTTTGAGAACCGTTTTATTTCTTCCGCAGAGAATCAATCTGTTTTTTTGCGTTGCTAATAGAATTGCAGTTGCTTTCCCGATTCCGGAAGTTGCTCCGGTGATGAATATTGTTTTCAATTTTAAATTAGATTTAGTTGATACAAAATTAAGTCATAAAAAAGAAAAATCCCGAATTATTCGGGATTGATTTATTTCTTATCTCTCTGGAAATCCAGACTAACAGAATTCATACAATATCGAGTTCCTGTTGGTGGCGGACCATCATTAAAAACGTGCCCTAAGTGTGAATCGCAACGTTTGCAAAGAACTTCGATGCGTTCCATTCCGTGAGAAGAATCTCTCTTGTAAATTACGCCATCTTTATCTGCTTCGAAGAAACTTGGCCAGCCACAAGTACTCGCAAATTTAGAGCTCGAACGGAACAAATGATTACCGCAAACAGCGCAGTAATATTCTCCAACTTCATCGAAATCATTATATTTTCCTGTGAAAGGATATTCTGTATTGGCTTCTCTTGCGATGGCGTAAACTTCAGGAGCAAGGATTTTTTTCCATTCTTCGTTGGAAACATTCAGTTTGGTTTTGTCAGTTCTTGAATAATAGGGATTGTTGGCGTGTGTGTTATCTTCCATTGTTGTTTGTTGTTGAGGTTTGGTTAAATCAATTTTTTTCTGCGCACATTGTTGCAAAAATAAACTGATTAATATTAAAAAAACTACTTTTTTCATTGAAATAAATTTACAACAATTAAAGCGAAAATTCATTAACATAAGATATCTAAACAAATGCACTCATTCCAGTAATCGAGCGACCAACAATCAACGAGTTGATTTCTTTGGTTCCTTCATAAGAATAAATGGCTTCTGCATCGGCAACAAAGCGGGCAACATCGTGTTCCAAAAGAATTCCATTTCCACCCATTACTTCTCTTGCTTGCGCCACAACATCACGCGTTCTCAGGCTACAGAAGACTTTTGCTAAGGAAGCGTGTTCGTCTTTCAAAATATCAGCATCTTGCATTTCGGACAATCTGAAAACCAAAGTTTGCATTGCTGTCAAATTCGATAACATTTCTACCAAATGCCCTTGAATCAATTGAAAGGAAGCAATCGGTTTTCCAAATTGCTTACGTTTTCTGGTATAATCCAAAGCACTTTCGTAAGCTCCTCTTGCGCAGCCTGTCGCCATCCAAGCAACGCCTGCTCTTGTCATTTGGAGGACTTTTGCTGTGTCTTTGAAACTGTTGGCGTGTTCCATTTTTTGAGAATCGGCAACGAAACAATCTTTCATTGTAATCAATCCGTTTTGAACAATTCGGAGTGCCATTTTTCCTTTGATTTTTTCGACCGAAAAACCTTCCGTTCCTTTTTCGACAATGAAACCTTTGACTTGATTGTCATCTAAATCTCTTGCCCAAATAATAATCACATCAGCAAAAGTCGCATTACCAATCCATTTTTTCTGTCCGTTCAGAATCCAGCCGCCTTCTACTTTTTTGCAGGTTGTTGTCAATCCGCCTGCTGCGCCAGAACCAACTTCTGGTTCTGTCAATCCAAATGCGCCAATCAAATCGAATTGTTGCATCTTCGGAAGGTATTTTTGTTTCTGTTCTTCGGAACCGCACATATAAATTGAGCCCATTGATAATCCAGATTGAACTCCGAAAAATGTAGCTAAAGATGCATCAACTCTGGCGATTTCCATTGCAATAACACCTTCCATTAAGAAAGGAAGGTTCGGACAACCGTAACCTTCGTAAGTGACACCGCAGAGATTCAGTTTTTTGAATTTTGGGATGAGTTCGTGTGGAAAATCATCGTGCAGCCAATAATCGTTGACCAAAGGTTTTGCTTCTTTTTCCATAAACTCACGGACTTTTAACTGAATTGCTCTTTGCTCATCCGTCAGTTTCATATGTAATTCATAAAAATCGCCATTAATCGGTGGTAATTCTTTTTTCTTGCCAGAAGAATCGAGCATTTTCGTCAAACCTTTGATTTGATTTTCATCCAATTTTGAGAACTGATTCATCAGTTTTGGAAGGTCAACTTTTTGTGAGATTTTGGAGATTTGGTCTATATCGATATGTTTCAGGAGATTAAAAATTCCTTTGATTTTGGAAATAGTGCTGTTCATAGATTCTGTTTTCTTGTAGAATGCAAAGAATATTCCTAAATTGTAAACCACAAAAGGCACAAAAGTTTACCGGTTTTTTAATATAAAGACAAAAAATCTTTGTGTCTTCTGTGGTTCGTTTATTTTGTATTTGCTAATTTTGCAAAACGATGTTGAGAAGGTTTCAATTGATATTAATGATTTTATGTTTGGGGATTTTTGTATTTCCGAGGCAAAATTTTAATGTTCAGTTGGCTCAGAGTTCTTGTTGTGAAGCTCAGAAATCAGATTCTGAGTGTTGCAAAAAAGAAGAGAAAAAATCAGATTCTTGTCATCACGATTCCAAAAAAGAAAAAGACTGCAAAGACAATTGCACCACTTGCAAAACCTGCAGTTCGGGATTCGTTTTTTCTGTTGTTCTGAATAATTTCGACAACAAACTGAAAACTTTGGTTTTCGAAATCAACAATCCTTTTTCTTACTATTCTCAATCACCTTTAGCAAGGTCTTTCAATATTTGGCAACCGCCTAAACTTGGTTAATTTTTTTTATTTAAATGTCTTCGAGAGCCTCAGATTGACAATTCAGGGGGCAATTTTACAAAGACATTATTATCAAACAATTAAAATTAATCAAAATGAATACAATCATAAAATCAGGAATTTTATTCCTTTCTATATTTCTATTTTCAAATTTTTCTGCTCAAACCAAATCTTTCAAAGCCAAAGTAGAAGGCAACTGCGGAATGTGCAAAGAACGCATCGAAACCGCTGTTAAAGCTGATAAAAATGTAAAATCAGCCGACTGGAGTATGAGCAAAAAAGTCTTGACCGTGAGTTATGACGCTTCTAAAACTGACAAAAAAGCAATCCTGAAAAGCGTAGCCAATGTTGGTCACGACAACGAAATGTTCCGTGCTTCTGACAAAACTTACGATGATTTAGACGCTTGCTGCCAGTACGACCGTCCTGACAACAGCAAAAAATTGGCAAAAAATGCTAATACAAAACAAGTCTGCGAGCTTAAGTAATTAATTTAAATTTTTGACGATGAATTATTTAAGTAGAAAACTTATGTTTTCTGTGCTGCTCTTTTGTTCGATATTTTCATTCGCGCAAACCGTTACAGAACAGTTTTTGGTAAAAGGAAATTGCAATATGTGCAAAGCCAGAATAGAAAAAGCAGCCTTGAAAGCAGGAGCACAAACAGCCAACTGGACTGCAGAAAATCAGACTTTGACGATGACGCTTGAAGAATCGAAAGTGCAATGCGACGATATTCTGAAACAAATCGCTGAAGTTGGTCACGATAACGAGAAATTCAAAGCGCCTGAAGATGCTTACAAAAACTTGCCTGCGTGTTGTCTATACACAAGAGGTTCTGATTTCGAAAAACCGATTGACACGCTTGAACATCACTCAGATTCTGATAAAAAAACCAATCAAATTGAAGGTGTAAAACTGACGAGAGAAAAAGAAGCGACTGCCATCAACAAAAAAGAAGCAGGATTGATTTTCAATATCAGTTCCAAAGAATTGTTAAAAGCGGCTTGCTGTAATCTTTCCGAAAGTTTTGAAACTAATGCAACTGTGGATGTTTCGTTCAGTAATGCGGTTACGGGAACTAAGCAATTAAAAATGCTCGGACTTGACCAGAAATATACACTTTTGACCAAAGAACAATTACCTGAAATCCGTGGATTGGCTTCACCTTATGGACTCAATTTTATTCCTGGAAAATGGATTGGCGGAATCCAATTAACAAAAGGCGGAAGCACGGTTGTAAATGGTTACGAAAGTATTACTGGACAAATCAATACGGAACTTTTGAAGTCTAACGAAGATGATAAAAAATCGGAAACGGAAATCAATTTGTTTTCTGATAACAATGGTCGAGTTGAAGCCAATGTGACGAGTACTTCTCCAATTTCTGACAAATGGACTCAAAGTGTTTTACTCCACGGAAATGGAACTTTTGGAGATACAGATATGAACGATGACGGTTTTCTTGACAGACCAAAAGGAAGTCAGTTAAATGTTGCTTATCTTTTGAATTACAATGATTTGGTGAATTCAGGATTTGCTTCGCATTTCGGAATTAATTATCTGAAAGATGAAAGAACGGCGGGACAAATCGGATTTAATAAAAGGATTCCTCAAAAAGACCAATCGCTTTATGGTGTTGGAATTGATATCTCAAGATTTCAATTATGGAATAAAACAGGTTATGTTTTCAAAGGGAAACCTTATCAAAGCTTGGGTTGGATGAATCAATTGACTTATCATCAGCAAGATAGCTTTTTTGGATTGAGAAATTATTTTGGAAAAGAAACGTCTTATTATTCTAATTTGATTTTCGAAAGTATCATCGGAAATACGAATAACAAATATAAAGTTGGTGCGAGTTTCCTTTATGATAAATACGATGAAGATTATCTTTTGGACAATTACAAAAGAACCGAAACTGTTCCTGGATTGTTTGCAGAATATACTTTGACAGGTGAAAAATTCACTTTGGTAACAGGTGCGCGTGTTGATTTCCATAATCTTGCTGGAACACAGTTTACGCCGAGAATGAATTTCAAATATGATTTGACGCCGAAAACGATTTTCAGAATTTCGGCTGGACGAGGTTTCCGAACTGCGAATATCTTTGCAGAAAGTCAATCTTATTTTGCATCCAATCGTCAAATCCAAATCATCAATAATGGTGGTGAAATCTATGGTTTGAAACCGGAAATCGCTTGGAATTATGGCGTGAGTTTACAACAAGAATTCAAATTATTTGGAAGAAAATCCACGATTTTAGCTGATTTTTTCAGAACAGATTTCCAGAATCAGGTTGTAACCGATTTGGATGAATCTGCTCAGAAAATTTTGTTTTACAATCTTGAAGGAAAATCTTTCGCCAACAGTTTCCAGACACAATGGGATTTTCAGCCGATTAAAAACTTAGATTTCAGATTGGCTTACAAATATTACGATGTTGCTTTGGATTATCTAAGCGGACTGAAAAAAGTGCCATTTATGGCAAAACATCGTGGATTTGCGAACTTGGCTTATTCAACCAATAAAACTGAAAAAGGCAGATTTTGGAGCTTTGACACGACTTTGAATTTAGTTGGAAAACAAAGACTTCCGAATACAAAATCAAATCCTACAGAATTTCAATTAGCAGATTATTCACCAAGTTATGCAACTTTGAATGCTCAGATTTCCAGAAACTTTTCTGAGAAAATCAGAGTTTATTTAGGAGGAGAAAACTTAACCGGTTACCAGCAAAAAGTTGCGATTCTGGATGCAGGTAATCCTTTTGGAAATTACTTTGACGGAGGAATGGTTTATGCGCCGATTATGAAACAGAATTTCTATGTTGGTGTAGATTTTAAGTTTTAAATCTTTAAAAATAATTATAAAAAAACCTCGTCACATTTGGACTGCCCCCAAAAAGTTATACACTTTTTAGGGGCATTTTTTATGAGAAG
>NZ_DAMBRK010000008.1:0-161020 GCF_032055105.1 Epilithonimonas sp.
AATATACGAAATTTTCGTATTATGAGTAACCTTTTTTATAATGCACTACGGGTTAAGAATATAATTATCAATTTAGTTCATTACCAAGAATCAGAATCGAAAATTAATCTATCGAAAATAGTGAGTACTAAATTACATCAGGATTACAATTACCTCTCTAAGTTATTCTCTGAAATAGAAGGAAAGACTATAGAAACGTATTTTATTGCTCAAAAAATAGAAAGGGTAAAGGAATTATTGGTTTACAATGAATTATCTTTGAGTGAAATTGCGTTCAAACTTAATTATTCAAGCGTAGCCTATCTTAGTAATCAGTTGAAAAAAGTAACTGGATTGACACCAAGTAATTTCAAACAAACGAAGGTGATTAAAAGATTGTCTTTAGATAAATTGTAAATTCATTTAATTTTATAATTAAATTCCAGAATTTTATAACAAGGATATCCTCTTTTATCCACAAATTTGCTGATAAATAATATAAGGTAATCATTTGGTTTATAAATTTTTTTACAATGGGAAAATTTGAGACTACAGTGATTGAGTAAAAACTATTTTCTAAGATATTTTTTTTAAATGAAATATCCGATTGTTAACCTTCAATAAATAGTTTTGTAGCATCATATAGCTATTGTTTTATGAAAAAAATATAAATGAAAACGTACTAAGGCCTGAAAAGGTTTAGTGCGAATCAAATTTATTATTTTGGCGAATGAAAAAGATATTCATTATTTTCTTTTCGATCTTTTATTGGATATTGTCTACGGGCTTTATCCAGTACGCCCACATGTGCAAGGGAATGGCTGTAAAACTTTACAGTCTGACGAATAGTAATTCTCATGTCGGGTCGGGAAAACCCTGTCCAATATGCTTCAAGAATAAAAAATTAAAGAAAAAAAGAAGGGTTGCTGTAAGTATGAAACTCAAATCGTTAAGGTAAATAATGCAGCACATAAGTATTCAGGATTTGATCTGTCGGTTAATTTCTGGGGCGAAGCGATCCCTAATGAAACATTGGGGGCTTTGTTTGAGTTTTCAGGAATATACCCTGAACTTTCTAAACCAACTTACCTTTTTACCAAGATCCCGATAAGGGGTAACCCTCTCTACATCCTTCACTGCGTTTATAGAATTTAGAATCTGATATTCCGAAACTAAAAACTGCATGCCCTACTTAGGGTAATGCCTTAATTCGTTATGTCTAATTTCTAATTTTTATAACAATGTATATCAAAACCATTGCATCTCTTGGTGTAGTGCTCCTGTGTAGTCTTAATGGCTATGCACAGGTACTGCATCTGGATAATGCACTCCAACGTTCCGCTGAAAACTATGACAGGATAAAATCCAAAAAATCGATAGTTTCTGCGTTTGAACAAAATACCGCTTTTCAAAAACAACAATACCTGCCGGATGTAACCCTTGCAGCGCAGCAGAGTTTCGGAACCATCAATATGGTACACGGTTCTATGTACGCCTACGGAGGTCTGGCTTCTGCATCCACTTCGTTGCCACTGGCGGAACAGAACTGGAATGCCGCTTTTGGTTCACTCTACTTTGCCAATGTCAACTGGAACCTGTTCACTTTCGGCAGGATAAAGAATGAGGTAAAACTGGGGCAGTCCAAAGAAAAGACTGCCATTGCAGATCTTGAACAGGAGATTTTCCAGCTTCAGGTGAGAACGAGTGCTGCCTATTTGAACTTATTGGCCAGCCAGCGCATACAGTATGTACAGGAAAAAAACCTGGAACGGGCACAGGTATTTTTTGAAATGACCGACTCCCGTGCAAAAAGTGGCTTGATCCCGGAAGTAGATGCTTCATTGGCTAAGGCGGAGGTTTCCAACGCAAAATCCTTGCAGATTAAATCCTATGATAAGGTATTGGAATACTCAAAGCAGCTTGCCGTATTCTTGGGTGAAGACTTTAAGACCTATCAACTGGATAGCCTCTACAGTACAAGCATACCCAAAAATATACTTAGCCCTGAAAATAGCGATGTCAGCAAACATCCCCTGCTTCTTTTACAGCAAAGCAAGGTAGACCAGAGCCTTCAATCCGAATCTTTGGTCAAGACCCAAAGACTTCCCAATTTATCCGCCTTTGGTGTACTTCAGGGACGTGGATCAGGTTTTGAATCCAACTACATGCAGGATAACAGTGCCTATTCAGGCTCGTACCTGAAAGGGGTCGGTATTGACAGGGGAAATTACCTGCTCGGCTTTACGTTGAGCTGGAACATTACCAACCTGTACCGTTTCAACAGCAAGGTAAAGGAACAGCAGTATTTTACCCAGTCATTGAAGCAGGATTATGATCTCCTGCACAAGGAGATCAACGCCCAGTCCAAGCTTGCCCAGTCACAGCTGACCAATGCCTACGAAAACTTTGGGGAAACCAAAGTGCAGTTATCCGCTGCACAATTGGCCTACAAACAGCACACGGCATTGTACGAAAACGGGCTGACCACTTTAGTGGATTATACGCAGGCTTTATATGCGCTGAACCGTGCCGAGATTGACTACGAGATAGCCCAGAACAATGTATGGCAGGCACTCCTGCTATTGGCATCATCACAGGGCGATGTTGAAATATTGACCCAAAAACATTAACTAAATAATTGGATCAATGAATTTGATAAGTTTTGCTTTAAAAAAGCCACTTTCCATATTAGTCATTGTACTTGGCTTACTGTTCTTTGGGATCAAAGCGACCAGAGATGTGAAAGTGGACATCTTGCCAGAGATGAATCTGCCGGTAGTTTATATAGCCCATTCCTTTAACGGTTACACGCCGCAACAGATGGAAGGGTATTTTACAAAAATGTACGTGAACATGATGCTGTTTGCCAACGGTATCAAATCCATCGAAAGTAAGAATACGCAGGGACTTACCCTGATGAAGATTACTTTCTATGAAGGTACCGAAATGGGTGAAGCCATAGCCAGTATCAATGCCCTGTCCAACCGTTCGCAGGTATTCCTGCCACCGGGTGCTCCGCCACCGTTCATTATCCGTTTTGATGCCTCATCACAACCGGTTGGGCAGTTGGTGTTCCGTAGCAATACAAAGACAAATAACCAGTTACAGGATATTGCAAACTTTAACGCCCGTCCGTTCCTGATTAAGATACCCGGCTTGACAACAGCCCCGCCTTTCGGAGGTAGCCCCAGTACCATTGAGATCAATATTGATCCCTACAAGTTGCGTTCACATAATCTATCTCCGGAACAGGTCGTTGAAGCCATCAGCAGAAACAATATTACATCCCCTTCAGGGAATATCTATATTGGGGATAAAAATTATCTGACTCCGACCAATAATACGGTAAAGAATATAGAAGAACTGGGCGATGTGCCGATTTTCAAGGGCACTGTGGATAATGTGTATATCCGTGACGTAGCAACCGTTAAGGACGGTGCGGATATTGCCACAGGATATGCCCTTATTGACGGAAAACGTTCCGTATATATCAATATTGCAAAAGCAGGTAATGCCTCTACACTCGATGTTGTCAACACGCTAAAGAAACAGTTGCCGGACATTCAGCGTAATATGCCAGATGACGTGAAGATATCCTACGAATTTGACCAATCGGTGTATATTTCCAACGCTTTGAAAAGCCTTGTTGTCGAGGGAGTATTGGGAGCTTTATTGACCGGATTGATGGTGCTCCTGTTCCTGAATGACCGCAGGGCGGCACTGATTGTGATCATGACCATTCCGATCTCTATTATCTCTGCTGTGCTTTTCCTTAAGCTCTTCGGACAGACCATCAATATCATGTCGCTTTCAGGTCTTGCACTGGCAATCGGTATATTGGTGGACGAGAGTACAGTGACCATCGAAAATATCCACCAGCACTTTGCTATGGGCAAGACAAAAGCACAGGCCATATGGGATGCGTGTAAGGAAATTGCATTTCCAAAACTTCTCATCATGCTATGTATCCTTACCGTATTTGCACCGGCATTTATGATGACAGGTATTCCGGGATCGCTGTTTATGCCATTGGCAATGGCCATTGGTTTTTCAATGATTATTTCCTTCCTTTTATCACAGACTTTCGTTCCTGTGATGGCAAACTGGATGATGAAACACAATGTTGTAAACTGCGAAAACCCTGCACATAAAGAAGATAGGTTTACAAAGTTCAGGCAGAAATTTTCAAACTTCCTTTCGGGTCTGATGAAATTCAGGAAACTATCGTGGGAATTAGCCTGATTGCTGTCATCCTTGCTGGAGCTGGTCTATACCTGATTACCGGAAAAGACGTACTTCCTGCCTCTAATTCCAAACAATTTCAGGTAAGACTTAAAGCTGCCGAAGGAACCCGCATAGAAGTAACTGAGAAAAAGGTGAAAAATTTTCTTGAACTGCTAAAAGCTAAGGTCGGTAAGGATAATGTGGCCATATCATCCGTTTTTATCGGACAGCACCCTTCAACATTTGCCGTGAGCCCGATCTATCTGTACAATGCAGGACCGCATGAAGCCCTGATGCAGGTTGCCTAAAGAGTTCAATGGTAATTCCGACGAGCTGAAAGATGAACTCCGTCAATATTACAAGGAAAAAATGCCCGATCTGCAACTGTCATTTGAACCAATTGAACTGACAGAAAAAATCCTTAGCCAGGGAGCCAATAATCCTGTTGAGATCCGGGTATCGGGAATGATGAAGAAAATGAACATGATGACGGCAAATAAGCTTCTTGCAAAACTGAAGGAACTTGACTATATGCGTGATCAGCAGATACCACAATCCATGAACTATCCGGCGATGCAGATCAATATTGACCGAACAAGGGCTGCCCAGTTGGGACTGGACGCACAGGATATCGCTAAATCACTGGTTGCCGCTACAGCTTCGACACGTTATACCAATAAGAACTTTTGGGTTGGAGGTATGATGGGTATTGCTTACGATGTACAGGTTCAGACACCTCAGAATATACTGAACAGCAAAGAGGAACTGGAAAATCTTCCCCTGACCAAAAATCAGGATAGACCTGTATTAAGCGATGTTGCTACTGTAATGCCTACCAAGGAAATGGGAGAAAGTTATAACCTTGGAACAATGGGCTATACAACGGTAACAGCCAACCTGCATAAAAAAGACCTTGAACAGGCATCCAAAGACGTAAAAGCAGCAATAGCTTCTCTCGGCGAATTGCCAAAAGGGGTTAATATCGAGGTTGCAGGACTTGCTCCGGTTCTGGACGAGACATTAGGAAGCCTTGCTTCAGGACTGTTGATCGCTGTCGTAGTGATATTTCTGATGCTTTCTGCCACATTTCAGTCCTTTAGGGTTTCCTGGGTAATTCTATCAACTGTTCCTTTTGTAATAGTAGGTGCGTTGGTAGCCTTGAACCTGACAGGTTCTACACTGAACCTTCAATCCTATATGGGAATGATCATGTCCGTTGGGGTGTCAATTGCAAATGCGGTGTTATTGATTTCAAATGCCGAAACCATACGCAAATCTTCAAATGATGCACTTGGAGCCGCCATAGAAGCTGCCAAATTACGTATCCGCCCGATTGTCATGACCACATTGGCAATGGTAGCTGGTATGTTACCGATGGCGATTGGATTTGGAGAAGGCGGTGATCAGGTATCTCCATTGGGACGTGCCGTGATCGGTGGGTTGATTTTCTCTACTTTTTCGGTATTGATCGTTCTCCCGCTTGTATTCGGTTGGGTTCAGAAAAAAGCATCCATCGTATCCAATTCGCTGCATCCAGAAGATGAGGAAAGTATTCACTTTGTAAACCTAAAAAAATAAAGAAATGAAATATATAACAATATTGGCAGCTTCATTAATAATGCTGCTAACCGCCTGCAATAATGAAACAAAAGAAGCAGCAAAGGAAGAACCTCAAAAAGGCGGCATGCCTGGTATGGGGATGGGAATGATGATGAATCCTTGGGAAACTGTCGAAATATCCAAGTCCAACCCAAAAGTTATGCTGAAATTAGCCGGTGAGCTAAAGCCAGACCAACAGACAGCCCTGTTTGCTAAAGTTAACAGTTATGTAAAAAGTATCCGTGTAGATATCGGTGATAAAGTATCGGCAGGTCAGGTTCTGGCAGTCTTGGAAGCACCTGAGATACAGTCTCAGATTGCTAATGCCAAAGCAAAGATAGAAGCACAAAAGGCCATTTATTTTTCGACAAAAGCTACTTATGATAGGACAATGAAAGCTAATGAAACTCAAGGAGCTATTGCAAAAGATGCATTGAATCAAATTAAGTCCAGAATGCTTTCAGACGAAGCCCAGTTAAATGCAGCAAAATCTGTTTATAATGAGATTAAGGATATTAATAATTATTTAGTAATCAGAGCTCCATTTAGTGGTACAATTACGGATAGGAATGTTGATTTAGGTGCTTATGTAGGACCAATGAACAAAGAACCATTATTGGTGATTGAAAATAACCAAAAATTACGATTGAATTTATCAATACCGGAAGCCAATACACCCTATATTCATACAGGAGATACCATACGCTTTTATGTACGTTCGCAACCGCAACAAAAACATTTTGCATTGGTCAGCAGAAAATCCGGAAGCCTTGACCTGAAACTCCGTTCTGAAAAGATCGAAGCGGATTTTATCAATAAGAATAATATCCTAAAACCGTATATGGTTGCTGAAACAACCATCCCCTTACAAAATACAGAACCTACATTTTTTGTTCCCAAAACAGCCGTTGTTGAAAGCGGAATGGGCGTGTACGTGATACGGGTTGAGAACGGAAAAACCAAAAATATTCCGGTCAGCAAGGGACTTGTAATGCCGGAGCAGGTAGAAGTTTTTGGAGAACTTAATCAGGGAGACAAAATATTAAAAATGGGATCGGAAGAAGTTCAGGAAGGTACTGAAGTTCCGAACAAACCAAATAATCCTAATAAAAAATAATCAAAATGAAAGTACAGTTCAAATTCTTAAGTATCGTGGCGATTGCCACGGTACTTTTCATCGGATGCAGCCAGAATAAAAATAATGAAGCGGTTTCAACTAATGAAGTTTCAACAGCTACACAAACAAGCACTGTAAAAAGTTATGAGCCAAAAAAAGGCGACCATGTACCAAGCAACCTTGTCTGTATGGTAAATGATGAATACATGGGCAAGCAACAATTGGAAGTTCCTTTTGATGGGAAAACCTATTATGGATGTTGTGAAATGTGCAAGAAGCGTATTCCAAAGGATGAGAGTGTAAGGTATGCTATTGATCCGCAAACCATGAAGAAGATTGATAAAGCGATGGCATATATTGTCATGATCGGAGATGGGGGAGAGGTAGCCTATTTTGAAAGTCAAGAAAATTACGAAATATTTAAAAGCAATAACAAGTAATTGTCTTACTGTCTTTTTAATGCTTTGGTTCACTAAATGAGCCGAAGCATTAAAGTTTTCATAGAAAGAGTATCAGGATTTTAATTACTGTTACAAGGAATTCAATAGAGACAAAATTATTCCTTATTGTATGCTCTTTATCAATGCTTTATTTTGTTATATGTATGTGAAAAAAATACCTATTAATTTTGAATGTAGTTTGGATCTGGTTGCTGAGGTACTTTATGGAAAGTGGAAAATTCGTTTACTTTTTTTTATAAATGATGGATGCAGAAGACCCAGTGAGTTACATAATAAAATTACCGAAGCATCAAAGCGGGTACTGAATGTTCAACTAAAAGAGTTGGAAAGACATCAGTTGATTTGGAAAAAAGTGTATCCAATCTTTCCTGCAAAAGTTGAATATCAACTTACTGAGTTAGGTGAATCATTAATTCCGATTATTAAATCTTTGGGAAACTGGGGATGTGAAAATGAAATGATACTACGCAATTTAAAAGGATAATCGTAGAAACCAGGTTGGAACGAGCGACCGTATTTCTGCTGCAGAGTTCTTTAAGTATTTCAGAGATAGCAGAAAAAACAGGTTTTTCTGATGCAACCCACATGAATAAATCATTTATAAAATACAGAGGTATTAATCCCTCAATGCTAAGGGACTTGAAAAAATAACTTTGTAAACTCTATTGTATTATGACAAGTTTTGAAAAATGATGGTAATTATATTTTTAACAAAATAAAACTCATTGTGTTTTTGTTTATTTTGCCTCTAATAAAAAATCACCATAGAAGTTGGGAATTGTACTAGCATATATCGCTGAGGCTACTTCCATAACAGGATAGTCTATTTTTATGATTTCTGCATCGATATTCTCTTCGCTCAGTGTGATGATTGAATAAACCGCTTTTCGGTCACTTTCTTTACTTCTGCCAACAGAACCACAATTAAGAAGTAATATATTAGAGTGACATTGAACATAGGATTGATGGGTATGGCCCATTACGAGAATATCAATGGATCTTTCTTTGAGAATTGAAATGATTTTTCCTTTTGGGTCTGATTCATAAATATATTCTTCATTACTATCAATACAAGCATGTACCAGCATAATTTTTTTGAATGATTTACCTATTTTATATTGGAGTTCAATATGGAAAGGAAGTTTAGATAACCAATTTTTATTCTCCTTCGTAATTGTTTGTTTGCTGTAATTTATCGCTGATAATCGACTCTCAGTTTCTATATCATCGTGATGCTGCAAAGGAGTGACCGGTAGGTTAAAAGCTATACGTTCATCATGATTACCTAGAATACATGATATATTTTCATTTTTCATCAATGAAATAACTTCATTTCCCCAAGGTGCAAAGTCAACCAAGTCTCCCAAGCAATAAATCTGAGATATTTCTCTTTTACGAATATCTTCCATTACTTTTTCCAGGGCTAATAAGTTAGCATGAATATCACTTATTACAGCAATTTTAATCATAGTTGTCAATTGAATTCTCCTTTGTTTTCTATTCATTTCATTATTAATCGTTCTTCAGAGTAGTACTTTTTTTATCCTGATAATTTGTATTGAAAGTAATCTTAACTTTTATTGAATTTTATTATACAGTAAGTTTGTTCATTATAAATATAAGTTAGATTTTGATTGTCAGTATTAAGACAAGTTATACTTTACATAAGCTTTTACTAGAGCTTATTTATTAGGTATAACTTGTCTTTTTATGTTAATAATAACGTTTACATAAAATGAGTAACAAATATTTAATGCACAAAAATATTGCGCTTATCTCAGTAGCAAAATTTTTACCGATGATTTACAAAACTCATTTACTGCTGAAAGTAAAAAATGATTTAGTGCAGGGATTAAATCTCGTTGATTTAAAATCCTGTAAACACTTGATTATAAGGTAAAAAAGAAACATTGCTTGTCAGTTTTGTGCGCCAGTTCTCTTGAGGAAAGTTCGGTGTGTTCCAAAGCGATTTCTACTACCAGATCTTTTTGTTCTTCCGGAATGCTGTTTCACTGTCTTTTAGATGTTCTTTTGGATGTTTTCAAGCCAGCGTAGCCATTTTCAAAGTATTTCTGATACCATTTGTAGAAAGTACTTCTTGCAATCCCAAGGCTTTCTAGGGTTTGTTTAACACCAATTTTACTTGTGGCAATGGCTTGCATTACGATTAAAATTTTCTGCTCGGCTGTAAAGATCCTCCTTGTATTTTTACGGATGTCTTTTAAGAATTTTTCGGAACTTTTCTTTTTAGGTGTTTCCATAATTGAATGTAATTATTTTTTGGAAAACACTCCTTAACTATTATACTATATAATGTCTACTTTTTGCTGACGATTTAAATTATTTGCATATCCAGCTTATCATATAAAACCTTAAGCCCTTTTGATATCAATAATTTTACAATAGTAATATTGAATTTCAATTTTATGTCTTTTTACTACATTTTTTGGTTAATTTTTTTTGAGTCAAAACAAAATATTAAGATAGTTGCAAGTCTTAATTTTTACTAATTTAATGTTAAATATTTGTTAAAATTATAGAATTAATTTATCTATTAAGTTATTATTAAAGTTTACTTAATATTTGGTTAATTTTCAAATTTGATTTTATTTTCAAAAAGGTTAATTGATTGGATATTAATTGTTTAATATTTTTTTTTAATGCCGTTGATTTATTTGGTGTAGTTGTTTTTTTGTTTTTTATTCTTAGTTTTATCAGACAAAACATCAACAATATTACCCTTAAATATTAACAAATTACCCTTAACCTCTTTTCTATATCAATTCTTTTATTACATTTAGAAGTGTAAAAAATACATTTATAAAGTAAGCCTTTTATGAATAAAAAAATTGATTCCATTTCAAAGATAGTAGGAAGATTCTTATCATTTTCTGGCTCTCGAAAACTAGTTGTTGTTCTTTTTGCAACAATCTCAAGTTCTATTTATTCACAACAGATCATAAAAGGGTCGGTGGTGAATACTACTGACGGTAAACCTGTGTCCAACGCAACAGTTAAGATTGCTAATTCTGATGTCTTGGTTGAGAGTGATGCAGATGGAAATTTTGAAATCACGGCTAAGCCTGAAGACATCCTTATTTTTACTTCTGTGGATTATGATCCTCAAGAATTAAAGGTTGGAAATAAAACAGTGTTTAACATTAAACTAAGAAAGAATGTTAATAATATAGACGAAGTTGTGGTAATTGGTTACGGCAAGCAAAAGAAGTCTGATATTACAGGAGCGGTTTCTGTGGTGAAAATGGATGATGCTAAAAAAACGGTGACTTATGATATTGCGAAACAATTGCAAGGTCAAGTTGCAGGTGTTACAATGCAGTCTTCTGGCGAACCTGGTGGAACTGTTAATATGAAGATTAGAGGAATCACTTCTTTTACGAATAATAATCCTTTGTTTGTAGTAGATGGAGTAATGGTTAATAGCCCCAATGATTTTGCGCCGGGTGATGTAGAGTCTATCCAGGTTCTAAAAGATGCTTCTGCTGCTGCAATCTATGGTGTTCGTGGTGCAGCTGGTGTTGTAATTATCACAACAAAACAAGGTGCTAGAGGTAAAGTAAATCTTAGCTACAAAGGTCTTAATGGTTTTCAGTTTGCACCTAAAAAAATAAGTGTTACCAACCGTGAGCAGTATCAACAAATTACCAACCAATCCTATCTTAATGCTGGATTGGAAATTCTTTCTGGAAATAATCCCAATAGTCCATATTATATTAATAATGTAGATACAGATTGGCAAAAAGAAGGCTTTACCACTGGAAATGTTCAAAATCATTCGGTTAATTTTAACGGAGGATCCGAGAATATCAGTTATAGTATTAATTTAGATTATTTCAAAAATACAGCTTATCTCAATACACCTCAAGATTTTGAAAGATATGCCTTGAATGCTAACTTCAGTGGTAAAAAAGGTAGTAAGTTCAAGTATGGTGGTAAATTTTCATACACACAATCAGATAAAGAGAATTTTACAGGCTATAATAATGGTTCTATTTTGATTTCTCTTCTTCAAGCTATTCCAACAATGCCAATGTATGACCCTAACCGTCTAGGAGGTTTTGGAGGAACCGATGCAAATACACAAGCAGCTATTTCGCTTAATATTTTAGGATTTAACAGATTGGTTCAAAATAATACGAAAAGAAATCGTTTTCTTGGAGATTTTTGGGGAGAATATGAGATTCTAAAAGGTCTGAAATATAAATTAGATGTTTCTGCCGATAGAACCACAGTCCACAATCGTTTATTTGTTCCGCAATCTGATCTTGGATGGTATTATGTTACAGAAGCAAACGAAGCACAATTAGATATCTCGGATAATACTTTGCAGACTACCTTTATTAACAATCTATTGACTTATGATTTCAAACTAGGAGATCATAGTTTCAACTTATTGGCGGGTTGGATTCAACAAAGAGATGATTATTATAACCACTGGTCTAGAGGTGTAGGTTATGCGGCAGGAACTATTGCTCAGTTGGAGTATGCAACAGCAAGAGATACAGGAGAATATAATAATAGGGTTACAACATCCTCTGTAATTGGAAGATTGAACTATAACTTCCAAGAAAAGTATCTATTTACAGCTAACTTCCGCCAAGATAAATCGTCATTATTTGCACCGCGTAATAACCACGCAGAAAACTTCTCGTTCTCTGGAGGATGGAGATTGGACAAAGAAGAATTTATTAACCTTCCAGATTATATTAATTTATTAAAAATAAGAGGAAGCTGGGGTAGACTCGGGAACAATACCATTGGTGTTTATTCTTGGGAAAATACAATTAATCCTTTTGCAAATTATATTTTTGGTGGTGTTTTGCAACCTGGTTCTACAGTTATTTCTATCAAAGATCCTAATATCAAATGGGAAACCGTAGAGTCTTCTAGTGTGGCTCTTGAGCTTAGTTTGTTCAATAAATTAGATTTCTCTGCGGAGTATTATTCTAAAAAGTCCTACGATATGTTGCTTTCAGTTCCACTACCATTTAGCTCTGGGGGAACACCTAATAATATCACGACTAACGCTGGTGATATGAAAAATATGGGATGGGAATTTAGTTTAGGTTATCGTCAAAATATTGGAGATCTTCAACTTAACTTTAATGCGAACTTAGGATTGCTGGATAATGAGGTATTAAAATTAGGGGATAATAACAGTCCGATTTTTGGAGTTAATTCTAAAACAGAAGTTGGTAGATCTGCAGGTGAGCTTTACGGATGGATTGCAGAAGGTATTTTCCAAAATACTGGAGATATTCAAAACCATGCGACGCAAGTTAATGCAGCACCTGGAGATATCAAATTCAAAGATCTAAATGGTGATGGTATTATTAATGATAATGACAGAACATTCTTAGGTAGATCAATTCCTAAATATACCTTTGGGCTTAATTTAAGTGCGAACTATAAGAACTTTGATTTGTCTATGTTTTGGCAAGGTATGGCAGGACATTACATTTATAATGGTACTTATTCTTCTCTAATGATTGGTGACTTAACAAACCATTCTACGGATATGTTAAATTATTGGACACCAGAAAATACGAATACCAATGTCCCAAGACCAGTAAAAAATAATCCTAATGATAACAACAGACCTTCTAACAGATTTGTGGAAAAAGGAGATTATATCAAATTACAAGCATTAGAACTAGGTTATACTTTTACTACTGATAAAACAATTTTCAATAAACTGAGAATCTATACTTCTGGACAGAATCTTCTGACAATAACCAAGTACAAAGGCTATGACCCAGATTTCATTAGTGATGGATTATTATCAAGAGGATTTGAATACGGATCTTTCCCAAATCCTGTAACTGTTTCATTTGGTATCGAAGCTAACTTCTAATTTTAAATCTACTACAAAATGACAAAAAAATATTTTTATATCGCACTGGCAGCATTTTCATTAATGAGCTGCGTGAAAGAAGATGATCTAGATCAGCACGATCCAAACGTAAATACAGAAGCTAATTTCTGGAAAACAGATGAAGATGGCCTAAAAGGTGTGACAGCGGTTTATCAATCATTGATTACAGATGGTACTTATATGAGAAGTACACCATTGTTACTAGATGCAAGAGCAGATGATACCCATAGTGTGAGTCCTTGGGGAGCTATGTTCACTGCAGGGAAGTTTACAACAGTTATTTCTTTAGATGATATCTACGGTTGGGCATTCAAAGATTACTATCAAGGGATTTACCGTGCCAATCAAGTAATTTTAAATGTTCCTAACATAGCATTCTCGGATCCAGCTCTTAAAGATAGAGTAATGGGACAAGCCTATTTTTTAAGAGGTTTGCTATTCTTCCATTTGGTTAATTTATATAATAGAGTTCCTCTTCCTTTGGATATGGAGTTGTACCACGGACAAAAAACTCATGAGGAAGGATGGCAACAAGTGATTTCTGATTTGCAAAAAGCTTCAGACTTGCTTCCTGTTTCTTATACTAATCTTAATGGTTTAGATAAAGGCCATACAGGTAGAGCAACCAAAGGAGCAGCTATGGCTTATCTTGGGAAAGCTTACTTATTTACGAAAGATTTTGCAAAAGCAAAAGAACAATTTGAGAAAGTTATTAATCTAGGAACATACTCTTTGGTAGGTAACTATGCAGATAATTTTACGGATGCCAATGAAAATAACGCCGAATCAATCTTTGAGCTTCAATTTGATAGAAATGCCGGCGGTATAGACCTAGGATGGGGCGGAGCGCCAGGATCATCATGGGGTAAAACATCTGCTAGAGCTATTACTTATGGCCCTCCGGGATTTGGATTTAATGATATCCAACCTACAAAAGCTTTGTTTAATGAATATCAAGTAGAAAGAACAATCAATGGTGAGCTAGATCCAAGATTAGGCGTAACCATGTTCTACAACCATCCGGGAGAAACACTTTATGGGAAAGACTTCGCAACAAATTATGCAAACAATCCAGCCTATCTTAATGATGTATTTACAAAGAAATATCAGAATTATAACAATGGATCTGTAAGCGAATATGATTGGAGATCTGGTATCAACGAAAGATTGATGAGATACGCAGACGTTTTAATGATGTATGCAGAATGTCTAAACGAATTAGGTAATACTGCTCAAGCATACGACTATATCCAAATGGTAAGAAGCAGAGTACAATTACCTGATCTTAGAACTACAAAACCAGGAATGACTCAAGCTCAAATGAGAGAACAAATCGGACACGAGAGATTCCTAGAGTTTTCTTTGGAAGGTCATCGTTTCGATGATATCAGACGTTGGGGTTGGCTACAAGATCAATCTAAATTGAACTGGTTAAAATCAAGAGACAATGAGTTCAATACATACTCTCCAGGTAGAGAATTCTACCCAATTCCTTTAACGGAAATCGATAACAACCCAAATGGTCTTACCCAAAATCCAGGTTGGTAAAAAACTAAAAGTTCATATTTAATTTAACTGTCTGCAGTGTTGAGGCTGTAGGCAGTTTTTCTAAGATTTAATATCCTATGAAATACGCAAACAAATTTTTTACAGCGGCGGCTCTAGCATTCACCGTTTCAATGCAAGCACAGCTGAAATCTACAATAAGTGCTAACAAAGAAGCTAAAACACAAATCATTAATAAAAATATCTACGGACACTTCGCAGAACATCTCGGAAGAGGAATTTATGATGGGATTTTTGTAGGCGAAAATAGTACCATTCCTAATACTAAAGGTGTGAGGAATGATATTATCAAAGCTTTGAAAGACCTTAGTATTCCAAATTTGAGATGGCCGGGCGGTTGTTTTGCAGATACTTACCATTGGAAAGATGGCATTGGTCCAAAAAAAGAAAGACCAACGATTGTTAACAGATGGTGGGGAGGAAACACAGAAGATAACAGTTTTGGAACACACGATTTTCTTGATTTAGCGAAAGAATTAGGCGCAGAGCCCTACTTAGCAGGAAATCTTGGAAGTGGCGAAGTGAAAGAACTGTCGGATTGGGTAGCTTATGTCAACGGCGATACCAAAAATCCGATGAGCGATCTTAGAAAAAAGAACGGTCAGGACAAACCTTGGAAAGTAAAATATTGGGGTGTTGGAAACGAAATGTGGGGTTGTGGTGGTAATATGACACCAGAATTTTACGCCAATCTTTACCGTCAGTATTCCACTTTTATGACAGATTGGAATAACTCAGACAAATTATTCAGAATTGCTTCGGGAGCTAATATTGATGATTATCATTGGACAGAAGTAATGATGCGAGATATCCCAAGAGGCTTGATAGAAGGTGTGGCTTTACATTCTTACTCGTTTTCCAATTGGGAGAAAAAAGGAGATGCAGTAGATTTTTCTGAAGACGAATATTTTGCAACAATGAAATCTGCGCTTCGTATGGATGAATTAATCCAAAAACACAGTGCCATTATGGACAAATACGATCCAGAGAAAAAAACAGCATTGATTGTTGACGAGTGGGGCGGATGGTACGAAGTGGAGAAAGGAACCAATCCAGGTTTCCTCTATCAACAAAATACAATGCGTGACGCGATGATTGCAGGCGTTACGCTTAATATTTTTAATCAGCATAGTGATAGAGTTAGGATGGCAAATCTTGCGCAAACAGTTAATGTTTTACAAGCTGTAATCCTTACTAAAGGTGAAAAAATGTTATTGACACCAACTTATCACGTAATGAATCTTTATAAAGCACATCAAGACGCTCAATTGATTCCTTTGAATATCGATAGCCCAAATTACAGCAATAAAACTGAAACTTTGAAAGCAGTTTCAGGATCAGCTTCAGAGAAAAATGGAGTGACTACAATTTGTTTGGTTAATATCGATAGCAAAAACTCGGTGGAAGCGAGCATCGATTTGAAGGATTTTAAATCTAAAAACTTCACGGCTAAGATTATTTCATCAAACAAAATCAATGACCACAATAGTTTTGATAAACCAGAATTGATTGTACCAAAAGACTTCAAAACTATCAAAAAAGAGAAAGATGTTTTGAAATTGACTTTGCCTCCGTTCTCAGTGGTTGTTCTAACATCAAATTAATATCTATGAAAACTCAAATTAATACTTTAAAAAAACTTCTTTTCGTAGCGCTTTCTTCAGCGGTGATTTACTCTTGTAAAGATGAAAATTGGGAACCTGTAAACAATTACGACGCTGAAAAAGGAACGGGTGAGAACACTAACTTCGATGCAATTACTGATACTTATGCAGATGTGTTTGCATTGCCTTATATCAATATGTGGGGCTACAGAAACGTTCACGATCCATCCATTATAAAAGTGGGAGATACTTACTACTGCTACAGTACAGACGTGGCTTTTGGTGTAAGTGTAAAGCCAGGAATCCAGGTTAGAAAATCAAAAGATCTCATCAATTGGACTTTTGAAGGTTGGGTTTTTGATGGTCTGCCAAAGAAAGGTGTAGAATATATCACGCAAAACGGTGGAACACCAGACAATTCTCTTTGGGCACCTTACATTATGGAAGTTAATGGTGAATACAGATTGTATTATTCTTTGGCATCTAACAAAGGTAGATTAAGTGTTACCGGTTTGGCAACTTCATCTTCTCCAATGGGACCTTGGGTAGAAAAAGACATCGTAGTGACTTCCAAAGATGACAACAGTATTGGAACCAATGCGATAGATCCTACTGTTTTGGTAGCCGACGGAAGACATATTATGTATTATGGTTCTTCTTGGGATGGGATTTATAAATTAGAATTAGACCCAACAACTGGACTAGCGAAAAACTCTGGAGACAGAGGAACAAGAATCGTTCAGCGTGGAATGACAGGCGGAATGAGAAATGGAAATCTTGAAGGCCCTGAAATTATCTATAATGCAGAACAAAAGAAATATTATCTATTCTTAGCTTACGACTGGTTACAAACCAAATACAACGTGAGAGTCGCAAGATCCGACAGTCCTGATGGTCCTTTCTTGGATTACAATGGCGCTAATGTTAATAATAACATAGATTCTGCACCAATGATTATTGCGCCTTATCAGTTCAAAGGCCATTCTGGTTGGCAAGGTGTTTCGCATCCGGGAGTTTTCAAAGGAGAGAATAACCAATATTATATTGCGCATCAAGGTCGTCCGGGTGTGAACAGTTTCTATATGGATCTTCACGTTCGTGAATTGTATTGGATGCAAGATGGCTGGCCGGTTGCTTCTCCGGAGAGATATGCTGCGGTAACTCAGAAGGAAATAAAATCTGCAGATTTAGCAGGAACTTATGAACAAATTGTTCTTGGTTATAATGTAGTTCCGGGTTATGGTAATGAGCAAACGAGTCCAGATTTCCAATTGTCTTCTGAAACCATTCTAAGTCCAAACGGAACTATTAATAATGATCCAAATAACACTTGGTCTTACAGCGCACCTTACTTGACTCTTTCTTGGGCAAATGGTACTTTCAAAGATATTCTTTATGTAAAATATGGTAGAGATTGGGAAAACAAAGTGTCTTCTACAATTTTGTTTACAGGTCTTAATCAATTCGGAACTGCGATTTGGGCTAAAAAAATTAAATAATGAAATTGAATCTATTATCAAAAAAAATAGCAGTACTAGCATTGTTTTCTTTTTACAATGTTAGTAAAGCACAATCAACTGGAGGAAATCCTGTCATTAACAATGAATTTCTAGGAGATCCAGCAGCAATGGTTCACAAAGGAAAAGTGTATCTCTACGCTGGTCACGATGAAGCGCCGGATGATTTCCATTTCTATAAAATGAATGAATGGAAAGTCTATTCTTCATCTGATCTTAAAACTTGGGAAAAACATCCAGTTCCTTTGAAAGCTTCAGATTTTGCTTGGGCTTCCGGCGATGCTTGGGCTTCTCAGGTTATTGAAAGAGATGGTAAATTTTATTGGTACGTTACGGTTAGTCATAAAACTGTTTCAGGAAAAGCAATTGGCGTTGCAGTAAGTGATTCTCCACTCGGTCCTTTCAAAGATGCACTGGGAAAAGCTTTAGTAACGAATGATATGACCAAAAAAACACATATCGATTGGGATGATATTGATCCAACAGTTTATATTGATGATAAAGGTCAAGGCTGGTTATTTTGGGGAAACACAGCTTGCTATTACGCCAAGTTGAAACCAAATATGACAGAATTGGATGGCGAAATTAAAACTATAGATCTACCAAAATATACAGAAGCGCCTTATATCCACAAAAAAAATGGATGGTATTATCTGTCTTATGCAACAGGTTTCCCAGAAAAAATCGCTTATGCAATGAGCAAATCTCTTGATGGACCTTGGGAATACAAAGGGATTTTAAACGAATTAGCTGGAAATTCCAATACCAATCATCAATCTATTATAGAGTTCAAAGGCAAAGATTATTTCATCTATCACAACGGTGCTATTGAACCAAATGGCGGAAGTTTCAGACGATCGGTTTCTATTGAGTATCTTTATTATAACAAGGATGGAACAATCAAACCAATCATTATGACTACAAAAGGCATTAATTAAATTTTCAAAATGAATTTTCTAAAATATTTCTCTATTATTTTCTTAGTCAATGGCTTCGCTTTCGGACAGGAAGCGAAACCCATTGATGAACAATTTTCGCACGATCCAGTTGCTATCAAACAAGGCAATATCTATTATATGTTTACGACTGGGAAAGGAATTGGTGTTTATTCTTCTACAGATTTCAAAAACTGGAAACCAGAGAAAAGTGTTTTTGATGTAAAACCAACTTGGGCAGACAAAGTGGTTCCAAATTATGATAATCACATTTGGGCGCCAGATGTTGTTTTTCACAACGGACTTTATTATTTATACTATAGTGTTTCGGCTTTTGCTAAAAATACTTCTGCAATCGGCGTTACAGTTAACAAAACTCTTGACCCGAAAAGCAAAGATTTTAAATGGATTGATAAAGGCATCGTTATCCAAAGTCATCCCAACCGAGATATGTGGAATGCCATTGATCCTCAAATCATTTTTGATGAGAACAAAGTGCCTTATATGGCTTTCGGTTCTTTCTGGGACGGATTGAAAATGGTAAAACTGAATCCAGATTTAATCAGCATTGCACAACCTCAGGAATGGCACACGATTGCAAAAAGAGAACGTTCTTTCAAACTGGATGATACAGATCCGGGCGATGCAGCGATAGAAGCGCCTTTCATTTTTAAAAAAGGAAAGTATTACTACTTGTTTGCTTCTTGGGATTTGTGTTGCAGAGCAGAAAAAAGTACTTACAAAGTGGTTGTTGGTCGTTCCGAAAAACTCACAGGACCTTATGTAGATGACAAAGGAATTCCAATGAATGAAGGCGGCGGAAAACTGGTCATCGAAGGTAACAAGAATTGGTTCGGTGCGGGACACAACAGTACTTATACTTTCGACGGGAAAGATTATCTCATTTTCCACGCTTATGATGCTAAAAAGAATGGTTTTCCTGTAGGTAAAATCAAAGAAATCAATTGGCAAAATGATTGGCCAACTGTAACTCCATTAGACTAATTTTTCAATATAAATTTGGCATTGTCAACCGATGCCAAATTTTCTTTTTTTAATAATTATCACTCCTATTTTAATCCAATTATTATGATCCGAGTAAGACATAAAATGCTTGTAGCGAGCATTGCTTTATTAAGTTCAGCGACTGTCTGGGCACAAACTTCAAAACATACTTTAGAACTGGACGGAAGTTCTACTAATATCAAAGTTCAGCCAACAATGTATGGTGTTTTCTTCGAAGATATCAATCAAGGTGCAGATGGTGGACTTTATGCGGAATTAGTAAAAAACCGTTCTTTTGAATTTTATAATCCTTTGATGGGATGGACACAGCCAAAAGGTGATCTTCATTCCGAAAACAAGAATTCTGGTTACGCTAATATTGTGACTGATAAAAATAAAAGCAATCATAACTACGCCAGAATTACCATTAATAATGATAAAAACTATGAACTGATTAACGAAGGTTTCAAAGGAATGGGACTTCACAAAGGTTCCAAATATAACTTCAGTTTTCTATCAGAAAAGGCTTCTGGAAATATTCATCATATCAAGGCTGATTTGTTGGATGAACAAGGAAATGTAGTTGGTTCGGCTAATATAGCGTTAGACAAAAACGGATTCCAAAAATATGATGCTGTAATTATACCTAATAAAACAGTAGAAAAGGGAAAATTAAAATTAACATTTGAAGGCAACGGTGTTTTGAATCTTGATATGGTTTCATTGTTCCCACAAGAAACTTGGAACAACAGACCAAATGGTTTACGAAAAGATCTTGTTCAGAAATTGTATGATTTGAAACCCGGATTTGTACGTTTTCCTGGAGGTTGTATCGTTGAAGGAAGAACTTTGGGAGAACGTTATCAATGGAAAAAAACTGTTGGTAATATCGCTGACAGAGAATATTTGATTAATAGATGGAACACCGAGTTTTCTCACAGACCAGCGCCAGATTATTTCCAATCTTTTGGATTAGGTTTCTTTGAATATTTCCAATTGTCAGAAGATCTTGGTGCAGAACCGCTTCCAATCTTGAGTTGTGGAATCGCTTGTCAGTTCAACACTGGAGAATTGGTTCCGATTGGTGATATTGATACTTATGTTCAGGATGCTTTGGATTTGATTGAGTTTGCAAGTGGTGATCAATCCACAGCTTGGGGAAAAGTGAGAGCAGATATGGGACATCCGAAACCTTTCAATTTAAAATACATTGGTGTTGGAAACGAGCAATGGGGACCAGATTATATTGAGAGATATAAGATTTTTGAAAAAGCGATTAAAAGCAAATATCCGAATATGATTATTATCTCTGGAAGTGGACCTTTTGAAGCTGGTGAATATTTCGATTACGGTTGGGACGAATTGAAAAAACTGAACGCTGAAATCATCGATGAACATTACTACAAAACGCCTCAATGGTTTCAGGAAAATGCTAAAAGATATGACAGCTACGATCGTAAAGGACCAAAAGTTTTCGCTGGAGAATATGCGGCACAAACTGTAGCAATCGCAAGTCCAGATAACAAAAATAGTTGGGAAACTGCACTTTCCGAAGCAGCTTTTATGACAGGTTTGGAGAGAAATGCTGATGTAGTTTATATGACGTCTTATGCACCGCTTTTGGCTCACGCAGAAGGTTGGCAATGGACTCCGGATTTGATTTGGTTCAATAATTTATCGTCTTATGTAACGCCAAATTACTACGTTCAAAAGTTGTTTTCTAATAACAAAGGAACAGATGTTATCAAGATTTCTGAAAATGGAAAAGCGGTGACTGGAGATGAGAAATTATACGCTTCTGCGGTGGTTGACAAAAATTCCAAAGAAACGATTATCAAGATTGTCAATACAGATTCTCAATCCAAAGAGATAAGCATCAATGCTAAAAATCTAAAATGGGGTAAAAACTTAACTAAAACTACATTGTCTTCTTCTAGTCTTTCTGATGAGAATAATTTCAGCTTGGAGAATATAAAACCAAAATCGGAGAATATAAGCGTGAAAAGTGGGAATCTTTCTACCACAATTCCGGCTAATTCTTTGGTTGTTTTGAAGATTAAATAGGTTTAAATTATTGTAAATCAGTGTAATTAAAAAATAAGTGTTTTTTTTACATTTATTTCAATAAGAATATTATATTTGTGTTAACAGGAATTTAATATTTCAACTCTTGTAATAGTAATTTTTAAAATTAAATAATGAATATCACTAAACTTTCTAAGGATTTTGCAGTTCTATTATTTTTTTCTGTAAGCTTCAATTCTTTTGCTCAACAAGCAGAGATTTCTAGCCCGGATCAACTTTTAAAAGTTAAAGTTTCTTTGGAAAATCAGGAGTTGAAATATTCTGTTTTTTATGAAAATAGAGTAGTTCTGGAAAATTCGCCACTTGGTTTAACAACTAATGCTGGAGATTTTACCAATAAGATGAGTTGGAAAGATTCTAAAACTTCTTCTGAAAACAAATCTTACAAGAATCAGAAAATCAAAAAATCAGAAATTAATTATTCTGCCAATGTTCTGGAAGTAGAAACTCAGAATAATGAAAACAAGATTTTGAAACTTCGATTCCAAGTTAGTAATAATGATGTGGCGTTTCGCTACGAGATTCCTTCTTGGAAAGACAAATTGAGTTTGGTTGTTTTGTCGGAAAAAACAGGTTATACTTTTCCAAAAGAGACGACTACTTTTCTTTCTCCAATGATGCCTGCAATGACAGGATTTGGAAACTCTGCTCCAAGTTACGAAAGTGGTTATGAAGCGGATGCAGCTTTAGGTAAGATTTCTAAAAATAAAGAAGGTTACGTTTTTCCAGCGTTATTTCACGTGGGTAAAGATTGGGCAATGATTTCTGAAACTGGTGTTTCCAGCTTGTATTGTGCATCACATCTTTCCGAAGCTAACGGAAATACGTACAGCATTGATTATCCAGATCCAAAACAAAATAATGGATTTGGAAGTTCTGGTGCTGCTATTTCACTTCCAGGGATTACACCTTGGCGAACGATTACAGTTGGAAATTCTCTGAAACCAATTGTAGAAACTACGATTCCTTTTGATGTTGTAAATCCTTTGTTTGAGGCTTCTCAGAATTATCAATTCGGGAAATCTTCTTGGAGCTGGATTATCTGGCAAGATCCAAGTATGAATTACGAAGATCAAATCACATTCATAGACTTAGCTGCAAAAATGAATTTTGAATATATCCTTGTTGATGCATTATGGGATGTTAATATTGGAAAAGAAAGATTCAAGGATTTGATTGCTTATGCTAAAACCAAATCTGTAGATATTCTTCTTTGGTACAATTCCAACGGTGCTGCAAACGACACTCCGATGGGACCAAGAAATATGATGAATACTTCCGTTGCTCGAAAAAAAGAAATG
This sequence comes from Epilithonimonas sp., assembly GCF_032055105.1. Taxonomy (GTDB): domain Bacteria; phylum Bacteroidota; class Bacteroidia; order Flavobacteriales; family Weeksellaceae; genus Epilithonimonas. The sequence goes on from NZ_DAMBRK010000008.1 coordinate 23,290, forward strand.
AAGTGGCTGAAAGAAGTTGGCGTAAAAGGTCTTAAAGTCGATTTCTTTGGTGGTGACAAACAGGAAACAATGCGTCTTTACGAAGATATTCTTTCTGATGCTAATGATTATGGTTTAAGTATCATTTTCCACGGTGCCACTTTGCCAAGAGGTTGGGAAGTGATGTATCCGAATTTTGTGGGAAGCGAAGCAGTTTTAGCTTCTGAGATGTTGGTTTTCGATCAAAATGTGAGAGATTCCGAAGCGTTCTTTGCAAGTCTTCATCCGTTTATGAGAAACTCTGTCGGAAGTATGGAATTTGGTGGTGTTGTTCTTAATAAATATTTGACCAAATCCAATTCTGGAGAAAACAAAAGATTGACAACTGATGCTTTCCAATTGGCAACGTCTGTTCTATTTCAAAATCCAATTCAGGCTTTTGCGATTACACCAAATAACTTGACTGATGTTCCAACTTTCGAACTGGATTTCCTTAAAAAAGTACCGACAACTTGGGACGAAACTATTTTGCTAGATGGTTACCCAGGGAGATATGTGGTTTTGGCAAGACGACATAAAGATCAATGGTTTATTGCTGGAGTGAATGCAGAAAAGAAATCAATCAAATTAAAACTTAATCTCAGCGTTGTGAAGTCCAAAAAAATGGATTTGATATTTGATTCAAAAAATAATGAAACTCAAACCAAATCAATCAAAATTTCTGACAAAGGTGATTTTGAAGTAGAAATGCCTTCTAATGGAGGTTTCGTGATTTATTAAAAATATTTAGACAATAAAAATTAATTAAACAAAATTTATAAAGCTTTTACAATGAAAAAATATGTTATAGGTCTGGATTATGGTTCCGATTCCGTAAGAGCAGTTCTTATTGATACGGATAACGGAGCAGAACTGGCTTCCAGCGTTCATAATTATAAGAGATGGAGTGAGGGAAAATACTGTAACTCTAGCGAGAACAGGTTCAGACAACATCCATTAGATCATATCGAAGGTCTTGAATTTACTATCAAAAATGTACTTCAAACCAGTCAAATTAATCCTGAGCAAGTAGTCAGTATTTGTATTGATACAACAGGTTCTTCTCCAATTCCAGTAACTCAGGAAGGAACACCATTGGCTTTGGTTCCTGGTTTTGAGGAAAACCCAAACGCAATGATGGTTCTTTGGAAAGATCATACGTCTATCAAAGAAGCTGAGGAAATCAATGAATTGGCGCAAAGATCATTAGAAGATTATACCAAATATGTTGGCGGAATCTATTCATCCGAATGGTTTTGGGCAAAGATTTTACATATAGCAAGAGAAGATAAGCAAGTCAAAGATGCGGCTTATAGCTGGATGGAACATTGCGATCTGATGACTTTCATTTTGGCAGATCATAAAGATTTGGCATCTTTCAAGAGAAGCCGTTGTGCAGCTGGTCACAAAGCAATGTGGCACGAGAGCTGGGGCGGACTTCCTCCAGAAGAATTTTTGAATGAGCTAGATCCTTATTTGGGAGAGCTTAGAGGTCGTTTGTTTACTGAAACTTATACTTCCGATGAAGTTGCAGGTCATCTTAATGAAGAATGGGCGACTAAATTAGGATTAACAACTAATACAGTTATTGCTGTTGGAACTTTTGATGCGCACGCAGGTGCTGTAGGTGCAAAAGTAGATGAGAATATTCTTGTAAGAATTATGGGAACTTCTACTTGTGATATTATGATTAGTTCTTATGAACAAATTGGTGACAGAACTGTAAAAGGAATCTGCGGTCAGGTTGATGGTTCTGTAATTCCAGGTTGTGTTGGTTTGGAAGCTGGACAATCTGCATTTGGAGATTTGTTAGCTTGGTACAAGGATATTTTGCTTTGGCCGGTTAATTCAATTTTAATGAATTCCGAATTATTGAGTTCTTCACAAAAAGAAGCACTTAGAGAAGAAGTTTCTGATAAATTAATCAGAAGTCTGACTCAGGAAGCCGAAAATATTCCATTATCTGATGCAGTTCCGATTGCTTTGGATTGGATCAACGGAAGAAGAACGCCAGACGCAGATCAAACATTGAAAGCTTCTATCAGCAATCTTTCTTTAGGAACAAAAGCACCTCATATTTTCAAAGCTTTGGTTAATGCTATTTGTTTTGGATCAAAGAAAATCGTGGATCGTTTTGAGGATGAGGGTGTTAAAATCGAAAAAGTAATAGGAATTGGAGGCGTTGCTAGAAAGTCGCCTTTCATTATGCAGACTTTAGCGAATGTACTTAACAGACCAATCATTGTTGCAGAATCTGATCAAGCGCCGGCTTTGGGTGCAGCGATTTATGCAGCTGTTGCAGCAGGCGTTCATCCAACCGTAATCGAAGCAAGTAACAAAATGGGATCTGAGTTTGAAGCAGAATATTTCCCGCAAGTAGATCAGGTGATTAAGTATGAAAGTTTTATGGAGCAATACCAACAATTAGCAGATTTCACAGAGTCTAATATTAAAGCAAAAAAAAGATATGAGCTCAAAGTATAAAGAATTACAAAGAGAATGCTACGAAGCTAATATGCAGTTGGAAGAACTGAAATTGGTAGTTTACACTTTCGGAAACGTGAGTGCGGTAGATAGAGCAGAAGGTATTTTTGCCATCAAACCGAGTGGTGTTCCTTACAAAGATTTGAAGCCAGAAGATATGGTCATAATGGACTACGATGCTAATGTTATCGAAGGGAAATTAAGACCATCATCTGACACCAAAACCCACGCTTATCTTTACAAACATTGGAACGATATCGGTGGAGTTGCACACACACACGCAATGTATTCTGTGGCTTGGGCGCAGGCTCAGATGGATATTCCGATTTTTGGAACGACGCACGCGGATCATTTGACTTCTGATATTCCTTGTGCTCAACCAATGAGTGATGAATTAATCCAAGGAAATTACGAATATAATACTGGAATTCAAATTCTAGATTGTTTCAAAGAAAAAAATCTATCGCATCTAGAAACAGAAATGATCCTGATTGGGAATCACGGACCTTTCACTTGGGGCAAAAACGCAGACAAAGCAGTTTATAATAGTAAAGTTTTGGAAACCGTTGCAGAAATGGCTTATCTCACAAGACAAATCAATCCATTAGCACCGCGCTTGAAAGATTCTTTAATCAAGAAACATTACGAAAGAAAGCACGGCAAAGACGCTTACTACGGACAATAATTAAAAAATAATAATATAATATATATAATCAATGTTAACAGATTTAAGCACAAAAGAAATCTGGTTTATCACCGGAAGTCAACATTTATACGGACCTGAAACACTAGCTCAGGTTGCAGAACATTCTCAAAAAATTGTAGAAGCATTTGGACAATCTTCTTTGATTCCTGTAAAAATCGTTTGGAAACCAACAGTAAAAACAACAGACGAAATCTACGAAACATTAATGGCTGCTAATCACGCTCCAGATTGTATCGGGATCATCACTTGGATGCATACTTTCTCTCCTGCTAAAATGTGGATCAGAGGTCTAAGCGCTTTACAAAAACCAATGTTGCATCTTCATACGCAGTTCAATCAGGATATTCCTTGGTCAACAATGGATATGGACTTTATGAACCTGAATCAAGCGGCTCACGGAGATAGAGAGTTCGGATTTATGGTAAGTCGTCTTCGCAAAAACAGAAAAGTGGTTGTTGGACACTGGGCAGAAGAAAGAGTACAGAAACAAATCGGGGAGTGGACAAGAGTTGCAGCTGGTTGGGATGATTGGCAAGGTGCAAAATTTGCTCGTTTCGGAGATAATATGAGATATGTTGCCGTAACCGATGGTGACAAAGTTGAAGCTGAAACTAAGTTTGGATTCTCTGTAAACACTTGGGGAATCGGAGATCTTGTAAGCGTTGTTAATTCAATTGGCGAAGGCGAAGTTAAAACTTTGATTGAAGAGTACGAAGCTTCTTACAATATGGCTGCATCTTTATTAGCAGGTGGAGCGAACAGAAAATCATTGGAAACCGCAGCAAGAATTGAACTTGGATTAGAAAAATTCTTGGTTGATGGTAATTTCAAAGGTTTCTCTGATACTTTCGAAGATCTTCACGGTTTGGATCAATTGCCAGGAATTGCAGTTCAAAGATTGATGGCAAAAGGTTATGGATTTGCTGGCGAAGGCGACTGGAAAACAGCAGCTTTAGTTCGTGCAATGAAAACTATGGGACAAGGTCTTGAAGGTGGAAATGCTTTTATGGAAGATTACACTTACCATTTGAATCCATCCAATCCATCTATTTTAGGTTCTCATATGTTGGAAGTTGATCCAGTTTTGGCAGTTAACAAACCATCTTGTGAGATACACCCATTAGGAATTGGTGGGAAAGCAGATCCGGTTCGTTTGGTTTTCAATTCAAGAGGAAATATCGATTCTTTGGTAGCGGCTTTGATGGATTTTGGAAACCATTTCAGACTATTAATTAATAAAACCAGAGCTTTGGATATTACAGAAGAATTACCAAAATTACCTGTTGCTAGAGTTCTTTGGAAGCCACTTCCGGATCTTTACACGGCAGCAGAAGCTTGGATTCTTGGTGGTGGAGCGCATCACACTTGTTATTCCGAAAACTTGAGTGTTCAACAATTGGAAGATTTTGCAGGCATTGCAGGCATCGAATCTTTAGTGATTGATGAGGATACAAAAATCCGTGATTTCAAGAATACGATCAATTGGAATGAAATCTATTATAGGTAATTTCACGAATTAATTTTTTTAAATTATGAAAAAAAGATTATTCAAAATAACAGTACTTTTACTAGCAGCTCTATCTATCTGGAGCTGCAGTAAAAAAGAACAATCATCAACTGATACTATGGAAAAACTAACTGTTTCTGACTATGCAGTGTCTCCGGCTGGAGATTCTATCAAGCAATATACTCTGAAGAATAAAAATGGGATGGAGGCTAAGATCATCAATTATGGTGCGATTATCACATCTTTTACTGCTCCTGACAAGGAAGGGAAATTTCAGGATATCGTTTTAGGATATACAAAACCTGAAGATTATTTCAACGGAAATCCTTATTTCTTTGGTGCTTTGATTGGAAGATACGGAAACAGAATTGCTAATGCTAGGTTTGAATTAGACGGTAAAACTTACGATTTAGATAAGAATGACGGACCAAATCATCTTCACGGTGGTAAAAATGGTTTCTATACTAAGTTATGGAAAGTAGATGAAAAAGCGTCTAACGATCACACTTTGAAGCTAGATTACACAAGTGCTGACGGCGAAGAAGGTTTCCCTGGAAAGCTGGATGTTTCTGTAATTTATACTTTGAATGATGAAAATGCATTAGAAATCGCTTATTCTGCAACAACAGATAAGAAAACGATTGTGAATTTGACTCAGCATTCATATTTCAATTTGTCTGGTAACTTTACTCAACCGATTACAGATCACGAACTTCAGTTGAGAGCTGCAAGCTTTATTCCTGTTAATAATACTTTGATTCCAACTGGAGAATTGAAGCCTGTTGCTGGAACACCTTTCGATTTTAATCAATCCAAATTAATTGGTAAAGACATCGAAGTGGCAGATGAGCAACTGAAATTAGGAAAAGGTTACGATCATTGCTGGGTTTTGGATGGAAAAGGTTTGAGAACAATTGGTTCACTTTACCATCCGGCTACTGGAAGAGTAATGGAAGTAATTACAACTGAACCTGGCGTACAATTCTATTCTGGGAATTTCCTTGATGGAAAATATGATACAAAAACGGGCGGTAAAAACGAATTCAGAACTGGATTATGTTTAGAAACTCAACATTATCCAGATTCTCCAAATCAGCCATCTTTCCCTTCTGTAGTTCTAGAACCAGGACAGAAATATGAGACAAAAACGATTTATAAATTCTCTGTAAAACAATAACTATGAATTGGAATTCACACGAATTTATCTGGTTAGACTGGGTAATCATAGTGGTAGGAATCGTAGCAGTCGGTTGGGCTGTTTGGCGTTCTGTACAAAAAGATAAAAAATCTCAAGACGGGGCTAATAGTGAAGATTATCTATTTGGAAAAGGAGAACCTTGGTACATCATTGGAGCAGCAATCTTCGCTGCAAACATCGGTTCTGAACACCTTGTAGGATTAGCAGGAACAGGTGCGAAATCCGGAGTTGGAATGGCGCACTGGGAAATGCAAGGTTGGATGATTCTTTTGTTAGGATGGCTTTTCGTTCCATTTTATCAATTGATGAACAACAAAATGGGGAAAATTATTACAATGCCAGATTTTCTTAAATATAGATATACACCTAAAACAGGTTCTTGGCTTTCTATTATTACATTGATTGCTTATGTCTTGACCAAAGTAAGTGTAACTGCTTTTACTGGCGGAATCTTTATGGAAAGTCTATTAGGAATCCCTTTCTGGTATGGTGCAATCGGGTTGATTTTGTTAACCGGAGTTTTCACCGTTCTTGGTGGAATGAAAGGAGTGATGACTTTGTCTGCCATCCAAACGCCTATTTTGATTATCGGTTCTTTTATGGTTCTTTTCCTAGGACTATCTGCTCTTGGAAATGGAAGTATCGGAGAAGGTTGGACTGCAATGATAGAATTTGCAAAAACTCAAAATGTTGGAGCAGACGGCGTTGCTTATGGTACCAATCATATGTTCCATTTACAAACAGGTGATCCTATGTATGACGACTATCCAGGTTTCTGGGTTTTCCTAGGAGCGTCCATCATTGGATTCTGGTATTGGTGTACAGATCAGCACATTGTTCAGAGAGTTCTTGGACAGCAAAAAGGCGAGGCTAATGATGTAGTAATGATGCGTGCAAGAAGAGGAACTATTGCGGCAGGTTATTTCAAATTGTTACCGGTTTTTATGTTCTTGATTCCTGGGATGATTGCGGCAGCTTTGGCAGCTCGTCCGGATAGTGGATTTGTTTTGAGCGATCCAGATACAGCTTTTGGTTCTATGGTGAAGTTTGTTTTGCCTGCGGGTGTTAAAGGAATTGTAACGATTGGATTTATTTCCGCTTTGGTAGCTTCATTAGCTGCGTTTTTCAATTCTTGTGCAACATTGTTTACAGAGGATTTTTACAAACCAATGTATAAAGATAAATCTGAAGCAACTTATGTTAATGTAGGGCGAATTGCAACAATGGTTGTTGTTGTACTTGGAATTGTTTGGATTCCTGTGATGAAAAGTCTAGGTAGTTTGTACGATTATCTTCAAGGGATTCAGTCTTTGTTGGCGCCGGCGATGGTAGCGGTTTTTGCCTTAGGAATTTTTTCTAAGAAAATCTCGCCAAAATCTGGAGAAGTTGGGATGATTGTAGGTTTCATTCTTGGAATGATTCGTCTATTGACCAATATTTTTACCAACTCTGGAAAAAATGTAATGACGGGCACATTTTGGGAAAGTACAACTTGGTTCTGGCAAACGAACTGGTTGATCTTCGAAATATGGTTATTGGTTTTCATTATTGTATTAATGATTGTCGTTTCTATGTTTACACCAAAACCTACCGCTCAACAAATTGATGCGATTACATTTACTAGTGATTATAAAGAATTGATTAGAAAAAGCTGGAACGTTTGGGATGTAGTGGCATCGCTTGGTGTTGTAGTACTCTGCGGATTATTCTACTGGTATTTCTGGTAAAGGAAATTTTGTTCTCTTTAAATTTATTAAAAAAATACTGATCACTTTTGCGGTGATCAGTATTTTAATAAAGTATTTTTTTGCTGTTGGAACTTTAATAACGAATATAGTTTAGAAATCAAAAGTCTTTTGTCTTTTCTCTATTATCTTTATTCTATTAAAGAATTTATATTTTGAATAAGTAACCTTGAGACAATTTTTTGTGATATTTTTCCTTATCAAATCTGTATAAGAAAGATCCTTTTCTGGAAGAAGTCATATCTTTTTCATCGGTTTTCACAAGGATATCCATACTGTTGATTTTGCTGATGAAGTTTCTCTTGTCATATTTCTCATCAAAAATAGCTTCGTACAAAGATTGCAAATCTTTCATCGTGAATTTCTCGGGTAAAAGTTCAAATCCGATGGGCTGTGTAGAAGCGCGGTATCTTAATCTTGTAACAGCATTCTGAACCATTTTGTTATGGTCAAAGATTAGATTAGGGAATTGTTTAAGATCAAACCATTTCGCACTGTATTTTTCATTAATTTGAATATTTTCATCCGTGCTAATGAGCGCATAATAAGAAACCGAAATAATACGTGCCGTAGGTTCTCTTTCTAGTTCGCTATAGCATTTGAGTTGTTCCAGATAGATGTTTTCCAAACCTGTCAGAGAGGTAAGAACACGATTAGCGGAGTCATCCAGAGTCTCTTCTGCATTTACAAAACCACCAACAAGAGACCATTCTCCTTTCTTAGGTTCAAAGTTTCTCTTGACCAACAAAAGATTGAGATTTTCACCATCAAATCCAAAAATGATACAATCTACCGCGATAAGATGTTTAATATATTGTGAATAATCTTTTTTCATTAAATGGTATTAATTTTTTAATAATTTACAAATCTATAATTTTTAATTATTGAAAACCTTATAAATAATAAAATAAATGTTTAATTTACATTTATTAAAAATTAAGAACTGATTTTAATATAAAAATCATCTCTTAAATTAATTTTAAATCTCAATAATATGATGAATCAAAAAGTCATTATAATTTTATTGTTTGCTTTCCAATGGATTGGAGCTCAAAAAAACCAAAAATATCAAAAAATCTCATATTTCCAACTTCAGGATGTTCAACTGCTGGATAGCAACTTCAAAAATGCAATGAATGTCGATAAACAGTACATTCTTTCGCTTAATCCAGATCGTTTACTAGCGCCATATTTTAAAGAAGCTGGACTAAAAACAAATGCAAATAATTACCCCAACTGGGAAAATACAGGCTTGGATGGACATATTGGTGGACATTATTTATCTGCGCTTTCTTTGATGTACGCTTCTACGGGAGATTCAAAAATCAAAGAAAGATTAGACTATATGATCAATCAATTGGAAATTTGCCAAAATGCCTCCGGAAATGGTTATATCTCCGGAATCCCAAATGGAAAGGTAATATGGAAAGAAATCTCCGAGGGTAAAATCAATTCTTCTCTTTTTAGTCTCAATGATCGTTGGGTTCCTTTGTATAATATTCATAAAACATACTCTGGATTGCGAGATGCTTATTGGTACACAGATAATCAGAAAGCCAAAAAAATGCTTATCAAATTGACGGATTGGATGATTAATACAACATCTAAATTATCCAGAGATCAAATCCAGAATATGCTCGTAAGCGAATATGGCGGTTTGAACGAAGTTTTTGCAGATGTTTACAATATAACTGGAGACAAGAAGTATCTTAAATTAGCCAAAGATTTTTCGCAAGACACAGTTCTTAATCCACTTTTAGAAAAGAAAGATGTTTTAACAGGAATGCACGCTAACACTCAAATTCCTAAAGTTATAGGTTTTAAAAGGATTGCAGACATAGAAAATAATCAAAATTGGAATAAGGCTACAGATTTGTTTTGGCAAAATGTGGTTAATAAAAGATCCGTGGCAATTGGAGGAAATAGTGTGAGTGAACATTTCAACCCCATCACAGATTTTAGCAGTATGATAAAAAGTGTAGAAGGTCCGGAAACCTGTAATACGTACAATATGCTGAAACTTTCCAAAGATCTTTTCGCCACTTCTGGTTCTTCGTCTTATATGGATTATTACGAAAAAGCGCTTTATAATCATATTTTGTCCACTCAGCACGATGAGAAAGGAGGTTTTGTGTATTTCACGCCAATGCGTCCGGGACATTACAGAGTTTATTCTCAGTCGGAAACCAGTTTTTGGTGTTGTGTAGGTTCTGGTTTGGAGAATCACGGGAAATATGGCGAGATGATCTACGCTCATACAGAACAAGATCTTTTGGTCAATCTTTTTATTCCTTCGAAGCTAAATTGGAAAGAAAAGAATGTAACCGTTACTCAAATCAATCATTTTCCTGAATCTTCTGAAACTAAACTGATTTTCAATTTAAAAAACAAATCAACATTCAATTTAAAACTAAGAATTCCGGATTGGACAAACAGTTCCGAAGTCAAAATTTTAATTAATAATAAAGAATATCCAATTAATAAAGACCAAGATGGCTATTCTAATATTAATAGAACTTGGAAGAACGGCGATGTTGTTTTGATGAAATTGCCGATGCATCTTTCCGCGGAACAACTTCCTGATGGTTCAGATTATTATGCATTCAAATATGGACCGATTGTTTTAGCAGCAAAATATGGAACAGAAAACCAATTGGGATTATTTGCAGATGACAGTAGAGGTGGACATATTGCGCACGGAACGCCAATTCCACTGAACGATATTCCTGTGATTGTTGGGAAATCTTCATCAGTTTTAGAACACATCAAAAAGGAAAATAATCAAGGTTTAAAGTTCAAATTGGATGGACTTTATCCAAAAGATAAATTCAAAGATGGTTTGGAATTAGTTCCTTTTAACACGATTCAGGCAGAGCGATATATCATTTATTGGCCTCAGGCAAATGAAGATAAAATTGAAGAATTGATGACTCAGAAAGCTAAAGAAGAGCAAGAACTGAGAAAGCTGGAAAGCATTACCGAAGATAAAATTTCTTTGGGAGAACAACAACCAGAGTCGGATCATTTCTTCAAAAGTCCTGATTCTTCTGCGGGCTATTTTGATGAATATCACTTTAGAGATTCCAAAGCTTGGTTTAGCTATGAGATGAGAAATAAGAATAAAAAAGCTAAGTTTCTTTACATTTCTTATTTTGATTTAGATAAAAATCGTAGTTTGAATATTGAAATTAATGGTAAAAATATCATTTCTAAAACTTTGGACGGATCAAAAGGAGCTATTTTGCAACATTTGGTAATTCCAATCCCAACTTCTGAATACGACAAAGAAACTCTTGTTGTGAAAATAATTGGAAAAGAAGAACAATACACAGCGAAAATTGTTGGACTAAGATTACTCAATCAAAACATGAACTAATAAATGTCATTTGATTTTAATTCAAATATTATTAAATAAAATTCTAACAATTGAAAAATAAATGTAATTTTAACACTTATAAAATTTAAACTAAATATTTATGAAATTTTTTATAGACACTGCGAATCTTGAGCAGATCAAAGAAGCCAATGACTTAGGAATTCTAGACGGTGTAACAACCAATCCATCCTTGATGGCAAAAGAAGGAATCAGCGGAAACGAAGCGATCCTTAAGCATTACAAAGATATTTGTGACATTGTAGATGGAGACATCTCTGCAGAAGTTCTTTCTACAACTTACGAAGAAATGATTGCGGAAGGCGAAGTTCTTGCTGCCATTCATCCAAATATTGTGGTGAAAATCCCAATGATAAAAGATGGTGTAAAAGCCTTAAAATATTTTTCTAACAAAGGAATCAAAACCAACTGTACTTTGATTTTCTCTGCTGGACAAGCACTTTTGGCAGCGAAAGCTGGAGCAACTTACGTTTCTCCTTTCCTTGGAAGATTAGACGATATCTCAACAGATAGCTTGAATTTAATTGAAGAAATCAGAGTAATCTTTGATAATTATGGTTTCGAAACTGAGATTTTGGCTGCGTCTGTTCGTCACGCAATGCATATTATCAATTGTGCAAAAATTGGAGCAGATGTTGTGACTTGTCCTATCCAACCGATTTTATCTTTACTTAAACATCCTTTGACAGATAGCGGATTGGAGCAGTTTATCAAGGATTCACAAAAAATGCAATAATTGATTATGGCTCACGATATTTCAAAACTTCAAAGTATCGCTTCTCAGGTGAGGAGAGATATTGTAAGAATGGTTCACGCTTGTCAATCCGGACATCCTGGTGGATCGCTTGGTTGTACAGACTTTTTGGTTGCATTGTATTTTGATGCGATGAAACGTAAAGAAGACTTCGATATGAAAGCTAAAGGAGAAGATGCTTTTTATCTTTCTAATGGCCATATTTCACCTGTTTTTTATAGTGTTTTGGCGCACGCTGGTTATTTTGACAAATCAGAATTAGCCACTTTCAGAAAACTGAATTCCAGATTGCAAGGTCATCCAACAACGCACGAAGGTTTACCAGGTGTCAGAATCGCTTCTGGTTCTTTGGGACAAGGTTTGTCTGTGGCAATTGGTCACGCTATTGGTAAAAAATTAGATAAAGATGAGAACTTGGTTTTTAGCCTTCACGGTGATGGAGAATTACAGGAAGGTCAAAACTGGGAAGCAATTATGTATGCTTCTCACAACAAAGTTGATAATTTAATTGCAACTGTAGATTACAATGGACAGCAAATTGATGGACCAACTTCTAAAGTTCTTTCTTTAGGCAATCTTAAAACAAAATTCGAAGCGTTTGATTGGAAAGTTCTTGCAGTAGAAAACGGAAACGATTTTGAAGAAATAGTTAAAGTTCTGGACGAAGCAAAATCTCTAACTGGAAAAGGACAACCAATCTGTATTCTTTTGAAAACAGAAATGGGCTACGGTGTAGATTATATGATGGGAACGCACGCTTGGCACGGAAAAGCGCCTAACGATGAGCAATTGCAAAAAGCATTAGACCAATTAGAAGAAACTTTGGTTGATTACTAAAACTAATAACAATGAAAAAATATACATACACAGAAAGTAAAGATACCAGAAGCGGATTTGGAGCTGGATTGGCAGAATTGGCGGACAAAAATCCTGATGTTGTTGCACTTTGTGCCGACCTTATTGGTTCTTTAAAAATGGAAAAATTTATAGAAAAAGCACCGGAAAGATTTTTCCAAATCGGAATTGCAGAAGCGAATATGATCGGAATTGCTGCAGGTTTGGCAATCGAAGGTAAAATCCCATTCACTGGTACTTTTGCGAACTTTTCTACAGGTAGAGTTTATGACCAGATTCGTCAGTCGGTTGCTTATTCTGATAAAAATGTGAAAATTTGTGCGTCTCACGCAGGATTAACTTTGGGTGAAGATGGCGCAACACATCAGATTTTAGAAGATATTGGATTAATGAAAATGCTTCCTGGAATGACAGTAATCAATACTTGTGATTATAATCAAACCAAAGCTGCAACTATTGCAATTGCAGAACACCACGGTCCGGTTTATTTGAGATTCGGAAGACCTGTAATTCCTGTTTTTACGGATGAAAATCAAACATTCGAAATTGGAAAAGCTTGGATGGTAAACGAAGGGAAAGATGTAACAATCGTTGCAACTGGGCACTTGGTTTGGGAAGCGATTAAAGCTGGAGAAATATTGGAGGCAGAAGGAATTGATGCGGAAATTATTAATATTCACACCATCAAACCTTTGGATTCTGAAGCGATTTTAAAATCAATCAAAAAAACAGGTTGCACTGTAACAGCAGAAGAGCACAACAGATTGGGCGGACTTGGTGACAGCGTTGCACAAGTTTTGACAACAGAATATTATGTTCCTCAAGAATATGTTGCGGTAAATGACAGCTTTGGAGAAAGTGGTTCTCCAGCAGAATTGATGGACAAATACGGCTTGAATGCGGAAGCAATTGTAAAAGCTGTGAAGAAAGCTATTTCTAGAAAATAATAGTGAAATTTAACAAAAAAAAATTCCGAACTTTGTTTGGAATTTTTTTGATTTTTAGAAAAATAGAAATATTTTAAAGGAAAATCTGTTTACCAGTTAACCAAACCACTTTCCAGGGCTTTGTTATAATTTTCTTCATCAAAAGAATAGAGATCTGGAGCTTTGTGTGCGCCTCCGCGTCTTTGTTCATCCAGTTTTCTAAGTATTCCTAGATTCTTTATTTTTCGGTAGAAATTACCACGATTCAATTCTTTTCCTAAAATTACTTCATATAGTTTTTGGAGTTCAGAAAGCGTAAACTTTTCGGGAAGAAGATTATACCCAATTGGTTTGATAGAGATTTTTTCTCTCAAAGTCAACAATGCTTTTTCTATAATTTCTCGGTGATCCATAGCAATATCTATCTTGCCCAATTGATCAAGATAGATCCATTCACAAGCATTACTCAAGTCATCTTTTACAAGGGTAGTATTAGACGGATTGTATAAAGCTAAATAACCAATAGAAATAAAACGTTGTTTGTGGAAAAGCGTTTCGTCAAAATCTTCGAAGAAGAATTCGCTTCTGTCTTTTTTACCAAAAATTCCAAATTCTTCCAAGTAGGCATCAGTAATACCTGCTCTTTCTTTTAAAATTCTTATTACAGCATCATCCAAATCTTCATCCTTTCTAACATAACCGCCTGGTAATAGCCATTTTTCGCGGTAATTCATTTGTAGCATAAGAACTTTAAGACCATTGTTTTCAAAACCGAAAATGACAGGGTCTACGGATAGATGAGGTAAATAAATTTCTTTTGCTTCATCGGAACGAAGCAAAATCTGCTGTTTAGAATCCATTTGTTTTTTTAAGTCTATATAGGCAAATTTAGCATTAATTTCAGTTAATATAAGAATAATGCGTTCTAAGCTGTAAAAATGGTAAATATTTTATTTGATTATCTCATTGATTCTTATTGAATCAATGAGATTTTTAATTTTAAAACCATTATAAACTATTGATTATTAATTATTTATTGTGAATGTTAATTTTTCTTAATATTTATTTGTTAGTTATAAAAATTTAATGTACAATTGTAATGCTTCATTATGAAACATTGATTTGCCATCATTGAAGTAGAGAAAATAATAGAATATAATAGAGAAATTTTTAGTACCACAAATTCGATTTCAGGCTGATATAATTCAGAAGTAAACTCCTTAAATATCATTGTGTTATTTACAACTTTATATTTTGATGTTGCTATATCTCTTGTTGTTTTTTCAAAAGAAAATTAAAAATATATAATAGAAAATGAGAAAATCAACTTTGAAAATTTCAGCTTTAGGACTGATACTTTCATTTGCCACAGCTTTTGGTCAAGAGAAGACAGATAGTCTGGCTGTAAAAAACGCTTTGAAAGAAGCTTCAAAAACTCAGGAAGGTGTAAAAACCGTTACTTCATCCAAAGAAGACAACAACAGAAACGTAATGTTAAATGCAGCCAACAACACGAGTCCAAGAGACGTGAATATCGGTTTGCCGGCAACCGTTGGAGGTATTACAATCCTTGAAAACGACTTGCCATCCGTTTACTTTTTCTGGCCTGAACTTCCCAATAAAACCTGGAGACAAAGTGTAGGTCTTGAAAGAACCGGACTTTTGAAAATGGACCAATTAGCGAACACAATGGGTGACCTTGGTTTTGCGGTTAATTCTTATTCTCAAACGGGAACTAAAGATTTTAAATTAAAAGGAAAATTCACCACGAGTAATTTTGGATGGTTGCAAGGTGATGTGAATGTTTCCGGACCGATTTCTAAAAACGGTTGGACGTACACAGTTGGTGCTTTTGCGAATTATGACCCGAGTACTTTCAAGTTAGGATTCAACAGAAATGCAGATGAAACCAAGATTTTCAGAGCAGGAGTTACCAAATATTTCAATGATGATAAAGGTAAAATCTCAATTTTATATAAATACGCAGATTCTTTCAATGTAGGAAACTACGCAGTTTTCCAATATGGAGCGGAAGGAAAAGTAACTGAGCTTGACAATTTCAGAATCGGTAGAGATTCTTATGTTGTGAACGACGGACAAATCAGAATGAAAGACATTCTTTCAGGACAGGATTACTGGGCTGGAATGAGCGGGAAAGACAACAGAACTTCTTCTCACAACATCGATATTTTCGGAAATTATTTGTTAAATAACGGCTGGAATTTCAAATTCTCAACAAGAGCGCATTTTGCAACAGCGAGAATGTCAACCATTATTCCTTTGAGTATTTTCAATGCTGATGCTTCTGCAGGTTATACTTTGGCTTCAAACGGTCAGGCTTACGCAGGTCCCGTTGGAACTCAGTTGGCGATGCACACGCCGGAAACTCCGATTACCAATATCGCAGGTCGTTTTTCATTAAACAAGCAAATCGGAAATCACAATGTGACGGTTGGTTTGTTGGAACAATATTATAACATCGATAAATTCACTTCAAACCGTTCGTTCTTCTTCCAGACTGTTGGAGCGCAACCTCAAAGATTGATTGGCCCGAACACCGATAGCTACGGATTCTACAATTATAACTCTGGAGGAGAATTTCACAGCGGAACAGAAAATAAACTTTCAGTTTATGCAAACGATGAATGGAAAATTTCTGATAACTTTAATTTAAGCTACGGGTTACATTTAAGAAATCAAATCATTGACGGACAATATTCTACGACACCAAGAATACAAAATTTTGTTTTTGGAGCTAATGATTTCCAGAATATCAAAGAAAACTGGTTCCACGTTGCAGGAAGTTTGAATGCAACTTATAATATTAACAAAAACTTCGGGCTTTTAGCCAACTTTCTATATACCGAAGAAAACAGAAGATTAGAGAGTTATTCTCAGCCATTCACGCCAGATACAGGGAAAATCAAAAGTCCATTGGGAGCGTTTGGAGTTTTCTGGAATACCAATTTCATTCAGTTGATTTCTCAGGCAACCTGGTTAACGAAAAACGGATATTTAGGAAGATACAACCTTGTAAATCCTAGCAACACAACTCAGGTAAGCGTTGCTCAGGTAGATTACAGCATTCAGACTTTGGGTTGGACGACTGATTTTGTTTTGAAGCCTTTCAAAGGATTCAATTTACACTATTTGATTACATTCCAAAATCCAGTTTATAAAGATTTTGCATTTGATGCTTTTGGACAGAATTACAATTATGGAGACAAAAACGTAGTTGGAGTGGCAAAAACATTAATGGAAATCGACCCGAGTTACACAACAGGGAAATTCAGATTCTGGGCAAGTTTCAGGTATTTCTCTAAGCAATATGCAAGTATTACCAACGCATTGTATTTTGCTCCAAGATGGGAAACTTTCGGGGGTGTGAATTATACAGTTAACAAAAATATCAACCTTGGTGCAACAGTTATCAACTTCCTGAACCAAAGAGGTGCAAGTGGAACGATTAACGGTGCCGAATTGATTACAGATGCAAGTCAATATTACGGAAGATTGTTGACGGGAACGTACATTATGCCATTAACAGGGCAAATCTCAGTAAGCTTTAATTTCTAAAATTTAAACAATGAAAAGAACGGTTTTAAATGTTGCTACATTATTTTTAGGAGTAACAGCATTCGCACAAAACATTCAGACAGTTACGAATTCTAAAGGTCCTGTCTTAGGATATTCTTCAGATTCTGGTGTTAAAATTCTGACGGTTGGCGGAAATAAATTTAAAGATTTAAACAGAAACGGAAAACTCGATAAATACGAAGACTGGAGACTTCCTGTTGACGAAAGAGCGAAAGATTTGGCTTCAAAAATGTCTATCGAACAGATTGCAGGTTTGATGTTATACAGCGGTCACCAATCCGTTCCTGCTCCTGCAGACGGTTTCAGAGCAGGAAAATATAACGGAATGTTGTACAAAGAAAGCGGTGCTAAAGCTTCTGATTTAACAGACCAGCAAAAGAAATTTTTAAAGGAAGACAATCTTCGTCACGTTTTGGTAACAACGGTTGAATCTCCTGCAATTGCTGCACAATGGAGTAACAATATCCAGGCTTATATTGAAGGTTTAGGATTGGGAATTCCTGCGAATAACAGTACCGACCCAAGACATTCTGCAACTGTAACCGCTGAATTTAATGAAGGAGCAGGCGGACAGATTTCTCTTTGGCCTGATGGTTTGGCAATGGGAGCAACTTTCGACCCTGAATTAGTTAGAAAATTCGGAAATATCGCTGCTCAGGAATACAGAGCTTTAGGAATTTCAACGGCTTTATCTCCACAAATCGATTTAGGAACAGAACCGCGTTGGTACAGAATCGCTTATGTATTTTCTGAAAGTCCGGAATTAACGGCTGATTTAGGAAGAGGTTATATTGATGGTTTTCAGACAACAATCGGAAATAAAAACGGTTGGGGAAACAAAAGTGTGAATGCAATGGTAAAACACTGGCCTGGAGGCGGACCTGAAGAAGGTGGTCGCGATGGTCACTGGGCGATGGGAAAATTTGCGGTTTATCCGGGAAATAATTTCCAAAACCACGTAAAACCTTTTACTGAAGGTGCTTTCAAATTAAATGGAGGGACTAAAGAAGCTTCTGCGGTGATGCCTTATTACACGATTAGTTTTAATCAGGATACTAAAAACGGCGAAAACGTTGGAAATGGTTACAGCAAATACTTAATCACAGATTTACTTCGTGGAAAATATAAATATGATGGTGTAGTTTGTACAGACTGGCTCATTACAGCAGACGAACCAAAAACACCGGGCGGATTTGCAGGAAAACCTTGGGGAGCTGAAAAATTATCTATTGCTGAACGTCACTATAAAGTTTTGGAAGCAGGTGTTGACCAGTTTGGAGGAAATAATGATAAAGGACCAGTTTTGGAAGCTTATCAAATGGGCGTAAAAGAACACGGCGAAAAAGCTTATCGTGCAAAATTTGAGCAGTCTGCAATTCGTTTGTTGAGAAACTTCTTCAGAACAGGATTATTTGAAAATCCTTACGTCAACGTCGAAGAAACCAAGAAAATCGTTGGTAACCCTGAATTTATGAAAGCAGGTTACGAGGCTCAGGTAAAATCTATCGTAATGTTGAAAAACAAAGCGAATGTTCTTCCTATCAAAGAAAGAAAAACGGTTTATATTCCAAAAAGATATTCTCCAGCAACGTTCAACTGGTGGGGAATTTACACGGCTCCGTCTTTGGATTTCCCTGTTGACATTGAGAAAATCAAAAAACATTTCGATGTAACTGAAGACCCTGCAAAAGCTGATTTTGCATTGGTTTTTGTGAAAAGTCCTCACAGTGAAGAAGGTGGTTACAGCGACATCGATGCTGCAGAAGGTGGAAACGGTTATTTGCCAATTTCTCTTCAATATCAGACTTATACAGCAACTGAAGCTCGTGAGAAAAGTATTGCAGCGGGAGATCCTGTTGTTGCACCCAATGTACACGACAGAACATTCAAAAATAAAACTTCAACGGTTACCAATTTCACAGATTTGTTGACGATTGAAAATACGTACAAAGCAATGAAAGGAAAACCTGTGATTGTTTCTGTAACGGCTTCAAAACCGATGGTTTTTAATGAATTTGAAGGTCACGTTGATGCGATTTTGATGAATTTCAATGTGTCAAATCAGGCTGTTGTGGATATCGTAACCGGAAAATACGAACCTTCAGGATTGCTTCCGCTTCAGATGCCTGCAAATATGGCGACTGTTGAAAAGCAGAAAGAAGACGTGCCTTACGATATGGAAACACACAAAGATTCCGAAGGTCATAACTACGATTTCGGATACGGAATGAACTGGTCTGGTGTAATTAAAGACGCAAGAACAGAGAAATATAAAAAGTAATTGAAAAGATTCTGAGTCTGTATTCTACGGACTCAGAATTTTATTTTTTATCTAAAAGAAAATCAATGAAAATTAATTTCAAAACCTATAAAAAAGTTCAGAATCTTACTTTTGGTTTCCTGATGATGAGTTCCATTTTTGGACAGGCTCAAACAGTTTCCAATCAAGAAAGACCGAGAATTATTATCACTGCCGACCCCGAATTGGATGACAGCAATTCGATGATTCGTTTTTTGCTGTACAGTTCAGATTTGGATATTGACGGATTGGTTTATGCAAGCAGCGCATTTCACTGGAAAGGTGACGGAAAAGGTACCAAATGGTTTGTTCCGAGCAGAGAATATTCAAGATTCGGAACGGGAATTTGCCCTTGCGAATCCTGGAGATGGGGTGAAGATGAAAAATTCATTCACGATGCGGTGGATGCTTATGCAAAATCGTATTCCAATTTAAAAATCCACAACCCGAATTATCCTTCTCCTGAAGTTTTAAAATCAAAAATCAAATACGGAAATATTGAATTTGATGGCGATATTTCTAAAGATTCCGAAGGTTCAAATTTAATTAAAGCTGCTATTCTCGATGACAAACCAGGCAAATTATATGTCACAGCTTGGGGCGGATTGAGTACGATTGCGAGAGCTTTAAAATCCATTCAGGAAGAATTTGAAAATACAACAGATTGGGAGAAAATTCAGACTAAAGTCGCGAGAAAATTGGTTATTTTACCTTCGGGCGACCAAGATGATACTTACGCTTCTTACATCAAACCAAACTGGCCAAAACTGGATTACAGAGAATTTGTGGATGGACCAAACTACGGTTACACAGCTCCTTTGAAAGCAAGTCCTGAAAATGCAAAATATTTCTCCGCCGACTGGATGAAAAAAAATATCTCCAACAAAGGAGCTTTTGGTGAATTGTACAGAGTTTGGGGTGACGGAAAGCAGATGGTAAAAAATGACATCGTCGATTTCTTCGGATTTTCAGGCATAACTGCCGAAGAACTGAAAAAACAGGGATACAAAGTCTGGATGCCGTTGCAACCAAAAGGTTCTTTCTTAAGTGAAGGCGACAATTTTACCTTTATGAATATGCTCGGAAACGGATTACGTGCTTACGAATCTGGTTCTTATGGCGGTTGGGGCGGAATTGAACCTGCTTCAAAAGCCAGCTCCAATATGTTTTTTGACAACGCAGCTGACGGAAATAACAGCGCAGAAGCAATGGCAAATTCGATGGCTTCAAAAGAAAAATCGGAGAAAGAATTGGCTTTTCCCAACTTTTTACCACAAGCTATGAATGATTTTGCAGCGAGATTAACTTGGTCAATTACGCCGACTTTTTCCAAAGCGAATCACGAACCGATTGTAAAAATTTCAGGTCCGACAAATATCCGTTCTTCAGCAGGCGAAAAAGTTCCTTTATATGGTTCTGTAACTGACCCTGACGGAAATAAAGTGACTGTAAAATGGTGGCAATTCAAGCAAGCGGGAACGTATAACGGCGATGTTGAAATTTCAAAATCAGACAGTTTAAATCCCGAAATCATTGTTCCAAAAACAGCAAAAAGCGGACAAACCATTCACTTGATTTTAGAAGCAACAGACAACGGAACTCCAGCATTAACGAGATATCAGCGAGTTATAATTACGATAAGATAGTGTTTCAAATCTGATCAGAATTAAAGAAAAATGATTCATAATTGATACTAATGAATGTCTTAAAACCGGACATTTTTCGTCCGGTTTTTTAAGCAAAACTTATTTTTCTTAATGAAAATAAACAAAGTTTATTCTTAAAATATTTCAACATTAAGGATTTAAGAAATACCATAATTATTAAAAATTAAGAAATCAATAGATTGATTTTTATTAAGATACATTAAGTAAATGCTCTTTAAAACTTAATTACTTAATGTTTAAAATTAAAATACACACAATTAAAATATGAAAATCAAATACACAATCTATTCATTAATGCTTGGTTCATTAATGTTTGCTCAGGAAAGCCTCGATTTCAGTGGAAAGAAAAACTTAATTTCTCCCGAAATTAATGGTCAGAATGTTACTTTTCGTTTGCTCGCTCCCAATGCGAACAGCGTAAAATTACAGGGAAACTGGTTTCCTTCAAAAGGAATGGAGCCGGGTTCTGTTGATTTACAAAAAGACAAAGACGGAGTTTGGAGTTTTTCAAAAAATGATTTCAATCCGGATATTTATACTTATTCATTCATTGTTGATGGCGTAAAAGCAAACGACCCAAACAATTCTTATCAGGTTCGTGATGTTTCGTCGGTGATGAGTATGATTTTAATTGACGGAAAACAATCCGAAAATTACAAAGTTCAAAACGTTCCTCATGGAACAGTTTCCAAAAGATGGTACAAATCAAACGGACTGAAAGAAGACAGAAGATTAACCGTTTACACACCTCCGAATTACGAAAATTCTAAAGAAAAATTCCCTGTTTTATACTTATTGCACGGAATGGGCGGTGACGAAGAAGCGTGGATGACTTTGGGAAGAGCATCACAGATTTTAGATAATTTGATTGCTCAAGGAAAAGCAAAACCAATGATTGTTGTAATGCCAAACGGACACACTAGCAATTCCGCAGCGCCTGGCGAATCTTCAAAAGGTTTGTACAAAATCGATATGAGAACGCCGGATATTTTCTCAGGCGATATGGAAACGTATTTCAAAGAAATTATGGATTTCACAGAATCGAATTACCGGGTAAAAGCCAATGCCAAAAACCGTGCGGTTGCAGGACTTTCGATGGGTGGTTTACATTCGTTGTACATCTCTGCCAATCAGCCGAAAACCTTCGATTATGTAGGTCTGTTTTCTCCTGCAATTCTTCCGCCTGACGAAAAGAAAAGTCCGGTTTACCAGAATTTAGATTCAAAACTGAAAACCCAGCAAACCAACGATTATAAATTGTACTGGATAGCCATTGGAAAAACAGATTTTCTCTATAAAAACGTCACAGAATACCGTCAGAAACTTGACAAAATGAACTTCAAATATCAATATGTAGAATCCGAAGGCGGTCACACTTGGAGCAATTGGAGAACATATTTGAATGAGTTTGTTCCACAATTGTTCAAGTAAAATATCAAATATTTGGGCAGCTTAATCCGCCTGTAGTTTATCCTGAGCTTGTCGAAGGGCTCCCAATCTTTTTTGCAGACGATTTCTTTTTAAATATAACTAAAGTACAAGCAAAAAAGGATTTCCGCTCAAGTCGGGCTGCGAGAGATTCGCTGTTAAAAAATTAGCAGAATGTTTGTCATTCAGAGCGAAACGAAGTGAAGCGTGGAATCTAAACTGAGATTCCTACGGAATGACAAACTAACTGTCAATTTATTGCGGTCTTCGCTGAGTGAAACGCCTTTGCGAACGAAAATATACAGAGTAATTAAAAAAAAACCTTTGCGCTCTTTGCGTTAAAATTTTTTACAATCAAAACAAATTAAAAATGAAAAAATTCATCATAGCAAGTTTATTTCTTGCAGGTTTAACGAGCATCAACGCTCAAAAATCAATTCCATTATACAAAGGAAAAGCTCCTGGAACAGAAAACTGGACGCAGAAAGAAGCACAGCAATTCAACGAACTGTTTAAAACAGAAGTTGTTTTCAATGTTACACAACCTTCAATTTTAGTTTTCGAAGCTGATAAAGCAAAAGCAAACGGAACTGTTGTCGTTGTTGCTCCGGGTGGTGGTTTCCAGAGTTTGTCAATCAACCGAGAAGGAATTGATATGGCAAAGAAACTTGCTGAAAACGGAATTACGGCAGTTGTTTTAAAATACAGATTATTGGAAACAAAATCCAATGACCCTGCCAAAGAAATGATGGAAAACATCAAAGACAGACCAGCGTTTGACAAGAGAACTGCGCCGATTAAAGTAATGGCAGGAGATGACATCAAAACAGCAATTTCTTATGTAAGAACTCACGCAAAAGAATTGAACATTAATCCTGAAAAACTTGGCGTAATCGGATTTTCTGCGGGAGCAAGTGTAATTTTAGAAAGCGTTCTTCACAGCAAAGATGCTTCAACATTACCAAATTTCGCAGCTTCAATTTATGGAGGACCAAGCCAGGAAATTTTAAATACTGAAATTCCGAAATTTCCACTTCCGTTATTTATTTGTGCGGCAAGTGATGACCAGTTGAAACTCGCTCCGAAGTCAGTTTTACTTTACAGCAAATGGCTTGAAGCAGGACAACCAACCGAACTTCATATCTACGAAAAAGGTGGTCACGGTTTCGGTATGGGAAAACAAAATCTCCCTGTTGACCAATGGTCTGATGTTTATTTAGATTGGTTACGATTCCACAAATTTTTATAGTTGAAATTTCATTTATGAAAACAATATTTACAAGCATTTTATCAGTGTTTGCAGGAGTTTCAATGTTTGCACAGACAACTTCCGTGCTTGCAGAAATGAATCAATTTGTAAAACCCCGTTATCGCGTTATCGTTGATAATGATTTCGGTGGCGACCCAGACGGACTTTTCCAGCTCGTTCATCAGATACTTTCGCCTTCTGCTGAAATAAAAGGAATTATTGGTTCACATTTAAAACCGAATGACCCTTTTGATAAATCGAATATCACAGCTGAAAATGCAGTAAAAAGAGTCAACGAAACATTGGAAGTAATGAATCTTAAAAACAAATTCAATGTTTTTCAAGGTTCAAATGACCAATTAAAAGATACCAAAACGCCAAACATTTCCGAAGGTGCAAAAGCGATTGTTGCAGAAGCAATCAAAGCCGATGAAAAAAATCCTTTGTTTGTGGTGCAGGTTTAACGGAAGTGGCAAGTGCTTATCTGATGGAACCAAAAATTGCTGACAAAATCGTGGTCGTTTGGATTGGCGGTCCCGAATATCTAGATTTATCAACGCCGCCTCCCGGATTTACGCCTTTAGAATACAATCTCGGAATTGATATCAAGGCAGGACAAGTTGTTTTCAATGAATCCAATTTAAACATCTGGCAAATCCCGAGAAATGCTTACAGACAGACTTTGATGTCTTACGGAGAACTCATCACCAAAGTCAAACCTGAAGGAAAAACAGGTGCTTATCTCACCAAGAAAATCGAAGATTTAATGGAAAGAGTTCAGAAACTCAATTTCCATATTGGAGAAACTTACATTATGGGAGATTCGCCTTTGGTTTTGGTGACGGCTTTACAGTCTTCGTTTGAAGCAGATTCTTCATCAAGTTCTTACGTCCTGAAAAATGCTCCGAAAATCGATGATAATGGTTTGTATCAATACAATCCGAAAGGAAGAAACATCAGAGTTTATACACAATTGGACACTCGACTGATGTTCGAGGATTTCTACACAAAACTAAAATTATTCAACAAAAAAAATTAAAAATATAGTATTATGAACAAGAACGAAACTTCTTTACTATTACTCTCAAAAAAAGCAAAATTTGCAGGATTGTTTCTAGCTTTATTAGCAGTTTCGCCTTTTGCAAAAGCTCAAAATAACCCGAGCGTTACCGTTGGTGGAAAAACCTTCAAAGACCTCAATAAAAATGGAAAATTGGATGTTTGGGAAGATACAAGACTTTCGGTGGACAAAAGAATTGATGCCATCATCAAACAAATGACCAACGAGGAAAAAGTAAATCTTCTCATCGGAACAGGAATGCCCGGAATTGAAGTTCTGACAGGTCCCGTTGGAGATTCAAAACAAGGTTTGGTTCCCGGAGCTGCTGGTGGAACGGATTCTTTTCACAGATTCGGAATTCCTGCTACGATTGTTGCTGATGGTCCTGCAGGTTTGAGAATTGCGCCGACTAGAGAAAATGATTCAAAAACCTATTATGCAACGGCATTTCCTGTGGGAACTGCTTTAGCTTCGACTTGGAATAAAACTCTTTTGGAACAGGTTGGAAAAGCAATGGGAAATGAAGTGAAAGAATATGGTGTGGATGTACTTTTAGCTCCGGCTTTAAATATCAACAGAAATCCATTGAACGGAAGAAACTTCGAATATTATTCTGAAGACCCTTTAGTTTCAGGGAAAACTGCAGCAGCAGTCGTGAACGGAATTCAGTCTCAAGGTGTGGGAACTTCAATTAAACATTTCGCAGCGAATAACGAAGAAACCAACCGTTTAACCATCAATGCTCACGTTTCTGAAAGAGCAATGAGAGAATTGTATCTGAGAAATTTCGAAATCACGGTTAAAGAATCTCAACCTTGGACGGTAATGTCTTCTTATAACAAAGTGAATGGCGTTTATACTTCAGATTCAAAAGATTTACTAACTCAGGTTTTGAGAAACGAATGGGGCTTCAAAGGAATTGTAATGACCGACTGGTTCGGTGGTTTTCCAGGTTTTGAATCCATTAGAAGCGGAGGAATTTCAGATGTTGTTAAACAGATGAATGCAGGAAACGACCTTTTGATGCCTGGAATTCCGGCACAGAAAAAAGTGTTGTTGGAAGCTTTAAACTCAGGGAAATTATCTCAGGAAGTCGCCAACCTCAATGTGAAAAGAATCCTGGAATATGTTTTCAAAACGCCAACTTTCGCTCAATACAAATACAGCAACAATCCGAATTCCACTCAAAACGCAGAAACGACAAGAAATGCTGCTGCAGAAGGAATGGTTTTGCTTAAAAACGAACAGAATGCTTTGCCTTTCGCTAATAAACAGAAAGAAGTTTCTTTATTCGGAGTAACTTCTTACGCTTGGATTACGGGTGGAACGGGAAGTGGAAGTGTGAACAACAAACACACGGTTTCTCTTTTGGAAGGTCTGAATTCTGCAGGTTACAAATTAGACAAAGAATTGGTTGATTTGTACAAACCTCACGCAGAAAAAGAAGCCGCAGCAGAATTAGTTGAAAGAAAGAAAAAAGGAATTCTTGGACTTCCTGGAAGATTGGGCGAAATGAAATTTGACGATGCTTTCTATGCTAAAAAAGCAGAAACTTCTGAGATTGCTTTTGTGACTTTGGGAAGAAACTCTGGTGAAGGTGGTGATAGAGTTGTGAACGAAGATTTCAACTTGGCAACAGAAGAAATCGAAATGCTGGATAAAATCTCCAAAGCGTTCCACACAAAAGGGAAAAAAGTTGTTGTAATTTTAAATATCGGAGGTGTTATCGAAACGGCTTCTTGGAAAGATAAAGTCGATGGAATTCTTTTGGCTTGGCAACCGGGTCAGGAAGGTGGACATTCTGTTGCAGACGTGATTTCTGGAAAAGTAAATCCTTCCGGAAAATTGACGATGACTTTCCCTGTGAATTACGCAGACCACGCTTCAGCGAAGAATTTCCCGGGAATTCCTGCGGACAATCCGAAAGATGTGACGTATCAGGAAGGTGTTTATGTTGGATACCGTTATTTCAATACATTTGGCGTAAAACCTTCTTATGAATTCGGTTATGGGAAATCTTATACAGATTTTGCTTATTCGAATATTAAAACCAATTCAACAACTTTTAACAACAAATTAGAAGTTACGGTTGATGTAAAAAATACAGGAAAAGTTGCAGGAAAAGAAGTGGTGGAATTGTACATTTCAGCTCCGGGAAAAAATATCGACAAACCAAAATCTGAGTTGAAAGCTTACGCTAAAACCAAAGATTTGAAACCGGGAGAATCTCAAACGATTACTTTGACTTTGAATCCAAAAGATTTAGCATCATTTGAAACAGCAAAATCTGCGTGGATTGCAGAGGCAGGAAGTTACAAAGTATCTGTTGGAGCATCTTCTTTAGACATCAAACAGACTGCAGAATTCTCTGTTCCAAAAGAATTGGTTGTGGAGAAAGTTCAGCATATTTTGCCTGCGGATGAGAAGTTTGAGGATTTGAAGCCGTAAAAACAAGTTCTCGCAGATTGAGCAAATTTTGCAGATTCTTTTTTTAATCTGCGCTATCTGTAAAATCTGCGGGAGATTTCAATCAAATTAAATAATCAATATTAAACTTGACTTTTAATGACAAATTTAATGTTTCAAAATAATATATTATCAACAAAAGGGGCTATCTTTAGCCTCTTTTAAAATAAAAATATATGGCGAATAATGAAGTTGGAACAAAAAGGAATTATACGGTTCCTTTGGTTACGATTACACTTTTATTTTTTATGTGGGGGTTCATCACGTGTATGAATGATATCCTCATTCCTTATCTGAAACAGCTTTTCAAACTGTCGTTCTTCGAATCGATGTTGGTGCAGTTTTGTTTCTTTGGAGCTTATTTTATTGGCTCATTAATTTACTTTTTAATTTCAACCACCAAAGGCGACCCGATTGATAAAGTCGGTTACAAAAAAGGAATCCTTTTCGGGATTTTCTTGGCGGCATTTGGTTGCGTATTGTTTTTTCCTGCAGCGAGTTTAGCTTCTTATCCATTATTTTTAGGAGCTTTATTCATTTTAGGACTTGGCTTCACAGTATTGCAGATTACAGCAAATGCTTACGTTTCACTTTTGGGACCGGAAGATTCTGCATCCAGCCGACTGAATATGACTCAAGCTTTTAACGCTTTTGGAACTACGATTGCGCCGGTTTTGGGAGGACATTTGATTTTCGAATTGTTTTCTGAGGCAGATGGTTCTTTCTCTGCTGCAGCAACTAAGATTCCTTATTTGATTTTTGCGGGGATTCTATTGTTGGTAGCTTTGATTATCTCTAGAGTTAAATTACCAGATTTCAAAGTAGCTGGGGAAGAAGTCGTGAAAGGTTTTGGAGCTTTGCAACACAACCATTTGAAGTTCGGTGTTTTGGCAATGTTCTGTTATGTTGGTGGAGAAGTTGCCGTTGGAAGTTTCATCATCAGCTTTTTGGAACAACCACAAGTGATGAATCTTACCGAGTCTGTAAGTAAAAACTACCTTTCTCTATACTGGGGTGGAGCGATGATTGGACGTTTCTTAGGCGCCATTTCATTGAATCATTCTATCAGCCAAAGTAAGAAAGCTTTGTATATGTTAGGTGCGGCTGCGGCTGTTTTCTTGGTGATTTTCAGTATTGTGGATTTGACGTTTGCACAGATTAGTTTCTTCTTGGTATTTATTGCTTTGAACTTCGTGGCATTCTTTATCGGGAAATCTGCTCCGGCAAGAACCTTATCTATTTTTGCTGCAATAAATGTTGTATTATTAATTTCTGCAATGTTGACCGAAGGACCATTAGCAATGTACAGCATCTTAGGAATTGGGATTTTCAACTCTATTATGTTCTCTAATATCTATACATTAGCGATTTCCGGTTTAGGAAAATATACGAGCCAAGGTTCATCATTAGTAGTAATGGCCATCTTAGGAGGAGCAATTGTTCCGATTTTCCAAGGTTATTTGGCAGATACTTTTGGAGTACAGCATTCCTTTATTATTCCTGTGTTCTGTTATCTTGTGATTTTGATTTTTGGTGGGTATTGTACTAAATATCTTAGCCACGTAAAACAAGATGCAGATGCTAAGTCTGGACATTAAGATTTTACTTTATAAATATGAAAACCTGCTGTTGAGCAGGTTTTTTTGTTTTATTCTTCTATTTTCATAATAGTAGGTCTAAGCTCTTTTAATATACCCATCAAAATAATATCGCGATTACTGTGGTGAATCTGATGAAATCTACCATTAAACTTGTCTGATAATAAAAATAGATAAGCAGGAATTAAACTTAGATAAATAGTTTTAATTTTTTCCGCCTCTTTTTTTTGATATTTGGGCAATAAATCTAAAGCATCAATCTGGGCCATGTTAATTTTTTCAGCCGCATGAACATCTTTGCACAAATCTTTATAGATACTATGTATTAAATCAAATTGTAACTTTTGTGGATTACTTGAAAAATAAGGCAAAGCTTTTATTTTGTTAAAAATCTCATAAACACTTTTTTCTCTTTCAATATCCGTAAGCTCATTCATTGTAAAAGCTTTAAGAAAACACTCTATCGAGCTTCGTAATGAAAAGCGAGCCGATTTATAAGATCCACTCATGATGTGAAATAGTGCAGTTGCTATATCAGAATTAGCTTCTTTTAAAAAAACAAATTGATTTTCAGTAAAACTATTTTCAAACTCAATTGTTGCAACAAAAAAAGAATAGTATTTTTTATGACAAGTTGAAATAAAAGCTATATAATCTTTATTAGTTAAAAGATTTTTAAGTGAAAAGTTATCTATGTAATCTTTAAGATGCTCAAGATCATTCTTTAAAAATCTAGACATATTATAAATTACTTATTATATCATTCCATGAAAAATCAGTACTTTTTTTAGCTTCTTTAATTTTTTTGACATTATTGGTATCGCTAAACAAAAATCTCAGATGCTTATATAAATCGTCTAATCTTTCACTTTCTGTATTTGATACTTCACAAACAATCCATCCAATATATTCTGTTCTAGATCTTTTAGCTGCTCTGCTAGGTTTTAATTGCAATATCTGTTCTGCAAATTCAAGCATGTCATTATTACTTTTGAATAATTCAGTATCTTGTAATACATTAGGTAAAATTCCAACTAAAAATGTTTTTCCAGTTTGATCATTAAATTTTGAAGCATTTAAATGAAATGCATTATTTCTTTCATACGACAAATCTCTCAAAATATTTGAGATTTCTCTAAACGAAAAATTTTTATTACTTTCAACTAACCAAGATAGTTCCTCTAAGTAATTAGCGATTTGATTAATTTTATTCTTATTCATTCTGCAATCTAATTTTTAATTCACTTACTATTCCTGCTAATGAGGTCTTTATAGTTGTATCCTTACTGTCTAATATGAATTGCTTTTGAAGTTGCAATTTAGCGATTTCCGTTCTTTTAGGTAAATGTTTTTTATATAGCAATGACTTCCATCTCGCATTTTCTCTTACAAAAGATATAGCATCCCTAAAAATAGTTGAGTCCTGACGGTCGACCATCGTGATTACTAAACCTATACATTTTATTTGTAAATCATATGAATCTCTTTTCTGTTCAATAATATTTTCCAACAAATCAATACCAACAAATGAGATTGGGTCGGGTTTTACAGGAATTAGATAATAATCGCTTGCTATTAATGCACTAGTCATCCAAACAGAAGGTGTAGGTGGAGTGTCAATTAGAACAAAATCATATTTATTTTTTTTATTTAATTCTCTCAAATACTGTTTTAATCTATTCTCTCTACCAGTACCTGATGCCATATCTAATTTATATAATTCCAAATTACCTGGTAATATATGTAGATTATCAGAAAAATGAAATGGTTCAATATCTTTTAATTCTTTTGCATTTTCCTTAGTAGCACCACTAACAGTACTTAATTTAGATTTCACAGAATCATCGAAAATATTTATTATCGTGTCTCTATTTTCTTTTAAATATTCAACATATTCTTCTCCACTAAATAGACATTGCGTAGAATTAAATTGAGGATCAATATCAATTATTAATACTTTCAAGTCCTCTCGAGTACTTAAAAAATGGGCTAAATTTATGGTTAAAGTAGTTTTTCCTACTCCTCCCTTCATATTAATTAAACTAATGGTTTTCATATTATGTTACAAGTTTTAAATTTTTTCAAATATATGAACATTTATTTCAAGATTAAATTTTAAAATTTACTTTCCCCTCCAAACCCTCCGCTTGAAACTAACCCAACTCCGCCGGAAGTCACAAAACCCTAGTTTTGTAACAAAACAACTTTTACTTTGGTTTCCAAACGTGGGTTTTGTAACCAAACAACTTTGGCGGAAGTCGGAAAACCTTCGTTTTGTAACAAAATGACTTTTACTTTTGTTTCTCAACTATAGTTTTGTGACTAAAGAATATTTTTTATACATTTAAAACGTTTAAAAACTAAATTATTCACAAAAAAATTAATCATTACATGAAAATTACATTATCCAGGTTGAGCACCAAAGATTTGGCTACACTTGCTCAAAGAACCATCAATGTTTCAGAATCCGGAACTTATGCTGTCATCACAGCTCATCCATTATTAGCAGATCTCAAACTGAAATATACAGATTATGATGCCGTTTATGCAAAACAAATTTACAGTGGAAAAGGAGATTCGGTTGCTCAAGCTGACAAAGAAAGAGACGATGCTTTTTCTAACCTGAAAGGATTCTTAAATGGTTATAGAAAACTGTCGTCAGTTGCCAACCAACAATCTGCAGAAGACCTGTATCAGATTTTTAAATTGTTTGGTCTGGAGCTATATAAGTTAAGCTATTCCTCCCAAACAGCTCAAATGAAAAAGCTCATCGAGGAGTTGGAAAAACCAGAGAACAGCCAAAAACTGAATGACTTGAAAATAATGGCGGCTTTTGATGATATGAAAACCAAGCAGACAGATTTTGAAACACTCTTTGCAGAACAAGCTTCTGCCAATGCCGACCTTAGGAATCAGAAGAGTGCATCGGGAATCCGCAAAGATCTGGAAAAGTCTTTGAAATCTTTCCTCACCTAATCACCGCAATGAAAGATGTTTCCGATTGGAAATTGTTCTATGCCGATGTCAATGAGCTGGTAAAAGCGGCAAAGAATTCGAACAATTTGCCTCATAATAATGGAGAGGGTAATCTTCAATAAAATCAAAAAAGCAACCTATATTTGGTTGCTTTTGTTTTATTTAATCTTTTCCAATAGGTAAAGTTTACCACCAGAGAAAGCTTGCTTCGGCATCAGAGCGCCTTCCAGTATCATGGTTTTGTTATTGATATCGATAATAGAGATGTAATTGCTGGAGTTGATTTTCAGATAGTTTTCTTTCTCTTTGGTCAAAGGATTTTTTCCGAATTCGAAGTCGTACTTTTCCCAGCTCACCTTTTCCGTATTGCAATGCACAGGTTTGTATTTGGATTTTTTGGAATTGAAAATAATCTGATCAAATCCCTCTACGCACTCACTTTCGAAGGAGCTTTCTGGATTAGGATCATTGGTGAAAGCTTCAAAATCTCCTTTGTATACGCCTACTATTTTCCAAGTACCGTCTATTCGGTCTTCATCTATTTTGCCTTTGGCTTTGCTCACAGCCCAGCTTACTCCTTTTACAGTACCTTTCACGGTTTTGTAACCTAGTTTTGCAACGCCTGTTACGACCTTGGTTGCAGTAGAAACAATGCAAGATTGCAAAAGACCTATTACACAAATAGAAACTATTATTTTTTTCATAACATTCGTTTTTCTGATACGAATATAATGTTTTAATTAGGTTTTCTCCGAAAAAAATATTTATTGATAACGCTCGTGTTCTTTTGGTTTAGAAAACTTCTCGATAATTGGTTTGAAAAGCGCTTTGTACTTCTCTATATCAAATAACTGAGAATCTGTCAACGCTTTGTAGGTAATCCACACACTGAAAGGGAATAAGACCATGTTCGGGATCCAAGCAGCAATATAAGGGTTGATACCGCCTTTCCAAGAGATGTTTTCTACAGTAAGATTAAGGACATAAAAAATAATGAAAATCACAATGGCAATGATCACAGGAAGTCCCATTCCTCCTTTTCTAATGATAGATCCAAGGCTGGCACCAATCAAAAAGAAAATAATACAAGTGAAAGAGTAGGATACTATTCTTTGCTGATACATCACGATTTTGTTATGATTTTTTACAATATCTGAGATGCTATTTTGGTTAGACTCTATGCTGGACTTCAAAGATTCAATTTTGTTATAAGCGCCCCAAAGAACCTCCAGTTTTTTATCTTTTTTCAGCGTATCGATTTTGTAAGGTTCTTTTATAACCTTATCCACAGGTTTGGTTTTGTCGATATATTGGACAAAGTTATTGGTTTGCGAGATCACAGGAGAAGCCATCGCACTTACCGAGACAATGTTGCTTTTTCTGTTTTTAATAAGAGTTTGGTTGACCTCGCCATAAGTCTGGAAACGATAATCATCTGTGATTTTTTCTTTTTCAATGGCATTATTAATCAGCTCACTGATATCGAAGTGGTAAACCAAACTGTCATATTTTACCGACTGATTGGGTTGTTTTTTTCTTTCTTCGTAAGGTTTGTTGGAGATGTTATCTTCGTAAACGTATCCATCATAAAGAATCAGTTTCAGATAATTTCTATCTTCTGCATTAGCGAATTTTCCTTTTTTTGCAATAATGGTTTGCTGATTGTCGTATGGGCTTGCATTTTTGTGTAAGAAAACACCTTCTAGTTTTTCACCTTCTTTACCATAGATTTTATCAAATTTTACAGAGTACCCAGAAATTTGATCTATGAAAACTCCAGGAGTAAAATTGATGGCAGGCTTAGAAGATACAATATTGAACAGCATATTCTTGGCTTTTCTCTGAAAATCAGGAATAATGTTATTGGAAAATAAAAACAAAATTCCCGCAAGAAAAGAAACCGTAATCAATAATGGCATCATTACCCGAAGCAGAGAAATTCCCGCAGCTTTCATTGCAGCAAGCTCGTACCGTTCTCCGAAATCTCCAAATGTCATAATGGAGGAAAGTAGAATTGTAAGTGGTAAAACCATACTTACAACGCTCATCCCAAGATAGAAAAGCAGTTTTGTAATTTCGCCGTAGGTCAATCCTTTTCCAGTCAATTGAGACATCTGTGTCCAAATAATATTAACAATGAAAATGAAGAACAGTACACTGAAAATAAATAGAAATGGGCCGAAAAAAGTCTTGATTATATATTTGTCTAATTTTTTCAATTCAGAAATTTAGACTTCAAAAATACTGTAAAAAAAGCAATACTGAAATTGATTGTGTGATTTTAGGAAATTTTTAGAATTAAGTTGATGCAATAAGCATAAAAAATCCGCAATCATATCGATTGCGGATTTAATTTATTTATGATAGAAAGTCTATTATCTATCCGTCTATCATCTTTTAGTTTGATTTAAAAAATATAATCTGTACTCAGAAAATTAGAATCGTGATCTCTTACAATCGTGTTCAGTAACTCTTTATTCGAATCTGTCACTTTTGCTGCAACTAAAGAGCGAACTGAGAAAGATCTCAAAGCATCGAAAACAGAAAGTGTTCCTTCTGCACTATCTTTTCTTCCTGTGAATGGGAAAACATCTGGACCTCTTTGCGCCTGACAATTGATGTTGACACGGCTTACCAAATTTACAAACGGATCAATCAGTTTAGAAACCTCCAAAGCATCTTCGCTGAATATACTCACTTGCATCCCGTGGTCTGCGTTCACTTGATAATCAATCGGTTCGTCAATTGTTTCAAATGGGACAACAGGAATTACAGGTCCGAATTGCTCTTCGTGATACAATTTCATTTGGTCATTCACAGGATAAACTACAGCAGGGAAGAAGAATGAAGCGTCGTTATAACCACCATTTTCATTCAAAACTATAGCACCTTTTGATAAGGCATCATCAAGACATTCTTTCAAGTATGATGGTTTGTTAACTTCTGGAAGAGGCGTTATTTTCACGTCTTTTTCCCAAGGCAATCCACCTTTCAGAGCAGAAACAGCTTCAGACAATTTTTTCGTAAATTCTTCAGCAACTTCTTTCTGAACGAAAATCAATTTAAGAGCGGTGCAACGCTGTCCGTTAAAAGACAATGAACCTAAAATAATTTCGCTGACTGCAATATCCAGATTGGCATTTTTGGTGACAATCGCAGCGTTTTTGGCATCAAGACTTAGGATTGCTCTTAATCTGTTCACTTTTGGGTGCAGTTTTTTCAAACCATTAGCGACTTTACTCGAACCGATGAAAGCCAGAACATTCACTTTTCCACTTTCCATAATTGGTGTGATGATTTCCGAACCTTTTCCGTAAAGTGTGTTTACAGTTCCCTTTGGAAACGCTTCTTTGAAGGCATTCAGTAAAGGATAATGAGCTAGAACACCATGTTTTGGTAATTTGAATAAGATTGTATTTCCCATTATCAAAGCTGGAATCAATGTTGTGAAAATCTCATTCAAAGGGTAATTGAAAGGTCCCATACTTAGAACAACGCCAAGAGGTGCTCTTCTGATTTGAGCAATGGTTCCTTCGGCTTGTTGGAAACGAGAAGATTCTCTGTCTAGGTCTTTCAGAGCGTCAATGGTCTGATTGATATAGTCTACAGTTCTATCAAATTCCTTTGTAGAATCGGGTAGGGTTTTCCCAATTTCCCACATCAATAATTTAATAACCAAATCTCGTTGCTGGATCATTAGATAAACAAACTTCTGCATACATTTGATTCTACCTTCGACTGACATTGTTGGCCATTCGCCGAGTCCATTGTCGTACGCTTTTACGCTGGCTTCCAAAACGTCAAGCGCTTCTTTTGGGCCAATGTTAGGAATAGTTCCCAAGAGTTTTCTTTCCAACCCATTTTCTGAAGGGATGCAAACCGGTGAATAGATTTCGGTAACATCACCGTCCCATTGTACCAATTCTCCGTTCAGAAGATATTCTCTTTGATGGATTACTGGAACTTGGTATTCTTCTGGGATTTCTTTTTTGAATAGATTGTCAAATGTTTGTGCTGAACTCATAGTTTTTTATTTTAAATATCATTTTTAGTTACAATAAAGTTAGAACTTATAATCGATTTTTAATATTAAATAAATAGGATTTATAAAATCTTAATAATTAAAAATTAACATCATTGTTGAGTTTTATAATGAATTAAAAACTGGCCTATTTTGTTGACTTAATAGCCCAAAATAATAGCAAAGGTTGCATAAATAATCTTGCCAATCTTTTATTGTCTGTATTGAGGCCAAAGCTGTCTCGTCTGTTTTTGTATTGGGCAATGTTTCCGGGGAAAACGGCTGTGAATAAACCTGCAGCTATTTCTCCAATTATAGGTTCATATTTTTTAGGTGAGGCGATGATGGCAGTTCCCACAGCTATTTCTACAATTCCCGAATAGACGACGGTATCGTCTTTTTCTAACGGAACCCAGTCCGGAACTTGAGCCTGAAATTCTTTCCTTGCGAAAGTAAGATGTCCTATTCCAGCTGAGATAAGCATGGCGCCCAATCCGTATTTTGCGATTTTTTTGATGGTGTTTGATTTCATATTAAAGGATTTCCTCATATGAAGTCAAGAATGATTCCAAATTGGATTTTAATTAATGAAAATACCTCGGATCCGGATATTGAAATTCGAAGTCCAGTTCTTTGATCAATTTCTCTGCAGAGATTGTTCTGCCTTTCGTAGTTCGTTCGCCGGAGTAGGGAAGTCCTTTCTGTGCATTGATGACTTCTTCTTTGTTAGGATGTATTGGCGCAACTATGTTATAAACTTTTGACTGCGAATTATTTTTCAGCATCTTTTCAAAAACTGAACAGATATCGGCGTAATGAATATGATTAACCAGCATATCCAGATTGGAGATATTGTAATTCTTAAGTAATCTGTTGTCGCCCATCAATCCTGCTAATCTCATAATATTGGTCTGAGGAAATTTTTCTAAAATAAAATTCTCGCTTTCCACTTCATTAGGGGATTTGTCTTCTTCCTTGAAATCTGTATCAATCTCAGGATAAACTCCCGTTGAACTCATCAGAAATAATTGACCTTTATAATCTCCCAAAAACTTCCGAAGATTGTGTTGTCTATCTCTCATAGAAACTTGCATTCCTCTGATTCCCGAAAACGGAATGCCAATGATGATAGAATCCAACTGTGATGCGACTTCCCATTTCTTCATTTCAGGATTGGGTTCATCTGGAAAACTTGCCAAAGTAACGTTGAAACCTTTAGACTTTAAGTCTTCTATTTTTGATTCTGTGGTTGTTGTTGCGAAGATTTTGTATCGGTTTGATAGTCTTTCTGCGATGTGGTTTCCGAGCCAGCCGCAGCCGATGATGCCTAGTTTTTTCATTGGATTAATTATGATTAGTATTTGGACTCAAACAAACTCTCATCCACAAAATTTGGTAACGTCACTTTCAAATTCGGTTCTGCTTTCATTGCTCTTTTGATAGCGAAAACAGCACCTTCATTTCTGGCCCAGCTTGGATGGGATTTAATCTGCAGATGACGAAAACCCTCTCATATAAAAGTTAAAAAAAATTAAGATGATTAAATCATTATCAAAATTTTCATCAACTTCTATGATAAATTTCCAGCGAAAAAATCCTTTATAATCTAAAGCCAAAATAATCTGATCATTTTTATACAAAAAGAACTTATTACTAAGCCAATTTTTATGTTTGAAAGTAAAAATTTCTATTGTATCCCCGAAATAAATAATTCTACTTTTAGAAATATCTGACTTGCATATCAAGTAATTATCTTGGTCATAGATTTTAATATCTCTCCATAAAAAGCCGGTTCCTTTTATTTTGAAAACTTTATCCTTAAGTTTTATTTTTTCGGACAATCCATTAATGAAATAAGGACTTATGATCTCACCAACCAGCTTATCATTATTGTTAAATAATTTTACTGCGTTGAAAGTGTTCTTTGTTGTAAATTTTTTCATTTAAAACAAACTTTCATCCACAAAATTCGGCAACGTCACCTTCAAATTCGGTTCAGCTTCCATGGCTCTTTTGATGGCGAAAACAGCACCTTCATTTCTTGCCCAGCTTCGGCGGGAGATTCCATTGTTGACGTCCCAGAAGAGCATAGACTTTAATCTTCTGTCGGCATCATCGCTTCCATCGAGCAACATCCCGAAACCACCGTTGATCACTTCGCCCCAGCCAACGCCACCTCCGTTATGAATCGAAACCCAGGTCGCCCCACGGAAACTGTCGCCAATCACATTTTGAATCGCCATATCTGCAGTAAATCTCGAACCGTCATAAATATTGGAAGTCTCTCTGTACGGCGAATCTGTCCCCGAAACATCGTGATGGTCGCGACCCAGAACAACCGGCCCAATTTCACCGTTTTTAATGGCTTTATTAAAGGTTTCAGCGATTTTCATTCTTCCTTCGGCATCGGCGTAGAGAATTCTCGCCTGTGAACCCACAACCAGATTGTTTTCTTGTGCACCTTTAATCCACTGAATATTGTCTTTCATCTGTTGTTGGATTTCTTCAGGAGAATTTTTAATCATTTCCTCTAAAATCTGGCAGGCAATTTCGTCTGTTTTCTGTAAATCTTCTGGTTTTCCGCTCGTACAAACCCAACGGAACGGCCCGAAACCATAATCAAAACACATTGGGCCCATAATATCCTGAACATAAGAAGGGTATCTGAATTCTCTTCCCAACGTAGGATTTTCTGACATTACATCAGCTCCGGCTCTGGAAGCTTCCAATAAAAAAGCATTTCCGTAATCGAAGAAATAAGTTCCTTTTGCTGTATGTTTGTTGATGGCGGAAGCGTGTCTTCTTAAGGTTTCTTGTACTTTTTCTTTGAACAATTCAGGATTTTCTGCCATCATCGTATTCGATTCCTCAAAGGTTTGTTCAACCGGATAATAACCGCCCGCCCAAGGATTGTGAAGCGAAGTCTGGTCTGAACCTATGTCGATTCTTAAATTTTCTTCATCAAATTTTTCCCAAACTTCTACGATATTTCCCAAATAAGCCAGAGAAACCGTTTCTTTATTTTCCTGAGCTTTTCTCACTCTTGCCACCAATTCATCCAGATTTTCGTGGATTTCGTTTACCCATTTCTGGTCGTGACGGATTTTGGTAATCTTCGGATTCACTTCTGCAATCACCGTTACGCAACCAGCAATATTTCCTGCTTTTGGCTGAGCTCCGGACATTCCACCCAAACCGGAGGTCACGAACAATCCACCTTTTGGTTCTTTATTGATTTTTCTGAAAGCATTCAAAACTGTAATCGTTGTTCCGTGC
Organism: Epilithonimonas sp.; assembly: GCF_032055105.1. GTDB lineage: Bacteria > Bacteroidota > Bacteroidia > Flavobacteriales > Weeksellaceae > Epilithonimonas. The sequence continues at coordinate 62,514 of NZ_DAMBRK010000008.1, forward strand.
ACAATTCCCTGCGGACCGATGTACATATAACTTCCTGCAGTCATTTGTCCATACTGCGAAACGCCCAACGCATTGAATTTCTCCCAATCATCCGGTTTAGAATAATTCGGAATCATCATTCCATTGGTCACTACAACTCTCGGTGCATCTTTATGCGAAGGAAACAATCCCATCGGATGCCCGGAATACATGGTTAAAGTCTGTTCGTCTGTCATTTCAGACAGATATTTCATCGTTAAAAGATACTGCGCCCAGTTGCTGAAAACAGCGCCGTTTCCACCATAAGTTATCAATTCGTGAGGATGTTGAGCCACGGCATAATCCAGATTGTTCTGAATCATCAGCATAATCGCTTTTGCCTGCTCCGATTTTCCGGGATATTCCGTAATATCTCTCGCTTTCATCTCATAATCCGGACGAAAACGGTACATATAGATTCTACCATATTTCTCTAATTCTTCCTTAAATTCAGGCAATAACTCAGCGTGGAATTTGGGATCGAAATAACGTAAAGCATTTTTCAGAGCGAGTTTTTTTTCTTCTTCTGTCAGGATTTCTTTACGCTTTGGTGCGTGGTTGATGTTTTGTTCGTATGGTTTGGGTTGAGGTAATTTGTTGGGAATACCTTGTTTTATTTGTTCTTGGAAAGTCATTGTATGGTTGATGGTTGTTTGTTGACTGTTGTTGGGTTTTTTGTGGTTTTAAAGATATTCAAAATTGCAAATAGGATTGTTATAATTAGAAAGGAATTTTCAAGATGTATAATCAATACTAATTTATTAGAAATCCTTTAATAAGGCTTATATTTGCCACTTCAAAATTAGAAAGATGAATTACGAGGATAAAATTAAAAGTTCAGAAACGCACGTTTTTAAAGTTGTTTTCCCGAATACGACCAATCACCATAACACGATGTTTGGAGGGAAGGTGATGGAAATGATGGATGAAGTGGCTTTTATGACAGCTACTCGTTTTGCTAGGAAAGCTTTTGTAACAGTAAGTTGTGATAGAATTGATTTCAAGAAACCAATTCCTGCCAATACTTTAGTAGAACTAATTGGGAAAGTAAGGTACGTTGGCAATACTAGTGTGAAAGTAAACGTAGAAGTTTATATTGAAGAGATGTATGAAGATGTGAGAGAAAAAGCTATTTCTGGTGATTTTACATTCGTGGCCATTGATGAGAATAAAAAACCGACACGTATCTTCGAAAAATAACAACAAAAAAGCTTACCTGTGTTGAGGTAAGCTTCAGTTTTATTCTATGATATCGTCATTTTGCTCTTCGTGATCATCTAAATTGTCACTTTGGCTGTAGTAATTATTTTCTTCATCGGGAAGTTGATTATTGATTTGTTCAAAGTTATCATCATCTTCTGCACCCGGTACATCTAGCCCCAAAGGCATTTCATCATTCACTTGGCTTGGGTCGTTGATAGGGTTTCCATCACCATCCAATGGGACGTGTTCTTCTCGGTTAAAGATATCTTCGCCCGGATTGTAATCCATTTCTCTCAACTTTCTGTTTTGCTCGTTGGTATTATCTTCTGGTATCATAATATTTTGATTTTATTTAAGACAACTAAGACAAATATAATTCCAAGCTGAATATTTTAAGAATTAATTATAAACTTCGGGGTTAACACAGGTTGGCATTTTTTCACCTTTTGCAAAAGCGATAACATTTTCCGCAGCCAATCTCGCCATTCCGTTTCGGGCTTCAATGGTTGCAGAACCAATGTGCGGCAAGATGCAGACATTCGGGAGTTGGAGTAGGGGATTTTCATTACTCATCGGTTCCGGATTTGTTACATCCAGACCTGCACCCCAAATTTTTCCGGATATCAAAGCTTCATACAAATCTGTTTCGTTGTGAAATCCACCTCTTGCGGTGTTGATAAAAATCAAATTAGATTTCATTTTTTCAAAAACTGATTGGTTGAAAAGATTAGCTTGTTCCGGTGTATAATTGGCGTGAATACTAATGATGTCAGAATTCTGAATTAATTCATCAAAAGAAACATATTTAGCATCCAATTCTTTTTCAGCAGTTTCATTGTGACTTCTGTTATGATAAATGATATTCATTCCAAAAGCACCTTTACATTTCTCAGCCATTTCAAAACCGATTCTTCCCAAACCTAATATTCCTAAAGTCTTTCCGTACAATTCTTGTCCGAGTTCTTCCAAAGCATCAAAGTCTTTCCAATTTCCTGATTTTACTTTTTCGATGTTATAATTGACTTTTCTGGAAACCATTTGCATTAATAAAAATGCAACATCAGAAGTGGCTCTGCTAAGAACATCAGGTGTATTTCCAACAGGGATTTTTCGTTTTGTAGCTTCGATAATATCAACTTGGTCAAATCCTACTGAAAATAATGAAATTGCTTTGATATTAGGACAATTATCGAAGAACGCTTTATCATATTTATTTTTACCAACGTTGAGAATGACGTCTGCTTTTTTACAGTTTTCCAACCATTCTTCGTGAGACGGATTGTCTGTTTGAGGAGTTATGATTTCGAGATTATTTTCTTTGAGTAAGTCGATTCCGATTTGTGGAATTCTTTTGTTTAGGAATACTTTCATTTTTAAATTTATTAATAATAATTGTTTGCTTTCTAATTGATACTAAAATTTAACACAAAGCACACAAAGGTTTTTATAACTATTTATATGTTTTTAGGTTCACAAGGACGCTTCGCTTATAAAAGATTTTTAAATACCGAATCACTCGCAGCCCGACTTGAGCGGAAATCATTTTTTGCCAACATTTAAGTTCTATTTAGACTGAAACGTTCTGCAAAAAAGATTGGGAGCGGAAGGCAGATTAAGCTGCCCAAAGTATATCTATTATTAAACGCAAAAACCGGAAACTAGCTCCGGTTTTGTATGTTGTTTGAATGTTTCTTATCAAAAATTATTCCTCTGTTGGTCTTTCTTTGTCTTTGGTAAAGAAAAACTTGATGATGATTGGAAGTGTAGTTACCAAAACAATCACGAGAACAATTAATTCAAGTTTCTTTTTGAGGTCTATACCGAATTGGTCCATAAATAATTTGTCCAAGTAATGACCTGCAAAAATCATTGAGAATGACCAAGAAACAGCACCTACAATATTATATAAGAAGAATTTCTTTTTATCCATTTTTACGATTCCGGCAACAATTGGGGCAAATGTTCTTACAATTGGAAGGAATCTTGCCAAAATTACGGCTACAGTTCCGTGGTCTTCGAAGAAATCGTGTGCTTTGAAAAGGTATTTTTTCTTGAAAAGAAATGTGTCTTTTCTCTCATACAATAATGGCCCACTTTTGTAACCAAACCAATAGCCAATCTCGTTTCCGATGATTGCTGCAATAGAAACTGCAGTTGCGAGAATAGTTGTGTCTAGGAAATCTGAACCTGTAGAACCAAAAGTAGTGTCTATGATTTTAACAGCATAAATCCCAGAAATGAAAAGTAAACTATCTCCGGGTAAAAAGAAACCAACGAATAGTCCTGTTTCAGCAAAAATAATAAACAAAATCAACCAAAAACCACCTAGTTTGATGTAGAACTCGGGGTTCAGTAAGTCTTTCCAACTTTCAAAATGTTCCATAGTTATCTCTCTTGCGCAAATATATTAAAAGCAAATTGAATTAATTGGCTTAAAAAATGATTTTATGATTATTTAACGAATGCTTTATTAATCGTATTTGTTGCCCCATTTTTCTTTGAGCTGTTCCTTGATTTTTTTCTCGGTAGAATTGTTTGCAGGTTGGTAAAATGCTGTACCTTTTATTTCGTCCGGGAGAAATTCCAAATCCACAAAATTACCTTCGTAAGAATGAGCATATTGATACTCTTTTCCGTAATCCAGATCTTTCATCAATTTGGTTGGTGCATTTCTAAGATGGAGTGGAACAGGAAGATTTCCGGTTTTCTTCACAAAAGCCATTGCTTCATTAATGGCGTTATAAGTCGAATTACTTTTCGGAGATACAGCAAGATAAACCGCGGTTTCACTGAGGATAATTCTAGCTTCCGGATTTCCAATAACATTGATGGCTTGAAAACAATTATTTGCCATTACAAGAGCGTTGGGATTGGCGAGACCAATATCTTCTGCAGCAAGAATCATCATTCTTCGGGCAATGAATTTGATGTCTTCGCCTCCAACTAACATTCTTGCTAGCCAATAAACTGCACCATTTGGGTCAGAACCTCGCATCGATTTGATGAAAGCAGAAATGGTATCATAATGCTGTTCACCATTTTTATCATACAAAGCCATATTTTCCTGTAAAACAGAAAGAACATCTTTGTTAGAGATTTTGTTTTTCTTAGCAGATTTGAATTGATTCAGAACCAATTCTATGGAATTAATCAACTTCCTCGCATCACCTCCCGAATATTGGATAAATGCTTCTTTTTCTTCGAGGTAAAACTTAGTATTATTGATTTCGTTGTATTTGGAAACGCTTATGTCTGCCAACTCCTCCAATTTTTCAAAAGTCAAAGCTTTTAGGATATAAACCTGCGAACGTGAAAGCAAAGCCGAAACAACTTCAAAACTTGGATTTTCCGTAGTTGCGCCAATCAAAACAATCCAACCTTTTTCAACCGCGTGAAGCAAAGAATCCTGCTGCGACTTGTTGAATCTGTGGATTTCATCAATGAATAAAATTGGACTTTTTCCAGAGAAAAGATTCTGTTTTTTAGCTTCATCAATAATATCTCGTACATCTTTTACACCAGCGGAAACGGCTGATAATTTATAGAATTTTCTTCCTGATTTTTCAGAAATAATTTCAGCCAAAGTCGTTTTTCCAGTTCCTGGCGGACCCCAAAAAATAAGAGAATTAATGGTGTCATTATCCAGCATTCTTTTAATAGTTCCGTTTTTTCCTGTGAGATGTTCTTGACCTAAAACATCATCCAGAGTTTTTGGACGTAGAATTTCGGCAAGTGGAGAATTGTTCATATCCCAAAATTACGGAATTAAAATTTTCGGAGGAATTAAATTATAGTAAAAACCCTTTCAAAGTTCTAAATTGACTTACGTCGAATCTTCGATTTCTGAAAGGGTTGATTTTTATTTTAATGTAAATTTTACAGTTTTCTGCTAATCACGTAATCCAGCATCAGTTTCAGCGATTCTTTAGCTTCGTTATCAGGAAATTCAGTCAAAATATCAAGTGCTTTTTGCTGATAATCTTTCATTCTTTGGATGGCGTAATCCATTCCACCAGAAGATTTCACGAATTCTACCAACTCACGCACTTTTTTGGAATCGTTATTATAACGCTTTATCGTTGCGAAATATTTTTTGTAATTCTCGGGACTTGCATTCTTCAAAGTATAAATCAAAGGCAAAGTCATCTTCTGTTCCTTGATATCGATTCCGACAGGTTTTCCGATGATATTGCTCGTTTGATAATCAAAAAGGTCATCTTTGATTTGGAAAGCCATTCCTGTGTAAGTCCCGAATTCCTGCATTTTTTTCGCAGTCGCTTCATCTACGCCGTTGGATAAAACACCAACTTCACAACACGCTGCAATCAAAGTTGCTGTTTTTTGACGGATGATTTCGTAATAAACATCCTCAGTAATATCCAATTTTCTGGCTTTTTCCAATTGAAGCAATTCGCCTTCAGACATTTCTCTTATGGTTCTGGAAATTACAGCTAACAAATCAAAATCTTTGTTATCCGTAGAAAGTAAAACCGATTTCGAAAGCAGATAATCGCCAACCAAAACAGCGATTTTATTCTTCCAAAGTGCATTGATAGAAAAGAAATTTCTTCGCTTAAAACTCTCATCCACAACATCATCGTGAACCAAAGTTGCTGTGTGAATCAGCTCAATCATACTAGCACCACGAAACGTTTTTTCGTTCACATTTCCGACCAGTTTTGCGCAGAGAAAAACAAACATCGGACGCATTTGTTTCCCTTTTGTTGTCACAATAAAACGCGTCACTTTATCCAACAGCGCCACATTACTTTTCATTGATTCATAAAACTTCTGTTCAAAAAGTTTCATTTCGTCAGAAATCGGAGCTTTGATTAGTTCTACTGTATTGGCCACAAATTATAATTGATAGATGATAATTGATAAATGAACTACAAATATAATTATTCTAAATCTTTAAAAGGAATAAAATAAAGACTTTGAGGTACTTTTTTGATTTTAATACTGAATCGTTCTCCCGAAATATAGATTCCTTTATCAATCGCTGTAATTCCTTCGATTTGTCCAACATTGTAAGCTCTGCCTAAAGAATACTTTTTTAAAGGCTTATCAAAGAAAAGATTTCCGGTTTCGTCTTTCTCGAAAATCATCATATAAACCGACGCATTTTTGGTGTAACCAACAACGTATAATTTGTTTTCAAAGAAGGAAGCGTCAGTCACAACAAAACCTGTGTCAAAACTTTCTAGTTTTTGAGCAGGTTGATTATCTGTCAGATTTTTATCAATGACATAATGTGAAACTGTATTCGTAATCCATTCTTTTGTGAATAGATGAATATTTCTGTCCAAGAAAATCATTGCTTCTGCATCGAAATTATTATTGATGTTTTTCGAAGTAAAATCAGTTTGTTCAGGATAAAAAAACGGAATGGTTTTAATCGAATCAACAATCAAAGAATCATTTTTGAACGGAATTTGATAAACCTTCAAATCTTTTCTCGTTCCCAAATTATTCCCGAATTCGCCAACATAGAAATTTTCTCCATCGTTTGTAATAGCTTCCCAATCAATATTTCTTAATCCTGTTTGAAAAGTCTTTTCAATGTAAGAACTTCCTGCTTTTATTTCAAAAATTTCACTTGTATTTCCACTGTCGTTGAAAGAAAATAATCTTCCGTCAATATCCGTTAATCCAGAAGATTCTCGCAAAGAATCACTTAAGACAGCAATTTTATATTTTTTGAGATTTAATGATTGAGTTTTCTGAGCAGAAACTTGAAAACTTAATAAAACAAATAAGATGTAAAAAATCCTTTTCATATTTCGTAAAAATAAGAATTGATTTTTTGAAAGTGAAATTTAATGAATTAAAGTATTGTTAAAGAATTACTCCGCTGTTTTATTCGCCAATTGTCCACACGCCGCGTCGATATCACCACCGCGGCTTTTTCTTACGACGATTGTGATTCCTGCTTTTTCCAATTCGCGAACGTATTTTTGTTCAGCTTCAATGCTTCTGTGGTCAAATTTTCCTTCACCAATCGGATTGTATTGGATTAGATTCACTTTGCTTGGAACTTGTCGGCAATATTTGATTAAAGCTTTGATATCTTCGTCTCCATCATTGATTCCTTTCCAAACACAATATTCAAAAGTAATTGGAGAACCAGTTTTTTGATACCAATATTGAAGTGAATCCATAATGTCGGTCAATGGAAATTTCTCAGAAAAAGGCATTATTTCGTTTCGTTTATGCTCGATGGCGGAGTGAAGAGAAAGCGCCAATTTTACTTTCAGTTCTTCATCAGCGAGCATTTTTATCATCTTCGGAATTCCCGATGTTGAAACAGTGATTCTTCTTGGTGACATTCCAAGACCGTCTGGTTTTGTGATTTTGTGAATCGCTTCGACAACATTTTTGTAATTCATCATCGGTTCGCCCATTCCCATAAACACGATGTTTGTGAGCGGTCTGTCAAAATATAATTTGCTTTGACGGTCAATCAGCGCAACTTGGTCCACGATTTCTGCAACTTCCAGATTTCTCATTCTTTTGAGTTTGGCTGTTGCACAGAATTCACAGTTCAGAGAACATCCAACTTGCGAAGAAACGCAGGCTGTACTTCTGGATTCAGTAGGAATCAGAACAGATTCTACCATCAGTCCATCGTGAAGTTTTACACCGTTCTTTATCGTTCCGTCAGAAGATTTTTGTAATAGGTCAACAGCAATCGGATTGATGAAAAAATCACGCGAAAGATTATCACGAAGATTTTTAGAAAGATTTGTCATCTCATCAAAAGAATGCAGATTCTTGCTCCAAAGCCAATCATAAACCTGCTTGGCACGAAATGGTTTGTCACCAATTGTGCTGAAGTAATCTTTGAGCTGGTCGAGGGAAAGTGTGCGGATATCTTTCAATGTATTCTGAAAATTTTTGCAAAGATACGCTTAATAGAGCAAATTTAAAATCTTCGAATATAATAATAGATTAAAGTTATAATTGCTAAATCTTAAAAAATATTAAAATGGTTGATTTTGTAAGTTTAACATTGATAATTTGTTACAATTTAATAGTCTTAATTTCTATTATTGTGTTAAGGTATTATGAATTTTGATTCGTCTTTTTTAATAATTCGATATTACTTACATTTGCATTGATTTTTACCCTTATGAAATTCCAAGCCTTTTACGAAAGCCCGTTTGTTCTTAAATTTTCTTTTGAAAAACTCATCCGAAAAATGGAAGCAGAAGCTTCTGAGAGCTCGGAGTATGCACTTTCGCATCAAAGGATTTTGGATAAAACTAAAGAATTTCCCGAGCTTTTAAACGGTATCAGCAATCTTGATTTCTTCAAAGACAACGAAACGTTGATGAAGGAACTTTTGCGTGACCTTTTTCCGCCAATGCTGACTGGAAACGAAATCAAAGCAATTGGTTTTCCTTTTTATAATTTCTTTTTCAATCCGTCGAAACGTTTTCAAAGCATTCTGAAAAATGCAGGAGAAAATTTTGATTTGTTTATTAAAGGTCTAGATCCGCATCGTTTCTATGTGATGAGTTGTTGCCTTATTCTGAGGGATTTTTATAAGGTTCCGCTTAATATGTCGATGCCTTTTATTTTTGATATTCCTAATGAAGAAGGGATTGTCAACCATTATCGTTTTCTGAATAATGTCGATTTCATCGATGTTAATCCTTTGGAAGATTATAAAAAACTGACTGAAGAAGAAATAGGAGAGTTGCTGGACAATTTTGATGATTATGAACTTTGGAAAGAGAAATTCCCACCGAAAAGCTGGGAACTGAAAGGTTTTGCAGTGATTAATTTCTTTGATGCAACCACAGAAATCGCAGTTTCCAATCTTAAAAGTAAACTCATCAATCTTGAAGATGATAAGAATCTGAAATCGGAAATGAACAAGATTTTCCGTTCTATTTTTCAGGTTCCTGATTTGGAATTAGGCTTTACAGCGATTGATTTTGAAGAAAATAAATTTGTCAGAAATCCAATCAATGGCGTGATTGACAGTTTTATTCTGTCAGGTGGAATTCCGCAGGATTGTAAGAATGAATTGCTTTGCGAAAAGAACTTCAATACACTTGTTGAGACGAGAAAATTCTTCAGCATTTCTGATGTTGAACGAACTTATCAAGAATTTCCGGATAGTACATTTGCAAAACAATTTTACCAATCTGGAATCAAAAGTGCGATTTTTGCGCCCATCATCAAGAATAAAAAACTTCTGGGAATTATCGAGCTTGTCTCCAGAAAAAAAATGCTGAACAGCATTGTTGCTAATAAAATGGAGATCGTAATGCCACATTTGGAAGATACGATGGACAGGCTTTATGACGGTATCGAAACAAGAATTCAAGCAATAATTCAAAGAGAATATACATCGATACATCCTAGTGTTTATTGGAAATTCCGTCAGGAAGCGGAACGTCATATTGGTTTTTACAGAGAGGATTTTGACTTGCCTTATAGAAATATCAGTTTCCAAAATCTTACACCACTTTTCGGTCAGACCGATATCAGAAATTCTTCAGTTTCCAGAAATTTGGCGATTAAAAAAGATATGGAAATCAATCTGATGATGATTTCTGATGTGTTCAAAAAACTGAGTTCTGATAATGATTTGGAAGCAATCAATCAAAAATTGATTCAGTATCAAAAACTTCTGAATAATGACTTGAAAGCCGATACGGAAAGTCAGGTTCAGAATTTTATTTTGTTCGAAGTTCATCCTTTGCTGGAATCGATAAAACTTCAGAATACGAATTATAATCAAATCATTACAGATTATCACAAACAACTGGATTCTAAAACCGAATTGGTTTACAATTTCCGTAAGAAATTTGACGATAGTTTGTCTTCAATTAATAAGAGTTTGGCTGGTATTCTGGACAAAAGACAGGAAGAGCAGCAGCACAGATTTCCGTTTTATTATGAGCGTTTCAAGACAGACGGTGTTGAACATAATATGTATATTGGTTCTTCGATTGAGCCTGATTTGACTTATGACCCGATTTTTCTAAAAAACCTCCGTTTGTGGCAATTGCGCGTGCTTTGTGAAACAGAAATTGAATATGCAAAACACAAAGATCGATTGGCTTATCCGTTGGATGTTGCGTCTCTAATTTTGGTTTATAGTACACCAATCAGTATCCGTTTCAGAATGGATGAAAAGCGTTTTGATGTTGACGGAAGCTACAATGCACGCTACGAAATGATTAAAAAACGTATCGATAAATCTTTGGTTAAAAACTCGGATGAACGTATCACACAATCGGGAAAAATCAGCATTATCTATTCTCAGGAAAGAGAACGTGAAGAATATCTTAAATTGATAAAAATCCTTCAAAACCAAAAAATTCTGGAAGCTGATATTGAAGAATTGGATGTTGAAGATTTACAAGGAATCAATGGCCTCAGAGCGTTGCGTGTTGCTGTAAATTATCAAGCTGGGAAAGTGGAGTATGACTTTGTGGAAGGGATTTGATATTTACATTATTGTTTATCAAATCCAAGGTTTGAAGTTAACATTCCTTCTTCTTTTAACTCTAATCTTGAATTATTCAATCTCATTATTTCATATAGAATTGAAGTTGTGCTATTGAAATTTAAAATGAGATTATTTCCAATGGCGTACCACTTTCCGTTGAATTTTTCTTTTTTATTATTCGCTTTGAAAATATTATTCTTCTTAAATTCAATAGATTCTAGTGAGATTTTATTTTCTGTCTTTATTCCATCAATCATTGGAAAACCAATTGAATCGCTAAAAACATTAAAATTCCACTTGCCTTCAATTTTATCATCAACTTTTTTATTGAATTGTGAATAGAATAGATTTGAAGAAAATAGAATAATTAATATTGTAATATTTTTCATAAACTAATAATTGTCTAAACCGTCACATTCCTAAAAGCCACCACAAAAGCCACTACAGAAACAATAATTCCGATTGTGAAAACTGTGTAAGTTAGTCTTAATAAAGTATATTTTCTGTTCAGAACCACACCAAGATAATACAGGTCTTTTATCATTGTGTCGTACAGATATTGTCGGTCTTTCATCATTTCTTTCATTGCCCAGATATATTCTTCCATTGGCATTTTGTAGAAATTTCCGAAGAAAAGGAGATTCACTTTTTTTTCTTCAATTTCCTTTCTGGTAAACGTTCCGCTGGAAACTTTTGGTCTAGTTGACATTATCGCTAAAATGATACAAGCAACACTCGAAATGATCATTATGAAAGTCGGAACAATCAAGTGCGAATTACTCGGTGCATCCAGTTTTGGAATCAATGTCGATAAAGCTACTGAAATGATAATTGCGTTTACAGAAAGTAAAATGTTCGCTTTGCTGTCGGCGATTTGACTCAGTTTTGTGTGATTGTTTAGCGTCACACGGAACATCGTTTCTATTCCGCGTTCTGGAGATTCCAGCTTTTCCAATTTCTTCTTATTCAGTAGCGCTTTGTCACTGTTTTCGGAAGCTTTTTTCTTTTTTTCTTCTTTCAGATTTTGAATATTGGAGAGAATCTTATCCACATTTTTTTCCTTTATGGGTTGCCAGTTTTCTTTGGCATATTTGGTATAAAACTGATGTTTCGAAAAGAAAGTAATATTAAGCTCAGCCCACTGTTGTTTGCTTAGTTTCTGATGATGAACTTCCTTGATTTCCTGTCTCAGATTTTCACAAATTCTGAAATAATCATCCGAAGCCAAATGATACAAATCGGCATCTTTTATTACTTCTTCTAGATGATTTTTTGGTTTGTAGAATTTGTCAGTTGCCAAAATCAATTCTCCGATTTTCGCAATTCTTTCTTCAGGAAACTGATGTTGTTTTAAAAAATCAGAAGCAATTTTTTGGCTTTCTTCCTCGTGATAATCAGCATCATCCACATAACCCAAATCGTGAAACCAACCTGCCAAAAGCAAATTTTCAGTGTCTTCAGGACTGATGTTTTCTTCTTTTGCAAGAATTTTTATTTTATCAACCACCTGAATTGTGTGATCAAGATTATGATAAGTATAGACAGAAGATAATTTATCTTTGAGCAAATTTTTCGCGTAATCTTCCGAGATTTTCAAAATATCCATAAAGTCAATTTACAACAAATTTAAGAAAGTATAATGGCTTTTAAATTTTTAATTTTGTTAAATATTGTTAGAGTTTCAGTAATTTTATCAATATTTATTCAAAAACATTAAACTCACTTTGATTAAGAGCTTGTTTTAAAAATTAAAAACCACATAGACACATAGAAAAAATAAATTATTTGTTTTTAAAAAGATAAAATAGTGATAAATGTCCATCTATTTTATCTTTAAAATTCACAAAAAAACTATGTGCCTATGTGGTTAATAAACATTACAATGTAAATGTAAATTTAAGGTACAAAGTACCGAAATATTGGTGTAAAGCCTATAAAGAATCTAATAAAGGTGCGAAGCACCGACATATAAAAATGAAGAACATCTATTATTTCTTTCTAATTTCTTTAACTACAATTTCCTGCGCAGTTCAACAAGCTGATTATGGAAAGAATGTCAAAAATTTTGAAAAGAATTCAACCATAAAAGACAGCATCATTCATACATTTTATCTGGTTGGTGATGCAGGAAATCTTGACAAAGATGAAGCTTTCCATAATATGAATACTCTGAAAGATTCATTATCCAAAGCTTCTGAAAGTAGCACTTTACTTTTTCTAGGTGACAATATTTACCCAGTCGGAATGCCGAAAAAAGATGATAAAAACAGACCGCTTGCTGAGAAAAAAATGGATAATCAAATTTCCTTGGCAACCAACTTTGCAGGTAAAACAATCTTTATTCCCGGTAACCACGATTGGTACAATAACGGCATCAAAGGTCTGAAACGCGAAGAAGATTATGTGAAAGAAAAATTCGGAGACAAAAATACATTTGCACCAAGAAATGGCTGTCCCATCGAAACCAGAAAAATCAACAAAAAACTGACATTGATTTTGGTCGATACAGAATGGGTTTTAGCAGATTGGAATAAGAATCCGAATATCAATGAAAAATGCGACATCAAAACCCGAGAAGATTTCTACACAGAATTCGAAGACCAATTGAATAAAAATCAGAACAAGACAATTGTCGTTGCAACACATCATCCGTTGATTACGCAAGGTTCTCACGGCGGATATTACTCTTGGGAAAAGCAGATTTTTCCATTGGAAAATAAAGTTCCGCTTCCAATTTTAGGTTCCATCATCAATTTAACAAGAGCAACAGGCGGAATCACGCATCAGGATATCAGTAATCAGAATTATAAAAATTTGTCTGATAGACTTAAAACTTTGATTGGCGGACGAAAAAATGTAGTTGTAGTTTCTGGCCACGACCACAATCTGCAATACATTGAGCAAGGTGATATCAGGCAAATTATCAGCGGAGCAGGTTCCAAAACCGAATCTGCAAAAGCGGTTAAAGAAAATGATTTCTCATTCGGAAAAAATGGTTATGCCGAACTGAAAATTTCAAAATCGGGAAATGCTGAAGTGAGTTTTTATAACCTTAATCCTGAAAAATCGGAATTGTTATTCAGAAAAAAGGTTCTTGGAACTGAAGAAAAAACTTCCAAAGATTACCCGAAAAACTTCTCGGAATATACAAAGGCTTCAATCTATGATTCAACAATGACCAAGAAAAGTAAACCCTATGAATTTCTTTGGGGAAAACATTACAGAGATTATTATTTTAAGAAAATCAATGTGAAAAATCTGGCTTTGGACACACTTTTCGGCGGTGTGAAAACCGATAGAGCAGGAGGTGGACATCAGACCAAATCACTCCGTCTGGAAACCAAAACAGGAAACGAATATGTCATCCGAGCACTCAAAAAAAGTGGTGTGAGATTTTTGCAGGCTGTTGCGTTCAAAAATCAATATGTTGTAGATGATTTTGATGGAAGTTATGCAGACAAATTTTTGCTTGATTTTTATACAACTTCTCATCCTTACACACCTTTGGTAATCGGTGAAATGTCCGATAAATTGGGAATTCGTCATACAACGCCTGAACTTTTTTACATTCCGAAACAGAAGACTTTGAAAAGCTTCAATGAGACTTTTGGTGACGAATTGTATTATCTCGAAGACCGACCAATGGAAACCGAAGAAAATCCAAACAAAGTTATTGGAACAGACGAAGTCATCCTGAATCTTGCCAAAGATGAAAAGTATAAAATTGATGAAAAAGCTTGGATTAGAGCTCGTTTGTTCGATATGTTGATTGGCGATTGGGACAGACATCACGACCAATGGAAATTTGAAGCGAAAAAAGAAAGTGGTAATGTGATTTACAGCCCGATTCCGAAAGACAGAGACCAAGCATTTTCGAAATATGACGGACTGATTTTGTCTTTGGTAATGAGAATTCCTGATTTGAGACATATGCAGGGATTTGATGAAAAAATCAGAGATGTAAAATGGTTCAATCGCGAACCTTATCCTTTGGATTTGGCTTTCACAAAGAACTCTAGTGAGAAAGATTGGTTGGAAGTCGCAGATTTTATTCAAAACAATTTAACTGAAAATGACATCAGAAAAGCATTTGAAAATCTGCCGAAAGAAACTCAGGATAAAGTTTCCGAAGATTTGATTCAGAAATTGTTGATTCGTAAAGTTGATTTGAAGAAATATGCTTCGGATTATTTTAGATTCTTGGAAAGAAAAGTGATGCTTACAGGAACGGACAAAAAGGATAAAATTATTGTCACAAGATTGCCAAACAACGAAACCGAAGTCAAAATCTATCGTTTGAAAAAATCAGGTGAAGAATTGGAATCTTCCAAGATTTATTCAGGAAAAGAAACCAAAGAAATCTGGATTTATGCGCTTTCTGATGATGACGAATTTGTTGTGGAAGGAAAACCAAAATCAAGTATCAAAGTTAGATTATTAGGTGGTTTGGACGAAGATAAATACACCATTTCTAATGCCAAAAATTTGAGAATCTACGATTACAAAAGTAAGAAAAATAACTTTGAAAATAAAGGAAATGCCAATGTAACCTTAACCGACGATTACGACATCAATCAATATAATTACAAAAAACCAAAATATAACAGCACTTTAGTGATGCCAAATCTTGGTTTCAATCCTGATGATGCGCTTTCTTTTGGTGTTGTCGGAACTTATATTGTGAACAATTTTGTTCAAAATCCGTTTTCTCAAAAACATCAGTTAAAAGCCAATTATTTTACAGGAACCAAAGGCTATGAGTTGGCTTACCAAGGCGTTTTTCCACAGTTGACTGGCGGTTGGTTTTATGGTTTGGATACAAGAATTACGAGTTCGCATTACATCAGGAATTTCTACGGAATAGGGAATGAAACCGTCAACTTGAACGAAGAATTTGGAAACCGATTTACCAATGTAAGAGCAAAAGAATTTGCATTTTCTCCGTCTATTAATTGGAACAAAAATGCGTCAACTTTTTCAGCAAAGCTGAAATACGAAGTTCTGAAAATCGATAAAACTGCAGACCGATATATTTCGTTGCCAAATGTTGTGAACGAGGATGTTTTCAATTCTAAACAGTTTGGTGGAGCGGATGTTTCTTTCAATTATGAAAATTATGACAACAAAGCCAATCCAAAATTGGGAATGAAATTCGATGTAAGAGCGGTTTACAATATGAATCTTGAAAATACCGACAGAAACTATACTTCGCTGGAAACTGGACTTGGATTTTTACATTATTTAACAACAAATAAAAGATTGGTTTGGTCTTCTTATGCAAAAGCAAAATGGCTTTTGGGAGACGGTTACGAGTTTTATCAGATGGCGACTTTGGGCGGAAATAATGATTTGAGAGGTTTCCGATTTAATCGTTTTTATGCGAAGAATTCTTTCTTTCAAACAACGGATTTGAAATATGAAGTAGGTAAAATAAAGAATTCTATTTTACCTTTGAGTTATGGATTTTTCGGTGGATTTGATTTAGGAAGAGTTTGGAATCCGAATGAAATTTCTAACAAATGGCACAACTCTTACGGTGGTGGATTTTGGCTGAATGCAGTTGATGCAATTTCTTTGAACGCTTCTTATTTCAATTCTTCCGATGGTGGAAGATTGGTTATTGGAATTGGCGGAACTTTTTAAAACAAGACGATGATAGAAACCAAACGTCTTATTCTGAAACCTTATTCGTCGGATTTTGCGGAAGAATTTTATACTAAATTTCAAAACGATAAAACCTTTCTTGAAGATTACTTTTCTAGAACTTTGAGCGTAACTAAAACTTTGGAAGAAGCAAAATTATATTTCCAAAAGAAGATTGAAAGTTGCCAAAAGAATGAAGGTTTTTATTTCGGGATTTTTCTCAAAGAATCAGATGAATTGATTGGACATATTTCAATAAGAGAAATAGATTGGACGATTCCGAAAGGAGAGTTGGCTTATTTTATTTTCAATGATTTTGTTGGAAACAAATATTCTTATGAAGCTTTGGAAGCATTTCGGGATTTTTGTATGAATGAAAAGGAAGTGCTTCGAATCTTTATGAAAATTGCACCAGACAATATCGCCAGCAAAAAAGTAGCAGAATTCTGCAATTTCGAGTTTGAAGGTTTGTTGAAAAACGATTACAGAAAAAGGCAAAAAGTTCTTACGGATATGTTGCTTTATTCGTTTACGAGGTAAGTTTCTGCTTTTTCCTTTTAGATTTACGCTCAGTGCTTTTCAGCCAATCACGATATTTTTTTGTAAATAATTTTGCATTGTCTTTTTGAATAAAAGGAAAATAATATTCAATTAAATTGGGGTTGTTTTTACAAAATTCTAAAAGGCAATTTTGCATACCTGTTAGTTTGGCATAAGGCATTCTTTGCATTCCATCAGCTAGGATAATCGCAATTTCTCCTTTAGTTAAATTTCTTTCTAAGCAATCAGATTTGATATTTGTCAAAGTTCCATCAGGGAAAAATTCAGCAAGCAATGTTAATGATTTTTCACCATAAGAAATAATTTGTTTTGACTCTTTAGTTGTAATAATGCCAATTGAATTTTCAACAGAGATTTCATTAATCAATTTGTCAAACTCTTCTTTAGTCTGAGCAGAAAACAAACTTAGATTTAATACTAGAAAAGTAAATATTATAAAAATCTTTTTCATTTATGAGTAAGATTTTATTTCAACTTCAATTGATAAAGATTTCCCGTTTGTTTTTTTCCACCTTCGTCAGTCATTAAAATGGTATTTTCATCTTTGAAACACAATCCTTCTTTTTGTGTAAAATGATTTAGTTCAATTTTTTCTACATTTCCAGATAAGAAATTATTCCCTTTCCAATTGTTGAAAATCCAGACTTTATCGGAGCTTAGGATAGCAACTTTATCTTTATTTGGACTGATATCAGCGCTTGTAACAGCACAATGATTGAATTGTTCACAAGTCACAAAACTCCCGATTTTCTTCGCAGGTAATTTTTGAGATGAATTATTCTCAACTTCATACAAAACTGTTGTTCCATCAAATTTCGAACTTCTATTTTTAGTAAAAAGATAAAACTTATTGTTATGAATAAAAAACGATTCTACGTCAAAAATTCGGTCTTTTTTCTTTGGAGGAAATTCGGTTTGTTCAGGATAATAGAATTGAACAATCGATTCTGCTTGTGCTTCATCTTTATTTAAATCCGAAGCCTTGATTTTATAAATGGCGAGATTCTGCCTTTCGTTATCATTATTTCCAAAATCTCCGATATAAATATTGCCTTCATCATCAGAAGTCAAATCTTCCCAATCGTTATTTTCAACATTAGAAATGGGGATTTGCTTTATTAATTCTCCTTTTTCATTGAATCCGAAAAGAACATTATGATTATGATTATCCTCAATTGTCCAAATCAATGGTGAAGCTTTCGAAATTTCGCAAGCTGATGCTTCTTTTATTTTTTTTGGTAAGGATGAAATAGTGGAGAAATTGTCCTGAGTTTGTGAACAGGAAAACGTAATAGATAATAATGCTAAAAAAGAAAGTGCTTTCATACGATGAAATTAATGAAATTACAAGACATAAAAAAATGCACAACCATAAAAGTTGTGCATTCTATCTTTGAAAAATTCAAATCTTAAAGAATCAACATTGCGTCTCCGTAAGAGTAGAATTTGTATTTTTCTTTTACAGCTTCCTCGTAAGCTCTCATTATGAAATCTTTGTTTGCAAAAGCAGCAATCATCATAATCAAAGTAGATTTAGGCGTGTGGAAGTTGGTAATCATGGCGTTAGCAACACCAAATTCGTGAGGCGGATAGATGAATTTGTTTGTCCATCCTCTGTAAGCTGAAATCTTTTTATTAGAAGAAACAGATGTTTCAAGCGCTCTCATTGTGGTTGTACCCACGGCAACAACTCTACGGCCTTCTTGAACAGCTCTGTTGATGATCTCTGCGTTTTTCTCATCAATAATAGCTTCTTCAGATTCCATTTTGTGCTTAGAAAGGTCTTCAACTTCGATTGGGTTGAATGTTCCTAAACCAACGTGAAGTGTAATCTCAGCAAAATCAATTCCTTTGATTTCCAATCTCTTCATCAAGTGTTTTGAGAAGTGCAGACCAGCAGTTGGAGCAGCAACAGCACCTTCTACTTTTGCATAGATAGTTTGATATCTTTCAGCATCTTCTGGCTCAACATCTCTTTTGATGTATTTAGGAAGTGGAGTTTCTCCAAGTTCAGTCAATTTTGCTCTAAATTCTTCGTAAGAACCGTCGAATAAGAATCTCAATGTTCTTCCTCTTGAAGTTGTGTTGTCGATAACTTCTGCAACTAGGGATTCGTCTTCTGTGAAGAATAATTTGTTACCGATTCTGATTTTTCTTGCAGGATCAACCAAAACGTCCCAAACACGAGTTTCTGCATCTAGTTCTCTCAATAAGAAAACTTCGATTTTTGCGCCTGTTTTTTCTTTGTTTCCAAACAATCTTGCAGGGAAAACTTTTGTATTGTTGAAGATGAAAAGGTCTTTTTCGTCAAAATAATCAATAACGTCTTTGAAAAGACGGTGTTCGATAGTTTCAGTTTTTCTGTTAAGAACCATCAATCTTGCTTCGTCACGGTTTTCTGAAGGGTGTTCAGCTAATAATTCCGCAGGAAGGTCAAAATTAAAATCAGATGTTTTCATAAAATTTACGGATTTTATTTGTTTTAAATTTTCGAGGTGCAAAGATACGACATCAAAAAGCCTTTGTCAAGTAATTATTGATTTTTAAATCTTCTGTCATAATCTTGGTAAATATTAAGTGCTTTTTTTTGAAAATTAGTATTAATATTTGGTGTTTTCTAGAAAAAACAGTTAATTTAGTGCATTTAAAAGTTGTTTTTGTCAATTAATTTGCCTTGTTATGAGTATTGAAAACGAAAATCCTGAAAACGAAAAACTTAATTCTGAAGTCAATCCTTCTGAAAATCAATCAGTAGAAGAAGTGACAACAGAACAGGTTTCGGAAACCGAAACGCCTAATTCTGCATCTGAAGAAGTTGTTGCAGAAGAAAATTCTGAAACCGAAACTCAACATCAGGAAATCGAACTTGCAGAAGAAAATTATTCTAATCTTTCTCTGAATGAAACTTTGAATGAAATGGAAACTATCGTGAACAAAGACGATGCTTTTGCCTTTTCGAAAAAATTCAACGCGCTTAGAGATCATGCTAATCATAAATTGGCAGATGAGGTGGAAGACAAAAAACACGAATATCTTGAGCAAGGTAATCCGGAAGAACACTTCGAATTTCATCATCCACAAGCATCCAAACTGTCAGCGTTAGTCAATATATTCAAGGAAAAACTTGATGTTTTCCACAAAGCTCAGGAAGCTGATTATCAGAAAAACTTAGAGGAAAGATTGTCAATCATCGAAAGATTGAAAAACCTTTACACCAATTCTGAGCCAGGTGTCAATCTATTTAAGTCTATTAGAGAAATTAAAGAAGCTTGGGGTAATGCTGGTCAAGTGGCGAAATCCGAATTCAAAAATCTTAATAACAATTATTTCCATCATTTGAAAATGTTCAACGAAATGTTGGATCTTAATAAGGAATATCTTGAGCAGGAGTTTGCTCATAACCTTGAAAAAAGAGAGCATATCATCCAAAGAGCAAAAGAATTGTTGGACGAAAAAGTAGTTCAAAAAGCTTTGAATGAGTTGCAATATCTACACAAACTTTGGAAAGAAGAAGCAGAGCCAGTTGCAGAGGAATTCCGTGAGAAAACTTGGGATGAGTTCAAAGAAATTTCTAATAAAATCCACGAAAGAAAATCTGAACTGATTGCAGTTCAAGAATCTGAGCAACAAGAGAATCTTGATAAAAAGAATAAAATCATCGAAGAGTTGAAAACTTTGTCTGCAACTCAAAATGTTAATCATTCTTTTTGGCAACAAGCTATAAAAAGAGTAGAGGATTTGCGTACAGAATTCTTGAAATTAGGACCTGTTCCTAAGAAATTGTCGAATCAGAATTGGACAGATTTCAAACAAACTTTGAGAGATTTCAATACCACTAAAAATGATTTCTACAAAAATCTGAAAGGTTCTCAGATTCATAATCTTGAGGAAAAATTAAGCTTGATAAAAACGGCTCAGGATAATATGAATTCTGAAGATTGGGATATTGTAGTTCCACTGTTCAAAAAATTGCAGGAAGATTGGAAAAAAATTGGTCACGTTCCTAGAAGTCAGGCAAACAAAGTTTGGGATGATTTCCGTGATGCTTGTAATACTTTTTTCAAAAATTACAGAGATAAGAATAATGCAACAGGAGATAACTGGAAAGAAAATTATAAAAACAAAAAAGCACTTCTGGAAGAGTTGAAAGCTTTGACGGACGAAGAGGGTTCTGTAGAAAAAATTGAGAACATCAAAAATGCTTGGAATGCAATTGGTAAAGTTCCTAAAGATAAGTTGTCTATTAATACAGAATTCAACAAGACACTTAGAGAGAAATTAAAACTTAATAAGATTAATGAATTCGATTTGAAAGAAGAAAACCTTTCTGAAAGTCAATTGACAGATAAGGCAAGGAAAATCAAAAATCAAATTGCTGATTTGGAAGCTGAAGTTGTACAATTGGAAAATAATTTGGCATTCTTCAATAATCCAAGTAGAGAAAATCCTCTTTTGAAAGATACTTATAGTAAGTTAGATGCTAAAAAAGAACAACTTGAAAGCTTGAAAGTAACGCTTCATAACATTATCGCAGGAGAGTGAAATTTTTGAATCTCAGAATGTATAATATATTAATCCTCTCTTATAGGGGATTTTTTTGTCTAGATATCTAATGTAAATTATTATTAATAATCAATTTTTAAAAAATAAAATAAGTCTTATAAAAAAATGATATTTTTATAGCCCGATTATTAAAAAATATTTTATTTTGAAAAAATACTTATTCGTATTGTCTGTTTTGCCGGTTTTAGTTATTGCACAAGCTGCACCGGAAGGATACTACTCTGGAGCGGAGAATTTGACAGGTTATCAATTGAAAACTAAACTTCACGATATCATTTCTACAAAAGTTTATAATTATCATTACGACGATTTGAAAACTTTGTACGGACAGACGGATATTGATAAGTATTATGATTACGATGCTAGTAATTCAACTTATTTACTAGATATTTATTCTAATAATCCAACTGGTGAGACGGCTTATCATTATACTTTGAATGATATTGTTAGTTCCGCAGCTTCGGAAGGGTTAGGTTGGAATCGGGAACATATGGTGCCGCAAAGCTCTTTTAATAGTGCTTATCCCATGTATTCGGATTTGTTTTTTGTAATTCCGACCGATGGAAGAATCAATCAGCTAAGAAGCAATTATCCTTATGGAAAAGTTGCAAATGCGAGCTACACATTTACCAATGGTTCAAAACAAGGAACTAATGGGATTCTTGGTTCTAGTTATAAAGAAAGGACTTATGAACCGATAGACGAGTTTAAAGGTGATATTGCAAGATCTTTGCTTTATTATGTAGTTAGATATGAGGGAAAGTTAGGAAGTTTTAATTATAGTTCAAATGCGGATCCTGCGAAAGATAGAAATCCAATGGATGGAACAGAAGAAAGAGCATTTGAAAGTTGGTACATTGATATGTTGCTTTCTTGGCATCAGTTAGATCCTGTTTCACAAAGGGAGATTGATAGGAATAATTCGGTTTATAATATTCAGAAAAATAGAAATCCTTTTATTGACCATCCAGAATGGGTAGACTTGATTTGGAATCAGACACCTGATAATATTGCTCCATCGGCACCTTCTTCTCTTTCTTTGGGAAGAAATTCTGCCTATTTTGTTAACTTGACTTGGCAGGCAAATTCGGAACTAGATGTTTTAGGTTACAAAATTTATCAAGACGGGGTTTTGATTGGAAGTTCAAAAACCAATTCTTTCTCTGCTGACCATTTGACTCCAAATACGACTTACAATTTTATAGTTAAAGCTTATGATAATGCTTATCTTGAAAGCCCGCAAAGTAATACTTTGAATGTTACAACTCTGGAAACTGACGTTTTTGCAAAAGATTTACAAATAATCAAATATCTTGAAGGAACTGGAAATAACAAAGCTTTTGAAATTGCTAACAGAACCGGTCATAAAGTCAATCTTCAAGGTTATAAACTGTATATTCAGTACAAAGGAACTGCTTATTATTTTGGAGAACCATTTGAACTGGAAGGTGAGGTAGAGAACAATCAAAGTTTCGTGGCCATCAACCCAAATGCTAATTTCAGTTGTTTTAATGTTTCTGATGCAAAATTCGTTACTGCGGCACCATCTCTTACATTTACAGGAAGTAATTATGTTGACCTTTCTTACAAATCCGGAACTGTAGATGCGGTTGGAATCAAAGGTCAGGATAATACAAATGCCAATAAGTCACTTTACAGAAACTCGAATGTTATCAATCCTACAGCAACTTTCGATGCAAATGAATGGACTTCTTACGCATCAGATTATTGCCAAGGTTTAGGCATTTTGGCGGTTAATGATGTTGTGAATCCTAATCTGGATTTCAAAATTTATCCAAATCCAGTGGTTGATAGAATCAATATTGCCGGCGATGTTAGCAAAGCGAAATCTGCGAAGATTTATGATCTTTCTGGGAAATTGATGAAAAATATCGGTAATCCATTTACAAATGAAAAATCAATTGACGTTCACTCATTACTTCCAAATACTTACATCTTGAATGTTGATGGAAAATCAATCAAATTCATCAAAAAATAAGATTGGTTAAAATATATTTCAAAAGTCTCTTTTTCGTAAGAGACTTTTTTTTTTTTTATAATTTGGGCAGCTTAATCCGCCTTCCACTCCCGCTTTTTTCTTTTTTATTCAAAAAAGAAAAAGAGCTCCGTTCAAGTCGGGCTGTTAAGATTCTCTGTTTCAAAAATGCTTCATGAACTCAATATTTACAAAACCGGATTTAATGTAAAAATTTCGTAAATTTGCGCATAAATCTAACAGTAAAAAGTTTAATTGGAAATCGAAGTGATTCGCGACTTCCTTTTAAAAAAATGAAACATTATGAGTCAAAAGAAAGAAATGCTTTACGAAGGTAAAGCTAAACAGGTTTTCGCTACCGAAAACCCTGACGAAGTCGTTGTTCGTTACAAAGACGATGCTACAGCTTTCAATGCACAGAAGCGTGGACAGTTCGATAGAAAAGGCGAATTGAACAATGCTATTTCTACAATTATTTTCGGATATCTTATCGAAAACGGAATCCCAACACACTTCATCGAAAAATTGGATGACAGAGAACAATTGGTAAAAAAAGTGGATATCATTCCATTAGAAATGGTTGTTCGGAACTATGTTGCGGGAAGTATGGCTCAGAGATTAGGCGTAGAAGAAGGTCTTAAATCTCCAGTAACTATTTTTGATCTTTGCTACAAAAAAGATGAATTAGGAGATCCGTTGATTAATGATCATCACGCTGTTTTCCTTGGAGCTGCAACTTACGATGAACTTAACGAAATGTATGCTTTGACAGATAAAATCAACAAACTTTTAATTGATTTATTTGATAAAGCTAATGTGATTCTTGTAGATTTCAAAATTGAGTTAGGAAAAACTTCCGATGGTAAAATTGTTTTAGCGGACGAGATTTCTCCAGATACTTGCAGACTTTGGGACAAGGATACAATGAAAAAGCTTGACAAAGACAGATTCCGAAGAGATTTAGGCGAAATCACGGAAGCTTATGTTGAGATTTTTGATAGATTACAAACCGCTCTAGAAAAATAAAATCCGAGAAAAATTTAGAATGGATTTAGAATTTCAAAATTACAGCACATTACCAAAATACGCTTTTCAAAACCGCTATCAGGAATTCGAAGAAACCAAGCATCTCTCCAAAGAAGAAAAGGAAGCTCACTATCCTTTTGATAAGATGGAAGAAGAATGTGGGATTTTCGGATTGCATTCTACAGAGAATTTGGACACGTTTTCTCTGTCGCAGTTCGGTCTTTTTGCCTTGCAACATCGCGGTCAAGAAGCTTGCGGAATTGCGGTTGGTAATAATGGTAAAATACTTTCCGTAAAGGATGAAGGGTTGGTTTTAGACGTTTTCAAAACGATAGAAGAGCCTCAGCAATATATGGGAAGTACCGTTATCGGGCACACGAGATATACAACTGCAGGAGACAAAAAGAAATATAATTTTCAGCCGTTTTTTGCAAAGAATGAATACGACCAAATCATACTTTCTATAGCTCATAACGGGAATCTTACCAATGCAAAGCAACTTAGAAAAGAGTTGGAAGACGAAGGTGTTGTTTTTCGTGCAACTTCTGATACCGAGGTTATCTTAAGATTAATTCAAAAAAATCTTGATCTTGGACTTCGTGGGGCAATCAAAGCAACCATGGAAAAAATCGAAGGTGCATATTCTGTAGTTGGGATTACAAGAAATAAGTTTTTTGCTTTCCGCGATTTCAATGGAATCAGACCGTTGGTTCTTGGAGCAATTGACGAAAATACATTTGTTGTAGCTTCCGAAAGTTGTGCTTTGGATGGAGTAGGAGCGCAATATGTACGCGATGTTTTACCTGGCGAGATTATCTATACCAGTGATAACGAAGAAGGATTACAGTCCTATCTTGTAAAAGATGACTGCGTCAACAAGATTTGTGCTTTCGAATATATCTATTTTGCAAGACCAGATTCTACTTTAGAAGGAATTAATGTTCACGAAGTTAGAGAGCAATCAGGAAAGAAGATTTGGGAACAAGCCCCTGTTGAAGCGGATATTGTGATTGGTGTTCCAGATTCTGGTGTTCCAGCAGCAATTGGTTTTTCTAAGGCTTCAGGCATTCCTTTTCGTCCGGTTTTGATTAAAAATAGGTATATTGGAAGATCATTTATTATCCCGTCTCAAGAGATGAGAGAACATTTGGTTAATCTTAAATTGAATCCCATCGTTTCTGAAATCAAAGGTAAAAGAGTTGTTATTATTGATGATTCTATTGTAAGAGGAACTACATCAAAGCGATTGGTTAAGATTTTGAAAAAAGCAGGCGTGAAGGAAATTCATTTTAGAAGTGTTTCTCCGCCAATTATTGCACCTTGCTTTTTGGGAATCGATACACCGACCAAAGACGATTTGATTTCTGCCAATATGAACAAAGAAGAATTGAGGAAATATCTGGATGTTGACAGCTTGGAGTTTTTGAGCGTTGATAACCTGATTAATATTTTAGGTTCTCCAAATCATTGTTTTGGTTGTTTTACAGAAAAATATCCCGTAGCTAATCCGGAAGCTGTAGCGCTCTTTTAAAATAAAGTATTATATGATATTTATCAAATTGATTTAAATCAATTGTTTAATAGTTAAAAACCGTCGGCAATATTTGTTTGACGGTTTTTTTTATTTGACTAATCTTATTTTAAAAACAAAAAACCCCAACCGAAGTTGGGGTAAAAACTAATAACCATGAAAACTCAAATTAAACATGAGAATCGAATTATTTAGAACAAATAGTGTGCCAAAGAATGTCGTTTCCCAGAAAAGAATTTCCGAGGACAAATATAACAAAAAAATATTGTAAATTTGTAACTCTTTAAAAAAATAAATAAAAAAATGTCAGGAAAAATCACTTTTACCATGATTAAGCCAGATGCAGTAGCGGATGGACACATTGGAGCGATTCTTGGAAAAATCAGCGAGGCTGGTTTTAAAATTAAAGCTTTGAAATTAACTCAGTTAACTGTAGCTGATGCAAAAAAGTTCTATGAAGTACATTCTGAAAGACCTTTCTACGGAGAATTGGTTGACTTTATGTCTTCTGGACCAATCGTAGCAGCGGTTCTTGAGAAGGATAACGCTGTAGAAGATTTCAGAACTACAATTGGAGCTACTAATCCAGCAGAAGCTGCTGAAGGAACTATCAGAAAGCTTTTTGCAAGAAGTATCGGAGAGAATGCTGTTCACGGTTCTGACTCTGATGAGAATGCGCTTATCGAAGCTCAATTTCATTTTTCGGGGAGAGAGATTTTTTAATTTCTTCTGAAAATAAAATATAAAAATAGGCTGTCAAAACTGATAGCCTATTTTTTTTATTAGCTTGTCACTAGCCCCGATAGTAGCGGCATCCTTTTTTTGTCTTAACAGAGAACTTCGGCTCGGTGTCAAAATTTCTAAGACAAAAAAGATATAGCGGATAGCGGGATTAAGCTCCTAAAATTTAAGTAACTCAATAGTTCTCTCGGGATCTTGGGAAGAGAAAACTGCATTCCCTGCTACCAGAACGTCTGCTCCTGCCTCGAAAAGCTTAGAGGCGTTGTCTAAGTTTACGCCGCCGTCAATTTGGATTAGTGCGGTGGAATTGTTGCTTAGAATCAAATCTTTGGTCTCGCTGATTTTTTTGTAAGTATTCTGAATGAATTTTTGCCCTCCAAATCCTGGATTGACACTCATCAATAAAACTAAATCTACATCTGCAATAATGTCTTCCAACATCAAAACGGGAGTTGCCGGATTAAGAACTACGCCTGCTTTCGCCCCTTTGTCCTGAATCTGATGAATGGTTCTATGGAGATGTGTGCAAGCTTCGAAATGGACAGAAACTAAGTCAGCACCGTATTCTATAAATTCTTCCACATATTTTTCTGGTTCAATAATCATCAGGTGAACATCCATGAATTTTTTGGCGTGTTGCTGAACGGTTTTCATCACAGGAAATCCAAAAGAAATGTTTGGGACAAAACGCCCGTCCATCACATCTACGTGGAGCCAGTCTGCCTGAGAATTATTTAGCATCTCGATGTCTTTCTGTAGATTTCCAAAGTCGGCAGAGAGAAGAGAAGGCGCTATAAGTTTGTTTTTCATTTTTATAGTTACTTTTTACTTGAATTATTAATGATATTTCAACTTCATTGTTGGTTCGATTTTTAGAAGACTTTCGTAGATTAATTTTATAACATTTGAAACGTCTTCTTTTGAAACCATCTCTACCGTTGTATGCATGTATCGTAATGGTAGGGAAATCAAAGCGCTTGGAACACCGCCGTTGGAATGTGCAAATGCATCTGTGTCGGTTCCTGTAGCTCTGCTTGCTGCGGCCCTTTGGAAAGGGATTTCTTTTTCTTTGGCTGTATTGATGATTAATTCTCTGATGGTGTGATGTACGCTCGGGGCGAAGAAAACTACCGGTCCGTCGCCGCATTTTTGGTCGCCTTCTTTTTTCTTTTCAATCATTGGTGTTGTGGTGTCGTGTGTCACATCTGTCACAATGGCAATATTGGGCTTGATGGTATCAGCAATCATATCTGCGCCATAAAGTCCGACTTCTTCTTGAACGGAATTTGTAATGTATAATCCAAAAGGTAATTTATTTTTGTTTTCTTTTAAAAGTCTGGCAACTTCTGCAATCATAAAACCTCCGATTCTGTTGTCCAAAGCACGACAAACGAAATATCTGTCATTCAGTTCGAAAAATTCATCGGGGTAAGTAATCATACATCCTACGAAAATTCCTAGTTCTTCAACTTCTTTTTTGGAAGTTGCTCCACAATCGATGAAGATGTTATCAATTTTTGGTGTAGGTTCGTTTTGATTAGCACTTCTTGTGTGAATTGCTGGCCATCCAAAGACGCCTTTTATAACTCCTTTTTCTCCGTGGATATTTACCACTTTTGATGGGGCGATAGTTTGGTCGGAACCTCCGTTTCTGATAACGTAGATTAATCCATCATCTGTAATATAATTGACATACCAAGAGATTTCGTCTGCGTGAGCTTCTATTACCACTTTGAAATCGGCTTCTGGATTAATGATTCCGTAGGCTGTTCCGTAATGATCAACTTCAATTTTATCAACATAAGGTTTGATGTAGTTCATCCATATTTTTTGACCATTATGTTCATAACCTGTTGGCGAAGCTGTATTTAAGTATTCTTCTAAAAATTTAATTGATTTCTTTTCGAATTTCATATCTAAAGGGAATGATTTTTGATATTAAGATTTGTTGATTTTTATGAAGGTAAAAGTAATGATTTTTGATAAATTGATTCCAATTCTTTTTTTGTTTATCGGTGTATTTTGTTATTCGCAGCAAGATACTTTGGATGTTAAATCTTTTGATGATATCCCAAAGAGCAAATTGAAAAAAGATGAATTTGGAAATGAATATTACTACGATGAAGCCCAAAAGGCTAAAATCTATAAAATAAACGGAGAACAGGTAATTGTGATGGATGAGTTGACTTTGAGAGCTAATCCGCATTTTAATAACCAACTGGATAAAAATTTCTATTTTTTCCTTAATAAAAAACTTAATCGTGTGTATCCTTTGTTTCTTGATGCGCTGGAGCAATATAGAGATATTCAAAAGGAAAGTGCTAATATGAAAGGTTCTGACAGGAGTCGCTACATGAAACAAAGACAGACTGAGTTAGCCGCTAGTTATGAGAAGCAACTCCGGGGATTGACAACTACAGAAGGTCAGGTTTTTGCAAAATTAATGAACAGAGCAACAGGTAAAACTGTTTATGAAATTATTAAAGAATTGCGAGGAGGTTGGAGTGCTTTTTGGTGGAATGTAAAAGGGAATATTGCGGATATAAGTTTGAAAACACCATATGATCCACACAGATTCAGAGATGATCTTTTTATAGAATCTCTATTAAAGTCTAATTGGAATTTAGGGTATTTGAAGCCATATCCTGGGGCAGATCAATATGAAATTAAGAAATAAAAAAAATGCATTACTTTTTGTGATGCATTTTTTTTTATTTTGTTTAGACTAGTTTATAATTCTGTAATCAGGTAATTCTGATATTTCGATTTGTCAAAAGTAAATGTTGATGGAGAAAGAGTTTGATTTTCTTTGTAGTTGCTAATTGTAATTACAGCTAAATCATTGCTTGTGGAAACTTGTTCTAATTTGATTAGTTTTTTCTGAGGAGTGTTAACATATAGTGTTACACTTTTCAAACCATTAGATTTTACTGGAGTCATTTTGATAATATCTACAGGGATTCCGCTTATGGTTTTCTTGCCAGAATAAGTGACGTTATAATCTTTCTTGTATGAATCCAAATAACTCAAAGGTGAGAAAGCAACTTGGTTATCATTGGGCTTTGCAATAGTTACTTCTTTGTCTTCTTCGCTAATGCTATAAACCTTGTTTCCGTCAAAAATCTGCTCAGTTCCCATTATTTTCAGTTTATATCTTTTATTGTCAGAATAGAAAATTCCTGTTTGGCTAGCTTTTCCAGATGTGTACAAGAATTTGAAATAAGAATTTTTTTTACTTTTATAATTTTTGGTTATATCATCAAGAATAGTCTTTGATTTTGTGTCAATAGTTTGACCAAATATCACTAGGTTGATTCCTAAAAAAGCTATTGCTGAAAAAGATTTTGTAATGAGATTTTTCATTTAGTTTTTGCAATTTATTGTTATGCAAAGTTAAGTTTTCAAGATTGATGCCAAATATTATGAATAATAAAGTTTGTTAAGATTTGAATAAAAAAACCTTTCCAGAAAAGTCTGAAAAGGTTTTGGTTTTTAAGATGTAATCTATCTCTTTAGTTATTCTATAATAAGTTTCTCAGCATTAGATTTTCCATTCTCAGTGATTACAACAAGATAAGTTCCCTTGATAAGATCTTGTGTTGAGATGGAGTCAGCGCTATTTTTCTTTCTTTCAAGGGATTTAACAACTTTTCCACTCAAATCAAGAATTTGAACTTTAATAGTTTCATTTCCTACAGTTGGTTGGGTTTTGATGAAGAATTCTCCTTTTGCAGGGTTAGGATAGATTCCAAAGTTTTTATTTTTTGTAATATCTGCAGTCGCAAGAATGCATGCTTCTGGCGTAGTGAAGTCTTCGACTTGATCAGAGATGTTTGCTGCAGTACCAGAGGATGCATTAACTCCTAATCCTCTTCTTGCAAATACCTCCCAGATAAGACAGTTGTCGGCTCCTCCGGCTAATTGGTCAGCTTGAAGAATAGCATCTCTACCAGAAACGAAGTTTGGGCTACAAGGTTGTAGTTTCAAACCATCCATTACCAATTGTAATGCCTTCGCGCTTCCGGAATTAGGGTCAGCGGTTACGTCAGAATTGTAACCATATTTTTCTGCTAATTTCCAATGCAAATCCCATAACATTGTTGCCCAAATCTCACCAACAGCGTGTGGTTGTCCTCCAGTAGAATTGGTGTCTGCATATGTGTGAGGGTTGATAGTCATGTCCGTAGTATATCTGTATTGTCTGATACCAGGGCCTGTTGTTATAGTGTTTGTAGAGTAAGTTCCAATTCCTCTTCCTGTTGTTGCGGATGCGTTTGGTGAGTTAGTTAACATGAGAGCGAAGAAATCTGACCATCCTTCACCCATTTGTTCTAAGTTTTGTAAGCAGCTATAACCCTGACCTGTTAATCTATTAGAAATTCCATGTCCATATTCATGAATGATTACTCCGTTATCAAAACTTGAATTTTTGTATCCAACAGCTAAGTCTTTTAAGTTAACATTGACTGTTCTACCCGCAGTAAGTTCGTCGGTTATGAAGTTGCCTTCATCGCGTGGTATCATTATAGATGGGATAGACACGTTGGTAACATTGGAAACGCTGATATTTGTTACTGTATTGGAGTTTGTTCTGTGAACAATCATACCAATTGCTCCAGCATCTTGTACTGTTTTTGCTTTTATATTATAGGCGCATCCAGTAGTATTAACCATTGCTATTTTACCAGTAAGACTTCCTGAGGGTAAAGCGGTACATCCTGTAGCAACACTAGGGATAATTACATCTCCTGTAATCCCTGCCTCCATCAATGGTTTTCCGAAGTTTGCAGAACCAGTATTTACAGGGGGTCTTGTTGCTAAAGCGGGATCTGTGTAGAATAATCTTTGCTTAAGAGAAACACTGTAATTCCAAAGATACATTTGCATTCTTGGAGCTTGTACTGTGTAATTTCCGGTAACCGTATTTAGTATTTCATAGCCAGATGCAAAGTTGGCATTGTTGTATCCACTGCCATCGTAAGCTTCTGCTCTTACGGCATCTCCTTGTCCGCCTCCTTTTCCAAAATTATTAGATTGAAAGTTTCTTGTAGCCTCAGTAAATCCAAATTTATAGAAGATATCATGAACCATGTTGTTAGCATAGAAAAGATTGGTTACGGCAGAGCTTCTATTGTCATATGCGCTTAGTGTAGTGCTTTCTGCAAAAGGAAAATCAAAAGTGAAATCTCCTGTTGTTGTGCTAGTTGGAGAAAAGCCATAACTATTACTACCATTATTATCTACGTAAGCTAAAACATTGTTTCCATAAGTGTTTGAGTAAGTAGTGTTGCCGTTAGAATGCCAACCTTCTGGAGAAGCAGCAAGATCCCAAGGATTTGTAACAAGGGTTCTAGATCCAAACGTAGGTGCTTCTAATGGGAATGGGAAAACATTGTAAGAAGCATTTGTAACTGCTTTTGATTCGTTTTTGGCTGTAGTATTATGGTTAAAATGACTAATTAAATGTTCTGTAGTATCAAATGATTCTGATGAAGAAAAATGATCAGAGTCAAAAGAACATTCATCAATCATTTTATTATTTTCCAAAATTTCACCAGTTGTGAGACTTACAAGAATCCCAAAAAACTTATTCTCTTTACTTTGGTTGATGAAAAATAATTGAGCAGGGATCAAACTATTATTTTTTTCAAAATAAAAACGAACATTTGCAACTTTGTTATCCGGAAGATTTACAAGATCTCCGTCTATATCATTAGCAAGTTCAAAGCTACTATCCTTGATGTCTAGATATCTTAAAGCAGAAGATAAAGCTTCGGTTTTATCAATTTTATCAGAAATAATGTTGTTGTTAGCTTTCTGAAAATTATTATTAAAAGAAATTACTTTACCATCTCGGATCACGGCTTTTGCTAATGACTTATATATTGGTGTATTTCCTAAATATTGCTGAACATTGACGATGTTAGATTTAAGACTTACAGAATTATCTTCATTTAAGATTTTAAATTCTGCTGTGAAGTTGTTGCGAAAACTGACATCGTTTTGGATGAAATTCTTGATAACTTTCTCACTAGATTGTGCATTAAGATTAGCAAATAAAAAGAAAACGCCAATTCCTGCACATTTAGATAGTTGATTTATTTTCATATTTAAGATTTATTATTCTAAATTTTAAGAAAAAAGATTAGCAAAAATATTAAAAAAAAACCTTTTCTATGTAATAAGTGTAATGAAATTTACTTATGTTGTGTTTTTGGTATAAAAATAACTTTTTTGTTGTTAATTTTATAATTAGAAAAGTTTGTTCCCTACATATACTACGTTTGGATTTTCTAATAATGAAACGATATTCTCACGGAACTTCAGCATGTGGTCTGAAACCTGATGATTATGAAGATCTTCGCTAGTTTCCCAATTTTCGTGGATGAAAAACACACCTTTGTTTCTGTGATCTTCGAAGAGATCGTACTGTATACAGCCTTTTTCTTTACGAGTTTCTATAACAAGTTTTTTTAATAATTCAATAGCATCCATTATTGAGTTTTCTTTGATTTGGATGATTGCACTGAGGTAGATGTTCATTGTGTGATTATAAAAATTTTGATTATCAAATTTATAAAAAAATAGGGCTTGCAAATTTTAAATATGATAATTATATATTTAATAAAAAAAAGTGTACTTTTGGGAAAATTCAAAAAACCAAAAAATGGCAGAATATAAACTATTGCTCCCGAGTATGGGCGAAGGAGTTATGGAAGCAACAATTATCACTTGGTTGTTTAATGAAGGCGATATTATTAACGAAGACGATTCTATTGTAGAAATTGCTACAGATAAAGTAGATTCTGATGTTCCTACGCCGGTTTCGGGGAAAATTGTCAAAATTCTTAAACATAAAGATGAAGTTGCTAAAATAGGTGAAGCCATTGCAATTTTGGAAATTGGATGCGAGGCTGATACTCAAGAAACTCCTGAGGCTAAATCTTATGAAGAAGTAAAAGAACAGATTGTTCAGCCGGAGCCTGAAGTTGTAAAAACTCTGGAACAGCCTTTGTCTAATTATTCTGATAATTCATTTAACAATCAAAATTCAGATTTGTATCTTTCTCCGTTGGTGAGATCAATTGTTCAAGAAGAAAAAATCTCTGAATCTGAACTGAAATCAATCAAAGGAAGTGGATTAGAAGGCAGAATTACAAAAGAAGATATTCTTGGTTTTGTAAAGAATAGAGGAGTGGTTCAGTCAGCTCCTGTTCAGCAAACTGTTTCACAACCAATTTCTCAGGTTAAAGCTCAATCAGCTCCAGCTCAGCCAATCAGTATTAGTGATGGTGACGAAATTATCCAAATGGACAGAGTTCGTAAAATCATTGCGGATGCGATGGTTAATAGCAAACATACTTCGCCGCACGTAACATCATTTATAGAAGCCGATGTTACAAATGTTGTGACTTGGAGAAATGCCAACAAAAATTCTTACCAAAAAAGAGATGGCGAAAAATTGACTTTTATGCCAATTTTCATCAGAGCGGTTGTGAAAGCTATTCAGGATTTTCCAATGATTAATGTGTCTGTGGATGGGGATAAAATCATCAAGAAAAAAAATATCAATATAGGAATGGCAACAGCTCTTCCAGATGGAAACTTAATTGTTCCTGTTATCAAAAATGCAGACCAATTAAGTTTGTCAGGTTTGGCAAAAGCAATCAACGATTTGGCTTACAGAGCACGTAATAAAAAACTGACTCCTGCAGATACACAAGGTGCAACTTACACGATTTCGAATGTTGGAACTTTCGGAAACCTTATGGGAACTCCGATTATTCCTCAGCCTCAAGTGGCTATTTTGGCAGTTGGTGCAATTGTCAAAAAACCGGCAGTTATCGAAACTGAATTTGGAGATGTGATTGCGATTCGTCAAAAGATGTTTATGTCGCATTCTTACGACCATAGAGTAGTGGACGGAAGTCTTGGCGGAATGTTCCTGAAACACGTTAATGACTACCTCGAAAATTGGGACCTCAATACAGAA
Source organism: Epilithonimonas sp. (assembly GCF_032055105.1). Classification (GTDB taxonomy): domain Bacteria; phylum Bacteroidota; class Bacteroidia; order Flavobacteriales; family Weeksellaceae; genus Epilithonimonas. The sequence continues at coordinate 97,258 of NZ_DAMBRK010000008.1, forward strand.
ATATAAAATCAAAGCCTCAGAATTTTCTGAGGCTTTTTTATGCTTTTCTTTTATTTGGATTTTGTCTGTTGGAAAAGAAAGACAAAATTTCAATATTGTCATCTTTAATCCAATAATACATCGAATTGTATTTGAGCAAAACTGCTTTATGTATATTTTTATTTTCTGATTTTGGAAAAAGAATTGGGTTTTTAGAAATCAGTTGGATTGTACTTTCAATTTTCTCAGCTAACTTTTTGACTTCTTTTTCAGAAAAATTCTTTTCAAGATAATCGATTGTTTGCTCCAATTCGTTTAATGCATTTGGAGTCCATAAAATATCATAGATATTTTTCATAAATCTTTCTTGCTTCAGAATGTGATTTTAGATTCTTATCGTCAGCTTGGGAAATTCCTTTCTCTATAGACTTTCTTTCTTCGTCAGAAATAGATTCCCACCAATCTTTTGTTTCCTCTTGTCGGAATTTTAATAGTTTTTCGATAATAGATTTATCCTCCAAAGTTGATAACCACTGGATTAATTCAAGTTTTTTATTGAGGATTTGTGTATTCATTATTTCAATACTTTGAATCAAATTTAAAAATAATAATTCAAACTTGTTTGAACTTTTCTATAATTCATCCAACTCATCAGCAGAACCTTGTCCTTCATTCATAAGGTAAGCTTTAAGGAAAGGTGTCAGGTTTCCATTCATTACGCCGTCAACGTCAGAAGTTTCGTATCCAGAACGGACGTCTTTTACTAATTTGTAAGGATGCATCACATAATTTCGGATTTGAGAACCCCATTCTATTTTCATTTTTCCGGCTTCGATTTCGTTTCTAGCTTTCATTCGTTCCTCGAGTTCAATTTCATAAAGTCGTGAACGCAATAGTTGCATTGCTTTTTCCTTATTCTGCAGCTGAGAACGAGATTCTGAGTTTTCAATGATAATTCCTGTCGGCGCGTGACGAAGACGAACCGCAGTTTCAACTTTGTTTACGTTTTGTCCTCCAGCTCCTGATGATCGCATTGTTTCGAAACTAATATCGGCAGGATTAATATTAATTTCAATCGTGTCATCCACCAAAGGATAAACATAAACGGAAACGAAACTCGTATGACGTTTGGCATTACTATCAAAAGGCGAGATTCTCACCAATCTGTGAACACCATTTTCTCCTTTCAGATAACCAAAAGCAAATTCACCTTCGATTTCAAGGGTTACAGTTTTTACGCCCGCAACGTCGCCTTCTTGGAAATTCAGTTCACGGATTTTGTAGCCTTGTTTGTCTGCCCACATTGTGTACATACGCATCAGCATACTTGCCCAGTCGCAAGATTCTGTTCCGCCGGCTCCGGCTGTGATTTGCAGAACCGCAGACAATTCATCGCCTTCGTTGGAAAGCATATTTTTGAATTCCAGATTTTCGATTTTTTCAACCAATTGAGGGAAAGTTTCGTCCAGTTCTTTTTCAGAATCAGGATCTTCTTTGGCGAATTCTAAAAGAACTTGTAAATCTTCAAACTGAGAAGCGATTTCCTCATAACTTTCCACCCATTTTTTCTTGGAACGGAGTTGTTTTAGAAAAACTTCAGCTTCTTTTGGTTTTTCCCAGAATTCGGGCGCAGCGGTTTTCTCATCGTCGTTAGAAATTTCAATTTTCTTTTTTTCGATTCCGAGAAATTTGTGCAGGTCTTCTATTCTGGATTGTATATCTTTTATTTGGTCTGTGTTTACCACGTTTGTTTTAATTTTTGCAAAAATAAGAAGAAAATGATGAATGTTGGGAAATGATTTTGTTCTCTTGATTTAATAATGTTTTTAAATACAAAGACACTAAGATTTCTTAATCTTATTGAAAATATTTTTAAGGTATACAAAGGCTCTTCGCTCGGACAAGAATCGTTTTCAGGATTTTGTCATTCCGTAGGAAACCTAACAAAGTGATTCGACGCAGTCGATCTCAACAGTTTATATTCCTACGGAATGACAAACTCGCTTCAATTTTCCTTAAATTTTTCTACAAAAAAAAGCCACACATCAAAGATATATGACTTTCACTAATAATTTAAATTTCTATCGGTTAGCAATTGTAATACTTACCGGCATTACATAAGAGCTTACTATCATATTATCTTTAATTTGAGTAATATCTACTTTATAAAGCAGGCCAGACAACACATGTTCTATTTCTTTGCTCACGTTTTTGCAATCTCCGTTGGCGTGAATTTTGGTAATTTTTCCGTTTTCAGAAAGACTGAATCTTACGTTGGAGTTTACAACTCTTTCTTTATAATCTTGATTGGTGAAGTCGAAATTATCTCTCAATAAGTTTCTTAACTCCCCGAAACCGTCTTCAGAACTTAGGATAACTTCTTGTATTTTATTGTCTGTAGTTTGAGCTTTTACTAAGTTGAGCGTTCCAAAAAACCAAATAAAAATATTGATAACGCTAGCATTTTCTTGTTCATAATCAATTGATTTTAAGTTATTACTTATCTAATGTTACGACAAAGTTACATAAAATTTACAATAAGTTAATATTAAATTAACATTGAGAGTGAAAATTTAATATTGAAAAAAGAAAAAAGGATTCTGAAATTTCAAAATCCTTAATATAAATTTATTTGTTTTGTCCAGGAGCAAAAGGCTTTGCAGACTTGGTTCCATAGATTTTTTTGGCTTGTCCAGGTGGAATGGATTTGGAACCCACACCTCTTGCACTATTGGTTGTTCTGACCTCGCAGGATATCATTCCTAATGAAAAAATCGCTGCCAAAAGATAAATTCTAATTGATTTCATAACTGTTTTTCTGAGAGAATGACAAATCTGATACCAATCACATTTCTTTCTTCAAAAACTTCGCCGTCAAACTTTTTTTGGATTTAATTACTTCTTCTGGTGTTCCTTCTGCAATGATTTGTCCGCCGTGTTTTCCACCTTCTGGACCAACATCTATGATATGATCAGCGAGTTTAATCACATCCATATTATGTTCGATAATGATGAATGAATTTCCTAGTTCAACCAATTGTTCAATAGCCTCCATCAGGATTTTCACATCTTCAAAATGAAGTCCCGTTGTTGGCTCATCCAAGATATAAAGTGTATTTCCGGTTTGTTTTTTGGAAAGTTCGCTTGCTAGTTTTACACGTTGCGCTTCGCCACCACTCAAAGTTGTGGATTGCTGTCCAATCGTGATATAACCCAAACCAACATCTTTCAAAGTCTTTACTTTATTAAATATTTTCGGAATCGGCTGGAAAAATTCTACAGCTTCGTTAATTGTCATATCGAGAACATCAGAAATCGATTTTCCTTTGTAACGAACTTCCAAAGTTTCGCGGTTAAAACGTTTTCCGTGGCAGGTTTCGCAATGAACGTAAACATCTGGCAAGAAATTCATTTCAATCACTTTTAAACCGCCTCCTTGACAGGTTTCGCATCTTCCACCTTTCACATTGAAAGAAAAACGTCCGGCTTTGTAACCACGGATTTTACTTTCCGGTAACTCAGCGAAAAGATTTCTAATATCTGTGAACATTCCTGTGTAAGTCGCAGGATTGGAACGTGGCGTTCTCCCAATTGGACTTTGGTCAACATCTACAATTTTGTCGATATTGTCAATTCCTTCGATACTTTTGTATGGCAATGGTTCTTGGATAGCTTTGTAAAAATGACGATTCAGAATCGGGTATAAAGTTCCGTTAATCAAAGAAGATTTTCCACTTCCCGAAATTCCTGAAACAACTACCAATTTCCCAAGCGGAATCTCAAGAGTTACATTTTTCAAATTATTTCCAGTTGCACCTTTAAGTACAATTGATTTTCCGTTTCCTTTTCTACGTTCGGCAGGAATTTCGATTTTACGTTTTCCTGTGATATAATCGGCTGTGATTGTATTAGCTTTAGTAATATCTTTTGGATTTCCCTGCCAAAGAATTTCTCCACCGAATTTCCCTGCTTTTGGACCAATATCCAAAACGTGGTCGGCTTCCATAATCATATCTTTGTCGTGCTCCACAACTAAAACCGAGTTTCCAATGTCACGTAATTCTTTCAGAGATTTAATCAATCTTTCGTTATCACGTTGATGCAAACCGATTGAAGGTTCATCCAAAATGTAAAGTACATTCACCAATTGAGAACCAATTTGAGTTGCCAAACGAATTCTTTGAGATTCTCCTCCAGAAAGCGTTTTAGAACTTCTGCTCAAACTCAAATAATCCAAACCAACATCTAAAAGGAATTGCAATCTGGTTTCGATTTCTTTCAGAATTTCGTGAGCAATCAATTTATTTTTATCACTGAATTTATCTTTTACATCCGCCAACCAATCTTTGAAATCTAACAAAGACAAAGCGTTAACTTCTGCAATATTTTTTCCATCGATTTTAAAACTCAAACTTTCCTGACGAAGACGCGCGCCTTTACAAGTTGGGCAAGTTTCTTCGGTTGTGAAGTTTCGTTCCACTAAAACTGCATCGTAATTTTCTCTTTCCTCAACAATATCTTCAAGGATTTTGACTAAACCTTCGAAATTGATTTTGATTTTTTTAGAAATTCCAGCGTGTTTCAGTTCTTTGGTAATGTCACTGCTGTAGCCGTAATAGATGTAATTCAAAGCTTCTTTCGGAATATCTTTGAACGGCGTTGTCAAACTTAAATCAAAAACTTCAAGAATAGATTTGATTTGAGACAGAATCCATTTGTTGGATTTTATTTGTTCCAAAGGCAACAATGCACCTTGATTGATTGATAAACTCGTATTTTCTACGAAATAATCTGTGTTGACTTTTTTTACAGTTCCAAGTCCTTTGCAGGTTTCGCAACTTCCTTTTGGCGAGTTGAAGGAAAACGTGTTGGGTTCTGGCAAAGCCATCGAATCTCCCGTAACATCATCCATTAGATTCTTACTGAAAAAGTGAATCTCGTCTTGCCCCATTTCTTGGATGGCAATCAAACCTTCTCCCATATCAGAAGCGGTTTTCAGAGATTTTTCCAATCTCAGTTCTGAAGCATTTTCTCCGATAATCCAGCGGTCAATCACAACCTCAATGTCGTGAGTTTTATATCTATCAAGTTTTAAATCGTATTCAATATCTTGTAAAACACCATCTATTCTGGCTTGTGAATAACCTTTTTTGGAAAGATGAATGAACAGTTCGTGGTAATGTCCTTTTCTGGAACGCACAACCGGAGCCAACAGATAAACTTTTTTCCCTTTGAAGTTTTCTTTGATGGTTTCCAAAATCTGGTCTTCCGTATAACTTACCAATCTTTTTCCAGAACTCATCGAATAAGCATCGGAAACTCTTGCAAACAAAAGTCTCAGAAAATCATATAATTCCGTGATTGTTCCAACAGTCGAACGTGGATTTTTGTTGGTTGTTTTTTGTTCGATTGCAATAACCGGCGACAAACCTTCAATTTTATCAACATCCGGACGTTCCAATCCGCCTAAAAACTGCCTTGCATAAGCCGAAAAAGTTTCGATGTAACGGCGTTGTCCTTCGGCAAAAATTGTATCAAAAGCCAAAGAGGATTTTCCACTTCCGGAAAGCCCTGTGATTACTACCAATTCGTTTCTTGGAATTTTTACGGATATATTCTTGAGGTTGTGTTCTCTAGCACCGTAAACTTCGATAAATTCTTGATTATCTTTCATTAAATGGGAAAACGCAAAATTACGGAAATTAACTCGTTTTTTAATCATCGCAAAGGTGCCAATTTTTGAAAATTAACAATACTTAAAAAGACGCAAAGTTTACCTTCGCGACTTTTAACAATGATAAAAATCAGAATTTTTTGCGTCTTTACGATAAAAATGAAACACAAGTTTAATAATAATTAACATTGTTTTTTACCGGATAAAACCTGAGCTAAAACTATCTTTGCGGTCTGAAATAAATTAAAAAAATGAAAAGTATTTTATCAAGATTCGTGTTATCTATTTGTATTTTGTCATCGCTTTACTCTTTCGCTTGGGGATTGACAGGACACAGAATTGTAGCGGAAATTGCACAACATCATTTGAGTTCCAAAGCTCAAAGAAATATCAAAAAACTCTTTGGAGAACAGAAAATGGCTTACTACGCCAACTGGCCGGATTTCATCAAATCTGATACGACAGGTGTTTGGAAAGAAACTTCGTCTTGGCATTATGTGAACATCAATCCACAAAAGAATTTGCAGCAGTTCAAAGATTCGTTATCGGTTCAAAAATCTCCGAATCTTTACACACAAATCAGAATCTTATCTGATAAAATCAAAGACAAAAATGTTTCTGATAAAGATAAAAAAGAAGCTTTAATGTTCCTGATTCACTTAGTTGGTGACCTTCATCAGCCTTTGCACGTAGGTAGAGCTGAGGATTTGGGAGGAAACAAAGTTAATGTGACTTACTTTGGACAAAATACCAATTTGCATTCGCTTTGGGATTCCAAATTGGTTGATGATCAAAAATATACTTATACAGAATTTGCGAATCTTTTAGACGTAAAATCAAAAGATGAAGTGAAGCAAATCCAAAGCGGAACTTTGGAAGAATGGTTGTTTGACAGTCATAAAATCGCTAATTCAATCTATTATCAAACTCCGAAAGATTCTAAATTGAGTTATGCATACAATTACCGTTTCGAATCAACATTAGAAAGACAATTGCTTTACGGTGGATTACGATTAGCAAAGGTTTTGAATGATATTTTTGGATAATTTCTTAACGCAAAAGCGCAAAGATTTTTTTCAATTATTGAAAATATTTTAAAGTCGCAAAAACTTTCGAATTTTACAAATCAACCCTTTCAGAGTTTGAAATTGGCAACGCCGAATCTTCGATTTCTGAAAGGGTTTTTCTTTGACTTTATTCATTTAATAAGCCTTATTTGAGATTCCTATGGAATGACAAAATTGTGTTTTTATACTGAATCTGCAGCCCGACTTGAGCGGAAATCCTTTTTACGCAACGAAGTGAAGTGAAAAGATTGGGAGCGGAAGGCGGATTAAGCTGCCCATATAATTAATATCCTTTAAATCAACCAAGGATATTTGTGAAAAATCCCATCGAAAAGCATTGCTAAAATTCCGAAAAAAATCCAAAGCCTCAAAAGATTCAAAGATTTGAATTTATCATTTTTTTTGTTTCGGAAAAGCATAAAAACGGTTCCGATAATTACAATCGTGGTTGCTAGGAAATACCACGCGATAATATTTTTGAATCCAATTCCAACACTTAGAATTACCGAAGTTGCTAAAGTAATTATTAATAAAACTAATAAAATCGACCTTGTATTTTGAAACCCTAATCTGTTAGCAATCGTATCATAACCGAACATTTTGTCGGCATTCTTTGTCAATGTATCTTTTGTAATATCAATGATAAATAACATCAGAAAAAGGAAAATTGCCAAGAACAAAATCTTAAGCGAAAATGTCTGATAATAAATCAACATTCCGAAGAATGGATAAAGTGTCAGCGCCACAAAAGTGAAATTGTTAAGAACAATTATTTTGCTGAGTTTATGGCTGTAAAACCACATCAGAAACTGATAAATCAAGAAGAAAATAAAAACTCGGTGAGACACAAAAATTGCTAAGCCTAGTGATAATACATTCAGAATAACGTAGGCTGTGAGAAAGTATTTTTCTTTGAAAAAACTTTGTATTCTTGATCGAAAAGGCTGCGTCAATTGGTCTTTTTCCTTATCATAAAACCGATTGATAATTCCACCCGCCAATATGCTGAGTACGGAACAAATAATAATTGTATGAACTTTGTAATCGAAAACAAAATCTCTGAAGCTTTCTTCTCTATTGAACAGGAAAAATGTAGAAACATAAAGCGCAAAAGTGAGAAGAACAGCAACAAAAAAACGAGCACCTAAAAGAAAACCCATCAACTGAGAAATACGGTAAAAAGCATTTCGGGACGTTGGTTTTTCTGTCATTTTTTAGTTTAAATAAATCTTTTAAACCACAAAAGTCACAAAAGATTTTTAATGAATTTAGAATTTGAAAAGTAGGATCAAAAGAACAAAAAAGTCAAACTTTTTAAACTTTAAATATGATTTTTTAAGTTTTTTTTCTTTTGTGACTTTTGTGGTTCAGACTAAAATCTGTAAATCACTTCTTTTTGGAAGCCATCTAACATTTTCTCGGCTTTCGCATAATCTTTTGTGAAACCAAGAATATAACCTCCGCCTCCACTTCCGCAAAGTTTAAGGTAATAAGCGTTAGAATCAAGACCTTTTTTCCAAGCATTGAAAACGTTTTCAGGAATCATCGGACGGAAATGTTCATAAGCCCAAACCGATAATTTTTTCATATTACGGAAAAACGGATTCATATCTTTTTTCAAGAACGCATCAATACAAGCATTATTGTATCGGATAAATTCTTCTTTAAGCGTTTTACGGAAACCTTCGTTTTTCAATTTCTCAAAGAAAATCTGAATCATTGGTCCAGTTTCACCGGTTATTCCAGAATCTATCAAGAAAATCGCACCTTTCCCAACTTCTTCTTTTGGAAGTGAAACTTTCCCGACATTTTCTTTATTTTCAATAAGAATCGGAAGATTCATATAACAAATCAAAGGGTCCATTCCGGAACTTGTACCGTGGAAATAACTTTCCAACTGACCGAAAACTTTTTTCAGATCCTTCAACTCGTCTTTAGAAATGGTTTCTGGGTCTCTTTTTGTGAAAGAATATTTTTCGAAAATTGCTGCGACCAAAGCGCCAGAACTTCCAACACCATATCCTTGCGGAATATTGGAATCGAAAAATAACCCCTTTTCTATATCATTTTTGAAAGCATCCACATTCAGTTTGAAATCTGAAGGCAATTCTAAATCAGCTAAATAATTGGAATATTTTTCTAAAGATTGGTTCGATTTTTTTTCAAAATCGTTGTCCAAATCAGAAAACTTGAGTGTTCCTTTATAAAAACTATACGGTACAACCAACCCTTGCGAGTTCTCTATCATTCCGTATTCTCCGAACAAAATTATTTTTGCGTAAAATAAAGGGTTATTCATATTGCGTTTTAGTGTTGCAAATTTACAAAAAATAAACTATTCCATTAATATCAAATAATAAACCAATTTTTTGAAGATTAAATGTTTATCGGGTATTATTTTTCACTTTTAGAAAACGAATCAGAATCAATCCAATTGCAAAGAAAATCGTCATTGACAATGCTGAAAAACGCATATTATTAAAATATTCAATCAAAGTAGAAAATATTAATGTCCCAAGAATAATCGCTAATTTCTCCAAAACATCATAAAAACTGAAATAAGTCGTATTATCCATAGAATCCGTCGGAAGTAATTTGGAATAAGTTGATCTAGACATCGCTTGCAAACCGCCCATTACCAGACCAATTACACCTGCAATTCCATAGAATTGATATTCCACATTCGGATTTTCTTTATTAAGATAATAAGCAGCAAGACAAGCTCCAATCCACATTGCAACTGTGATACTGATGACATTTTTGTTTCCGATTTTTTTCGATAACCAAGAGAAAAATAATGCACCGATAATCGCTTCTATTTGAATTAATAATAATGTCATTATTAATTTCTCTTGAGCCATATTGATTTCTCTTTTCCCAAACAATGTTGCCATAAGGAAAATCGTCTGCATCCCAACACTGTAAAAGAAAAAACTCGAAAGAAAATATTTTAAATTTCTGTCTCCGAAAAGATGATTTCCAACTTTGAATAATTCTTTGAAACTTTGTTTTATAATATCAATATAGAAACTGATATTATCTTTTAAAACTTCAAAGAAACCACCTTGTTCAGCGTGACTTTTGAAGATATTTTTATAATTAAGCAAAACCAAATCTTTCGGCAATTGTTCTTTAACCTGTCCAAATTGAGGCAAATGTTTGAATGTATATTGTGAAAATCCAAACCACCAAGCTCCTGTCAACAAGAAACTAACTCTTGTATAGATTGCAGCCTGCTTAGGTGTTTCTGCACAAACCTGAATTAAAACCAAACAAATCACAACCAAAATCACAGAACCAATATAGCCGTAAACATAGCCTTTTGCTGAAAGCGCATCTTGCTTATCTGGCGTTGCAATATCTGGCAAAAAGGAATTATAGAAAACCAAACTTCCCCAGAAACCCACACTGGCTGTTACACTGAATAATAATCCCAGCCAAACAGTTCCCATCCCGGTAAACATCGCTAATCCCATACAAGATGTAGCACCAAGATAACAGAAAAACTGAAGGAAAGATTTTTTATTACCAATTGTATCCGCTAAAGAAGATAAAATTGGAGAAAGTAAAACCACAATGATAAAAGAAAGTGTGAGAGAATATCCGTAAACGGTATCCGGATGAAACTCTTTCCCAAAGATTTTAATCATATGAGGTATAGCAACATCAATCCATTGTTTAGATTCTGCAACATACTCCTTCTTTTCATAAGCCGTTGTCAGAATAGCATAATATATTGGAAAAATCGTTGAAGTAATAACTAATGAATAAACCGAATTTGCCCAATCATACAACGCCCAAGCGCGCATGATTTTCGGATTATTTTTTATGGAGTTTTCAGTGTTTGTTTTTTCTATTTCAGACATTGGAAATATATTATTTAGACAAAAATAAACAAACCATCAAGAAGTTGATTAAAAAATCAATTATTCTTAATGGTTTGTTATTATTAAGGAAAAATCTTACTGTAGATTCTCTATCACAATAGCCGTTGCACCACCGCCACCGTTGCAGATTGCAGCTGCACCGTATTTTCCGTTGTTTTGTTTCAGAACATTAATCAAGGTTACAATGATTCTAGAACCGGAACTTCCTAGTGGATGACCGATGGAAACTGCGCCACCATTCACATTAACTTTAGAAGCATCTAATCCTAAAACTTTACAGTTTGCTAAACCAACTACTGAAAATGCTTCATTCAGTTCAAAAAAGTCGATGTCGTCTTTTGTAAGTCCTGCTTTTTCAAGAGCGATTGGCAAAGTTTTGGAAGGTGCCATTGTAAATCTTTCCGGTTCAATAGCGGCATCAGCATACGAAATAATCTTAGCTAAAGGTTTTAAACCTAACTCTTCTACTTTTTCTTTTGACATCAATATTAAAGCAGAAGCTCCGTCATTAAGAGTTGATGCGTTGGCTGCAGTTACAGTTCCATTTTCTTTCTGAAAAACAGTTGCTAAAGTTGGGATTTTATCAAATTTAACCGCTTTATATTCTTCATCTTCTGAGAAAATAACAGGTTCTCCTTTTCTTTGAGGAATCGAAACTGGAACAACCTCTTCTTTGAATTTTCCCGCTTCCCAAGCTGCTGCTGACCTTTGGTAAGATTGGATTGCGAAAGCATCTTGTTCTTCTCTTGTGATATTATTTTCTTTAGCACATAATTCGGCACAAACACCCATATGCTGTTTGTTGTAAACATCAGTCAAACCGTCTTTTACTAAGCCATCTTGTATTTTGATATCGCCTAACTTCACACCATTTCTTCCTTCTAGATAATGAGGAACGCTTGACATATTTTCCATTCCGCCGGCAACGATAATGTCAACATCACCAGCCTTGATTGCCTGAGCTGCCATTGTTACGGCTTTCATTCCTGAAGCACAAACTTTATTAATTGTTGTGGAAGGTGTATGGTTAGATAAACCTGCGCCCAAAGCGACTTGTCTAGCTGGAGCCTGACCTTCACCAGCCTGCAAAACATTTCCCATATAAATTTCCTGAACCAAAGCTGGGTCAAGATTAATTTTGTCTAAAGCTCCTTTTACCGCTGCAGTTCCCAATTGTGTTGCAGGAACGCCAGACAGGCTTCCCATAAAACTTCCCATTGGGGTTCTGACTGCTGATACAATGAATACTTCTTTCATAATATTTTTAATTTTTGATTTTAATTATTTTTTAAACACAAAGGTCACAAAGTCTTTTCACTAGGCTCACAAGATTTATTGTAAATATTCTGAAATTAATTGTGTAAATCCTTGTGTCTTCGTGATTCAATATTTTTGATTGATGAGATTAAAATTAGAGCAATCCCTAAAAATTCTATGAACCATCCCCAAGATAATTTTACGATTCCCGCGAATGTCGATTGCCAAGATTTGAATGGTAAAAAACTGAAATAATCTAAAGATTTTAACTTAATAGCAACGATTGTGAAAACAAAAAGCAATATCATTAAAAACGCTATTATTCTCACGAATTTAGTTTTGTCAATTAAGATGAAAACAAGCATTAATAAGGAAAATCCCCAAACTGCAACAGCAAGTGTATTATCAACTTTCCGATAGTTCCAGTTTCCAATGATGGGAATATGAACCAATGGCAGAAAACTGCCTGCAACAACCAAAAATAATCCGATTAACTGTAAATTTTTCATTTCTAAATCCTGTTTGGCAATGTAAATAAAAAATCAGATAAGCACAACAATTGTATGATGATGTTTTTAATTTATTCAGAAAAAAAGTCAAATTAATTTTATAATTTTATATCAAGATTTGTGAATTATGAATACTGCGGAATTAAAGCTAGACTTAATCAACCATATTACAAGCATTACTGACAAAGCAAGGCTAAAAGAAATATTACAGCAATTGAAATTTCAAGCTGACGAATCTATTTATATAACTTCCGAAGAAGAAAAGAAAGCAATTTCCGAAGCAAGATATCAGATTGACAATGGAGACGTTCTTTCTAACAATAGTGTTCAAGAAGAAATCAAAGAATGGCTGAAAAAATAGTCTGGACTCTCAAAGCTAAAAATGAGCTTGTGGAAATTTTGCAATATTGGATTAATAGAAACAAGTCTAATGTTTTTAGTCTAAAATTAAATTCACTTATTGAAGCTCAGTTAAATCTAATTCTGGAGCAACCAAAAATTGGTAGAAAAACCGACATCCCCAATGTTTACATCAAAATTATTCATAAATATCTTCTCTATTATGAATTTGTAAATGGCACTCTTTACATCTTAACCATCAGACACGGAAGTCAAAATCTCGAAAATGTAGAATTAAAATAAAAAACTCACATCTTTTTCAGATATGAGTTTTAATAAGAAAATAGTGTATAAGAATGTTCTATGAAAATGTTATCAATTAAAAATCAATGTTGGCAATTTCGATTCCGATTTGGATTCCGTTTTTGTTTGGTAAGTTGGCTTTGTTATTGAAAATAGGTGTGAAATCTTTTTTGATGAATAAATTAACACCTCCATATCCCAGACTGAATTTTCCTCCAAATAAGAAAGCATTCACGCCGTCATCTAAAGTATAATCGTACTTTTTGAATTTATCATTTTCATTATGATATTTCACTTTTACGATGCTTCTTGTATTGATTCCTGCATAAGCTCCCAATCCAACTTTCCACATTTTTTTTCTCACATCCAGATATTGTTTTCCGTCATATTCGGTATATTTTGGATTAAGATAGAGCTGAAATTCAATTGGTGAAGTCAAATAAACATTTCTCAATTTTGAACGTTTCAAACTTCCTTGTTGAAAATCTTCAAGAAATAACTGTGAATTATCCTGAACAAAAACCTGCGGACGTTTTGGCATATAAGTATCGGTTCTGTAAGCCAATCCGTATCTCAAAACCCAAGGACTCGTGAAACTTCCCAATTGTTTATCTTTTCTGAACTGAACCTCAACGCTGTGAGAATTTCCGATTCTCATTTCAGAATCATTTTCAAATGGATTGAAACTACCTTTGTCTTTAGTCAAATTTGCGAACGCATAACCTACACTAACAGCGCTCGTATTGATATATTCTTTTGGTGACTTGTCTTTCTTTTTAATTTTAATTAACAATCCTGAAGTTCCAAAAACCATTACATTTTTATTTTTCAATGTGTCTGGTTTTGTATTGTAAACCGAATTTGTAACTGCAGTTTTTGTAATATCTTCCAGTTGCTGACGCTCGCTCTCAATTTTATAATTAATAATCGTTTCGTATTTTTTAGAAACTCTTTCTTTTTGAGAAATTTGCTCTGCTTTTGTGATTTTTCCTGAAGTAAAAGCTTCATCGATTTTGTCGGTTTCAGCTTTCATATTTGCTTTTTCTGTGGATACGATTGAATTAACTTTTTCAGTGTAAGATTTCATCTGATTATCAAGCGTAGTTTGAGCTGTAGCAAAGCCGGAAAGCATTGCTAAAAGTAGAATTTTGAATTTCATTTTAGTTTATTTAGTTGTTATAGAATCTTTGTCGTAGAGCGTAATTCCGAAGAGTTTGATACGTTTTGGATTGGGAAAATCAGAATCATTTTTAGGTTTTATGGTATTGATTCCCATTGCAGATTTTGGAGTTTCTGTTTTGGCTTTATCAATTTCTACTCCGAAAAGTAAATCCGATGAAGACACGTATTTTACCTTTGGTTTCTGTATTTCATTTTGAGCCAATCTTTCTTCTGATTGAGAAATAGTTTGTGGCTCTTCTTTTTTTATAAAATTTTCTTTTTCAGGAATTATTTCTTTGGTTGGTTCTGAAGCCGAAGGCTTTGCATTTTTAATCGCTAATTTTTGATTATCCGTTTCAGAAGTGATAATTGGAAGCGATTTTTTATTTTCATTAATACTTTCAGATTGCGGATTTACGGTTGCAATTTGATTCTCTTTTTGAAATTTAAACTCAGGAGTTTCCTTTACTTTATTTTCAATATCCATCATCCAAGAAACTCCATTGAAACTTACGATTAGAATAATCACAGCAACAAATCTCCACCAAATCACTTTCGGTTTCTTAGTTTTCGCAGGAGCTTGGTCGAGTTTTTCTTCCAATCTGTCCCAAAGACTGTCGGAAACTTTCATTTCCTTTTGTTCGTATTTAGATTTCAGATTCTGCATTTTGTTTAATGTTTTGCTGTTGATTAAAATAATCTTGTAACCATTTTTTAGCTTTGCTAAGCTGACTTTTGCTTGTTCCTTCAGATATATTAAGGATTTCTGCAATTTCCTGATGTTTCTTTTCCTCAAAAACAGCGAGATTAAAAACAAGTTTGTAACCAATCGGCATTTCTTTGAAAATCACTTCTAAATCAATTTCCTGAGAAAACTCCGAAATATCTTCTACTTTTTCTGCCATCGAATCTGTAAACTCGGTTTCCGCATACAGAATATGTTTGTTTTTTCTGATAAAACTGATGGCATCATTCACTACGATTTTTCTCAGCCAGAAAGGAAATGATTCATAATTCTTACAATCTTCAAGCTTTGTAAAAGCTTTATAGAAAGCATTCATCAGCACATCTTCAGCATCGTCCCGATTATTAATGTAAGAATTGGCGACCGACAACATTTTCCCCGAAAATATCTCGAACAAACTCTTCTGAGCCAATCGGTCATTTTTCTTCGCTTTGGAAAAGATATGTTGCAAATCTCTGTTCATTTTTTCTTTCTGACTATAAGACGACAAAAATCCGAAATGGTTGCCTCAATATTCAAAATTAATTAAAATAAAACTTTAAAATATTGATTATCAGTAAAATAAATTTAAAAACTTTTTACATTTCGCATCATACATTTTACAATATTTGGGCAATTCCGTCGCCAGCGCTTGTCAACCTGAGAGTCTTGGAGGGCCACAGCTTAGGTAGCGCTATCCACTACAACCTTTTTTGTGGAAGATGTTTTCCCTTTTGAATAGAAGATTTCCAAACTACAAAAATAGGATTTCCATTACTGTCTCTTATGCGGGATTGGTCATAATTGAAATTTTCAATAAGATCACACATTAAATCATAGTATTATTAAACGATTGAAATCATGCGGAATAACAAATGTTTTTATTTATAGGATTTTGAAATTTCAGAATCCTTTTTTTTTTCTCAATGTTAAATTTTCAATTTTAATATTAATTTAATATTAACTTAATGCGAATATTTATTAACTTTGACGTAATATTAGATAAGTAATAACTTAAAATCAATTGATTATGAACAAGAAAATGTTAGCGTTATCAATATTTTTATTTGGAATTTTAGGAACGCTCAACTTAGCAAAAGCTCAAACTACAGACAACAAAATACAAGAAGTCATTATTAATTCAGGTGATGGTTTCGGGGAATTAAGGAAATTGTTGAAAGATAATTTCGATTTCACCAACCAAGATTATAAAGAAGGAGTTGTGAATTCCAACGTGAGATTCAGTCTTTCTGAAAATGGAAAAATCACCAATGTAAGCGCCAATGGCGACTGCAAAAATGTGAGCAAAGAATTAGAAAACGTTTTGACGCATTTGCTTTATAAAGTGAATATGGACAAACTAAGCCAAAAAATGGTCGCATCATCTTATGTAATGCCAGTGAGCGTTACAATAGACAACCGATAAAGGTTTAAATGTTTAAAATTGTTAGGGAAAAGTCGTACATTTTTGGTGTATGGCTTTTTTTGTGACTTTTTGTGGTTTTTACTTCAAAGAATATCAGTCTTTCATCTTTTCTCTATTTTCTTTCTTCCAATACAGGGATTTTTCTATATTTATAAACAAACAAATTGAACCAAAGAAATCTCAATTTTATGATTGATAAAAGAGTGAAAAACGCTGAAGAAGCGGTAAAAGATATCCAAAACGGAATGACGATAATGCTTGGCGGATTCGGGCTTTGTGGGATTCCTGAGAATTGTATTTCAGAATTGGTAAAGAAAAACGTAGATAATCTGACTTGTATTTCCAATAATGCAGGTGTTGATGATTTCGGTTTGGGATTGCTTTTGCAGAAAAAACAAATCAAAAAAATGATTTCTTCTTATGTTGGAGAAAACGCAGAATTCGAACGTCAAATGTTATCCGGAGAATTGGAAGTAGAATTAACGCCTCAAGGAACTTTGGCTGAAAAATGCAGAGCGGCGCAAGCAGGAATTCCTGCATTTTACACACCAGCTGGATTCGGAACCGAAGTTGCGGAAGGTAAAGAAGTGAAAGATTTCAACGGAAAACCTCACATATTAGAATATGCTTACAACGCTGAATTCTCAATCGTAAAAGCTTGGAAAGGTGACCACGCAGGAAATTTGATTTTCAAAGGTTCGGCTCGTAATTTTAATTTTCCAATGGCCGGTGCCGGAAAAATAACCATTGCTGAAGTAGAAGAATTGGTTGAACCCGGACAGCTTGACCCAAATGAAATCCATATTCCCGGAATTATGGTTCAAAGGATTTTCCAAGGTGAGAATTATGAGAAAAGGATAGAGCAGAGGACTGTGAAATAAAAGAGCTAGTTAGTAATTTTCAAAGTTCAATTATAATATTTTTATAAAGTTCTGGATAATTTTTTTTCTTTTTTTTAATTAGTTCAACTATGTAAAATACGAATTTTTTAGCATCATTTAGAGCTCGTTCAGTTTCAAATAAATTAGGTTTATAACCAATATGTACAACACGATTTCTTAATGAATAACAGCTGTCATACCAATTTTTTATGTCAGAGTTTTCATTTTTAATATCCCATATTCCACCTATTCTTTTAGACATTTCTTTTTTAATCATAGACATAAATGGTGTGTTTTCCATTTTTTCAATAATTTCACTTTCTTTTAGGCCTTCTATCTCAAGAAAATAATAAAATAATCTCTTTACTTTAACTTCCACCGCAGTTTGGCAAAAAGTAACGGCTTCTGAAAACAACCCTCTATTTAGTCTATATTTTGCTAACAAAAAATAATTTTCGGGAAGCAAAAACATATAATCATTTTTGATTATATGGTTGCTGAAATTTTGGAGAGCAATACATTGATTACTCGTTATTTCTTCCATTTCAATATCAATTTTGCTGTGTAATAAAAATAAAATTTTTTCAACAGACCATTTCTTAATATCAATAAGTTCGTAGCTACAGAAAGGTTGTAGGTCGAATTTTGTGATTTGATAAACATATTCATCTTGAAAATGAATTGAATAAGCAATTATAATAGCATTTAAATGCTCAAGGGATTTGTCAAAAAAATAAGAATGTTCATTGGATAGTTTTATATCTATATCCTCATTATTATAAGTGTTGAATATAAATTCCGGTCCAATAATACAAAGTGTCACTTCTGTTTTTTTCGAACATAATGTTATATTATCATCAAATACTTTAATCTGTGTTTCTACCTTTAAAGTTGTGAAGAATAAAAAAGACCAATAATCTTTTTTATCTTCGAATTCTGACATCACAACATAACCATCAGGAACTGGTATTTGATAAGGAAGTTCTAGCTTAGTTTGAAGTATAAATTTTTGGTCAATATTAAATTTCTCAAAGATATTTTTATATGTTTTTTTGTAAGATTCTTCAGTAATCATTATCCATATTTTTTATTAAAAGATAGTATTTTAGACTCGCTTGTAATAATTATTTATTTAAAATTGGGTTAAATTTTTCCTCTCCCCAATCTGCTGTCTCCACATTGCATAATACAAACCTTTTTCTGCAATCAGGTTTTCGTGAGAACCGGTTTCTATGACTTGTCCGCGTTCCAAAACATAAATTCGGTCTGCGTGCATAATGGTGCTTAATCTGTGAGCAATTAGAACTGTGATTTGTTCTTTTTGTTGTGAAATATCTTTGATGGTTGAAGTGATTTCTTCTTCAGTAATACTATCCAAAGCAGAAGTCGCTTCGTCAAAAATTAATAAGTTTGGTTTTCTTAATAATGCTCTTGCAATCGCAATTCTTTGTTTTTCACCACCACTTAACTTTAATCCGCCTTCACCAATGACTGTTTCGATTCCTTTTTCAGCACGTTCTAATAAAGTTTTAGTGCTTGATTTTTTCAATGCGAGTTCGATGTCTTCTTCGCTGGCGTTTGGATTCACGAAAAGAAGATTTTCTTTGATTGTTCCTGCAAAAAGCTGTGTGTCCTGAGTTACAAATCCGATTTGATTTCGTAATTCATCAAAGTCAAATTCTTTTCCGTTGATTTTATTATAGAAAATATTCCCTTCCTGAGGTCGGTACAATCCAACCAGTAATTTTACTAATGTACTTTTTCCCGAACCACTCGGACCAACAAAAGCAATTGTTTCTCCGTTTTTAACATCGAATGAAATATTATTCAAAGCTTTATATTGAGCGGATTGATGCTTGAAAGAAACGTGTTTGAATTCCAGTTCTTCAATCGCACCGATTTGTTTCGGCGTCAGAGGTTTTTGTTCGACTGGTTTTTTCATCAGATTATCAAAATTCTTCAAAGATGCTTCGGCTTCACGATAAGAAATAATGATATTTCCAATTTCCTGCATCGGACCAAAAATGAAGAATCCATAAAACATCAATGATAGATATTGTCCCGGTGTTACAATGTTTCTGAAAATCAAATATAAAAGTGTCAAAGTAATCAACTGTTGAAGAAAATTGACCATTGTTCCCTGAATGAAACTCAATGAACGAATGCTTTTTACTTTCTTTAATTCCAGTCCAAGGATTTTGTAAGTATTGTTATTCAGGCGATTGATTTCCTGTTTTGTTAAGCCTAAACTTTTTACAATCTCGATGTTTCTCAAACTTTCGGTTGTACTTCCTGCCAAACTTGTAGTTTCTACAACAATCGTTTTCTGAATATTTTTGATTCTTTTACTTAAAAGATTTGTGACGAATGCAATCAGAAAAATACCGACAATATAAACCGGCATTATCGACCAATGCAATCTAATCGCATAAACTGAAACGAAAATGATACTTACCAAAATCCCAAAAAAGACATTAATGAAATTAGTAATAAACTTCACCGAATCTTCTCTTACTTTAGTCAAAATCGATAACGTTTCGCCACTTCTCTGGTCTTCGAATTCCTGATAAGGCAAAGCCATAGAATGCTGTAAACCGTCGGTAAAAATATTAGCTCCGAATTTTTGAGTAATGACATTCACAGCGTAATCCTGAAACGCCTTTGCAATTCTGCTGACCATTGCAGTTCCAATCAGTAATCCTAAAAAGTAAAATGCACCGTGATAAATATCGGTTCCGTAAAGAAATTGATTCAGATTTCTAGGTAAGAGTTTTTCTTTATCGAAAAAGTGAGGATGTGTGACTAGATTATCTAAAATATTACCCGTAATAGCAGGCGCAAACAAAGAAAAAACCTGATTGACTGTTGCTAAAAATAAGGATGCAATCAGCAACCATTTGTGTGGTTTGAGGTAACGAAATAATGTCTTCATAATGATGTTGCAAATTTAATGATATAAATCTGATTGGTTCAGAAATAATATTGACTAAGAGTATATCTGAGATTAATAAAACCACATAAGCACATAGAAATGTCTTTCTTGAAAGGTGAAATAGAGTTTGAAAAGGAACTATTTCTTCTTAGTTTTTCAAAAAAATCTATGTGCGGATGTGGTAAAAAACACGGCTAATATTTTGTAAGCAAGCTTTTCACAAATCGTACTTTTGTGTAAAGCAGAATTTGTATATATTGCAGTATAACATTTTACTATGCTTACAAAAGAACAAATCGCGCAACGCATATCAAAAGAAGTGAAAGACGGGATGTATGTTAACCTTGGAATCGGGATTCCGACTTTGGTTGCCAACTATGTTCCTGAGGATATTTCGGTGGAATTCCAGAGTGAAAATGGTGTTTTGGGAATGGGACCTTTTCCTTTCGAAGGCGAAGAAGATGCAGACCTGATTAATGCAGGAAAACAAACGATTACAATTCTTCCCGGAGGTTCTTTTTTTGATTCGGCTTTCAGTTTTGGGATGATTAGAAGCCAAAAAGTGGATTTGACAATTTTGGGAGCAATGGAAGTCTCCGAAAACGGTGATATTGCCAATTGGAAAATCCCTGGGAAAATGGTAAAAGGAATGGGCGGTGCAATGGATTTGGTTGCTTCTGCAGAAAATATCATCGTCGCGATGATGCACGTCAACAAAGCTGGCGAGTCTAAAATTTTGAAAAAATGTACGCTTCCTCTAACAGGCGTGAATTGTGTGAAAAAAGTAGTCACAGAATTAGCGGTTATGGAAATCACAGATAAAGGCTTCAAGCTTTTGGAAAGAGCACCGGGAATTTCGGTTGAAGATATTATAAAAGCTACAGAAGCTGAATTGATTATTGAAGGAGAAATTCCGGAGATGTCGTTTTAATTAAAATGACAACAAAAGTAAAAGGAACTTCTAAGATGAAGCTCCTTTTTATAAAAGAAAGTAGTAGTTTGTATTGTAATCTGTTCATGAACTATTGGTCAAAAGTTTTTTGTAATGCTTGATTAATATCCTCCAGAATATCATCAATATGCTCTATGCCAAGGCTAAGACGTACAAGTCCAGGCGCTAAACCAGATTTTTTGAGTTCTTCCTCAGAAAGTTGAGAGTGAGAAGTTGAAGCTGGGTTAAGAACTAAGCTTTTTGAATCTCCTACGTTAGCAAGATTTGAGAATAGTTTTAGATTATCTATAAATTTTGTAGCAGTTTCTTTTCCACCTTTCAATTCAAAAGATAAAACACCACCGAACCCGTTTTTAAAATATTTTTTAGCGAGCTGATGATCAGGAAAGCTTTCCAAGCCGGGATAAAATACTTTTTCTACCACGTTTAGTTTTTCTAGATACTCGGCTACTTTTTGAGAATTTTCCACCGTTCTTTCTACACGTAAAGAGAGAGTTTCTACGCCTTGTAACAGAAGGAATGAATTGAAAGGAGAAATAGCAGGCCCAAAATCCCTCAGTCCTTCAACTCTGGCTTTGATGATGTATGCAATATTTCCAAAAGGCGAATTTTTGCCAAAAACATCAGAAAATACCAAACCGTGATAACCTTCGGATGGTTCTGATAAAAGCGGAAATTTCTCCGAGGACCAATCAAAATTACCACCATCTATAATAATTCCACCGATAGAATTACCGTGTCCTCCAATCCACTTTGTGGCAGATTCTACAACAATGTTTGCGCCGTGCTCCAAAGGTTTGAATAAAAATCCACCAGCTCCAAATGTATTGTCAACAATCAAAGGAATGTTATGTTTTTTCGCAACATTAGCAATAGCTTCAAAGTCCGGTACATTCAGCGTAGGATTTCCAATGGTTTCCAGATACAACGCTTTGGTATTTTCATCAATCAATTCTTCAAAATCTTCAGGATTATCATCTTTTGCAAAGCGAGCCTCTATTCCAAACTTCTTAAAGCTAACCTTGAATTGATTATGAGAACCGCCATATAAGAACGGAGAAGTCACAAAATTATCTCCAGATTGTAAGATGTTGGTAATTGCAATAAATTGTGCTGCGTGACCAGATGCAACGGCTAGAGCTGCTACACCACCGTGCAAAGCTGCAATTCTTTTTTCGAAAACATCTGTAGTTGGATTCATAATCCGGGTGTAGATATTCCCGAACTCTTTGAGTCCAAAAAGATTGGCGCCGTGTTCTGCATTGTTGAAAACGTAAGAAGTTGTTTGATAAACAGGTACAGCTCTAGAGTTGGTGTTGTCTATATCGTGCCCTGCGTGTAACTGTAAAGTTTCAAATTTTAACTGACTCATATATTATAATTTAAGTTTAAAAAAAATACTCTTTTGACTCTGGGTTACAAGTCAAAAGAGTACTAATCTAAAATTGAAATTATCTTTTTGACTTATCTTCCTCTTTTGAGTTTGAATGTAGCACCTTGCCATAATTAGCAGGTTGCTAAGGTTTCTAAGGGTCAAATCCCTCCACCTTTCTTGATAAGTTGTTCTTTTTAAGAACTTTTATTTGGGCAAATTTATAAATAATATTTATCCTACCAAATAAGTATGATATTAATTTGTAAAAAAAACTGTCTTTTTACAACAGTTTTATATTTTTGATATCTATTACTTCTTAACTGCACCAAAAACCTGTTGTAGAATGGAAGTCGTTCTCAGCGCAGAATTATTTCTAATTCCTGTTTCTTTTTCCGCTACCATTTTGAAAACCCCGTTGATCGTTTCTGTGGTCACATATTCATTCAAATCGGTGGTTACAGATTGTCCTGTCAAGGTGTTGTATTTTGAAATTAGGTTACTCCAAACTTTATCTGCACCAACTTTGCCTAATGAAGCCTGCACTTTTGGCTGAAACGCTGTGAAAAGCTGACTTTGTGTTTTGGTTTGCAGATAAGTGGTTGCCGCATTATCACTTCCAAGAAGAATGTTTTTTGCATCTGTAATGGTCATAGACGTAATGGCATTGGCAAAAATAGGAGTAGCTTCTGTTACAGCATCTTCGGCAGCTCTGTTTAGTAATTTTACACCTTGATCTGCTAGGCTTCCCATCCCTAAACTTCTAAGTGTAGTGTCGATTTTTCTTAGCTTTTCAGGCATTAAGATTTTTACAGCTTCATTTTTCAGGAAACCATCGGTTACGCCTAGTTTTTGTACCCCTTCTTTTACGCCTAGATTTAAGGCTTCTTTCAATCCGGAAGAAATCTGAGTCGAGGTCAAACTTCCAAGGTTTATGTTGGAATTGTTCGTTGTAGTTTGAGTTGATTTAGTTGTAGTGGTTGAACTTTGTGTTTTGGGATTGCTCAAGTCTATACCCGTTTTATCTTTCACGGCTTTAAAAATATCACCAATCTGTGCTTGAGTAGAAATTGAAAATAATAATCCAGCCGCAACGATATATGTCTTTTTCATTAAATATATTTTTCACAAAATTAGATGATTAAATCTGAGCGATGTTAAAATAGTTTCATAAATAAATTTAACTCTGGTTTCTCAAAATCACGTCGTATAAATCCTGTCTTCTGTCTGTCAGGGTTTTAACAGCGCCGTTGTAATGCAATTCTTTTAAAAGATTGAGGTCAACATCCACAATCAAGGTCATCTCTGTATTTGGTGTAGCTTCTCCTTTTATAGCGTTGGAAGGGAAAGCAAAATCCGAAGGCGTGAAAACAGTGGCTTGACCAAATTGTATATCCATATTATTAACACCAGGAAGGTTACCTACACAACCGGCAATGGCAACATAACATTCGTTCTCAATCGCTCTTGCTGCTGCACAATGCCTTACACGGGTATAAGCATTTTGAGTATCTGTGAGATAAGGAACGAAGAGGATTTTCATTCCTTGGTCAGCCAGCAATCTTGGTAACTCCGGAAACTCAACATCATAACAGATGATCACTCCGATTTTCCCACAATCTGTGTCAAAAACTTTAATTTCGTTTCCGCCGGTCATACCGTAGTATTTTCGTTCGTTAGGTGTGATATGGACTTTTCTGTATTCGTCAATTTTTCCGTCTCGGTGAAGCAGATAACTCACATTATACAATTTTCCGTCTTCCAAAATCGGCATACTTCCGGAAATGATATTCACATTATAGCTGACAGCAAATTCGGAGATTTTTTCTTTAATTTCTTCTGTTAATTCAGACAGTTTTTCCATTGATTCCCTTTCATTCATATGATTGAAAGGAGCGAGTAGAGGTGTGTTGAATAACTCCGGAAACAAACAAAAATCCGATTGATAACCCGCAACAGCATCCACGAAAAACTCAACCTGCTTGTAAAAATCCTCTAGATCTTTCAAGGGTCGCATCTGCCATTGGATCAATCCAAGACGAATCACACTGTCCTGCATTGTATTTTTCTTCGCCGTGTAATAGATGTTGTTCCACTGGAGAAGAACTGCATATTCCTCAGATTCTACATCGCCTTTAAGATAACCTTTTAGGATTTTTACAGGAGAAAAATTATTTCCGATTTGAAAGCTCAAAACAGGGTCATAGATTTCTTTATTTCGTACTTTGTTGATGTATTGTCTAGGTGACAATTCCTTGCTGTAAAGATGATAATTGGGGATTCTTCCACCAACGATGATTGACTTTAGGTTCAGGATTTCACAAAGTTCTTTTCTTGCATCATAAAGTCTCCGACCTAATCTTAAAGCACGAAATTCTGGGTCAACAAAAACCTCGATTCCGTAAAGGACATTACCATTGTTGCTATGTGTGTTGAAACTTTCGTTTCCTGTGATTTCATTATAAGTATGCTGATCTCCGAACAATTCGTATTGAACGATGATTGATAATGCTGCTGCTGCCAATTTTCCGTCCACCAAAATACAGATTTGTCCTTCTGCGAAAATGGAGGTCAGTTTTTGGATATTCCGTTTGCTCCAGACATTATCATCAATCTCGGGATAGGCTTTCCGCATAGCTTCTGCCAGCTCATCATAATCGTCAATACTTAGTTTTCTGATTTCTACCTGCATAGTTTATATATTTTTATTGATTAACCACAAAAGCCACAAAAGAATAAATGAAGAAAATTTTAGTTGCTTTATAAATTTAAAATAAGTTTCTGGTAACTTTTTCTATTTTCAGCAAAGAATTCTAAGAATCTGTTTTTAAAATTATTCAAGTATTTATTTTCAAATAATTTTTGTTTGCTACAGCCCTAAAGGGAGCAAAACTCACTATAAAATTTCATTAAAATTATACTCTTAAAGGTTGTGAAAATAATTTTGATGAAATTTAAACAGGCTCTAAGCCTTACCCTTTTTGTTATTTTATCTATATTTTTTGATTAAAATTTCTTTTAATTGCTTCATTCCTTCTGTTGCTGAGGACTTGATGTAATTCTCATTCTTGGTAAAAGAATTAGGAGTGTCAAGATTGGGATCGATGACAAAAACTTCGCAATGCTCAGGCACATATCGGATCACAGAAGCGGCAGGGTACACCTGCATACTGGTCCCGATGATCAAAAACAAATCTGCTTGGGAGGCTATCTCTATCGCGTTGTCCATCTCGGGAACCATCTCTCCAAACCAAACAATGTGTGGGCGGAGTTGCGAACCATCTGGGTGCAGATCTCCTACTTGGATATCATCTGTATAATCAACAATTTTACTATTCTCATTCACAGATTTTGCTTTGGTCAACTCGCCATGCAGATGTATGATTTTGGAAGACCCGCCCCGCTCGTGCAAATCATCCACATTTTGTGTAATAATACTAACATCAAAAAAATTCTCCAATTCTGCAAGCAATTTGTGCGCCGTATTGGGTTCTACTTCTTTTAGTTGTTGTCTTCTGGCGTTATAAAAATCCAAAACCAGTTTTGGATTGCGTGCAAAACCTTCGGGCGAAGCCACATCTTCTATACGATGATTTTCCCAAAGACCGTTATAATCTCGGAACGTTTTTATCCCACTTTCTGCGGAGATGCCTGCTCCGGAAAGTACAACTAGTTTTTTTTTCATCGTTTTATACATTCCTCAAAATTAAAAATTTAGAATCAATTATCTTAAAATATATTATGAATTGTGATAAAAAAGGATGTTTTTTTTACCGATGATATTTTTGTACTATTTGTATGTTTTAACGATTGTTTTCTGCTTTTTTCCTAGGTTTCTTCGGGCGTTCTTCGGTAAATTAATTCTTTTTCCGAAGAATAACCGAACAAAACCCGAAGAAATGCCTTAAAAAATTGCAATTTTTATTTTAAAAGTTTTTATTGTTGGAATTATGAAAGTCGTAATTTATATGAGAATAATTTGAGATTTTAGTAATTTTTATAATTTGTTTTGAGTTTTGTGTTGGTTTAAAAATTTTATAAAATAAAAGATTGATTATTAGTTCTTTAAATGCTAATGGTATTTATTATATCAAAATAGTATGAATTAAATTTGCTGAAGAAAAATTCTTGTTATACTTTTGCATTGTGATAATGAATTGCTGTCATACTTATTAAGAAAGACCGAGGGAACTGACCTATTGAAGTCTTAACAACCTGCCACTTTGGTAAGGTGTTACATTCAGCCTTTGAAAAAAGGAAAGATAAGTTGAAAATGTTTAATTGCGGTTGTAATGCCGTCTCAATATAACTTCTTTCAGACTTGTCTGGGAGAAGTTTTCTTTTTTTTGTATAAAACGTAAAATTTAAAAATATGATTCAAAAATCGATGTTTAATTCTAGTAAAAGAGCTGTGGTATCTACAGCCGTAGTTTTCTTTTCAGGAATCTATCTAACCCAAGCTCAGGAAACCAAACCAGTGAAAGACACAACTTCTGATAAACAAATCGAAGAAGTTGTTCTGGTAGGTTCTAGAAGTGGTGGACGCTCCAAAGCGGACAGTCCCGTTCCTGTGGATGTTTTTAACTTAAAAGACATTCAGCAAAGTTTGCCTCAAACCAACATCAATCAAATACTGAATACAATTGCACCATCTTTTACTTCAACCATTCAAACCAATGCTGACGGTTCTGACCATTCGGACCCTGCTCAGTTGAGAGGATTGGGACCAGATCAGACTTTGATTTTGATTAATGGAAAAAGAAGACATACATCAGCTTTGGTTAATGTAAACGGTGCACCAGGAAGAGGAACTGTTGGAACTGACCTGAACGCCATTCCTGCTTTTGCTTTAAGTAAAATTGAAGTTTTGAGAGACGGTGCTTCTGCGCAATATGGTTCTGATGCGATTGCCGGAGTTATGAATCTTCAATTAAAAAGAGATACTGGAAAACTGACAGGACAGCTAAATTATGGGGGATATCTTACCAATGCTGCCAAAGACCATACAGGAAATTATGATGGACAGCAATTCCAAGTAGATTTGAACTACGGAAATAAAATAGGAAAGAGAGGTGGTTTCTATAACCTGACTTGGTCTTCCCAGTTCCGTGATCCTACTAGGAGAGCAGGAACAGAAAGTGGAAACATCTACAACGCGTACAATGCTATCGAAAAAAGAGCATCCGAAAACGGAGTCAATCTTTCTTCTTACTTCAACAACATCAATAACTTGAAAGGTACAGCCGGGGAACAAGATTTCGTAAACCTAATTCATCAGTATGCTCAGGGTGTTGGTTATTTTGACTCTGGTTTCCAGAATAATATCCAGAATGCTAATTCTATTACGGCTTTACAAGCACTTTTGGGAGCTAACTACACTGATCAGGAATTGGCTTACAGAGGTCAAACTAGAAAAGACTTCAACATGCAAGTGGGACAGTCTAAACTGAATAATCATCAGCTATTTGCTAATATAGAAGTGCCTTTGAATGAGGATTGGAAAGTTTATACTTTTGGAGGGTATTCAATCCGTGACGGACAGTCTGGTGGTTTCTTCAGAAGACCAAATCAATCCAGGACTTTTACAGGTTTGTATTTGGATGGATATTTGCCAGAGATCCATACGAAGATTCAGGATTTGTCATTATCGGCAGGTGTTAAAGGAAAATGGGACGGTTGGAATGTAGATTTCAGTAATACATTTGGTCAAAACAGTTTTGATTATACGATTGAAAACACGGGCAATACAAGTTTGAGATTCAATTCTCCAAGTTCTTTCAGAGCTGGTGGATTGCAATTTTTACAGAATACAATTAATTTAGATTTCAGTAAGCAATTCGATGTTTTCCAAGGTCTTAATGTCGCTTTCGGAGCAGAACAACGCCACGAGAATTTTAAGATCAATCCAGGAGAGGAAGCATCTTACACCGCTTATGATGTGAATGGTAATCCACAAACAGCAACTTCGGTTAATCCAACAGACTTCTTTGGAGCTGCACTTGCAGGTGGTTCACAGGTTTTTGCAGGTTTCCGAGAAGCTAATAGAACAGATAGAAATAGAAATGCTTACGCTGCTTATGCGGATGTAGAATTTAATTTTACCAATTGGTTCTTGGTAGATGCGGCGGTGCGTTATGAGGATTATTCTGATTTTGGTTCAACTTTCAATTATAAATTGGCTTCAAGAATCAAATTATCAAAAGATCTTAACTTCCGTTTTGCTGGTTCTACAGGTTTCCGTGCGCCTTCTATTCATCAGATTTATTACAACACAACATCTACACAATTTGTAAATGGTAATTTGAGAGAAGTAGGAACTTTCAGTAATGATTCTGCTATTGCAAAAGGTTTTGGTATTCCTAAATTGAAGCAAGAAACATCCAAATCTGTGAGCGCCGGTTTTGCCTATAAAATTCCATCATTGAATTTGAACATTACTGCAGATGCTTATTTCATCAGAATTGATGACAGAATTGTATTGACAGACCAGTTTAGTAGGTTTTCTAACCCAACAACAGATGAGCAAAGACTCGTGAATGCTGAGTTTGAAAATGCAAATGTAAATGCGGCTCAGTTCTTTGCCAACTCCATCGATACCGAAACCAAAGGTCTGGATGTAGTTATTAGCCATCACGCTAACCTAGGTGCATTTAAATTGAATAATGATTTTGCTATCAATTTTAACGAGACCAAAAAAGTAGGAGATATCCATGCTTCCGATTTGTTGAAAAATGCAGGATTGGAGACTTCTTATTTTGGTGAAAGATCTAGAGTTTATCTGGAGGATTCTGTTCCAAAAATCAAAGCTAGTTTTTCTAATAACTTGAAATGGAACGATTTTAATTTCTATTTAAGAAACACTTATTATGGAAAAGTTTACGGGGCAGATGTCGTAGATGCTAATTTTGATGGTGTGATTCTTCCAAATGAACATCAATTGATTACAGACAAAATCATTACAGATTTATCCATTGGTTATGACATCAGTAAGAATTTTAACCTAACACTTGGTGCTAATAACTTGTTTGATATCTATCCAACCAGAAACATTGCAGCATCATCTAACAATGACCAATTTGTCTATTCTAGATCCACAGCACAATTTGGACAGAATGGTAGATATGTGTTCAGTAAGCTGACAGTTTCTTTTTAATAAAACGTTTTTTTAAGGTTTTTATATTTGTTTTGAAATGGCATCGGGAGTTTTCTCGATGCCGTTTTGGTTTTTTGAAACCACAAAAGTCACAAAAGATTTTATGTTTTTTTAGTTTGTCAAAAAGTTCATCAAAGTTTTGTAATTAATCTTTTTTGATCTTGAATTAAATCTAATTTCATTCCCTTTTGTGACTTTTGTGGTTTAACTCAAATCTCCAGCTTTACATTATTCAACCTCAAAGAATTCAAAATAACAGAAACAGAACTGAAACTCATCGCCGCCGCAGCAATCATCGGACTTAATAAAATTCCGAAGAAAGGATAGAGCAATCCAGCGGCTAACGGAATTCCCAAAACGTTGTAGATAAAAGCAAAAAACAGATTTTCTTTGATGTTTTGCAATAGTTTTTCACTCAATATTTTTGATTTTGCTACACCGAGAATATCGCCTTTTAATAATGTAATTTCGGCACTTTCTATCGCGGCATCAGTTCCTGTTCCCATTGCAATTCCGATGTTAGATTGAGCTAAAGCCGGAGCATCATTGATTCCGTCTCCGGTCATTGCTACGATTTTTCCTTCGCTTTGCAGTTTTTTGATTTCGTTCATTTTGTCCTCTGGGAGACAATTGGCTTTGTAATGTTGGATTCCCAATTCTGTTGCGACAGCTTTTGCGGTATGTTCGTTGTCGCCGGTCATCATTATCACTTCGATATTTTGAGAATGAAGATAATCGATGGCTTGTTTTGAAGTGGCTTTTATTTGGTCTGAGAAACTTAAGAATCCAAGAACTTTTCCATCTTTTGCTAAGTAAGAAATGGTTTTTGCTTGCTCTTGACTTACAATTACTTTTTGTTTTAAATCTTCGGGAATTTCAATATTGAAATGTTTTAATAAAGCCTCATTTCCTAATAAAACTTCTTCTTGATTAATGGTTCCTTTTACACCTTTTCCAGAGATATTTTCGAAGTTCTGAACTTTTTCTAGTTGTAAGTCAATATTGTCACGCGGAGACTCTCGAAGCGCACTTAAAACCGCATTAGACAAAGGATGCTCAGAATTCTGATTTAATGAGCCTGCTAATTTTAAAATTTTTTCCCGTTGGTCAACATACGCTTCGCTTGATTCATTTTTATCTGTATTTTCAAGTGGTTCAATATGGTCAAGACTTGGTTTTCCTTCTGTCAGAGTTCCGGTTTTATCAGTGATCAGAACATTGATTTTGTGCATCTCTTCAAGAGCTTCCGCATTTTTGATTAAGATCCCGTTTTGCGCACCTTTTCCAATTCCGACCATTAGACTCATTGGAGTTGCCAAACCAAGTGCGCAAGGACAAGCGACAATCAGAACCGCAACAGCATTGACGAACGCATAAATCAACTTATTCTCTCCTCCGAAAATATACCATAAAACAAATGTTAGAACAGCAATCCCAATAACAGTCGGAACAAATATCTTTGAGATTTTATCTGCCAATTTCTGAATAGGAGCTTTGCTTCGGCTGGCTTCGTTGACCATTCTGATGATTTGAGAAAGCAAAGTTTCATCGCCTACTTTTTCGGCTTTCATCAGAAAACTTCCGTTGCCGTTAATCGTTCCCGAAGTGACTTTATCATTAGATTTTTTCTCAACAGGAATTGGTTCTCCTGTAATCATTGATTCATCAACATTGGAATTACCTTCGATGATTTTTCCGTCAACAGGAACTTTTTCACCAGCTTTGACTCTTAATATATCATTGATTTTAACTTCTGCTAATGATACTTTTTTCTCGTTTCCGTCAACAATCACATTGGCTGTGTCGGGTGACAAATTCATCAAAGCTTCGATGGCTTTTCCTGTTTTCATATGCGCTCTGGCTTCCATCATTTGTCCCATTATGACTAAAGTCAGAATCACACAAACAGATTCGAAATAGAGTGGAACGTTTCCGCCGTGAGCCAATTCGTGAGGAAGAATATTTGGAAAAAATAATGCTATCAAACTAAATATCATTGCAGATGCAACACCTAAAGCAATTAGCGAAAACATATTGAGATTCCAGGTTTTGAAGGAAACCCAGCCTCGTTTCATCACAAACCAACCTGCATAAAACAGAACCGGTAACGTCAGAATTAATTCTAAAATCCCTTGAACCTGCTGAGAAAATGGCCAATCAATGAACATCCCACCCATCGATAAAATAAAAACAGGAACAGAAAATCCTAAAGCTGTCCAGAATTTTCTCTTTAATAATTTGTAAGTTTCATCTTCGTGGTTATTATCTTTTGATGGTTTTGGAACTAGGTCCATTCCGCAAATGGGGCAATTCCCGGGTTCGTTTTGTACAATCTCAGGATGCATTGGACAAGTGTATTCAACAGCTTTCTTTTCTGGGATTTTGACTAAATCCATTCCGCAAACGGGACAACCCACGTTGGAATCATAAACCTTATCGCCTTCACAGAACATTGGGCAATAGTATTTTCCAGCGTTTTTTGATTGATTAATTGTTGGTTTATGATGATTGTGAGAATGATGTTGATGAGTACCTTCGGCTCCGCTAGGGGTCACACTGTTGTCCACAAGTTCCTGCGTGATTTGCTCCAAATGCATATGACAAACCGGACAACCGGAATCTGATTCGTAAGTTTTGTCGCCTTCGCAGAACATCGGACAAAAATAGTCTCCGATTTTATCTTTAAAACTTTCCGGCAAATTGGTTTTTGAATAAGTTTGGGGTTTGTTTTTGTGGTCTTCGCGTTCTTCTATCGGAACTAGGAACATATTACAAACCGGACATCTGCCTTGTTTGAAATAGAGTTTGTCTCCTTCACATTCCATCGGGCAATAATAGACGGAACTTGGCGAAATTCTTTGATTAAGATGTAGATGGTCGTGATTATGATGATTGTGATTTTCCATTTTTCTTAAATTTTTTAACACAAAGTGCACAAGGTTTTTGATTAGTAATTCGATGTTTTTACGGTCACAAAGATTACTTAGCTTCGCTCAGGTTATTATTAATTATACAAATTTCTAAAAAATAGAATGAATGAACTTATAAATAAATGGAAATATGTTATATCCAATTATAACAAAAACCTTCAAGAATTTTGAAGGTTTGTTCTGTAAGATTTATTTTTAAGAAAATTATTTTCTCGGTTTCAAAGATAGGTTATCCACATAAACAGCTTGATGAACACCATTCAAAAGAACTTTCAAACCTACGTGGCTATCTTTTTTCAAACTGATATGGATGACTTTTTTCTCTTTTGTAATTTCTTGAGGTTTAGCTATGGAAACAAAAGATTTTGGGTCAGATGTTTTTCCAACTGAGAAAATCTCCAATGAAGTTTCTCCACCGTTATCTGTGATATCAAGACTTAAAGTATAGTTTCCTGCTTTTACTTTTGGTGTAATGAGATACATATTTTCTTTTGGATTTGTCATCGAATAGAAAATGACTTTTTTCTCACTAGCGTAAAGCATTGCTTTTCCTTTTTGAACTGTCCAGCATTTGTCGATATCTTTCCAAGCATCAAAATTTTCTGTGATTGAAGAAACAGTCTTACATTGTGCATTGATGGTCAAAAGTCCTCCTAAAGTCAAGATTCCTCCGAATATTAGTTTTCTCATTTTTAATTATTTATTGTGATGTAAAAATAGTTAAAAAAGCTTGTGTTGTAAAGTTTATTTTTAATGAATCTAAATAGGGTTTGCTTTTTAAAACTTATATTGAATTTTATCTCGGAAGGGATGATGTTTCAATATATCCTTATGTTCATTTTCCTTTTTTTCTTTCCAATCAATAGAAATCAATGATAATAATTCTTCTTGTTTTCTAAAGAAGATTCTGCGAGAGTCAAAATTTTCATTTCTATTTTGTAATTCATAGTCTAAAGCTTGCCTGAAAGTAATTATATCAAAAATCCAGTAAAGTAAATCATCTAAATTTTTTGTGATTTTTCTTTCCAATTCATTTCCACGTTCAACAATTATGAAATGGAGATTTTGTAAACCATCAATTTCAATATTAGGTTTTGCTAAGTCTTCCTGATTTCCGAATGTTACAAAAGAACTTAAATCAACTTTATTTGGAAGTTTTTTTATCAGATTTTCAACAATATTTTGAATGTCATTAATATTTAATTTTTCCATTTTTATTAATCTTTTAAATTCAAACTTTCTCCATCTTCAATCTGAAAATTTCTTTTGCATTGAACACAATTACTGCAACAAATATCAACGCATATGCACAAATCTGAATCGGGCTCAATGGTTCTCCGTAAACTGTGCTTGCTAAGATAAAAGCAATGATTGGATTGATATTCAGAATCATTCCCACTTTGGAAGATGCAATTCCGCTCAATGCAAAAAGATTGAGTAATAACGGAATAATCGTGTACATCACCGCAATGATTTCTACAAAGAAGTAGAACTTAAATTCTGTTGGAATCGGTCCGGAATAAGCTGGAAAAAACGGTAATAAAATCAAAGCCGCGATAATCATATGGAAATTGAGAACCAAAAACTTATCAAATTGGCTGTTCTTCGTCTGACTCACAAGATAACACGCATAAGTAAAACCAATGATACTGCTGTAAAACATATCGCTCAAACTGGTGTATGACAAAAGCAAACATCCCAAGAAACTCAGAAAAACAGATAACCATTGCAGTTTTGTGAGTTTATCTTTGAGGATGAAATAAGCCAAAATCGTTGTAATAATCGGGCAAACGAGATAAGCTACTGAAGTTGCTCTCACATTCACGTGATTCATCACATAGATAAAAGAAAACCAATTCGCAGTCAACAAAATACTGCTAACAACGTTCAGTCCAATCGTCTTTTGTTTGCCTTTTGCAGGAAGCGATTTGAAATAATCCAGATTATTCTTCAGT
This sequence comes from Epilithonimonas sp., assembly GCF_032055105.1. Lineage (GTDB taxonomy): Bacteria > Bacteroidota > Bacteroidia > Flavobacteriales > Weeksellaceae > Epilithonimonas. Next base: position 131,759 of record NZ_DAMBRK010000008.1, read on the forward strand.
TGCTTTCTTTTGAAAAGTAGGGAAATCAAAGTCATTATCAGCGCACAACTAAAAACTCTGTAAAACAGAATGTCCAAAGAAGCGTAAGAATGAAGCGGTTTCAAAACCAAACTGAATGTTCCCCAAATGGAGAAAGCGACAATTGCTGCGAGATAGAATTTTAGATTATTCAAGTCGTTGTTTCATTTAGAATCAATTGCAAAAGTAGCTATCTTTTGGAGGAATTCTATTATAAATTAGGATTAGTTTAGTCCAAATTTATTATCAACACAATCAATAAAAATGCTGTTGTTCAGGAAGATTTTATTGCCCAGCATTCCCGTCATTCCAGAATACTTCATCATAGAAAACTGCGCATCGGAAAAACCTTCAACATAAGTGACTTGTTTGACAGGAATCTGCAGATTTTTGAATGTGATATTTTCATTACAATCAGTCGTGTAAGTTGTCAGGACGTTGTTCCAAGATTGTTCTTTTTCGATATTGATTTTTGAATTTGGTGTTTTTAGATTTTGCCATTCTTCTTTGTAGGTCAGCAATTCGTAAGCGCTGGTTCCGGAATCGTATAAGAATTTTCGTTTTTCACCTTTCAAAGTTCCATTAATAACAATTCTTCTTTTCTTGAATTTGAATTCAAAAAGTTGATTTTTAAATTCATTCGGGATTTCATTCAGATTAAAAACCACTTGATTGTTTTTTAAATTAATCACGGTTTTTCGGTCTTCCAAAACATCAGAACCAATTGTTCCAAGGATTTTAATCGAATCCTTTTCTTTATTTTTTCCTTTATTAAATATTTTAAATCGGTTGGATGAAATCTCGGTTTTTCCAATAAAGAAAGAAGTTTCAGCCCGTTCATTATTGATAGAAATTTCTCTAATGTTTTTTATCGAATTGGAATAAAATACCGTGTAAGGCGAACCTGTATCAAGTTGCATATAATAAGTCTCAGGATTTCCGGAAAAATGAATCGGAAGAAGCAAAACGTTTTTCTCATTTCCGAGCCAAGTAATCGGGATGTTTCCGCTTTCGTTTTTGACGGTTAAATAATTGTCTTCCGGCGTAAATTTCTGGTCGAAATAAATATATCCGCCAACCAATATCAAAACCAAAACGGCTAAGAATCCTAACGCTAATTTCTTAAAAAGTTTCATTGTCAAATTTTTCTGCAAGATTCGGTTTTTGAAATCGAAATTGCTGTGAAAATGATATGACAATTTTACGTCAGTTTTGTGACTTAGGTTATAAGAAGTTGTTTTTCAGTTTTATAGAGAGCGTATTGTTTTGATTGAGACTGATTCCATTTTTGATTACAATCCAAAGTTTGATGACGATAAAAGCAATTAATGGAATTAAAAACAATGGAAATTGGATAGAAAGCCAATGCTGAATAAACGGACTTAATATCAAAGAAATCGAAACAAAAAGTGCCAAAATAATCTGAACACAAATAATACTTTTTCCCAATTCTCGATTAACAGAATCTTGAGTTTTATAAGTCAAAATCGTAGGAAAAATAATCCCGCCAAACGGAATAATCATTCCGGATAAAGCAGAAAGATTGATGAGTTTTGCTCTGTCGATTGGGATGATTTCTTTCTTAGAAAATAGATTTTCCGGTTCAATTTCCAAAGTCTTTGCAATGGCTTTCAAAGTAAAACCTTTTGGGATATTTCCGGACTCAATTCTTTGAATGGTTCTTAGCGAAAGTCCGGATTTTTCCGCTAGCTCGGTTTGAGTCTGGTTTTTGGCTTCGCGAAGGGTTTTGACTTTGGATTGCATAGGACTCAGTTATGCTGTTTTTCTAAAATATTTTGAACTATTTTTTGAGCTTTTTCTAATGTAATTCCATTTTGTTGGTCAAAGTATAATGGGTGATTTTCATCAATGATTTCAAGCGATGGAATTAAGCCAACTTCATTTTCTCTTGAAATAGTTTCCAAATGAAAAGTATCAAAATAAGTTGGGATTTCATTTTCAAGCCAACCAAAATATGGTTCGTTATCAGTGCGCTCAGAATTGTTCCAATCATCATTTCTTTTTATGAAATTTTCTTCACTGATTGTTGTCCAAATATCAAAATTCAAATTTTCTGAATAATCTAAAATTGGAATTTCTAACCTAACTCTATGAAAGAAATATTTTTCATCAATAACACAAAGGCTTTTTTGATATTCTATTCTGTTTTCAATTTCATCGTCTGGAATCGAATAATAAAAAGCTGGATAATCATTTCCAAATGTCATAGGAATATTGTCATAGATTTTTCCACAACAGTTACATTTGAATTTATTCTCTTTATTTTTGAGTTTAAATAGTTTCATTGTAATTAGATCTATTTATCAAACCTTATCCAGCGCAATCCTCTTTTTCTCTTTAGAATTCAGAAATTGAGTAGGAGAGAAACCTGTGATTTTTTTGAACTGATTGGAAAGATGTTGAACACTTTTGTAACCCAATTTTTGCGAAATCTCTGTCAGATTCAATTCTTTGTAAAGCAAAAGTTCTTTCACTTTTTCAATCTTTTGAAGAATGAAATATTGTTCCAAAGTCACATTTTCGTTTTGAGAAAAAAGCTTGGAAATAGAACTGTAATCTCTGTATAATTCAGAACTCAGAAACTCAGACAAAATAAAATCATCGCCCAAATCTTCTTCAGCAATTTTTGTGATCATCAAGGTTTTGATTTTCTCGATTTGCTTTTTAGAAGAATCTTCCAAGATTTCAAATCCGGTTGATTTGAGTTTCAAGTTCAACGTCTCGAGTTCTTTATCTGAAATCTGATTCTTCGTTTCAACTTCGCCTAATGAAATTTGATTAACTTCAATTTTCAAATCCTCCAATATATCTTCCACCGCAGAAATGCAGCGGTTGCAAACCATATTTTTGACAGCAATTTTCATCTCACGAATTTAAGGAATTATGCTTGAAAAATTGAATGTTTGTTTTTTAACGTCGTGCCACAAAGATTTAAGAAAAAAATGTAGTGTCCAAGTTTAATGCGCAGATGATTTGGAGAAAAGATTAATAATCACCACACCTATCACGATAAAAGCAATCCCTAAAATAGCAGGAAAATCCAATGATTGTTTATAAACAAAATAGCCAACCGTGGAAATCATAACAATACCAACAGCCGACCAAATGGCATAAGCGATACCAATTGGAATAGTTTTAATCGCAAAGGTCAATAGGTAAAAAGATAATGCTATTGCAACAATGAATATCAATGTTGGCAGAGGTTTGCTAAAGTTTTCTGTCTTTTTGAGGAATGATGTGCCAATGGTTTCACAGATAATGGCAGCTGCAAGGAAGAGGTAGTTTTTCATTGGTTTTGGTTTTTATAAAGCAGTTGTTGTAGAAGTAATACCATCTGGTCTCGCAATATTAATTTTTTTGATTTCTTTTCTTTTCATTAAATCAATAACAGAGATATAATTGTTGGGAGTACAGGAAATGAACATTCGGTTATTTGGTGCATCCATAAAGATACCTGCACCTTGTCCGATATTCATTTGTTTTTCCAATTGATGATTTTTGAAATTATAGAATAGCAAATCGCCAGTTTTTACACTTACGATGCAAACTGCTTTTCCGTCCGGTGTGATTCTTAATCGATGTAATCCCAAAACTTTGGTGTCGATTTCGGTTTTTACTTTTTTGTTTTCTAGGTCAACGATAACGATTTTTCCGTCGGGTTTTGCTGTCCATAATTCTTTTCCATCTTTAGAAATATCAAAACCTTCTGCCTCTAATCCTACATCTACCAAAGTCTGTCGCCATTCTAGTCTTGGTTTTGCATTCGGAGGAAGAACACCTGTTGGAGGCATATAAGGTGGGATCTCTTTCTTTTCATAGATGCTTACAGTTCCAGATTCTACATTGGTAGTATAGAAACGATTGCCATCAGGTGTGACATAAAGAAGATGTGTAAAATCCTGACCTGTCCCAAAAATCTGCTCTGTCTGATTTTTATTAATGTCATAAACAGCAACCGCTTTTGAACCCTGCGCCGTAAACCACAGTTGATTCTCATGATAAACCAAACCGTGCGGAATATAAAGCGGAGTAGTATCGATGGTTTTCTCGTGCTGAAGAGTTTTCATATTCACGATTTCTATCTGATGTCCGCTCGCATTCATCTGTGGACGGGAAATGTAAGCAAAAGTTTGTTCCGGATTGGTGACAATCTCGTGCGGGTCTTCTCCCACAGGGATTTTGGAAACGACTTCTAAAGTTTTGTAGTCTAAAACGATTAGGCTTTTTTCACCTTTGGATAAGGCTAAAATATAATTGGACTGGGCAGAAACAAAATTAGAAATGATTAGAATAATAAGATAAAAAGCAGACTTCATTAGATTCGGAAATATGAATCTAAATTAAGGAAAGATTTTTACTTCTGTCTCGGTTTTCCAAAAGGATTGTAAGAGATTCCTACATTGAAATAGAAAGACGGTTTGGCATTCATATCGAAGATATAATCCTTGAAAGAATCTTCTTTAGCAAATATCCGTGAGGAAGGTGTTGCACGTAATCCTGCTTTCAAAGTTCCAATTAGATTATTCCCCAATTTATGCTCATACATTGCACCGGAATTGATTTCCAACTGTCGGAACTCGTAACGTTTGCCATCGGGATAGAGATAGAAGTTGGTTCCGTCCATCTCGGTTCCAAGGGAAAGTCTTCCGTTTTTGAAAATATCTTTTCTCATCACCACCTTTTTCGGTAAAATCACATCAGCAACCCAACCATTACCGAATCTATGCTCATAAGTGAAAATAGGCATTGCGGGAACTTGTGCACTTGGGTCGATAATTACAGCAAGACCGACGGTCATTTTGGTGTCGGCTGTAGCTTTCAAGACAAGACTAGCTGTTAACATTCCTCGGATTCTTTCAAAATTTTGTTCGCTACCGTCCACAGATGCTGTTGCAGAATAGATGGCTATTTTGTTGAATAGTTTTGAAAATCTTGTTAAGCTCAACGCTTCCGAATGATAATGGAAGTTTTGCTCATTGTTGAACAAAGGCATTTCGTTTTCAGACTCTAGATGTGTGAATCTGTAATTGAGACTTGTGCTCAGCATCCATTTTCTATTCTTGATGAAATAGACATTGGCATTGGCTTTTACCTGCTGATAGTTTTTGATTTTGTTTTCTGGCAAATCTGCGTCATATAACTCGGGAGAGAATTTATAAGGTGTCAGTTGAGTGAATTCTACATTCAGGTCTCTTGTTTGAGGGAATTTGTCTGTGACAAAAGCTACTACTTTTTGCGGAATACTGTCTTTCTTCTGCGCGATGATTTTGTTCAAAGGCAAAATAGCCAATGGAAGAATGATTTTATTTAGGATTTTCATAGTTTATTTTAAAGAATGGATGGCAGATTGAAAGAAATTAAAAATGAATATTTTGCTGTAGAACAAATCGATTCCATTCTCTTTGATAAAATCTAAATGACGAGAAAAGTTTGTAATATTATCTTCTTCCACAAAAACAAACCAAAGTTCCTGAAGCTGATTCTGAGTTTTAAATGCTACCGAAGTCAAAAGGTCCAATTGCAAATCATATTTGAAATCATAGAATAAGATTCCTTTTCTTACATTATCTTCTTCGATGATATTGATAAGATGACTGATATAGTCGATAACCGTCAAACTCTGATGATAAGAATCTATAAACTGATGCAAATCAATAACCTGAATTACTTTCTCCTCCTGTTGAGACGGTGTCATATAGAAACATTCTAAATCTATCTGGTCTGTTAACTCCTGAAAAACGTTAAGCTCCATATTTTTTTAAATTTTACAAAGCAAAGGAATGGAGAATAACTATTGAGAAATGTTTTTTTATACAAACACCTTGATAAATTATACCAAATCCCCAGTCCTGAAAATTGGTATAAAAAACTTCGGGGTTCGTATAATATTATCAGGTTTGTGACCGTTATTAGTTATTTTTGAATTTTCAAAATCGTATGCTGAAATATAAATCCAAAGAATTAAGAGATCATTTTTTCATTGATCTGCTGATCAAAGATCAATATAAGATTTTACGGCATATTGTATTTCTGCTTTTCTTTTTTGTATTGCTTTATTTTACCAGGTTTTGGCATTGGTACAAAGAACCTTACAGATACGCTATTATATCTGTGGTTTATGTATCACTTGTTGTGATGATGTATGTGAATATTTACATTCTTGTTCCTTTTTTCTTTTTCAAGTCACATTACATCGGCTATTTTGCTTTGTTAATCTTGATGGGAATTGTTAATCTTAATCTTATCGGTTATTGTTTTGAACATTTTTTTTCTGATTATAGAGTAGAATCTTTAAGATATGAAGATAGAAAAGGAGGACTTTACGAAGGCATCATAATGTGTATTCCGCTTATTTTTATGAGCACAACTGTAAAACTATTACAGAAATGGATAAAAGACAATCAGAAAATCACAGAGCTTAGTAATCTAACTCTGAATATGGAATTGAAAGAATTGCGAAACCAAATCAATCCGCATTTTCTATTCAATATGATGAATAATGTAAAAGCTCTGATAAGGACAGATCCAGAAAAAGCAACTATTGTTATCATCAAATTGTCTGAGTTTCTGCGTTATCAATTGTATGAAAATAACGAGGAAAAAACCTTGTTAACATCAGAAATCGAATTCTTGTCCAACTTCATTAATCTGGAGAAAATAAGGAGAGAAAACTTCAATGTTGATATCAAAACCGAAACATATAAAAAGCTTCTGAACATGACTTTTATTCCACCGAATCTATTCACAACTTTTGTAGAAAATGCAGTCAAACACAGCGTTGAGATAAATGGCGGAATGTCTTATGTGAATATTAATATAGAAATCAAAAATCAACATTTGCATTTTAGCTGTATTAATTCCCGAAATCCAAATTATTCCCTATCCAATGAAAAATGCGGAGGTCTTGGATTAGCGAATATCAAACGACGACTGGAACTTTTGTATCAAGACCAATTTGATTTGAAAACCACTTTAACAGATCAAGAATACATTGTTAACCTAATCATTCCGATATGAACTGTATAATCATAGATGACGAACCATTGGCAAGAGCAGAAATGCGGTCACTAATAAAAGAAGTATCGAATATTGAAATATTAGAGGATTTTTCAAATGCTTTGACAGCTTTGGAATTTCTTAAAACCAATGATGTTGACCTTATATTTCTTGATATAGAAATGCCTTTGGTGACAGGTCTGGAATTCGCAGAACAACTTCCCAAACAAAGTTTGATTATCTTCACAACAGCTTATTCCCAATATGCTTTGAAAAGTTATGAGTTGGACGCGATAGATTATCTTTTGAAACCAATTGAAAAACAGCGACTTGAAAAAGCCATCCAAAAAGCAGAATTATATAATCAATTACTTTCTCAATCTACAATCAAAAATACGATTGAATCCAACACCAATGATTTTCTTTTCATTAAATCCGAAAGAAGATTTTATAAATTGAAGTTCGAGGAAATCAAATTCATAGAAGGTCTCAAAGATTATGTTGTCATCCATACGAAAACGCAAAAGCTAATCACAGCAATGAATCTAAAAACAACACATCTGAAATTGCCCGCTGGAAAGTTTCTACGTGTCAGTAAGTCTTATGTGGTTAATATTAATTTCATCGATTCGTTTGACAATCATAATATTTTTGTTGATGAATCGGAGATTCCTTTAGGTGAGGTTTTCCGTGCAGAGTTTTTTCGGGTTTATTCTGGAGGATCGCTTAATTTGGATAATTAGAAAGTCAATAAAAAACCTCGTTCAAAAAATAGAAACGAGGTTTTTTTATTTCATTTAAAAATATAAGATTATACTTTTAAGATTTCAGCTTCTTTTACTTTCAAGTGTTCATCAGCTTTCTTTACATAAGCGTCTGTCAAATCTTGGATGTCTTTTTCTACACCTTTAATAAGGTCTTCTGCAACACCATCCAATCTTTTCAGTTCTTTGTTGCCTTCTTGTCTTGCGTTTCTGATAGTCACCTTTGTTTGGTCTGTTTCGCCTTTAGCTTGTCTTGCCAATTCACGTCTTCTTTCCTCTGTTAAAGGCGGTACATTGATGATAATAACATCACCATTATTAGAAGGTGCAAAACCAAGGTTAGAGTTTACAATTCCTTTGCTGATTGCTCCCAAAGCTGTTCTGTCCCAAGGCTGTATAGAAAGCGTCATTGCATCTACTACAGATACGTTGGCAACTTGACTAAGTGGAGTTGGAGCGCCATAATATTCTACCATTACGTCCTGAACCATAGATGTAGAAGCACGTCCGGCTCTGATTTTTTGAAAAGCGTGTTCCAAATGCTTGATTGCAGCATCCATCTCTTGCTTTACCGATGCTACAATGAGTTCTAATTCTTCCATTGTATATTTAAAATTTGATAATTGACACATATTTTATGAATGATGAATTATTAATGATAAATGATTTTTATACAAATATCAAAAATCAATCTTCATTTAAACGTTAACCAGTGTTCCGATATTTTCTCCTTCGATTAGTTTTTCTAAGTTTCCGGATTTATTCATATCAAAAACGATGATTGGTAATTTGTTTTCGTGGCTTAGTGTAAAGGCAGTCATATCCATTACTTTTAGGTTTTTTTCAAACACTTCGTCAAAAGACAAACTGTTGAATTTCACTGCATCTACATTTTTTTCTGGGTCGCTGTCATAGATTCCGTCAACTCTTGTTCCTTTTAAAATGACATCAGCATCTATTTCGATTGCTCTAAGAGTTGCAGCGGTATCTGTTGTGAAGTAAGGATTCCCTGTTCCAGCTCCAAAGATTACGACTCTTCCTTTTTCAAGGTGACGTACAGCTTTTCTTTTGATGAATGGTTCAGCTACTTTGTTCATTTCGATAGCAGATTGTAATCTAGTCATTATACCGGCATCTTCCAAAGCTCCTTGTAGAGCCATCCCATTGATAACCGTGGCTAGCATTCCCATATAATCACCCTGAACTCTGTCCATTCCTTTAGCTGCGCCAGCTAATCCTCTGAAAATATTTCCACCACCAATTACGATTGCAACTTCACAGCCTTTGTCGACTACTTTTTTGATTTCGACAGCATATTCTTTCAGTCTGTCGTTGTCAATCCCGTATTGGCGTTCTCCCATTAGTGCTTCACCACTTAGTTTCAGGAGGATTCTTTTGTATTTCATCTATATTTTGTAATTACTTTTTATTTTGTCAATTGAAACATCTGAATCAAGATTTCAAAATTATTTTAAAATTTGACAGTGCAAATATAATGAAAGGAAAAGAATTACGTTAATGAAAAAGATAGTCGTATGAAAATTTTGATAAGCGTCAAAATAGATTATTTTTGCAAAGCTAAAATAGAGTGTTGAAGAAGTTTTACAATCTTTTTTTTATCGTTATTTCGAGTGTGGTTTTTTCTCAAACAGGAACCACGGTTTATCAATTTCTTAATATTCCCATTTCTCCAAGACAAGCTGTTTTGGGAGATGCGATTTCTGTTCGTGATTACGATGTCAATTTTACGGCAGCTAATCCAGCTCTTATGAATCTTGAGATGGATAATATGTTATCTGTAAATTATGCATCTTATCTTGCAGATACAAAAATTGGTAGTATCAGCTATGTGAGGGATTTGGATTATGGGCACCTTATGTCTTTCAATGCAAGATATATGGATTATGGATCTATACCTAGAGCAGACGAGAATGCTGTTGTTAATGGAGATTTTTCTGCAATAGATGCATCTGTTGGAATTGGTTATGCTTATCAGTTCGAGGATAATTGGACGATTGGTATTAATGCGAATTATATTACTTCAAAAATAGATACCTATTCATCATCTGCTATTACTGGAAATGCGGGTGTAACTTATTATTTTGATAAAAGTAATGAAACACTTTCTTTAGTTTTTAGAAATTTTGGTTATCAGATAAGACCATACAATGGAGTAAGGGAAAGGTTGCCTTTCCGAGTAGATCTTGGTTATACAAAAATTTTGGATCAATTTCCGGTGGCATTAACTGTCACTGCACACGATCTGCAACAGATGGATATTTCCTCCACAACAGATATTAATGGACAGGAAACCAAATTTGGTAGGAAAGTGTTGGATCACTTATCTTTTGGAGCAGAATTGTTTCCAGGGCAAGCTTTTAATCTTAGATTTGGATACAACGTAAAAAGAGGCGGCGAACTGGCAGTTTTGGATCAAAGAAGTTTTACTGGGCTATCAGCAGGTTTTAGTATTAAGATTTCTTCTTTCCGTTTTGATTATTCCCATATGCGTTATCACAATTCCTCTAATGTCAACATGTTGGGGCTTACAATGGATTTGATAGAACTTGGAGGGAATAGGAGATAGTTCCAATACTTTAATTTTCTTAAATATTTAATTTTTATTTTTTTGACATACTTATTACATTTGCAGTATGACAAAAAAACCGGTAATTGCTATCGATGGCTTTTCATCCACAGGGAAAAGTTCGATTTCTAAGATTATTGCTAAAAGATTAGGTCTTATCCATATGGATACAGGTGCTCTTTATAGAGGAATCACTTACTTTGCTTTACAGAATTGTACAGACGAAAACAAAAAACTGGATATCCATAAACTGATTTCTAACCTTCCAAATATTAATCTTGAGTTTCAAAACATTGATGGTGAATTGCAATTATTTCTTAATGGTAAAAACATTAATAAAGAGATTCGATTTCCACAGGTTTCTGATAATGTAAGTCAGGTAGCAAAGGAGGCAGATATCAGAAATTTTTTATTGAAAACTCAACGCGAAATTACAGAAAAGGGCGGAGTCATAATGGATGGCAGAGATATCGGAACTGTTGTCTTGCCGAATGCCGATTACAAATTTTTCATGACAGCAAGTCAGGATGAGCGTGCAAGAAGACGTTTTCTAGAATTAGAAGCAGCAGGAGAAAAAACGGATGTTGAAACTGTGAAGCAAAACCTAATTACCAGAGATAAAATTGATAGCGAAAGAGAGGTTTCTCCTCTGAAACAAGCAAATGATGCTATTCTTATTGATAATACGAACATTAATAAAGAAGAAACCATCGAGCTCATTTTATCCTTTATTAAAAAGTTTTAACAAAATTTTAAGAATAGGTTTCTTTCTTTGGCATTTTAGTTGTAAATTTAGAAACATCAATATATAATTAACACAAAAATAATAACAATGTCAAAAAAATCAAACTCAGCAGCGGTATTAGCTGCATTGTTGGCGGGAGCTGCGACAGGTGTAATTTTAGGATTACTTTATGCACCAGAAGAAGGTAAAGAAACAAGAAAAAAAATCAGAAACAAAGCTAACGATCTAAAAGATAAAGCCGTTGACGAATATGGTAAAACTTCTGAAATTGTAAAAGACAAATATTCTGAAGTTTCTCACAGCGTGAAAGATAAATACAACTCTTTGTCATCTACTTTCAAAGAAACTGCTCAAAACGTAGCATCTACCGTAAAAGATAGCTATGACAAATATAAAGATCAGATTGTTTCTAAGACATCTGATGTTGTAAAAGACGTAGAAACTGAATTGGACGGTTTGAAATAAGCCTTATGATTAGTTTTCTCGGAAAGGAATTTAGTCTCTAAATTCCTTTTTTTGTAAATAAAAGTGTAATTTTAAATTTAATAAGATTCTTATGATTGATATAATAAAAGATTATACGACCAAACGTCTGGACCTTCTTAAGCTCCAATTCACAGAGAAATCTTCACTATCTGCCGGGATTATTGCTTTTCTTTCGATTGTATTAATAGCATTCTCATTTTTTATTATTCTTTTTAATTTTGGAATTGCGTTTTTAATTGGGCAAGCTATTGGGAGTGTGGCATATGGATTTCTTATTGTAGCTGGTTTTTATTTTGTATTGATGATTGCTGTATTCTTACTCAAGAAAAAGATTGTAACAGTAATTGCAAATCAAGTTATCGAATTTTTAAAAAAATAAATTATGGCTACCAAATATACTAATCTTGATGAATTAAGAAGCGAAAAGCGTCTTCTAAAACAAGAAATTGAAGAGCTGGAAGATATCTTAACATTTAAAAGTAAAAAAGAAAGTCTGAGTGTAATGACCAATGGACTTACCGATAAATTCTTGAAAGAAACAGAAGATGAGGATGGTGAGAAATCTCTTTCTTTGGATACTCAAAATATTATGCGAGAAATCTCCTCTGGGATGAAGGAGACGGCTTCCAGAAAAAATGTTTTAAATTTGGCTAACGATGGCGTGAAATCAGGGTTGTTGGAAACAACAATCAAAATGGGAACTGTGGCACTAGTAAGTAATTTTGCAAAAAAAAGTGTGATGAATAAAAATTGGAAAAGAAAAGCTTTAGGTCTTGCATTGGTTTATGTTGCGCCTTATGCACTTAGGTTTATCAGAAAAAAACTGGACGATTATCAAAAAAATAAGACGACATCCAGTATAGAAAAATTAATCTAAAATCTATTTTTTTGAAAAGATTTCTCCTAAGATGATTCCAGCAGACATAGAAACATTCAAACTTTCTGTGGACTGTGATTTTCCGAATCTTGGGATTGTAATCATTGTGGAAATAAGATCTTCTGTGGAAGGTCTTAGTCCATTTCCTTCGTTGCCAAAAACTAATGAGAATTGTTCCGGAAATTTGGTTTCGTAGATGTTTTCTCCATTCATATCTGTCCCAAAAATAGGATGGTTGTATTCTTTGAGGTATTCTTCCAAATCGGTATAAAAAACATTGACTCTTAGAAAAGAACCCATTGTAGCTTGGATTACTTTTGGGTTATAAACATCCACTGTATCATTACTACAAATAATCTGTTCTATCCCAAACCAATCGGCAAGTCTGATAATCGTACCCAGGTTTCCAGGATCCTGAATCCCATCCAAAATCAATTGAATAGAAACATTTTCCAAATATTTGTTCTCTGGAATTTTACAAACCGCCACCGAATCTTTTGGATGTTGAAGAAAACTTATTTTTTTGAGATCATTAGGCAAGATTTTCTCAATTTCATGCGTTTTGAAAGTGATATTTTCCGGATCTATGGAATATAGGTTTTCAATTTCGTAGCCAGAATTGGGTAGTTCTTTTATGATTTTATTACCCTCAACTAAAAACAAATTGTATTTTTGCCTGTATTTCTTTTTGTCCAGAGATTGTATAGTCTTTATAATATGAGCCGTAAGCATAGTAACAAATATTTTCAAAAATATCATATATTTTATTACTCCGCAATTTTAAGTGTGATTTTGTACGCATGTAATGTGACCAAAAAAGTTCCTGACGGAGAATATCTTCTTACAAAAAACAAATTCGAATACACAGATGGTAAGATTTTAGGTGATGAGCTTCCAGATCTAGTAGCTCAGAAACCGAATAAAAAAACACTGATGGTTGTTCCGCTAGGATTGATGTTTTATAATGCAGCTAATCCTAAGTATGATACAATTCTTAAAGAGTATATGACCTACCCAAGCGAAATGAGAAATCAGAAACTTAGGGATTCTCTTTTTGTGAAGTATAATCATCCAGAATATGTTGGGAAAAATCTTTTCTGGAACAGATTCTTTCACACAGTTGGAAATGCTCCAGTAATCTTAAGTGATGCTAAAACAAAGCAAAGTGCAAAAAGTATCAATAATAGATTAATTAACCGAGGTTATTGGGATGCAGAGGTGAAAACTAATCTGGAAAAAGATTCTGCAGCAAAAAAAGCGGAAGTAGAATATGTTATCACTCATAAAGATCCAACCTATATCAAAGATTATTTTTATAATATTCCAGATCCAAATATCAGAGGGTTATATGAATCCAGGCTAGATAAAAGTCTTGTAAGAAAGGGACAAATTCTGGATGAAAGTGTTTTGGAGAAAGAAATCATCAGGATTAATGATTTGATGAAAGATAATGGTTATTATAAATTTAATAATGATAATCAGGATATTTATTTTGTTGCAGATTCTTTGAAAAGTAGAAAGAATGTTCCTCTGGTGATGAATATTCATAAAGATTCTTTAGATACACCTTATAGAAAAGCTACTATTGGAAATATTAAGGTTTCTGTAGTTCGGAATTCTAATAATGTAGATAAACTACCTCTCAAAGATAGTTTAAGAGGGATCTACATCAATAGAAGAGATAGTGCTTATAGCAAAAACTCTCTTTGGTTACCAGTTATTATTAAAAAAGGAGAAATCTATAAACAATCTGATCTTGATCTTACGAGACGAAATCTGATTGCAATGAACAATTTTACAATTCTAAAAGCTTCTGATGAACTTCGTAAAGAAGGAACTGCTGCAGAAAGAGACAGTATTATCGATGTAGAATATGTTCTTAGACCTTTGCCAAAATATGAGTTTAATATTGCAACGGATATTCATTATTCTCAGATTCTTAATTTTGGTTTTTCTCCATCAGTAGATCTTACAACTAGAAATGTTTTTGGCGGAGCAGAGAATTTGATAACTAGTTTCTCCGGAGTTATTGGTACAACAAAAGATCCTAAAAATCCGGACGCTCTTTTCAATGCTTATGAGTTATCTGCTCAGACTTCGCTCCAATTTCCTAGATTGTTGGTTCCTTTTAGAAAATATTATAAAGTAGTTCCTAAAAGATATTCTCCCACAACAAGTCTTAATCTAGGAGCATCTGTACAGAATAATATTGGATTGGGAAGAATTAACTTCAATACAGGTCTTAATTACGCAGCTAATGTTGATGATGGAAGGATTCAGCATAGGTTAACATTATTCAATACCCAATTAAGTTTAACTCAGAATAAGGATAATTATTACGATTATTTTCCGGCAGAAGATGTTGTAAGGCGAGCTGTTTTTGCTTGGTATCAATCACTTTATCCTGACGTGAATACAGATAACTATTCTTATGATCAGATATCAAAAATGATTGTTAATGATCAGGCTTTCTTAGCATCTATTCCAGAAGCAGATCAAGATACAATGAATGCTTTTAGACAATCTCTTATTAATAAAGATCGTCAGACGCAGGATGTCATCATCTCTTCTACTATTTATAGTTTCATCTACAATGAGATTGGGAAAAAAGATTATGCCAACCCAATGTTTTTTAGTGGGAAAGTAGAGGTGGCCGGTAATGTTCTTAATATGCTGTCTAAAAGAGAACAAGAGGATGGTGTCTTGTCTGGGAATTCCAAAACGATATTCAAGATTCCTTTTTCTCAATTTATCAAATTTGATTTTGATTTTAAGAAATATTTCTCTTTTTTCAATGATAGAGCCAAGCCTCATACTTTGGCGTTTCGTCAATTTGTAGGGATTGGGATTCCGTACGGTAATTCTTCGTCAATGCCTTTTATAAGATCTTATTTCAACGGTGGAGCTTATGATATTAGAGCCTGGATGGCTTTTGGTGGGTTAGGACCTGCAGATTCTCAATTAGACAGAAGGATACGTTCTTATGCAATGGATAATGTTAAATTGACAACTAGTATAGAGTACAGGCTTCCCTTAACAGATACATTTGAAGCTGCTCTTTTTACAGATGCTGGAAACATATGGGGACTCAAGGATAATGGTTTTGGAGATCAGTTCAAATTCAAAAAATTCATTAGCCAAATGGGAGTTGGCAGTGGATTCGGGATTAGAATGAACATAGCTTATGTAAATCTCAGATTGGATATGGCTTACAAAATGCACGATCCAAATAGACCAGAGGGTGAGAGATGGGTTGTTGACAAAATCAAGCTTTTACAACCAACTTTTAACTTTGCAATAGGTTATCCATTCTAAAAATTAGTATTATACAAAAATGCGTTTTCTAAAATTTATCATCATTATAATTCTCGCTCTATTCGGGATTTACTCACTTTCTATGAATTTTGTGGATGAAAGCAAGAGTTTTGTTCATCATTCGGAGATTGCTTATCCCGTAGATAAGGTTTTTCCTCAGTTTAACAATCTTCAGAACTTCACTTCTTGGAATGATTTTTTTAATGAAAAAGAAGATGCTAGTTACAGTTTCTTTACACCTTATCAAGGTTTGGGAAGTGCGATGAAATTTTCTGATCCAAAAAATAATGATCATGGCGATCTTTTTATTAGATACTCTAATGAGAATCGTTCAATACGTTACCAACTTTTTGAAGGAGATAGCGATAATCCCTATTTGATAGATGTAAAGTTCATTCCGTCTGGTGATAAAACAAAATTGATTTGGAATATTCATACGCCTAAAAGGGATTATTTGCAAAGGTCACTCAACTTAGTTGCAGAAGATTTTTTTGTAGAGAATATTGATAAAAGTATGAAAAATCTTTTCCAACTTTTGGGTAACAAAGTGGATAAAGATCAACTTTTGGCTTCTGTAAAATACGATAGCGTAATGGTAGAAAACCGAGAAGGAGGGCTGCTTTTGGGAGTCAATGTTAGTACGAGAAATACAAAGGAAATTCTCTTCAAAAACGTGATGATGAATCATAGTAAGGTTCTTAACTTTGTGAAATCCGATTTGGCAAAAAAAGATGATGAGTTTGGTAATCCTGTCTTGTTAATTAACCCTGCTAATCTAAAAGATAAAGAGATTTCCTATTTCTATGGTATTCCATTGTCAAAAAGAGTTTCTGTAAGTGATAATAATTTCAACTTTCAAACTCTTAATGCCTCCAAAACTTATGTGATTTATTTTCAAGGAAATTACAATGATAGAGTGAAGAACATCCAGGAACTACTAAAAATGGCAAAGAAGGATACGCTCAGAAATGGTCAGTTAATCGAAGAGTTTTTGGAAGAACCTGCTGATATTCAGGATGTAAAACTAAAATTGTCACTTCCAGTTTTTCGTTAAAAAAATCTGATAAATATCACGTATATTTAACGGAATAAATCAGTACATTTAATGTTGATCAGCAAAAATTTAGTAATTTTGTTGACAATTATTTAATATTAAAAAAATAACAGATAATCTGTAATAATGGATAAATTTTCATTTCTAAATGCCGTACATGCTCAGTTGATAGACGACATGTATGCGCAGTACCAAAAATACCCAGACTCTTTGGAAGCTTCTTGGAAATCTTTTTTTCAAGGTTTTGATTTCGCATTAGAATATTATGGAGAAGATGGAGAGATTGAAGTTTCAAAACCACAATCTTCCGCTCCTGTTCAATATGCGCAACAAGCTGTTACGAATAATTCAGTTTCTGAAGATATTTCAAAAGAATTTAAGGTTGTTAATCTAATTGAAGCTTATCGCTCAAGAGGTCACCTTTTCACAAAAACCAATCCAGTAAGAGAAAGAAGACATTACTTTCCAACACTTGATATAGAAAATTTCGGATTGTCCAAGGATGATTTGAATAAAAAATTTAATTCTGCAACTCAGACTGGGATGCCAGGTCCTGCAACTTTGCAGGAAATTATTACTCACCTTCAGAACATCTATTGTGATTCTATCGGTGTAGAATATATGCACATCCAGAATGTAGAAGAGAAAAAATGGATTATGGAATGGGTTAATGTTAACGAAAACCATCCAAGTCTTTCTGCTCAGGAAAAAACTGAAATCCTTTTCAAACTGAACCAAGCGGTTGCATTTGAAAATTATCTTCATACAAAATTCGTTGGACAAAAACGTTTCTCTTTGGAAGGTGGCGAATCTTTGATTCCTGCACTTGATCAATTGATTACGCGTTCTTCACAATTAGGTGTTGATGAAGTTGTGCTTGGTATGGCTCACAGAGGACGTCTAAATGTTTTGACTAATATTTTCCAAAAGTCTTACAAACAGATTTTCTCAGAATTTGAAGGGAAAGAATTTGAAGAAGATGTTTTCTCTGGTGATGTTAAGTATCACTTGGGTTCTTCTAAAAAAATCACGACTGCAAATGGAGAAGAAGTAAGAATCAACCTTACTCCAAACCCATCTCACCTTGAAACGGTTGGTGCTCTTGTAGAAGGGATTTGTAGAGCGAAAGTAGATAACGTTTACAAAGACGATTATTCCAAAGTTTTACCAATTATCATTCACGGTGATGGGGCAATTGCTGGACAAGGTATTGTTTACGAGATTGCTCAGATGATGAATCTTGAAGGTTACAGAACAGGAGGAACAGTTCACATTGTTGTGAATAATCAAGTTTCTTTCACAACCAATTATATGGATGCAAGATCATCAGTTTACTGTACAGATATTGCAAAAGTGACAGATTCACCAGTGATGCATATCAATGCTGATGACGTAGAAGCTGTTGTTCACGCAATTAGATTTGCTGCAGATTTCCGTGCTAAGTTTGGTAAAGATGTTTATATCGATCTTTTAGGATATAGAAAATATGGACATAACGAAGGTGATGAACCAAGGTTTACTCAACCAAATCTTTATAAAACGATTTCAAAACATCAGAATCCAAGAGAGATCTATAAAGAGCTTTTGATTAAAGAAAATGTTGTTTCTGACGAAGTTTTGAAAAAAATGGAGCAGGAGTTCAAAGCTTTGCTTGATGAAAACTTTGATGCTTCCAAAGAAATCGAGAAAAATACAATGGACATCTTTATGAAAGATGACTGGACAGATTTCCCACTTGGAGGTAAAGGCTGTATTTCTAAATCTGATGTTGATACAAAATACGATTTAGAAAAACTTAAAGAATTAGCTGTTAAGATTTCTACACTTCCAGGAGACAAGAAATTCATTAATAAAATTACCCGTCTTTTTGAGAACAGAATCAAAATGGTGGAGAATAATTCTTTGGATTGGGCAGTAGGAGAGTTGTTAGCTTATGCTACACTTTTAACAGAAGGTTACAATGTGAGAATCTCTGGAGAAGATGTGGAAAGAGGGACGTTCTCTCACCGTCATGCGGTTGTGAAAACAGAAGATACAGAAGAAGAATATATCCCGCTTCGTCACATCAACGAGCAAAGATTTGATGTTTATAATTCTCATTTGTCAGAATATGGTGTTCTAGGTTATGACTACGGTTATGCGATGGCAGCGCCTAAAACATTGACTATTTGGGAAGCTCAGTTTGGAGATTTTACTAATGGAGCTCAGATTATTGTTGATCAATATTTGGTAGCTGCTGAAGAAAAATGGAAAATCCAAAACGGATTGGTAATGATGTTACCTCACGGGTCTGAAGGTCAAGGTGCGGAACACTCTTCTGCAAGACTAGAAAGATTCTTGACACTAGCGGCAAACGAAAATATCATTGTTGCAAACATTACTTCTCCTGCAAACTATTTCCATTTGTTGAGAAGACAGATGAAATTCGGATTCAGAAAACCATTGGTTATTATGACACCTAAATCTCTATTGAGACATCCAAAAGTAGTTTCTCCATTGGAAGATTTAGCAAACGGAAGTTTCCAGACTGTTTTGGATGACCCAACTGCCGATGCTTCAAAAGTAGAAAGAGTAGTACTTTGTACAGGTAAATTATATTACGATTTATTGGCTAAAAAAGAAGAAATCAATGATGATAAAGTAGCCTTGGTAAGGCTGGAGCAGGTTTATCCATTGGATTTTGAGAAAATCAATTCAATCTTTGATAAGTATTCTAACAAAAAAGAATTAATCTGGGCTCAGGAAGAACCTGAAAATATGGGTGCTTGGAGTTTCATCTTAAGAAACTTCCGTGATACAAATATCCAGTTGATTTCTCCGGTTGCTAGTGGAACACCAGCTCCGGGAAGTCATAAGATGTTTGAGAAAAACCAAACCAAAATTATCAATTCGGTTTTTCAATGCAATGATGAACCTGCAAAAAAACCAGTAACGGCTTAATAAATTAATAAACTATAAAGAATAACAGTTTCGGCTGTTCTGAAATTAAAAACAATTATTAGTATGTCAATATTAGAAATGAAAGTTCCTTCACCGGGAGAATCAATCACAGAAGTTGAAATTGCAACGTGGTTAGTCCAAGACGGTGATTATGTAGAAAAAGACCAGCCAATTGCAGAAGTAGATTCTGACAAGGCGACTTTGGAACTTCCTGCTGAACAGAGTGGTGTTATCACTTTGAAAGCAGAAGAAGGAGAAGTGGTGCAAGTTGGTCAGGTGGTTTGTCTTATCGATATGGATGCTGCAAAACCTGCAGGAGGTGCTGCTGAAGCTCCTAAAGAAGAACCAAAAGCAGAAGTTAAAAAAGAAGAGCCAGCTCCAGTAAAAGCAGAAGCTCCAAAAGTTGAAACTTACGCTGCTCAAACACCTTCTCCTGCTGCTAAGAAAATCCTTGACGAAAAAGGAATTGCGCCAAGCCAAGTAACGGGGTCTGGTAGAGATGGCAGAATCACAAAAGATGATGCTGTAACGGCTTCTGTTCCTGCAATGGGAAGTGCTCCAGCTGGTGGAAGTAGATCTCAATCAACTACAAAACTTTCAGTTCTTAGAAGAAAAATAGCTGCAAGATTGGTTTCTGTTAAAAACGAAACTGCAATGTTGACGACTTTCAACGAGGTTGATATGTCAGAAATCTTCAGAATTAGAAAACAATACAAAGAAGAATTTGCTGCAAAACACGGGATTGGACTTGGATTTATGTCTTTCTTTACAAAAGCTGTAACTAGAGCATTGAAACTTTATCCAGACGTTAATGCATCTATCGATGGAGATTTCAAAGTGAATTATGACTTTACAGATATTTCTATCGCAGTTTCCGGACCAAAAGGTTTGATGGTACCTGTTCTTAGAAATGCTGAAAATATGACATTGAGAGGTGTTGAAGCTAATATCAAAGATTTGGCAATAAAAGTAAGAGATGGTAAAATCAGTGTTGACGAAATGACTGGGGGAACTTTCACTATTACCAACGGTGGAACTTTTGGTTCTATGATGTCAACTCCAATTATCAATCCTCCTCAATCTGCAATCTTGGGAATGCATAATATCCTTCAAAGACCAATGGCAATTGACGGGCAAGTTGTTATCAGACCAATGATGTATGTTGCATTGTCTTATGACCACAGAATCATCGACGGAAAAGAATCTGTTGGTTTCTTGGTGGCTGTGAAAGAAGCGATTGACAATCCGGTAGAATTCCTAATGGATGGCGACGAAAGAAAAGCATTAGAATTGTAAAAATTTACAATCAAGATATTTTAAAGAGAGCAAATTTTTGCTCTCTTTTTTTTGTTATCTTTACTTTCTAAAAAAACATTAAATGGATCCAATGGAAATTTTTTTCGAATCGCCCTTATATCAAAAGGCAGAGGAAATAGACGAAACGCTTCAATCAATCTCTAAACTGATTCCGGAAAATAAAGTATTCTTAGTTTTTCTTAATGGTCTCATAGTTAGAGCTAGTTCTAGAATAACGCAAAACCTAATTAGAGCAGAGGAGAGCAAGCGATATGACACTAAAATGTATTGTGCTGCATTAATTAGAAGTGGTTGTTTGGATATTGAGGGTTTGGGAAATCTAATGAACAAACGCGGTTTTAAAGACAGTAAATATTTTTCAATTGTTTATCGTCAGATAGAGGAATTTAGAACTCTTTTTTTACAATGGGTAGCTGGTTTCGATCAAAAGCAGTTCGTTACTGACCGATGGGGTCTCTTCAATCCACCGGGAATTTCTATAGATTATGTTCAAAATCCTCATGATATTGCTGATTTGCTGAACGAATACGATGATGATAATGATGATGATAGTTTCGAACGATTTCTGAACAATGATGATAATTAGTAATTTCTTAATTTAAATATAAAAGATAAGTTCTGTTGAAATGTCATTGATTAATTATCAATAATTAATTTTTGTACTAATTTAATTCTTCAAATTTAATCTGTCGCAAGAACTTGTCTTTAATAAATACAGAGGCTGAAAATACTAATCCCAATTACAAATAATCTGGTAAAACCATTTCCAAAATTCACAATTAATCCTTACTTTTGGACAATGGAAAATTTCATCGTATCTGCACGCAAGTACCGTCCGCAAGAGTTTGACACTGTCGTTGGACAATCTCACGTTACCGATACTTTGGAACACGCTATTGATGAAAGTCAATTAGCTCAGGCTCTGTTATTCTGTGGACCAAGAGGTGTTGGTAAAACAACTTGCGCCAGAATCTTAGCAAGAAAAATCAATGAAAAATCTGGAGCAGCAGATGATGATGGATTTGCATTTAACATTTATGAATTAGATGCGGCTTCCAACAACTCTGTTGATGATATCAGAGAATTGATTGATCAAGTAAGATTTGCGCCTCAAGTTGGTAAATACAAAGTTTATATTATCGACGAGGTTCATATGTTGTCTCAGGCTGCTTTCAACGCATTCCTGAAAACTTTGGAAGAACCGCCTGCGCACGCTATTTTCATTCTTGCAACAACAGAGAAGCATAAGATTATTCCAACGATTCTTTCGAGATGTCAGATTTATGATTTTAAAAGAATTACGATTGAAGATATTCAAGAGCATCTTAGAAAAATTGCTGAAAAGGAAAGTATCACTTACGAAGATGATGCACTTTATCTGATTGCTCAGAAAGCAGATGGTGCTTTGAGAGATGCTTTGTCTATTTTTGACAGACTAAGTACGTTTTCCCAAAAGAATATTACGCTTGAGAAAGCTGCAGAAGTTCTGAATATTCTCGATTACGATCAATATCTTAGAATTGTAGATTTAGCAAAAGAAAATGACATTCCAGGAGTTTTGACAGCTTTTGATGAGATTGTGAAAAAAGGCTTCGACCCACATATTTTCATTGCCGGATTAGGAAATCATTTCCGCGACCTGATGATGGCTCAGAATCCGAAAACTTTGAATCTAATTGAAGTTGGAGAGAAAACCAAAGCTAAGTTTGCAGAACAATCTCAAAAATGGTCTGCTCAGCAACTGATTGACGGAATTGAGATTTGCAATTTTGCAGACATCAATTATAAAAATTCCAAAAACCCGAGATTGACAGTAGAAATTGCGCTAATGCAATTATCAAGTCTAACAGCAGGTTTAGAAGCTAAAAAAAAAAGTTCTTAATATTAGCGCCACTTCTTGAAGCTAATTTAATTTCCGAAAATAAAACTGTTTCTCCTGAAACAAAAGTTCAAGCTGAATCAAAGCCTGAACCTGTTAAATCTGTTTGGGAGGAACCAAAGAAAGAAATTCAGAAAGCGTCTGCGCCAATTGCGAAAACTAACTCCGGTTCCAAATTCAGTATAAAAGCTGCTTTAGAGAAAAAAGAAGAAATCAAGAAAGATGAATTCTCTGAGATTAAAGATGAGAATCTTCCTTCCAATCATTTCTCACAAACAGATTTAGATAGAGAGTGGGAGATTTTTGTGAAAAATTTGGCAAAGACCAATACGTTTGTCTATAATGCTATCAATAGTTTTAAGATAGAAAAATCTGATGAAAACCAGGTGACTGTAAAGTATTCTTCAGAATTTGCTAAGTCAGAATTTGATAGAGTAAGTCCAGAGTTTTTTAATCATTTCAGACACAAAGTCAATAATTTTAAATTTGAAATCGATTATGCAACTGATTTGACAATCAAAAAAGAAGTGATGACGAAGCGCAAAATCTTCGAAAGATTTGTTGAAATCAATCCGTTACTCAAAGATTTGGATGACTTGATGCGATTTGACTTGTCGTAAAAATTTATGATTTCTGTCAACAAATAATTATTTTGATAGTTGATATGTCGTATTAATTTATATCTTTGTTCAAGATTTCTTCAAGACAAGAAGAAATATTATTAATTAAAATAAGCTAAAATTCCTTGAAGTAAAGGAATTAATAAAATGGAATTAAACAAATTTCCATATTTTACAACTGCACAATCTGTCTTTTACTGGGACGGATTATTTAGCTTTTTTGGAACTTATCACAGAAATTTTAGAAACTATTACCGATTTTATTGGTTTAGCTAACTAGATTTCTTTCTCAAAAAACTGCGGGAATATTCAATTTCCTGTGACTCATTTAAAACTTTTAAACGTAACTTTTTGGAAAAGAATTATAAATCAAGATTTATAACAGATATACTATTGCATTAATTTAAAAATATATAAAATTTAAAATATGAACCTTAATGAATTAAAAAACGATTGGATCAATGACTTTGCAAATCCAATGATCATCGCAGGACCTTGTAGCGCAGAGAGTGAATCTCAAATGTTGGAAACTGCCAAAAGACTGAAAGAAAGCGGTGCAGAAATCTCTGCTTTCCGTGCTGGAATCTGGAAGCCAAGAACAAAACCCAATGGTTTCGAAGGAGTAGGCGTAATTGGTCTTAACTGGTTGAAAAAGGTAAAGGAAGAATTCGGGTTCAAAACAGCGACTGAAGTTGCTAATGCGCATCACGTTTTTGCAGCGCTGGAAGCGGATGTTGATATTCTTTGGATCGGAGCGCGTTCTACTGTTAATCCATTTACGGTTCAAGAAATTGCGCAAGCTTTAAGAGGAACTAATAAACCAATTTTAGTTAAAAACCCAGTGAATCCAGATTTAGCGCTTTGGATTGGTGCTTTGGAAAGATTATTAGGTCAAGGTGTGGAAAACATCGGTGCAATCCACAGAGGTTTTTCAACTTATCAAAAAACTAAATACAGAAATATCCCGAACTGGCAAATTGCTTTAGACTTCAAAAATCAATTCCCAAATGTTCCTTTGTTTATTGATCCTTCACACATTT
Source organism: Epilithonimonas sp. (assembly GCF_032055105.1). Taxonomy (GTDB): domain Bacteria; phylum Bacteroidota; class Bacteroidia; order Flavobacteriales; family Weeksellaceae; genus Epilithonimonas. The sequence continues at coordinate 156,418 of NZ_DAMBRK010000008.1, forward strand.
GTGGAAACAGAACTGGCTTGGCTGGAGTTGCTCAAGAAGCTTTTAACGTAGGATATCAAGGTGCGATTATCGAAAGTCACTGTGATCCGGATAATGCTTGGAGTGATGCTTCTCAACAAATCACACCAGAAGTTTTAGCAGAAATGATTAATAATCTTCAGGTTCGTAATTCTGATATCTCTGGATACGAAGACGATATGGGAAAACACAGAACTTTAATCAGTGATATGGATTTTCAATTAATTGAGCTTTTGTCTCAAAGAATGAAAGTTTCTGAAAAAATTGGTAAGCTTAAGAAAGAAAATAATATCGCTATTTTCCAACCAGAACGTTGGAAAGTGATTACAGAATACGCGACTCAAAAGGCGAATGAAACAGGAATGTCTCAAGAGTTTATCGAGAAAGTTTTCAAAGCTATTCACGAAGAAAGTATCGAGGTTCAAAACCATATTATGATTGATAAATAATCTGATTGATTGTATAAAAAGAAAAGAAGCTAATTATTAGCTTCTTTTTTTGTAGATGCTAGTTTTAAATTTCTAAATTTGCCCAATACAAAATTCTACTGTTTGAAAGGAATCATCATCAAATCTACCGGAAGCTGGTATCAGGTTTTGGAATCTGAGACAAAACAAATCTTTGAAGCCAGAATTCGAGGCAAATTCAAATTGATAAAAACCCGACTTACAAATCCTTTAGCTGTAGGTGACGAGGTGGAGTTTTCTTTGGAACAGGATGATGTAGCTTGGATTACCAAGATTTTCCCAAGAAAGAATTATCTCATCAGAAAATCGGTCAACCTTTCCAAAGAAGCGCATATTATTGCTTCTAATGTAGATATTGCTTGCTTTATTTATACTTTGAAATTCCCTGAGACTTCCTTAGGATTCTTGGATAGATTTCTAGCTTGTTGCGAAGCTTACAATATTTCTCCATTAATTTTATTCAACAAAATGGATACTTTGAGTGTTGAAGAAAAAGAAATTGTAGAAAATATTGAAGCTATGTATCAAAACATTGGTTACAATACTTTGGAAATATCTTCTTATTCAAAGCTGAATCTCGATTTGCTTGTTGGAAAGATAAAAGACAAAACTTCCGTTTTCTTTGGACATTCTGGTTGTGGGAAATCTACTTTAGTTAATGCATTACAGCCTGATTTACACATCAAAACTGGAGAAATTTCGGAATCTGTTCTTAAAGGAAAACATACAACAACTTTTGCTCAGATGCATTTTTGGGATTTTGGAGGTTCTGTTATCGATACGCCTGGTGTTCGGGAATTTGCGATGATAGATGTTGAGAAAGAAGAGATTCAGCATTATTTCCCAGAGATTTTCCAAAAAGGAAGAGATTGCAAATATCATAATTGTATGCATATCAACGAACCTAAATGTGCTGTTGTTGCAGGACTAGAAACTGGAGAAATAGATGAAACGAGATATAGCACTTATCTTAAGTTGATGGATGAAGCAGAAGAAATTAATCAGAAATAAAAAAACACACATCATAATTAAGGTCTCATATATTAAAAATATTTAATGTCTTTTTAAGGAGTAGCTTATTTAAAAATGAGAACATAATTCCTAAGAATTGAATAATGTTAAAATTTATAACGATCAGTTTTACAATAATATTGAGGATCACAGCCGGTAAGTTCACAACCTCCGAAATAATATTTCTTTTTATTTTTCTTCATAAATTTTCCGGTCGTTAAACCATAAAATATAGGTAAAACCTTTTTATCACTTTTGCAAATTGGGCAAACTGAGCTTTTATTTTCTCTAAAACTACAGTTGATAGTATCGTTAATTTTCTTTTGAGAAAAAGCTATTAGTGATAATGTTAAGAAAAACAGAAAGAAAATTTGTTTCATTTCTAAAAAGCTTATATTTAAGTTTTATCTAAAATCAGCAACAACCTCATCCACTTTTTCAAGATAAGATTTCTTCTGTTCATCGGTTGCAAAAGAGTAGTTGAAAGAGTTTTTAACCAAGGTAATAATATCTTCTTTTGAAAGATTCAATGCTTCTTGAACTGCTTCAAAGTTAGCATTCATATAACCTCCAAAATAAGCCGGATCATCGGAATTAACTGTAGCTTTGATGCCTTTGTCTAAAAGCTTTTTTAGTGAATGATTGGTCATTACATCTGTATTTCTCAATTCAAGATTGGAAAGTGGACAAATTGTTAAAGCTAAATCTCTTTTCACAATTTCCTGAACCAGATTTTCATCTTCTAGACATCTGTTTCCGTGGTCAATTCTTGCAACTTTGAGAATGTCAATAGCTTCCCAAATATACTCAGATGGGCCTTCTTCTCCGGCGTGAGCAACAGGAGTATAACCTTCTTTTACAGACGCTTCAAATACATTTTTGAATTTGGAGGGAGGATTTCCCATTTCGGAAGAATCCAGACCGACAGAAGTAATCAAATCTTTATATGGAAGTGATTGTTTCAAAGTTTCAAAAGCGGACTCTTCTGATAAATGTCTTAGATAACTCATTATAAATAAGGAATTGATTCCCCATTTTTCCTTCGCATCCAATCTTGCTTTTTGTAATCCATTGATAACAGTTTCGAAAGCGATTCCTCTTTGTGTATGCGTTTGTGGGTCGAACATTATTTCGGTATGAATCACATTGTTTTCATAACATTTCTGATAATAAGCCATTGCCAAATCATAGAAATCTTTCTCGTGAATCAACACGCCTGCTCCAGCATAATAGATGTCCAAAAAATCCTGAAGGCAAGAGAATTGATAAGCTTTCTTAACATCATCAATGGTTTTATATGGGATTTCGATTTGGTTTCGTTGGGCAATTTCGAACATCAGTTCCGGTTCAAAACTTCCTTCGATATGTAAATGTAATTCTGCCTTTGGTAAAGCTGATATAAAATCTTTCATAGTTTTTTGATTTGTTGAAAAGTAAAAATAAGAAAAGAATAATTTTAAAACATTAAGAAATTAATAAAATTAAAAAAGGCTTTAGAAATCTCTTTCCAAAGCCTTTTTCTACAAAAAATAAACTATTTATTTGTCTATTGAACCCATTACTTTTTGAGCAAAGGAGTTCAAAGCATCTTTTTCGCTCATTCCGTTATTAACGTTGGCGTGAACTTCCAAAGCACCGCAAATGTTTGTAATCAATTCTCCAGTAACGTTCAAGTCTTCCTCAGAAACATTTCGGAATTCTGAAAAACTTTCCAAAACTTCCAAAGTTGCTTCCAGATTTTCTGGCGTTTGGTTTTGATAAAACTGTCTTATAATTGGTAATTTCATACTATTTCAATTATTTAATCTCGTTGAAAAGATTGTTAAGACTTTCTGCTTGATTGGTCTGAACCTGATTTTTCAAAGTTCCACCTTGAAATACTGCAAAGGTTGGCAAATTGTCAACAGTTGCTAACTTTCTGCTTTCCGGTAATTTTTCTGCATCAACATAGTAGAAAGGAATTCCGTCATTTTCAGAAGCCAATTTTTTGAATTTTGGTTTCATAATTCTGCAGTTTCCACACCAAGTTGCGCCGTATTGAACTACTACCTTGTCATTCTCACTTACAATCTGTTGTAAGTTATCTTCTGTTAGTTCTATGTACATTTTACAATTATTAATGGTTAATAATAAATGATAATTGATTTTAAAAAATCAATTAGTTTTTAGCAAGATATTCAGCAGTAGAGTTTCTGTTGGCACTCATAGCTTCTTTACCTTCTTCCCAGTTTGCTGGACAAACCTCTCCGTGTTTTTGAACGTGTGCATAAGCATCAATCAATCTAAGATATTCTTTCACGTTTCTACCCAATGGCATATCGTTTACTGATTCGTGGAAGATTTTTCCAGTTTCGTCGATCAAATAAGTTGCTCTGTAAGTTACGTTAGAACCTGTGAAAACTTCGTTTCCTTCCTCATCATAATCCAAATCTTGGTCAACAATCCCAAGGATGTTTGCCAATTGTCTGTGCGTATCAGCAAGGATTGGATAAGTTACACCTTCGATTCCTCCGTTGTCTTTTGGTGTGTTTAACCAAGCGAAATGAACTTCGTTTGTGTCACAAGATGCACCAATTATTACAGTGTTTCTTTTTTGGAATTCTGGTAAAGCTTCCTGAAAAGCGTGTAATTCTGTAGGGCAAACAAAAGTAAAATCTTTTGGATACCAGAACAAAATCACTTTTTGCTGATTATTCACTGCTTCTTCAAATACATTGATCTTAAGATCATCGCCCATTTCGCTCATTGCATCGATCGCAACACTTGGGAATAATTTACCTACTAATGACATAATATTTAAGTTTTAAATTGTTTAAAATTAACAGAAGCGAAATTACAAAGGTTTTGTGAATTGAATATTAAAATTTGATTTATAAAATCTATCAAGCCAAATGACTCTAAATTAACAGTGTTATATCAGTGTCTTAAGGTATAAATGACTATTTTATATCAAAAAATGATTATAATTCTTTCCAAATTTCAAACAATTACTTAACAAATAAAATGAGCAAAGTCAGAAAATTCAAATTTTTGAAATAAAAAAACACCACTTAAAATAGACTGCACCCAAAAGTTTAGACAAAATTAAATAATATTTTGATAGGAAA
>NZ_DAMBRK010000009.1:0-156236 GCF_032055105.1 Epilithonimonas sp.
AATATACGAAATTTTCGTATTATGAGTAGCCTTTTTTATAATGCACTACGGGTGAGTATAATAAATACAAGATTAAATTGAATAAACTTTTAAATAAAATTCAAGAATTGGTTTAACAGAATTTGTAATAAAGTTTGATTTATTAGAATAAAATGAATTTAACATATAAAAATTTTATAGAAACTTTAAAAGGACAATGCGCTGCTTTATTGGAATTAGGAAAAATTGACTAACCTAGAGAATTGATTCACCAATTTCAAAGTGATCAATACGAAATATTTTTCCAATTTTCAATTAAACGACTGCCTGAACTCCAAAGGACAAACATTTGTCTTAAGCTTAAAAAGCTTACTGAACGATTGAGAATGTTAAAAAACCTAATCCAAAGGCAATTTCCGAAACAGAAAGATTTGTAGTGGATAGTTTTTCTTTAGCTTTTTCAATGATTGCATTCTGAATATATTGTTGTGTATTGAATCCTGTCAATGAACTCAACATATCACTCAGGTAGCGTTGTGAAAGTTTTAATTCCGAACTGATATATTTAACAGATGGTAAACCGTTCTTCAGGCTGTTTTCTTCATCGAAATAATTATTTAAAAGCCTGTCCAAAGCGGTAATAATATCATGGTTAACAGCTTTCCTCGTAATAAACTGTCTGTTATAAAACCGATTGCTGTAATTCAGCAACAGTTCTATTTGTGAGACTAAAACATCCTGACTAAAGCTGTCAATATTATTATTCAGTTCATTAGCTATTGAGGCAAATAGATTGGCAATAATCTCTTTTTCTTTAGCTGATAAAAACAGAGCTTCTGAAACATCATAAGAGAAAAACCCATATTGGTTTATTGTTTTTCCCAACGGATAATTTCGAATAAAATCCGAATGAAAATAGAGAGCAATACCTTCGTAACTCTCTATTTCTTCAGGTGGTAAAACAATTTGCTTAGGTTTTAAAAATGCCAATCCACCCTCTTCAAAATCATAATATCCCTGTCCGTATTTAATGTCTCCTGTAAAGGTCGGTTTAAACGAAATCTTATAAAAATCAAGACTTACCTTTTGCCCTTTTGGAAAGATTTCAATTGAAACGTCATTATAATCCACCAAGGCGATCAAAGGATGCATTGGCGCAGGAAATCCCAGCACACGTACTAATTGAGATATGCTTTTAATATGACTGATCTTAGATTGTTTCTGCATTTTCATTCACTAATTTAATCAATTTTGCTTGGATGGACGAATCACTACATCTCCAATTTCAACATCATCGGGCTGGCTGACAGCATATATTACTGCATTGGCAATGGCTACAGGATCCATAGCCATTTGTTCCATTCCATTTTGAATAGCTGATTTCATTTGTTCATTCTTAATGCCGTTTGCAAAATCTGTTTTCACAAATCCAGGTGAAATCCCTGTAATACGCAGGTTTCCGTCTGATTCCTGACGAAACGCTTCTCCAATAGTTCGGATCGCATTTTTAGTTCCGGCGTAGACCCCCTGCATGGGTACGATCTTTATTCCTGCTGTTGAAATAATATTCACAATATGTCCTGACCCTTGTTCTTTGAAAACAGGAATTGCAGCCGCCATTCCATACAAAACGCCTTTAAGATTAATATCAATCATTTCTTCCCATCCATCAACATCCAAGTCATCAATCCTGCTTAATTGACTCACCCCAGCATTGTTTACAATGACATCTAATTTTCCGTAATGCTGAACTGCTGCATTGACCAATCCAACCAGATCAGCTTTATTCTTTACATCAATTGGAACAAAGATGGCTTCACCATCTTTGTTTTTAATTTCTTCAACAACCTGCTGCGATTGTTCTGCACGTCTTGCACCCAAAACGACTGTTGCGCCTTCCTTTGCCAATTCTACAGCAATGGCTTTACCCATGCCGCTACTGGCACCTGTAATTGCTATTACCTTTCCTTTGATATTTTGCATTCCTGTTCGTTTTATCTGTCAATCTGTTTTTCTAAAAATTCCGGATAGCGGTCACCTACAAGAGTAATCCCTTTTACTGTTTTGTCAATCTTCGACAATTCATCATCTGCTAGCATAACCTCAGTGCTTGCAATATTTTCTTCCAAACGATGTAATTTTGTGGTGCCTGGTATCGGTGCGATCCAAGGTTTTTGAGCCAATAGCCAAGCCAATGCTAATTGTCCTGTTGAAATATTTTTCTCTTGAGCAATCTCAGAAAGAGCATCTACCAATACAAGATTAGCCTTGATGTTTTCTTCTTTGAAACGGGGAATAACATTTCTACGGTCAACATCTTCTAATTTTTTATTGATTACCCCTGTGAGAAAACCTTTCCCCAAAGGACTAAACGGAACAAAACCAATTCCCAACTCTTCTAACAGAGGTATAATTTCATCTTCGGGTTCACGCCAAAACAGAGAATATTCGCTTTGCAATGCTGATACAGGCTGAACAGCATGGGCTTTTCGAATCGTTTTAGCACTTGCTTCAGATAAACCGAAGTATTTCACCTTCCCTTCCTGTATTAAATCTTTTACCGTTCCTGCGACATCTTCTATCGGAACGTTAGGATCCACTCTGTGCTGATACAATAAATCAATGTAATCTGTTTTCAATCGTTTCAAAGAAGCCTCGGTTACTGCTCTGATTTTTTCTGGTCTGCTGTCCAGACCTATAATCGGACTAGCATCTTTACAACCAAATTTTGTAGCAATTACCACATCTTTTCTGTACGGCTGTAATCCTTCACCAACCAGTTCTTCGTTGGTAAAAGGACCATAAGCTTCTGCTGTATCAAAAAATGTGATACCTCTTTCAACTGCATTGTGAAGAAGATTTACAGCATCTTTTTTATCAAGACCTTTGCCATCTAAAAAGTTGAGTCCCATACATCCAAATCCTAATGCTGAAACTTCTAATCCACTATTTCCTAATTTTCTTTTTTGCATAACTTTTTTGTTTTTAAACCTGAATAAATTTCAAGTACAAAATTCTTATTTGTTATTCTTAAAAAAGTAGTTCAATTGGTAAGTATTGTAGTCAGATCTTCAGAAGTATTCCATATTCTTCAATTGAGCGCGGTCCCACTATCAATGGAACACATACATCACTTATATTTTCCACTTTATGGATTCCCGTAAAAAACAACTTAATCGTTTTATTACTTTTGGTGATATATTTAAAACTATGAAAAACTTCTCTTTACTTTCAATCCTATCTTTAATTCTATCATGTAGTACACCTGCCGAAAAAAACACTCTCAAATTCACTAAAGAAACCTACATCGGTGAATGGCCATTTTCTGTCAATGAGATTGAGGTGTATTGTTCCGGTTATACCGAAATATATGGTAGAACAAATGATGGAAAGGTCTATGCCCTAAATGGATCGGCAAAAGGCGCCTCTCATAAGAACAAATCCATCAGCAAAGTTGAAGAGATATGGTTGGACGATCTAAATTGGGCAGGGTTGAAGATTTCCTATGGAGATTTTATAACACAGGGACTGACCGTGTGCGAGAACAAGTAAAACAGTTGATCATGTTAAAGAGTTTTTGCCAGAAAAAAGCCGATGACCAATGCCAATATAAGTGCAAAGATGATCTTTACATAATCAGTTTTGCTGTTTTGTAATTCCTGATTCAGTCTTACATTATCCTGATTAAGTGTTTCCAATCGCACTTTCATAGCGGCCGTCTTTTCATTGACTGCAGACTGTATATTCCTTTCATGAAGCGTATGCATCTCCTTTTTATAGCTTTCCAATTCTTCTTTTCGTTGCTTCTCCTGTTCGCTAAAGTTCTTCTGCGTATCCTGAAGTTGTTTAACGGATGATTCCTGAAGTTTCTGAAATTCTTCGTTTCTTTTGGATAATTGTTCGGTCAAAGTTTTGACCTGCTCGGAAAACTGTTTGGACACATCTTTCTTGACCTCATCGATTAAAAGAGCTCTTGAATTGGATCGTTCATGAGATAATTTTTCCGCTATAGCATGCAATCCCGCTCCATAATCGTGAGGTAAATGGAAACGTTTATCTGCAAGTTTGTCAAGTAATGTTTCATCAACAGTATGTCCGATTGCTGTGATAGTTAATGTATTAAGTTCAATAAATAACTCTGAAAGCTGAATATTATTAAACGTCTCCATACTTTGGCGGTCACCGCCCCCCCTCACCAAAGCAAATATATCATACCCCACAGATGAGATTTCATTCAATTTTGAAATGATTGCTGTTGAGGAGGTAATATTACAATTATGGTCATCGATCTCAAAATATTGCCCAGAAACATCCAGACCTTCTAAAAAATCCTTTTGAACAATTGCGTTATTCCCGTAAATATTAGCTATCCTCACCTTTTCATCTTTGAGCATTTTATCTCTAATCAAAGTTTCTAGATCTTTTGATCCTATTTCGAGTTTTCGCTGAATTAGCTCGTATCTTTCCAATTCCTCTTCCGATATCGACTTTTCTTCCTGCTGGATGATTTCATCAACTACAAATCGCAGTTCTATCGAAGAATTTTTAATACTTTTCTCAATATATCCTCTAAGGGTATAAATTTCATTATTAATAATTTTACTCCTAAGTAATGAAGAGATACGAACTCCTATTGAAGTATGATCACCTTCTGAAAATAAGAGGTCATAATAATAATTCCCATAGGATTTTCCGCCGCCATAAGCATATCTTCCTTTCAGATATATCAAATTTACGGTAGCATGAAGCTTAAGGGCATTACTAAAAAGCCCGATTACTGAAGTAGGAGAATAAGTCTGAAAATTGATGTCATTATTCATACGATATAGAGCCGATCTTCATTAGGATTTCTGCAAATTTATCACAATTCATTAATCAATCTAAAGGTAAGATTAATTCTTTCTTTCATCGGTTTAGTTGACTTGGCAATTCGATGCTCCCAATTCTCCTGAAGATCTCCTTTCATAATGAGCAGTGAACCGTGAGGAAGAGGAAGACTGTATTTGCTCTGATGATGATCTTTTTTCCTAAAATCAAAATTCCGGGTTTCACCGAGGCTGATCGAGGCAATCACAGGTCGTTTCCCGTATCTGCTTTCCTTATCTCTGTGCCAAGCAACTGAATCATTGTTATTTCGATAAAGATTTAGAAGAACACCATTGAAATGATAACCGAACTCTTTTTCTATTCTTTCTTTTAAGGATAACAATTCAGGTGTCCAATGATTAGCACCTGATACATTTCCATCCAAATCAGAAGATCTATTATCACTAAACCAAGCTGTAAGACGTGGAGTTAAAACCGTCTTGTCATACATTTTCTGAGTACGCTGCTCCCAAGGAGTGTTTTTAAGAAGTAAATTTTTAAGAAGATCAGCATCTTGCTTACTGAGAAAATTCTCTTTGTATTCTAAAAGATCTTTTGGAAATTCATAAAATTCTTCTGCATCAAATAAACTTAGCTGTCCCATTGCAATTTTCTTTTGAAATAACTATATTTGTTTTATCCCGTTAATGTGGGATTTTTTTCATCATTTGTGTTTTTAGCTTCCCCTAGGGGAAGTTTTTTATTTATGAAGTGAAGTTGTAGATAAAATATCTATATTTTATCTCAAAACGAATTCAATTTCTACCCCCAATTTTATCTTTGATCTGTCTTATATCAGTTTTAATCTCTGTAATGAAATTTTGAATATAATGTTCTGCAAATTCATCAGGTTCATATTCTTTTGTATTGATACTACAGGCAAATTCCCAGATTTCTTTAATTTCCGGCAATGGAATTTTATATGGGTCATAAAAACTATTATCAGCCTTAACCCATATACTATCTGCTTCGTGAAACTGAAACCTTTTGTAGGTAATCCCATCATTGGACGTAATAAAAATGTAAGTTCTATCCGCTTTCAATTCAGAGAGGTCTTCAATATATTTCCCTACGATATAGGTTCCATCTTTATAGGGTGGCATAGAGTCGCCGCCAGCTGGAAAAGCTCTAAATTTTCCGTGGTGTAAAAATGGAAGCGAAATAGTCTCAAGACTTTCTATATATTCCGGATCACTATATCCGTTCAGATATCCCATTGAAGCCTTTTGCGGAATAATCTCAATCTCATTGTTTCCATCACTATCAACCCTAATAGGCAGAACAATCCTATTGTCCGGAAGTTCCATAATCTCATCGATAGAAAATTTGCTGACATTGATTGTCAAAAGTAAATCGATGCTGACATTATAATATTTAGAGATTTTAATCAAAATCTCTTGAGGAGGCTCCGTGGCACCGTCTTCATACTTACCATATCTGCCTCTGGTAATTAAAAGATCATCAGCTACCTTTTGTTGTGAAAGATTTAACCTACCTCTTAAATACCGCATGTTTTCTGAAAAAATCGACATTGCTATAATTTATAGCAACAAATATACAATTTTTTGCTACAAAACGTAATAATTTTGAAGCATGGAAAAATCAATTGTTCATATGGATCTGGATACCTTCTTTGTCTCTTGTGAGAGACTGAAGAATTCCAGTTTGAACAGTATTCCTGTAATCATAGGAGGTGGAGACCGTGGTGTGGTAGCCTCATGCTCATATGAAGCAAGAAAATTCGGTGTTCGTTCTGCAATGCCTATAAGGATGGCTTTACGTTTATGTCCCGAAGCTCAGGTCATCAAAGGTGATATGGAATATTATTCCAATATGTCACATTTAGTAACAGAAATCATTCAGGAAAAAGTCCCTGTGTTGGAAAAGGCCAGCGTAGATGAGTTTTATCTTGATCTTTCCGGGATGGATAAATTTTTCGGATGCTATCAATGGACTTCTGAAATTGCAAGTACCGTTATGAAAAACACAGGCTTACCTATAAGCTTTGCTCTTTCCACCAATAAAACGGTTTCAAAAATAGGAACCGGGGAGGCTAAACCTACCGGGAAATTAGAATTAAAACCTCAGTTAATTCAGCCGTTCTTAAATCCATTATCGGTTAAAAAAATTCCTATGGTGGGCGATGTCACCTTTCAGTTGCTTTCAAGGTTGGGTATCAGAAAAATTGAAACCCTTTCTCAAATGCCAGTCGATGTATTGCAACAATTGATTGGAAAGAACGGAACTGAACTTTGGAAGAAAGCCAATGGTATTGATAACAATCCTGTCATCCAATATTCAGAAAGAAAATCCATTTCAACTGAAACAACTTTCGCAGAAGATACCATTGATCTTCAGAATTTAAGAAGTATTCTATCCGGTATGGTGGAACAACTGGCATTTCAGCTGCGTCAGGAAAAGTGGTTGACTTCAACAATATCCGTTAAAATAAGGTATTCCAATTTTGATACAGAAACCAAACAATGCCGGATACCGTACACATCTGCAGACCACACGTTGCTCAAATACGTGCTGGAGCTTTTTAAAAAAGTATATACACGTAGGATGCGTATTCGGCTGATTGGAGTAAAATTTACTGGATTAGTTCATGGCTGTCATCAGATGAATCTTTTCGAAGATACAGAAGAACTGATTTCTTTATATCAGACCATGGATAAAATTAAAAACAGGTTTGGAAGGACCAGTGTAGGCAGAGCATCCGGATTATTAAAATAAAATAAGAAATTATGTTTCTCAACTGTCATTCTTATCACAGCCTCCGATACGGCACCATTTCTATTCAGGAATTGGTTCGTCAGGCTGTCGATTATCAACTGCAAACTGTAGCATTGACTGATATCAATACGGTAACAGGTATTTATGATTTTTTTAAGCTGTGCACTCAAAACAATATCAAGCCTATTGTGGGAGTGGAAATCAGAGTTGATAGCAAGTTGTATTATATATGTCTGGCTAAAAATCAAAAAAGTGTTGGAGAGATCAACACGCTACTCACCCATTACAATTGTGATGGAGTAGAAATTCCAAAGCATAATCCGATGCTTCAAAACACCCTTGTCATATACCCATTACACAACATTCCGGAAGTGTTGCAAGATTTTGAATATATAGGTATTAGACCCGAAGAACTTAATCAGCTTATAAAACCTCAACTTAAAAAATGGATCAGTAAAATGGTCATACTACAACCTGTGACCGTTACAACCCGACAGGAGTACAATCTTCACAAAATATTGAGAGCCATTGACAACAATACCCTCATCAGTAAATTAGACGCTGAAGATTATTGCAAGGAAACAGAAACCTTTGTCGGTAAAAAAGAACTGTTGGATCAATATCGTAATTATCCTCAAATTATCCATAATACTGCCGCCGTTATTAATCAATGCACTTTCGATTACGATTTTTCAACCCCAAAAAATAAGCAGTACTTTACAGACAGCAGAGAAAATGATTTTAAACTGCTGACTCGGTTAGCAAACGAAGGGATGGTAGTAAGATATGGAGATGTTCATCCCGAAGCTAAAGCCAGAGTCGAAAAAGAACTAGCCGTTATTGATCATTTAAAATTCAGTGGCTACTTTCTCATTACCTGGGATATTATTCAGTACAGCAACAAAATGGGATTCATGCATGTAGGGCGAGGAAGCGGTGCAAATTCCATTGTCAGTTACTGTCTTGGAATAACCGATATTTGTCCGTTGGAACTTGATCTGTATTTTGAAAGATTTTTGAACCTTAACCGTAAAACTCCTCCCGACTTCGACATCGACTGGAGCTGGAATACCCGGGACATCATTCTTGAATACATCTTCAACAAATATGGCAAAGACCATGTAGCCTTTTGCGGAACCAATGTTGAGTTTAAATATCGATCCATTTTCAGGGAAGTCGGAAAAGCTTTTGGTTTACCAAAAGAGGAATTGGACGTACTTGCAACAAGACCGATGAGTGAGCATGATGATAATTCTGTTTTTAAGTTGGTTCATAAATACGGTAAGCTCCTGGAAAAGTTTCCGAATCAAAGAAGTATGCATTCATGCGGAATTCTAATTTCTGAAGAACCCATTACCAATTATACCGCATTAGAAATGCCACCAAAAGGATTTCCGATTGTACAATTTGATATGCATACGGCTGAAGACATAGGTTTTGAAAAGTTTGACATCTTATCCCAAAGAGGACTGGGAACGATTAAAGATACTGTTGACTTGATCAAAGAGAAACGAGGTATTACCGTTGATATCAGAGATACTACCCTATCAAAAAATGAGGCAAATTGCAATGAATTCCTTAGTATAGGGAAAACGATAGGTTGTTTCTATATCGAAAGTCCTGCAATGCGTGGGCTTTTAAGAAGGCTTAAGTGCGAAGATTATAAAACATTGGTTGCCGCTTCATCCATTATCCGTCCAGGCGTAGCTCAGAGCGGAATGATGAAGGAATATATTTTCAGACATAACAACCCGACAAAATTTGAATACTTTCATGATGTTTTCAAAAAAGAATTAGGTGAGACTTATGGCATCATGGTCTATCAGGAAGATGTCATTAAAATTGCACTGCATTTTGGAGGACTGTCAGCAGCCGATGGTGATGTCTTAAGACGGGCGATGAGTGGTAAAGGAAGATCTTTATCTGCTTTACAAAAGGTGAAAGATCATTTTTTTGAATCGTGTAAAGATTTAGGACATCCTGAACAACTCTCAAAAGAAGTGTACCGGCAAATTGAGTCCTTTGCAGGGTATTCTTTTTGTAAAGCACATTCAGCCTCTTATGCTGTTGAAAGCTATCAGAGTTTATATCTTAAGGTTTACTATCCTATCGAATTCATGGTTTGTGCCATCAATAATGGTGGTGGATTTTACAGGACTGAAGTCTATGTACATGAAGCGAAAATGTCTGGCGCAACCATTAACAATCCCTGTGTCAACCTAAGCGAATATCAAACAACAGTCTATGGTCAAGATGTCTATTTAGGATTAATGCATATCGAAAAGGTAGAAGGAAAAATCGCCATGATGATCCCTGAAGAGAGACGTAAAAACGGAGATTATACTTCTTTGGAAAATTTCGTTAAGAGAATACCTATTGGAATAGAAAGTTTGCAGACGCTAATCTTTATCGGTGCATTTAGGTTTACCGGAAAACAGAAGCATGACCTGCTCATTCAGGCAAGATTCCTCTTTGGTAATGACCAGCCAACAATAAGGCAGCCAACCTTACTAGACGAACCCCAAAAAGAATACAAACTTCCTGTGATTGTTAAAAATCCTTTTGAAGATGCTTTTGATGAAATTGAAATATTGGGATTTCCTGTGTCATTCAGTCCATTCGATCTTTTGCAGACAAAGTATCGGGGGTCGGTCATGGCGAAGGATTTGGTAAAATATCATAAAAAACAGATTAAAATGCTTGCTTATTTAATCTCCAGAAAACACGTTCCCACCAAAAGAGGAGCCATGTTTTTTGGAACATGGATCGATGCGGAAGGAGCTTATTTTGATACGGCACATTTTCCCAATTGTCTGGAGGAATATCCTTTTCAAGGTGGAGGATGTTATCTGTTATTAGGAACAGTCGAAGTAGATTTTCATTTTCCTACAATCACCATCCATAAAATGGCAAAGATGCCTTTCGTCCCTGATCCCAGATACTCCATGGATAAAGAAAAATCACTCGAAGCTGCTAGATCTCTGCATGAAGATATTAGTATGACGCAAAGAAAGCCTTATCCGCAAGAACATGAGATTGGATTACCGAGACAAAAAATGCAGTAGTCATTAACAGTAACTAAAAATCCATACAATGAAACCTAAATTACCCATCGTTGAAGAAACCTCTCCAGATGAAAACTCAGCTAGTTATTTTTGAAAATGATAAAAACAAGAAGCATTTTGAAGTCAAATGCTCATTTAATCCTTTTGTTAATAAAATGAGAAAGTGGGACAGTTGGGAAATGGTTATTAAATGGGACAGCGAAATTTTCACCGATGCAAAAACTGGCAATAAATCGTATTTCACTTTTTGTAAATCTTGTGGCAACAATATACTTTTTAATGACCAAATTATAATTTCGAATAAGTTCGATTATCTCAACAGGCTAACAAGGTCTTCTACATATTTTTGCATAAGAATATTCTTGTAATAAGTAAAGACGATTGAAGTAAATTAAAGTAAAACTATGTCGACTTCGATTATTTTCAATATTTAAATTATGGTTTCTAAATATAAGAAATTAAATACTAAATTAATCATAGCCCAATTCTTTTTTAATTTGGTTTAATCGAATCAAATCATCAACAAAAGTGTTTGTATAGACGTGCGTCAACATCACAAATGCCAAATAGCGTCAACTGTCTTCAGTTGGCGCCATTTTTTTAATACATTAAAGTTCTGCTAATTAAAACTTCATTTTCTGAATCCTCACAGCATTTAAAATTGCCAGCAAAGCCACACCAACATCTACAAAAACAGCTTCCCACATTGTAACTAATCCACCTGCTCTTAAAACCAAAACAACAGCTTTCACTACAAACGCTAAGATAATATTCTGCCATACAATTAGTTTGGTCTTCTTTCCAATATTAATTGCCATAGGAATTTTATACGGTTTATCATCCTGAATCACAACGTCAGCTGTTTCAATTGTAGCATCACTTCCTAAATCTCCCATACCAATTCCAACGTCAGTCAATGCAACAACCGGAGCATCATTGACACCGTCTCCAACAAATGCCACACTTTCATTTCTGAATTTTATTTCTTTCATCTTGTTTACCTTATCCTCAGGAAGCAAGACTCCAAAGCTTTGTCAATTCCCAGTTCTTTTGCAACAAATTTTACAACTGTACCTTTATCTCCGCTCAGCATTGTGGCTTTTATATTCAATCTATGCATTTTTTCCACAGTCAATTTTGCATCTTCTTTAATACTATCAGCAATGGTAATATAGCCGGCAAATTTTCCCTTGTAAGCTATTGAAATGACTGTGTAGATAATATCAGCAGGATTAATGTCATATTTGATGTTAAACTTATCCATTAATTTAAAATTCCCGACAAACAATTCATTGCCTTTTACGTTTGCTTTCAAACCGTGTCCCGCAATTTCTTTTACATTTTGAAGGTCAAGAGACTGATTGATTTCACCGACATATTGATGAATTGCTGTTGCTATAGGATGTGTACTATTACTTTCCAAAGCATTGATCATTTGAAGTAACTCATCTTTATTAAAATCAGAATTAATATTCACTTCTTGAACCTCGAATACACCTTCCGTCATTGTTCCTGTCTTGTTTATCACAACATTTTGAATTTCTGCAATCTTATCCAAGAAATTACTTTCTTTAAATAAAATCCGTCCTTTAAGTCGGCAAGGCTTTGTATGATATGGTGTATAACGGCTTCAATTCTTTTTATGAGGCAGTCGGTTTCAATCTCCAGTTCCTGGATTGCAGTTTCCAATTTAAGATATGTTTCATTGTAAAATTTATCCATTCGCTTCATTTTGATGTAATATATTATTGGTTAATACAGAAAAGCTAACACTGTTCGTATTAGCTTATGATGCAATTACTGCTTAAAAAAATTCAACCTCTACCGTATTGATGATGGAACGATAGATAGATTTTTGTTGCATACTTTAAAGGGTTGTAGTATGATGCAGGTTAGTCTTTGCGAATTACACCTGCATCACCTCCTTTTTTTTACCGATATTTTTTTACGGTTATGCAGTTTACAACCCTTAGTTATTTAATTTTAATAAGTCAATGTCAGCCCCACACCAAAGCCCATATCGCTATCATAGTGGGTACGTATACCTATATTCTTATTAATGATATACCTAAGTTCTCCCATATACTCTAAGTCGGTATTCACCATAAAACCACCTCTTAGTCTTTTTGAAATTGGTATATCTTCACGCATTAACTGCAATCTCACAATTCCATCATGATATACTTCTGCCTGAAAATTGACCAGCATAGGTAACGTATACATAAACCCTAAACTGAACGCCCTGCGGGTGTCTTTCTTGTTGGTTTGTCCAAATATGTTCTTTTCGTGTTCATCTTCTCCCATTTTACGGTAGCGGTAATCAAAACCTACAAAGGGCATGAACCATTGCATCTTTCCAATGTATCTACCTAAATGGGTTTCTACTTCATAACCGTGCATACTATTATAGCCTAAACGCCATTCTGTTCCTAATTGGTAGCGTGCATTCATTAGCATAGCTTCTCCATCATTACCATTGGTTGCAAAATCGTTTTGTGCCATAAAATGAGGCATATTACTTTCTCTTTGCAATTCTTTATAGGCTTTTGCCTTGTCGGGTAGATAGGGGTTATTGTAGTCTCCAACTTCAAAGACCCTGTTCATTCCCGCCATCATGTGATATAATATATGGCAATGAAAGAACCAATCACCTTCCTCATTTGCTAAAAACTCAATGGTATCTATTTCCATAGGCATGATATCCAACACATTTTTAAGCGGCGATTTTTCGCCTTTTCCGTTTATCACCCTGAAATCAAATCCGTGAAGATGCATTGGATGCCGCATCATTGAATTATTATAAATGGTAATCCGTAGAATTTCTCCTTTTTTTACAGGTATTTTGTCAGTTTCCGAAAGTATTTTATTATCCATGCTCCATACATAGCGGTTCATGTTGCCAGTAAGTGTGAATTTCAACTCTTTTACAGGCGCATCATTTGGAAGAGAGGTGTTATAAGGTGATTGCAACATAGCATAATTTAATGTTTTGATGTCTCCCAAGGCATTAGCGTTGTAACGGTTAGCGTCGTTATCCATATCCATACCCTCATGCTTACTGTGGTCTGCTTTTTTTGTTGCATCTCCGGTAATTTCGGGATACATCACTACATTCATGTCCATTTTGTTAAGGCTCATCTTCATGCCCATATCGTCCAAATCGCCATTCATTTTCATCATATCGTTCATCATCTTCATCCCCTCGAAATACTTCAATCGTGGGAGTGGAGAAATAAGCTGTTTGACCCCATCACCTATAAAGTAACTCGCAGATTGTGTCCTGTCTTCGGTTGTTGCTAAGAACTCGTAAGCCAAACCATCTTGAGGGATAGTCACTACAATATCGTAAGTTTCAGAAACGGCAATGATTAACCTGTCCACCTCTACAGGCTCAACATCATTCCCATCATTCGCTACTACTGTAATTTTTCCTCCAGCATACCGTAGCCAGAAATATGAAGACGCCCCTCCATTGGAAACACGCAATCTGACTTTGTCGCCTGCTTTTAGCTTTTTACCATCAATTGTTTTCAAATCGGTGCTATGGCTACCATTTATTAGGATTTTATCATAGTAAATGTCACTGACATCCATCGCCAGCATCCGCTTCCACTCGTTTTTTACCTTTACCCCTAATTTTCCCTCCTTAATAGCTTCAACATATGATTGTGTTGCGTCTTTCTTAATGGCCGCCCAATCATTTGCATTGTGTAGCATACGGTTGATATTATCGGGGTTAAGATTTGTCCACTCACTTAATATAATTGGAACGGTCGGCAAATCGTCAATTCCTTTTCTGAATGTCTTATCATCGCTTCTTTTCTTCATGATAAAACTTCCGTACATGCCAATCTGCTCCTGCAATCCTGAGTGGGAATGGTACCAGTGCGTACCATGCTGGATAATCGGAAAACGGTAGGTGTAGGTTGTGCCCGGTGCGATGGGTTTTTGTGTAAGCCAGGGCACACCGTCTTCTTTATTGGGCAGGAACACACCATGCCAGTGAAGTGATGTGCTTTCTTTCAATTGGTTGTGCACCACTATTTCGGCAGTGTCGCCCTCGGTAAAGGTAAGGGTGGGCATGGGGATTTGCCCGTTTACGGCAATTGCCCTTTTTTGCTTACCTGCATAGTTGACAAGCGTATCTTTTACATACAGCTCGTAATGCACCACTCTCTGTGCAAACAGCGTTTGCGTGCAAAGCAGTATCAGCACTGTTTGCAAAATTCTTATAGGTATTTTATTATATCTGTTCATGATTTGAAAAATTTTATTTAATGCTGTCTTCCATTGTGCTAAACCACGCTATCAAAACCTGCTTATCCTCCGGTGACAATACTGCATTGCGATGAATTAGTGTGTATGATGACAACGGCATTTCCCCGTCCTTAACCTGCCCGGCCATAGCCCTGAACTTGTTTCGCTGCCTGCGGACAGAATAGTCGCCAAATTCGCTAAAGTTGAGTTCCTCTTTCCCCTTTTTTATATGCTCTGCCATGTACCATGCGCCGGGCTGGATACGGCTGTACCACGGATAATGGGTATTGTTGCTATGGCAGTCATAACAGGACTGAACAAGGATAGCCTTTACATTTTGGGGTACGGCGTACACCCTTTCGATATGGGTGGCTGGCACTTCAACCGCCTGGTTCCGTAAGGGCTGAAAGAACTGTATGGCAATCAGGACGACAGCCAGCCCCAATATGATTTTCTTCTTTATGGTCATAATTATTTTATTGTGGCTTCATCTTTTTGTGTCTACTGTTTTTTCACATACTTGGCATAATTCTCCTTGTTTTCAAAATAAGAAACTTCACCGTTATTTCCTGTCACAGCAATCACCGCATTAGCTTTGTCTACCTGCTTATGGGAATAGGGGTCTATCGCCATCCGCACGGTCGCATCTTTTGGAATACGTTCCTTACACATTTCGCAACATCCGTAATAGGTTTTACCATCAAATTTTACTTCAAACTGCTTTTTGCCGATATAGGCATCGTTGACCATGCAGACTTCATCCGATGGAACCAATTCACCTATTTGGGTAGTATGTCCGTTGCTTTCCGGAGTTGCCTGCGAATGCTGCTGTTCCGCTTCATCCTTATTTGACCCCGCCTGACCGCAAGCGGTGAATAGCAGGGTTAATAAGGAAATAAAGCCAATTATTATTTTGTTCATGTCCAAACTTGTTTTTTTAAATTTTATTATTTACTTTCTTCAAACTCTTTTAGCTTGCGCTTCATTAGTTCAATTTCTTCCGCTTGGGTTTTAAGTATATTTTTTTGCAGCTCTATCAGTTCCGGGTCGGTCAGGTGTGCCTTTTCAGACATCAATATGGCTGCTGCGTGATGGGGTATCATACCCTTTGCAAACTGCTTGTCCCCGACATTGATTTGTTCCCTGATACCAAACCATGAAAAGATGCCAACAGCAACCGAGATGATGGCTATCGCCCAATTCATCTTCCTGTTGGGGTACATTACTTTCATTATCGCTAATTCGATAAGCAGCATTGCCGAGGTCATCAGCAGGGTCATGTACAAATTGTTGATATTGGGTATCAGGTTCTGCCACCCGTCAATCATGGCGTACATGATAAAATACATCACTGCGAACATTGCGACAGCCATCACCGCAAAGCGTTTGTACATGGCCGAAGCATGTTTTGTATTGTGCGTGCCATGCTCCGAGGAATGACCCGCATGGTGACTGTTTTGCATATTTTCCATAACCCTGAATTTTATTTGCTGTTAATTGTTTTTTCCACCTTACCGCAGGTCAGCATTTTAGAACCGTAGTAAGGGTTTTTGATTTCCTTGTTTTCGCTGAACCAAACAGCACCCTTACCGTCATTGAACATCGGGCAATGGTCCTGATACAATGTTTGCGATGTACCGAACAAATCAATCAGGTCTTTCAAATCTTCGCCAAGCGAGGCCAAATGTTCCCGCTGGTGGTGGATGTTGCCGACATTTTCCCCGATATGTTCTGCGTGTTCTTTAGCATCGTCCGCTATGTCCATATACTTTTTGTGCTTATCGGCAGGAACGGCTTTCATGTCCACTTTATTCAGGGTAGCTAACAGCTTTTTCCCTGAACTGGCGGCAGCTTTGTCATCGTCCGAAACAAGGGCGTTCTTTAAGGACAGATAATCGGTAACTATGGGCGCAATAGAAAAGTTTTTTGCTTCTTCTTTTCCTGTTGCTTTTGCTTCCTGACTGCTCGGAGTTTCACTCACAACGGGCGCAGCTACCGTATCATCCTCTTTTGGTTGGGAAGCTGACTGTTCTTGTGATACAACAGCAGTATCACTTGAAGACTGCTCGTTTTTGTTGGATGCCTGATTGCATGATACTGTTACAAATGCCATGATAACAGCAATGATTGATAATGTTAGATTTTTCATTTTTATTTATTTTTTGATTTTTAAAAAACTTGCGTTAATAGCCACTACAATGGTGCTTACACTCATCAGCACAGCACCCATAGCGGGACTTAAAACAAAATTCGGATAGAGTACGCCTGCCGCAAGCGGTATTGCCACCACGTTGTAGCCAACCGCCCATATCAGGTTCTGTACCATCTTTTTGTAGGTAAGTTTGCCGAAGTCAATCAGTTTGACCACATCCCTCGGGTCGCTGTCTACCAATATGATATCCGCTGTTTCGGCAGCCACGTCCGTACCGGAACCCACGGCAATTCCAACATCTGCCTGTGCCAGTGCAGGTGCATCATTTACACCATCACCAGTCATTGCTACGATTTCGCCTTTTGCCTGAAACTCCTTTACTTTCTCCTGCTTGTTATGCGGAAGCACATTGGCCAAATACCCGTCCATACCCAATTTTCCGGCTACGGCAGCAGCAATCCTGTCGTTATCCCCCGTGAGCAGAAAGGACTTGATGCCCATTTTTTTGAGTTCCTCAATCGCCTGTGCCGACCCCTCACGGATGCTGTCTGCCAAAGTAATGAGGCCGATTACCCGGTCATCAATGAGAACAAAGTTTACTGTTTCGGCTTCCTGATTAATTTCGGTTGGAATTTCCGGCAAAGAAAGGTGGTTTTCGGTGAAGTAATTCGGGCCACCAGCTACAACACTCTTTCCGTTTACAACACCTTTTACACCTATACCCTGCATATAGCTAAAGTTTTCAGACTTCCATAACGCAAGCCTCTTTTCTTTCAATGTAGCCATAATGCCTTTTGCGATATGGTGTTCCGAATTTTGCTGTACTGCGGCAGCATACTGGATAACCTCATCGGCATTATATTCGTCTGTTAACGGTATAACCTTTTCTACGGCATGGGAACCTTTGGTGAGCGTTCCGGTCTTATCAAAAATGACAGTGGAAAGTTTTCGGGTGGTTTCAAATGCTGTGCGGTTGCGGATGAGCAGACCATTGGTCGCCGATAGCGTTGTGGAAATGGCGACCACCAACGGGATAGCCACGCCCAATGCGTGCGGGCAGGCCGTTACCATTACCGTCACCATTCTTTCAAGCGCAAAGGCAATATCTCCACTGCTTGCATACCAATAGGCAAATGTGCCTATGCCAACGGCAATGGCAATAAAGGTGAGCCATTTGGCAACTTTGTCCGCAAGGTTTTGCGTATTGGACTTAGTAGCTTGTGCCTCCTGCACAAGATTGATAACCCTGTTCAGGTAGCTGTCTTTTCCAACGGCTGTTACCTTAACTTTCAGCGCACCATCGCCATTGATAGAGCCTGCGATGACCTTTCCGTCCTTTTCCTTTTTCACGGGAATACTTTCTCCGGTAAGCATGCTCTCGTTGATATACGAAAGCCCCTCCAGTACCAATCCATCGGCTGGAATTTTTTCACCCGGTTTTATGATAGCCGTTTCACCGCTTTGCAGGTCTTCAAGCTTTATTTTTACCGCTTCTCCGTTTCGCTCCACCGTGACATCGTTAGGCAGCAAAGCAACCAATGATTGCAAAGCCCGTGAAGCAGCCATTTGGGAACGCATTTCCAGCCAATGCCCTAACAGCATGATGTCGATAAGCGTAGCCAGTTCCCAAAAGAAGTCCATGCCCTGCAAGCCAAATACAACGGCTACGGAATAGACATAGGCTACGGATATAGCGATAGCAACAAGTGTCATCATTCCTATGGCTTTGGCGTTCACCTCGCCAATCATTCCCTTTAGGAACGGCAAGCCTCCATAGCTATAAATCACTGTACCCAATGCCAGCAGCACATATTTATCTCCATTGAAAGCAAGTCTGAAACCCAACCATTGCTGTATCATGTGTGACAGGAGCAGGATAGGGATTGTAATGACGAGGCTTATCCAAAAACGAGCGAGAAAATCGCCTGTATGATGCCCCTCATGTTTGTTAAAGCTATCTCTGGCTTGGTTATGATGAGAATGCCCGGAATGCCCATGTCCTGATTTTTGTACATGAGAAACTGAGCTACCGCCAACGGGAACCAGTGCCATGCCACAAAGCGGGCATTTGCCTGGTTCGTCTTTTAGCACCTGCGGGTGCATGGGACACGTGTATTTTTTCATAATAAGGGGTTTTAAAAGTTATGTTGCACTTAATTTTTTTGCCATCTCATGGGTCATTTCTTCGGCATAAGCACCATAGGCATCCACAAGTACGCCTTTATTCTTACCATCATTGGACGATATGGCATAAATCACGGCATTGTTATCAGGACTGCTGTCGAGGCTTTTAACCTATGGGTTTCCGTAACCGTAAAATCCTCCAGTTTTAGTTTCAGGCTCCTTGACGCACAGTACAGGCAGTCCGGCAACAGACTAAAGTCCATACTGTATCCACGCTGTCTTAGGTCTTTAAGCGCCTCCACCATGTCATTGTACTGTACCATAGCTTTCAGACCTGTTATTTAATGGTTTCGACCGTACTGCCGCAGGTAAGCATCTGTGAGCCGTAATATGGGTTTTTAACAGCATTCTCTTTACTTAGCCAATTGGCTCCCTTACCTCCATTGTACATAGGGCAGTGCTGGTAATAAACGGGAGTATCCTGTTTAGACACTTTGGCCAGTGTGTAGATGCTTCCCGAAAGTGCCGCAAAAGCACTTCTTTGTTTTGCAACATCTTTTGATTTTGAAATGCTTTCCGCATTGGCCGTCAAGTCCTGCATCACTTTCATCCAAGCCGTATGTTCCTCTGCCGATAGCTTATTCATATCGACTGCTTTAAGGGATGCAGCCAATTCAGCGGCTTTGGCAGATGCGGTCGCCGCATCGGTTTTTATCAAAGCATCTTTCACTGAAAAGTAGTTGTCAAATACAGCCTTTAGCTGTGATTGGTTTTGGGCTGCATCTTTGTTAGCTGCCATTTGACTATGGTCGTGATTGCCATGTCCGGCATTCATGTCCATTCCCGCCTCCTTGTTTTTGGCAACCGTCTTCACTGGTCTATCATACTGGCAGCAACCAGCCAGTTTAGCATATACGTCATCTGGCGCACGGAACTTCTCACTGTCATAACCAGCCAAAGCGATACGTTTCAGGATTTCATCCTGATTTGTTTTGTCGCCGTCATAGGTGAGCGTAGCCATCTTGGTATCTTTGTTCCACTCCACGCTGGCTACCTTTTTTTCGTTACCTGCTTTTTCGATGGTGGTTTTGCACATACCACAATTGCCATAAATTTTTACGGTTTCTGTTTTCGCATTCTTGATTTGTGCAAACACGTTTATTGATGATAGTAATACGGCGATTACCATCACTATTTTTGATAATGATTTCATAATAATATACATTTTCGGGAAAGGTGTATTAGCAAACCCATTTCCCTTGAATTTTAAATAAATAGTACAAATAGGGGATTTGCAAAAGCCGAAATAGCTTTTGACAAGGCACACCTATGGCTATCAGGCCATAGTTTTAGCTTATTTTAGGCGGTTGCCAAATGGAAGAGTAGCCTGAAGAATAGTGGGCTTGCTTGAAACCGAATTTTTGCTTTTTAATTTCAGCAAATTGGTTTTTTGCACTTAATTCGATTGGGATTGGTAAGTATAGGGAGGTCGTTGAAACACTGCATCTGCAAGAGCTATGTGAACAACCACCATCGCAGTTGCCGCTTTTGCATTTTTTGCAGGATTTGCCCTTGCAACCTTTTTTATGCTCTGATTTTTTGGATTTCTCTTTTGAGCAGGAAGACCGCTCGGTTTTTGTTGAATTTTTGGAGCAGGCATAACTCTGACTTGGCATCATAAAGAAAACCAGACAGAACAAAGTCAAAAGGCCTATATGTACTCTTAAATTTTTCAACGCAACAAAGTTACTAATAAAATTGATTTTTTATATCGTTATTACGATTTTTTTTGTTATATAGGCAAAAAATTGATACCTAAATAAAAAATGCTATATGCACAGCAGCCAATCAAGCCTTTTTAGAATTGATAAAATGCCCTTTTTGGGCAATCTGACCTAATGGAAATTTGGTCGGAAAAAGGGCATTTAAAAGTTGCTGGCTTAGGCGTTCAAAGGTTCTATTTTGAAGCCTGCCTTTTGCACGGTCGATATTACTTCCTGCTCGGTAATGCCCTCGGACTTCACGGTAAGTACCTTGTCCTTGTTGGCCGTGTCCACTTCCCAATGGCAGATGCCCTCTGCCTTGTCCAAGTGCGGCTTTACAGATGCGATACAGCCGCCACAATTGATGTTCGTCTTGAATTGAAATTGTTTATTTTCCATTGTTTACAAATTTTAGAGTTATCTGATAATGCAAATTTCCGTACTATTCAGTTAGTTATTGTTGTGTAATTTCTTGTTTGATTTGTGAGATTTACTGTTTTATTTCTTCCACTTCAACCGCAGGCTGTTACTGACCACGCTCACGCTGCTCAATGCCATTGCCGCACCCGCAATCATCGGGTTGAGCAGGAAGTCGTTAACAGGGTAAAGGATGCCTGCCGCTACCGGAATGCCGATTACGTTGTAGATAAACGCCCAGAACAGGTTTTGCTTGATGGTGGCTACGGTCTGTTTGGACAAGCGTATTGCCTGCGGTATCTTGGTCAGGTCGGACGAAATGATGGTCATCTTGGCTACGTCCATTGCGATGTCGCTGCCTTTGCCCATTGCGATACTTACATCGGCTGTTGCCAATGCGGTGCTGTCGTTGATACCATCGCCCACCATTGCCACTATCTTTCCTTTACTTTGCAGTTCTTTCACAAAGTCGGCTTTATGCTGTGGTAAAACTTCGGCTTTGTAATGCTTGATGCCTGTCTGCTCCGCAATGGCTTTAGCGGTAGCTTCATTATCTCCGGTCAGCATATACAGGTCAATGCCCATTTCCTGCATTTCCCGGATAGCCTGCACCGATGTTTCTTTAATCTTATCGGCGATAGCGATTACAGCAAGAGCCTTTTTGCTGTTTGCAAACCAGATAACGGTTTTAGACTGTTTGCCCCATTCTTCGGCCTGGTCTTGTAATTCTCCGGCAATGACAATGTTGTTTTCTGCCAATAGCTTTTTGTTGCCTACATAATAGGTTTCGTTGTCATGGTCTGCTTTTGCGCCTTTGCCCGTAATGCTGTCGAACATGGATAAAGAAGTGGTCGCTACATCGCCAAGATGCTTCACTACGGCTTCTGCCAATGGATGCTCGGATTGCTTTTCGATGCTCAAAAGGATTTCTTTTGCAGTGTCCTCATTGTTCAGCCATTTAATGCCCGTTACCTGTGGTCTTCCCTCGGTGATGGTTCCGGTTTTGTCCAAAACGATGGCATTTACTTTTTTGGCCAGTTCCAAACTTTCGGCATCCTTTATCAAAATGCCATTTTCAGCACCTTTACCAACGCCTACCATAATAGCGGTGGGTGTCGCTAAGCCTAAAGCACAGGGGCAGGCAATGACCAATACCGTAACGGCTGCCAACAGACCTTGAACAACCCCGTTTTCGCCTCCCAAAATCAACCATAGCGTAAATGTCAGGATGGCAATACCTATCACTGTGGGAACAAAGATGCCCGCAATCCTATCGACCAGTTTCTGTACGGGTGCTTTGCTTCCCTGTGCATCCTGCACCCTTTTGATGATGTGGGCAAGCATGGTTTCTTTGCCCACTTTTACCGCCCTGAACCGGAAGCTGCCTTTTTGGTTAATCGTTCCTGCAAATACTTTTTCTTTTTCTTTTTTCAATACAGGTACAGGCTCACCGCTTAACATGCTTTCGTCCACATACGAATTGCCCGATATGACCATGCCGTCTACCGCAATCTTTTCACCGGGCTTTACGAGTATCACATCGCCTGCGCTTACGTCTTCGATAGCGGTCTGCTTTTCCGTTCCGTCCGCCTGTACCACGATGACCGTTTTTGGCTGCAAGCCCATCAGCTTCTTAATGGCTGAAGAGGTGTTGCCTTTGGCTCTTTCTTCCAGCAGTTTTCCCAAGAGGATGAATGCGATAATAACGGCAGCCGCTTCAAAATATACGTGAGCATGCAGTCCCCGTTGATGCCAAAAGTCGGCAAACAGCATATTGAAAACACTGAACAGGTAGGCAATACCTGTACTCAATGCCACCAGCGTATCCATATTGGCGGAACGGTGCTTTGTCTGCTTCCAAGCGTTTACAAAAAAATCCCTGCCCAACCATATTACAACGGGCGTGGAAAAGAGCCACATTATCGGGTCTGCATAGGGCATATCCATAAAGAACATTCCTATGATTACCACGGGCAGGGAAAGGATAATTGCCCAAATGGTCTTGTTTTTCAAGGTTCGGAATTTCTTTTCGTGGATGGCTTCGAGCGTTTCCTGCTGCTTGGTTTCGTCTTCAATCAATAGGTCGTAACCTACTCCCTGAACCGCTTTTTGCAGGGTGGAGGCATCGGTCATATTGGGCAGATATTCCACGGTAAGATTGCCCGTTGCAAAGTTCACGGAAGCATTAACTACTCCCGGTTGGTATTTCACAATGCTTTCGGCACTGCCCGCACAGGATGCACAGGTCATGCCCAATACCGGAAAAGCACTTTTAACCGTAGGAACTCCGTAACCTAAATCTTTAATTGCCTTAACAGCCTCGCCTACGGTTTCATTGCTATCTACTGTAATCACTGCCCTTCGATTGTTCAGCTCTACTTTATGGGTTTCTACGCCTTTTACCTGTGCCAATCCCTTTTCAACGATTAATGCACAGTGTTCGCTTTCTACATCCTCCAATGGAATGTATATATTTTCTCTGTTTGTCGCCATATTTGCCTGCTTTAATTTACAATACAAAATTGGCTATTATATTTATGGGTACTGTTGTGAAATTTTGGATTTGATTTGTAAGATTTACTTACACTTTATCCAACGGTTTTCTTTTATCCTCTTTAATCTGTTTGAAATGGCTTGGTGTTAGCCCGGTAACTTTTTTAAACTGGTTACTCAAATATGCCACGCTCGAATAATTTAGGCGGTTCGCAATCTCACTTAATGACAACTCATCATACACCAACAATTCTTTGACTTTCTCCACCTTTTGGGCGATAAAGTATTTTTCAATGGTTGTACCCTCTACCTCTGAAAACAGATTGGACAGGTAATTGTAATCGTGATGCAATTTGTCACTCAATACATCGGAAAGGTTGGTTTTTACATCACTATCCTGATGGTGTACCAGGTCAATGATAATGTTCTTTATCTTTTCTATTATCCTGCCTTTTTTATCGTCAATTACTTCAAATCCTAATGGCTCTAAAGTTTTGGACAAATTCTCTTTTTCCAGAGATGTTATTTCTTTGGAAAGAATAACTTCGCCCAGTTTTATATTTTTAGCATCTAATCCCAGTTTTTCCAATTTGTTTTGTACCACCATAATGCAACGGTCGCAAACCATATTTTTAATAAATATTGTATTCATATTTATTTACTGACTACGTTTAGTATTTAATACATAAGCAATAAACAAATTTACAATTTAAGTTGAACTACGCTTTGCTCATCGTTTAATTCATTTACAATGATTGATTATTTATGACAAATACTAATGATTAGAATTACTCTTGTTGTACCAAATGCTGCAAGTTCGGGTCGTTCTTGATACGCTCCATTTCGCTTTCAACAATATTCAAGATGTCTGATTTTATCTGCTTGTAATTGCTTTCAATTTCCTGCTTCATCTTATCCTCGCCCTCCTCATTCACAAAAGAAAGGATTTGCGGTATTTGCTGATAGGCTTAGCTTTCTGCCGCTACCTTTTCATTATCCACCACAATTTCAGCGTGAAATATTTTTTGCTCGATACGTTCATCAAAGTTATCCGAACGGCTCCGACAAACATACCCTGTGTAAGCGTGGATATTTTGGAAGCCGGAATAAGGCTGTCTAACTGTGTGGAGATAGAGGTAGATTTATCATTGCGGTTAATCGTCATACTCTGACGTTTCTGCAATACTTTCCCGAAGCGTTCCGATAGGCTTTTTGCCGTTTCTCCAACCACCTGACCACTGAATATATTGCCAACGGTATTCTGAATTACCTTGCTTTCCTTATCGCCGTAATCCCTCGTCAACTGCGAAAAATCCTGAAAACCCAAACATACCGCAACCTTATTACTTCTCGCCGTTGCGATAAGATTGTCCAGTCCCGTGAAATAAATCGTGGGCAACTCATCTATGATAACCGAACTCTTTAGCTGTCCCTTTTTATTAATCAGTTTTACAATCCTTGAATTGTACAAACCCAACGCTGCTGAATAAATATTTTGACGGTCGGGGTTATTACCAACGCATAAATCTTCGGCTCTTTCGGGTTGTTAATGTCAAGCGTAAAATCATCACCTGTCATTACCCAGTATAGTTGCGGGCTGATCATTCTTGATAGCGGAATTTTTGCCGATGCTATTTGTCCTTGCAACTGGTCTTGCGCTCCGCCTTGCCACGCATCCATAAAGGGCGACAAATAATTTTCCAAATCGGGGTATGATGTTAAAATCGTGAATACGTCCGAATACTTTTTATTCAGTAATTCAATAGCGTGTGGGAATGTACAATACTTGCCATCCTCATAGATTTTCAGATACCAAATAATAGCAGCCAATAAGATAATTGGGCTTTCCACGAAAAAATCCCCTTGCTTCTGTATCCACGACCTGTTAAGGTTCAGCATTATGGTATATGCGGCTTCGTAGGCATCTGAAATATCCGTCATAAAGTCGGGATTGAGCGGGTTGCAACGGTGGCTCTTGCGTGGGTCGTCGAAATTTATCACGTAAAATTTCGGCTGAACTTTGTACTTATCCCTGTGCTTCAGCAAATGATTGTAGGCAATGGTGGAAAGGTCGTCGAACTTGAAATCGTAGATGTACATACTAAAGCCTTTCTCAATCTGCTGCTTGATGTAGTTGTTTACGATAGCATAAGATTTGCCTGAACCCGGAGTACCCAAAACTATTGATGCCCTGAACGGATTTACAATGTTTATCCAACCGTTGTTCCATTTGTCTTTGTAGTAAAATTTGGTGGGAAGGTTCACGGAATACTCGTTTTCCATCAGCTTGGTTTCCTGCTGAAAGCTCTCGTTTTCGTGTAAATCGTATGTAAAAATGTCAAAGCATATAGAAAAAGGTCGGGCGTTCTATCTTTATCCCTGTTTAAAAACTTATTCATTATATCATCTACGATGGCGTATTTATTTTTAAACGGAGAGTTGCCCATAATACTTATAATATCCGCTCCCAATACCATAAGGTTGGTTTTAAGATTGCTTTCAGGTTGTGGTAATATCATAGTTCATTTTCTGTTTTTCTACCTATTAGACACTGTTCAAACATATACAGCAAAATAGATTTTACGCATTTCACATATTCATCGTCTTTAATGTTTCCATATGCCGTTGTATATTGGTCAGTCAGATTATATAACCTCTCCTTAAAGCTTCCTGAAAGTTTATTGTAATCGTTTATAATCCTTCTTTTCAATGTATTGATTTCATCATCATTATACCCCGAAAGTATATTGGTAATTGTGTTAAATTCCTCCATAACCAATACCATTTCCGAATTCATCCCGTCCCAATCTTCCGGCGCAAAATTGAGTTCAATTTTCTGTTGAGGGGGAACTAATGATTTTCTGTCAAAATGCAAAGCCTTATCTTCTTCACTGGAAGCATTCAACAAATCGTTAATGATGTCTTGAATATAGTCCTGAATAAAGAAGTTTTCAATACCCAAACAGGATGCAAGTTTTCGCTTTTTACTTGACACAAGTTCGTCAATAATTGAAAGGATTTGGTCTATGCCCTTTATCGAAGTAATGCCATCCAAACCCTGAATTAGCGTAAACTGTTCCGGTGATACTTCGTGGTTTACATACATTTCCCAATTTGGAAATTTATCTTTCCAGTTTTTCTGATATTTTTCAAAATCTCCTTCTTTGTTTGTTGCTCCTAAAACTTTCGTTTCAAAATCAGTTTTGCTATATTTTCTTGGTGCATAACAAGCTAATATCTTCTGTTCAGGCAAAATAGTACCATCATTGCCTTTATCTTTATTCCTCCTGATGGGAGTATAGTTATCAACGCCATATTTCAAAAGAAACAGTTCATCAATAAATTCTTCGAACTCAAATCCTTCTTTGGATTGAATTTGCATTTTAAAAGCATTCTTCAATAATTTATCCATATACAAATCAGAGTTCCAAATTAATTTTAACCGTACCGTCAAATCCCTTTTCTACTATCTCTTTAAGAGTTTGAAGTTTGATATTATTACCATAATCAGTTTCGACCTTAGAAATATAACTCCTTTTCTTACCCACTTTTTGGGCTAATTGTTCTTGAGTTAGCTGTCTTTGTTCCCTGGCTTCTTTCAGCATTTCTCCAATATGTCTGCCTGATATTTTCATCTCAAAAAGGATTAAAATTGACTGTATTATGAATGTACAAATGTAATTTAAAAGTTGCATTGAACCAACTGTAAATTGCAATAAAAGCATCCTATCATTTGTGCTTCTGTTCTGGAAGTACCCACCAACAAAGCCACTCACAGCCAAACACTTCCTTTGACTGCCACTTTCTTATAACGCCTCTTTTTCCACAAGACATTTGTCCCGAAAGCTCACAAGGTGCGGGATAAACAGTAACAAATTAATGTGTTTCAATTATGGAAAAACAAAGAAAAAAAGTTTTGCTGGCAGCCGTGGCAATGCTGTCAGGAATTGGTGCGTTCGCACAGGGGAACGGCTCGGCAGGCATCAACGAGGCTACACAAATGGTAACCTCTTATTTCGACCCCGCAACTCAATTAATCTACGCTATCGGTGCGGTTGTCGGGTTAATCGGGGGCGTTAAGGTGTACAACAAATTCAGTTCCGGCGACCCCGACACGAGCAAGACCGCAGCTTCGTGGTTTGGTGCGTGTATCTTCTTGATTGTTGCCGCTACTATCCTGCGTTCATTCTTCCTTTAATCCGTTGCCTTATGAATTACAATATCAACAAAGGCATCGGCAGGACGGTGGAATTTAAAGGGTTGAAAGCACAATACCTGTTCATTTTCGCAGGTGGGCTGCTCGGTACGCTTATCCTCGTGATGATACTGTATATGGCAGGCTTAAACTCTTACATCTGCCTGTTCCTCGGAGCAGGCGGTGCTTCGCTCATCGTATGGAAGACCTTTTCGCTTAACAGGAAGTACGGCGAACACGGGCTGATGAAAATTGCAGCCAATAAACGGCATCCCCGCTACATCATCTGCCGCAAGCCTGTACACCGCTATTTAAAATTCACTCCTAAACAGAATGCCGTATGAGAAATGTAGCAAAGACTACCACACTGGAAAATAAATTTCCTTTGTTGGCAGTAGAGAACAACTGCATCTTATCCAAAGATGCGGACATTACCGCCTGCTTTGAAGTGCGTTTTCTAGAAATTTTCCAATTAGGATAACAATTGAAATTACTACTGTGATAAGATATAACCAAAGAATCATTAATTTCTATGATTTCTCCTTCTCCCTGTTGTTGCCAATATCCAGATAAGTCTTTTTTTGTGAGTTCCTGTTTTTGTGCTCTTAAGCTTTTACAACCAATGATTGTGATGCTAATGATAATTGCAAATATTGTTTTTTTTAGCATGAAGTGTTTAAAACAATTCTGATTATCAGGTGTTAGCAAGTAAATATACGGAATCTAATGACAATAAAATGGTCATCAAGCATTAACAGCGAGAAAATTATATAAACATCAAAATAAAATATGTTTATAATTTTCCATTACGTTTACATCAAAAATATTAAATAATTTTAAGAATTTCTTAAATCAAATCAATTGCGATTTTTTCTTAAAAAAAAAAATACAACACCCTTTATTAAAGCAATCCTACTACAATCCAATCTTAAGAGCATTTTTATTTGAGTTAAATATTTTACAAAAAATACAATAAATCACTGTAGTAAAGTTATTATCATATAAATTTGAAAGGATTCTCAATCATATTTGAGTTTTCATGGTTATTAGTTTTTATCCTCGATGAAAGTCGGGGATTTTTTTGTTATTAATGAGGAATTCATATAACACAATTTAATGCCATGGGAAAAATAACAGAGGCTATCAATTAAATTTATCAATGGGAATTAGATTACACTAATTTACCTTAAAGTCCAGTTGCGTTAATCTGTCGTTTAATTACAAAGTGGTAATGATTTAAATAAAAGAACCTACTTTTTCAAGAAAGTTCTTTTATTTAAAGTAGTTGATCAAACGTTACCCGTATCCCATACAGCTTTTATTGTATCGGGAGAAACTGCTATTGCTGACGAAGTTGTATTTTGATTTCCTTATTACTCATTCATTGCAAAAAAACTGATTTATAGATTTTTAAACCAAATTCTCAATTACTTAATAGTTATGTAGATCGGTATTTTATCTTTTTATGGAAATTGTAAATTTATTATTGATAATTATAAATTCCCTTTTTAACTTTGAAGTTTCCTCCTTAGAATTGACATATCATCGCTTACTTTTTTATCCAAAATTTTTGCATAGTGCTGAGTGGTTTTTATATTAGTATGCCCTAGCATTTTGCTTACACTCTCTATCGGAACGCCATTAGACAACGTAACAGTCGTTGCAAAAGTGTGTCTTGCAATGTGAAATGTCAACTCTTTGTTAATCCCACAAACATTGGCAATTTCTTTTAGATAGGAGTTCATTTTCTGATTACTAAGAACAGGAAACAAGACATTTAAATTTACACATTCTGGATGTTCTTCATATTTTAAAATCAGTTCTTGTGCTAATGGTAATAATGGAACTCTTGTTGAAGTATTGGTTTTCTGGCGATTTGTAAATATCCATTTGTCGCCATCTATTCCGACATTAATATGAGATTTAGATAATTTCTTCACGTCAACATAAGCAAAGCCGGTATAACAACTAAAAAGGAAAATATCACGTACTTGACTCAATCTCTCTGATGCAAATTCTTTGTCATAAATCGCTTGGATTTCTTCTTTTGTGAGATAAGGACGTTCCACGACTTAAGTTTTGCTTTGTAGCCCAGAAAAGGATCTTTTGATAGCCAACCGTTTGCCATACATAGACGCATAATCTTTTTGAAATTCTTGATGTATTTTATTGCGGTATTATTAGCGCATTTTCGCTCACTACGAAGCCAGAAATCGT
This sequence comes from Epilithonimonas sp., assembly GCF_032055105.1. Classification (GTDB taxonomy): domain Bacteria; phylum Bacteroidota; class Bacteroidia; order Flavobacteriales; family Weeksellaceae; genus Epilithonimonas. The sequence goes on from NZ_DAMBRK010000009.1 coordinate 30,265, forward strand.
AATCCATAATAAAGGCGTGATCGATTTTTGTAATATCAATATCAGAAATTTTATATTTCCAATTTAGAAATTCCTGCGTATGCTTTAAAGATGTTTTATAACGCTCCAATGTGCCAGGGGCAAAATCCTGTCCGACCAAGGCTTCAACTTTGTTATTATGCTCCTGAAAAATGGGGATGAGCATTCTTTTCTCCCTATCTGTTCCAAGTAGTTTAGATTTTAAACCTATTGCTGTCACATCATTCTCCTCTTTGAGCATCTCATAATGGTAATCATAAACTTTCTGCTCTAAAGTTTTAAGGTAGAGATTCAATGTTTTTATCTCTTGAGTATTTCCTACCGCCTTGTGTGCTTTAATGTCCCATTTTTGGGGATCAATATACCTTTTAGCAGCAATATCCGCTATCTTGCCCTCAATAGTGATTCGTAAGTAGATTGGAGCGGTTCCGTTTGTTCTGATTTTATTCTTTTTTATAAAGAATAACAGGTTGAATGTTTTGTTCATCGTGTGATAACTTTAAATGATTAATAATTTACTTTTTGTTACCACTTTTTGCAAGATGTCCATTCTTTAAACTGCCTATTGGTCAGGTTTTTCCAAGTTTTTCATGTCCCATTTTCAAATTTTATCAATGGGACACGAAATAGGACATATAAATAGTGACCTATTTTGGTTTTTTTTGACACCCGAGCTAAAACAAAAAACGCTGTAAACATTGATGTTTACAGCGTTTTAGCTTATTTTGGTTTCCCAACTAGCGGAGAGTGAGGGATTCGAACCCCCGGACCTGTTACAGTCAACAGTTTTCAAGACTGCCGCAATCGACCACTCTGCCAACTCTCCTTTGAAACTCCGATTGTATCGTTGTTTTCAGTGGTGCAAATATAGAAAGCTTTTACATACTGAGCAAATTATTTTTGATAAAAAGTTTTAATTAGTTAATTATCAAAGACAAAAATTAATCCCCGACTAAATGATAGCCGACAAAAACCATCATTACTCCAACAAATAGACTTAAAAGAGCGTACAAAATCAGGATAAAATAGTTCTCATTTTGCCAAAGTGAAAAATTTTCTACCGAAAATGTAGAAAAAGTAGTGTAGCCTCCACAAAGTCCCGTAATCAAAAGATATCTAAGAGAATTATCTACTTTTAGAAAATAGGCTGTTAATATGCCTATTAAAAAGCAACCAGAAGTATTAACCAAAAAAGTCCCCATTGGAAAAGCATTAATATGCCAAAACTTCTGGGTATAATTGGATATTAAAAATCTCATTACACTCCCCAAACCTCCTCCTAAGAAAATATAAATTAAATTTCTCATCTTGCTAAATTATGAAATTTAGAGCTTAGACTTTAAACTTCAACTTTAAATTATTATTTTTGGAAAACCTAGTATTATTCTGAATTTAATATCAATGAAAAAAATTATTCTGATCGAGGACGAATCCAGCGTTGTATCTTTCATCAAAAAAGGACTGCAGGAATTGGATTACGAGATTTCTGTAGCTCTTGATGGAAACTCGGGAATCAAAATGGTTGAGGATAATAATTTTGATATGATTATTCTAGACATTATGCTACCTGACATCAATGGTTTGGAAGTCTGCAAGGAAATCAGAAAAAAAAACAAAACTGTTCCTATTTTGTTTCTAACAGCATTGGATTCTTCGGAAAACATCGTTCTTGGGTTGGAAAGTGGCGGAGATGATTATCTTGTAAAACCTTTCAAATTCATAGAATTGGTTGCGAGAATCAAATCATTATTAAGAAGAAGCGGACATGTATACGGAACAGAGCCTAGTGATATAGAAAATAACGGTAACATCTACCAATTTGAGGATTTAATCTTAAATGATTACACCAAAAAAGTAGTTCGCAACGGCCAAGAAGTATCTTTGACCTCTACGGAATACAAGCTCCTACTCTATTTTCTAAACAATCCTGAAAAAGTGATTTCCAGAGCAGAAATTTTGGAAGCTGTCTGGGGTGTGAATTATGAATTGGGAACCAATGTGGTGGATGTATATGTTAATTATCTCAGGAAAAAACTAGACAACCAAGATGACACCAAAATAATACACACAGTAATTGGAATGGGCTACGTGCTGAAAAAATAATGAAAAACATACTGAAAAGAATCTCGACCAATCAAACTAAAACAATGCTTCTCTTGATGCTTGTTTTTTCTGTTGTTATACTACTTTTCAGCGGGTTGGTTTATTTTTCTATTGTTAATTTTTCTCATCAACGTTTTTACGAATTACTAAAAATCCGAGCTACCACAATTGTCCAAATCGAGAAAAGCAAACAACATCTAGACATCCCGAAAAACCATATCCTCAACAGCCTAAATGATGAAGAGCTTCCTATGGAGAAAGATTATGTCTTCGAAGTTCCAAAGGATTCTAATTACAGTCAAATCACTAGTCAGATTCACATTCCTGATACTTTTTTCAAAAACATTGTCAAAAAAGGGGAAGCCAACTTTAACGATAAAGAATTCTATTATATAGGACAATCTTTTAAATCAGAAAACAAAACCTACATTGCCATTGCTTCTGCAAAAAACCATTACGTAGTCTATTACCTAGGTTATCTGAAGAGAACTTTGACTACTTGTATGATCTTGGCACTTTTCTTTTCGATGATTTTCTCTTTTTATTTGTCTAAGACTTTATTCAAACCCATCTTGAAAATTACTAATAAAGTTAAAGAAATCAGTTCCGAAAATCTACACCTTAGATTGGAACCTCAACCAGGAAACACTGAGTTAAATGAGTTAATTGATACCTTCAATGGAATGTTAAACAGAATCGAGACTTCTTTTGAAACCCAAAATCATTTGATAGGAAATGTTTCTCACGAGCTTAGAACGCCATTGACTTCTATAATGGGAGAAGCCGATGTTGCTCTTTCTATGAAAAGATCTAATGAACACTATCAGGAAACGCTTCAAATCATCCTAAATGAAGCTGAAAAATTGGATAAAAAAATCAAAGCCCTTCTGATGATTGCTCAAACTGGATTCGACGGAAAAATCCAAAAAATGGACAAAGTGAGAATGGATCAATTACTGTGGGATGTTATAGAAACCGCAACCAGGATCAATTCCAAAAACAAAGTCTATATGGACATCAGTATGCTACCAGACAACCCTAAAAAGCTGAAGGTTTTTGGCAACGAACAACTCCTGCATCTTGCAATGGCAAACATTATCAACAATGGATGCAAATATTCTGACTTCCAACAAGTAAAGGTCTCTCTAGGCGCAACAGACACACACGTTTACGTCATTATAAAAGATAATGGAATTGGAATTCCGGATACCGAATTCGATAAAATATATGACCCATTCTTCCGAGCTTCTAATACCAGAAACTATGAAGGATATGGGATTGGATTACCACTTGCAAGGAATATTATCAGAATGCACAAAGGCGAGTTGATTATCAATTCTAAAGAAAACATTGGAACAACTGTACAGATCAGTTTTCCAATTTTCGTATTATCATAATCAAATCCACACATGATTTGAACAAAAATCGCCCATTCTTCTTTATTTAAAATAAAATTCTAATCTCATTTTAATTTCTTTAATTACATTTTAATTTGGTTCCAAATACTTTCTAATTTGATGAGTATAGTTTTGTAATATCAAAAATTGCCACTCACAAAAAAATATAAAGTTATGACCAAGACCATTTTAATAGCTACAGACTTTTCACTGGAATCTTTGGACATCTTGAAAAAAGTATTGAAAAAGAAACACGATCAAAATGATGAGAATCAATACAACATTCTTTTCGTTTCTGGTTACGATATGGGAGATTCTATCAGAGATCTGTTATTCACAAGTAAAAATACAATCTTCAATAAAATAAGACCTGCCGAGTTTTGTGATGCTTACAGTATTATTAGAAACAAATATCCTGATCTCATCAACAAAATCACTTGTGATATCTACACGGGAAGTTTCCAAAGAACATTCAACAATTTTATAGAAGCAGCCAATGCTGACGAAGCTTATTATTCTTCTACAAAAAGTAAAAATCTAAGCAAAGGACAGTTTGAAATCATCAATTATCTAAAGAAAAACAAATTGATTGAGGCTCAGGAAGTAGTCATCCAAAAGACAGAATTCTTACCTGAAAAAGGAAGATTGGCAGAAGTTTTCGGCTAATAAGAAAACATTCAAAATTTAATTATAAAAAAATAAAACAATGTTAAGAAATTATAGTAACAGCAGAACGTTGGGAGACAACATCAGACTGGGGACGCTGACTGCATTCACTGCAGGAACTATAAACATAGCATCTCTATTAATATTTCTCTCATTTACATCCAATGTAACAGGACATTATGCGATTTTCGCAGCAGAAATAAGTCAAGGAAACTGGACTCAGGTCGCAGTGGTAGCTTCCTGGATTTTCCTTTTCTTCTTCGGAGGATTTGTAGCGAATCTAAGTGTCATTAATTTTAATAAAAAAAGCAAGTATTTTGCCCACGCATTTCCATTGATTTTAGAAATCCTATGTCTTTTGGCAGTAGGGATATACGGTCAACTTTTTTATCAAAAAACATTGGGAGAAACCGAAGCTCTAGTCGCACTGATGCTTTTTGCAACAGGTTTACAAAACGGGTTGACGGCAAGTATCTCCAACTTCTCTGTAAAAACAACTCACTTAACAGGTACAACAACCGATTTGGGAATATTGTTCTCTATGTTTACACAGAAAGAATTCAGAAAAAGCCCAGAATTGATTGCCAGAGCAAAACTATTGATGAGCATTATGTTGGCGTATGTTTTAGGAGCGGTATTTTCTGGATTGACTTACTACAAATTAGAATTCAGAGTCTTCTATGTAATATGTATTTGTTTGATGATTGTGATAAGTTATGATGCTTACAAAATCAACATAAGACACTTCAAAACCGATTATAGATATTACAAGATATATCAAAAATCAACATTACTTGCTTTTTTGTATTATAAGCTATTTCACAAAAGAAAAAAGAAAAAAATTAAGCCAGCAAATAACCCAAGACCTCAAACCAAACTTGCGTTTGGAGAAAAATAGAAACACAATTCAATATATTTCAATTTTTTGTAATAGTTCTTTATTAAAAAACCGCTTTAGAAATTCTAAAGCGGTTTTGATTTTATAACATTGAGTTTACAATTATTTCTCAACCCAAGTATGATTTTCTCCAGCTAATTCACCAAGATATTTTTCCGCATCCATTGCCGCCATACAACCACTTCCAGCAGCTGTAATCGCTTGTCTGTAATGATGATCTTGCACATCTCCTGCAGCAAAAACACCTGGAAGATTGGTTCTTGCAGATTTTCCTTCTGTGATGATATATCCATTCTCATCAAGGTCAACTTGACCTTTAAAAAGATCTGTATTTGGTTTATGACCAATCGCAATGAAAATACCGTGAACATCTATTGTAGAAATCTCATCAGTCAAATTATTAACAACCTTTGCTCTTTCTACCAAAGCGTTTTCACCTTCGATTCCGATTAATTCGTGGTTATATTTCACTTCAATATTAGAAGTAGTTAGAACTCTGTCAACCATTACTTTTGAAGCACGGAAGTGGTCTTTTCTAACTAACAAAGTTACTTTATTACAAATTTTAGAAAGATAAGTTGCTTCTTCTGCGGCTGTATCTCCAGCTCCAACTACGATAACATTTTTTCCTCTGTAGAAAAAACCATCACAAGTGGCGCAAGCAGAAACTCCTCCACCTGCATATTTTTTCTCATCAGCTAAACCAAGATATTTTGCAGCGGCTCCTGTTGAAATGATGACACTTTTCGCCAAAATCTCACGAGAACCTGTACTCAGTTTATGAATCCCACCTCTTTCTTTGGAAAACTCAACTTTGGAAATCATCTCGTAATGAACTTTAGTTTCAAAACGTTCCGCTTGTTTTTGAAGATGAAGCATCATTTCCGGTCCCGTAATTCCGTCTGGATAACCTGGGAAATTTTCTACTTCTGTAGTTGTTGTCAATTGTCCACCTGGTTCCAATCCTGTGAAAAGTTCCGGTTTAAGGCTTGCTCTGGCTGCATAAATTGCTGCTGTAAAACCAGCTGGACCAGAACCTACAATGACACAATCTAAGATATTGTTTTCCATTTTTATTATTGAATTATTTTATTTTTAAGGATATAATTTCTAGTTGAAATTGAAGTTTTCAAATATAAATTCTTTCATTGAAAACTCGGATACAAATTTCGGGAATTAATTATTCAAATCCTATCTAAACTGTCAATGCTATTCATTAGACTATTGAATAATCGATCTAGACAGAAACTTTCAGCTCATCAACTTTGATGATTTTGTAAACCATTTCTTTGTAGATTTCCTCATCTTCCATTTGTCTTACGCCAAGACCTTTGGACTTCAAATCCATTTCACGAAGAATAGAAATAACTCTGGTTGCGTGTTTCAAAGGATAAAACCTCGCAGCTTCCGAATAATCTTTAATCGCATAAGGATTCACGCCCATTGTTGAAGCTATCGTTTGAGGCGATTGTCCATTAAGAGTGTGATAAATAATGATGTTGGAAAAGAAGTTGTAAAGTGCTCCAAAAGCCATTTGAATGGGATTGGATTTTTTGTTCTTTCCCATATAATAAGCAATACTGAAAGCCTTTGCTTGGTCTTTTGTCGCCAGAGCTTTTTGAAGCTCAAAGATGTTGAAATCTTTACTGATTCCAACGTGTTCTTCAATGATTTTTCCGTCGAGAACTGCTCCGTCTTTTAGAACGATTTTCAGTTTATTAAGTTCATTCGCAATTCTGGAAAGATCATTCCCAAGATATTCAGCTAAAAGGTGGCTGATATTGGGCGCAGATTTGATTCCCATCACAGACATCTCTCCTTGAATCCAAGTCGGAAGTTGATAATCTTTCATCTTCTCACTCGTGAAAAGCATTCCTGATTTAGCAAGAGTTTTGGCTACTTTTTTTCTCGCATCCAGTTTTTTATGTTTGTGGGCAATCACCAAAATCGTTGATGGGACAGGATTTTCCAGATAAGCTTCCAAAGCTTTGGACTCTTCGTCATTCAGTTTCATATCCTGCGCTTCTTTCACGATAATGAGCTGTTTGTCTCCCATCATCGGATATTGTCGTGCCAAAGAAAGAACCTCAAGATAACCTGTATCACGACCGTAAGCAATGGTTTGGTTAAAAGCTTTCTCGTCTTCTTCCAAAACATCTTGTTCAAAGTGTTTGACAGCCAAATCGATATAAAAAGCCTCGTCGCCCTGAAAAAAATAAACCGGTAATAGTTCTTTATTTTTAATATTTTTGAGGATAATATCTATTTCTTTCATCTTAAAGTATGCAAGTTCCGAAGCTAAATTTTGAAAACACGTTCGATTTCCAAATCAAACAAGACAAAGATACATTTTTTATCTATGATTTGGTAAGGAAAAACTGGCTTGTACTGACACCGGAAGAATGGGTGAGACAGCATTGGCTTCATTATTACAGATTTGTAAAAAAGAAAAATCTGTCGTCATTGATCCTTGAAAAAAAACTGGAGCTGAACGGAACTACAAAGCGAATCGACCTTCTCATCACCGAAAAAACAAAACCTAAAATATTACTGGAACTCAAAGCTCCGAATATTGCTTTGAAAGAAATCCACTTTGAGCAAGTGGCTCGTTACAACAGTTTAATTGGAGCAGAACAAATCATCATCAGCAACGGATTGCATCATATTTTTGCTGATTACAAAGACGGAAAATATCAGTTTTTGAATAATAAGGTTTGAGAAATTACAAATTAAAATCTCTCTTCGGATTGAAAAGATAAATCAAAAAGAAAAACAAAACGGAAACCGCCAAAAAGTATTGGTAATAATGAACTGCAGATTGTGAACTTATCGTAGTTTTGGTGGAACTTGAGGATTTTTGAAGTTCGCTGATAAGATTATTAATGGCATTATCAAGATTATTTCCGTCGAGATAATTACCACCTGTTGAATTAGCTATATTTTTAAGCGCTTTGGTTTGCAATTTGGAAACAACCGTTTCTCCATACATATCAGATTTGTAGCCCATCAATTGTCCGAAATAATATTCTGGAATTGGTGCACCTTCTTCGGTTCCTACACCAATCGTTGTTACTCTGATTCCTTCTTTTTTGGCAAGATTAATGGCTTCATCCTCGTGACCTTCATTATCCTCGCCATCACTTATTAAGACGATATTTCGGGAACCTTTTGTAATATTTTTGAATTTCTGAGCAGCGATTTGGATTGGTTTTAGAAAGTCTGTTCCTTGATTTTGAATAACGCTGGTTTCGATTCCTGAAAGATAAGTTTCAGCAGCAGAATAATCACTAGACAAAGGCATTACAGAATATGCATCACCTGCAAAAACAATGATTCCTACTCTATCATTGGTCATCTTTTGAAGAGAATTGATGATGATATTTTTCGCTTCTTCCAATCGACTCGGTTGGATATCCTGAGCATTCATCGAGTTGGAAACATCTAAAACGAAAATCGTACTGCTTACATTTTGCTGAACACTGATTTCTTCTTTTCCTCCCAAAAGGTCTATAATCGAAAATATTAAGAATAAAAATCCTAGTAAGTATAAAACTGGAAACAGCTTTGCAAAACCCGAAGTTTTCTCGAATAAGACTTCCTGAAATCTATCTTCAGCAAAAACATTTCTTCTTTTACTTTTCCAACGGACATAATGAATAATGAAGTAACCAATGACAGGCAACAACAGAAGCAACAACAGATACCAGTAATTTCCTAAATACCAATTCATCAGCTTAATTCAAAATTTTAAAAATTACCCATCTCAACAAAGCATCCAACAATAGAAATCCTAAAGCTATCCAAAGAAAAATCCTGAAATATTCTTCATAATTATACAATTTCGAAGTTTTCACTTCTGATTTTTCTAATTGATTAATCTCGTCATAAACATTCTGAAGACTGCTGTTGGAAGTCGCACGGAAATATTTTCCACCAGTCAACTGTGCAATATCCATCAAAGTATTTTCATCGATTTCGGTTTTTTGTTCCGTGAAAACAATGTCTCCGAAAATATTAGTTCCTGTTGGGAAAGCGGCAAAACCATTGCTCCCAATTCCAACCGTATAAACTTTAATACTGTTATTTTTTGCTAACTCTGCGGCAATTTGTGGCGGCATCGCGTTCAAAACGGTATTCACACCATCGGTCATCAAAATGATGATTTTACTTTTGGCTTTACTTTTTTTCAAATGATTGACATCTACAGAAAGTCCTTCTCCAATTGCGGTTCCGGGTTGTAATTCGAGAGGATTCAGTTGATTTAATTCATCAATCACAACTTGGTGATCGGTTGTCAAAGGAACTTTGGTATAAGCTTCTCCCGAATACGCCACCAAACCAATTCTGTCATTTTCTCTTTTATTAACGAAATCAATCGCGATTTTCTTCAACGCTGTCAATCTGTCTGGGTCAAGGTCTTTCGCCATCATACTCAAGGAAACGTCCACTGAAAGCATAATATCAATTCCCTTAGACTCATCTCTGTCTTGAGAAATTGTATAAGTTCTCGGTCTTGCCAAAGCAATAATCAAAGCGGAAAGAATGAAATATTTCGAAATCTTCAGAAAAGTCATTACCTGCGAAATGTTTCCGCTCGGTTGCATATTTTTGACCGAAGGCACAGCAATTCCTCTACTCTTTTTCTTGCCCGAATCCAATATCAATAATGGAATGAACAAAATAAAAAGCAGTAAAAACCACGGACTGTAAAACTCGAAATTCATTTATTTGGTTGTCGGTTGATTGTTGTTGGTTTTTATTTAAGTTTTCTAATTTTAGATTTGTCTGCATCTGAAAGTTCTGGAATAGAAACATTCCTAAGATTTTCCGCTTCTACATCTTTCGTAGAACGTTTTACAAAGTCTCTGATTGCTGTAAAATCTTTAGCCATTAATTCTTTTGTAGGAATGGTTTTCGCAAATTTCACAAGGTCGCCACGCAAGAATATATCTTCCACGATTTTTTCATTTTCCTGAGAAATCGCATTCGTGTTTTTCATATAATCTATCAAATCATCCGTCAGCAAAACATCCGCAGGAATCTGATATTGTTTGGTGATAAAAGTTCTTGTAATATCAATCAATTCCACATAGAACGCACGGAAATTTTCGTTCTCGATGTAATTTTTCTTTCTGAGTTTTTCCAAATCCTTCAATGTTTGATTCGTCGTAACAACAGGGCTCGATTTGCGTTTCTTTCCGTATTTTATAATTCCGATAATTAAAACAATAATGGCAATAATCATCAAGGCGACAAGAACGTAAAACTTATACAAATCCCAATAATCTTGGACATTCAGTTCCACTTCTTTATTCTTCATTATGTCATTAATCTGGTCACCTTTTTTTGCGGTATTAATGACTTCCACTTCGTACGGAATTGTCTTCATAATTTTTCCGCCTACCTTCACTTCAATCTCGGGAATCTTAAATTTTCCTTCCTCAAAAATGGCAAATTTTACGGAGCGTAGATAGATATCTTTCTGTTTCGCAATACTGTCATTGACGATTTCGAAGTGAAAAGGCAGCAACTCGTTCCTTGGTGCAATCTGAACATCTTTCCCGTCCAAATCCAAAATCTGAATTTTGAAAACCGCAACTTCGCCTAAAGCCAAAGTCGTTTTGTCCAGATTCGATGATAAGGTTTGTGAAAATCCTAACGAAAAAAAGAATATAAAAAACGAAAAAAATATTTTAAATAATCTGTAAGGCATTTATATAGTTGACAGTTGTTAGTCTATTTTGTATTGATTCTTTATTCTTTACTCTTGTTTCTTTTTCTATTTTCTGAAATATTGATACAAAAATTTGCTGTAATCATCAGAAGTTTTGATATCTAAAAAATTGGCAGAAGAATTCTCGAATTCTTCCTTAATGTGTCGCATTTTCTGTTTCTGTTGTTCTGCAAATTCATAACGCCATCTTGCACTGGAAGTATTCGCCCAGACTTGTTTTCCGGTTTCAGCATCACGAAACAATGCATAACCGATATCGGGAATCTCCATATCTTTTTCATCAAAAACCCGAAGTCCCAAAACCTGATGTTTTCTTGCAGTGACATTCAGGATTTTCTGGTCAAACTCGTCCTCGAAATCAGAAAAAACAAAAACCAAGGATTTTCTTTTGAAAACGCTCATCATATAATTGAAAGCCGAATTCAAATCGGACTCGGCAGGAACATAATCGGCCGACAAAATATTACTAACAATAGACAAAACGTGTTTTCTTCCTTTTTGTGGAGGAACGACTTTCAGAACTTTATCTGCGTATAAAATCAATCCAACTTTATCGTTATTTCCTGTCGCCGAAAATCCGAGAGAAGCACAGATTTCTGCAACATATTCTCTTTTCAGTTGGGTTTTGGTTCCGTAATCCATAGATGCTGAAATATCCACAACCAGCAACATTGTCAGTTCTCGCTCCTCTTCCATTACTTTCACGAATGGTTCGCGGAAACGTGCTGTTTTGTTCCAATCGATTCGTCTTGTGTCATCTCCAAATTGGTATTGTCGAACCTCAGAAAATGTCATTCCCTGACCTTTGAAAGCACTGTGATATTGCCCCATAAGTGATGCTTCCGTTTTCTTTCGAGTTCGGATTTCTATTTGCTTTACTTTTTTGACGATATCTTTTATCTGCATTATCTTACTTTTTTTAAATAGATAAAATGTTCTTCAGATTTCTTCAAAACATAATTGTTCCAGAAGTTTTCATCGTTGAGATTATCTACAGAAAAATTCCATTTTGTAAGTTTACCTAAATCATCCACAACATTTAATCCAAATTCTAGGTCATTCTTTATTGTTTTTGGAGATAAATAATTCCATTCATACAAACCACCTTCATAATCAACAAAATAATGAATTATTTTTTCTCCTTTTTTATTCGTAAACAAGACAGGATTCAGAGCAATATTTCTTGTTTTAGGTAAAATTACGGAATGATTGCTGAATTTAGTTATTACTTTGTCCTTAATCAAATTTTCGTAATAAGGTTTGAAAACATCATCTGTTTTTTCATTTTCGAATTTTTCATTTTCAATATTATTTTCGCCCCTCAATCTATCCGCAACAATCTCATAAAAACCTATATAATCACGATTATTGATTTCCTCAGTCTCCCACATACCTTCACCATATTTCTTCCAATCTTTATTTTTTGTTAAATCTTCAACTTTGGCAAAAAGTTGTGTTTCCCAAAAATCTGAATTAAAATCTGTAGAATTATCTTTGAAAAAATTAAGTCCTTGTAAATTATTAAAATATGACAATTGCCCATCTTTCAAATCCTTCGAATTAAAATAAGTTACATTTGATTTTCTATAAAACCATTTATCATTATACTTCACACCTTCTACAATGTAAGCATAATTTGAGGGTTTATCATTTAAATAATTTTTATCTGTAATTTTCTTATCTGTAAAAATTTTAACATTTTTATCATTATTATTTTTTGTCAACTCGCCGAAACCTTTTGCATTACTTTGTTTCAGAAAAAAGCAACAAATTTGGTTTCATCTTCATTTTTCAAAAGCTGAAAAATATCTTTAGTTTCTACATCTTTCTCATTAACAATTTTTTCAACGAAATTTTTGTCAAACTTTTTATTAAAATATTCTTCTTCCAGAATCTGAAACCTTGTTTCACTTAGATTTCTTTGATTTTTTAAAGCTGGATTATTGATTGCAATTTCTCTAACAATATCATCAATAGCTTTTGACATCGCATTATTTATACAACACTGCAAAGATTTACCGTCACAAGAGAACTCGAAACCCTGATTATAAAGTTCTCCTTTATAACTCTGTTCAATAACTACAGCATTTTTATTGTCATCAAATAACTGCAATTCTATATCAGCATATTTTTTTCCTTTTTCTTTATAAAATTCTATTTTTTTAAAGTTGACAACATATTGCAATTTATGTTCTTCATATAATTTTTTAAAATCTTCGGGCTTTCCTGATATTTTTTCGGGAGATAGTTTTACCAATACATTAGGAAATCTTTCTACGAACCTATATAAAAGAAAATCTGAAGTAAGAACAGAGGTTTGCTTGAAAAAATCTGAATCTTTTTGAAAATCGATAAGACTTTTCGTATAAATTTTCAAATTTTCTGGTTGATTTTCAAATTCTTCTGAAGCAAATAGAACATCGCTGTTCTTATCTAATTTCTCATTAATTTTTGATTTTAAACTATTATTAAAACTGATAATTTCCTTTTCAAAAGATTTCTCATATTTTGTTTCATAAGGAGATAACACCAAAATTTGTGGCTCAAAATTATTTTGTCCAAAAATTGTTATTGCTAAAAACAAAAAAAATAAAGAAAAGTATTTCATTTAATCATTTTGACGGTTATCGGTTGATAGTTTTCAAATCATCTCTTTTCTTAATATATAATAATTCGACAACTGACCACTATCAACTGATAAACCTAATTGTTTAAGGTGCTTGAACCTTACTAAGAATTCTATTTACGATTTCGTCCTGAGTTACTTCTTCTGCTTCCGCTTCGAAACTCAATCCAATTCTGTGTCTTAAAACATCTTTTGCAATTTCTTTCACATCTTCAGGAATTACAAATGCTCTTCCTTTGATGAAAGCGTAAGCTCTGGAAGCAATTGCTAAATTGATACTCGCTCTTGGCGATGCACCGAAACTGATATAATTTTTAAGCTCAGACAATCCATATTTTTCAGGATAACGTGTTGCGAAAACCATATCCAATATATATTTTTCGATTTTCTCGTCCAGATAGATTTGATTGATGAGTTTTTTGGCTTCGACAATTTGTTCAAGATTAACGACTTGTCTGATTTGAGGAATATCTTGTGTAGAAATCATCCGCATTACCTTTCTTTCATCTTCAAACTCCGGATAATCGATTTTACACTTCAGCATAAAACGGTCGGTTTGTGCCTCGGGCAAAAGATAAGTTCCTTCCTGGTCTATTGGATTTTGAGTAGCTAATACAAGAAACGGTTTCGGCAAAGGCATTGTTTCATCGCCAATTGTTACTTGCTTTTCCTGCATTACTTCCAAAAGTGCGGACTGAACTTTCGCTGGTGCTCTGTTAATCTCATCAGCCAAAACGAAGTTCGCAAATACAGGGCCTTTTTTTATAGTGAAATCGTTGTCTTTTACATTATAAATCATTGTTCCCACAACATCTGCAGGCAACAAATCCGGCGTAAACTGTATCCGTGAAAACTGTCCGTGAACAGCTTCTGCCAAAGTTTTGATTGCTAAAGTTTTTGCCAAACCGGGAACACCTTCCAAAAGAACGTGACCATTTCCCAGAAGTCCAATCAAAAGACGGTCAATCATATATTCCTGACCGATAATAGCGCGGTTGATTTCTTGTTTTAGGATATTAAAAAAGTAATTCTGTTCTTTTACTTTCTCTGTAAGTTGTCTGATATCTTCTGCTTGATTCAATTCTGACATAGTTAATCTTAATAATTGGTAAATTTCATATAAAAACCTGCAACTGCAAACACAACAATTGCTAATCTTGCGTTAAATATTTGTTAAAGTAGTTTTTGGTTGCTAGCTGATGGTTGTCAGGCTGAGTCTCTCGAAGCCTTTTCAATAAGATACTCAATCATTATTACGTTATATTAGCTCTTTTTCATACATTTATAACTTTAAATTAAATTTTTAAAATGAATTATCATTTTGCCAATCATAGACAAGTCAGAAAAAATCTGCTTGACCTATTACAAAACACTTCAGAAAAAGACCTTCTTACAATCCCTGACGGATTCAATAATAATATCTACTGGAATATCGCTCATTGTATTGCCCAACAACAATTGCTTTGTTATTATCTCAGTGGAAACCAGTTCCGAATTGACAAATACTGGGTAGAAACTTATAAAAAAGGAACTTTTGCCAACGTCGATGTAAAACAGTCCGAAATGGAAGATTTGGCTTATCTTCTGATAGAAACTTCAAAGATTTTGATGAAAGATTTCGACAATGATTTTTTCTCAGATTACACACCTTATTCTACAAGTTTTGGAATTGATTTGAAGAATATTCAGGATGCTATTATTTTCAACAATATGCATGAGAGTATTCATTACGGTTACATTTTGGCTCAGAAAAGAGCTTTGATTGGAGAGGGACTCAGCAGTTTATAAATGATGAATTATCAGTGATAAATGATTTCTTTTAATTATCGATTTCTTTTTCCGATTTTAATTTTAGGATTATTATCATTTTCAAAATCTGAAAATGAAAGATTCAGATATTATCTGCCAATCAGTAAAACTCAAGAAATTGAAGTTTTCTATTTGACTTGGGAAGATACTAATTTACCCAATTTCATCAAAACATCAGATTACAAAAAGTACGTTGACAATGCAGAGTTGATTGATTATTGTTTCTACGTTGATTCTAAAAACCCTGAAAAAAGACAATTCAAAATTCCGACTACAACAGATAAATTGATTAAGAGAATCCCATTGACAATCAAAGGAAAATTCTTCAAAACAAAACAGTTTGATGATACTTTTCCTACTCCATTATTTGAAGATCTGCGAAAAACCGGCGATTTGAAATTTAAAACCGAGAATGATGAGTTTTTGGTTTTTGTTTTGGATTAAGGATTAAACCACAAAAGTCACAAAAGTCTATAACACTTAAGTCAATTTAGGTTAAAATTAAATTCTCAAAACAAGTTCAATTTAGAAATGGAAATCTTTGATTCTCTAAACTTAAGTACACTGATGTGAACTTTATTAACAATCTTTTTCATCAACTTAGGTGTTTACATTTTCCCTTTTGTGACTTTTGTGGTTTATTCTCGAACTTTACAATTTCGTTAAGAGAAAACTAATTACAAAAACCTTACTTTTGTAAATTCAAAATCTCATTAATGAATCAAGAGAAAAAAGACGATTTTATCTTCGGACTTAGACCAGTTTTAGAAGCTTTAGAAGCAGGAAAAACTATTGACAAAATTTTTGTTCAGAATGCTTTGCAAGGTGAAATCTATATCGAACTCAAACAGCTTTTATCAAAACATAACATCCGTCCCAACTACGTTCCGGTAGAAAAACTGAATCGTTTTACCAGAAAAAACCATCAAGGTGTAGTTGCATTCATCTCAGATGTTCCTTTTCATAAGATTGAGGACATTTTGCCACAGATTTTCGAGGCTGGGAAAACACCTTTTATCCTTGTTCTTGACAGATTGACCGATGTTAGAAACTTTGGAGCAATCTGTAGAACTGCAGAATGTGTAGGCGTTGATGCTGTTATCATCCCTGAAAAAGGAGCAGCTCCAATTAATTCGGATGCTATTAAAACTTCGGCTGGAGCAATTTATAACATCAAAATCTGTAAAGAAAAAAATCTGGCGCATACTGTTGATTTTCTGCAACAAAGCGGCGTTTCCGTTTTTGCGGCGACAGAAAAGGCGCAGAAATTGATATATGATGTCGACTTCAAAGAACCTTGCGCCATCGTAATGGGAAATGAAGAAACTGGAATCTCCAAAGAAGTGCTTCATCACGCTGATGAAAAAATAAAACTTCCGATAGAAGGTAAAACCCAGTCTCTGAACGTCTCTGTAGCTTGTGGAGCCATTCTTTATGAAGCCGTGAGACAGAAAATAAAATAAGAAACAAGAATCAAGAACAAAGAGAAAAGATTCTTAAAATCAAATTAAATGAAAAAATTAACAGCGCTTGCGCTAATTGCAATAACATTAGTAGCTTGTAAAAAAGAAACCAAAACCATTACAAGAGTTGACCCAAAAACGGGAAAAACAGAAACTGTAACCGTAGAAGTTTCCTCTGAAGAAGCTGCAAAACCAAAAGCGATTGCTGATAGCAGTGGGATTTATAAGCAAAAATTCATTCTGGAAAAAGGAACCACTTATCCGTTAGTTTCTTATCAAAGAGAAATCCAACAGTTGACTTCACCAGACGGAAAAACAGTTTCCGGAACAAGTGAAACAACAGACGAAATGTCCATAACAGTCAATGATTTCAAAGACAACATCTACGATTTGACTCTGAATATGGTTGGAAAAAGAATGTCAACAACAGCTAACGGAAAAACGGTTTCTATTGATACTAAAAAACCAGCTCCCAAAGAAGATAATCTAAAAATGGATTACATCGTGAGCAAAGGTTTAGCTGGCAACAAATTGAATGTTAAAATGGACACTTACGGAAACATCAAATCCATAACAGGTTTTGAATCTGTTCATAACAACTTAAGAAAAGCTATTGCAGGAACTGTAAAAGATACCAAACAGCAAGATGCTTTTATAGAAAGTTTCAAAGCTGGTTTTAACGAGGAAATGATGAAAGAACAATTAAGCAAAAACCTTAAATTGATTCCTGCCAAAGGAACAAAAATCGGAGAAAAATGGACAACTTTCGAAGATATTGACCCAAGTGGAAAATTGAAACAAACTTTGACCTTCACGTTGGTAAAAGTTGAAGATGGAAAAGCGGAAATTAGTGTAACTGGTGTAATTCCTTATAAATCTGACAAACAAAGCCAAAACGGAATGACACATACAATGAGTATGGGCGGTTCTGAAAGCGGAAAAATCATCATCGATGAAAATACAGGTTGGCTTCTGAACCAAAACCTTTCCGTAAAAACAAATCAGAAAGAAACTTTGTCAGACGGAAAACAGTCGCAAAGTATGACCAAAAACTCTACAACATCTATTATTATTAATCCTTCTTATAAATAAAAAAATTAGGAAATGAAATACATTTTCGAATTCATACTAGCAACCATCATCATATTCTTCGTTTGGAATATTTTGAAACGATTGTTTTTCAATGCATTCTATAAAAATTTCCCGAATCTTAATCCAAGAAATCAGCAACAGAACGAGCAAACCAATTCTAAAAAAATGCCCAACAAAAAAGTAAATTGGGATGCAGAAACGGTAGATTATGAGGAAGTGAAGGAAGAGAAGAAAAGTTAGTTTAAATCTTAACTAAAATAAACACAAAACCTTTTAGATTTTTAAGTCTGAAAGGTTTTTTAATATTAAATTTGGAAAGTGAATTTTTAAAATTATATAATTATTCCAAAAAATTGATTTTAAATCTAGTATCTGGAGTCTAATATCTAACATCTATATATGTTCAAAAACAAGAAAAATATCCTATTCGTTATCGCCAGTCTGGTGATTTTCGTTTTGCTGGCAGTTTTATATGCAAATCCAGTAATTTCCGGAAAACGTCTGATGCAACACGACATCGTTTTCTACAAAGGTGGCGCGGAAGAACTTTTGCAATATCGTGCGAATAACGAAAACGAAACTTACTGGAGTGATGCAATGTTTGGCGGAATGCCAACTTATCAGACCGGAGCACAGTTCCGAGGCGATATTATCAAAAAAATTGATGACTTGTTTTTGTTCCTTCCAAAACCTGCTAATTACCTTTTCTTGCTATTTGCCGGATTTTTCTTTTTGGGAATGGTCGCAGTCCGTAATTGGAAGTATGCTTTGCTTGGTGCAACGTTCTTTGGATTGTCCACATATTTCTACATTATTATTGCTGCTGGACACAACGGAAAAGTTCACACTATTGCTTATTTCGCGCCACTTGTTGCGGGAATAATACTTGTCTATTTTAGAAAAAAATATATTCTCGGATTTATTACCACAGCCCTTTTTGCAGGTTTGCAGATTTGTGCGAATCACCCACAGATGACTTATTATCTGTTCCTTGGATTAGGATTTTTATTCTTGTCTGAATTAATAAGAGCTATCAAAGGAAAAATCGAATGGAAACATTTCTTGATTTCTTCCGGAATTGTGGGATTTGCAGTCATAATCGGAGTTGGAATGAACTCTCAAAGAATTATGGCCAATGCAGAATATGTGAAAGAAACAGTGCGTGGAAAACAAATCCTGAACACTGGTTCTCACACCGCCGGGAAATCCGGAATGGATAAAGAAAGTATCACAATGTGGAGCTACGGAAAACTGGAAACTTTGAATCTTTTCATTCCTAGATTAATGGGAGGCGGAAGTCAGGAACCGGGTTCTGACAAAATGATGGAACACGTACAGGAACTAGCTCAGGAAAATATCAAATCTCAGCAGGAATACGAAATGATGATGAAAGGTTTTGGAAGTCTCACCTATTGGGGCGACCAACCGAGCACATCTGGACCCGCTTATCAAGGTGCAGTTGTTTGTTTTTTGGCAGTTTTAGGATTTTTCTTTGCTGGAAAAAAGTACAGATATTGGATTTTAGGCGCTTCGATTTTGACAGTTTTATTAGCTTGGGGAAGCAATTTCCCAGTTCTGACAGATTTCTTTATCGATTATGTTCCGATGTATAATAAATTCCGTGCACCGTCTTCTATCTTAGTAGTTGTCGAATTTCTGTTCCCTCTCATTGCAATTCTTGGATTGTATAAATTCTTTACCGATGAAAATCTAACAGAAGAATACAAAAAGAAAATTTTGCTTTACGTTTCCGGAACAGTTCTCGGAATCACTTTAATTTTGATGCTTTTTGGGAAAGGAATTTTAGGTTTCTATACAGCCAATGAGAAAACTTATCTTCCTCCATTTTTATTGGATTATCTGGTGGATGAAAGAGCGTCGATGTTCCAAACAGATGCACTCAAAGCAATTATCTATGTTTTGATTACTGCAGGCGTTTTATTTTTAGGATTGAAGAAAAAACTGAATATCAATATTATCTTACTAATTATCGGAGTTGTAAGTTTATTCGACCTTTGGACGGTTAACAGACGTTATTTGAACGATGATAATTTCGTGGATAAAACTTTTGCTGATTATCCTTTCCAGACAGAAAATTCGGAATATCTGATGAGTAAAGCTGGAAATGACTCCTTTGTTCAAAGTCTTTTACAACAGACCAATGTCAATAAAGCTTTGCAAACAATCGCTGAGAAAGATAAAGACCATTACAGGATTTTCAACAATGTTTTAGGAACTTTCAGTGAGACCAATACTTCTTATTTCAAATCTTCAATCGGAGGTTATCACGCTGTGAAATTGAGACGTTACGATGACTTGATCAACCAATATTTCGGAGCAACGGACCCAGAAAAAACACCAAAAATTTTGAACTTGTTGAATACCAAATACTTCTTGGTTGGAGACCAGCAAAATCCTCAAATCGTTCCAAATCCGGAAGCGAACGGCAATGCGTGGTTTGTTTCTGACATCAAATTCGTGAACAATCCAAACGAAGAATTGAACGAAACCGGAAATGTTGATACGAAGAAAATTGCGGTAATTTCTAAAGATGATAAAGCATATTTCAACGGAAAAAATTTGGTTAAGGATTCAACAGCTTATTTGGCTTTAAAAACTTATCAACCCAACGAATTATCATTTGATTCTTCTTCTAAAACGCCTCAGTTAGCTGTATTTTCAGAAATCTATTATCCTCACGGTTGGAATATTTATTTGGATGGTTCAAAAGTAGATTACATCAAAGCAGATTATCTTTTGAGAGCACTTTATGTTCCTGCAGGAAAACATAAAATTGAAATGAAATTTGAACCCGCTGTTATCGAAAAAGGGAAATTATTCTCTTTGATAAGTTTCGGATTGTTTATTTTATTGAGTTTGATTGGTGGTTATTTTCTGTTTAAGGATTCTAAAAAATCCGAGGTTGCGGAAGTGTAACTATTAAAAAAATTACAATCATTTATTTTTCAACAATTTAAAAACCTTAAATAAGCAAAAAATTTAAATTCTTAATCGTAATTATATTTGTGTTTATTAATTAAATTTTTATTTATATGAACGAAAAATTAACCGAATTAGAATTCAATGCTTATGAACTTATTAAAAAATTTGCTAGTGAAAGGAACGAATTTTTTGAATTAACTCAAATTGAAAATGGCTATGATTTAAAAAGTGAATCATACCATTTTAAAACTATATGGAAAAACCAAATTTGGTATCTTGTAGTAATTCATGATGAGAAAGAATACTATTTTGATGGTACCAATGACAATTTTCCTTTTAGAAACAAACGAACTTATATTGGAGAATGGGAAATTCACTTCAATGATATTATAGGAAAATAATGTTAATTAATAAAAGCAACTCGAATCGAGTTGCTTTTGATTTTTATTAGCCTAAATTTAATTTCGATAAGTTTTGACTAAACTAAATTATTATGACAAAATCCCTAGCCCCGATGGGAACGGCATCCTTTTTTGTCATTGCGCTGAAAAGTTTCAAATTGAGAGTTTCACATCTTTCGCAATGACAAAAAAGATACAGTGGACAGCGGGAATAGCTCCTTAAAAATATCTAATTATTCCAATTTAGGAAATGACAACCAAAACAAAAAAAAGCAACTCAAAATTGAGTTGCTTTAATTTTTTGCTTGAGCTTAGGATTACTTTCTGATTCCTAATTCAGCGATGATTGCTCTATATCTGTTGATATCTTTTTTCTTCAAGTAATCTAAAAGAGATTTTCTTTTACCTACCAATTTCACTAGAGATCTCTCTGTGTTGAAATCGTGACGATTAGCTTTCAAGTGCTGAGTCAAGTGGTTGATTCTAAAAGTGAATAGAGCAACTTGTCCTTCAGCTGTTCCTGTGTCTTGTGCAGATTTACCGTGCTTCGCGAAAATTTCTGCTTTTTTTTCTGTTGTTAAATACATTCCAATATTATTTTAATGATTATTATGTAAATCGGATGCAAAGATAAGATTTATTTCCGGATTAGAAACTGTAAATCAAAAAATTATCATTTCTCCTCTATCAGATAGTTTTTCACAGCCTCAAAATCAACCGAAAATTCTACAGATTTTTTATCTTTTTTATTGAAAGCATCTAGTTTTTCGGGGATTTCAACTTTCTCCTTCAAAACATCTTCCACCACTTCTACAAACTTTGCAGGATGAGCCGTTTCTAATAAAACGCCAACAAAGTCTTCACTCAGTCTGTCACTCTGAGCTTGTCGAAGAGCCTCCAAACCAAGATATGCAACCGCTCCGTGCGGATCAAGTGTGTAATCCAATTCTTTTTTAACTTCTTGCATTGCTTTTTTCGTTGCTTCATCTGAAAAAGAATAAGACTCAATCTCTTTTTTGAATTCTGAAACATCATTATTGAACAAGCTTTTCATTCTTTCAAAATTACTTGGATTTCCAACATCCATTGCATTACTAATCGTTTGTTTGGAAGGTTTTGCTTCGTAATTTCCAGTTTCCAAGAACTTCGGAACAACATCATTTTCATTAGTTGAAGCGACGAACTGATGAATCGGCAATCCCATTTTCTTAGCAAACAATCCCGCTGTTAAGTTCCCAAAATTTCCACTCGGAACCGAGAAAACAATCGGTTTTCCTAATTTTTGTAATTGTGCAAATGCCCAGAAATAATAAAATGATTGCGGAATCAACCTCGCAATGTTGATACTATTTGCTGATGTTAAAGTGAATTTCTGATTCAATTCTTCATCGGATAAAATTTGTTTTGCCAAAGCCTGACAATCGTCAAAAGTCCCATCGATTTCCAAAGCTTTGATATTTCCGCCCCAAGTTGTCAATTGTTTTTCCTGCAACGGACTCACTTTTCCTTTAGGATAAAGAATGTAAACCTCAATTCCCGGAACTCCGAAAAATCCAGACGCAACCGCACTTCCCGTATCACCAGAAGTTGCTGCAATTACTTTCATTGGTTTTCCTTCGGAGAAATAAGCCATCATTCTGGCCATAAATCTCGCCCCAACATCTTTGAAAGCCATCGTCGGACCGTGGAATAATTCTAAGGAATAAACATCCTCTGAGATTTTGACGGCTGGAATTTCGAAGTTCAAAACTTCATCGATGATTTCTTTTAAGTGGTCATCGGAAATAGATTCGCCAAGAAATTCTTTTGCTACTCGAAAACCTATTTCCTGTAAACTAAGATTAGGCAGATTTTCAAAAAAATCAATTTCTAATTGTGGAATATACTCTGGCATAAAAAGTCCACCGTCATCTGCCAAACCTTTTAGAATGGCTGTTTTTATATTAGTTTCTTCTTGTTGTCTTGTTGATATGTATTTCATTTTGTTGATAGTTGTTAGTTGTCGGTTGACAGTCTTTCCTCTTTGTTATTTATTCTTTTATCTTTAAAGAACTCTTGCGCCTTCGTCATTAATTTTCGTTACAAAAGCTTCGCTTTCTATATTTTTTTGATTGAGTAATTCCTTGATTTTGAATGAAATTTCTTCCGCTGTTTCTTTCTTTTCGCACAAAGCAAAAACCGACGGACCAGAACCAGAAATCCCGAAACCAGTCGCACCGTTATCCAAAGCCAATTGTTTCATCTCATAAAAATATGGAATCAACATTGCACGAACAGGTTCTATGATGACATCTTCCATACTTCGGCTAACCAAATCCAAATCGTTGGTGCAAAAACCGGCAACCAAACCTGCAACATTTCCCCATTGCTGTACAGCAGATTTGAGACTAATTCTTTCTTTGATGATTTTCCTCGCCTCGCCTGTCGGAACATCTATATGCGGATGAACAGAAACCACCGACAAATCTTTTGGATAAGGTAGTTTGATTGCATCTAAAGGTTCGTAACTTCTCACCAAAACCAAACCACCCAAAAGCGACGGAGCAACATTGTCCGCGTGTGCATTTCCGCAGGCAATTCTCTCGCCTTCCATCGCCAATGGCAACAATTCTTGTTTTGTGTATGGTTTCCCCATCAATTCATTAATCGCGACTAAAGCTGCAACACTGCTCGCTGCGCTAGAACCCATTCCGCTGTTCAGTGGCATTTTTTTATAAAGCTCAATATCAATTCCTTGATTGGAGCTGATTTTTTCCAGAAATAATCTAATGACGTGCGAAACAACATTCTTATTCGGGTCTTTCGGAAGTTTTCCGTTATCGCCCTCGATTTTTGTGATGACGATTTGATTGGAATCATTCTTTTTCAAGATGATTTCATCGCCGGGTTCTTCTATTGCAAAACCGAGAACATCGTAACCACAAACGACATTAGCAACTGTAGCCGGAGCAAAAACTTTTATAGAATCCATTTTTAATTATTAATTGTTAATGGTAAATTGTTAATTGATTTGTGTTAAAAATTAATCATTGATAATTAATCATTAACAATTATTATTGAGCTGTAACTCTTACTAAATCTGCAAAAACACCTGCAGCTGTAACTTCTGCACCTGCGCCCGGACCTTTTACAACTAACGGCGTATTTTTATACCTTGAAGTTGTGAACGAAATGATATTATCACTTCCTGACAATCCGAAAAATGGATGATTAGCATCTACAATCTGAACTTCGATGTTGATTTTTTCATCTTCAAGAACACCAATTAATCTCAATTTTCTTCCGGAATTTTCTGCGTCGTTTTTGAAGGATGAAAAGTAAGGTTCGTGCTTTTCTAGTTCTTCGTAAAATGCAGGAATCGAATCTGCTTTGAGGCAAGCTTCTGGTAAGAAATCTTTGATATTGACATTTGACATCTCCAACGGCAATCCGATTTCTCTTCCAAGAATCAGCATTTTTCTGGAGAAATCCATTCCGTTCAAATCATCTCTTGGGTCCGGTTCTGTATAACCTAATTCCTGAGCCGTTTTTACAACCTCAGCAAAAGTTTTATCACCGACATAATTATTAAAAATGTAAGAAATTGTTCCTGACAAAATCGCTTCGATTTTCAGAATTTCGTCACCTGAAATCCAAAGGTCATTTAGTGTTTTAATGATTGGAAGTCCGGCTCCAACATTGGTCTCGTATAAGAAACTAACATTGTTCTTTTTTGCTAATCTTTTGAACTTACTGTATTGCTCGTAAGACGAAGAATTTCCTTTTTTGTTACAAGTTACAATCGAGATATTATTATTGAATAACAATGGATACTCTGCAACAACATCCTCGCTGGAAGTATTGTCCACAAAAACTAAATTAGGTAAACTTTTACTTAAAATAGAATTTATAAATTCTTTTAAATCTGATTTTTGTAAATTAGAATTAAAGTTATTATTTAAATCAAAATCTGATTCTGGATTATCGAAAATTTTCATTTCCCGACTGTTGGTAATTCCTACAACATTGATTTTAATCTGATGATTTTCTTCGAGATTTTTCTGTTCTCTTTCCAATTGTCGGAACAATTCTTTCCCGATATTTCCTGTTCCTGCAAACATCACATTGAAGGTTTTTACCGGTGAAAGCAATAGAGAATCGTGAACGACATTCAGCGCTTTTGAAAGTTCATTTCTTTCAATCACGGCAGAAATATTGAGCTCAGATGAACCTTGTGCAATCGCAATAATGTTGATTCCGTTTTTGCCCAAAGCATTAAAAAACTTTCCACTGATTCCTCTCGTTTTTTTCATATTCTCACCAACGACAGAAAGAATACTTAGCTCATTATCGAACTGCGGTTCATCTATTTTGCTGGAATTAATTTCAAAATCAAATTCTTCATAGATCGCTGTTTTTGCTTTTTTCTCATCATCGAAAGAAACCACAAACGAAATACTGTGTTCAGAGCTTGCCTGCGTAATAAGAATAACATTGACCTCGTATCTCGCCAAAGCATTGAACAATCTTCCACTGAAACCTTTCATACCAATCATCCCGTTTCCGGTAATATTGATGAGGCAAGTTTTCTCGATGGAGACAATTCCTTTAATCAAACCTTTTGAAATTTCAGATTTTTGATGAATCAAAGTTCCTTGACTTTCGGGCTTAAAAGTATTTTTAATGTAAATCGGAATTTGGCTTTCGATAGCAGGAATCATTGTTGGCGGATAAATCACTTTTGCACCGAAATACGACATTTCCATTGCTTCTTGGTAACTCAATTCAGATTGAGAAAATGCATTCTTTACTAATCTTGGGTCAGCCGTTAGGAAACCGTCAACATCTGTCCAAATCTGGATTTCGTCAGCTTTCAAACCAGCACCTAAAATTGCTGCGGTGTAATCGGAACCTCCTCTTCCCAAAGTTGTTGTATCGTCATTTTTATCTTTTGCGATAAAACCCGTAACAACATAAACTTGATTTTCCAGTTTCCAGTTTTTAAGGTTTTCATTGGTTTTTTTAGAATCGACATTGGCGTTTCCGAAATGAGAATCTGTTGCAATTAACTTTCTTGAATCTTGGAAAACTGCAGGAAAACCTTCAGATTGAAGAAAAGCAGAAACAATCTTGCTCGACATCTGTTCTCCGTAAGAAAGCAATCTATCCTTGATTCTGTCTGATAATTCACCTAGATTTTTAACACTGAACAAAACATCTTCAATCTCATTGAAACTTACTTTTACCATCATCAATAATGGATTTTGAGCCGTCCTTGGCAATAATTCTGAAATAATTTGATAATGCTTTTCTTCAGCAGATTTTAAGATTTCAGAAAAATCGTTTTGTTTCAAAGCTTCTTGCGATGCCAATAAAAGTGCATTCGTGATTCCTGACAAAGCGGAACAAACAACGATTAAAGATTTGTCTTTATTAAATTCTTTCTCAATGATTGATTTTACATTTCTCAATGCTTCTACACTTCCAACCGAAGTTCCCCCAAATTTTAAAATTTTCATTATTTGATATTCTTATTTTTTAAACACTTCGACTCCGCTCAGTGTGACAATTCTAAATATTATAACATTTACTCAAAACAAAAAGCCTTTCTGAATTCAGAAAGGCTTTTTGTTAATTATCTATTTTTTCACAATATCACAAACACACCTTTCTGCAACTACTAATTGTAGTTGTTGTAGAAATCGTTGTTGTGATTGTAAAATTCATTATCGTTTTGTAAATCTTTTACGAAAGTATGAAAACATTTTTCATCTGCAAATTTTAAAAGCATTTTTTTAAAATTAATTCAATAAATCATCAAAATTTCTGAATTTGGAAATTTCAATAAAATTATCATTTAAAATTTTATCATTGATTATCAGTTACTTAAATATTTAATTTAAAATTATTTACTACTTTGTATTGCATAATACCATTCTATTTATATATCTTTGTAATGTAAAGTTAGAGAAGCGAGTTCGAAGCTGACTTAAAAACTTAAGAAAGCAAGAACATTAAACTTTATAATTATTTGAATTTTAACCAAACAATTAATATGAATACCGAGAACACAAAAGCGCAAATGCGAAAAGGAATTCTGGAATTCTGTATTTTGAGCCTTATCCAACAACGCGAAATGTATGTTTCCGACCTGATAGAATCTCTCAAAAAAGGAAAACTGGATGTAGTGGAAGGAACTCTTTATCCTCTCCTTACAAGATTGAAAAACGGCGAATTCCTCGCTTACAGATGGGAAGAATCTACAAGCGGACCGCCAAGAAAGTATTATCAGATTACTGAAAAAGGAAGTCTCTTCCTAGCAGAATTACAAACCACTTGGCAGGAATTGACAGATTCCGTCAACCAAATCACATCAAACTCTCACTCTCAAAACTAATATTATGAACAAGACATTATCTATAGCACTCGCAGGGTTCTCTTTTATGATAGATGAACACGCTTACATCAAGCTTAGCGATTATCTGAATGCCTTGAGAAATTCTCTAGACGCTCAGGAAGCAGACGAAGTAATGCACGATATTGAAATCCGAATGGTCGAGATTTTCAAAGAAGTACTTGCCAAAAGAGAAGTTATCAACGATTCTGACGTAGAAAAAGTAATTGCTCAAATCGGAACACCAGAACAAATTGATGAGCAAGAAGAAGCTTATTTCTCTGAAGGAAAACAAAGTAAATCAAAATCCTCTACAAGCTACAGCAGTTACAGCAGTAATTCTCAGAAACAATTGTTCCGTGACCCAGAAAGACAAAAAATTGCCGGAGTTTGCGCAGGTTTAGGAGCTTACTTTGGAATGGATATCACTTGGATGAGATTGATTTGGGTTGGTGCATTTTTATTCCTTTGGGTAGCTCCAGGTTCATCTTTCTTAGTCGTGATTTTATATTTCATTCTTTGGGCAGTTTTACCAAAAGCAGAATCAGCTTCTGATTTTTTGAAGATGAAAGGAAAACCTTTAAACTTCGATAACCTAAAGGAAGAATCCAGCAAAATAGTGCAGTTTGCCAATGAGACAACTACAAGAGCAGGAGAAATCTATAATGAGAATCGTCCTAAAATCGGTTCTGCAGGAGATTCTTTCTTGAAAGTTCTGAAATATTGTCTTGCTATTTTGCTAGCATTAATGGCAGCAGGATGTTTCATCGGATTGTTCGCAATGATGTTTGCTTATGGTTCTGATAAATTCGGAATGGACAATAATCTTGGATTTTATCTTGAGGAAAACAATCTTGGTTATCTGTTGCTTGCGATTGCAGCTTTGCCAACAATTATCTTCGGAGTTGCATTCTTATTATTATCAATCAAATTATTCTCACCAAAATCAAAATTCAATTATGTTGGACCAGTTCTTGGAACTTTAGGAATCATTTGGATTATCTTAATAGGAGTATTAGCAGCGAGCGCATCAAGCTTCAACTTCCGATATAGTGGAGAAAATGAAGATTTTGAAAATATCTCAATCACAGCTCCTAACGACACCATCTATCTTGATAGTAAAAAGGTTAATATTCCTGAAAACTTCAAAGCTTATTTTGGCAAAATATATTCTGATAAAGCTACGATTTACAAAAAAGATTGGCCAAGTGTAGAAATCACAAGAAGAGATGATATCAAAACACCTTACATTATCATCAAAAAAGAAGCTGACGGATATAATCAACCTCTTAAGATGAAAGTTCCTGTGGAAATCCGAGGTAACAGAATTCTTCTTCCAAACTATTTTGAGTATCCTTATGAATACAGATTTAGAGATTACAGATTAGATTACGAGTTGGTAGTTCCTTCTAGAATGAAAATCATCAATGAGAAAGAATACGAAATCAGCACTCGTGGAGATGACGACGATGATGACAATGATAACGATTATGATAATCACAACAACCACGGAATCACGGTTGAGAAAAACAAAATCAATATCAACGGAACTACAATCGAGTATAACTCCGAAGAAAGTGATAGCGTGAAAATCAATGGGAAAAATTATTCTAAAGATTCTGCAGATGTTGTTTTGGAAAGAATGAAATTAGATGACCAAGTTAAGAAAAGCATCAAAGACTTGAACATCAACATCAAGGACGGAAAGAAAGAAATTTCTATCAAAACTAAATAAATTGAGAGTGGATTAGTTGAAAAGCGGGCAAAAGTCTTAGGACTTCCGCTTTTCTCCTAGTTCTCAAATCAAAGCCATCACAAAATATTAACTATGAAAACTTATATTATTCTACTTTTGATATTTTTCACCACTCTATTAAAAGCGCAAACGCATCGTTTTGTTTATCAATTTGATTACAAACCAGACTCCACTTCGGAGAATAAAAGACACACCAATATGGTTTTGGATGTTAATCCAGATGAAGTTAAATTTTACGAATTCGGACACTTGAGAAATGATTCTATCAACAAAAATGGTGGAAGAAGTTATAGCTGGAGCGGCGTTCCTGCTTTGAAACGCAAAAAAAACTCATCAGAAAACACCAATTATGAAATGATGAAAGATTATATGTCTTATACCACTAATGATAAGATGGATTGGAAATTGGAAGATGAGACCAAGCAATCTGCACAATATACTTTACAAAAAGCCACCACAAATTTTGGAGGAAGACATTGGACAGCTTGGTTCTGTAAAGATGTAAATATCTCCGAAGGACCTTACAAATTTCGCGGGTTGCCAGGTTTAATCTTCGAATTGAATGATGACAAAGACAATTTTAATTTCAAATTGATAAAAAGTGACAAACTGGCTACAACTTATGAAACATTTGATTTCTTAGAAAACTTCGGAAGTAAAAAATCACTTAACGTTCCTATAGCTCGATTCAAAAAAATGCAATTGGACTTCTTCAACGATCCATTGAGCGAGATGAAGGAAAAATTTGATAAGATAGAACCTGGAACTTTTAAAGTTGCCGGCGTGGAAGTAAGAAGCAAAGATCAGTTCAAAGATCTTACAAAGAAAGTACAAGAACACATTCTTAAAACTTATAATCCACTAGACTTGACCAATGCTGTAAATTACCCAGCAATTAATTGATAATTTAATAAAATTTTAACTATTCAATTATTAAAAAAGCAAAATTATTATTAAATTTGTTATTACAAATAAACTTCTAATCACAAAAAGCCACAACAATGATTCAATTAGTACTAGAAATCGCAATCAGATTGGTAGATTTCATCAGCAACTTGTTTTGAGACGTAAAGAATACTTAGATATTTCTTAAAAATAAACATATTTTGTAAATTTGTAAAGTATGACCGTTATGGTTATACTTTTTTTTATGAAAAAAATCTTAGCTAAAATCATTCTTAAAATCATCGGATGGAAAGTGGTACTTCAAGGCGATGTTGACAATCTTGACAGGTGCATCCTTGTAGTTGCTCCACATACCGACAATAGTGAGTATATCTTAGGTAATCTCGCCTATTGGTCCCTTGGAAAAAAACTAAAAATCATCATTAAGGACGCTCACACAAAAGCTTGGTATGGAGCAATTGTAAAGGGAATTGGTGGAATTGGGATAGATCGTTCTCAGAAAAATGATCTTGTTAATTTTGTTGCTAACGAATTTAAGAAAGATGACTTCAGTCTTGTAATTACTCCAGAAGGAACAAGAAGTTGGGTTCCAAAATGGAGAAAAGGATTTTACAATATGGCTTTGACTGCAAAAGTCCCAATTGTTTTAGCTGGCGGAGATTACAAAAGAAAAACAATCAATTTGGGTTATAAAATTCCTTATGAAAAATTGGAGACTCATACTTTTGAGGAAATAATGCAGGAGATTCAGGATTTTTATATCCAATATGATATCACGCCTAAACATCCTGAAAATTGGAATCCAAAAAT
The DNA here is from genome assembly GCF_032055105.1 of Epilithonimonas sp. GTDB lineage: Bacteria > Bacteroidota > Bacteroidia > Flavobacteriales > Weeksellaceae > Epilithonimonas. The sequence continues at coordinate 61,260 of NZ_DAMBRK010000009.1, forward strand.
CTATTAATAATGGAAGAATCAAGAAAAAAAGAAATATTAGACCACCTCAACAAAGCGAGTAAAAATACGTTAGGCGAAACTCTGGAAATCACTTACACAGATGTTTCCGACGACTATCTTTCAGCCACAATGCCTGTCAATTCAAGAGTTCATCAACCTTATGGAATTATGCACGGAGGCGCAAGTTGTGTTTTGGCAGAGACTTTGGGTTCTTGTCTTTCGTTGATTAATCTAGACACAACTAAATCCGTTCCCGTTGGTACAAACATCAATAGCAATCACTTAAGAGCAATAAGAGAAGGTATCGTTACAGGAACTGCAACTTTTATCAGAAAAGGCAACACAATGCACGTCTCGCAAATCGAAATTCGTGATGAGAAAGGTCACCTCATCAATCACACAACTATGACGAATAACATTGTTCCTGTCGGGAAAGTTTAATATTTTTGTTAATGCTCATTTTCAAATTACCCGATTCCGATATTTTCTACACTTTGGAAAAATCTCAGGAAAAAAATGTTTCTTTTGTAAGTTTTGATAACAAAACTGTTTTGGATTTTAAAGGTTCAATCCAAGAAATATCCAGAGAGAATATAGAAGGACAAAACATTTCTCCTAAAAGCAAAAGTCCTCTTATAGAAATAGGAAAAGAGACTCCAGAATCTTATGCCCTGAAAATAGCTCAAGCGAAAGACTTTATAGAACAGAATGAACTAAAAAAACTAGTTCTTTCCAGGAGAAAACTTTTGATGTATCTGGATATTGATTCTGAAAAAAAATTATCGCTAACAAAGAGTTTTCTAAAGTTTTGTGAAAGTTACCCTAATGCTTTTTGTTATTTGTTCGAAAAAAAAGGAGAAATCTGGATGGGCGGTTTTTCGGAAGTTCTGGGAAAATTTAACAAAAAGAATAATTCTTTTGAAACAATGAGCGTTGCAGGAACAGTTCCTGTGGAAGAAAGCTGGACTGATAAAGAGATAGAAGAGCAAAAAGCAGTGACTGACTATATACAATCTATACTGAAAAAGTTCTCTTCGAATCTAAAAACATCTACAACCAAAGACTTAATATCTGGAAATATAAAACATCTGAAAACTGATTTCTCAGCAGAGATAAGTCCAGAAAGTCTTGATAAAATCATCTCAGAGCTTCATCCCACACCAGCTGTTTGTGGCTTCCCAAAAGAACTCTGTGCTCAAGGTATAAAAAGTATAGAACATTTTAATCGTGAGTTTTACGCAGGTTATATCAAAGTTGAAACAGCAGATTTTATATATTACTTTGTGAATCTAAGATGCGCTAGCTTTTTCAAAAATTATGCTTTCTTATTTGTTGGTGGTGGCATTACATTGAAAAGCGATGCGGAAAAAGAGTGGCAGGAAACAGAATTAAAATCTCTGGCAATACAAAATAATCTTATATTTGAATAAGCAACACCAAAACAACTCATTAATCACAATAAAACACTCCAACCAATAAAATTAATATCAATATATTAATATTAATTGATTAATTTTACAAAAAACTGAGACGTATGAATCAGCTATTAAAATTAATCTTAACAGGAATTTTGATTCTCTGTTTTTTGAAAATGCCTCTCATTTTCTACAGATTTTCTGGATATATTTTATTCTCTGGTTTTGGATGGTTAGCATACGATTCATTTCAAAGAAAAGACCTCATAGATGTCAAGATTTTTGTGATTCTTGCATTACTCTACAATCCTTTTATAACATTACCGTTGCCACATTTTTTATGGGTTATCATTAATGTGATAGTGATCATAGGATTAATACTGAATATCCTTTTTGCAGAAGACAATCCTTACGAGGATCAAACAAAAAAAGATGACTAATAGTTTTAGTCATCTTTTTTTGTTTTTTACAATCCTACTTCTAACTTGAAAGTGGCATTAATTTTCAATTTCATAATATCATCAACATCTTCTTCACGACCTTTAACTTTTAAAATAATAGAGTTTTGATTAGTTTTAAAATAGTTTAACAACTGTAAATCCGCGACCGGAGTAAAACTAATAGAAGAACTATTTGTGTTATTTGTAGATTCTGCCATAACAACCTCATCCAAATTAGGTGCTTTGATAAGTATTTTAGCATTTTTAATAACACTTAATGCCGTACTATCTTCAGAACTAACATAATCTATACTTAATAGACTTAGTTTAGCAGATTTTAGATTATTAATAGACAAGGACGGATACTCTTCTTTTATATCTGTATCAAAATTAATATTCAGCGGAATTTCTGGTATTGTAACCTCATTTATAGTATCGGCAATTACCAACGGAACTGTTATGTCTGTTGTAGTAGGAACTGAGAAAGGAATTGGTATAGAGATATTTTCAACTATATCATCTACTTTACTACAGTTGTAAACAACACTTCCTGCCACTATAAGCATGGACATTAAAAATATACTTGCGGTTATTTTTCTCATAATTTCATTTTATAAACGTAAAAAACACGCCGGTATTGTTAATGATTAATGTTTTGAACATCTTTTGCAGAATGTTTGTATCTAAAAACAATAGCAAATAAAACCCCAATTACCAAGGCATAAATAGCAAATATATACCAACTAATTTCCCAGCCTTTCAATTGTTCTATAATATCCGTCTTAGAAAAGACAAAATGATTCACAACCTCACCAGCAACTAGCATCCCTAAAGTAGCACCAAACCCATTGGTCATCATCATAAAAACACCTTGTGCACTAGATCTAATCTCAGGAGATGTTTCTTTATCTACAAACAATGAACCTGAAACATTGAAAAAATCAAATGCAACACCATAAACAATCATTGATAATACAAACATCCAAACATTAGATCCTGGATCTCCTAATCCAAAAAGACCAAATCTCAGAAACCAAGCAAACATAGACATCAACATCACTTTTTTGATTCCGAATTTTTTTAAGAAAAATGGAATTAACAGAATACAAAGTGTCTCTGAGACCTGTGACAAAGAGATCAATGCATTAGCATTATTTGCTCCCCAGCTATTTGCATAATTGGGAACATCCTTAAAACTGGTGATAAAAGGATTAGCATAACCATTTGTTATCTGTAGAGACACTCCCAGGAACATAGAGAAAATGAAGAAAATAGCCATCTTCCTTTCCTTGAACAATGCAAAAGCTTTAAGTCCAAGAGCATCAGAAAGCGATTTTTTTTCTTCATTATTGCTAATGGAAACATTGGGTAATGTAAAAGAATAAAGGAATAAAAGCAATCCTAAAATTGCAGAAACAAAAAATTGATTATAATTATTCTGGAAACTTAAAAAATTTTTATCTCCCGAAAAGCTAATAGAAAACTGCCCATCTAAAGTTCCTGCAAAATTTACAAACAACATTGCAAAGATAAAACCAACTGTCCCTAGAGTTCTAATTGGAGGGAAAGCCTTAATAGTATCAAAACCATTACTTACAAGTATTCCATAAGCAGAAGAATTGGAAAGAGCAATAGTTGGCATATAGAATGCCACACTTACCGAGTATAAAGAGAATAATGTAGAAAAATCAACATTAGAGCCAGAAGTCATTCCATAATAGCCAGCAGCAGCAAGAAAAACGGCAGCAGCTAAATGACATATACCTAATAATTTTTGAGCAGGAACCCATCTGTCTGCAATAATTCCCATTATTGCTGGCATAAAAATAGAAACAATCCCCTGCATAGCATAAAAAAGTCCAATTTTTGAACCAAGTCCTACTGCACCGAGATAATTCCCCATCGATGTCAAATAGGCTCCCCAAACTGCAAACTGCAGGAAATTAAGTATAATTAATCGTAATTTTAAATTCATATCTTAAAATGATAATATATAATATATTTATTCTATTTTTTTATTTCTTCTTTTGATTTCCTCTTGTAATCTAAGAGCTGTGTCGTAATCTTCTTCTTTTACAGCATCATTCAACAATAGATTTAATTCTTCCAAAGAGATTCCTGACAAATCATTGAAGTCTGAAATTTCATCAGAACCTAAATCTTCATCTCCTACTTTTGGAGTTTCATCAAGTTCTAATAATATCCCCGCTTCATTCAAAACTTCAGAAGTAGTAAAAATAGGTGCATCAAAACGAACAGCCATTGCAACAGCATCAGAAGTTCTTGCATCCAGAATCAATTCCTCGTCAGTTAATGGATTTTTGAAATTGATGTTTGAAAAGAAAACGCCATCTTTGATCTGATAGATAATAACCGATTCTAAATTAAAACCAGTATTCTTAACAAATTTTGTAAATAAATCGTGAGTCAAAGGACGAGGTGGAGTAATGTCTTTTTCTAATCCTAAAGAAATGGATTGTGCTTCAAAATTCCCAATAACAACAGGCAGTTTGACCGATGTTTCTTCATGTTCCAACAACAGCGCGTAAGCTCCCGATTGGGTTTGGCTGTAGGAGATTCCTCTGATGATTAATTTTTTATAATCCATTCAGCAAATATAAAATTTTTTGTTAATTCCTATTTAACATTTGAAGATTATTACCATGTTTCCGTTGGAAAATCATTATAATTTTTAAAGTTTGAAATACAATATTAGAATTTGATCTCTACATAGAAACAAAAAACCTGAGCAAAAACTCAGGTTCTTAATATATTTCAAAAATTGATTAGCCTTTCAAAGCTTTGATTTTCTCCGTCAATGCAGGAATAATCTGGAATGCATCACCCACTACTCCATAATCCGCAGATTTGAAGAAAGGCGCTTCTGGATCATTATTGATAACAACAATCGTCTTAGAACTGTTAACACCCGCCAAATGCTGAATGGCGCCAGAAATACCAACTGCTACATATAGATTTGGAGAAATTGCTTTTCCTGTTTGTCCAACGTGCTCGTTGTGTCCTCTCCAACCGATATCGGAAACTGGTTTTGAACAAGCTGTCGCCGCACCAAGAACATTTGCCAAATCTTCAATCATTCCCCAATTTTCAGGACCTTTAAGACCTCTACCTGCAGAAACTACAATCTCTGCTTCTTTAAGGTCTAATTTACCAGAAGACTGTTCGTGATTAATCACTTTTGTATCTTCATTTGCAATGCTCAATTCTTTTACTTCTTCAGAACCTGAAGCTGCATTTTCTTTAACACCAAAAGCATTTTGAGAAACAGTTACAATAACTCCAGCTGCATCAGCTTTTGCGTGCATAAAACCTTTTCCTGAGAAAGCTCTTCTTTTCACTTGGAAAGGCGAAGTACTTTCAGGAACATCAATCACATTCGTAATCAATGAATAATTTTTTTGAATCGCTAACATTGGCGCGATAGAAGAAGCATCTGTTGTATGAGGAAAAACGATAATATTTCCGTCAGCAATTTGACCAACCGCTTCTGCATAAGCCTTAGAACTAAAATTCTTAAGACCTGCATCTTTTACATTAACCACTTTATCTGCTCCATATTTGTAAAGCAAATCTGAAGAATCTGTCGGGTTAATAGAAATTGCAGTCACTGAATCTCCAGTTTTTCCTGCAATAGCTTTTGCATAAGAAACAGCTTCAAATGCTGCTTTTTTGTAAACTCCGTTTATATTTTCTGCGTATACGAATACTGCCATTTTGTTTGATTTAAAAGATTAATAATTAAATTACTTTCGCTTCTTCGTGAAGTAATCTTACCAACTCATCTAGGTTATCTGCAGAAACCAATTTCACAGCCGCTCTTGGTGCAACACTGTCAAAAGAAACTGCTTCAACTTTCACTTCAGAATTTGAAGGTTCCAAAACATTAAGAGCTTTTGTTCTTGCGGACATAATTCCTCTCATATTCGGGATAATCAAATCTTTTTCGTCAACCAAACCTTTTTGTCCTGCAACAACAGCCGGTAATTTCACAGAAATAGTTTCTTTACCGCCTTCGATTTCTCTAACTGCAGTCGCTTCTGAACCGTTAACCTCTAATCCAACACTTGCATTAACGAAAGGAATATTAAGTAATTGAGCCACCATTCCAGGAACTGCTCCACCGTTATAATCGATAGATTCTTTTCCTGTAAGAATTAGGTCATAACCTCCGTCTTGAGCCACTTTTCCAATTTCTTTTGCAACAGAGAAACTATCTTTAGCTTCTGCGTTAACTCTCACTGCATCATTCGCTCCGATTGCCAAAGCTTTTCTGATAACAGCTTCTGTTCCTGCATCTCCAACGTTAACAACCGTTACAGTTGCACCTTGGGATTCTTGTAATTTTATAGCTTTTGTTAAAGCAAACTCATCTAATGGATTAATTACCCACTGGATTCCGTTTTTGTCAAACGCAGATTTATCTGCTGTAAAATTAATTTTACTTGTAGTGTCCGGAACGCTACTGATACAAACTAATATTTTCATCTGTTAAATATATTTTTAATTAATTATCGAAAAAAAAATCAATCTTAACGATAACATTTGATGTTACTAACTGTGGCTAATATATATAAAAAATACTATGCATGCATAATTTATTGTTATTTATTAAATAACATCGAAAACTGCTTTAACAAAAGGGTATTTAGATTCTTTATAAATAAATTTGTCCTTTTTAAGGCGATTTAAAGGATTCTAAGCGCAACAAAAATCAAAGCCGAATTATAGAATTTTCAAAAAATCAATAATTTTTATTTCTTTACCTGACTTGCTCTGAATTCAATTTTACTTGGCAAAACACGTGGATTCATATTCAACATATCAAGGATAAGATTTCCCATATCTTCTGGTTGGATTTTCCACTCGTCTTTTTCCGAAGGTACATTTCCATTGAAATAAGTAGCAACAGAACCTGGCATTATTACAGACACTTTGATGTTATATTTTCTAAGGTCAATCATCGCAGCCTGTGTAAAACCAACAACTCCGAATTTTGAAGCGTTATAGCCAGCACCATTTTCAAAGAAGTTCGTACCAGCAAGACTTGCAATCGTAATGTAATAACCTTGAGATTTTTTAAGTTCTTCAACAGAAGCCTTTAGAGTGTAGAAACATCCTGTCAAATTAGTTTCCTGCATTGCATTCCAATCTTCGATTGACAATTCATCAACTGGTTTGAAAATTCCTAAACCTGCGTTTGCTATAACAACATCTATTCTTCCGAACCTTTCCGCAATTTTAGAAACTGCATTTTCCTCATCTCCGAAATTTCTAACATCTGAACTTACTCCAAAAACACTTTCTGAAATGGTTTTAAGTTCAGAAACAGCTTTATCAACATCTTCTTGTTTTCGTCCGCTAATAGCCACTTTGTGACCGTTTTTCAATAATACTTCTGCGATTCCGAAACCTATTCCTTTGGTTCCACCTGTGATATAAATAACTGTTGACATAATTTTAAATTTTATTTAATTAAATTTTTCTCGCAGATTAAGCAAATTTTGCAGATTAATAAGAGAAAATCGGCTTAATCAACGAGACTGAAATTTTAGTCTGACTGTATCTATTGATTAATATTAAACAAAAAAGACAGCCTCAACTGTCTTCAATTTTTCTTACCCTTGAGCATAAAACTCAAAGAAATAAGGGATACTTTCGATTCCTTTATAATAATTGTACAATCCGTAATGTTCATTAGGTGAATGAATAGCATCTGAATCCAATCCAAATCCCATAAGAACGGATTTAGCGCCAAGAACTTTTTCGAACAAAGAGGTAATTGGAATACTTCCTCCACTTCTGTAAGGTAGAACTTCTTTTCCGAAAGCTTTTTCCATTGCTTTTTTAGCAGCCAAAAACTCTTTGGTATTACTTTCTAAAACATAAGGCATTCCTCCGTGATGTGGTGTCACTTTTATTTTAACACTTTTCGGAGCGATTTTCTCAAAATATCTTGTGAACTTTTCCGTAATTTCTTCAGGTGTTTGATTTGGAACCAATCTCATTGAGATTTTAGCAAAAGCTTTAGAAGCAATTACCGTTTTTGCACCTTCTCCAGTGTAACCGCCCCAAATTCCGTTCACATCAAGAGTTGGCCGAATCGAAGCTCTTTCCAAAGTTGTATAACCTTCTTCTCCTTGGATATCATTAAGATTAATTGATTTCTTGTAAGCTTCTGGATCGTCTTTCAGTTTGTTCATTTCCTTTCTGTCTTCATCGGAAACAACCAGAACATTATCATAAAAACCATCGATTGTAATGTGTCCTTTGTCATCAATCAAATCTCCAATCATTTTTGACAGAACATTGATTGGATTCGGAACTGCACCTCCATAAAGCCCAGAATGTAAATCACGATTTGGACCTTCTACCTCAACTTCTACATAACTCAAACCTCTCAAACCTGTTGTAACCGTTGGCTGTTCATTAGAATAAATATGAGTATCAGAAATTAAAATAACATCGCAACTCAATTTTTCTTTATGGTCTTCTAGGAAATCTGCCAAACTTGCAGAACCTACTTCTTCTTCTCCTTCAATCAAAAACTTAACATTACAAGGAAGTGAATCTGTTTTCATCATTGCCTCGAAAGCTTTGACGTGCATAAAGAATTGTCCTTTATCATCCGCAGAACCTCTTGCGAAAATTGCGCCATCTGGATGAAGTTCAGTCGTTTTTACAACTGGCTCAAACGGGTCACTTGTCCATAATTCCAATGGGTCAGCTGGCTGAACGTCATAATGACCGTAAACTAAAACCGTTGGCAAATTAGCATCAATTATTTTTTCTCCAAAAACAATTGGATAACCTTTGGTTTCAAGCGTTTCTACATTGTCTGCTCCAGCAACTTTTAGGTGTCTTGCCACCTCATCTGCGCATTTCAGGACTTCGGATTTGTAAGCTGGGTCTGCGCTAATGGAAGCGATTCTAAGGATATCGAATAATTCATCAAGGAAACGTTGCTTGTTATCTTTGATGTATTGTTGTGTATTACTCATTTTTATTATAAATGATGATTGATAAATGATTTGAAACTTTATCAAGGATCTGAAACTTTGACAAAGTTGGTTCGTAAAAATAAAAAATGTCCTGCAAACGCAAGACATTTTTTGTTATAATATTTTTATAAAATTCTTAGTGATGTTCAGCCGGAGCTTCTGTTGTTGCTGGTTTTGCTTCCGGTGTTGCCACTTTTGCAGAATCTGCTACAACGTGAGAAACTGTTTTTGTAGAATCTGCAGTTGGGTTGTAAGTTCCGTGAGGTGCGTTAGGATCATCATATCTTACTACACCTTCTTCTTTTTTTAGACGGCCTTTATTACCTCCAGCAGGAAGATCACAAGATACAACTAAGATAGCAGAAGCCAGTAATATTACAGATTTTTTCATTTTTTATTATTTAACGTGTCAAAAGTAGTAAAATTGAGATTTTCTGCAAAATTATTTTTTGTAAAATGTACGATGTAAAAAGTAAAATGTAATCTATCTAATTAATTTTTCTTCTTTTCTTTACAAGTCTCTAATTGAAGAGGAAATGTTTCTACTTTGCGAAGCGCGCCCCGACTTGAGCGGAAATCCTTTTTACGTAACGCAGTGGAGCGAAAAGATTGGGAGCGGAAGGCGGATAAAGGCGCCCAAATAATTTGAATTATCATAAAAAACCTGACTCAAAATGAATCAGGTTTTGTTGTTTTATTTTTTTCTTTCGAGAACTTCGTCTACCATTCCGAAGCTTTTTGCTTCTTCTGATGTCATCCAGTAATCTCTGTCAGAAGCTTTTTCTACCCAGTCGTAAGTCTGCCCAGAATGGTTTGAAATGATATCGTACAATTCTTTTTTCAATTTCAGCATCTCTCTCAAATTGATTTCCATATCAGAAGCTACACCTTGTGCACCGCCAGAAGGCTGGTGAATCATTACTCGAGAATGTTTTAGGGCAGACCGTTTCCCTTTCTCTCCTGCAACCAAAAGCACCGCTCCCATAGATGCCGCCATACCTGTACAGATTGTTGCAACATCTGGCTTGATAATCTGCATCGTGTCATAGATTCCCAATCCTGCATAAACACTTCCTCCCGGAGAGTTGATATAAATCTGAATATCTTTCGCAGAGTCTGAACTTTCCAGAAACAATAATTGTGCTGTTACAATATTGGCAACCTGATCGTCAATCCCTGTTCCCAAGAAAATAATTCTATCCATCATTAATCTCGAAAAAACGTCCATTTGCGCCACGTTCATTCTACGTTCCTCCATAATGTAAGGCGTCAAATTGGTCGGATTGAACATTCCCATATATTGGTCTGTAACAAGACCGTTGTTTCCCATATGTTTTACTGAGAAATCTCTGAATTCTTTTTTAATGTCCATATTAATTTGTATAATCTCTTTTAGTTTTTACTAATATCATTCCAAACAAATGTAAGGACATTCTGGCAGAAATGGAAATCAGAAAAGACAGAAAATCAAAAACCCGCAAAATAATTTGCAGGTTTTCTATATATAAAAAGTTAGTTTTGGAAATTTAGAGATTATTCTAAGCAATTCTAGTTTTTGGTTGTTCTTATTTTGAAATGATATGTGCTTTCTACAAATTTTGTTGTACGAGCATTATTAAGAACATTCATATTCATTCTATATCTGCATTTGACTTAAAAAGGGGATAAGAAAAATAAAAAGTCTCGTTGGTAGATGCAAAAGTTGCAGAAACAACATAAGTTTCGGCATTAATACTGAAAGGATAAAAATCTAAATGTTCACAATTATATTTCTTTCCCAATCTGGCGTCTTGAATTTTAAATGGAGATTGTCTCCAACAGTAATATTTTCCGAAGTTTGCGCTACTGAATCTTCTCTACCCTCATAGGACGATGAACAAGATGTTACAGCAATGGAAATCAACAAATAGCTAAGCGAAAAAAAATGGGTTTAAAAATAGTTTTCATAATTGGTTAGTTTTTTATGATTTTAAAAATTATTTAATATTTTTAATTTATTATGATAACTATGTGCCAATAGGCTGGAAACAATTATTTGAGACAGACCTTTGTCTTAAGCAAAAAGAATAGTTTTTTTTAGCCGTGACCACATCTTTACTATGGTTGAAAAGAATTGTTTGATAGGGTTTGGAAAAAGTGATGTTTTTCTGTGGAGATAGCTAACATCTGAATTCTGGAACACAATCTAACTATTAATTTTTTTGAAGTTCAATTGCAAAATTTAAAATTACCTACAATAAATACTTTTTTTCGTAGGACTAGACAGTAACAAATGTAATAGCCTCATCAAATCCTGTTGCCCGGAAAATGATTTTATCCATCATCAATCTTGAAAAATCGTTTATCTACGTAACCTTCTTCCTACACTACTTTAAATTGTAAAGCGTCAAATTAGTTGGGTTAAACATCTCATATAGTAGTCTGTAGCAAGACCGTTATTTCCCCAATATTTTACGGTGAAATCTATTTATTCTTTATTATCACCCAATAATATCTAAATATTTAAAATCTAGTTTGATTTTGTAATTTTATTCCAATGCTAAAGTTAGGAAATTTTGGTAGAAATAGAAATACTTTAAAAAAAATGAAAAAACTACAAAAAAATTCTTAGAAATTGAAATTGCTTATTTCCAATAGTTCCACACCACGCCATCGAAAACCGCTAATGTTTTACTTGTTTGATCAAAACAAATAGTTCCTGCTCTTGGCGATTTTATATTGAGATGTGGATTTGTAACTTTTGGTAAAACCAAAGCTTTGTCTGTAGCTTCTAGCACCAAAACACCAGTAGCTCCCGAAGTTGCTTCACCATTAGCTTTCACATTACCAATTACTAGGCCAGACCCTATTTCCGAAGAGCTATTTATTACCGTAGCAGTTGTTGTACTTACGCCTGAATTGGTTTGTTCAGCAAGGCTACCAGAATCACTTAGGTCTTTCCAAACCTCGTTTTCAAATACTTTGACTTTTTGCTGACCCGTTCTTCCATCCATAACAAAAGTGCCATTGGCAGGAAAAACAGGCAAAGTCGTGATTACAGGAAGGATTATACCTTCGTTTTCTTGCCCAAAATCTAAAATAACATTTGTATTTACAGATGTTTTACCTATTGCCACTTGCGCTTTACTATTAATACTGAAAGCCAGTAAAATTAATATTAAGGTCTTAATTTTCATAATTATTTTCATCACTAAATTAATTATTCGTTACACGTTTTTTCGATGCAATGCCAAGATCCTATGTTTGTACTATTATCTATAGTGTAAAGTTTGATACATTTATCTCCTGTATCATAAATCAGCATACCTTCTACCGGACTATTGATAGATGCAGCTAAAGTTCTTGTAATTACAAATCCTTTGTTTGTTGACTCCAATACGATATGTCCATTTGGGACATTTTCTGGCCAAAGCGCCATTTTTGTGCTCTGAGTTGTTATACCAACCTTAGAATAGGAATCTGGTGTACCTCCCATTGCTGGCTTTGTACAAACCGAAGTTGTTGCGGTACAATCTGGATCCTGAACCGTGGCATCAATAGAAGTCCCTATTCCTTGCAGAGTAATACCTGTGATAATACCCGTGGCAGGATCAACATTTCCTGAAATTTGACCAGATGTAAGATTAGAGGTTTTGAAATTGCCCGATCCTTCTATTGCATCAAAACAAGTGTCATTATCACTATCAAGATCTTTATAATTCGGCGTTCCGTCTCCGTCGGTATCTGTAGGAATTACAAAAGCACCGCAAGGTGAGTTGTATACCAAGCCATAAAGTTTAACTCCTCTTGCTTTAGAAACAGACATCCTTAAATAACTAATATTTGCACCTGTATCATTGATAAATCTGTACTCATGACTTTCATTCGATTCTATATTAGCAGTTCCTAATAACGCCAACTGCTCACCAGAAACATTTGAATTATAAACGGAAACCACTACATCTGTATGCCAAGTATCAATCTTAGAAAGCATCACAGTAAAGGTCTTTCCGCTCGGGATCATTTGTGATGGCTGAACTAAAACAGCACTTGGATTTGACCAGTCTACCCCTACCGACGCAAAATCAGCATCTGGAACGCCTGTTGCATTTGAAAGATTTTCTGAATACCCGCCAAGGCTTGATACAGAACTAGCATAAACAGAAGTTATACAATTACCATCAATAGGATCATGCAAACCGTTTTTATTTATATCTACGAATAATCCCAAATCTATTTTACCGTCGTTATCAGAATCTAATTGCCCAAGACCAGCTTCTACAACATCAGGGATACCATCGTTATCTGAATCCGAATCTCTATAATCTAGAACACCATCACCATCTGTATCGCTTGTCCCTTCTTTAGAGTTAGGAATACCATCGTTATCAACATCTAAATCACAAGTATCTGGAATACCATCACCGTCCAAATCAACAGTACTAGTAGATAATGTTAAAGTTGCTGTAACGGTTACTTTTTCCGAAACTCTTTTTGTACTAGTGTCTGTTAATGTGTAATAAGCATTATCTGTTCCAGTAAAACCAGCTACCGAAGTAAAAGTTAATACACCTGTGGAAGGATTGTACACCCATTTGCCTTTGCCCGAGTTTGTAAAGGTATTATCTGAAGCAACATTTCCGAAACTATCATATAGTTGAACTACTACATTAGATGTTGTTGCTTGAGTATTATTATATATTTTATCATTGGCTAAAATAGAAATAGATAAAATTGTAGATGGTGAAAACGAACATACTTCTGCCTCTGCTTTATCATTTAAAGGTACGGGAGATCCTTCATAGGTTATTTTAACTGTTGCTCTATTTGTAGTTCCATTTTCAGAACCTGGCCCATACGGCGTTGAACTATTACCTGACAGTGGATAAGTTTTATCAACTACAGTATAACTAATTATACTTGGATTACCATTGAAACCAGAAATTGGTGTAAATGTTAATAAACCTGTGCTAGAATTATAAGACCATTTCCCTTCTCCTACAACTGTATAACTAGTAAGATCTCTAATCCCAAATAATCTAAAATCTACTTGAGAAGCAATTGGCGTTTCGCCATTATAAAGTTTATCATTTTTAAGAATATCTACTGCAACTGCTCCTAAGGGTTGGTTTAACTTTTCGTCGTTATTTGCAACAGGCTCTGCACGCGGTTGACAATTGGTATTATAAATAGTGCCACCAGGAGATGCGGTTCCCAAATCTTCAAATTTTATATCGTCAACAGAAAAGTCATTTCCCAAATCATAACTTCTCCCATTTGTTAAACGAACATAATACTTCATATCCACAGAAGAACAATCTGTAGGAATAAAGAAAACCGTCTCATACAAATTCCAATCAGCCCCAGAAAGAGACTGGCTGTTTTCTGCCAAGAGCGTGTTACCACTAGAACTCATTATTTGGCTTCTTACAATAGAAGAGTTATCTTGTGAATATGCATAATAACTTAATTTATAGTAATGCCCAGCAACTAAATTATTCTCTACCTTTCTACTGTAAAAAGCTGAAGTGGTTGTTCCCGCATTTACCAACATCGCCGCACCATTAGTATCACCAACTGTATGATCTTCTCTAATTTGCCAAATATCATACCCTTGATATGCAGATGGTACAGTCATAGAGCTTTTTAGGCTAGCTGGATCTATAACTACATAATAATTATTTTCTACAACATAAGCCATTAAAGCTTCATTAGTTCGATATGGGTTTTCAGATATTGTATTGGGATTATCTGTAGTATTGGGATCTGCATAGATAAAATATCCGAAACCAGACGGAGTGTAAATAGAAGGAATTCTGGTTGTAGTTTGCCCAAAATCTTCTAAAAAAATCGCTTGTGCTTTTATACCATAAAAGTATAACAAGACAAAAAATGTCAATAAATTTTTAATCATTTTTACGTGTTTTTTTTCCTTTATGAATTACTTTTATAAAAAAATAATTTTTATCGTACTGATAGATAAAAAATCGCAAGCCCTATGAACAATCTGAAATCAAATAAGATTGCAAAAAGATTGAGGAGTCTATAAAGGCCTACAAAAATTGTACAAATTTACCAATTTTCAACTGCTAATTACTAAACCCAAGTTCATTATTGAAAAAAAGCAAATAAAAACATAAATAACGTAATTTAAAATCTATGAAATAGCCCTAAATTGCAACATAATTAATTGTTACAACAAGATTTATAAAAAAAATACAAAAATGATTAACCAACTTTCAATTTTAAAAAAATTCCTTTGTCAGTTTTATCAGATACCAGATAATGAATGGGAATTTATTATGGATAAAATTGAATACAGAAAATTTCATAAAAAATGAAATAATCACACCACAGAACTCTGTAGAAAATTATGTACACTTTATTCTACAAGGTATCTCAAGGGTTTATTTTAACAATGGTGATAAGACCTACACTTTGGATTTTGCATTTAACAATAATATAACTTCGTCATATAGCTCTTTTTTTACAAGGTCACCATCCAGATTCAACTTAGAAGCCATAACAAACATGCAAGTTCTAAGTTTGTCGCATCATAATTTGGAGGAAATCCCAAAAAAACCAATCGCGGCAAGTCATATTGCAACAAAAATAACCGAAATGATCTTCATTGCAATAGAGAACAAGGAAATAAATAAAAACAGCAACAGAATTATACTTAGACTTCGTTAAAGATAGACCCCAAATCACGCAAATAATTCAGCTAAATCACATTGCCTCCTACCTTGGGATTACGCCTCAAGCATTAAGCAGAATTAGAAAAAAACTAGATTTAGAAAAAAATCAAAGTAATAATTTAAAGAATACGAAATAATTCGCTATCCAATTTATTTTTAAGTTGCGTTAATAAAATAATCTGCTGGTAAATAGTTGTATTATCGTCTTCTGTGCTGAGAGAATTTTTAAAATCATTAATTAATTTGACTATATATTCTCTTTTGTGTCGCAAAACGATATCCGAAACCATTTTAGGCAAAACTTCTTCCTCTGAACTGAAATAGATATTAAACTTGTTCCAATTGCTAGTTTGATAATTATCAATCAAAGCGTTTGCTAATTTGCCGGACATCTCTTCATCCATAAAATTAAAGAAAAATTGACCAGAACGGATTTCATTTTGCAAGATTCCTTCCTTAATTTCAGAAACAATTTTTTTATGAATATCCAATTGGATTTCGCAATCGTCTTCTTCCAAATGATTCAGAATTTCTTCAATAACTGTGATTTTATAATCATTTCCTTCAATATCTTTTCTTTCTAAAACTACATCGCCATATTTGAGCATCAAATCCACCAACTTCTCTTCCAATAATAAAAGTGGATTGACAGATATAAAAGCTTCCTGAACAATCTCTAGTTTCTGAGGTGCTTTTTTTTCTTCAAACTTTGGTTTTGATTCCTGCTGTTGCGTTACATTGGTTTGAATTTGAAGTTCATTAAATAAACTTTGTTCACTTAATCCAAATTTGTTGGAAACCTCTTTCAGATAAACTTCTCGCTTCAAAGCATTCTGAACAAATGAAACCGATTTTACAATATCACGAATAGATTCAGCTTTTCTAATCGGGTCATCTCCTGCATCACGAAGAAGAATTTCTGCTTTGAAATCAATAAAATCTTTGGCTTCTTTCTCAATGAAATTTTCAACGTATTCCTGCGGATGTTTTCTGGCAAAAGAATCGGGGTCGTCACCATCTGGAAACAATAAAACCCGAATGTTCATTCCTTCCGCTAACAACATATCAATGCTTCGGAAACTCGCTTTAATTCCGGCTTTGTCACCATCAAAAAGAATAGTAACATTTTCCGTTAATCTTTTGATGAGTTTGATTTGTTCCGTTGTCAAAGATGTTCCGGAACTTGCTACAACATTCTCAATTCCTGACTGGTGAAGCGAAACAACATCCATATAACCTTCAACCAAAAGACAAAGATTCTTTCTGGAAATGGATTGTTTACTTTGATTCAGACCATAAAGGACATTGGATTTATGATAAATCTCGGTTTCAGGAGAATTGAGGTACTTTGCCGTTTTGACATTATTCTTGAGAATCCTCGCACCAAAACCAAGAACTCGACCCGAAAAACTATGAATCGGGAAAACAACTCTATCACGGAATCTGTCAATCCCCGAAGGTGTATTTTCCGGAAAAATAGAAAGTCCGGATTTCTCTAGAATTTCTTTGGAATAAGATTTTCCGAGAGCAAACTCAGTAAAGGCACTTTTCTTTTCCGGCGAATAACCGAGTTGAAATTTCTTAATAATATCGTCTCTTAGTTCTCTTTCCTTGAAATAAGAGAAACCAATCATTTTTCCTTCTTCCGAATTCCAGAGTTGATCTTGAAAATAATCATTGGCAACCTCGTGGATCTTGTAAAGTAAATCTTTTTCGGTTTGGGACTGTTTTTCTTCTTCGGAATATTCTCGGATGTTTTCTTCAATCTCGATTCCGTACTTTTTCGCAGCATGACGAAGTGCCTCCGGATAAGTAAAACTTTCAATTTCCATCAAGAAAGAAATTGCGGTTCCACCTTTCCCCGTCGAGAAATCTTTCCAAATCTGCTTACTTGGCGAAACAACGAAACTTGGTGATTTTTCCTCATGAAAAGGACTCAGACCCTTGAAGTTAGAACCTGCTCTTTTCAGTTGAACATACTCCCCGATAATTTCTTCTACACGGATGGTAGAAAATATCTTGTCTATGGTTTCTTTGGTAATCAATCTTGGATAAAATTTAGAAAAAATTGAATTGGTAAAGTTAATACAAGTTGATTAATTATACTTAAAAACATTTAATAATTCAATTCTCAAAAGCTTATTTTTGTAAAAAATTAAAAGATGCAATTTACGATTCATCAACTTGAAGAATGGAAAAACATTGTTAATCAAATCATTCCAAATCTTCATCATAACATTTTATTATTAAAAGGGAATCTTGGAGCTGGAAAAACTACATTCAGTCAATTTTTGCTTAAAGAATTAGGAAGTACAGACGAGATATCTTCTCCAACCTACTCTATTATAAACGAATACGATACTCCGAAAGGAAAAGTTTACCACTTCGATTTGTATCGATTAAAATCCGTAGAAGAAGCTTACGATTTCGGGATTGAAGAATACCTTGACAATGCTTTTCTCTCGATTATCGAATGGCCAGAAATCTATATGGATGAGCTTGAAGCCTATGATTTCCACGAGATGAGCATCAATAATACAGAATCAGGAAGGGAAATCGAATTTAAATAACATTTAACATAATTTATTTTATCTTTGTTTTATATTATTGATTAATGTTTTGATTTTATGAGCAGCACATCAACCATATTTACACCTTTTTCTGAACAAGAATTGATTCCGAAAGAAGAGAAATTAGAAGTTGTAAAAAAGCAAGGAAAAGCTTTCAGTATTGGAGTTCCGAAAGAAACTTGCCTTAATGAAAAAAGAACCTGTCTTATTCCGGACGCTGTTCAAATATTAATCAATAATGGTCACAAAGTCATTATAGAAAGCGGTGCAGGTTTGGGCTCACATTTTCCGGATATTCTGTATTCAGAAGCTGGCGCAGAAATTACCAATGATCCAAAAGTGGCTTTTTCTCAAGACCTTGTTCTTAAAATCAATCCACCAACCGAAGAAGAAATCGAATATCTCAGACCAATGACGTATCTGATTTCTGCGCTTCAAATCAACCTAAGAGACAAAGATTACTTTATGAAATTGGCTTGTAAAAAAGTCAATGCAATTGCCTTCGAATTCATAATGGATGAGTACAAGCAGTTATCTTTAGTAAGATTAATCGGTGAGATTGCAGGAAGTGTTTCAATCCTTTACGCATCGGAACTTTTGGCAATGTCAAATGGATTGATGTTAGGTGGAATTACAGGTGTTAGGCCAACAGAAGTGGTAATTCTAGGAGCAGGAATCGTAGGAGAATTTGCAACTAAAGCGGCAATTGGATTAGGAGCAAGCGTTAAGGTTTTTGATAATTCACTTTCAAAACTGAGAAGACTTCATACTTTGGTTGACAGTCGCGTTCCAACTTCAATCATCGACCCAAAAGAACTGACAAAATCTCTTAGAAGAGCTGACGTTGTCATTGGCGCTTTACCAAGACTTAATCTACCTCCAGTCGTTACCGAAGATATGGTAATGAAAATGAAAAAAGGAAGTGTCATCATCGATATCACAATTGATAACGGAAAAGTGATTGAAACTTCAGAATTGACAACTACAGAAAATCCTTTCGTTGTAAAACACGGCGTAATCCATTGCGGACTTCCGAATTTGACTTCAAAAATGCCGAGAACTACAACAAAAGCTGTAAGTAATTTCTTTCTAAGTTACCTTCTTGGTTATGATGAAGAAGGTGGTTTCGAAAATATGCTGGTTCACAAAAACGAAATCAAACAATCGCTTTATATGTACAAAGGAAGACACACGAAACAGTTGATTTGCAACAAGTTCGACCTTCCTTATCACGACATCAATCTTCTGATTTTTTAAAATCAAACAATGCTTAAAAAACTTAAATTCTATACAATTGGACTAGTTCCGGGATTATTAATCGTTTTCTTTGTTCTTAATCAAAAAGGTGCGAGTTGTTCATACTTCCCGAATGACAGAGTGATTGCTGAGACTTTGACAAAAAATTTCATCTATTCTCCAGAGTTTCAAATAGAAATGGAAACGAGCAAAATTTCTGAACAATTTCTGAAAGACAGCATTATTACAAAAGGAGAAATCGATTTTGACCGAAGCAAACCTCAGAATGAACCTTGTCCAGAATATCTTTTGATTTACCCGAAAAAGAATCCAAGATTTGAAGTCAATTATTCTAAATGTAAGGAAACTGCAGAATTCAAAGGACTTAAAAAACTAAGATAAATGTTGATTTTAAATCTAATTTCTAAAGTCTAACATCTAATATTTATTTTATGAACGGCAAAAGTCTCCTTCTACCCGATTATCTTTTATTTGGTGGGATTTTTGTCATCTTTTTTTTGTTGGTTCTAAGTTTTTTTCTGTTTGGAAAATACAAATCAGTCAAGGCAAAAAATAAAATCCTAGAAGACAATTACAAAGCTATTGAAAGCAAACTCGACAATGTAAGATTGGAACACATCGAGACGAAACTTAATCCGCATCTTTTCAAAAATATCCTGAATTCGGTTCAGTCGCACGCTTATCAGACTTACATTTCGCTGGATAAATTAGCCAATATTCTTGATTATATTCTTTATGAAAGCAGTAACAAATTCGTTACACCAAAAGAAGAATTGGTGTTTGCAATGAATCTCATTGACATTAATAAAATCAAAATCAATCCATTATTTGATTTCAGAATTAAGACTAAAATCAATAAAGAAGATTCAATCTATTCTGAGAAAGTTTTTGCGCCGTTGATTTCTGTTGATTTGATTGAAAATGCTTTTAAACATACAGATTTTCTGGCTCAGGATTCATTTATTTCAATTAACTTAATTCTCGAAGACGGAAAATTTGAAATGAAAGTTTCCAACAAAATTTCGGACAAAAAACCGCTCGAAAAAGAGAACAGCGGATTCGGAAGCAAATCTTTTGACCAAAGACTGAAACTGATTTATAAGAATTATTACAAACTCAGTAAAAATATCAGTAATGATGTTTTCACAGCGCAATTAACCATTAATCTTTCAGAATTTTATGATAAAATGCGTTATTCTGGATGATGAATTACTGGCAATCAGCTACCTAAAACTTCTTTGCGACCAGATTGAAGGAATCGAAGTTGTAAGAGCCTTCAACAATCCTAAACTTTTCCTAGACGAAATTAATAATATAGACTGTGACCTTTGCATTCTCGACATCGAAATGCCGACTATGAATGGACTTCAAGTTGCTGAATTAATCAAGGACAAAAAAATAATTTTCACAACGGCTTATAAGGAATATGCGGCGGAAGCTTTTGACCTAGATGTTGTGGATTATGTGCGAAAACCAATCAAGAAAGAACGCCTGCAACAAGCTTTTGAAAAAGCCGAAAAACTGCTTAACGAACAGCAAAAAAATCAGTTTTTTGAATGGAATACCAATCTTGGAAAAACACGAATTTTTGTCAACGATATTATCTACATCAAAACTTCTGAAATTGACAGTAGAGACAAAGATTTGAGGCTGAAAAACAATTCCGAAATCATCCTTAAAAACTTAAGCTTCAAAAATTTATTAGAATTATTACCACAGAAAAACTTTGTTCAAATCAACAAAAAAGAAATGGTTAATATTCAGCATATTCAGGTTTTTTCTTCATCGGAAATTATTTTGGATATTAATACTTCTGAAGGAAATCCTGTGAAATTGAGTATTAGTGATGTTTTCAGAAATCAGGTTTCTGAAAAACTATCGAAATAATTTCAGCGCAGAATTTAGCCGTTTCATTACATTTTTCAATTGAAGATGAATTTCGTATTCAAAAACTTCTCAATTTTACATCTTGAAATCAAGTAAGATTTAAATGAAATTGCATATGAAAAAGTACAGAAATATTATATTTTACACCGTTACAATTGCGTTCTTCTCTTGTCTCGTATATTGGTTCTTGATACAAGGAAAAACGCTGGAAGCAGGCGAAAATATCATTATAAAAGAAAGCATAGGCACAATGTGGGAAAACTTTGCTGAGTCATTCTTAGCCAATCTTCATCATCCGTTAGCATTACTTTTAGCGCAAATCGTAACCATTATTTTGGTGGCGAGATTATTCGGTTGGATTTGTATGAAGATGAAACAGCCTTCTGTAATTGGAGAAATGATTGCGGGTATTGTTCTCGGACCTTCACTTTTAGGACTTTATTTCCCTGAATTTTCCGCTTTCCTATTTCCAAAAGAATCTTTAGGAAACTTACAGTTTTTGAGTCAAATCGGTTTGATTCTTTTTATGTACATCGTAGGAATGGAGCTGGATTTGAGTGTTCTTAGGAAGAAAGCACACGATGCAGTTGTTATCAGCCACGCGAGTATCATTATTCCGTTTGCTTTAGGAATTGGATTGTCTTATTTCATTTATAAGGAATTTGCACCGGATGGGATTCAGTTCAGTTCATTTGCGTTGTTTATTGCGATTGCGATGAGTATTACTGCTTTTCCTGTTTTGGCAAGAATCGTTCAGGAACGAAATCTCCAAAAAACAAAACTCGGAACTATTGTTATCACTTGTGCTGCGGCAGATGATATTACAGCCTGGTGTATTTTGGCGGCCGTCATTGCGATTGTAAAAGCTGGTTCTTTTGCAAGTTCAATCTATGTCATTCTAATGGCGATTGCTTACGTTTTTCTAATGATAAAAATCGTAAGACCTTTCTTGAAAAGAATCGGAGAATTGCAAGCTGGAAAAGGATTAATCAACAAATCTATCGTTGCGATTTTCTTTTTGACATTGATTATTTCTGCTTATGCGACAGAAGTTATCGGAATTCACGCATTATTCGGAGCTTTTATGGCAGGTGCGATAATGCCTGAAAATGTGAAATTCAGAAATCTTTTCATTGAGAAAGTTGAAGATGTTGCATTAGTTTTATTATTACCATTATTCTTCGTTTTTACAGGATTGAGAACTCAAATCGGACTACTGAATGACGGACATCTTTGGATGATTGCAGGGTTAATAATAGCAACTGCAGTTACAGGAAAATTTATTGGAAGTGCGTTAACTGCGAAATTTCTTAGAATCAACTGGAAAGACAGCCTTACCATTGGAGCATTAATGAATACAAGAGGTTTGATGGAATTGATTGTCCTTAATATCGGTTACGATTTAGGCGTTTTGAGTCCTGAGATTTTTGCGATGATGGTTATAATGGCGCTGTTTACCACATTTATGACCGGACCTTCATTAGATTTAATTAATTTTATCTTCAAAGGAAAAAAATCGATGATTGATGAAGAAACTGATGAAAACAGTGGAAAATACAAAGTCCTTCTTTCATTTGACACGCCTGAATCTGGAAGTACGCTTCTAAAATTAGCAGATAATTTCACTCATAAAATGAACGGAAACAAAAGTGTAACAGCAATGAATATTGCGCCTGTTGATGAACTTCACGCTTTTGATATTGAAGATTATGAGAAAGATTTATTCGAAGATGTGATTGATACTTCTCACGAATTGAAACTGGAAGTTACAACACTCTTCAAAGCTTCCAACGATATTGAAAATGATTTAGTAAACATCACGAACAAAGGTCATTATGATTTGCTTTTGATAATGTTGGGGAAATCGATTTATGAAGGAACTTGCTTGGAAAATTGCTTGGTTTTACGACTAAAATCATCAATCCCGGAAAATTATTAAACACGGTAAAAGGAAAATCTTATATTTTTAATTCCTCTCCTTTTGACGATTTTACGTTGAGTATTCTCGATAAAACGAATATTCCTGTCGGAATAATGGTTGACAAAAACTTCGAAAGTGCGGACAAAATCTTCATCCCGATTTTTGATTTGAGCGATTTTTATCTGGTTGAATATGCAAAAAGATTAATCAATAATAATGATTCTCAGGTTATCATTCTTGACGCTGCGGGACAAATCCGTAAGAATACAGAAATCCGTGAATTGATAAGAAACATCGAACATATCGCACCGAATCACATCACGCTTTACAACGAGAAAACTATTGAAAAAGATTTCTTGGAATCTCAGGATTTGATGTTGATTAGCAGTAGAAGTTGGAAAAGTCTGATTGATACAAAAAGTCTTTGGTTATCGGATATTCCGTCCACTTTAATTGTTTCGAATCCTTAAAATAAAACCACATAGACATATAGAATTATTAGCATTAAAAAGTCTAAATAACTATTTTACCTTAATCAAAACTTTGTAAACTATGTGTCTATGTGGTAAATTATAAAGTTTTTAATTTGAATTTTAGAAAATTAATTTCTATCTTCGTTTTGTGAAAACAACAAACAGAACATATTATTACGCAATTTTGACCCTGAAACAGGATTAGGATTCGTATGTAGAAATATCAAAACCTCGTCCTAAAGACGGGGTTTTTTCGTTAAAAAAATTGAAAATAAAATGAAGATAAGCATTATAGGAACAGGATTGATTGGCGGGTCTATCGCCTTGAAATTAAAAGAGAAAAACTTTACCAATTTCGTTTACGGAATTGACCAAAATGAAGAAAACCTCAACAAAGCTCTAGAACTCAATATCATTGATGAAAAAGCAGAGTTTGAAAATGGAATCAAGAATTCTGATTTGATTATCATTTCTGTTCCGGTAGATTCAGCAAAGAAAATATTACCAGATGTTTTGGATTTGATTAATGAAAATCAAACCGTAATGGACGTTGGTTCTACAAAATCTGGCATTGTAAATTTGATTAAAAATCATCCAAACAGGAAACGATTTGTCGCTTTTCATCCAATGTGGGGGACAGAAAATTCTGGTCCAATTGCTGCAACCAAAAACAGTTTTACAGGAAAAGCAGCCGTGATTTGTAACAAAGAAGAATCCGACAAAAATGCTCTGGAAATTGTAGAACAAGTCATCAATACTTTAGAAATGCATCCCATCTATATGAATGCTGATGCACACGATATTCACACAGCTTACATTTCGCATATTTCACATATTACCTCTTATGCGCTTGCTAACACAGTTTTGGAAAAAGAACGTGAAGAAGATACGATTTTTCAATTAGCGAGTTCGGGTTTCTCAAGTACAGTTCGTTTGGCTAAATCTCATCCTGAAATGTGGGTTCCCATTTTTCGTCAGAATAAAGAAAATGTTTTGGATGTTCTTAATGAGCATATTTCACAGCTTAGAAAATTCAAATCTGCTTTGGAAAAAGAGAATTTTGATTACTTGGAGGAATTAATTAGAAATGCGAATAAGATTCGGGGGATTTTGGATAAGTAAAATCTGAATGGAAAACTGAAATATTCTCAATGAGTCCAATTTTCAAGTTTTCCATTTTCTTTTTGCCATATTTGAATGTAAATATCTTCGGAAATAGCTTTTCCTCTATCTTTTATAATATCAAATTGTAAATCACTGAGAGCGCTCTCAAATTTTTTAATACAATAGCTATAATCATCTTTCTCAAAAAGGTCCTCAAGTTCTTTTTCAGAATATGTCATTCTGACTTGAGAAATTCTACCATTTTCACCAATAGTAACAAGGTACTTTTCAGAACAATCGTTTTCCCATTTTTGTTTTCTTAATTTTTTGAAAAGAATATCTGAAACTTTGTCCTTATCAATCCGATTTATTGCTTTCGGTATTTTTTGATAATTATGAACTTCTTCTTGTCTTACCAAGTTTCCGCTACTAAATTCCAAAACAGTTTCATATTCAAATATTTTATAGAAAACACCATCCCAACGAAGCTGTCTATTATTTTTAATCTTTTGAGGAAAATTAATGATTCCCGAAAACCAATCTATCAATACTCGATTGTCTTCAACTTTATCTCCAAATATCTCTTTAATTTTTCTCGTTGATTCTTCAATATTAATTGAAGTTGTATATTTCAATGCACCACAAGAAATTATTTTTGTAAGATATAATTTATTATTAATAACTTCATATATTGCTTGATAACCTCTCCAGCAATTGAGTGAAACACCAAGATTTTCAGAGCCTCTAAAACTTAATCCAAATAATCTCCCTTCATCTGAATTTTGTTTTTGGAGATATTGCTCTAGAATTAAATTATAAGTTGGAATTGTATCTTTTTTATAAATAATATAATCAGGCATTTGCGGGCTTGCGAAAATGTCTGTCATAATTAAAATGAAAATTGTAAAAAGAATTTTAACCAAGATTTTCATTTAGAAAGCATATTTATTTATCAAACTGATTCGGATGCAACTTCTTAATTTCATCAACAGTTCCAAGCACTTTATCTTTCAACGATTCCTGATATTTTTGAAGTTTTTCTGAAACCTCAGAATCGGAAGTTCCAATGATTTTTGCGGCGAGAATTCCGGCATTAGCAGCGCCATTCAATGCTACCGTTGCAACAGGAATCCCAGAAGGCATCTGAAGAATCGACAACACTGAATCCCAACCGTCAATAGAATTGCTGGACAAAATCGGAACGCCAATCACTGGCAAAGTCGTACAACTGGCAACCATTCCGGGAAGATGAGCAGCGCCTCCAGCTCCTGCAACAATAACTTTCAATCCTCTTTCTTTTGCCGATTTTGCATAATCGAACATACGTTCCGGCGTTCTGTGTGCAGAAACGACTGTTAGTTCGTACGGAATTTCCAAAGATTTTAGAAAATCTGCAGCTTGTTGCATTATTGGCAAATCACTTTGACTGCCCATTATTATTCCGACCATTTCAATTTTTATTAGATGCTCAAAGATAAAGATTTATCAGTAGAATTCGAGTTTTTTGAAATATCTTTGCTTCTTAATTTTCCAGATTTGAATTCCAAAACCATTATCGCTATTCTCATTGTTGCCATTGTTTGGGGCACAACCTTTCTTGGTATCAAAATCGGAGTGGAAACAGTTCCGCCTTGGTTTGTTGCAGGATTTCGTCAGTTTTTAGCCTCATTGATTCTTTTACCATTTTTAATTTTTACCAAAAATCTGAAATGGATTGGCTGGAAAAATTTTAGAATTCAATTGACTTTATCCTCATTACTTTTGATTGGTGCGAATGGTTTAACAACTGTCGCTGAGAAAAACTTAACGAGTAGTTTAGCCTCTTTGATGAGCGCACTTTCGCCAGTTTTTATATTTATCGGAAGTATGATTATTGGAATGGAAAAATTTACTTTCAGAACTTTAGTTGGGCTTCTAATGGGCTTTTCCGGAATCATTTTTATTTTCTGGGACGGACTGAGCGAACTTTCAAATCCAGATTACAGAAATGGTTTGATTGTAATGATTTTGGCACTTTTAGGCTGGGCAATCGGAACAATTTACACTAAGAAACTTCACGTTCAAAATAACAACCTTTTCCTGAATCTTTTCTATCAATTTGCTTGGGCAGGAATTATCCAATTGATTTTCGCATTTTCCTTTTCAGATAAAATAGATTTTGAAAGTTGGTCTGTAAAAAGTATTTCTGCGATTATTTATCTGGCAGTTTTCGGTTCTGTTCTAGCTTTCTTCGCTTATAATTATTTATTAAAAACATTACTTCCAACGCAAGTTTCTATGCTTTCTTATGTTAATACGATTATCAGTATTTTCTTAAGCTGGCTGATTCTTGGAGAATCGATTTCTGAAAAATTCATTATTGCTACAGCTTTAATTATCAGCGGTGTTTTTATCATCAATTATAAACCCGGGATGCTTAAACTCCGAAAAAAATAAAAAAGAAATTATTTTTAGTACATAATTTGATATGCAATAGAAAATCAAATTATCAATCAAAATAATTCTTATTATGAAAAACCTAACATTAATCGCCTCTTCTATCCTGTTCTTATCTGCAATTTCTTGTAAAAAGGAAGAAAAAACCATTGTAACAGATCAAAACCGTGATACTCTGGCTGTTGTAACTACAGAAACTTCTACTTTAACAGATGCAGAAGCGAAAGCCAAAATTAATAAAGCCCAATCTGACTTAAATACAGCGATACAAAGAGGTGATAAACAAGCAGAAATTGCGGCTCAAAAAGCTTTAGACGATGCTAATCTCGCCTGGCAAAATACCAAAGCAAGTATTAACAGAACCTCGCAAAATATTAAAAATGATATGGATAGTGCGAGATTAAGAGCAAAACAAAGTACAGAAAATGCAAAAAAGGACCTCAAAGATTCCTATAACGAGACTTTGGAAAAAATGAAGGCTAAATAAAATTCTATCAACAAAATCAAATAAAAAACGGTCAGATTTTTCCTGACCGTTTTTATTATTCTGCAATCACTTTTACCAAAGATTTAATCTGAATTAATTTTTCCATCAATTCTTCTCTAGAATCTGCCAGAACATTGATATGTCCCATTTTTCTTCCCGGTTTGGTTTCGGTTTTTCCGTAGAGATGAACATAGGTTTTTGGAAGCTTCAGAACTTCTTGTAAACCTTGATATTTTACTTTTCCAGAGTGATTCTCTTCTCCAACAAGATTCAGCATTCCTGAAAATCCGAATGCGTCTGTATCCGCTAAAGGTTGATTTGTAACAACTCTATAAAATTGTTCGAACTGAGAATTGGCATTGCCTTCTTGTGATTGATGCCCAGAATTATGCAGTCTCGGTGCAGTTTCATTCACCCAAACTTTTCCGTTTTTATCAAGGAATAATTCTATGGCAAAAAGTCCTGCAGAATCTGCACTTTTGATGAATTGATTCGCAATGACATCAATCTGATTCTGAGTTTCATTAGAAATATCAGCCGGACAAATATTGAAATCGAGAAGATTTAGCTTTGGATCAGCAACCATTTCTGTTACCGGAAAAGTCTTGATTTCTCCGCTTTCATTTTTAGCAACAATAACGGATAATTCTTTATCGATATCAACTAGATTTTCCAAAACAGATTCCTGAGTCCAAAGATTTCTCCAATCGTCATTGGAACGAAGCAACTGAACGCCTTTTCCGTCATAACCGCCTGTATTTAGTTTTTGAACAAACGGAATTTGGATTTTAATTTCATCTTCACTTCTGTCCATTATTTCAAACTCTGGAGACGGAATTCTATTTTCTTCATAGAATTGTTTCTGAAGAATCTTCTGCTGAATAATTTTGATAATTTTAGAATTCGGAACGACTTTTACACCTTGATTTTCCAGTTCTTCCAGCGCATCTGCATTCACGTGTTCAATCTCAATCGTTACAACATCTTTGTCTCTTCCAAATTCCAAAACCGTGTCATAATCATTGAAATTTCCTCTTGTGAAATGTGAAATATTCGCACAAGAACATTCTGGATTTGGATCTAGAACATAGAATTCATCATCATATTTCAATGCTTCCTGAATGAACATTCGACCGAGTTGTCCACCTCCTAAAATTCCGATTTTCATCTTAATATTTATTTTTTTTAATTTGTTAGATGGAACGCTAAGCGTTTCATTTTTTACTTTCTTTTTAGATTTATTTTTAAACGCAAATTTCGCAAATTATTTTTTGACTAAAGTCAATTGATTTTTAAATTAAAAAATGGGCTAAAGCCCATTCCTATTGATATTATTTCCTACAATTATCTTTTCTTCTTGTATCGATGATATACTGGATTTTCCACTCATTATTCGATTTTACCAATTGAAAAGAATTGACACCGCAATGCGAGAACTGACCTTTGTAATAAAATTCATAAGGCGTCCAAACAGAAGCCAGATTTCCATTAATTAAAACATTCGAAAAAGTGATTCTCTCATCCAAACTTCCTTTTTCGGCTTTGGAAATACTCAATGCAAAATCATTAATACTTTCATTTTTAATTTCCGCAGTTTTTGTAATGGTCTGCAAAACAGCATTTTTATGAAATGATTTTTTTATCAATATAGAATCAGAAGTTTTCATTCCGTTAAATAATTGATTGACTGTTGCTTTCACCAAACCCTCTTCCGATGTCTGAGAAAAACAAACCATTGGAAGAATAGTCAATAATAAAATTCCGATTTTCATCTGCAGATTATTTGTTCACAAAAATAGAGATTTTTTGTCGGATTTTTCTTTTACGAAATAAGATAAAATCAAAGTTCTAAAACGCTCATTTCCTATCAATTCGGTATATTTTATCGGAATCAGAAACATTAAAAATTAATGAATTTTAAGATAAAATTCCTCTCAAAGGTTTTATATTTGTCGGATGTCAGAAATCATAATTCTCTTTATTGGAGCTATCGCTGCCGGATTGATGGGTTCTCTTACAGGTCTGGGTGGCGGTGTCATCATTATTCCTCTTCTTACACTTGGTTTTGGCGTTCCGATGCATTATGCAATTGGCGCTTCTCTTATCTCGGTTATAGGAACTTCTTCGGGTGCTGCTGTTGCTTTTGTGAAAGAGGGTTTTACTAATATGAGAATCGGGATGTTTCTGGAAATTGCTACTACAGCAGGAGCAGTTTCCGGTGCATTAGTTTCAGGATTTCTTAATCCAAATACAATCGGAATCATATTCGCAAGCATTTTAATTCTGACAGTTTTATTAAATTTAAGAGGAAAACCCGACCATCAAGAAGAATTAATCAAAGGAAGTTTAGAACACAAACTGAAGCTCTACGGAACTTTCCCAGACAAAGACGGAATCAAAAGTTATGCTGCCAGAAACAGTATTGGAGGATTTTGTATGATGGTTTTTGCAGGTGCAATGTCCGGACTTTTAGGAATTGGCTCTGGTGCTTTGAAGGTTCTCGCGATGGATAATATGATGAAATTACCTTTCAAAGTTTCAACTACGACAAGTAATTTTATGATTGGAGTAACAGCTGTTGCAGGTGCTTTGATTTATTTCCAAAGAGGACAGATTATTCCTGTAATTGCTGCGCCGGTTTTGATTGGTGTAGTTGTCGGAAGTTTTATTGGTTCTAAAACGCTCATGATTTCTAAAACAAAGAAGCTGAAAGTATTTTTCGCCATTGTGATTACAATTCTTTCGATTTATATGATGTATAACGGTATTGCCAAAAATTTCAACTAAATGAGAACAAGACCTTTTACTGATATAGACCTCAATCGTTCGGTTGGCAATCTCCTAAGATTAGGTGTAATTCTTTCTGTTGTAACTTCACTAGTAGGTTTTATAAAACTTTTCTCCGAAGGTTTTGTGATGCCTAGAAAATATACGCTTTTGGAAATGGGAGATTCCTCTGAAAAAGTTTGGGGACATTTTTGGAACTCTCTTTGTAAAGGTGAAGGAATGGCAATTATTCAGCTGGGGATTTTACTTTTGATTTTGACGCCGTTAGTAAGAATTATTTTTGCTTTAATCGGTTATCTGAAAGAGAAAGATTACGTTTATGTAGTGATTTCAACCATCGTTCTTGTGATTATGACTGTCAGTTTCTTAACAGGATATGCACATTAGTAATTATAAATTATTGATGAATTATAAATGATTTTTCAAAGTCTATCATCTATCCGTCTATTATCTCCCAGTCTAATCCTCATAGAATTCCAAAGGCAAATTATCTGGGTCAGATGTAAAAAAGAATCGTTTATCGGTAAATTCATCGATTCTGATTTCTTCACAATCCAAACCTTTTTGAATTAATTCATTTCGTTTTTCTTCTACATTTTCAACTGAAAAAGCTAAATGGCGAAGCCCACAACTTTCTGGCCTTGAAGGACGTTTTGGCGGATTTGGGAAAGAAAATAATTCGATGACATAATGTTCCCCGATTGCCAAATCCAGTTTGTAAGATTGTCTCTCTTCACGATAAACTTCACGAATGATATTGAGCCCTAAAACTTCCGTATAGAATTTTTTGGAGACTTCGTAATTGGAACAGATGATTGCGATGTGGTGGATTTGCATTTTAAAACTTTTTAAATTCTTCTTTTATGGCTTCCTTATAAAATTTCTTCAATTTCCTTTGAACAGAACCTTCAGATAAATTCTTGTCTGTTGTCAAATATCTGAGATGAATTTCTGCTGAAACTCCTGTTTTAGGATTTGTGACATTGAACATCCCAAAACGAACATTTTTCACTTTTTCATCTCCAAATTGCAGAGAATCGATAACATAGTCATCACTGGAAGTAACCTTTTTAAAAATCTCTTGTTTCAATGAGTCCTGATTAATTTTATAAATTTCAGTTTCAGATTTAAGATTCTTTTCAATTATTTTGCCGTTTAAAAGCTGATAATAATGTTCATTAATGATATAGGCTGTATCTTTATGAACTGAGATATTTCTTTTACTGAATTCTGAAATCACTTCGTCCTTATTCTTCCCTTCAACCGAAAAAACAAAATTACTGCTAAACGAAATATTTCCACGATTAGGATTATAGTGATAATATCCAGACGGAGAAGTTGACATCAAAACCAAAACACTTGGAAGAACAAGAAAAGCAGGAGAGATTTTTCCGATTTCAAGAAACTTGATTCTACCTTGATTTCTAATAAAACAATATGGAATCACAAGAAAAATTAACACAAACAAATCTGTATAATCAACAACTCGATGAATTGAAATCGGTGATATCAAATTATAAATTTCAATGAATTTTTCTGAATAAATAGATTTCCAAAACGTAAAAAATAAGGCAGTAATATAAACAGAGCTATGACGAAGTCTTGGAAATAAAAAAGACAATAGAAAAGGGAATAAAATAATTCCTGCGACATCAGATAATTTTCCCGTAAACCAATTGTGAAAATGTAACTTCAAAAAATGGTCATTCAAGAAAAGAATAATTAGACTTAAAATAAAAATGACATTGCAGAGTAGAAATTTGTTCCTCATTCTTTTTGATTTTAAAACGATGAAGACAATATTTTTATTTTGATTCCTCTTTCAATTTTTCTAAATACTCAACTTCTAACTCTTTCAACTCTTTGAAATAATTTTCTTTATCCATAAATACTTTCGGATTATAAGCATCTCCTGATTTACGTTTTTCGTGTAAATCAAACTGACTTGCGTGTGAAGCTACCCAAACATTAAAATCCAATTTTTTCATTGCATCCAGAGTATAAGCATAATCTTTTTGCATAGTTGGATAAGAGTGAACATCAGAAAATTTGTGGTCAATTATAATAGACGGCATATTTGCGATGAGAACTTTATAAGTTCTATCTTTATCTTTTGTTTCGAAAATAAAACTGCAAGAACCTTTTGTGTGACCAGGATGATGAAGCAAAGTTAAAATTGTATTTCCTAATTTGATTTTGTCATTATTTTTCAAAAGAAAATCAGGAGTCAAAGGTTTGAAAGTCACTCCGTATTTCCCCAATTCGTAATCTGATTTTCCACCGGATTTTAGTTCTGCTAATTCTGCTTCGTCAACGTAAAGTTTTGCACCTGTATCAGCTTTGATATCAGCCATTGCGCCCATATGGTCAAAATGAGCTTGAGTCAAAGTCAAGATTTTGATGTCTTTATATTTAAATCCTAACTTCTCAATATTCGCTTTGATTTGTGGATAAGAATCGGCTAAACCTGTATTGATAAGAATATTTCCTTTGTTGGTAACAATAAGATAAGACGCCAAATCATACGTTCCGACATAATACAAATTCCCAACAATTCTGAATGGTTCATAAGGCTGCGACCATTTTTCAGGATTGTTTTTTGGTTCAGTTACAGTTTGTGCATTTCCGATGAAAGAAATGATTATTAGGAAAAGTATTGTAAGTTTTTTCATAATTAATAATATTGATTGATTATCCACAATTTTGTCATTCCGGAGGAATCTAGACTGCTGAGATTCCTCCGGAATGACAAAAATGGGCTATTTAAAATTGTTGCTGAAATAAATGATTCCAAAATTCCAAATTAGGATTTTGAATTCTTATCAATTCCAATTTTTTATTTCTTGACAGATCCTTTATTTCTTTTTCGCGTTCAATCGCTTGCTGAATCCAACCAAACTTTTCATAATAAACCAAAAACTTAATATTATATTTTGTTGTAAAACTGCTTGGATTTGTTTTAGTTTTATGTTGATGCAATCTAACATGAAGATTGTTTGTGACTCCAGTATAAAGAACTGTTCGGTTTTTATTTGTCAGAATGTAAACATAAAACGTATAAGCTCCTTCTGGAAATTCAATCATTTGTATTGTGTTTTTTAAGCAATTTTGTCATTCCGAAGGAATCTAAACTGCTGTTTTCTTCTATGTTGAGATTCCTTCGGAATGACAAATAGTGTGGTTATACTTACTTCCAATTAATTGTTCTATTTCGCCCCCAAGTTCCAATTAATGTTCCTTTTTGATATTCAGAATATGTATATAACCCAAACAAGAGTATAATTAACAAAATAACAAACCAAATAATTTTCTTTTTCATAAAAATTTAAAAAGTTGCTTTGTCATTCCGGAGGAATATAAACTGCTATGTTGCTTCTGTGTTGAGATTCCTACGGAATGACAAAAAGACTGTTAGATGTTGATTTAATAATTTAACTTAATACATCTTACAAAAACTAAAACCTCATCACATCTTTCACGACTCCACCTTTCTGCGTGAATGGAATCAGTTCTGTTTTGATGAAATCTGTGATTCTATCGTTATCTATATCATTTGGGAAAAGAAGATGAACATTCGCTCCTGCGTCTAGTGTAAAGAACAAAGCTAAACCTGTAATTCTTCTAAACTCCCAAATTTTATTAATGACTTGCAAAGTTCCTGTTTGCATCAGTATAAAAGCAGGGGCGCTCATCATCATCATAGCGTGAAGTGTCAAAGCTTCGTGTTCAACCAATTTGATGAAACCTTCCATATCGCCTGATGAAAGAATTGTTTTCAGTTTGGTAAAATTCTCGTGAGCTTCTTGAAAACGTCTTTCTGCATAAGGATTGGTATTCATCAAACCGTGACCAACCGTTGAAGAAACCGATTTCTGCCCCTCGTGAATCAATAAAACCCAATCGTTGAAGTTTCTGAAAATCGGATGAATCTCGTCATTATTATAAGGAACAGCAAACAAATCCGAACTTCCTTCTACTTCTTCGGTTTTCCCCCAAACAACCAAACCTTCGTAAAGACTTCTACAAGCACTTCCACTTCCCAATCTTGCTAAAAAACTAGCTTTTTTCTCTTTTGTCAGGCTGAGGCTCTCGAAGCCTTCTTGATTCTTTTCTGCAAAAATTTCATCTAAGTTCATCAGACATTTTGCAATCGCTCCGAAACCTGAAGCTGAACTTGCAATTCCTGAACTGTGAGGAAAGGTATTTTCGGTTTTGATGATATATTTTCCTTTCAGAATCCAAGGCAAGTATTGCTCGATGTTTTTGAAATATTTTTCAATTTTTTCCGCAAATTTTTTCTCTTCGTTTCCAGCTAAAAAAGTCTGAACAGAAAAGTCCTCTCCTGCAAAAAACTCCATCGTTGTGTTGGTTCTGCAATGGTTCAAAGTATAGCTGATACTTGGATTAGCTGGAATTTGATTTTCGTATTTTCCCCAATATTTGATGAGTGCGATATTGGATGGACAGCTTGCGTAAACGAGTTGATTGGATATCTGGAATTGGGAACTTCCCAAAAATTCTTGAGTCATAGTTTGGATTTTAGCAAATTGCTTTTGTTGGGCAAATTTAATTATTTTAAATTCGACTTTGGGGTTTTGAATACAAAGTCCACAAAGATTTTTTGAACTTATTAAAAATATTTTGTTGATAGCTAAGAATATAATCTCAAAGCAATGGGATTACTTCTACGGAGCTTTGACTATATCAGTTAACTCCTAAAGAGCTTGGATAAGCTCAAAACACATTTCGAAGAGTGGTTGATCCATTACAAAGTCTTGTTGATTAAGTTAGTAATGCCTTTGATTTAATTATTTAACTCATTGATTTATTACGTTGAAGCGTTGATTCATTTCGTTAGGTCGTTGATTCATTACGTTGAGCTGTTGATTCATTACGTTGAGGCAGATGCACGGATTTCATTACAAATCAGCAAGTTGCAAAAATCATTAATTCTATTTTTTTATGATAAAAATTGATTAATGAATCCCAGTAAGTCGTAATTGAGTTTTGGCGTAATGATAAAGTACAGTTGAATTACAAAGTATTTATGTAACATTTTTGTCTTTTTTAAACTAATTTTGTGAGGTTTTAAAAATCGGTTGAGAAGAAATACGAAACCTCAACATAGCCCCGATTGTAGTGGAAATCCTTTTTGTTTTTCTTCGGAAAACAAAAAGATTGTAACGGAAAGCGGGTTGGAATAGTGAATCGAAGGACCAATCGTCTTGCTTCTAAAAAAATTAAAAAAATCTGTATGCTGAGAGCAGAACATATCAAAAAAACATACAACGCCGGTAAGAAAATTGCGCTTCAGGACTTTTCTATTGAAGTTCCAACAGCGAGTGTTTACGGGCTTCTTGGGCCAAATGGTGCCGGAAAAACGTCGTTTATCCGAATCATTAATCAAATCACTCAAGCCGACGAAGGAAATGTTTGGATTGACGGCCAAAAACTGAATCCGGAACATATCAAAAACATTGGTTATATGCCGGAAGAACGCGGTCTTTACAAGAATATGACGGTGGGCGACCAGCTTTTGTATTTTGGTGAATTGAAAGGAATGTCCCGACAAGAAGCGCTTTCGCAAGCGAAATTCTGGTTCGAACAACTGAATATCGACCAATGGTGGAAGAAAAAACTGAGTGAACTTTCCAAAGGAATGGCGCAGAAAATTCAGTTTGTGGTAACTGTTCTGCATCGCCCAAAGCTCTTGATTCTGGATGAGCCTTTTTCTGGTTTTGACCCTGTGAATGCAAATCTCATCAAAGACCAAATCATCCGATTGAAAAACGAAGGAACGACAATCATTCTCTCAACGCATCGAATGGAAAGTGTGGAGGAAATGTGTGATTTTGTGGCGTTGATTAATAATTCTAAGAAAGTTCTGGACGGGAAAGTTTTTGATGTTCGAGAGCAGTTTAAACAAAATGTTTTTTCTGTGGTTTTGTCGGATGTGAATTCTGAAAACCTGGAGGAACTGACGAAAAAGTATCAAATCGAAAATCTTGGAACTGCGAATGGTCTTTTCAATTTTGAATTGAAAAATACAGAGAATCAAAACATTCTTTTGCAAGACCTTCTGAAAACGGGAACGATAAGAACCTTCAACGAGAAAATCCCGAGTATGAATGAGGTTTTCATTAATGCTGTTCGTGGTTGATAGTTGACGGATTTTACTTTTTACTTAATACATTTTACTTTTTACAAAAAGAATGAAAAATATATTCCTCATAACGAAAAGAGAATTTCTGACGCAGGTTAAGAAAAAATCTTTTATTATTTTGACGATTTTGGCCCCATTGATGATAGTGGGATTTGGTGCGTTAATTGGTTTTATGTTCAAAGCCAACGAAGCTGAATACAAATTTGAAGTGGTTGACAAAAGCGGAATTTTCGCTGGTCAATTGAAATCAACAAAAGATATTACTTACACTTTTGTACCGGCGAATACAGAAGATGCTTTGGTAAAAACACTGAAAGAAAGAGAAGGTTCTGACGGAATTCTCATTATTCCTGAACTGAAAGATAAGAATTTTGATGCGCTGGAAAGTGGAACAAAACTACTAACGAATAAAAAAATTGGCATCGATACAAAATCTGCTGTTGCGACAGACCTAAGCAATATTCTAAAAAAAGAAAAAATAAAACAACTGGGAATCTCCGAAGACAGAATTGTAAATCTTGATAAAAATTTCAAAATCATTTCTCAAAATGTGACGGAAAGTGACAGCCCAGAAAGCGATCTCGCTTTCGGAATCAAAACAGCGTTGAGTTTTGGATTAATGTATGTCGTTTTTATGTTCATCATTATCTATGGCGTAAGAGTAATGCGAAGCGTTTTGGAAGAGAAAAACAACCGCGTTGTAGAAATCATCATCTCATCTGTAAAGCCTTTTGAGCTGATGATGGGAAAAATATTGGGCGTGACTTTGGTAGCTCTCACTCAGTTTATCGTTTGGATTGCAATGTCTGTAACTGCGGCGCTTTTCCTCAACACAGGATTTGCAGCAATGCACAAAAACATCCCCGCAGAACAAGGCGAAATGATGAAAAATATGGATTTCCAACAAACAGCTACCGAGATTTCTCACGTTCTTTTGGATATGAATTATATTGGAATTATCGGGGTTTTTGTGTTCTTCTTTTTGTTCGGTTATATCTTTTATAGCTCGATGTATGCCGCGATTGGAAGTGCAGTTGATAATGAAACGGAAACTCAGCAATTCACGATGTTTGCGATTGTTCCGTTGATGTTGGGACTTTATGGAAGTTTTACGATTATGAAAAATCCAGACGGACCAATGGCTTTTTGGTTGTCTATTATTCCGTTTACGTCGCCAGTTGCAATGATTGCGAGAATCCCATTTGGAGTTCCGCTTTGGGAGATTTTGTTATCGATTTTCCTATTGATTGCTTCTACTCTATTGATGGTTTACATTGCAGCGAAAATTTATAGAGTTGGAATCTTAATGTATGGAAATAAGGCGACTTTGAAGGAGATTTGGAAGTGGATTAGGAATTAATAAAAAAGTAACCCTCAGAAAATTCTGAGGGTTTATTTTAGCTAAAAACAAAATCAAATTCTGTAATTAAAAACTTAATTTTTCTCCCTGAACGGGGAAAATATAATTAAGTTCCAAAGAATTATTTTGCAGCAATTCTTTTTTTATAATCTCTGGGTTGTTGCCGGTTGGTTTTCTATGGGTAACTATAACCTTAAAATTTTTCATCTTTTCCTTGCTTGCAAGTTTTGCCAATTTAGAAAATTCTTCGTTCAGCAAATTGGGAGTAAGATGACCAAAAAGAAATTTCTCGGGTTGATTATTAGGAAAAGAAACTTCTATCAAAATCGCCTTTAAACTATTTTTCTTGATTAATTCAACAATGCTTTTCCAAAGAATTTCTAAATCTTTACTTTCCTCAATTCTATCTGCTCCAGTATCGCCAAGATATAAAACATACTGATTGTTGTGATTAACCAAAACTGCAGAACTTTTATAATATTTGGTATGACTCAGTTCGAAAGCTTTTATTTTCAATCCAGTTTCTGGGATTTCTGTATTACTCTGAGTATCCAAATTTTTCAACGTATATTTTCCAATAGGAGCAACACCTTCATCTGTAAAATTTGCCCAAGTATCATTAATAAAATAATGTTTCTTTATAATATCTTGCACAAACGGAATGGCATAGATGTTTTTCTTAGAATCTGCAGGAGAATTGATGATTAAACCAGAAATATGATCCAAATGACCATGTGATATAAAATAAGCTTTGATATAATCTTTGAGAACAACATCTCTTGAAACCGAAAACGTACCTTTTTCTATAGACTTTTTAATTCCTGCATTAATTGTTCCTGCATCCAGCGCCAAAAACTGATTAGCATTGTGCTTAGAAATTAAATAGGATGACAAATTATCTTCTTCTTCACCTCCATAAATTCCCAACGGGACAATATCAAAAGTTTGCGATTCCATCATTAACGAAAAGAAAACAATAGCAGAAACGATAAATTTCTTCATAACATTGAATCCGATGTTCTGTTTATTTCTTTTTCTTAGCCTTAGATTTCGCTTTTTGTTGCGCTCTGTTTGCTCCAAATTTTTTTGGTGCTTTTCGCTTACTTGGTCCACCAAGATTGATTTTTTTGTTCTTGTCTTTTTTCTCGTGGAAAGCAGATTCGCCTTCGTTGAGTTTGGCTGTGGTTAGGAATTTCATTTTCACTTCATCCTGTTCAGAAGCTATTTTGACTTTAGAAATAGTAACTTCTTGTGGGAATTCGGTTTTATTGATTTCTTTATCCATCAATAATTCGATGTCAAGAAGTTGAGCTTCTTCTTTTTTGGTGAAGAAAGTAATAGCGATTCCGTCTTTATCTGCACGTCCGGTTCTACCAATTCTGTGGATGTATTGCTCCGGAACTTCTGGAACTTCGAAGTTGAAAACGTGAGAAATGTCCGGAATATCCAAACCTCTCGCCATAATATCCGTAGTAATCACGCCTCGCAATTTTTCATTGCTGAATTCCTGCATGACTCTTAATCTGAAATTCTGAGATTTGTTCGAGTGAATAACACCAAATTCATTAGGAAATTCGACATTTAATTTATCAAAAATTAAATCCGCGTGTTTTTTATTATTAGCGAAAATCAGGATTTTCTCCAAATTATCTTCGGTTTTCAAAAGATGAATCAGCAAATTCAATTTGGTATTAAAATTATCAACAGGAATTGCAGATTGCGTAATTTTTTCCAAAGGTGTCCCTGATCTTGCCAAGGAAATCTCGATTGGAGAAGCGAAATATTCATTTAGGATTTCGTCTAGAGCTTCGGTCATTGTTGCTGAGAAAAGAATGTTTTGCCTTTTCTCTTTCATCATTTCGAAAATATGAGTCAATTGCGGACGGAAACCAAGATTCAGCATTTCGTCGAATTCGTCAATGATTAATTTATTAACTTCTCTGAGAGAAATTGCATTGTCAATCGACAAATCCATTACACGCCCAGGCGTTCCCACCAAAATATCACATCCGTCATTGAACAACAACTTCTGTGTATTAATATTTTTACCACCATAAACTCCGATAACTCTTGCAGTAATATTTTCCGTCAGTTTTTCAAGAACTTCTGTTACCTGAACTACCAATTCTCTTGTAGGAACGAGAACCAAAACTGTTGGATTTCCCGTTTTGTTATATTTCCAAGTTTTGAGAACAGGAAGCAGATAAGCCAAAGTTTTTCCGGTTCCGGTCTGTGCAATTCCCATCACATCGCGACCCGAAAGAATCGGTTTCAAACTTTTTTCCTGAATCGGAGTCGGTTCAAATAAATCTAAATCGGCTAGAACATCAAGAATCTTTTCCGGTAAATCGAAATCTGCAAAAGTGGTTTTATTCATTTTGCAAAGATATGGATTTTGAAATCAAAGGGAAATTACAATTGACATTTCAAAAATGTTCAGTTCTATTTTCTAAATTATTAATATCAAAGAAATTATACCCCAAATCATAAATATCATTTTTATGTTTATAGAATCTGCCGTCTGATTCTAAAACAAAATCATTATCGTTATCGTTATAGATTATTAATTTGTACTTTGTTTTGAAATTAGATTGAACTTTTTTCGCATTTAAAATTTCATTTAAAAGAAGAAATTTCTCTGATTGTGATAGAAAAATTTGTTTACTATTTTCATCGAAATTTATCCAAGCTGAATTTGGAAAATTTTCTTTTTTGGGAAATTTGGATAACTTTAGTTGTTGATACTTAAACATTGCTTTTCTATAAGCAAAAATTAATTTTGATG
Organism: Epilithonimonas sp.; assembly: GCF_032055105.1. Lineage (GTDB taxonomy): Bacteria > Bacteroidota > Bacteroidia > Flavobacteriales > Weeksellaceae > Epilithonimonas. Next base: position 102,041 of record NZ_DAMBRK010000009.1, read on the forward strand.
GAGCTTGACTTCCGTAATCTGAAATAGTTTTGATAATTTTATTGTTTCTCACAAATGAAACAGTAATCGTATTTCCGTCTGTAAAATTGGCAGAATAGATATTATCAAGTCTATTAATATTCACTTTTTTAAATGATTTTTCAATAGACTTAAATTCTGATTTTGGGATTTTAGAAGTATAATATCCGTTGACTGTATTGTATTTTTCGCCCAAATAAAGAACATCTCCATTTTTATTAAACTCTATACTCATAATAGCACAAGTCCCATAACAACCGGAAGATGAAACAATTATCTTATCGAAAGTTTCATTTGGGTTTAGCTTATAAGTCGGTTTATAATATTTTAAGTAATAGTCTTTATTTTTTTGAAGCGTTAAAGTATCCTTAGAAATAGAGATTATTTTATATCTATTCCAAGACTTTTCGATGGGATTAAAAATCTTCAGACTATCATCAATAATTTTATAATTTGTTGAATCGCCTTTATAAAAAACTCTTCTTTCTTCTCTTGACTTTCCTTCATCAATATCAAAAAAACCTGCTTCATCAACTAAAGTTCCATCCTTATTAAAAATAAAACCGCCTAGATTTAAATTAAACGGAGAAGGTGGTTCTTCTATAGTTTGTTTATCATCTTGTTTATGCAATTGTAAATATTTCGCAAAATTCCATTCTCCAATAATATCTTTTTCAAATTGTTCCTGCTTTTCAGATTTACAAGAAATCAAAAAGATTGTCACAAGAAATATTTGATAAATCAACTTCATAAATAAAATTGTTATTACTTCTGCTCTTCTCTCAAAATAATCCTAAAAGTCGTTCCTTTTCCAACTTCAGAATTTGCAATTCTGACATCGCCTCTGTGGTATTCGGAAACTACTCTTTTTGTTAAGGAAAGTCCTAATCCCCAGCCGCGTTTTTTGGTGGAAAATCCAGGTTTGAAAGCGTTTCGGATTTGTTGTTTTGTCATTCCGCTTCCTGTATCGGTAACATCGATGTAAACGCTTTTATTTTTTTTATAAAGTGACAATTCTAATTTCCCTTCGCCTTTCATTGCATCAACTGCATTTTTTACTAGGTTTTCAATCACCCAGCTCATCAGGATTCTGCTGTGTGGAACGAGAACGGGTTCGTAAGTTTTTCTTAAAGTGAATTCAACTTTTGTGGAAATTCTGGATTTCAGATAATCATAGTTCTGCTGAACTGTTTCATTAATATCAAGATCATTAAGCGTAGGAATTGAACCAATTTTTGAGAAACGTTCCGAAATGGTTTTCAGTCGATTAACATCCATTTCCAATTCTTTTACACCTAATCCATTTTCATCTTCCAGCTTCATAATCTCGACCCAGCCAATCATTGAGGAAAGCGGTGTTCCAATCTGATGCGCTGTTTCTTTTGCCAAACCTGCCCAAACAAAACCTTCGTCGGTTTTCTTCAACAATCGTAAAAACCAAAAAGAAAAAACAAGATAAAGCGAAATAAAAATTGCCAACAAAAGTGGATAATAACGTAGATAATTCATCAAATCAGAATTATCATAATACAAATATTGATTGTTAAAATCAGGAAGCTGAATCTCGAAAGGCGGATACTTGCTTGCCATTTCGGTCAGTTTTGATTTTAATTTTTCCTTATCTTTCAGAATATCATCGGAAATTCCTCGGCTTTCCAATAAGTTCCCTTTTTTATCTGTGACAATGATTGGCAAATCTTCGTTTTCGCTAATGACATAAAGTGCTAATTCATTGAATCTCGGGTCAATATCAGTATCCTGAAGATAACGCATTGCTGTTGCCAGAGATTTGATTCTCTCAGTTTCCTTACTTCTAAGATGTTGAATCAGGAAATTGGACGAAATGATAATTCCTGCAACAATAGAGGTCAATATAAAATATACAACCCAGCTATTGATACGTTTCAGAAAATTAAGACCTTTCATTGTTACTTATAAAACGGCAATTTAGGAATTTATTATATAAAAATTAGATGTTAGATGTTAGACATTAGATATTAGAGTAAAATTCAAAGATTAATGTTGATATTTGTATTTGATTAAATTTAAAAAAATGATAACAATTCAAAATACAAAACTGAAAGCGACTTTCAACGAACTGGGAGCAGAATTAACTTCTCTAATCAATCTCGAAAACGGAAAAGAAATAATGTGGAGCGGAAATCCTGATTTTTGGGGCGGACAAAGTCCTGTTCTTTTTCCAACTGTCGGCGCTTTGAAAAATGAACAATATATTTTTGAAGGTAAAAATTACGAGCTTCCTCGCCACGGTTTTGCAAGAAGACGAGTTTTTGATATCAAAGAATCTTCTGAAAACGAAGTTATTTTTGAATTAAAATCTGATGAAGAATCTTTGAAAATCTATCCTTTCGAATTCAGTTTGGAAATCAAATATACTTTGGCTGAGAATAAACTGACGGTTTCTTATCAAGTAAAAAATCTGTCTGAAAAAGAAATGTATTTTTCACTTGGTGCACATCCGGGATTCGCAATTGACACAAAAAATGGATTGAGTTATAATGATTACGAAATTGTTTTTTCTGATGATGAAAAACTGGAAATCCATCCTTTGATTGATAATCTTATCAGCAACGAAACTCAAACCATTGAATTTAAAAATAAAACGTTGCCTTTGTCTTATAAAACTTTCTCAAAAGATGCTTTGGTAACAACAACAATGAAAAGCAAAGAACTGATTCTGAGAAATCACAAAAATATGGATAAAGTAATTTTCACTTTCTCAAATTTTCCTTACTTCGGAATTTGGGCAGCGAAAAATGCGGATTTTGTTTGCTTAGAACCTTGGCAAGGAATTGCGGATTTGGAAAATCACAATCAGGAATTGACGAAGAAATCTGGGATTTTGAAATTGGAAAAAAATGGAGATTGGAAAGCTGATTGGGCGGTTGAGATTGAGTAATTTTTATCGCAAAGTCGCAAAAAAAACTTTTAAGATTATTGAAAAAGTCGCAAAGAAAAACCCTTTCAGAGTTTAGAACTCTGAAAGGGTTTGTTATTAGATTTTGATTCTACAAAGTTTCTTTCAACCAATCAAAGAATTCTCTTTGCCAAACCAAACCGTTTTGTGGATGTAGAACCCAGTGATTTTCGTTCGGGAAGTAAAGGAATTTGGTTTTAAGACCTTTCAGTTTTGCCGCTTGGAAAGCTCCCTGACCTTGCTCGTAAGGAACTCGGAAATCTATTCCACCTTGGATCACCATAATTGGTTTATTCCATTTGTCCACAAAATTACTCGGATTAAATTCTGAATAAGCTTTCGGAGTTGGTTTTTGCCAGTAGTTTCCACCCAAATCCCAATTAGCGAACCAAAGTTCTTCAGTTGTTCCGTACCAAGATTTCATATCAAACAATCCGTCGTGAGCGATAAAAGTCTTGAATCTATTCTCGTGAACGCCAGCCAGCATAAATACAGAATATCCGCCGTAACTTGCGCCAACTGCTGCTACTCTATTTCCATCTACATACGGTAACGTTTTAGCAAAATCCGTCGCTGACAAATAATCCTTAATCGGTTGTCCGCCCCAATCACCACTGATTTCTTCATTCCATTTTACGCCCCAGCCTGGCATTCCTCTTCTGTTCGGAGCGACAACAATGTAACCGTTAGCTGCCATCAAAGCAAAATTCCATCTTGTGGAGAAAAACTGTGTTAATCCAGATTGCGGTCCACCTTGGCAATAAACCAAAGTCGGATATTTTTTATTCGGGTCAAAATTAGGTGGATAATGGAACCAAACTCCCATTTCTTTTCCGTCCGTTGTTTTAACCATTTTAAGTTCAGATTTTCCTGCGACTAATTTGGAATAATTATCTTTATTAATATCAGTAATTTGTTTCAAAGAACCTTTAGAATCAACTTCGAACAAATCTGCACTGTGATTGATATCCGTTTTTGTTACCCAAAGTTTGCCTTTGTTCTCCAAAACAACATCATTGATATCAAAATCGCCTTTTGTGATTTGTTTTACGGTTTTGTTTTTAACATCGACTGAGAACAATTGCTTAGTTCCTCTGAAAGCCGAAGTGAAATATATCAATTTGGAATCCGAAGCCCATTTTACATCACCTGTCACGCTCTCGTCCCAAGCTTTTGTCAAATTAGTTTTCGCTTTGGATTTCCAATCCATAATCACGATATCATTTTTATCTGCTTCATAACCATCTCTATCCATAGAATTCCAAAGCAGGAATTTTCCATCATTACTGAATTTAGGATTCACATCGTAACCTTTCATTCCTTCTGTTAAATTCACAGTTTTTCCGGAAGCAATATTGTAAGCAAAGATATCTGTGTTGGTACTTTGAGCATATTCGGCTCCAGATTTTGCCTTAGTCACATAAAGCAATTCCGATGAATCTGGACTCCAAACAAAATCTTCTGCACCACCAAAAGGTCTTTGTGGCGAATCCCAAGTTTTCCCTTCTAACAAATCTTTCGCTTTGTCTGCAGATTCGGAAATATTGACCACAAAAACGTGGTTATATTTTCCTTCATTAAAATAGTCCCAATGACGGTGATTGAGATCTGTGTAAATTTGAGCTGTTGTTTTTGGCAAGTCTTTGTATTTGTCTTTCCCAAGAAGATTTTCCACTAAAACTTGTTTGCTGAAAGCGATTTTTTTCCCATCTGGAGAGATCACAATATTATCTACCTCATCTATATCGTAGAATTTTGCCCAGGTATTTCCAGAATTTTTTGACAAGAAAATCGTGTTGTTTTCTAAAGCATAAATCCCATTTTTATCCCATTGAATCAAACTTTTCTTTCCAAGATCAATTTTGGTAGATTGCCCAGAAGATTTAAGCCAAAAAGTTTCGGAATTGGATTTTTCTGTTTTAAGGTCTGTTTTGCTGATTTTGTAAATCAAAGAAGATTGATCCGGAGAAACGGACTGCACGCCAAGACGGTTGAGTGTCCACATGATTTCCGGTGTCATTACCTGTTGTGCATTCATCATAAAAGGAGCTGCAATTGCTACAGCAAGAATCTTTTTTAGTTTCATTATTTAAGTAATTGATATTGAGAAAAACTCGGACGAAGTTATTAAAATATTATCTAAATTTGAGGATAACCACTTTAAAACTAATTCTTGTGAAAAACTTTTACTCTTTTCTTTATTGATTATTTCCCAACTAAGTTTTGGACAATTTGATAATCTTCCTGAAAAAACGGCATATTTCAAACCTCCTTCTAGTTGGACAACTCCTTGTTCTTACATGAATTTTATAGATCCCGTTGTAACTATTGATTTTTATCCGCCGGGAAATCCAATGACCTCTGCTTGCGAAGGCTGGTACAAAATAACATACGCATTTAATAAAGCCTATGTCGAGTTTAATAACTGTAATTATATTTCTGGGTCTCCAAATACAAATTATTTATACTATGCTCTGGAAACAGAAACAGACATTTTCTATGATTATTCTGAAGGGCCAATTTCTAATCCGCCCGCTTGTCTCTTAGCTGTAAATGATTCGTCTAAAATAATAGCTGTAGTAAAGATTTTCCCCAATCCGGTTCAGGATTATGTGAACATAGAATCTGAAAAAAACTTCATAGCTTATGAAATCATAGATGGGAGTGGAAAGTCAATTCTTAATAAAGATTTTAAAAGCCCGAAAATTGACATTAGTAATTTGAAGACTGGCGTTTATTTTATCAAATTAAAATCGCTGAGCAACGAAACGAATATTGTGAAATTTATTAAGAAATAAGTTTTCTGTTATTGATTTAAAATCCATATATTTGCGCTTCAAAATTTATTATTAAGACAATACTATGAGTTCAATATTTACGCTGTTTATGATTCTAATTATCATTGCTAGCATTTTATTAGTTATCATTATAATGGCTCAAAATCCAAAAGGTGGAGGTCTTTCTGGAACTTTTGGTGGTGCATCTGCTGCAAACTTTGGAGTACAGAGAACCAACGATTTTATGGAAAAAGCAACTTGGACTTTGGGAACGACTATTGTAGTTTTGATTTTCCTAAGTATCATTCTTACAGGAAAACCATCGCAAGTAGCACCGTCGATTCCTACTCCTGTGAAATCTGAAGCGCCTGTGAAAGCACCAGCAAATAATGCTTCTGCTACTAAGTAATAAAAAAATTATTTATAAATATAAACGCTTCCCAATTGGAAGCGTTTTTTTGTTGATATTGTTTTAGCTTTTCACTAATTTCTCCTCATCAATGCATTTAGAAATCAGTTGATGGAAACAATCTCCCATATCGTCTGAAGCTCTGCAAATAGCATTTTCTAACATATTGCGGACTTGTTTCTCGGTAACGCCAGCTTCTGTCCAGCTCTTGCCTGAAGTGTGGGCATTAAGGATAAAAGGCATTATTCTATCGATTGCACAAGCAAAAATGGCATCTGGTGTTTTCTCTTCTTCGAACTCGATCCAAAGATTATAAAAATCTGATGAAAGAGGCTCATCCAAAATTCCGAATATGTTTTTGGCAGCTATTTTTTCTCTTTCGAATTTTCCTTTCATTCCTTCTTCATCAAAAAGAAAAGTATCTCCTGCATCTATCTCCACCAAGTCGTGAATGGAAAGCATTCTTATCACTCTTAATAGATTAATTTCTGTGTTGTTTTTGGCATAAGGATAAAGAATCTGTGCTAAGACAACTATTTGCCAACTATGCTCTGCTGTATTTTCTCTGCGCGAGTCGTCTGCGTTATAGTTTCTTCGGTTGACATTCTTCAAAGCATCTATGGCTAAGATGAAGTCTATTTCTTTTTGGATTTTCATTGTTCTAATTTATAATTCTGTTCCGGGATTAACTTCGTAGGGTTCTTTTCCTGCTTCAAAGATTCTGGTAAGTTCTGTGCCTTCTACGGTAATTGAATCATTAATCCTTCTAATCCAGTTCCCTTCTCTTAAACCAACAACTTTGATATCATTCTGAGTCAAAAATTCTTTGATTCTGGTTTCTCTGGTTTCTCCGTTATGTTTGATTTCTGGATTTGGATCTAGGTAGTGCGGGTTGATATTGAAAGGAACTAATCCCATACAATCAAAGCTTGGTGGGTAAACGATAGGCATATCGTTGGTAGTTTTCATATTGATTCCTCCAATATTGCTTCCTGCACTGCAACCTAGATATGGTTTACCTGATTCTACATTTTGTTTTAAGAGATTCATAAATCCAGACTCATGCAAAGTCTTTACTAAAAGAAATGTGTTACCTCCGCCGGTGAAAAAAGCTTGTGCGGAATTGATGGCTTCTGTTTTATCTTCGAACTCGTGGAGACTTTTGACTTTAATATTGATTGCTGAGAAAAACTCTTTTGCTTTTGCAGTGTAATCCTCGTGAGAGATGCCTCCAGGTCTTGCGAAAGGGATGAATACTAATTCATCAATTCCATTAAAAAGAACCTGAAGTTCTGATTTAAGATACTCTAAGTATTGTCCGCCGAAGAGTGTAGATGTGGATGCGAGAATGATGTTCATTGGTTGATGGTTGAGGTTGATGGCAAATTTCGGGAAATGTTTTGGAATTTTTATTTTTAAGCTTCAATAATTTTTTTTGCAGTAAGGAGATTTCTATTTGCAGTAGCTAATTTTCTTGTTGCAGTAAGGAAGTTTCTACTTACAGTAACTAACTTTCTTTTTACGGTAAGGAGATTTCTTTTGACAGTAGCTAACTTTCTTTTGACAGTAAGGAGATTTCTCTTGGCAGTAGCGAGTTTTCTCTTGGCAGTAGCTAACTTTCTCTTGACAGTAGCGAGTTTTCTCTTGACGGTCGGTAACTTTCTACTTGTAGTAAATAGGTCTCTATCTTTTGTAAGGATTTAATTTTTTTAAGGACATCGAACATAAAAAAAACCTGCAGATGACCTGCAGGTTCAAATAATTTTTTGATTTGATATGAAGAAAAAAGAAATTTTCTAAATTAGACCGGTACTAGTTACCAGCGTCAGCAGCTGTGAAAGAAGAAACGCCACTCCATCCTTTTGCCCAGTCTGGAAGAGAAGATCCATTACCTGCTCCAGTAGCATTTGCATTAATAGTAACAGCAGCTGTTAAATCTACGCTAGTACCTGCAGTATTTTTCCCTTTGATGTTTGTTCCGATACTTTCGAAACGAACATTTTTCACATAAGAACCAGCTTGGAACCAAGCTAAAGTTCTATCAGTTTCGAAATCGATACCTGTAGAGAAATTAGATAAAACGATGTTATCAAACTTCCCTTGAGATCCTGCTCTGATTTTCATTGCTTGAGATTCCGTTCCTTTTACATTACCTAGGAAAGTAGCATTCTTGATAGTTGGGTTAGAAGCTCCGTTACCAAAAGTAGTGTTAGGGTCTGTATCCTGAGTATCAGCTTCTATACCTCTATTACCTGGTTCTGCAGCGTTAAAATATTCTTTTTTTCTCGCAGCATAGATATAATCTGCTGTACCTTGCCAACCCTCTGTCCAGTCAACAGAATCATCTCCAACTCCTAAAACAAGGATGTGATCTGCATTAACGTTTCCTCCGAAAAATTCTACACCATCATCTGCACCATCAACAACAGAAACATAAGATATTTTTGTTCCGCTACCAACTCCGAAAAGAGAAAGACCGTTGAATTCTTTTGAAGGGTTATATTTGAAACCACTGTTTTTGATAATAACATATTGGATAGAACCAGAGTTATCGTCTTTTGCAGTACCACCGTAAGTCAATTCCCCTAATTCTGAAGTAGAAGTACCAGCAGCACTTCTGTTAGAAGGTGCGTTACCCAATACTACTATCCCACCCCAAGAACCTGGAGAGTTAAGTGCTCCTTCGAATACTACTGGAGCAGAAGCTGTTCCATTGATAAAAATCTTTGCATTTCTATCTACGATAAGGTAATTTGCTCCTTCGTTTGCAACGATTTTTGTTCCAGCAGGGATAATCAATGTTGCTCCACCTTCTACTAAAAGTTTACCTGTTAATTTATAAGTTTTTGTAGCGTCAAGAGTTACTGTATTACCTTTTGCAATAGTTCCTTCGAATTTGTTAGGATCAATAGTTTGCGAAGGAGTTTCTGTTGTATCGTCATCGTTGTTGTCACAAGAAACTACTACCGCTGTAGCTGATGCTAATAATGATAAGCAAAAAGCTGCTCTTAAAAATGTCTTTTTCATTTTTTTTATTTTAATAGATTAATTTTATTTTTTAGAATTTGTAAGAAAGGTTAAGTCCTACCAATCTTCCTTTTGTATAATTTCTGTTAATGTAAGTTCCTGAAGTATTAACTTGATCAATTCTATATTCAGGGTTAAGGATGTTTCTTACAAATACTCCAATGCCTATATTTTTAAGATTAACATTGAGGTTTGTATCAAGCATATTTCTAGAAGCTTCGTAGAAATTACCTGTATTATTGGTTCCAAGAGCAAATAGATTTTTACCAACATATGAGTAAGACACTACGAAATCCAATGAATTGGCATCGTTCCATTTGAAGTTATATCCCAAATTGGCGTTTGCAATAAAATCTGCAACTCCTTGAACATCTTCTTTTGTTTGCCCACTGAACTCAGCACGCTTACCTTCGTTTTCTGCAGCTAACTCATCTGACGATTTGAGTTCTTGTTGAGAATGCATATATGTAGCATTGATGAATGTATATATTTTGGAAGCTTCCCACTCATAGATATCTTTTCTCCACTCTGCTTCTGCTCCTACAATATATCCCCAATTCGCAATATTAAAGTAAGTCATATCACTAGAAGATGCTGTAGAATAAGTTGTTCTAGCAATAGGATTTTTGATATATTTTCCAAATGCAGCAACCGAGATAATCTCACCTGATTTTGGGAAAAACTCCCACTTAAGATCTACGTTATAATTATCTGAAGGATAAAGATTCTCGTTACCATAAACGTTGGTTGTAACGTCATAATACGCAATTGGGATCAACTCTTTTGGTTGAGGAAGCGTATAGGTTTTTGAAAGAGATAATCTTAAATTGGTTCTATCATTCACAGAATATTTTGCATTAAGCGCTGGCAAGAACTTGTTATAACTCTTTTGTTTTTTATCTGTGTTCAAAGGATCATTCCAATCCATATCCCAATTGATATAATCGAATCTACCTCCTAGCTGTACTACTAATTTATCAGAAACATTATAATCTACATTAGCATAGCCTGAATGTAAATGTTGCTTGATATCGTAACCCCAAGGCTTGTACAATTCTGAAGTACCTCTGAAAGTTTGGTAAATAAACTGATACAAAGTACTGTTTGTTGAATTGAAAAAAGCATCATAATTGTTAGGATCGATATTCAAAGACAAACCATATGGGTTGGCGTAACGAATCCCGATAGTTGTGAAATCAAATGTTCTGTTTTTGTAAGATCCATCATATCCAAAACTAAATTTGAAATCATTCAGTTTTTTTGTCAAATGTAAATAACCTAAGAATGTATCATCTTTTAATTCATCAAAATAACGATGGTTATCTACAATACTTCCAGCAATCAGGATGTTGTCTGTAGCGGACATTGTGTTTTGTAACCTATCTGGTCTTTTGCTATTAAGCTTGTTATATCCTAAAGCCCAATCTGCTTCCCAACTTTTCCCAAGCTTATGATTACCTACCAATTGATTAATCCACGTATCTGTAATCTTATTATCTCCACGATTAACTACCACATCTGTTCCGATATCGAATGTATAACCCTCGAAGAATCTAGCAGTTTGAGAAGATGAATGAATATAATTTGAGGTAAACGTCAGTTTATTATTACTATTAATTTTGTAAGCAAGATTAACTAATGCAGTGGTATTGGTCTCATACTCGTAACGCTCCACATTGTAATCTTTGTCAGGTCTTCCGTCAGCAAAAAAGAAACTTTCTTTACCCGAACTATACTCATAACTGTTGTCAAAACCAGCATAAGCAAATATTGAAAACTTGCCAAAACGAGCACCTGTTTCAAAATCTAAATTAGAATTGAAAGGGTTTTGTGCATTTTTAAAATTCCATTTTGTAGTGAAAGGATATGCAACACCTGGATTTGACTTGTTAAAAGTAGATGTTTTGTATCCAAAGAAACCAGGACCACCATCTTGAAGTTTGAAATTACCTTTATCAAAAGTCTGCATATTAATCGCACTTCCTAGTCCTACTTTGAAATAAGGTTTACCTGTATGTTCTTTTGAAACAATGTTGATATTAGCACCACCAAAGTCACCATATAATTTTGGATTATAAACTTTGTCTAATGAGATATACTCGATCATAGAAGTTTTGAAGATCTCAAGATCAATATTCTTGAATTCTGGATCATCTGACGGAATTGGCAATCCGTTAAGTGTAGTTGTATTGTACCTATCTCCTAGTCCTCTTACGAAGATTTGTCCACTACCTTCTTGTTTAAGAGTTCCAGTAGCTTTTGTAACTGCGGCTGCAACATCTCCAATACCTTGTTTGGATAACTGAGCGGAGCCAACACGTTCAATAACTTCTACTGATTTTTTCTGGGTAGTGATGATATTATTTTCTGTACCCTTTTTAGAAGTTCCGATGATTTTTACCTCATCAATTTTCTTTTCACCCTTTATAGTATCAGGGGTAGATTGTGCCAACAATGCTGTAGTTGACATACAAAGAAACAAAGCACTGATGCTGATTGTTTTTGCTTTCATTTTTACATTTTTCTTTTTTCTTCGTTGCCAAAGAAATCATTTCGAAAGCGTTCGGATTGTATAATAAATTTTAAATAATCTTTAATTAAGCATTACGAAAATCTAGATTATATTAAATGAAGTTTAACAGGTTAATACTTTTTAAAAATATGTTCATTATTTGTTAAATTTGCAATAGATAATTTTATCTGTAACAATCACCAAAAACAAATAAACAATTGAAAATCAATAAATTAAAAATCTTAACAGTCATTAATATTTGATTTTCCCCAAAATTTGCACTGAAATGGACTTTACAAAAGCCTTAGAAATATTACAATCCGGCGGAACCATACTTTATCCAACAGATACTATCTGGGGAATCGGGTGTGACGCAACCAATCCGGACGCCATCAAAAAGATATTTGACATCAAAAAAAGAGAACAAAACAAATCTCTTATTATATTAGTAGAGTCCGAAAAAAGACTGCAGGATTTGGTAGATGTACCGGAAATGGCTTGGCAAATCATCGACCTAAGCGAGAAACCCGTAACAATAGTTTATGAAAATCCGAAGAATCTCCCCAAAGAATTATTGGCAGAAGATGGAAGCGTCGGAATCCGAATTGTGAAAAATGATTACTGCAAAAAACTGATTTCAAAACTCAACAAACCTTTGGTTTCAACTTCTGCTAATTTGAGTGGACAAAAGTCACCTATGAAATTTAATGATATCTCTGAGGATATAAAAAATTCTGTTGACTATATAGTAGAAGACAATCACGACAAGGTTTCGGAATTTTCCGGTTCATCTGTTATCAAAGTCTGGAATAATAATCAGATTAAAATCCTTCGCGAATAAATAAACCAGCGGATGACCTTTTGCAAGACCATCCGCCGGAAAATAAACTATGAAAAAAAAACTACTTTTTGTATTTACCTTAATCTCAAAAAGAATACCGCTCCCATTTTCATAGCAGAATGTCTGATTTCCAGTATTTAAACCAAGCACAAAAGACAAAAAGTCTTGATTTTCAGAAAACAAGATAAAACCTCAAAAACAATTATCTTTGTAACCTATAAAAGAGTCATTATATATAATGACTTTATTTTTAAATTTAGTAATGTTCATAAACCTCAACCAAAATAAAAACCTCAAACTTTTCAAAATCATTTCTGAAGTTGCTGACAGAAACGGACAATCCGTTTACGCTGTTGGTGGATTCGTAAGAGATTTACTGATGCAAAGAAAAGCCCCAACCGATATTGATTTCGTCACAGAATCCAGCGGAATAGAATTGGCAGAAAGCATCGCCAAAGAAATCGACCCAAAAACAAAAGTGGCAGTTTTCAAAACTTATGGAACTGCGATGTTTCGTTACAAAGATTTGGAACTGGAATTTGTTGGCGCCAGAAAAGAAAGCTACAGCGAGGATTCCAGAAAGCCATCTGTAGAAATCGGAACGATTGAAGATGACCAAAAACGAAGAGATTTTACCATCAATGCAATGGCAATTTCTCTTAACAAAGATAATTTCGGAGAATTAATTGATCCATTTGGCGGAATGCAGGATTTGTCTGATAAAATTCTGAGAACACCTTTGGAACCTCATCAGACTTATTCCGACGATCCATTGAGAATGATGAGAGCAATCAGATTTGCAACAACTTTGGATTTCGAAATCGAAGAAAACTCTTTGAAAGCAATTAAAGAAGAAGCTGAACGTATAAAAATCGTTTCAATGGAACGTATTATGGTGGAGTTCAACAAAATAATGCTTTCTGACAGACCTTCAAAAGGTTTGAAATTATTAGAAGAAACTTCTCTACTCGATTATATTCTTCCAGAACTAACTGCCTTGAAAGGCATTGAAGATATTGACGGACAAACCCATAAAGACAATTTTTATCACACTTTACAAGTGGTTGATAATATTTGTGAAAGTACAGATAAACTTTGGTTGCGTTGGTCGGCTTTGCTTCACGATATTGGAAAAGCACCAACCAAAAAATATGTCGAAGGAATCGGCTGGACTTTTCACGGTCACGAATTTATAGGTTCTAAACAAATTAAAAATATTTTCAAACGTTTGAAACTTCCACTTGGACAAGAACAGAAATACGTCGAAAAGCTGGTAAGAATGCACGCCAGACCAATTGCATTGATTACCGATGATGCTTCTGATTCTGCATTGAGACGATTACTTTTTGATTCCGGAGAAGATATGGAAGACCTTTTCACACTTTGCAAATCGGATATCACGACAAAAAATTATTCTAAACAAGCCAAATTCAAAAAGAACTTTGAATATGTGGCGAAGAAAATAAAAGAAGTTGAGGAAAAAGACCAAGTGAGAAATTTCCAACCGCCAATTTCCGGAGAAGAGATTATGGAAATGTTCAACCTGAAACCCGGAAGAGAAATCGGAATCCTTAAAGAAAAAGTGAAGGAAGCTATTCTGGAAGGCGAAATCAAAAATGATAAAACGGAAGCCAGAGATTTTGTAATTGCTGAAGCTTCTAAAATTGGACTTAATTTGACAAATTAATTTATGAAGAAAATAATACTAACTGTTCTGTTTTTTGTAGTACAATTAATAAATGCTCAAAATTTTGATTTAAAAGTCAATATTAGCTATAATCACAAAGTCAAAAATTACGAAATCGTAAAAGATGATTTTCATTTTATTATCAATGACAACGGTGTTTTGGAACACTTTTATTCTTCTAAAACAGACAATACTTTTGAATATTACGACAACAATATTCTGGACAATTCCGATTTTGGAAAATTAAAAAAAATAGGCAATTCTAAAGTGGACTATTGGAATGATCAATTTGCGAATCAGAGCAAGTTTGGAAAACTCAAAAGCATCGGAAATATTAGAATTGATTATTGGGATAGCAACATTCTTGATCTGGAAAAATATCAAAAAATTAAAACAATTGGAGATGTAACTATTGATTACTATGACAATAAAGTTCTGGACAGTTCTGATTTTAGAAAAATTAAGAAAATAGGAAATTTCAAAATGGAATATTATAACAACGCTACTTTTGACCAGTCAAAATTTGGGAAAATAAAATCCATTGGCAATACCTCTTTTGATTATTATGAAAACACTTTCAATAATGTATTAGACGGAAAACTTAAATCTACAAAAGGACAAACCTCTCATTTATCATTGATTTTTGAATAATGGACAAAACCAAATTAATTAAATCCATCCAAGAAAAACTCTCCGGAAAAATCCAGAATTTCGAAAAGCTGATTGCGGAAACTCGTGCTTCCAACAACGACACCAAAAGCTCGATGGGCGATAAGTACGAAACAGGAAGAGAAATGCTTCAGCAAGAAATTAATAATCTTCAAGTTCAATTGAATGAAGTTTTGAAACAACAGGATTTTCTGAAAACAATTCTCATAAAACCTTGTGAAAAAGTAGAAAAAGGAGCGATTGTAAAAACTGAAAAAGGTTTGTTTTTTATCTCAGTTTCTTTAGGCGAAATCATTTTTGAAAATCAAAAAATCATTTGCATTTCTCCAGAATCTCCTTTAGCAAAAGCAATGAATGGAAAACAAAAAGGTGATGTTTTTTCTCTGAATAATATGAATCAAAAAATTGTAGATATTCAGTAATTATAAACTTTTCCCACCAATATATTCCATTAGTGAATCTTTATAATTCGGAGCAATGGCGATTTGTTCTTTTCCGATGACGATGTGATTTCTTTCAATCGCTTCAATTTTGTCGAGTCCAATAATAAAAGAACGATGAATTCTCATAAAATTTTCAGAAGGTAATTCTTCTTCTAGCTTTTTCAGACTCATTAGAGTTAGAATTGGTTTCGGATTGTCTTTCAAATAGATTTTCACATAATCTTTCAAACCTTCGATATAAAGGATTTCAGAAAAGTTGATTTTGATTTGTTTGTATTCCGATTTTATGAAGAAAAACTCCTGCTTTTTTTCTGGTTTTGAAACGGAAACTGTCTGCTGAGATTCAAAATAATTTCTGGCTTTTGTACAAGCATTCAGGAATTCGTTATAATCAAAAGGTTTCAACAGATAATCCAAAGCGTTCACTTTGTAACCGTCAATTGCATATTGGTCAAAAGCAGTTGTGAAAATCACTCGGCTGTTTTGTGGAAGTAATTTTGAAAACTCCAAACCTGTCAAATCAGGCATTTGTATATCCAAAAAAAACAAATCGATGTCTTTTTGTTCCTCCAAAACCTGCATTGCTTCTATTGCGCTGTTGCATTTGGCTTTCAGTTCCAGAAAAGGTGTTTTCAGAACGTAACTTTCGATTAAGTTCAAAGCCATTGGCTCGTCGTCGGCAATTAGGCAGGTTATTTTTTTCATTACTTATTTGTGATTTTTTTTATGAGATTTTCAAAATCAGATTTTATTACTTCCCAGTGTTTTCCTTTCAGACATAAAACTTCAAAATCTTCATCAGCTATTTGAAAATTGGTAAAATTTTTAATAATCAAATCCGAATCGTGACTAAATGGATAACGAATCTTGTGAAAAGCCAACATTTCTTCTAAGGAAAAATAGTTTAAAAGCTCGTGCAAATCCCAAAAATCTTTTTTCCGACCTCCATTTTGTATAACTTCTATTTTCATTGCTGTTATATCTTTCAAACTTGCCAAACGAATATTATCAATCAATAATTCATCATCAATAAAAGGGTCTGAGTAGAAAACATCAAGCTTTACTGCATTATTTTCACTAGTTCCTATAAAATAAGATTTACCAAAAGAAGTAAGTTCCGAAGAAAATACGATGAAAGAAAATTTAGATTTAAGAAACGTTTCTATGTCTTCAAAATTAAGACTTCCATAATCTGAATCCGTAAAAAGGTCTATATCAATGGAAATGCGATGACCGAGTTGCAACGAAAGAGAAGTTCCACCAACCAAACGAAACGGTTTCAGAATATCAGAATCCATTACAATTTTGAGGAAAGATTTTAAATTGGGCGATACAGTAGAATAATACAACATTATTTATTGATATGAAGATGCATTGGTTTGGTTGATTTGGAATTCAAAACATTTTTAATCAACTCTTTACCGTAGAATTTTTCAATCTCAATCTTCGCTTCTTCGTCGCCACGTTCAAAAACCCGTTTGATGACAGCTACATATTTGTTCTTCCAATCAATTTCATCAAAATTTGTGTCCCAAAAAAGAAACTTTGGGATTTTAGAAAAATCTGGATGAAGTTTAGATGATTGTAGCATTATTTATAACTTACTCAAAGATAGTGATTTTTAAAATTAAAATTTTATTTCGTTTTCAATTTCACTTCTGCAATGTACATTCCGTCGTTTAAACAAGAATGAAACTCGTGTTTTTTGGGATAAAGCAAGTTAAGTCTTTTTTTCAGATTTTCTACGCCAATTCCCGAACCGCTTTTGTCCGTATCCGTTTTCGGGAAATTCGAATTAGAAGCGGTGAACTGAATTTCGTCTTCAATAACTTCCATTTTAAAACTAATATCCGAATGTTGCGTTGCCGAAACACCGTGTTTAAAAGCATTTTCCACAATCGAAATAAACAACAACGGCGCCACTTCAAGATTCGGAATCTTTGTTGGAAAATTGGTGTAAACTTTCGTTTTGTCATTCAATCTCAATGACATCAAGTCGATATATTTATTCAGAAAATCGATTTCTTCCGAAAGACTGATTTTATCTACATCGGTTTTGTATAAAAGATGTCGCATCAGTTTGCTTAAACTGTGAACACTTTGTTTCGCTTTCTCCGAATCAAAATCAATCAAGGAATAAATATTATTAAGTGCATTAAAGAAAAAGTGCGGCTGCAACTGATATTTCAAATGTTTAAGTTCAGACTGCAGTTTGATATTATCTGCCTCAATTTTCATTTCTTCCGCTTTCTGCATTTTTTTACTGGCATTAATGGCAATCGAAAACGCAACAGGAATCAGATAAATCAAGAAATCAAAAAAGTAGCGCATTCCGTCTGGTGGACGTTTTCCCAGCATTTTTGGTCGGTCTGGTTCGAGTAATTCGAAAATCTGACTTTTGACAAAAATTAGCAAAATCAATAATAAAAAATTGGATGCAAAAAACCAGAATTTTTCATCCTTAAAAAGCCATTTGACAATGATAAAATAATTGAGATAAAATATAATCGCAAGGAAAAATAACTGCAACCAAAAGTGTCTGAAAATCGCACTCCAATCCGTCTCCGAACCAATGGTGAACGCCGCTGGAAGAAAGAACAAAACCAGCCAAATCAAAAGATGAAGGCTGATTTCGAGATTTTTATTTTTTAGGTTTATCATTATTTTTTCAAAGTTAATAATTGTTTCCTCTTCATTTTTAAAATTTAAATTTATTCAATCCTTGGAACATTCTGGATTTGTGAAAATTTCGAAGAAGTGAATTTAAAAATTTTTCTACCATTACTCCTAAATTTTGTTTGATTAAACTTCAATCTTACTCATATCTCAACGCATCAATTGGATCACTTTGCGCCGCTTTTCTCGCAGGATACCAACCGAAGAAAACGCCTGTAATGGTACAAACCACAAAGGAAATTACAATCGAACTTGCTGTAACACTTACCGGCCAGCCTGCAAATTGTTGGATGCAAAATGTTGTAATCAAGCCAATCAAAACACCGAGCACTCCGCCTGTAATTGAAATCAAAACCGATTCTATCAAAAACTGCATCAGGATGTCATTTCCTTTGGCTCCAATCGCCATTCTCAGACCGATTTCTTTGGTTCTTTCTTTTACGGAAACGTACATAATATTCATAATTCCGATTCCGCCGACCAATAAGGAGATGCTTGCAATTGCAACGAGAAGAATCGTCAACATTTCGCTGGTTGAACTGAACATCGAGATAATTTCCTGCTGAGAAGAAACGTTGAAATCGTTGTCTTCATCAGGCTTTATCTTGTGCTGATTTTCCATTATGGATTTGATTTCATTCACTGCATTTTCAGAATCTTCCTCACTTTGAGAAGAAGCCACAATCGACTGAAGGTAAGTCTGCGCCAAAACTCTTTTCTGAACCGCAGTGTAAGGTGAAATAATAATGTCATCTTGGTCTTGCCCGAATGTATTTTCACCCTTTTCTTTCAAAACGCCAATCACTTTGAACGGAATATTTTTGAAACGAATCATTTTTCCAATCGGATTTTCATTTGGGAAGAGATTTTCCTGAACGGTTTTCCCGATAACGGCAACTTTTGCATAAGATTCGATATCGTCTTCTGTGAACATAGAACCTTCGTCAACGCCCCAATCACGGATTTTCAAATATTCTGGAGATGCACCGTAAATCGAAGTCGGCCAGTTGTTGGAACCTGCGATACTTTGTCCGCTTCCGTTAACCAAAGGCGAAATATCTTTAATCAATTTTGCCTGAGCCTTCAAAGCTTCATAATCTGCCAAAGTCAAAGTCTGCATCGCAGAAGGGTCGGAACGAACGCCGCCCATCATTCCTGCTCCTGGACGAATCGTGATAAGATTCGCGCCCATACTGGAAATATTTTTCTTGATGCTTTCTTTGGAACCTTCTCCAATCGCCAACATTGCAATCACTGAAGCCACACCAATGATGATTCCGAGCATTGTCAACATTGCTCTGGTTTTGTTGAGGAGAATGGCTTTCCAGGCTATTTTTAATAAATTGGTGAAATTCATTTTCTTGATTTTTGTTTTAATAAAACTTTTTGCAAACCTGACATCTTCATTATCTTTTCATTGTCTGGTTCATTTTTTCTGCTTCATTACATCTACATTTTCGTCTGCATTTTGGTTTGCAAAAAGTTCACAACATTAATTCCTCTTCATTCTTTAAACTATGATTGAACTATCATTTTAATTTTTAAAACTTTCTGCAAACCTGACTTCTTCATAATCTTTTCATTGTCTGGTTCATTTCCCTGCTACATTGCTTCGGCATTTTCATCAGCATTGTAGGTTTGCAAAAAGTTTACTTCATTAATCCATCTTCATTGGTTTTTTAATATATCTGAACAAGTTTATTATTTCGTTGAATCGCTCGCAGCCCGACTTGAGCGGAAATCCTTTTTTGCCAACCTTCAAGTTCTATTGAATATGAAATCGTCCTGCAAAAAAGATTGGGAGCGGAAGGCGGATTAAGCTGCCCAAATTATTCTGCTTTTGGAAGTTTTAATAATTCTTCTTTGGCAATCAGTCGGTTTTCTACGGCTTTGTCTTCTTTAATTAATCCGTCTCGCAAAATCACGGTTCGCTTACTGAATCTCGCAATATCGTCTTCGTGGGTTACGAATCCAATCGTGATTCCTTGGTCGTTGAGTTCCTGAAAAAGATTCATCACTTCGTAGGAAGTTCTGGTGTCGAGATTTCCGGTTGCCTCATCTGCCAAAAGGATTATTGGATGGTTGACCAAAGCTCTCGCAATCGCAACTCTCTGCTGTTGTCCGCCGGAAAGCTGGCTCGGAACGTGTCCCATTCTGCTTTCCAATCCGACTTGTTTCAAGGCTTTCACAGCGCGCTCCCTTCTCTCTTCCGCCGACACTTTGGAATTGTAGAGCAAAGGCAACTCTACATTTTCCAGCGCGCTGGTTCTAGCCAATAAATTGTAGGACTGAAATATAAATCCGATTTTGGTATTTCTGATTTCTGCCAGTTGGTTTTTATTTAAATCTTTGACCAAAACGCCGTCCAGTTCATAAGTTCCAGAAGTTGGTTGGTCGAGACATCCTAAAACATTAAGGAATGTTGATTTTCCCGAACCGCTGGTTCCCATAATCGTCACAAATTCGCCTTCGTTGATCGTCAAATCGATGCCTTTCAAAGCGTGAACGATTTCGTCGCCCATTTTGAATTCGCGTTTCAGGTTTTCTATTTTGATGATAGGTTTCATTTCTCTTAGTTCAAGGTTTAAGGTTCAAAATTCAAGGTTCGATTCATTTCTGTTTTGAGTTTAACATTGAACTTTAAACCCAAAACTTTGAATTAATATTAATTCGGTGGACCTTGGTTTGAACTTGACTTTTTATTGTTATTATTTGGTCTTTTCGGCATAAATGGACTGCTTCCGTCTCCGCTCGATTTTGCAACAGGTTCTGTCTGCTCTTCTAAAGAGGTTACGATTTGTTCGCTTCCTGTAAGACCGCTTACAACCTGTACATTAACTCCGTCATTGATGCCTACAGTAATTTGTTTTTGGGAAAGACTTCCGTCGTTATTTTTAATCCAAATATATTTTTCTTTGCCTTTCCCTGTTTTGATTTCAGGAATTTTAGCCGTGATTTGATTTTGCTGATAATATTTCTGCAAAGTTTCCGTATCAGGACTGAAAGCAATTGCCGAAGCTGGAACTGTATTGGTACCTTTTAATTCCTGAGTGAAAATCGTGATCGTTGCCGTTAAACCAGGTTTCAATTTTCCTTCGGAATTATCTGCATCAATAATTACGGTGTAAGTCACAACGTTGGACGAAGTTTTCGGACTTAAACGAAGTTGTCTTACCGTTCCTTTGAATTCCATTTCTGGAAACGCATCTACTGTAAACGTTACTCTTTGTCCGTCTGCAACATTTCCTATATCAGCCTCATCCACATCTGCCTGAACCTGCATTTTGGTAATATCTTTTGCAATCGTGAAAAGCGTTGGCGTTGTCATACTTGCCTGAACTGTTTGTCCTGCTTCCACTTCTTTGCTCATAATAACGCCGTCAATTGGTGCGTAAATATTGGCATAACTCAAATTGGTTCTTGCTTGCGACAGTGTTGTTCGGGTTTGGTTAACTGTTTGTTCCGCATTTTTCACTTGGTAAGTTGCCTGCTCGTAATCGGCTTTGCTAATTACTCCTGACTTGTACATACTGTTTTGACGGTTGTAATTCTGCTGGTAATAATTCAGGTTGTTAAGCGCCGAATTATATTGAGCCAAAGCATTGTTCACAGATTCCTGAAGATTGGTTTTGTCCAATTCTGCCAAAAGCTGTCCTTTTTTCACAACACTGTTGTAATCAACGTAGATTTTATCAATCAAACCGGAAACCTGCGTTCCCACCTGAACCGTATCAACTGGTTCTACAGTTCCTGTTGCTGTAACAGAAGTCGTAACATCTTGCTTGGAGAGTTTTACTGTTTGCACGCTAATGTTTGTTTTTTTCTCTGTTGCAAAATATTTGTAAACGAAGAAAATAACAATCGCTGAAACAAGAACGATAATGGAATTTTTGAAGTATTTTTTATATTTTGGATTCATAATCTTGATATTTTGATTTTATTCTTTCCCCAACCCTAAAGGATGGAATAAAATCAATTTGCTCCCTTTAGGGCTGGGGTAACAAATTGATTCCTGTTACTTTATTAATTAGCAGTTAATGTTTTTCCTTGATAAAAATTCAGTAATTGAGTGTACAAAACTGCCATATATTTTGACTGAAGATACGTTTGTTCATTCGTCAAATAAGTGTTTCTGCTTACAGCCAATTCCGTTGTTGTCAAACCTCCGAACTCATATTTTTTACTGGCTAAATCATAAGCGAGTTTTGCATTGTCTCTAGCCACTTTCGAAGATTTTTGCTGAGCCTGGTTTGCGATAGCATTTTGCCAAGCTGTTTCTATTGATGAATACAAAGTCTTGCTTGCACTTATTTTATCGAGTTTATTTTGTTCGATATCGATTTGAGCTAGTTTCACGTTCGTATCGTTTTGCTTTTTCGAGAAAATCGGAATATTGAGAGATAAACCAACCGATTTGTTGAAATTATTCTTGATTTGATTAAAATAACTGTAATCCTGAGTGCTTGTGTAACCTGTGTTCAAACCTGCAGTTGCAGAAAGTGTTGGTTTGTAACCAGCTTTCGTGATTTCGAGTGCTTTTGCAAGAATCTCGTTCTGCGAATCATAAATTTTCAAATCCGGGAGATTTTCGATGGCTTGAGCAAAAACCTCTTGCTTATCTGGAATTGATTCCATTAAATCGGTCAATTTCATTTCTTCGATTTGAAAATCAACGTTAGGATCAAGTTCCAATAATTGTTTCAATTTTAAAACCTGCTGACTGTAAAGATTTTCGTTGTTTACTACGGTGTATTGATTTTGTGCATCCTGAGTTTCAACATCTGCTAATTCCAATTTAGAAATCGCTCCGTTTTTATATTTAACTTGAGTCAATTTCAATTCCTGCGCAGAAGAATTGGCCGTATATTTTGCACTTTCGATTCCTTCATAATAATATAAAGCTTGCAAATACGCATTCAGAACATTCAAAACGATACTGTTTTCAGCTTGTTTTTGATATAATGAAGATTGGTCGAGAATCAATTTATTTTGTTCGATTTGAAGATTCAATTTATTTCCCTGATAAATTGTCATATTTGCACTTAAACCGAAACTATTAGACAAAATATTCTGATTCACAAACGAACTGGTAATCGGGTCGATACTAGAACCATTTGTTAAACCAAGTGATGAAGAACCGTAGATTGTGGGAAGCTTATTGTTTTTCTGCTGTTGATAATTGATTGAAGCAGTTGTTTTGTCCAAAGCCGTTTTCTTCACGGTGATGTTGTTTTCTACAGCGTAATCTAGACAATCCTCAAGCGTCCATACTTTTTGAGCCGGAGCAAGGATTCCGATGAAAAGCGCTATGATGAGATATTTTTGCATTGTTTGTCTGTTTTACGAGAACAAAGTTGTTGCATATAGAAAATAATATCAAATTTAATAGACAAACCGAGGGATTTTATAGAAGTACCAATTATTTTTGTCGCTTTTTATTTTGTTAATTAAGGAAATTTCAATTAAAAATTCTTTATTTTGTAATCCAATTATTAGCTTTCAAAATGCAAAACTACCTCAATTTACTTCAGCATATTTTAGATAACGGAACCGACAAAACCGACAGAACAGGAACGGGAACACGTAGTGTTTTTGGTTACCAATTACGTTATGATTTGTCTAAAGGATTTCCTTTGGTTACAACAAAAAAGGTTCATTTGAAATCTATTATCTATGAATTGCTTTGGTTCATCAAAGGCGATACAAATACGAAATATCTTACGGATAATGGCGTTTCAATCTGGAACGAATGGGCGGATGAAAACGGAGATTTGGGTCCTGTTTACGGCGCACAATGGAGAAGTTGGAGCGGAGCCGACGGAAAAGTAGTTGACCAATTTTCTGAAGTGATTGAACAAATCAAAAAAAATCCTGATTCAAGAAGATTAATCGTTTCCGCTTGGAATGCGGCTGAAATCCCGAATATGGCTTTGGCACCTTGTCATGCTTTATTTCAGTTTTATGTAGCAGATGGAAAATTGTCTCTTCAATTATATCAAAGAAGTGCAGATGTTTTCTTGGGTGTGCCTTTTAACATTGCAAGTTATGCGCTTTTATTGATGATGGTGGCTCAGGTTACAGGATTGGAAGTTGGCGATTATGTTCACACTTTTGGTGATGTTCATATTTATAATAATCATTTTGAACAAGTTCAGAAACAGCTTTCAAGAGAAACAAGACCTTTACCAACAATGAAACTGAATCCCGAAATCAAAGATATTTTTGATTTTGATTTTGAGGATTTTACGTTGGAAAATTATGATCCGCATCCGGGAATTAAAGCGCCTGTGGCGATATGATTTTTGTTTGAAATATTAATAGAGGTGGGCTTTAGCCCACTTTCTTGATTAATAAAAATAATGGCTTTAGCCGAAATTATGCAGTATGCCTTTCATCAAAATTTATATTCATTTAGTTTGGTCAACTTATCAAAGATTACCACTTCTCAATACAAAGGAATTGAGATACAAGGTATGGAAGCACATTAAAGAAAATTCAAAAGAAAAGGAGATTTTCATTGATAGTATTAATGGTTTTTCAGACCATTGTCATTGTTTAATATCTCTTTCATCAAATCAAAATATAGAAAAAGTTGTTCAGCTTTTAAAAGGAGAATCTTCATTTTGGATTAATAAAAATCAATTGATTCCAAATAAATTCCAGTGGCAGAAAGAATATTTTGCTGTTTCTGTTTCGGAATCTATGGTGGATAAAGTCAGAAACTATATTAACAATCAAGAGTTACATCATCAAAACAAGACTTACGAACAAGAATTTAATGAGTTCATCACAAAGCATCAATTTAATTCAGATAATGATTTTGGCTAAAGCCATTTTGAACAGTTTACATTGAAAACGGGCTAAAGCCCGCCCCTATTGATAAATATTTTGCACTGTAACAATCCTTTAAGAATCAAGACTTATAAAACTTTAAAATAATCAACGATACAAATTCGTAAGAATGAAAAAAATATTCATAGCTGCACTTTTTCTAGGTGCAATTTTTAATTCAAATGTTGCTTTTGCACAGACAGAAACTTCAGGGAGAAATGTTCCTTATAGAGCAACACATACCAAAACTACAGAACTTAAACATACCAAACTGAAAGTCAATTTCGATTATCAGAAGGAACAAATGAACGGCGAGGAATGGTTGACTGCAAGTCCATTTTTCTACGCGACTAATGAATTAGTTCTTGATGCAAAAGGAATGTTGATTCACGAAGTAGCTTTGGATAAAAACGGTTCTAAGTCACCTTTGAAATTCGATTATAAAAATGATGAACTGAAAATCACGCTTGATAAAACTTATCAAAAGAATCAAGATTATACAGTTTACATCAAATACACAGCACGTCCAAATGAAGTAAAACAGGAAGGAAGCGCTGCAATCAATGATGCAAAAGGTCTTTATTTCATCAATGCTCAAGGCAAAGATCCGGATAAACCAACTCAAATCTGGACTCAAGGTGAAACAGAATCTTCATCGGCTTGGTTCCCAACAATCGATAAATCAAATCAAAAAACAACTCAGGAAATCTATATGACCGTTCCTGATAAATACGTTACTCTTTCTAACGGAATTCTGAAAGATTCTCAAAAAGAATCAGGAAACCTGAGAACCGACCATTGGGTAATGGATAAGAGACATTCGACTTACCTTTTCTTTATGGGCGTTGGAGAATATGCTGTGGTGAAAGACAAATGGAGAAATATTCCGGTAGATTATTATATCGAGAAGGAATATGAGCCTTATGCAAAACAGATTTACGGAAACACTCCTGAGATGATTGAGTTTTTCTCTAAGAAATTAGGCTACGATTATCCTTGGGCAAAATATGCTCAAATCTCAGGAAGAGATTATGTTTCAGGAGCAATGGAAAATACTACTGCAACGCTTCACGGAAGTGATATTCTTCAAAAACCGGGACAATTAATCGATGAGAACAAATGGGAAGACACCATCGCTCACGAATTGTTCCACCATTGGTTTGGAGATTTGGTAACGGCGGAAAGCTGGAGCAACTTGACAGTTAACGAATCTTTCGCCAATTATTCAGAATATCTTTGGAACGAATATAAGTACGGAAAAGATCAAGCTGATTACCATCAAATGGAAGATGTTGGGCATTATATTCACAATCCTGGAGATTTCAAAAAAGATTTGGTAAGGTTTGATTATGCTTCTCGCGAAGATGTTTTTGACCTTGTGACTTATCAGAAAGGTGGAGGAATCCTTCATATGTTAAGAAATTATCTTGGCGACGATGCATTTTTTGCAGGAATTACGGATTATCTAAAAACTTACGAATATCAAAATGCAGAAGCTCATCAATTAAGATTGTCTTTCGAAAAAGTGTCTGGAAAGGATTTGAATTGGTTCTTTAACCAATGGTATTTCGGAAGCGGACATCCAAAGTTGAGTTATACTTCAACTTACGAACCTGTTAAGAAACAAGTAACTGTTGTCATTAATCAATCTCAGGACCAGCCTTTCGAGTTTCCTTTGGCATTCGATGTTTATGACAATGGAAAACCAAAGCGTTTCAATGTTTGGGTAGATGCAAAAGCAAAGAATACATTTTCTTTTGACTCTTCTAAGACACCTGATTTAATAAATATCAACGCAGACGGAATTCTGGTTGCAGACGTAACTGATTCTAAAACGCCTGAACAAAACTTATTACAGTTTACAGGTTCGAAAGAATTAAAAAGTAAATATGCTGCTTTGGAAGGCATTGAAAAAGCTGATGCTAAAAATCCATCTGTCATCAAATTATTAGCTGCCGCATTGAAAGATCCGTACTTCAGAATCAGAGAGAAAGCTTTGGAACAAATCGATCTTTCTAACTCGGATCAAGCAAAAGCTTTGACAGTTGAAGTAGAAAAACTGGCTTCCAACGATCCAAAAACATTGGTTCAGGCAGCTGCTATTACAGCTTTAACAAAAACTAAAAACGCTAAATATACTTCAGTTTATGAAAAAGGACTAAATGCTGTTTCTAATGCTGTAAAAGGTTCATCGCTGGCAGCAATTGCAGAATTAAATCCATCAAAAGCAGTGACAGCAATAGAAAATATTGACCTGAATGGTGCGTCCGATGATTTGATTTCAAAATTACTTCCTCTTATCGTATCCAAAAAGATAGAAAAGCAAATGCCGGCAATCGGAACTACAGTAGCCTTCTACCCTTTCATCAAATTCCAAGATCCAACTTTGGGCCAATCTGCTGAAGAAGGTTATAACTGGATTATGTCATCTGACAACCTGAAAGCGACAGAAAAAGTAACTAAAGTTCTACAACAGGCAAAATCTCAAATGCCAGACAATCCTCAAATCAAAATGATGATTTCTCAAATGTTGAAAGATGGACTTGCAAAGAAAATGGAGGTTCTGAAAGCAAACCCAAACAGCGCAACAATCAATCAACAAATTGATGCTATCAACAAAGCAATTGAAGCGTTTAAATAATTAATTGATAATTGAAATTATTGAAATTTATAACAAAGAAGCCATCTCGATTGAGATGGCTTTTGCTTTATAATTCTTCCAAAGGGTTCCAAAATAACTTTTTAAAATCCTTAATCTTACCATTTTCCTGAACTAAACATCTTCTTTCTCCAATCTTTCGCGAAAAGACGGAACAGATAATTTTCCGGAACTACTGATAACACGATGAGCCGGCACATCCTTTGGACAACCACCCATTGCATTGCCAACGTGACGGGAATGATTGGGATAACCAACCGCCTTAGCAATAGCACCATAAGTAGAAACTCTTCCTTTTGGGATTAGTTTTGTGACTTCATAGACTTGCTGTTTGAATAGTTCGTTCATTTTTTTATTTAAAGTTAAAATTAAATAAAGAAACATTATAAATCTCTCGCTGATTGAGCAAATTTAGCTGATTTTAAATTTGCGTAATCTGTAAAATCTGCGAGAGAATAAAATGATTTTAAAATTAATTTTGTTTAGTCCAGCTCTAAAGGGAGCAAAACTAATTTTAAAATTCAAGGAGTTTAAGTTTCAATTGTACTCCAAAGTTATCCTTGAAATTACTTGTTGCATAATAACCGACTCTATAAAATAATCCCAAATTGAATCTTGAACTTAGGAAGTTATTATATTCAAATCCAACTTCCTGATACAAATGGTTCAATGGAGAGAAGTTCTCTATCTGATGGTATTCCGGATGTTTCATATCTCCAATCACACCTCGGTAAATAAAATCGAAGCTGGAAGTATTCTTCCCAAAACTCTTGAAATACCAAGGAATACGATGCGTAATGTAATAACCTGCAAACTTATCATTGAAGTATTTCCCAGCGGTCATCGTTGCAAAACCTAAATAACTTGTCAAAGAGAAATTGGACAAAATCCCCGTATTGCTATTACCATCCAGACCTCCCATCTCAAACATATGCCAGATTGGTGCTTTACCTAAATAATATCCACCAAATGCTCTGGTCTGAGTCATACCCAAAGACGTCCTAAACTGATGAGTGTACAAAACATCAAAACGACTGTAATTGAACTCTCCGCCTAGACTTTTGTAACCTTGCTCATAATTAAAGAAAACTTCCGGGAAGTTCTGCTCAAAGGTATATTTTCCTGCAGGTGTCATTATGTTTCTGTTATTAGGAGAAAACTTAATTGTCGCTAACGAACTGAAGTTCTCGAACTTTCTGGACATCCCCATAAACTCGTAAGGATAGCCAGCTTCTTCGTTTTGTTTTTTGGCAGAGACATTCAAGGTTAATGAGTTACTCAAATCCACTTCATAACCGAATTTGAAACCATCAAACTTATAGTATTTATCATTCTGGATAGACATCCCATTGTTATTAATCTGCATCTTCGCATTCCAAAGATTCTGACTGAATCTCCCCGAAGCCATCACATCCTTAAAATATTCGAAGCGGAAAAACGAGTTTCTTTCCAGAGTCGTTCTCACATCTACACCAGCTCCATATTTGAAACCTCGATCTTTGAAACCATAAGCCAAATAAACATCTGGCGAAATATATTTGTTAAACTTCTCATTCAGTTTAAAAGTTGCGCCTGGTCGGAAACCTTCGTACTTGTTATATCTCGTTTGCAACGGACTAATATCAACCATCCCAACAGTGAATTTAGCTCTTAACAAAGACGTAAGAACACGAACTTTTCTGTCCAAAGTATATTTCTTACCCAAGCTGTCCACTTTTATATAAGTCAGTTTTTCTCTAGCCGTCAAACTATCTGTTCTATATTGATTAAGGAGAGAACCATCCGCATTCTTCACGCTCATCGTATAACCATTGAACTGTGAAGCCTTGAAATCAACCGGCGTCTGAAAATCGAAATAATCCGACTTCATATAAGCGTAATTCCCAAACCTTTTGATTTTATCCAGTCGTTCCTTTTTTTCTTCGGCAGTTTCATTGTCCTTTTTCTCAACAGTATAGAATTCTGAAACGCCCATTTTTATTTTAAGGTTCTCGGTCTTAAGAAACCATTTGTTATTAATAGGAATCCAAACCGAAGTTATCGTTCCGTCGGTCTTAACTTTACTATTACTTTCAATCTTTTTGATAGCATAAGTTTCTTTATCGATGTATAGATAACCGTTGTATTTTCTTCTGTTAACGGGAACTTTGTAATCCACTTGTCGGAAACGGATGACGAAATTATCTCTACCGTCTATCTCGATAGAATCTGTTAGAAAGTACCTGTAAAGACTTCTGTTCTCCGGCAAAATCTCTCTCGGGATTTTGTCTCTGTTGGAACGTAGCGCTAACATTTCGTAAACTGGATTCTTCAGACCAGAGATTCTGTTATCCAAGATATTGGTTTTTTCACCGTACTTTTTAGAATACAAAAACTGCATCGCACGTTCCCAAAGAAACAGTTTGCTGTCTCTCGCAACGCCCATCATCTGTTCTCCTTCTATCGAATCTTTGATTTCCTTTTCTTTTTTAGGCAACTTACGATTCGCTACTCTGGAAAGGGAATCTTGTCTGGCGTTGTAAAAACGGGTGTAATCTTGTATGCTGTCCTCGTCCACGTCAAAAGACATTTTCTCATAAGATTTATAAGAATAAGAATCTAGCGAATTAGGCGAATTATCTTTGAAACTTTTGAAAACTTTGTCAATAATCGCTAAAGCTCGTGGGTCAGATTCGTTGGTCAGAACCACACCTTGTATCTCGTTAGCTTTGATGTTATCTCTATCTAATCCAATTTCCATTACTTTATCCACCACTACTTCATCTCCTATGTAATTATCAATTTCCACATCCACTTTTGGACATTTGGTTGTGAAAGTTAAAATTCCTTTTTCATTGGTCTTTCCAAGAATTTTCCCATTACAAGATACTGTTGCACCTTTAATTGGTTTTTGATTATCCGATCTGTAAACAGTTAGTGTACTTTGAGAAAAAAACAGAGATGTGTAGAAGAGAAAAATTAATGGAAAGATTTTATTCATAGTTTGGTTTTATTAAGTAGTAAGCTAGTTTTCCGAAATGTTACTGAATATCTTATTCTAATTTAAAAATAATTTACACAAATTACCTTATATAATATCGAGCCAAAGTGATTTCTAAGCAATAAAAAAGCATCTCAATCGTAATCAAGATGCTATTTTTGAATAAATATGTTGATATGAAGAAACTATTTTAGTTCAAAATAATTTAAGTTCGCATTACCGACTTCAAAGTACAATCTCAATTTGTTTTCTCCAGAATCAAGCTTAACATTCTTTACTGAGACTGTTTTCCAAATATTCTTTCCGGTTGGTGGTAATTTAATTGTTGCTAAATCGTCACCATCTTCTGTTTTAATAATCAATTCCGAAGCTTGTGCAGAATCATTATTATATCTGAAAGTTGCATTGTATTTTCTTGCTTGTTTGCTTTTCACAGTGTACTGAAGCCACTCTCCTTTTTCGGTTTTCCCGACATAGAATCCGTTGTTGATTTTATCTTTACAAGCATAGATATCAACACCGTCATTTCTCATTTTTTTACCTGAGTTCCATTCTGTTTTACTTCCGGTAGTTACCCAAAGGTCTTGAAAATCATTATCAGAATAAGCGCTTCCAAATCTTCCCAAATCATATTCTGTCGCAAAGATTCTTCCAGGTGCAATGTGGTTTTTATAAGGTTTCGTAGCTTCATCTGTAACTTGACGAAATAATGCATCAATGACATCTTTCTTGACTTTTACATTTTCCATTTTGTAATTGTCAGCTATTTTCATCAAGGCTTTTTTAGCGAAATCTTTTGTTGGTTTTTGCCCTCCGTTTTTCCAATAGTTTAGAAGTTTTTGATATTCCGGAGTAATTTTCACTTTGGTTACTCCGGCAATATTGTCAATCTTTTTCATCGGCCAATAAGCATAGCCAATGTTATTTTTCAATAATAATTGATTGAGTTCTGTAAACCAAACGTTAGAGTTTTCTCCCGTTTCGCCTAACCAGACAGGAACATTCAGTTTTTGTCTTGTATCTACAATATTTTGGATTGCATCTTGAGAATTGGTTGTCCAATATTTGTGAAAGCTTAGAACGATATTATCATCCCAAAGTTTTGGTAAACCATTATAATTATTTCCCCAACCATTCCCTTCAAGAATGATGATGTGGTTTTTGTCAACTTCTCGAATCGCGTCAGAAATCTCTCTTTGAAGTTTCCAAAGTGGCGCATTGGACATCTCATCTGTTCCGTTCGGATTTTTTCCAGTGAAACCATAATTTGGTTCATTAATCATATCATACCCCGCAATCCATTCTTTGTCTTTGTAGCGTTCTGCCAGCTTTTTCCAGAGTGCAATTGTCTTTTTCTGATTTTCTTCACTGTCCCAAAGATTCGGTTTTGTTTTATCATTATCAGAAATGTTTGCGTCATTTCCTTGTCCTCCGGGCACTGCGTGCAAATCCAAAATCAAATACAATTTGTTCTCTTCACACCATTTCAAAAGGTCATCTGTCATTTTAAAACCTTCTTCCAGCCAAGTATTTTGTCCTTTTACAGGTTCTTTTTCGATTGGCAACGTATAAAGATTATAATGCATCGGAAGTCTTATGGAATTAAATCCCCATTTTGCTAAAGAATCGATGTCTTTTTTAGTAATTCCATTTTTGAGATAAGCTTTGTAAAATTCATTTTTACCATCTTCGCCTGCAACTTCTGTAATCTTTTCTTTGATTTTATATTGAGGTCCAGCAAAATCATCAGTCTTCAACATATAACCTTCCTGAAGCATCCAACCGCCCAATCCTAGACCTTTCAGATAAATATTCTCTCCTTTGGAATTCACAATTTTTTTCCCTTGAGTTTTCAAAAACCCTTGAGCAGTCCCAAATTGAGACAATAGTAAAGCACAAAAAATAACTGTTCGCATTATATTTTCATTTTTAACTAAGATAATACTATTTTGTTAACGAACAAGAAATTAATTTGAAAGCTTATTTCAAAACAAAAACCCGAACTATTTTTCAATAATTTGGGTAATATATAAATGTAAATATTTATGAATTAATTAGAGAATTTCATATTCTGAATTCGAACTGCATTAAGAATTGCAAGTAATGCTACACCAACATCCGCAAAAACAGCTTCCCACATATTGGCTAATCCGCCAGCTCCTAAAATCAATACAATTAATTTAACTCCAAAAGCCAAAAATATATTTTGATAAACGATTTTCTTTGTTTCCTTCCCGATTTTGATTGCAGTTGCAATTTTCGAAGGCTGGTCAGTTTGGATAACAACATCCGCAGTTTCAATCGCCGCATCAGAACCTAATCCGCCCATTGCCATTCCGACATCACTCAAAGCTAAAACAGGCGCATCATTGATTCCGTCTCCTACGAAAGCGACGACTTCTTTTGGATTGCTTTTTAAATTTTCCAACTTTTCAACTTTTCTTTCCGGAAGCAAACCTCCAAAAGCAGAATCGATTCCTAATTTTTTAGCGATATTTTGAGTAAGAGAATCTTTATCGCCACTTAACATCACCGTTTTGATATCATTATTTTTCAATTGACTAATTGCCAATTCCGAATCTTCTTTCATTTCATCAGAAATTGTGATGTAACCTTTATATTCGTTATCAATCGCTAAAACAACTGTTGTTTCAACAATTTCTTCAAGAAAATCGGGATAATGAATATTAAAAGTCTTCAGCAGTTTTGTATTTCCGGCAAGAATTCTTTGTTGATTAATAACCGCTTTGATTCCTTTTCCGGAAATCTCTTCCACAGATTCGGGAATTTGATTTGAAGGATGAAACTCTGAAATAGCTTTTGCAATCGGATGTGTAGAATGGCTCTCAACAGAAGATAGAATTGATAAAAAATCTTCTTTTGAAATGTTCTTTGGAACGATATCCTGAACTTTGAAAACACCTTTTGTCAATGTTCCGGTTTTGTCCATCACAACAGTTGTAACATTCGCAATGATGTCGATAAAATTAGAACCTTTGAACAAAATTCCATTTCTGGAAGCGGCGCCAATTCCACCGAAATATCCCAATGGAATCGAAATCACCAAAGCACAAGGGCAAGAAATCACAAGAAAAACCAAACCTCTGTAAAGCCAATCTCTGAAGATGTAATTCTCAACAAAAAGATATGGAACAAGCGTTACCAAAAGTGCCAAAAGGAAAACAATCGGTGTGTAAATTTTAGCAAATCTTCTGATGAATAATTCGGTTTTTGCTTTTCTGGAACTTGCTTCCTGAACCATTTGAAGAATTCTGACAATGGAACTATTCTCAAATAATTTGGTTGTTTCGATTTCAATCACTTGGTCGAGATTCAACATTCCGGCAAGAACTTCTTCGGATTTTTGAATGGATGAAGGTTTGCTTTCGCCTGTCAAGGCTGATGTATTGAGACTTGCTTTTTCAGATAATAAAATCCCATCCAACGGAATCTTCTCTCCTACTTTCACCTGAATCTTTTCTCCGATTTTCACATCATCTGGAGCAATGGTTTTCCAATTCCCTTCTCTGAAAACTTTGGCTTCTTTTGGACGAACGTCTAATAATGATTTGATATTATTCCGAGCTTTGTTAACAGCGGATTCTTGGAACATTTCGCCAATCGTGTAAAACAGCATTACGGCAACGCCTTCTGGAAATTCGCCAATCGCAAATGCTCCAATTGTTGCAATTCCCATCAATGAAAACTCATTGAAAAAATCTAATTTCTTAGCTAATTCAAAGGCATCTTTGAAAACTGAAAACGCAACTAATATATAAGACACAAAATACAATCCGAATCTCAACCAAAGATTATCGGTAAACCAATCAGCTTTAATCCAAAAATCAAGAATCAATCCTGAGAAAAAAATGACAAGACTTATTATCAATCCTAACTTTGAATTGCTATGAGAATGGTCGTGGTCGTCGTGATTATGCTGATGAGAATGTTCCTGATGATGGTCTGTTCCGCAACATCCGCTACTACAATTCGCCATAATTTGTAATGTTTCTAAACAAAGTTAAGGGAAATAGTTATAATTAATGGTATTAAATGGCTGTTAATTGTCATCTGTTTTTTTGAACGCAAAGCGCGCAAAGGTTTTTTGTTCTTTATTGAAAATATTTTAAGGTTTGCAAAGGCGCATTGCTCAGCTAAGAAATAAATAGTTGTTGTTTCTCGCAGATTATGGGGATTTTGCAGATTTGAGATTCTTTTCTTGTTGGCTTCTAGAGCCTCAGTCTGACAATTGTGACAAATCGTGAATCTAGCCCCGATGGTAACGGCATCCTTT
Source organism: Epilithonimonas sp. (assembly GCF_032055105.1). Lineage (GTDB taxonomy): Bacteria > Bacteroidota > Bacteroidia > Flavobacteriales > Weeksellaceae > Epilithonimonas. The sequence goes on from NZ_DAMBRK010000009.1 coordinate 136,802, forward strand.
TTTGCGGATGCTTCGAGAACCTCAGTCTGAGAAAACGTGTGGCAAAAAAGATATAGTGGACAGCGGGATTAAGCTCCAAATGAACTTAATTGTTGAATTAATGATTTTTAAACGCAAAGTCCGTAAGGTTTTTTGTCATTATTGAAAAAATTTTAAGATTCGCAAAGACGTAAAACTCAGCTAAGATTAAAAGGAAATAACATTAAAATTATACCTTTGAAAAAAATTTAGAAATGGGTGTAGCAGATTTATTATTCAAAAGAAAAAAAGAACTGGCTGAAAAAAACTTGAGAAATGGTCAAGATTTTTTGGTTGAAAACGGAAAAAGAGAAAGCGTAACAACTTTGCCAAGTGGTTTACAATACGAAATCCTTGTAGAAACTGACGGACCAAAACCTACAGCAAAAAGTACGGTGAAATGCCATTATCATGGGACAACAATTACGAGTAAAGTTTTTGACAGCTCTGTAAAACGTGGAAAACCAGCCTCTTTCCCTCTGAATAGAGTTATCAAAGGTTGGACAGAAGGTTTGCAATTGATGTCTGTAGGAAGTAAATTTAGGTTTACCATTCCACCACATTTGGCTTATGGAGAACAGGAAGTTAGCAAAGAAATTGGTCCCAACAGCACTCTGATTTTTGATGTAGAATTGCTGGAGATTAAATAATTAAAATTTAATTCTCAGATTGTATTGTAGTTATAAAAATTATTTATATTTTTGCAACCTGTTAATCAACCTCTGACGAAGGACGTGAATGTTGCTTAGCTTGACAAAACAAATTTTTTTTATAAAAAATGGATTTAGTAAAATACGTACAAGATAAGTACATTACGAAAAAAGAATTCCCAGAATTCAAAGCCGGTGACACCATCACTGTGTATTACGAGATTAAAGAGGGTCAGAAAACAAGAACTCAGTTCTTCAAAGGAACTGTGATTCAATTGAGAGGAACTGGTCTTACTAAAACTTTCACTATCAGAAAAATGTCTGGTGATGTAGGTGTAGAAAGAGTTTTCCCAATCAATATGCCTGCACTTCAAAAAATCGAAGTTAACAGACAAGGTAAAGTTAGAAGAGCTAGAATCTACTACTTCAGAGACCTTAGAGGTAAAAAAGCAAGAATCAAAGATAAGTCTTACGGAGGTAAAAAATAATCCTGAGATTTTCTTCTTGAAAATACAAAACCAGCAAATTAATTTGCTGGTTTTTTGTTTGTTGAATTTTAAATAAATTCTGTTTGTCCCAACCCTAAAAGGAGAATAATTTACTTAAAATTTCATCAAAATTACTCCCTTTAGAGTTAGGGAAATAATTTTGATGAAATTTCTCTTCTATTATGAAATAACACCTAACTCCTTTCCTACTTTTTCGAATCCAGCAATGGCTTTGTCCAAATGCTCTCTTGAATGTGCGGCAGAAAGCTGAACTCTGATTCTAGCCTTTCCTTTTGGAACAACAGGATAAAAGAATCCAATCACATAAATATCTTCTGCTAAAAGTTTTTCTGCCATTTCCTGCGCCAATTTTGCATCATACAACATCACCGGAACAATTGCTGCATCACCATCTGGGATATCAAAGCCTTTAGCTTTCATCTCTCTTCGGAAATAATCTGCATTTTCCATTACTTTATCTCTCAATGAAGTATCATCCGAAATCATATCCAAAACTTTGGAAGCAGCACCAACAATTCCTGGTGCTAATGAATTGGAAAATAAATACGGACGAGAGCGCTGTCTCAACATATCGATAATTTCTTTTTTTCCAGAAGTGAATCCGCCTAAAGCACCACCTAAAGCTTTTCCTAAAGTAGAAGTAATGATATCAACTCTTCCAATCACATCATTAGCTTCGTGCGTTCCACGACCTGTTTTCCCAATGAATCCTGTTGCGTGTGAATCATCTACCATAACCAAAGCATCATATTTATCAGCTAAATCACAAACGCCTTTTAAGTCTGCAACAATTCCGTCCATTGAGAAAACACCGTCTGTTACAATGATTTTAAATCTATGATTTTTTTCAGAGGCCGCAATTAATTGAGCTTCCAGATCTTCCATATTATTATTTTTGTAACGGTATCTTGCAGATTTACATAATCTTACTCCGTCAATAATAGAAGCGTGATTCAGCTCATCGGAAATGATTGCATCTTCTTCTGAAAACAATGGTTCGAAGACACCGCCATTAGCGTCAAAACAAGCAGCGTAAAGTATTGTATCTTCCATTCCGAGGAATTTGGAAATTTTAGCTTCCAGATCTTTATGAATATCCTGAGTTCCGCAAATGAATCGAACAGATGACATCCCATAACCGTGGGATTCAATAGCATCTTGCGACGCTTTCATTACTTCTGGATTGTTGGATAATCCCAAATAGTTGTTCGCACAAAAGTTCAGAAGTTTTTTTCCTCCAACTTCTATCTCTGCACTTTGCTGGGAAGTGATGATTCTTTCTTTCTTGTAAAGCCCGTCGTTTTCTATGTTTGTTAATTCGTTCTGAATATTTTCGAGGAATTTTTGTGATATCATTTTTATTGATTTTCGATTTGAACAAAAATAAAAAAAGCACTTTAATTAAGTGCTTTTTTGTGATATATTAACTTCTTTTATTCTTTTAGAATCTTAATAGATTGATTATTAAACTTGAGAATATAAGTTCCTTTAACAAAACTAGAAATATTAATTTCTGAATCTTTTTCAATAATTCCTTTTTTGATTAATTTACCTTCAATAGAATAGATTTCATAATCTAGTGACTTTTCCAAGCCAGAAATTTTTATGAAGGATTTTGTAGGGTTTGGATATACATTCAGTTTATCTTTACTATCAATATCATTTACAGTCAAAGAATTATCTCTAACAACTGTAGATTCTTTTGTAATAATTTGATTTTCGTAGTTGAATACAACATTTGTAACATCAAAAGCAACATCTTGCGTAAAATATTGATTATTGGAAGTATGATCCAAAACAAAGTAAGCGGTTTGTCCACCAGATCCAGAAACTTTGATTGGCAAAGGCAATTCAAAAAAGCTCACTGCAGATGAACTTCTCGTCTGTCCAACTTGGAATGTTAGTTTTTTGCTTGTCGTATTTTGATTCCATTTAATTTGATAAGAAGGATAACCTTCTCCATAGATCCAATCTTTGAAGAATTCTGTAAAATCTATTCCTGTATAATTACTTAAAAAATCCTGAAAGTCGTGTGTTTTCACATAATTATAAGCAAAAGCAGGATTGTTTTGATAGGCTTTCAACATGGCATAAAACTGATCATCACCCAGAATCCACTTTATCATTCTAAGAACATAACCTCCTTTTGTATATGTTAATCTTGCATTAAAAATTCTATAAAAATTCAAATCGCTATCGGGAATATAGACACTTCCTCCCGGATCGCTTGTGATATAATCCATTTCCCCCTGAAGATAGCTTTGAAACTGAACCGGAGTCATCAATAATTTCTCAAAAGCAACATATTCTCCCATTGTTGCAAATCCTTCATTCAGCCAAATGTCATTCCAAGTACCACAAGTGAGTTTGTCTCCAAACCATTGATGAGCTAACTCATGAGCAATTAAATCTAATCCATAATATCCCATAGAAGTCATTGTTGCATGCTCCATTCCACCACCCCAATTGAATTGCATATGTCCATATTTTTCATCGCGATAAGGATACAATCCAAAATGATCTTCGAAAGTCTGCATATTGGTTGCTGTCCAATCTAGATTTTCTTGAGTATCAGATGTTGCCCAAGATGGATAAACGTAGTTGAGAAAAGGAAATGAACTATTAGTTGTTGTGATTGTAGAATTAAGTTTTGTATAATTAGAAATTCCTAGAGCAAAAAGATATGCGGGAATTGGATAATTGGTTTGCCAATAGGTTAACTTCTTTCCATTAACTAAAATCGTTTCTGAGATCAATTTTCCATTAGAGCCAACAGTATATTGAGCAGGAGTGGAAATTTTGATATCTAATTTTTCAACTTTGTCGTTCATACTTTGCTTGGTAGGCCACCATTGTTTTGCTCCAAAAGGTTCTGACAAAGTCGCTAAAATAGGATTTCCATCTGGTGTAGTCGTAGCAACAAAGGCATTTTCTACTGTTGAAGGAACTCCATTATATGTGATGGACAAGGAATCTGTTGTCTGAGCAGTGAGAGTTGCAGGAAAATTAATTTTAATTTCATCAGTACTCAATTGCTGAAAAGTCAAATCTTGACCGTGGTATTTTACATTGGAAACTATTAGATTATCTGCTAAATCAAAATAGATATCTGAGGTATTTTGTAACATTTTAAAATGAGAAGTCACAGTTCCAGAAATGTATTGTTGTGTTGGATCCAAATCTAATTCTAATCTAACATACTGCAAATCATAATTCAAAGTATTTGGATTGACGTTGACATCCAAAATTGATTTCAGATTCGTTCTTTTCTCAGATTCCACAATACCTTTTCTATCAATATTAAATTTCTGACTAAAAAAAAGATGAATGGAAAATAAAATAATAAACAGCAGATAGTTTTTCTTCATAAGTTTGATGATTTTCAACTCAAAGCTACAAAAAAAACTCATCCCGACGAGATGAGTTTTGATTTTATAAAAGATTGATTACTATAAATCTAAAGTCGGATCTAGCAACTGTTCCATTCTACTTTTCACTTGAGCAACAGAACCAGAATATCTGTTAATCAATAAAGAAAAAGCAAGTGTTTTGTTACTTCTAGTTTTGATATAGCCAGCTAAACATTTTACACCATTTAGAGTTCCAGTTTTAGCAAAAATCTGCCCATTTGAGTTCAGCATAAACATATGTTTCAAAGTTCCAGATTGCCCTGCAATAGGCAAAGAATCAAAATACTCTTTATAATAAGGAGACTTAATCATTTTTGCTAAAAACTTTACTTGAGAAATTGGCGTTACAGTGTGAGCCTTGGATAGTCCACTTCCGTCCATATAATTCAAACCTTCCGAATCAAAATTAATTGATTTTAAATGCTCTGTCACTGCCAATTTTCCAGATTCCAAAGTCTGGTCACCAAACTTTTGAAAGCCATTAGACTTAAGCAAAGCTTCAGCATAATTATTATCACTTCTTTGGTTGGTATAATTAACGATTTCTGCCAAAGTTGGAGATTTATAAATCGTCAAGATTTCTCTTGGTTCAGGTTCTCTGTCTACAATTTTTGGTGTTACTTTTCCAACAACTGTGATTTTATTTTTCGCTAAACTTTCTTTTAATTTATTAGCTAAGTAAGCTGGCGGTTCAGCAACTTTGGTAGTTACCCAATTTCCTTCGAACTTATCGGCATAAACCATTTTCTTGGTGTAAGGCGAAATATAAAAATACTTTTTCTCTTGATTGAAACGATTATTAGACTGATTCACAATCAATTTTTCATTTCTTGGCTCTACACTTTCCGTAGTTCCAACTGGTAAATAATAATTATCTTGTTCCAGCCAAACGATATTTTGCGGAAGTTCTTGTTTTTTATTCTCTTTGAAAATCGCAGTTTGGATGATAATATCACCAGTCACTTTTTTGATTCCTTTTTCCTGAATCGCATCCAGATATTGACTCACAATCTGTCCATAGCTTGCCGCACCACCTCTATTTCCACCTAAAGATGGGTCACCACTTCCAACGATGTAGAGATTTCCTGTCAAAACACCTTCTGTATCGATACTTCCGGAATATTCTAGCTGAGTGTTCCATCTATATTGCGTTCCCAAAAGTGAAAATGCAGTTTCCGTGGTTAACAATTTGGTTGTGGAAGCCGGAATCAATGGCGCAGTTTCGTTGTACGCCGTTACAATTTTCTCCGTTTTTGGGTCATAAACCACAAATCCCCAATTGGCATTCCTTAGAACTGGGTCGGTAAACATTTTATTGATGTTGAACTCAATCTGCTCTTTCGGAGACAGCAGCGCCTTTTCTGCCGTAATATCCTTTACAAGATTCTGCTGATCAGCAACTTGTGGATAGGTAGAAACTGCGACGCTCCCTTGCGAAAAAACAAATGAGGAAAAACCAATAGCGAAAATTGAAACGTAATTTCTGATTTTATTCATTCTCAAAACAATTACAATTTTTATTGAATTTTTATTAATTAAGGTTTAAGATTGTCTAATCTTGTTATCATAACTAAGTAAAGTTAGAGAATATTGCCGTGGAATCTGTGGCAAAGTGTAATAAAAAACCAGAAAATTTGTTAAAAACAGTTAAAAATCGACAAAAACATCTTTTCTGATAGATTTGTAAGCTGTGATTTCGTCAAACTCATCAAAAGATTTCAAAAGTAATTCTTTATAGATTTTGTAGTTTTTATTTTTCGGAAATTTGAGAAGAATCTGATATTGATAAAGATTGTTTAGCCTTGCAATAGGCGATTTCTCGGGACCAAGAATACATTCTTCAGGAATATATTTTCTGAGAATCGAACCCAAAAACTGAGAAGCTCTGTTAATTTTGTCTTCTTTCCTATGTTTCAGTTCAATCATTATTAATTTCACAAATGGCGGATAAAGAAACTTTTTCCTTTCATCAAGGAAGTAATTATAAATCTCTTTAACATTCTGATTTTTAATCAATTCAAAAACCGAATGCGACGGATTATAAGTCTGAATCAGAATTTTTCCTTTTCCAGAAACTCTTCCTGCTCTTCCTGCAACCTGAGTAATCAATTGATAAGCTCTTTCTTCTGCTCGAAAATCCTGAACGTGAATCAAAGAATCTGCTTTTGGAATCGCCACCAATTCGATGTTATCAAAATCTAAACCTTTGGAAATCATCTGCGTACCAACCAAAATATCGGTTTCGCCGTTTTCCAGTTTTTCGTATAGTTTTTCATAAGCGAATTTCTTTCGCATTGCGTCAACGTCCATTCTGTCAACCTCAGCATCAGAAAATATCTTTTGCGTTTCCTCTTCGATTTGTTCTACGCCAACACCTTTTGTATTCAGATTATCGCTGTTGCAACTTGGACAAACAGTTGGTTTCCCAGAACGATGTCCGCAATAGTGACACTTCAGCTCATTGGAAGCTTTGTGATAGGTCATCACAACGTCACAATTACTGCAATAAGTTACGTGGCCGCAAGTTTCACATTCGATGACATTAGCATAACCACGGCGATTATGAAGAATAATGGTTTGTTTTTTATGATCTAATTGAAGATTGATTTCGTCAACCATTTTCTGACTGAAATTACCGACAATCTTCTTTTGATTTTGTGCTTCTTTGATATCAATGATTTCAAATTTGGGCAAATCCACTTTCCCAAATCTTTCATTAATGGAAACATAACGCAACTTGTCTTTCATCGCTAAATCATAGCTTTCCAAAGATGGCGTCGCCGAACCGAGAATCAATTTGGCTTGATAAAATTCTGCCAACATCATCGCCGAATCTTTTGCATTGAAAAAGAAATTCTGGTCTCTTGGTCTGTAAGCCGAATCGTGCTCTTCATCAACAATAATTAATCCTAAATTTTCAAAAGGAAGAAATAGAGAATTTCGAGTTCCAATCAGGATTTGAAGTTCATTTTTTTTGATTTTTCGCCAGACTTCTACTCTTTCAAAATCCGTCAGTTTATTATGATAAAATCCGAGTTTTTTTCCATATTTCTTTTCGAGGCGGATTGTAATTTGTTTGGTTAAAGCAATCTCAGGCAAAAGCAATAAAACATTTTGTCTCGAATTAATACAATCTTCAATTTTCTCAAGATAGATATGCGTTTTCCCTGATGAAGTTACACCGTGAAGCAAAACATTTTTGTTTTCTTCAAAAGCTTGATTGATTTCTGAAATCGATTTTTTCTGATTTTTCGTCAGCTCTTCAATTTCTTCAATTTCGCCTTCGTAAGAATCAATCCTATCTTTTTCCAAATAATATTCTGTAACCCAACCTTTTTCTATCAAAGATTTAAGTTGTTGATTGACAAAATTACCTTCATCAAAAACCAAAGATTTCCTGATTGGATTTTCAGGATTGTCAATTTGTTTTGAAAGAATATTTAAGAATAAATCTTTTTGTTTTTTGGCTTTATCAAGTTTCAAAAGAATCATCGCCAAATTCTCAGAAACCAAAGCTTCATCATTAATTTTCAGATAAGCAATTTCTTTCGCCTTATATTTTTCAGTGATTTTTTCGTCAACTGAAATATATCGTTCATCAATCAGCCCATTGATGGTTTTGATGATTTCTTTTTTTGGAATGAAAGCTTCAATCTCTTGTAAATTCAGCATTTGTCGAACTTCCAAAGCTTGGAGAAGATAGGTTTCGTTAGCGTCTAGATTTTGCCAATCAATAGTTCTTTCAGACAATAACCTGACGTAAGTTTCGCTTTCTAATTTGAGAGAAGACGGAAACGCCAAACGGTAAATTTCGCCCAAATTGCACAGATAATAAGAACTCAGCCAATTCCAAAAATCCAATTGTTGTTTAGGAACAATCGGTTGATTATCTAAAAGATTGATGATTTCTTTCGGAACAAAAGTTTCTTCAAAATCATCAAACAATTCCGCAACAATTCCTGTATAGATTTTCTTCCCACGAAACGGAACCAAAACTCGCATCCCAACTTCGATTTTATCCAAAAGATCTGCCGGAACTTTGTACGTGAAAGTTCCTTTGAGATTGAGTGGAAGGATGATTTGAGCGAAGTTCAAGCTGTTATATTTTAACGCAAAGAGCGTGAAGATTTTTTATTAATTATTGAGAATATTTTTAAGTCGCAAAGATTTAAAACCTAATTAAAAATTTATTTTAACATTAGGATTTCACAGACTCAGCACGTTTTTTTTCGATTTGCAAAATATTGTTTTGAATATCTTTCATAATCCATTTTGCCCAAAGCCCTGAATAGAAATTAAATGTTGTATTGAGTTTGAATCGGCTATATAATATTAATTTATATTTGTTGTGCGATATTTTTTCAAGTTCATAAGTTCCATCCAAAACATCAAAATAATTTCCGCCAATTACAACGTGTTCATCCAATGTTGTAGAAGGAATCTCATAAGGATAAGCCTTAATACTAAAAAGCATTCTTTTATTTTCTTCGTATTCTTTTACCGTTTCGTGAAAAACTAATCCTTTTGTAAATCTCGCTTCTCTGTAAGCACCAACTCCTTTATAATTCAAGACAGCTTCTAAAGGTCTCGGAAAACCAATTATTCGATTAAGATAACCCTTATCATCTTTTTCATCAATTTTACGAACTGCGGTCACATTTTGCCAAATAACTTCAGCCGGAGCATTAATTTCAATAGAAGTGTAAGCAGTATATGTTGCAGGAATTTTCTGAAACAAACTTTCTACCGGTCCAATTAATAATGGTATCAATACCAAAAGAGAAACATTCAAATTTGAATTTCCTTTTCGATTCTTAAGATAACCTCCAATTAAACCTCCAAAGGAAGAGGCAATCAGAAATATTGGAAGAATCATCAACCAACAAGCCCAGCCTTCGATTTTAAGAAACATTGTAATTACTAAAAAAAGAAAAACAGGAACCCAAGGCATAAAAAATCTATATGTGAGACTTTTTACTTTTTCATAATCCGAAAGATAAACCGTTAATGCTCCAACAATTGTTGGCAGGCAAAACAAAAATGTGATTGACATTACTGAAAAAATGTCAGTCCAAGTTTTTATTCCAAAAAGCAATCTTAAAATCACGGCATAAACTGTCGGAATCAAAATAGCAATCAGAATTTTTTTTGTAGTTCTGCTCATTCTAATCTGTCTTTAAAAACTAAACCGTATAACTTTGGAAAGCTTCTTCCAGACTTGCAAATTTGCCTTTGAATTCTGAAATCGGAGAATCTTGAATTATATTTCCTTGATGAATCAGAATTACACGTGAACAAAGTGCCTCTACTTCCTGCATTATGTGCGTGGATAAAATCACAGTTTTTGCCTTTCCAATTTCTTTGATGACATTTCGGATTTCTACGATTTGATTGGGGTCGAGTCCGTTGGTTGGTTCATCAAGAATCAATAAATCCGGTTCGTGAAGAATGGCTTGCGCTAAACCAACTCTTTGTTTATAACCTTTGGAAAGCTGACCTATTTTCTTTGATTTTTCCGGTGTAATTCCAATCAAATCGATGACTTGTTCTACTCTTTCTTTTTTGATGTTATGAAGATTCGCCACAAATTGCAAATATTCTTTTACAAACATCTCGTTGTAAAGCGGATTGTTCTCCGGAAGAAAACCGATTTTCTTTTTGGATTCGATTTCATTTTCGGAGATATTTTTTTCGTCTAAGAGAATTTCACCTTCATCGATTTTCAAGACGCCTGTGATGGATTTCATCAAGGTGGATTTTCCAGCACCGTTGGGGCCGAGCAATCCGATGATTTCATTGTTAGCGATATTGATGTTGATATCATTGAGCGCAACTTGCTCTCCGAAATGCTTTGTAAGTCCTGAAATTTTTAAAGACATCGAGTAAATTATAAGTGATGAATTATGAGTGATTTTTAATCTTTACAAAAATATGAAAATTGATTGATTTTATTTTAACGTGAAGAGAAACAAAAAAATATTTAAAAAGAAGAAATTATTGTAATTTTTTGAACGCAAAGTCCGCAAAGTTTTTTTGAACTTATTGAAAATATTTTAAGGTTCGCAAAGACGTAAACTCATCAAAGCAATACAAGTGAAACATTCTGTTTATCAATATTGAAGAAACTAAACACTGATAACCAACTCATTAGATTTCTTTCAGAATAACAATATTATGTTGTTTGATTTCAATTAGTGAGAAAATGTTGTTTGAAAAACAAATGTTCAAACTTGGCGAAGCGCAGCCCGACTTGAGCGGAAATCTTTTTTACGTAACGTAGTGGAGTGAAAAGATTGGGAGCGGAAGGCGGATTAAGCTGCCCAAATCAATATAAATAATTATTTTTTGTAACAAATTTTTGATATCATTACTAACCGAATAGAGTTAAAACAAAAATGGGTTCGTCTGAGAAAGAATTTTTAGAGAAAATCGATAAACATAAAGGAATCATCTTCAAGATTTCTAAAATGTATATGGATAATCGTGATGACCAGAATGACCTTTTTCAAGAAATTGTTTATCAGGTTTGGAAGTCTTTTTCGAGTTTTGAAGGAAAGTCAGAATTCTCAACTTGGCTTTACAGAATCGCTCTGAATACAGCAATTATCTTCCTAAAATCTGAGAAAAGAAGAACTTTTATCCAAAATGATGATGTCTCGCTATACAAAATAAAAGAAGAGGAATACAACTATGAAGATGAACAAAACCTAAAGCTGATGTACGAATCTATCCAACAACTAAACCCAATTGACAAGGCTTTGATTTTCTATTATCTGGAGGATTTTTCCGGAAAAGAAATGGCGGAACAAATGGGAATCTCGGAAGGCAATGCAAGAGTAAAACTGAATCGTGCGAAAGAAAAACTGAAAGAACTAATTAATAAAAAGACTTCGAGAGCCTCAGCCTGACAGAAAATTAATAGCCTTCAAGAGCCTCAGGCTGACAAACAAAAACTATCAACTGACAACTATTAATTATCAACCTACAACTATAAAGATATGGATCTAGATAATCTTAAATCACTTTGGAATAAAGAAGATGTTTCCGAAACACCGGAAATTTCTACGGAAAGACAAAAAGAAATACATCTGCCTCTGGAGAAAATCAGGAAGAATATGCGAAATGAATTTTGGTCAACCATTATTCTCTTACCAATCATTCTTATTGTAATTTGGTTTTTCCAAATCCCCTTTCGTTTTAGGCTTTACATCGAAGTTTTGGTAGGTTCTATGACTTTGGTAACTGTTTTTTTCTTTAGCAAATTCTTTAAACTCTACAAAGACATCGGCAATCCTACCTTGGGAACGTATGATTCTTTGAAAGATTTGTTTCACCAGTTTGAATTGAACAAGCAATATTATCTTTCGTTTTATCTAAGTTTTGTTCCCTTTTTCGTTTGCGAAATCATCATCATTACCGAATCAATTCCATATAGCCACGAATATACAGATGGACTTTTGGCTTTCAAATTTTTGCTTTCTATTTTGTTTGGGTTGTTTGTTTTATACTTTGCAGGCAACTGGTGGTTCAAACATTTTTATGGAAAGTATATCGATAAAATCAAATTACTGGTTGATGAAATGAAAATGGATTAAAATAAAAGCCTCGCAGATGTGTGAGGCTTTTTTACTTAAATTCATTAAATTCGAAAAAACTTTTCTATGAAAAAATTATACAATCTGTTCTTTCTTTTTTTGGCAATTAGTCTTTCTGCTCAAAATTTAGAAAAAATAGCTAAAGAAATTACGGACGAAGGAATTACTCTTTACAGAAGCGAAATGGCAAGCTGGTATGGAACAGATGTCTTTCTTGCAAACTATCAGAATCGAGAAAATATCGGTGGATATTTTTCTTACATCGATGAAGGCGTTCCAAAATGTATATTTTTTTCCAAAGCTAATCAAGTAATTGGAACAATTGCTTTCCCAACAAATTATAAACCTCAAAATGCTAACTTAGATTTAACTGAACGTAAGTTTACAGATATTGAAAACGAATATGCGACAATTAGAAGTAAAGCCCTTGAAAGGATAAAAAGTGATAGTATTTTTAAACATTATAATAACACAAATTTTAATTTGGTTCCCATAATTAGAAATAACTCAAAAAAGGTATACATCTTAACAGGACACAACGACAACAATTTAGTTTTGTTTGGTAATGATTATCTGATTGACTTTGATAAAAAAAATGAAATCAAAAAAGTTCAACGTTTGCACAAATCGCTCATTACTCAAAAGATCGTTGATGATGAAGTTGGCAAAACAGTTTCTGGTGTTCATTCACACGTTTTAGAAGATTGGCCATATATGACTCCGACAGATATCTGTACATTGATGCTTTATCAAAATCTCACCAATTGGGAAAGTTACAATGTAGTTAATAAAAAATACTTCAGTATTTGGAATAGTAAAACCAATAATCTGACAATAATGTTAACTGATGTCATCAAAAAAATCAATGAAGATCAAGAGAAAAGACATCCTGAAAATCAAGATTAATAAATTAAAATTAATTTTTCAATTTATCATCATTTCTCCAATTACAAACCATTAATTGCATTTTCAAATCGCTTATGTCATAATCTTAAAGTTGATTTTTCATAAGCTGAAAATTTTTGTAAATTTGCAAACCTATGGGACAAATCCTAGCCATCGACTACGGGAAAGCAAGAACGGGAATTGCTGTAACAGACGACTTACAAATCATTGCGAGTGGTTTGACAACAGTTGAAACTCCAAAACTTGTAGATTTTTTGAAAAAATATTTTTCTGAAAACAACGTGGACGAAATCGTTATCGGACTTCCCACAGATTTGAAAGGAAATATGTCCGAAATCGAAACTGAGATTCAGAAATTTATTTCAGTGTTTGAAAAGGAATTTCCTGAGAAGAAAATCAATCGTCTGGATGAACGTTTCACTTCCAAAATGGCTTCTTTTTTCATTAGTCAAAGCGGAAAAAACAAAAAACAGAGACAGGAAAAAGGATTGATTGACAAAGTAAGCGCGACAATATTGTTGCAAAATTTTTTAGACCAAAAGAGATGATTTTACCAATTAGAGCATTCGGAGATTCCGTTTTGAGAAAAAAAGCACACGATATCGACAAAGATTATCCTGAGCTTCAAACCCTAATCGACAATATGTTTGACACAATGAACGGTGCAAACGGAATTGGTTTGGCAGCGCCTCAGATTGGTTTGGACATCAGACTTTTTGTGGTAGATGTTTCTCCTCTTTCTGAAGATGAGGATTATGAAGATATCGCTGATGAACTGAAAGATTTTAAAAAAGTTTTCATCAATGCACAAATCTTGGAAGAATCTGGCGAAGAATGGAAATTCAATGAAGGATGTTTGAGTATCCCAGAAGTTCGTGAAGATGTGAAGAGAAAATCAACGATTAAAATAGAATATTACGATAGAAATTTCGTTAAACATACCGATACATTTTCTGACATCAGAGCAAGAGTAATCCAACACGAATACGACCATATCGAAGGAATCTTATTCACTGACCATTTGAGCGCTTTAAAGAAAAAAATCGTAAAAGGAAAACTTCAGAAAATAGCAAACGGAGAAGTTGCCGTGAGTTATAAAATGAGGTTTCCAAAATAGAAAATTGTAAAAAGTAAAATGTACAAAGTATTATTACAACCGACTTTTTACATTTGACAACCGACAAATAAAAAAATATACTACTAAAGAAAAATATTAAAATGCAGTTAGAAAAAATTATTTCAATCTCTGGAAAACCAGGACTCTTCAAATTGGTTTCTCAACTTAAAAACGGTTTTATCGTTGAGGATATCACTACTAAGAAAAAAGCGAGCATCTCGAACTCAAGCCAAGTAAGTCTTCTTGATAATATCGCAATGTTCACTTTTGATAAAGAAGTTCCTTTGTTCGAAGTTTTTGAAAATATTGCAAAAAATTACGACTACAAACCAACTATCAATCACAAGTCTTCTAGCGAAGAGTTAAGAGCTTTTATGGCTGCTTCTCTTCCAAACTATGACCTTGAAAGAGTTTATGAGTCTGATATCAAAAAACTAGCTCAATGGTATAACTTGCTTCAAAAAGCTGGCTATATCACTCCAGAAAGTTTTGTAAAACCAGAAGCTCCAGCTGTTGAAGTAGCCGAAGAAGCTAAAGTACTTGAAGAAAAAGCAGAGAAAAAACCTGCAGCTAAAAAAGCTCCAGCAAAAAAGGCCGCTGAAAAAACAGAAGAAGCTCAAGCTGAAAAACCTGCTGCTAAAAAGCCTGCTGCAAAGAAAGCGACTAAAAAAGAAGATTAATAATTAATCTTTAAAGTTATATGCTCTCTCAGAAATGTTTATTTTTGAGAGAGTTTTTTTTATATTTAAAGTCTCGAGAACCTCAGACTGACATCTCGAGAAATTAATTATTGTCACGCTGAGCGGAGTCGAAGCGTTTCATAAGTAAGTTTATTTATGAGAGTTGTTTCACTTGTTCCTTCGATTACGGAAACTTTATTTGATTTAGGTTTAACGACTGACGAAATCATTGGTCGGACAAAATTCTGTATTCATCCGAAAGAAATCGTAAATAAAGTTGAAATCATTGGCGGCACAAAAAACCTCAATATTGAAAAAATTAAATTATTAAAACCCGATTTAATTATTGCCAACAAAGAGGAAAACGTTAAAGAACAAGTTGAGGAATTGATGAAAGATTTCAAAGTTCTATTAACGAATATTGAAACGCTTGAAGATAATTATTACATTATCAAACAACTTGGACATATTTTCAACAAAGAAGAAAAAGCGCAATTCTTCAATTTAAAAACTTACGAAGCTTTTGACATTCCGAAACCTGAAAAGAAGTTAAAAGTCGCTTATCTGATTTGGAAAAATCCTTATATGACAATTGGTGGCGATACTTTTATTTCGAGGATTTTAGAGGAATTAGGATTTGAAAATATGTTTAAAAACCAGAAACGTTATCCCGAAGTTCAGTTGGAAGATATGAAAGAAGCGGATTTGATTTTTCTTTCGTCAGAGCCTTTTCCTTTCAGAGAAAAACATATTGAGGAAATCCAAGAAGTTTGTAAGAATCCAAAAATTAGGATTGTTGATGGCGAAGCTTTTTCTTGGTATGGTTCGCATCTGGCGAAATGTGGAAATTATTATAGAGAGTTGCTTGAGGAAATAAATTTCGAAAGTTAAATCGCAAGCAAATGTCACAAATAAATTTAAGCTTTAATGATTGTTATTTTCTAATTTAAAGGATATAAAATTCAGAATTCCAATTTTCTAATAAGAAATCATAACCTACTAATTCTGGAAACTCTTTTGAATTGAGAAGTCTAACTCTTGCATATTGCACTTCCATTATTTTTTCTGTTGTCCAATCAAAAAAAGACATAAATCTAAATTCATTTTCTGTCGAGTTTAATTGCAATGTCTTCCACTCAGTAAACTGTTGGTTTGCAGGCGCAAAAAATGTTTCAAATCCTAAAGGCCCATAATTTGGAATTACTTTTAAATTTTCATAAAATTCCTTATTATTTTTGAAAATTTTTGCTTCTAAATCTATTTGATCAAGAACTGTTTTTTGAAAGAGGATTTCATTAATTTCTTCAAAATATTCTTCGAAATAATGTTCAGAATCTTTCCATTCAACATTTATAAAGTAATTGTTATAAAGTTGCCTAATACATTCTCTATATTTTAAAATTCTTTGGGTAACATTTTCCATTAGTCTGTAAAAAAAACAACTATTTAAAAGGTTACTACAAAACCTTCGCAACTTCTTCACAAAGCCAATTCAAAAGTTCTTCATCTTCTTTGGTAAATGGGTCTTTTGAGTGACTGTCGATATCAATCTGCCCGATATTTTCTCCGTTTTTGAAAATCGGAACTACAATTTCTGCTTTTGTATCAATAGAACAAGAAAGATAATTATCCTGAGCCCAAACATCCGGAACTACAAACGTTTCTCCAGAAACCGCAACCTGACCGCAAATCCCTTTCCCGAAAGGAATAATCACGTGGTCTGTAACTGCACCAACATAAGGACCGAGAACCAACTCGTCTTTATCTCCGTTTTTGAAATAAAATCCTGTCCAATTGTAATAAGAAATTTCTTTATCCAAAACCTGACAGATTTTCAGAAGTTTTGCATTTGTATCGTGTTCAGGACTTTCTAAAATGAATGAAAGTCTTTTTTTAAGTTCTACCATTTTTTTGAAATATTAATTGAGTCCGTCAAAACTTAGCTCTTTGTATCCGAACATTTGGCGGTCTTTTATCATCTCCGGAATTCCCGCCGGAAGTTCTTCTTCCCAACCGTTTTCCTGAGTCACAATTTTCTTAAGAATTTCTCTGGAATAGATTTCCAAGAATTTTGGATTGAAATTGGTAATATCTACAATTCTCTTATTGAGTTTGAAATATTTGTATAACTCCTTCAGATTATCATGAACTTTCAAGTTCTCCGATGTCAACAGACTTCCTGTTTTCGGGTCTTTGTAAGGATAAAGATAGACGCGCATATCTTTTTTGAAGAACTTACCAAAAGCTTCCAAAATTCCACCAGGCAGATTTTTGTAATATTCCTCATCAAAAACATCCAAGAGGTTATTAACTCCCATTGCGACACCAATATGTTGATTCGTAAATGTTGAGAAGTAATCTACCATTCGGTAGTACTCGGAGAAATTGGAAATCATTACAGTATAACCTAACTTTCCTAAGATATCAACTCTGTCAAGAAAATCTCTTTCATCTATATCACCCGCAGCTCTTAAATTTGAAATTGTAATTTCGAAAAGAATCTGTGTATTCTCGTGGTCACAAGCATTATCCTGATTGAACATGTCCAAACCGTGTTCAAACATATCAATATTAACTCGTGTTACAGGACGGAAACTACCTCTTACGGCAAAGATATTTTTCTTGTAAAGAATATCTGCAGGAAGCATATTATTACCTTGAGAATTAAAGATAACCGCATCCGTCATTCCTAATTTCACCAACTGAAGACTCATCAGACGATTATCCACAAATTGGAAATCCGGTCCACTAAAATCAATCATATCAATTTCCAATCTATCAGTAGACAGGTCATCATATAACGATTCTATCAGTAGTCGTGGATTATCAATGTAGAAAAAAGCACCATAAATCAAATTAACTCCCAGGCTCCCCAAAGTTTCCTGTTGAAGTGTTGCATTAGTCTCTTTAAATTTGACGTGAATCACAATCTCATTAAAATCCTCGTCTGGTCCATTCTGATAACGGATACCTACCCAGCCGTGTCCCTTTGAAGTCTTGTCAAAATTGATTGTTGTAACCGTATTAGCATAGGAAAAGAATTTTTTCCCCGGGTTTTTTTCTCTCGGAATCCTTTCCTCAATCAAAGCTACCTCATAACGTAACATTTTACGAAGTCTGTTCTGTGTTACGTATCGGTTTTTGGCTTCTTTCCCGTAGATTGCATCAGAGAAATCTTTATCATAGGCAGACATCGCTTTTGCAATCGTTTGAGAAGCACCACCAGCTCGAAAAAAGTGTCTTACAGTTTCTTGACCCGCTCCTATCTCCGCAAAAGTTCCGTAGATGGATGAATCTAAATTAATGGCTAATGCTTTCTGCTTAGGGGTAAGTTTTGGCTTTATCACGAAGAATTAGATTTATTTTGTAAATTTACCAAAAACAGCGCAAATACAAAAATGCTTTTAAAATTTTTAGGAACCGGAACTTCACAAGGCATTCCTGTTATTGGTAGCCATCATCCTGTTTGTCTGTCCAAAGACCAAAAAGATAAGCGTTTACGTACTTCTGCGCTTGTAACTACAGATTCCGGAAAAAAAATATTAATTGACTGCGGACCCGATTTTCGTCAGCAAATGTTGGCTAATAATGAGGAGCAAATTGATGCTGTCCTGATAACTCACGAGCACAATGATCATATTATCGGTCTTGATGATTTGCGACCTTTGATTTTCAAGAACAAAGCTTCGATGCCAATCTATTGTAATTCCAGAGTTTCGGCAGAAATAAAAAGTCGTTTCCCTTACGCTTTTACAGAACAAAAATATCCTGGCGCCCCCAGTTTTGATCTATTTGAAATCGAGGAGAATTTTAAATTATTCAATGAAGTAGAAGTTCAACCGATTGATATTATCCATTCTGAGATTAATATTCTTGGTTTTAAATTTAAAAATCTTGCTTACATTACAGATGCAAGCAAGATTGATGACAAGGAAAAAGAGAAACTAAAAAACCTCGATTTTTTCATTATTAACTGTCTTAGAAAAACAGAGCCTCATCATTCTCATTTTATTTTGCCTCAGATTTTGGAATTGGTAGAAGAACTTAAGCCAAAAAAAACGTACTTAATTCACATCAGCCATCATCTGGGATTCCACGAAGAAGTCGAAAACGAGCTTCCAGACAACATTCATCTGGCTTATGATGGATTGGAAATAAAATTTTAGTAAAATTATTTTTTTGATTTACAGATTGTTAAGAATTAAATTAAAAAATAATACAAAAACACTTTTGTAAACTGAAAAATAGTCCTATATTTGCACACCAATTTGAAACAAACATCAGCCCAGTTGGCGGAATTGGTAGACGCGCTAGACTCAAACTCTAGTATCGAAAGATGTGCCGGTTCGATTCCGGCACTGGGTACAGAATAAAACCATAATTAGACTTCTAATTATGGTTTTTTTCATTTATAAATATTTCCTATAATACTAAAAGAAAACCCACCTTTTCAAGTGGGTTTATATATTATTGTTATTCAAAAAAGGAATTTAAGCGGATCAATCTCAAAAGTTGGGGAGAAATATAGAAAGTGTTAACTTTGGTTGATG
>NZ_DAMBRK010000010.1:0-132769 GCF_032055105.1 Epilithonimonas sp.
TCTTTCCTATCAAAATATTATTTAATTTTGTCTAAACTTTTGGGTGCAGTCTAGAACGAGAAGGTTTTTTTATTATATCAAAGGTTCAATTTCTTTCTGAGTATTTCTTTCATTAATTTTAATAATATCAACCTCTGCTTTAGAATAATAATTTTTAATCATCATTACTGCTATTATTGCAAGAGGGATTCCTATTAAGTTATTAAAAATACTTGCTTGTGTACTAAATATCAACTCGTCTAAAGTTTCTGCTTTTATTGAATAGCGCATTGAAAACTGGCCAATGATATTGTTTATTATCCATAGAAACCACCACCAATAAACAATATTAACATTAATTTTACTTGATTTCAAATTATTTGAAGAAAGATATTTGGAAGTTTCATCAAACATAGATTTCATAATTTGATAGGGTCTGTAAAGGTTGACAAAAGGAACAAACCACGCACCAGCAACCCAATCATCAGAAAATTTAAAATTTCTTACCTTCAAGCTAATATTATAATAAGCTCTTCGGAACCACATTATAAAAGCAATTGCAGAAATAATATATGTCACTGAATAAACTATTCCAATAACTCTTTCTCTAGAGTCATTTTTGTCTGCAGTTTCTGATGAAAACAAAATGCCATCTGCTATGGATTGTAATAATCCGTATTGAAGATATCCAGAAATCATAGAGATGATATCCATTGCCATAACAATCCAAAGCATATTTATAGCAACCCTTGCTCTTTTAGCATTTGGTCTAAGAGTTTTCATAATGTTTATAAGTTTTCATAGAAGAGAAATTATAATAATTTTCCGGTGAGAAAAAGTCCTGCAACAGAAAAATAGATAATAAGTCCAGTAACATCTACAAGTGTCGCAACAAAAGGAGCGGAAGAAGTAGCAGGATCGAGTTTCAGTTTTTTAAGAACAAACGGAACCATAGAACCAGAAATAGTTCCCCAAAGTACGATGAGCATTAGAGAAACGCCGATACTCAGTCCTACAAAAGTCCAATGTTCTCCATAATTGAAAAGTCCAATTTGTTGCCAAAAAGCAATTCTCATAAATCCAATGATTCCTAAAATACTTCCTAGAAAAATACCCGTGAATATTTCTTTCTTCATCACATACCACCAATCTTTCAAACCAATCTCCTGAAGTGCCATTGCACGGATAATCAAGGTTGCAGCTTGCGAACCAGTATTTCCACCACTAGAAATAATTAGAGGAACAAATAACGCCAACACAACAGCTTTCTGAATTTCATCTTCAAAATGTCCCATAGCAGAAGCGGTTAACATTTCAGAAAAGAAAAGAACAACTAACCAGAATCCGCGTTTTTTTACCATTTCAAAAACTGAAGTCTGAGTATAAGGAAGGTCTAACGCATCCAAACCTCCAAATTTTTGAATGTCTTCCGTATTTTGAGATTCGATCTGATCTAAGATATCATCAATTGTTACAATTCCAACCAAAACGCCATTTTCCGTGATAATTGGTAAAGCACTTCTGTCATATTTCTCAAAATAAGGAACAGCATCTTCTTTGGAAGTTGTGGTCGTAATAGCTACAAAATGATCGTCAGAAAGTTCTGAAATCAATTGGTCTTCATCTGCCAATAGGAGAGAACCGATGGTAATGTCGTCTATCAAACGATTCCTTTCATCTACAACATAAAGAAAATTGAGTGTTTCTACTTTCTTTCCAACTTTTTTGATTTGCTGAAAACATCTTTTAACGGTCCATTCTTTTCGGATTTGAACATAGTAAGGTGTCATCAATCTTGCGATTGAATCGGCTTCGTAACCTAAAAGTTTCAATGCGACACGACGTTCTTGCGGATTCAAAAGATTGATAGAAGACTTAATTAATTCATCTGGAAAATCTTCGAATAATTGTGTTCTGTCATCGGGTGACATTTCATTCAAGATATCAGAAACTTCGTGACTTGCAATGCTTCTAATGGTTTCTTCTTGAAAATCAGGGTCTAAGTGAGAGAAAACATCCGCTTTTTCAGATTTCGGTAACTTCAGAAACTGTAACAGACGTTCTTTCACTGGCAATTTGCTCAATGATTCTGCTACGTCAGCTGGATTTAATATGATTTCTGTATTCTCGATCTTTTAGAATTTTGCATTGCAAAAGTATTAAAATCTTAAAGAATTTCTTTAGAAATAGATTAATAAAGTGTGAATAAAAATTATACTAGAACTAATTTTTTAGCTCTTTGTCCAATTTTCGGATAGCACCTTTTGTTCCAATGATTACAGAATTAGAAGCGGTACCAAGTAATCTTCCGTTTCCTTTGTAAGTATCATAAGAAGTTTCCATGATGTATTCTCCTTTGGAGTTATACAATTTCATGCTCACAATCACTTGATTAGAAAATACATACTTTCCAAATCCAACCTTGAAATATTTCACTTTTGGAATTACTGCGACATCTGCATTATTATTTTGACAAATCTCTTTTACAGTTTTAGTATCAACATCATCAAAAGAAATTGGTGTATCAACTTGTAGATATTTGATGTTTCCCAAAGATTTCATTTTATCAGAAGTTGCACTGTGAAAAGCCGTGTACGTTGGTTCTTTTATTTCATTAATATCGGGAAAAACTTCAGGATTAAAATAAAGGATAGTCTTTACCTTTGATACTTTTATATTTTTATTTTTATATAGCAACGCATCTCCATAATTTGCGCAGGAAATAAGAAGGGTTGATATATAGATTGTTAGAAAAAAAGAAAGTAGATGTGTTTTCATTTGCTTGGTGCAAAATTACAATCAATTTTCAATATATCAATACAATGGTTTAGGATTTTTTTAACAGAATTCAATAGTTCTATTTTAAATTCTTTCAGCCATTAATCATCACATTTTTATTACTTTTGTTTTTATGACTTCAACAGACAAAAGATTATATCTTATTGATGCCTACGCTATGATTTTCCGTGGGTATTTTGCATTCATCAAAAATCCTAGGATTTCCACAAAAGGTGTGAATACTTCGGCTATTTTTGGCTTTACCAATTCTTTAATTGAATTAATAAAAAGAGACCGCCCAACACATTTAGCAGTAGTTTTTGATGTGGGAAGAACCAACGTCCGTCACAACGATTATGCAGATTACAAAGCCAATCGCCTGGAAACTCCCGAACCGATTCTTTTGGCAAAACCTTATATTAATGATATTTTGGAAGCGATGCACATTCCGATTCTTGGATTGGAAGGCTATGAAGCCGATGATGTCATCGGAACAATTGCCTGCAAAGCGGAAAAACAAGGTTACGATGTTTTTATGGTAACACCTGACAAGGATTTTGCTCAGCTGATTACAGATAAAATTAAAATGTATAAACCAAGTTCTAAAGGCGGTGATATTGAGATTCTTGGTGTTGAAGAAGTCAAAGCTAAATATGAAATCGAAGATCCAAAACAAATCATCGATTATCTTGGGATGATGGGTGATGCAGTTGACAATATCCCTGGTTTGGAAGGTGTTGGTGAGAAAACCGCTAAGAAGTTTATTCAGGAATTTGGTTCGATGGAAAATCTTTTGGCAAACACTCATCAGCTGAAAGGAAAACTTAAAGAAAAAGTTGAAGCAAGTGCCGAAAGAGGTTTGTTATCAAAGAAATTAGCAACAATTCTTTGTGATGCGCCCATTGATTTTGTGGAAGAACAATATGACCTCGAAGTTCCGGATTTCGAAAAAGTCAAAGAGATTTTTGATGAATTAGAATTCAGAAGACTTTACGAAAATCTTTACCGTGCATTTTCAAATAAAGAGTATGTAGAAGAGCTTCAAGATTCTGACAACCAGCAATCAACTTCTAGTAGCCAAAATCCTGTTCATAAAAACGGAACAATGGATTTGTTCGCCAACTTCGAACAACTAGAACAAGCGACTACTACCAAATCTACAATCGCAGAAAACGACCACATTTATCAATTCATTGATAACCCGAAAGCGCAAAAAATATTAGTTTCAAATCTCTTAAAGCAGAAAGCAGTTTGTTTTGATACAGAAACAACTTCGCTTAATGAGTTGGAAGCAGAATTGATTGGAATGAGTTTTTCCTACAAAAAAGGCTTAGCTTATTACATTCCGATTTCTGAAAATAGGGAAGAAGCACAAGAAACGGTTGAGATTTTCCGTCCGTTTTTTGAAGACCAAAATGTTCTGAAAATCGCTCACAATCTGAAATACGATTACAAAGTTCTCCAGAATTACAATATTGATGTCGAAGGAAAAATCTTTGACACAATGATTGCGCATTATCTTCTAAATCCAGATGGACGACACGGAATGGATTATCTTTCCGAAATGTACTTGGATTACAAACCTGTTTCAATCGAGACTTTAATTGGAAAAAAAGGAAAAAATCAGTTGACGCTTCGTGAAGTTGATATCCCGACTCAAACCAATTATGCTGCGGAAGATGCAGATGTTACGTTCCAGTTATACGAATTATTTGCGCCTCAATTAGCCAAAGAAAATGTGGAAAAATTGTTTTATGATGTAGAAATGCCTTTGATGAAAGTTCTTGCGAAAATAGAATTGACGGGTGTTAAACTCGATAGCAATTGGCTTGCGAAGGAAAGTATTGATTTGGAAAATGATTTGAGATTATTAGAATCAAAAATTTTCGAATTGTCTGGAGAAGAGTTCAATATGAATTCGCCAAAGCAATTGGGAGAAATTCTTTTCGATAAAATGCAGCTTGATCCGAAAGCGAAGAAAACCAAAACCGGGCAATATGCAACGTCGGAAGATGTTCTTCAAAAATTATCTTCAAAACACGAGATTATCACTTCAATTCTGGAATACAGAACGTTACAAAAACTGAAATCAACTTATGTTGATGCTTTACCTGGTCAGATTGATAAAAAAGATAACCGTGTTCATACAACTTTTGCTCAAACTGTTGCAGCGACAGGACGTTTAGCAAGTGTAAATCCGAATCTTCAAAATATCCCAATCAGAACATTGAGAGGACAGCAAATTCGTGGTGCTTTTGTTGCTGACGAAGGAAAAAAAATCATTTCTGCCGATTATTCTCAAATCGAATTAAGATTAATTGCTGAAATTTCCGGTGAACAAAATATGATTAAAGCTTTCCAAAATGGAGAAGATATTCACGCTTCCACAGCAGCGAAATTGTTTGGTATTGATTTGAGTGAAGTTTCAAAAACACAGAGAAGTCAGGCAAAAACAGTGAATTTTGGAATTATTTATGGACAAGGTGCTTTTGCTTTGGCGGAACAAACCGGACTTTCCAGAACCGAAGCCAAAAAGATGATTGATTCTTATTACGAGACATATCCGCGTTTGAAAGAATATATGGCTGAACAAGTTAAAAAAGCGCAAAATTTAGGTTTTGTAGAAACCATTCTGGGAAGAAGACGTCATTTGAAAGATATTAATTCCAGCAATTTTGTTGTAAAAGCTCACGCAGAAAGAAACGCTGTGAATGCGCCAATCCAAGGAAGTGCAGCCGATATTATCAAACTCGCAATGATAAAAATCGAAAACGAATTGGAAACTCAAAAACTGGAAACCAAAATGCTTTTACAGGTTCACGATGAATTGCTTTTCGAAGCTCCGATTGATGAAATTGAAATCGCAACAGCTCTTATTAAAAAAGAAATGGAATCTGCTTTTGAAACCAAAGTTCCTTTGTTAGTAGAAGTTGGAGTAGGAGATAATTGGTTGGAAGCGCATTAAAACTATGACAATTTATCAATGTAACAGTTTACCAATCACAGAAATATTACACTGTTACATTGATATATTAATAAATTCATATGATGAAAGCAGTCATTTTTTACGAACACGCAACTGACAAAACAATGGATGAGTTTATGGCCGTTTTTCCACGCCACGAAGAATTCGAGGCGGAGTTTATTTTGTGAACAAACAAGCCGCAGAAGCTTTTGTGAATGGCGACCCGTTTGTTCAGGAAGGTTTGATCGCGAAAGTCACTATCAGAGAATGGAATGACGAATTGGCGTAATAAAAATTAATAAAAACCACATAGACACATAGAAATCTGAAAATACAATCTAGAAATAGAAAAAATAGAATCAAAAATTGACTATTTCATCTTAATTTTCACTGAAAATCTATGTGATTATGTGGTTAAAAAATATTTTGTGTAAATTTAAATAGGCTCTTAAAATTCAATATTATGATATCACAGATAATTCCAAAAATTCCTTTTATTGATAAAGGAAAAACAATTGATTATTATAAGAATCTGGGATTCGAGTTTGTTGCGGATTATGAAAATTATCTGATTGCGACTTATAATAATTCTGAACTTCATTTTTTTGAGTTCAAGAAATTGATTCCTTCAAAATCAGATTTTATGCTTTATCTTAAGATTTCTAATAATATTGATAAATTTTTTGAGCAAGTGGTTGCTAAGAATATCACCATTCATCCCAACGGAAATCTAGAGACAAAACCTTGGGGAATGAAAGAATTTTCCTTGCTAGATCCCAATGGAACACTCTTGAGTTTCGGAGAAATAATATAAATTTTCTGTAACAATTAATCTTTGATTTCGACTTAATATTAAATTTAATCTATGAAAAATATAAAACTATACGGTTTTTTGATGGGCGTTGCGCTTGTTACTAGCTGTGCTTCAACAAAGAACTTTTCTTATGAAGGAAAAGGTTTCAAAGATGCTTATAATAGTATTACTTGGGAAGAACTGAAAACCAATCTTTATATAATCGCTGATGATAAGATGGAAGGTAGAGATACCGGAAGTGCTGGTCAGAAAAAAGCAGGCGAATATATGATTGAGCAATACAAAAAGAACGGAATTGGATTTCCTGCAAGCTTAGGTTCTTATTATCAGAAAGTTCCGTCTGAAGCGATGAAAAAATATGGAGAAACTCTTCCTGATTCTGAGAATATTTTGGCTTTCATAGAAGGTTCTGAAAAACCAGACGAAATCATCGTAGTTTCTGCACATTACGATCACGTTGGAATGAAAAAAGGCGAAATCTACAACGGAGCGGATGATGATGGAAGTGGAACTGTTGCGGTTATGGAAATTGCTCAAGCTTTCCAAGAAGCTAAGAAAAAAGGTTATGGACCAAAACGTTCTATTCTTTTCTTGCACGTAACAGGTGAGGAACACGGGCTTTTCGGTTCGGAATATTATTCGGATCATCCTGTTTTCCCTTTAGTAAATACTGTTGCTGACCTTAATATCGATATGATTGGACGTGACGATCCAGAAAACAGAGGCAAGCAATATGTTTATGTAATTGGTTCAGAAATGTTGAGTACTGAATTGAAAAAAATCAATGTTGCAGCCAATGATAAAACCGTAAAATTGGAACTTAATTATAAATATGATGAT
The DNA here is from genome assembly GCF_032055105.1 of Epilithonimonas sp. GTDB lineage: Bacteria > Bacteroidota > Bacteroidia > Flavobacteriales > Weeksellaceae > Epilithonimonas. Next base: position 7,377 of record NZ_DAMBRK010000010.1, read on the forward strand.
CCGAAAGATCCTCAGCGTTTATATTACAGATCAGATCATTACAACTTTGCAAAACATAACATTCCGGTAGCATTTTTCTTTGACGGAATCCACGAAGATTATCACAAACCAACTGATACACCTGATAGAATTGATTACCCATTACTTCAAAAAAGAACACAATTGGTTTTCACGACAGCTTGGGAACTGGCGAACAGACCGGACAGGATTGTGGTTGATGGAAAGAATGACAGATAAGATTAAAACTTTTAATATAAAACAAAACCAGCTTGTTACTAAGCTGGTTTTTTATTTGAGATTAATTAAATTATTTATCAAAATCCGATTTTTTAATTTCGGAGCCCTCCAAGAATCGATATAGATAAGGCGCTTTGTTCGCCGAACCTGTAAAATGTTTTTCTAATCGTTCTAAGATGTTCATACTCAGTATCTTTCTTTGAAAGTTGTTTCTTCTTAGAGGTTCTCCCAAAATAGATTCATAAAGATTTTGTAATTCTTTCATTGTGAATTTATCAGGAAGAAGATTACTTCCCATGACTTGATAATCAATATTTTTTCTGAGATAGAGTAGTCCTTTTTCTATCATTTCTTTGTGGTCGAAAGCAAGATTTGGGAGTTCGTTGACATCAAACCATTGGCAAACTTCATTGAAAGAATCTGGAAATGTGTAAGTTAAAGTGTAATCTATCAAAGCATAATAACCGACAGATATAAAACGCTGATAAATCCAGTGATTGGTATCGACTTCTATATTTTTGTTTTCTAAAAGTTTCTGGTGCGTATTATTTTCAGTTCTTTTGATATCTCCAAAAGTGTAGAATTGCTCCATAAAAACATCCGAAAGATGTGTTCTCTCGTATAATGTTCTTGCGGCAGCATCATTCAGATTTTCATCATTAAAAACAAATCCACCAGGAACAGCCCAAAGATCCAAATCGTGGTATTTCAGCAACAAAACTTTGAGCGTATCTTTATGAAATCCAAAGATAACGCAGTCTACAGAAACGTGTTCTACAAAATCATTGGTATCAATTAATTCTCTAAGATTCTGTTTATTCTTATTGATTTCGGTCATAGGTTATAGGCGTTTTATTTAGAAAAAATGTGAGTCCAAATATAATTAATAATGGGAATAAAATAAATAAAGGATAAAAATTACTAACATTTTTATGAAAAATGCCAGCCATATACAGAGATCCAACTGAACTTCCTAAAGAAGAACAGACGACAACAATTGATACAAGAAGATGGGTTTTTTCTTTTGGAACTTTGTTTAATATTTCTGAGTTATAAAGAGGGAAAAGTGGTGATAAAAATAATCCAATCAATGGCATTATAAATATCAATAAAAATTTCAAATCCGTATAAAAATAATAGATCAAAACTTGGCAGGCAATCAATATTGAAAAGACAAAAAGTAAGCAAATCAAAACAAACTTGAACCAATGAAATCTAAGTATTAACCGGCTTGTAACCAGTCTTCCGATGAAAGAAAATAAAGCTAGAAAAGCAGATGCTTGTAAGGCAAAATAAGAGTTGACTTTCAAATTATTTTTAAAAAAACTTGGAAGCCAGGAATTGAAACTCTGCTCTACAAATACCATAAAAAAAACAATAATGAAGAAGTAAATCAATTTTGGTTTTAGAAAAAATTTCCATCCTCCAGATTCTTTTTTATTCTCTGAAATTTGCTCTTTCTCAATCTTTGAATTTTTTAACATCAGAACATTAATGATGCTTAGTAGGGCAATAATCCAAAATCCATATTTCCAATATTGCGCGTAATTACTCGTTAACAAGCTGCCAAAACCTATATTAACGAAAAAGATTCCAATCATAAAAGAAGCATCTACGCTGGAAACAGCACTTGCCAATTGGTTGTCCTTAAAATTATTTTTGATAATACTGAAAACTGTAATTTTTGCAATAGCAAAACCAACACCAACAATACTTAACCAAATCTTAAAGAACCAAAAAACTTCAACCAACGGGAGAGCAATAGAGCTAATCATTATAAAAATTAAAGCAAAAATGAGAGCTTTCTTATTACCAGTTTTTGCAATCCAATTAACACATAATAAGGAAACTATAGCCATCGGAATGTCTTTAAAAGACTCCAAAATGCCAAGACCTTTGTAAGAAATTGTTGTCGACAATTGCAAGATAATCACACCCATACTATTTAGTAGCATTGAGAAGATCAAGAAATTAAGCATTAGAGGTAGCTTAATTTGATTTTTATTAACATTCATGTAATGAAGCCTTAACTTTTTTTAACAACTAGGAGCTATTTTAGTGATTTCAAAAGTACAAAAATTAATAGAAATCAATAAAAAAAATATGCACAACTGTCTATAAATAAAGGATAAATTAAAAAATATAAAAATTATTTTGTGATGTAAAAAAAAAAACTATTTTTATTGTCTCAGTTTGAGATTAACAAAAATTAATTAAAATATGAACTTAAAGTATCCAAAATGTCTTGGTTTAGCTGTTGTGCTTTATTTCACTGCAAACTACTCAGCCCAACAACGGGTAAATGACACAGCTTCTAAAGAAAAAACGATAGAAGAAGTAGTAGTTATCGGTTATGGGACTCAAAAGAAAAGCAATGTAACAGGTGCAATTGCGAGCATCAAAGCATCAGATTTGGAAAATGCCCCTATGGCAGGAAGACCAGAACAAGTTTTACAAGGTAGAGCCGCTGGTGTATCTGTTATTTCAAATTCTGGACAACCAGGGTCCACACCTACAGTTCGCGTACGAGGTATCACTAGTTTCGGTCTTGGAGGGAATAATCCACTTTGGGTAGTTGATGGAATTGTAGTAGACAATATTGGATGGCTTAGCCAATCTGATATCGAAGGGATGGAAATACTGAAAGATGGTGCATCATCAGCTATATATGGAGTTTCTGCCGCAAGAGGTGTTGTATTGATTACCACAAAAAAAGGAGCCAAAGGAAGAATGAATCTTTCTTACAATGGTTTCTATGGTGTAAGTACTGCGGCTAAAAAGTTAGATCTTTTAAATGCTACTCAATATGCAACCATTATGAATGAGGCTTATACAAATGACTTTACAGGATCTCCAAACGATCTCCAGCCAGTATTAGGGAATCCTGAATCTTATGGCGTAGGAACAGATTGGCAGAAACAAATTTTTAATTCAGCCTCTCGACAATCTCAAGAATTCAGTATTAGTGGAGGAAGCAATAAATCTACATTCTTTTCATCTTTCGGGTATTACGATCAGGACGGGATAGTTTTGAAAAATATTTCAAATTATAAGAGAATCAATGCAAGACTAAATTCTACACATAAAGTTTTAGATTGGTTAACCATTGGACAGACTTTTTCTTATACACACGTCAAAGCACGCGGAATTAATGAAAATGGAGAATTCGGTGGGCCTTTGAGCTCTGCAATTAATTTGGATCCGATTACGCCGGTTGTTGTCACTGGGAATGTAGCTGACCAGCCTAACCCTGCAGACTATGGTAACAGTAATATTGTGCGTGATCAGAATGGCAATCCATATGGAATTTCCAAGTATGTAAGTAAAGAAATGACCAATCCATTGGCTTTCCAGCAAGTACAAATGGGGAATTATAGATGGTCTGATGATCTTATCGCCAATGTTTTTGCGGAGATAAAACCAATCAAGAATATTACTTTCAAATCCAGTATGAATGGTAAATTGTCTTACTGGGGAAATCAATCTTTTACACCGACTAATTATTTGAGTTCGGCTGCTCAGAATGGTTTTAATAGCCTATTCAAACAAACCGAACAAAAGTTTGAATGGAACACAGAAAATACATTGACTTATCAAAACAAATTTGGACAGCACAGTGTTAACTTTCTTTTAGGTCAAGGATATTATGAATATAATATCTCTTCAGGACAAAATATAACTTATCAGAATCTACCAGTAAATACTTGGCAGGAAGCATCATTCAACTACAGTGTTTCTGCAGAAAATAAAATAGGCAATGCGTGGGAAGGAATACATACTCACAAAGCATCTTATTTTGCCCGATTAGTTTATGATTATGACAACAGATATCTTTTAACGGGGACTTTTCGTAGAGATGGTTCATCATTATTTGGAGCAAATAACCATTGGGGAAACTTTCCGGCTGTATCTCTTGGTTGGAATGCCTCTAACGAAAGTTTCTGGCCAGAAAATAATATCGTGAATAGTCTGAAACTACGAGGTGGTTATGGTGTTTTAGGAAATGATGAGATTAAGCCTTTTTATTTTGCTAACTTCTTGGTTGGTAATGTCAATTATACATTTGGTGATAATGTCATAGCGAATGGAGTTGCACCAAGTACATTGGAAAATCCAGATTTGAAATGGGAAACGACTTCACAGTTGAACTTAGCAGTGGATCTTAAACTTTTTAATACTTTGGACTTAAGTGTAGATGTTTATAGAAAGAAAACCAGTGACATTTTGAGACAAGTACAATTGCCAGGTTACTTAGGCTTATTGAATGATCCTTTTAAAAACATTGGTGATATGAATAATGATGGAATTGAAGTAAGCTTGGGCTATAAGAAAAAATGGGGAGATTTTGGTTTCTCAGCCAATGGTAATTTTGGTTATCTGAAAAATGAAGTTACAAGATTGGAGAACGGAAGAGAATATTATCCTTTTGGTTCATTCCAAACTTTAGGTAACGTTGGAAGATTACAAGTTGGAGAATCATATGGTTCTTTCTATGGTTTCCAAAATTTGGGGATTTTTCAAAACCAAGCAGAAATTGATGCTTACAGAAATGCAAGTGGTGGCCTAATTCAAGGTTCTGCGAAACCTGGAGATTTCAAAAGATTTGATGCCAATGGCGATGGGAAAATCGATGAAAATGATTATGTAAATCTTGGTAATTCAGTACCAAAATATACTTTTGGTTTAACATTGAATGCCAATTATAAAAACTTTGATCTGATGGTATTTGCACAAGGTCAGGCCGGAAACAAGATATTCCAAGGATTAAGAAGACTTGATATTCTTGAAGCGAATTATCAAACAGCAATTTTGGATCGTTGGACAGGCGAGGGAACATCTAATGATATTGCAAGAGTTTCCAGAAACGATAGTAATCAAAACTACACAAGAATGTCCGATTATTATTTACAAAAAGGAGATTATCTACGTTTGAAGTTGGTTCAGATTGGATATACAATTCCTAAAGATGTTTCGCAAACCATTGGTGCAAACAAAGTGAGATTTTATGTGACAGCTGAAAACCTTGTAACATTCACAAAATATACAGGTTATGATCCAGAAATTGCAGGTGGAGATACATTTGGTATAGATAGAGCTTTTTATCCACAGGCGAGAACAGTACTGTTCGGAGCTAATATTCAATTTTAAATTTAAAATATAATGAAAAATAAAAAATTTATATATAAAAGTATTTCCGCCTTAATGCTAATGGGAATCAGTTTTGGAAGTGTCTCTTGTGACAATGGTAACCTAGAAGATGTAGAAAATAAAGGTGCTTTTGATGCTTCTAATTATTTTAAAGATGAACAACAAGCATTTACAGGTCTTGTCGCTACCTACGATATGTTGAGAAAATATTCTGGTGGATTTGAAAATATGGTAACATTCTTCAATGGAGCTTCGGATGATTTCTATTCTGGTGGTGGTAATTCTTCAGATGGAGCCGGAATTCAAGGATTTTCAAATTATACAATTAATCCAATTATTATGCCCGCAAGTTATTGGAAAGATTATTATAAAGGAATTGCAAGTGCTAATCTTTTATTAGAAAGAATTCCGAATACTTCTATGAATGATCAAACAAGAAAAAGATTTATTGGAGAAGCTAAAGTTTTAAGGTCATTATATTATTTTGAATTACTTAGAATGTTCAAAAATATACCCTTAATTCTTAAGCCAGTATTAGTTTCAGATGATTTTTTAAATATACCGCAAGCTAAACCAGAAGATGTGTATGCACAAATAGAAGCCGATATATTATCTGCGCTTAATGATCTTCCAGTGAATCTTGATCCTAATAATAAAAACGAGGTGGGAAGAATCACACAAGGATCAGCTAGAGCTATTTTAGGTAAAATATATCTTTATGATAAAAAAAATGCGGAAGCTGCAGAACAATTTCAAATGGTGAATGGGACACCTGGAAGTACAAGCCAATATGGTTATAAGTTAGTTGGTAACTTTTCGGATCTTTGGAAAGTAGATAACAAATTTACTACAGAATCAGTTCTTGAGGTGATGCATACAAATGGAAGTAGAGCAGATTGGGGGTTCTGGGGGACTGGTCAGGATGAAGGAAACTCGATCAACGTAATGCTAGGAATTATATCTTACAAACGAAATAATGTCGCAAATAATGATGCGCCTGACATCTATGCAAGTTGGGGATTTAATCCAATAACTGATGATCTTTTCAATTTTATGCAAGGAGATCCACGTCTAGAGGCTACAATTATTAATGCTAAAAAATATAAAGCAGAAGGTAAGATTGATTATTCTCCTGGATTTCGAGATACTGGTTATTTCTTGAGCAAATTTGCACCTAGAAATGCAGATAAAAGTCCTCTGACAGGACCTACAGAACTTAACTTCCGTCAGAATTATATTGTTATTAGATTAGCTGACACTTATCTTATGGAAGCCGAAGCGCTTGGAGCTAGTGGAGCAAGAGCACAGGCATTATTGGATGCAGTAAGAGCCAGAGTAGGATTAGCCTCAGTTCCTGTAACTCTTCAAACTATTAAAGATGAGAGAAGAAGAGAATTGGCTGGAGAAGGGCACCGTTGGTTTGACCTTGTAAGATGGGGAGATGCGCCAGCAAAATTAGGTGGAAGAGGATTTGTAACTAGTAAAAATGAGATTCTTCCAATTCCTTTCAACGAGATGATTGGTACTGCATTAAAACAAAATCCTAATTATTAATCTTCATTTATTAAATAAAATTGAAGATACATTAAAGAAAGGATTTTAATTTAAAAATTAATTTTTCTTATTATATTCTTAGGGTGAAAGAGGCTTTTTATGGCCTCTTTCATTTTTATTAAATTCTCTAGTAAAGAGCAATGCTCAAGCTTAAAATAATGATAGAATTAACATTAAATTTTTCATAATCGTTTATTTTTAGATAGAATGAATTTAGAAAATATTATAACAAAATATCAGATTAAATTAGAGCTAATTCTCTCCTTTTTCAATAATTATAAAATGTCCTATAATTTATATTATGTTAAATTGGATTATTTAATCAATTGAGAATTAATGATTTTTACAAATTATCAATTAAATAATAAATAAAAACAGCCAAAATTTGCAAGAATTTTGGCTGTTTTTATTTTCTGTGTGAGATTATATTCAATAAAAAATTTTATATCAGATTCTCAGCGATTAGACTTTAAAAATTATTCAATTATAAAATCTACAATTGCATCAAGCTTTGGAAATTTCTTAACGGAAACAAATTTCTTATCTGTACAGTCAATTTCTGTCCAGCCTTTTTTATGATTCAAATCACCAACTTCAATAACATACGGTTGATAAGTCAGATTTTTGTTATCATCCAAAATTTCTCTGTATTGTACAGCAATATCCAAAATACATTCGAACTCTGTATTAAGCTTGACATTTCTGTAAATCAAATCAAAATGAGTTTCTTTGTTCTGCGGAATATCAAAATAAGTTTCATAGCTGTAAGTATCACCTTTAAGCACTGAGATTGCCTTCAAAGCAAAATATAAAGCGTGCGTGTAATATTCTCGAGTTTTTTCTCTTTTGAGGTCATTCTCATAAAAACCACCTTCAAATAAAATTGGAGTAACTCCTGCTTTCATAAAATTGTCACCGCTGGATGTTGGGTAAAATTCGTCTGTATATTTAGCAATTCTGTGAGGTAGGATTTGCTTCATCTGCAGATAAATTGCCGCGATCACAGCCATGCTTTTTTTTCTGTTTTCTGTAATGGTTCTTTCAACATTTTCTGAAGGAGCCAGAAATGATAATGTCGCAGGATGCTTACCATCAGTTGTGAAAATCGTGCGTTGGTCGTGGAGATTAAAAGCGTAATCGTAATTTCCTTCTAGAACGATAGATTTCAGGATTTTTATTTCGATACTAGACATTCTCAGATAATCTCTGTTGATATCGATATCAAAAGCGTTTCTTCTGGTCCAAACTTCAGAACCATCAGGATTCAACATAAAAATAAAATCTAACTGAATCAATTCTAAAAGCTTTTCTTTCAGTTCCGGATGTTTTTCCCAGATTGATAACAAGTCCAACATTGCTAGAGTTGCAGTAGATTCATTACCATGCATTTGTGACCAAGCTACAACTTTAGTTTTGCCATTTCCCAAAGTCATCATATAAATAGGTTTGCCTAAACTGGATTTTCCGACCTCTTTTATATAATCGCTGTAATTGCTCTGTAGGTAAGAAAATAATTTTTCAGGGGAAATATAGCGATTAGGGAAATCAGCATTTTGTGAGTAAGGAAAACTATTGGTCATTTTATCTTGGTTTGATTTTTCACAAAAATAACATTTAATCTCAAATAAGACTATTTACATTTGTAAAATATTTAAACAAAACCAAATGTCACTTTGTCTGTTGATTTTTTTGTGGATTACATTATAATTATTTTAAAATAATAAATCATTAATTATCAGTTATTTAGCAAATTTAAATAAAGCATAAATTTAGATTTACTTTAATGTGGTTTTCGGTTATAGGCTTTGATTTGTTCATCAAAACACTAAACGTATTTTTAATCACAATTTATATAATATTACAAATGTATAACGTCTTATATTTCAATTATTTTTCTATTTTCACTCATCGTTATCCACAATGGATAAATTTTCAATATTTTCACCTATATTTTTTCATAATGCAACGATTATGTTATATCAGATTAATAAGAATTACTAAGAATTAATCAATGCTGATACCACTTCCCTGCTCTACTCACAAATAACTAAGCTTAAAAATCAATGAAAATAAAGTCTATAATTTTATTCGTTACAATTCTAATTTCAACCAATATTTTTGCCTGTAAATCCGAAAATCCGGATATCAAAACATCTTTTGAGCGAGCAGATTTTGTTTTTATTGGAGATATTTATGATGTTCTCAGAACGCCATCCGGGTTCAAAAATGTTGATGATTATCTAAGCAAAGTGAAAATTGGAAAGATATATAAATCAAATAATTACGATGGCTTTTACAAAAGTAATGCGACAATTTACGCTTCACAACTTCGTTCTTGCGACATTATATTTGATGAGAAAGGAAAATATCTGATATTCGCTTACAATGAACCAGATACAGGCTTTTTGTTTTCACAACAATGTATGAATACAAAGAAACTTGATTTAGCTTCTAAAGAAGATTTAAAAACCTTAGATATTTTAAGCCATTCTTACTTCGAAAAATTGAAAATTGAAAACTCAAAACCGATTGATGTCGATAAGATCGAAATTGTTATTGATGACTACTTTAATCAGCCGAATCGAAGAATGATTAGATTTAATAATGAAAATGAACAATTAAAAATTGAAAACAAGAATTATAAAACCTGGATTCTTGTAATTTCTACAATTTCATTGTTTATAACTGTTATTTTGCTGTTTGTAAAATTTAAATCAAAAATAAAAATTTCGTAATTAATTGATTTTATGATTAATGTTTGTTATTATCTAAATTTAATTTGAAGTAAGCAGAATTTGAAGTTTTAATTCAAGTATGAATTTGAACAATAATTACTGATAGTTTTCAACATAAGGTTTTCCACAAATGCTTATAGATGTGAATTTATATTACTTTTATCAACAATAGAATCTGCAACAAGTTGTATATTAACTAATTATTGTTTAAATATGGGCAATTACAAAAGTAAATTAATAAAATTACAAATGTAATTATAATTAAAATTAATTTCTTTACATTTGTAATATGGATTTTAATGATAGAATTACAAAAGTAATCGAATATTCTAAGTTGTCTCCTGCAGAGTTTGCAGAGGAGATTAATGTTCAACGTTCTAGTATTTCTCATATAATTTCTGGTAGAAACAAACCTTCATTAGATTTCATTACAAAAATAAAAACAGCCTTTCCTGATATCGAATGGGATTGGCTAATCAACGGACAAGGAGAAATGCTGATTTCCGAAAAAGTAATAGAACCTATTGTCGAAGAAAAACCAGAAATTGTAGAAAAGAAAAAATCATCTTTACCAGATTTGTTCTCTTTAATCAATGATGAGAATTTTGGACTTACAGAAAGTGAAGATAAACTTGAAAAAACTAAGCCACGAGAATCTAATATATCTAGGCCAATGACAGATAAAAATATTTTAAACGATTCTCAGCCATTAGAAAATATTGATAAAAAACAAGAAAATTCGTCAAAAAAAATCAAAAGAATCGTATTTTTTTTCCAAGATGGTACTTTTGAGACTTATGAAAATTAATTAAAATTATTTCTATCTTTTTGGCTTCATAGTTCAACGGATAGAATAGAAGTTTCCTAAACTTTTGATCCAAGTTCGATTCTTGGTGAAGCCACTATTTTCCAAGTTTATAAATCTTATCTTTGCAAAAAATTCCTTTTGAAAGATATTCTTCTTATCACGCCACCTTTTACGCAACTTAACACGCCATATCCGGCAACAGCATATATAAAAGGATTTCTGAATACAAAAAATATTTCTAGTTATCAGATAGATCTTGGTATTGAAGTGATTTTGTCGTTATTTTCTAAAAATGGAATTCAAAAGATATTCTCTAAAGAAGTCGTTATTAAAAGTATTTCTGAAAATTCCCGACGAATTTTTGCTTTGAGGGATGAATACATCAAAACAATAGATCAGGTCATTCTTTTCCTGCAGAATCAAAATCCGACTTTAGCAAGGCAGATTTGTTCCATGAATTTTCTTCCGGAAGCTTCCCGTTTCAATCAACTCGATGATATGGAATTTGCTTTTGGAAATATGGGTTTGCAGGACAAAGCTAAACATTTAGCTACATTATATCTTGAAGATCTTTCTGATTATATTGTTGAAAATATCGACTCTGATTTTGGTTTTAGTAGATACGCTGAACGATTGGGAAAAAGCGCCAATTCTTTTGATGAATTATATTCTAAAATTAATGATAATCAGACTTTTATTGATAGTATTACTTTGGATATTCTCAAAGAAAAATTAGATGTTGTTCAACCAAAATTAGTATGTTTTTCAGTTCCTTTTCCAGGGAATTTATATTCTGCTTTTAGATGTGCAAAATTCATAAAAGAGAATTATCCCAATATAAAAACCGCAATGGGCGGTGGTTTTCCAAATACTGAATTAAGAGAAGTTAAAGACAAAAGAGTTTGTGAATTCATTGATTTCATAACATTAGATGATGGTGAATTACCACTTGAATTGGTGTATGAGAATGTAAGTAAAGATTTTCAAGCTGAGGCTCTCGAAGCAACTTACAAAAGAACATTCTTAATTGAAAACGAAGAAGTTACTTACAAAAATAATTCTACAAAACACGATTACAAACAAGCGCAAGTTGGAACACCGGACTATTCTGATTTACAATTAGATCAATATATTTCTGTTATAGAAGTCGCTAATCCAATGCACAGTTTATGGAGCGACGGACGATGGAACAAGCTTACAATGGCACATGGCTGTTATTGGGGAAAGTGTACTTTTTGTGATATTTCTCTCGATTACATAAGAATTTATGAGCCTGTTTCAGCTAAAATTTTGGTTGATAGAATGGAAGAATTAATTGCTTCAACTGGCGAAACGGGATTTCACTTTGTGGATGAAGCTGCACCTCCTGCTCTAATGCGCGAAGTTGCGCTAGAGATTCTGAGAAGAAATCTGGTTGTAACTTGGTGGACTAATATTAGATTTGAGAAAAGTTTCACTCAGGATTTGTGTTTTTTACTTAAAATTTCTGGTTGTATTGCCGTTTCTGGAGGTTTGGAAGTAGCAAGCGATCGATTATTGAAATTAATAGATAAAGGTGTTTCTGTAGATCAAGTCGCACGAGTCACAAGAAATTTTACTGAAGCTGGAATTATGGTTCACGCTTATCTAATGTATGGCTACCCAACTCAAACCGTTCAGGAAACCGTGGATTCTTTGGAAATGGTTCGTCAGCTTTTCGAAATGGGAATTTTACAGAGTGGTTTTTGGCATCAGTTTGCAATGACAGCGCACTCACCTGTGGGGATTAATCCTGAAGAATTTGGTGTAACTCCAATAAAACAAGAGATTCTTTTTGCCAATAATGACATCGATTTTACAGATAAAACAGGAATCGATCATTCTAAATTTAGTTTTGGATTGAAGAAATCTTTGTTCAATTATATGCACGGGATTAATTTTGAAATGCCTTTGCAAAGCTGGTTTGATTTTAAGATTCCAAAGACTAGTATTCATCCGGATTATATTCACGATTCGCTTTTGGAAGAAGAAGATTTAAAATTTAGACCTAATTCGAAAGTTGTGTTTTTAGAAAAAAATGCAATTACAGAAGATTTTATTAAAACTAAAAAAGGTAATTCCTGGGAATTGACACGTCTTACTTTTCATTTGAAAACCAATATTCTAAAAATTGAATTAGACAAAGAAAAAGCACATTGGTTGATTAAAATTCTCAATGAAAATTCGATAGAAAGTTCTAAAAAACCAAGTCTTCTGCAGCTTAAAAATCAGTTTGAAGAAAATTTCGAAGATTTTGAATTATTCTGGTTTTCAAAACCAATTCAGCAATTGAAGGAAAATGGAATAATATTGAGTTTATAAAATAAAAAATCCCGAAAATTACTTTTCGGGATTTTAATTTATATGAATCAGAAATCTATTCGCAAAGAATTATTCCTTTATCATTATTGAATTCTAGCACTCCGCTTTTGATCTCATAAGAATAAGATGATTTAGCTTCAGTTTCTTTGGTAAGGTATTTTTGGTAAGCAGAACCTACTTTTTCAGTATAGATTTTTACTTTTCCACCAACCAAAGCCGATACAATCGCAGCGTGATTTTCAAATATCTGGAATTGTCCTCTTTTTCCAGGAAGAAGAACAGATTCTACTTCACCTTCAAAGATTACAAATTCCGGAGTTAAAATTTTTATATTCATTTTTTATGAAATTATAGATTGTAGATTTTAAATTATAAATTATTGAAATTCAATCTAAAATCTAAAATTTGACATTTAAAATTTCTTAAGCGTTTTCAGCAAGCATTTTTTGTCCTGCAGCAATCGCTTCTTCGATAGTTCCTTTCAAGTTGAATGCAGATTCTGGATATTGATCCAATTCTCCATCAATGATCATATTGAATCCTTTGATAGTATCTTTAATATCAACCAAAGATCCAGGAATACCTGTAAACTGCTCAGCAACGTGGAAAGGCTGAGATAAGAATCTCTGTACTTTTCTAGCTCTGTAAACTACTAATTTATCTTCTTCAGACAATTCTTCCATACCAAGGATTGCAATAATATCTTGCAATGCTTTGTATCTCTGAAGAATCTCTTTTACTCTTTGAGCACAGTTATAATGTTCTTCACCGATAATCTCAGGAGCCAAGATTCTTGACGTAGAAGCCAATGGATCTACCGCCGGATAAATACCTAATGAAGCAATTTTTCTATCTAATACCGTAGTTGCATCCAAGTGAGCAAACGTAGTTGCTGGAGCAGGGTCAGTTAAATCATCCGCAGGTACATAAACCGCTTGTACGGATGTAATAGATCCGTTTTTAGTTGAAGTAATTCTTTCCTGCATCGCACCCATTTCAGATGCCAAAGTTGGTTGATAACCTACCGCAGATGGCATACGACCAAGAAGTGCAGATACCTCAGAACCAGCTTGTGTGAAACGGAAGATGTTATCTACGAAGAATAATACATCTCTACCTTGTCCGCTTTCTCCACCATCTCTGTAATATTCTGCCAAAGTCAAACCAGACAATGCTACTCTAGCTCTTGCTCCTGGTGGCTCGTTCATCTGTCCGAAAACGAAAGCAGCTTTAGAATCTTTCATAGCTTCAAGATCTACTTTAGAAAGATCCCAACCACCATTTTCCATAGAGTGCATGAAATCATCACCATATTTGATAATTCCTGATTCCAACATCTCTCTCAAAAGGTCATTTCCTTCTCTTGTTCTTTCTCCTACTCCTGCGAATACAGAAAGACCACCGTGTCCTTTTGCAATGTTGTTAATCAATTCCTGGATCAATACTGTTTTACCAACACCAGCTCCACCGAACAATCCAATTTTACCTCCTTTTGCATAAGGTTCAACAAGATCGATAACTTTGATACCTGTGAAAAGAACTTCAGCAGAAGTTGATAACTGGTCAAATTTCGGTGCTTCTCTGTGGATTGGCAAACCTCCTTCTTTAGATAAAGACTGAATTCCATCAATAGCATCTCCAACTACGTTGAAAAGACGTCCGTTAACACCTTCTCCGATTGGCATTGTAATTTGAAGACCTGTCCCAGTAACTTCTTGTCCTCTCTGAAGTCCATCGGTAGCATCCATTGCGATACATCTTACCATATCTTCTCCAATGTGTTGCTCTACCTCCAATACTACTTTTTCACCATTAGATTTAATGATTTCTAAAGCGTCATATATTTTTGGTAATTGTTCAACTTCATTAAAGACTACGTCAATAACTGGTCCAATAATTTGTGAAATTTTTCCTTTAATTTGGTTTGCCATTACTAAATTTTTACTTGTGCGCAAAGATAATAAAAGTTTGCAATTCTGCATTGTCAGAAAAAAAGATTTTTATCATATTTGTATGACAATTTTTAACACCATATTTAGGTGTATTTTTACACAGGCAGACTTAATTACTTTTTGCCAAAAAATTCAGAATTTGAAAATCATCAGAAATCTTACAGATTACCAGAGCAAAACGCCACTAGCATTATCATTAGGAATGTTTGATGGTGTTCACCTTGGGCATTTATCCATCATTAATCAATTGAATGAGATTGCAGAAAAAGAAAACCTTGAATCTGCTATCTTAAGTTTTTGGCCACATCCAAGAAAGTTTCTCAATCCTGATGATGATGTCAAAATGCTTAATACTTTAGAAGAAAAATTAGAACTCCTTGAAAAAAGTGGAATCAAGAATATTTTTCTAAAGACATTTGATGAAGAATTCCGAAATCTTACAGGGACAGAATTCTGCGAACAAGTTTTAATCGAGAAACTCAATGTTAAACATATTATAATAGGTCACGATCATACGTTCGGTAAGAATAAAAGCGGAAATTTTGAACTATTAAAATCTCTTTCTGATGAATTAGGTTTTGAAGTTAATCAATTAGAAGCTGTCCAGAGCAATGACCTTAATATTAGTTCTACAAAAATCAGAATTGCTTTATCAGAAGGCAAAATCAAAGATGCTAACAAAATGTTGGGATACAGTTATCCTTTGACAGGAAAAGTCATCCACGGAAAGAAATTGGGTAGAACAATTGGTTATCCAACAGCCAATATCGAAGTTCCGTTGAATAAATTGCTTCCGAAGAAAGGAGCTTACATTGTTGAAGTTTGGATTGATGATCAATTCTATAAAGGAATGTTGAGTATTGGAACCAATCCAACCATTGATGATAAGAATGAATCTTTACATACGGAAGTTTATATTTTGGATTTTGACCAAGATATTTATGATAAAGAAATCACAATTAAATTCAGAGATTTTCTTCACGATGAAATTAAATTCGAAGGTTTGGAAAAATTGATTGAAAAATTGGATTTAGATAAAAAATTGACTGAGGAATTTCAGTTTTAAGAATTGTTAATTTCCGCTTGTAACTTTTTCGTCAAAGATTTGAAAACCAAATCGTAGGAATGGTCAATTAATTTCAAAATCAATTCTTTTTTAAGACCTTCACAAAGAACTGAATTCCAATGGTTTTTATTTAAGTGAAATGCGCCAGCAATCTGGAAGTATTTTTCTCTGAGTTCCTCGCTCCAAGCTGGGTCGGTTTTTACAGAAAATGTTGGTTGAGAACTTTCCAAAGGCAGAAACAAAAATATCTTTCCTCCGACCTTGAACACCAATGTCTCATTATCAAAAGGAAAACCTTCTGTTACAGCTTTTTTGGATAGACAATATTCGCGGATTTCCTCGATTTCCATTTTCTTTAATTTAACAATTTAGCAATCTATTAGTATAAAAATGAATTTAAATTCTCTACTACTACATTGATAAATTGTTACACTTTTAAAACTTAAAAGTATTCTTAGGCAATTCTTTATTGATTTCGATTTTATTAATCATCATTACATAATCGCTGTCTTTTTTAAGCGAAGACGACTCGATTCTGTAAGGCATTAATAAGTTTCCTACTTTTCTGTAATCAGAATAAGTCAACGTTTCATCTTTCTTGATTTCACGGTACAGCGAATAATTTTTGACATCAAAGTAATAAATGGTCTTATTAACGTTTTTTGTCAATTCTACTTTGA
Source organism: Epilithonimonas sp. (assembly GCF_032055105.1). Taxonomy (GTDB): domain Bacteria; phylum Bacteroidota; class Bacteroidia; order Flavobacteriales; family Weeksellaceae; genus Epilithonimonas. The sequence continues at coordinate 23,897 of NZ_DAMBRK010000010.1, forward strand.
AATAAACTTGTTCTCCGATTTTTTCTTTTCCTAGAAGTTCAGCTTCAAAACCTTTGCTTTCGTAATCAATAAAATCATTATCAAAGTTTTCAGGAACATAATCATTATATTGTGTAAGCTTGTTCTGAGCGTAATTCATCGCATAACCATTCTTTCCGTCATAACCTTCAACAGGTGTTTCTTTTCCGGCTATAAGGATAGCTGTTTTGGTAAGATTTGGGCGTTGCTGGTAGATTTTCATCAGATAAGAATCATTCACGCCAAGCGTTACTCGTCCTTGTATTTGAACCGTATTCAGGAGTTTCCATTGGGTAAGACCTCCCGAATTTTCGATATTTCTATCGATGATTTCCTTTGCGGTTTGTGCAAAAATAATTTGTGAAAATATAATAGCAAAAAGGACAATTATTCTGTTCATTCAAAAATTTTAGGATTTCAAAGATAGGATTTTTATTAAGTTTTGAACTTTTTAATGATATTAAATCTGACTAAAAACGACATTAATCATTATATCAGCAGTTTGGCTTTCTCCAAATCTTCCGGAGTATCAATCCCAATTCCTATAAAATCCGTTTCTACCATTCTAATTTTCATACCGTTTTCCAAGTAGCGTAATTGCTCCAATTTTTCCGAAATTTCCATAGGAGTCATTTCCAAAGAAGAGAATTTAATCAAGGCTTCTTTCCTGAAAGCATAAACGCCAATGTGTTTGTAATAGTTGACATTATAAGATAATTCTCGGTGAAAAGGAATCACAGAACGGCTAAAATACAATGCAAATCCATTATTATCAGTAACGACTTTTACGTTATTCGGATTCTGGATTTCCTCCGATTCTTTTAATTGAATTTTCAATGAAGCTAAAGAAACTTCTTTTTTATCATCGTTAGAAAAGGCATCAATTAATTGTTTCAAAGGTTCTTTTTTGAGAAAAGGCTCATCACCTTGAACATTGATGACAATATCACAATCGATGTTTTGAACAGCTTCCGCAATTCTGTCGCTTCCTGTTTCGTGTTCGCCTGTCATCACCGCTTTTCCTCCGTATTTGGAGATTTCATCAAAAATCAATTCGGAATCTGTAGCCACAAACACTTCATCAAACAAACCAGTTTCGACAACATTCTGATAAGTGGTTGTAATAATGGTTCTGTTTCCCAAAATCTCCATCATTTTACCTGGAAATCTTGTAGAATTATAACGAGCAGGAATAACTGCGATAACTTTCATATTTAATTTAATTATGAATTATCAGGATTGATATTGTTTAATAATTTGTTCCAACCTCTCATCAGGTTCAAAATCTAGAACATCTATTAATTTAACTTTTTTAAAATCTGGATGAAAGGTATTGATTACAACATTATAATTTTCTGGAACCACCGCCGACGGAACTTTTAAGCCCAATTCTTCTCCATTTTCAAACCAAATATCACCGATTTTTTGACAAGCTGAATAATTTCGAAAATCTCTCCAATGTTTTGTTAATTCTGAAGAAGTTACAATTTGAAAGTCTACTGTATCAGGAATTTTAATAATCATTATTTTAAAATCTTTATTAAATCCCAAGCCTTTTCTATGCGCCAATGTTTCTAAATAAGCCAAAGAAATACTTTCTGCAGTATAAAGAACTTTTTTTCCTTCAGAGTTCCATCTTCCCTCTAATCCACTTGCAAAAAGAGAATCAGCATATCTTTTATGAACAATTCTAAATACTAACATTAGACAGGATAACCTTGTGCTAATTTTTCTATCTCTTCGTAGATAAGATCTACACCACCAGAAGTTGAAATAAAATCAATCGGTTTATCTTCTGAATTCCAAAAAGGACGGTTCATCCAAAGTCCAAATTCTTCTAAACTCCCCAAAATTTCTTTTCCAAAACTGTATAAATTGATTAGTTTCAAAAGATGCTCACTATAGATTGGATCTAATTCTTTTTCCTGATCTCTATAATTACTTATGGTTCTTGGAGATAGATTAATCACAGATGCCAGTGTTTTTTCTGGCATTTTTATAGCATCGGCTAGAGAATAAAAAACGTCTGTTCTAAGACCTTCTCTTGCTTTTTTCAAGAGTTTATAGTCGTCTTTTATAGCAAACTTATGAAACACAGAGTTGATGGTTCCATAAGCCGCTATAGGTTCTTCTACTCGATTTTTTTTTGAATTATTTTTTTCTTTGTTTGTAATCATTTCACTTTGCTTTCCACAAAGATAGAATTTTTTCCAAATACAAATCGAATTTTTTCCAATTATTTTAAATTTTCTAAAGCTTGTTTTAATTTAGGAAGACAATCCTTAATATCATCCAAAGAACAACCTCCAACAGAAGCTCTGAACCAAGGAACCAACTTATCATTTCCAAAAGCTGAGAACGGAACTAAAGCCATTCCTGCATTATTAATCAGATAGAAAACTAAATCTGTAGAATCTTCCAAAACTTTTCCGTCCGGTGTAGTTTTACCCAGATAATCCAACTTGATGGTTAAATAAAGCGCTCCCATTGGCGAGATACTTTCCACTGCAAAACCTTTAGATTTCAAATCTTGGATTCCTGCGTGAAGTTCTTTCAAACTTGTGTTCAGTTTTTGTTTGTAATCATCTAAGAATGTATCCACTGCAGAATCATCAGCTAAAAACTCAGCAACAGCTTCCTGTTCAGGTTTTGGCGCCCAAGCTCCAACGTGAGTTAACAAAGCTTTCATCTTGTCAATCACCAAACTCGGTCCAAATCCCCAACCTACTCTAACACCTGTCGCTGCAAAACATTTAGACGTTCCGTCAACATAAATAGTGTAATCTTTCATTTCAGGGAAAAGACTTACCGGATTGTAATGGTCTGAACCAAAAGTCAACATTGCGTAGATTTGGTCATACATCAAGTAAAGCGGTTTTTCGTCTGCTCCTCTCCTTTTATTTTCTTCCAAAACCAATTCGCAAATCTCAGACAATTGCTCTTTTGTGAACATTGTTCCGGTTGGATTCAGCGGAGAACAAAGGCAAAGTAAAACTGCGCCTTCAAGATGTGGTCTCAAATCTTCCGCTGTTGGTAAGAAATTATTAGATTCCTGAGTTTGAACTTCAACCGCATTAGCAGTTGTCAAATAAGCATAATGATTGTTATTCCAAGAAGGAATCGGGTAAATCACTTTATCGCCTTCGTCAACAATCGTTTTGAAAACTGCATAAATCAAAGGTCTGGAACCAGCCGTAATTAAAATATCATTAGCTGAATAATCCAGATTCCAACGTTTTTTCAAGTCATTGCTAACAGATGCTCTCAAAGATTGCAAACCGTTTGCTGGTGGATAATTTGTAAGATTATTTTTATAAGCTTTCTCAATTCCTTGTTTCAACTCCGATGGAATTGGATAGATGTTAGAATTAAGGTCGCCAATTGTAAGATTTGAGACTTGTGCTCCTTTGGCTTTCAAATCGTTAACTTCATTTCCGATTTTTATGATTTCTGAACCAATCAGGTTAGATGCGAGTTTTGATACTTTCACTTATTTATTTTTTGATGTTTTTCCGAAACTTAATTCAGATTTTTACTTTTTATGATTTACAAAAGTCTTAAATGCAACTGAGTAAATCAAATTACATAACAAAAAAGTTCTCAAAACTAAATTAAATCAGTAATTGAGAACTTTATGTTAAAAATATTTTAGATTATATTTCTATTCTAATAAAAATTTTCAATTACAGATTCAAATCCTGTTTTACCTTAGCAATCTTCTCTTCAAGCTTAGGAAGTTTTGTAACAAAATCTTCTTTGGAAGAAATGCTGTCTTTCACCGAAACATAGAATTTGATTTTTGGCTCGGTTCCGGAAGGACGCACGCAAACTTTAGTTCCGTCTTGGGTATAGAAAATCAACACGTTAGACTTTGGAATATCGTCCATCACTTTTTTCTCGTTCTTAGAAACTACGAAACAAGTCTGCTCTTTGAAATCCTTCACTTCTTCTACAAGAGAACCCGCAATTTCTTTCGGCGGATTACTTCTGAAATCGCTCATCATTTGGGTGATTTCTTCAGCTCCTGTTCTACCCTTTCTTACGACATTAATCAATCCTTCGTAATACAATCCAACTTCTTTGTAGATATCAATCAAGTATTCATAAATGGTTGTTCCATTGGCTTTACACCACGCAGCGATTTCACAAGCCGTTAAAATAGAACCACAAGAATCTTTGTCACGAACGAAATCTCCGGTCATAAAACCGAAACTTTCTTCACCGCCACAAATGAATTTTTCCTGACCTTCAAAATCGCGAATCATTTTTCCAATCCATTTGAAACCCGTTAGTCCAACTTTGCAATCTACTCCGAATTTCTCTGCAACATCAAAGAAAACATCAGAAGTCACAATCGTAGAGCCAATGAATTCTTTTCCTGTGATTTTTCCAACTTTTTTCCATTGGTCAAGGATATAATAAGTCAAGATTGTGTTACATTGATTTCCATTCAATAATTGGATTTCGCCTTCAAGATTTCTAACTGCAATTCCTAATCTATCACCGTCTGGGTCTGTTCCAATAACGATATCAGCATTAGTAATTCTAGCCAAATCCATTGCCATAGAAAGCGCTGCTGGTTCTTCCGGATTCGGAGAAGCGACTGTTGGGAAATTTCCACTTGGAATCATTTGCTCCTGAACCAAATCTAATTTAGTAAATCCGGCTTTTTTCAATGCCTTCGGAACTGTTGTATAAGTTGTTCCGTGGATAGATGTGAATACGATGTTCAGATTGTCTCTTCCTACATTTTGGTAAAGAGAATTTTCCATACAAGCATCGATATAAACATCATCTTGGTCTTCGCCAACCCATTCGATTAGGTTATCATTTCCATTAAATTTGATATCCTCAAACTTAGTCGCATAAACTTCTCTGATGATATTTTCATCATTAGGAGGTACAATTTGTGCACCGTCATTCCAATATACTTTGTAACCGTTATATTCTGGTGGATTGTGAGAAGCCGTCAAAACGATTCCTGCGTTACATTTTTTATCACGAACGGTGAAAGATAATTCCGGAGTTGGACGGTGTTCTTTGAACAACAGAACTTTGATTCCGTTCGCTGTCAAAACATCAGCAACGATTTTCCCGAATTCTTTTGAGTTATTACGAACGTCATAAGCAATTGCTACTTTAATCTCGCCGGAAAACTGCTGATGAAGATAGTTCGCAAGTCCTTGTGTAGCTTGACCTAATGTATATTTGTTAAGACGATTGGTTCCAACGCCCATTACGCCACGCATTCCTCCAGTTCCGAATTCTAATTCTCTGTAAAAAGAATCTTCCAAATCCGGTGAATTTGAATCAATGAGGGCTTGAACAGCTGTCTTGGTTTCGAGGTCGAAAGCATCAAGAAGCCAAAGTTTTGCTTTATCTAATGTTGATAATTCTGACATTATTTTATAGTTTTTTGTTTTAATTCAATTTATTGTTCTCTAAAGTCGCTTTTTCAGTTACTTTCAGTTTCTTCGAAGGATTTCCGTAATAAACCAATTTCGAAGTATTACCGATTTTTCCTTTGATTTCTTCATCTACACTCAGTTCTGCATAATTTCCGTTCTGAGATTCGATTTCCAAATCTTTGATATACCAATATGGCGAAATAATACTCGCAGTATCCTTGATATTAAGCTTGGCTAAAGTTGTTTTTCCCAACAGATTAGCACGACTTTTATTTGTCATTTCGATCTCCGATTTCTCTGAAATCACTGAACCGATAAATTTAGCATTATCTTTTAAATGAAGCGCGAAATTTTCGACTTTCATTTGGCTTGAGATGTTAAGTTCTACAGAATCAGCTATTTTAATCACATCAAAAGGATTTTTTCCATAAATCGTGATATTGTAAAAATCCACTTTATCCGTTTCGTTTTTCTCCGAGATTGAAAGATTTTTATCCTTAACTTCAATATTAAGATTATCGAAGAAATTAGGATAAGTTTCTACATTCACAAAGTTATGCTGACTCTGAACATAAAACACTCGGAATTTTCCTTTTAAGTCTAATTTTGAAAACTCAGAGAGTTCAATATCTTTTGATTGAATTTCTCCTTTTGGGGATACTTTTCCACAAGAAATTATTATTATCGAAAAGATAAAAAGATATGTAAAGGAATTAATAATTCGTTTCAATTGAGTAATTTTTATTCGAAGCAATTTACAATTATTTTCAGAAAATCAGAAGATGACTTTAATCAAAAAGAAAGTCCGTCGTATCTCACGAAACTTCCCAATAAAAGCATCAGAACACCGATTGTTGTAACCGACAAAATGTGAAAAGCCATTAATGGTAGAGTTTTAGCCGTCAGTTTTGGAATCACAAAGAAATTTGCACTGATTGCAAACAATACAGTTATCAGAAGTAAAATCAATTTTAAGGAAATCACAGTTTCTATTGGATTCGAAAAATGAAACCAATTTGAAAATCCAATTCCGAATTGGTAAGACATCCAAACGCCTGTTATAACCATCAGAAGTAACGCTGGAATTCCTATTTTCTCATACTTTCGTTCGAAATCGAGGAGAATTTCCACATCCTTTTTTTTTAAAACTTCTGGCAAAATTGTTACCGCTAAAATCAAATGTCCGCCAACCCAAACCGTAGCGCCTAAAAGATGGATAATCAATAACAAATGATGACTCATAATTAAATCATTTCTTCAATATGATAATTTTTGTGGTCGCGATTGCTTCTGATAATCAATTCGCCTAAGAATCCTGCAACGAAAAGTAAACTTCCCAAAATCATCATCGTCAATGCAATGAAAAACCAAGGATTATCAGCAATCAGATTTCCATAAATTTTGAAAATATAAACGTCAATCAGTTTTGAAACACCCAGCCAAATTGCCGACAGAAAACCTATAATAAACATCAAAGTTCCTGCTGCTCCAAAGAAATGCATTGGTCTTCCACCAAATCTGCTGACAAACCAAAGTGTCACCAAATCCAAAAATCCGCGAACAAAACGTTCCGTTCCAAACTTCGAAGTTCCATAAGGTCTTGCCTGATGCTGAACAGGTTTTTCCGTAATATTTCTGAAACCTGCATTAGCTGCCAAAACCGGAATATAACGGTGCATATCGCCGTAAACATCAATGGATTTTACAACTTGTTTCTTGTAAGCTTTCAATCCGCAATTGAAATCGTGTAGCGAAACCCCCGAAACCTTTCTAGCTGCTGCATTGAAGAGTTTTGAAGGAATATTTTTGGTCATCACATTATCGAAACGCTTCTTTTTCCAACCTGAAACAATATCGTAATTGCCTGTAGTAACCATTTCATAAAGCTCAGGAATTTCTTCTGGAAAATCCTGTAAATCAGCATCCATTGTAATAATCACATCGCCATTTACTTTTTCAAAAGCAGCGTGAAGAGCCTGAGATTTTCCGTAGTTTTTGGAGAATTTAATCCCGTGAATCTGCGGATGTTGGATTTTCATATTTTCTATGATGGACCAAGACAAATCCGTGCTTCCGTCATCTATGAACCAAACTTCGTAAGATAATTTGTTGTCTCGACAAACTTGGTCAATTCTGGTAAAGAGTTCTTCCAGAGATTCTTCTTCGTTGAGAAGTGGAACTATAATAGATAAATTCAAATGGTTCAACTTTTAAGTTTTTTATTAATGTAAATAATTGCTTCGTCAGGTGCAAAAACCGAAATTTCTGAGGTAGAGAAATCTTTCATATCACGAGTGATAATGCCTATTAAATTTTCTGTTTTATGAGCACAAAAAATCTGTACAGCATCTTCATAATCTTTATGAATTGATTTTAAACCTTTTTGCAAAATTATTTTATCTACAGAAATAATCTCTATTATTTCAAGAATTTCTGACAGAGATTTTCTCACTTTTTCTTCTGCAAAAGCTTTTTTTAAAATATAATATGAGGTTAATACCGATTGTGATGATGCATAAAGAAAAATATGTTTGTTATAAGCCAAATTGAATATCTGATTGGCATTTTCTGCAAATGGTTTGCGTTCCGATAAGAAGTCTAAAATCAGATTGGTATCTATAAAGAAATTCATTATAAATCATATTTTTCTTTATAATAATCATCTAATGCTTTATCATAATCAAAATTTTCAGGAAGTTTCAAACTACCGGCTAGCTTTTTGATTTTGGGCGAAAGTTCACTTTTATCGGATTCTTCAACCAAAGATTCCAAATATTTCTGAACCATCTCAGAAAGGCTTCTCTGTGTTCCTTTAGCGTATTTTTTTGCTTTTTCTATAACTGATTTTTCCACAGTCAAAGTCAATTTTGTTGTCATCACGTATTATTTTAGTAAAGATACGTATAAAATTGATACCAAACTATTCGTAGCGTTTTTTGTTTTTCAAAAATCCTGCAATCACGATAGACAAAAGTAAATAAAATAGTAAAACGCCTCCAAAGATAGCAGACAAAAAACTGAATGAAAAATAATTAATATTTTGCTTTTTGGCGCCATTGATACCGATGCTCATTTTTTTGTACTCATCATTCAAGCTTTTAATTTTTTCTGTATCTTTTGGGTTTATCTCCTTGATTTGCTTGTTATAAGACTCATCTAGTTTAGTCAATTCTGATTCAATATGTTGATGATTCAGCATATCTCGGGCATCTGTATCAACATAATTAAGAAACAAAAAAATCGACATAAAAGATAAAAAACCGCCAACAAATAATGTTATAAAAATCTGTTTAAATGCCTGAGGATAAGTGATTTCTCCAACATTCTTTCTCAGATAATATACAGAAAGAAATCCCATTAAACTGTAAATGAAAGTTAATCCAAACGCATTAACATTAATTGATATGTTAAAATAATCTGGTCCTGCGAAAAAATAATACACTACGAAGAATAAAAACATAGTGATTGCGTACAAACCAAAGCCAAAAGCTATCGGGTTTTTTGTCATAAATCTAATTTTTGATACTTAATTAATTAAAAAAATGAAAATTTTTAGCCTTAATAATCAATTTATTAACCTCAGTTAAGTTGATAAGTAAAGGTATTTTCATTAATTCCGTTTTTGAAATTGCAATATTTTCCTATCTTTGCACCGGCAAGTCCTAAACAACCAGCTCCTGAGAATCCTCCAGGGTGGGAACGCAGCAAAGGTAATCGGTTGTAGCGGTGTGATTTAGGTAGCTTGCCATTTTTTATTTCTATATGTTAAGAGATTAAGTAATGTTCAAGATTTTGAATTGACTTAATCTCTTAATTTTTTTGTTAGAATTCGAACTCCTCTCCTAGTTTTGGTAAAGAAAACTCGATGTTTTTATCAGAAAAATGCTTTTTAGCCTCTTCGTGATTGATTTCAATCGGTGGAAAAGTATCGAAATGACAACCAATTACTTTCGGTGTTTTCAATAATTCTGATGCAGCAAAAGCCGCTTTTCTAGGACACATCGTGTAATGTTTTCCAACTGGCAGAATCGATAAATCTAATTTCCCGAAAACCTGCGGAAACAAGCTCATTTCTGCAGTTACACCTGTATCTCCAGCCAAATAAAGATTTCTTCCATCAGCAAATCTGAAAATATATCCGGAAGCCAATCCACCGTAAGAACCGTCCGGGAAAGAACTTGTGTGTAATGCAGGAACCATAGAAATTTTCAAACCGTCTAATTTTGCAGAACCTCCGAAATTGATATCGATATTATTAGAATGTCCAAAATATCCACAAATCTCAGGCTGACCAATTACAGTTGCTTCAGGGTGATTTTCAAGAACTTCTTTTACGTCTGCGATATGGTCGCCGTGCGCGTGCGTAATCAACACATAATCGATTTTCTGAGCTGTTATATCAAAACCAGACTGCGCTTTTTGATAGTTGTAAAAAGGGTCAGAAAGGATTGTTACACCGTTATATGTGAACAAAAAACAGTTTTGTCCTAAGAATTTTATTTTCATTTTTATTTGATTTATAGATTAACAAAATTAAGTCCGACAGCCGTTAAAACAGCCATCATAAAGGTCAAGATTCCAACTTGTTTTAGAAATGGATCAAGCAATTTTGGCTCTTGAATTTTCATAATTGTTCTTCGTAATTTCATAAAAGGAAATATCAGAATCATTACGATAAATGGATAATAAAGACCTTTTTCCTGAAATCCATTGTACATTAAAAAAGCTAACATCAGCAAGATTGGAAGTTGTAGTAAAACAATCTCATAAATCATCGCCTTTTTAAATCCTAATCTCAGTGCTAAAGTTTTTTTGCCAGACAATTCATCATTTACGATGTCTCTCATATTGTTCAGATTAAGAACTGCCATACTCAACATTCCAATTGCTGAAGCTGGAATTAAAATATCATAATCAAATGATTTGGTAAACAGAAAATAACTTCCACAAACCGAAACCAATCCGAAAAAGATAAAGACAAAAATATCGCCCAATCCCATATATCCGTATGGTTTTTTCCCAACTGTATATCCAATTGCCGCCAAAATACAAGCAATTCCTAATCCGATAAAAATCCAGAATTCTCTAATATTTGTAGGATAAAAAGCAACGTACAATAAAGTAACAGTTGCTACAAAAGATAAAACCGAAAGCAATATAACTGCATTTCTCATTTGAGTCGCCGTAATTTTTCCTGAAGCTACGGCTCTACTTTCTGCTTCACCAATTCTATTTTTGTCTGTTCCTTTTACACCATCGCCATAATCATTGGCAAAGTTGGAAAGGACTTGATATAATAATGTTACGAGAAGCGCCAAAACGAAAATTCTCCAATCCCAATTTCCACCTTCTTGAGAAAGTCTCCATTTTGCAATGAAAGCTCCCATAATAATCCCACTGAGTGAAAGTGGTAACGTTCTAAGCCTTGCAGCTTGTATCCAATGTTTCATTTATTTTTTTGTAAAAAGCAAAATGTACAATGTACATTGTACAATGTTTTTTTTGTTTGAAGTTTATAAATACCTTTTACTTTGTACTTTTGACAATGTAAAATATCAAGAAATCCACTGGTCATCACCAAAGTTAGGCTTACGTTTTTCTAAGAAAGCATTTCTACCTTCTTTTGCTTCTTCTGTCATATAAGCCAAACGTGTTGCTTCACCTGCAAAAATCTGTTGACCAACCATTCCATCGTCTGTTAAATTCATAGCGAATTTTAGCATTCTGATAGAAGTTGGAGATTTAGCAAGGATTTCCTGAGCCCATTCGTAAGCTGTGTCTTCTAATTCAGCGTGAGGAATTACCGCGTTTACCATTCCCATTGCTTCTGCTTCTTTCGCTGAATAATTTCTCCCTAAAAAGAAAATTTCTCTCGCTTTTTTCTGACCAACCATTTTCGCCAAATAAGCAGAACCATAACCTCCGTCGAAACTTGTAACATCAGCATCAGTTTGTTTGAAAATCGCGTGTTCTTCACTCGCTAAAGTCAAATCGCAAACTACGTGAAGCGAATGTCCACCGCCAACTGCCCAGCCGTTAACTACAGCAATCACAGCTTTTGGCATAAAACGAATCAAACGTTGTACTTCCAAGATATTCAAACGATGTCTTCCGTCTTCGCCAACGTAACCTTGATGTCCACGTGCTTTTTGGTCGCCACCACTACAGAATGCGTGACCGCCGTCTTTTGGACTTGGACCTTCTCCTGTCAATAACACCACTCCGATTGACGAATCTTCGTAAGCATCATAAAAAGCATCATATAATTCTGAGGTTGTTTTTGGTCGGAAAGCGTTTCTGACTTCTGGTCTGTTGATAGCGATTCTTGCTACGCCATTTGATTTTTTATAGGTAATATCTTCGTATTCTTTGACGATTTTCCAGTCTGCCATTTTTTGAAAAATTTTTCCCAAATATACGCACATTAATTGGAATTGTGAAGCGGAATGATGGATGTCAGACGTTGATTTTTGCGCCAGCGCGTAAGGGATAGTAATGGTTATCCTTTTGTTTTTTTCTGGGATTTAGGTTCTATCAGAAAGACAAATGTTTATGAAAAAAAACAAAAGATATGAGTGGATAGCCCGACCCGCTTGTTTTGTTTGCCTTGCAGAAAATTTCTTTTGCAGACCAAACGTGAAAGGCAAACAAAATAAAGGGTTACGCCCAAATAAAAAAGCCTCAGAAAAATCTGAAGCTTATAAATTATATGTTGCCCCAACCCTAAAGGGAGCTTTTTTATCTATTCTACAACCTTGATTGCGCTTGCCAAAAATCTAGTTTCAGTTTTTGGCTCTGTAATCGCATCGATTTCTGCCTGAGGTTTTTTAGCATCTTCTGCGTAATGTTGCAATTCTTTTACAGAAGTGGTTTTGCTTTCCGCGTTACCTTCCAAAACAACCGTTTTGCCTTCCAAAGCCGTCGGAACGAAAAATGCGTAATCTTTCATTTTAACGAAAAAAGTTTCTCCGGAATCTGTTGCCAGACTTACCCAACATCCTTTTTTAGGACAAACTCCGGTCACTTTTCCTTTTACGGAAGTTTTAGCGATTTTTGGAGTTGCTTTTAATTCTTTATTAAGTTCATCCGTAGAAATGGCTTTTTTAACGGCTTTTGCAGAAACATCCTGACCGTAGAACTCTCCCACTTTTGCATCACCAGCCGGAGGACCGGATTGTGCAAATGCAGAAACAGAAAGACCAATCAAAACGAATGCGAATAATATATTTTTCATATGAAGTTATTTATTAATTTTCAATGGCATATGGAATCTAAACGATTTCATAAATTAGTATTTATTTTTATGATGTAAATTTAGAAAATTATTTAGAATGAGAAAAAATAATTTTTGAATGTAATGAAACAAAGCTTCCAATTGTCTTACTTATATAAAACAAAAACTATAAAAATTATTCTTATGAAAATAAAACTTTTATCCCTAGTTCTTTTGGCATCGGTTACCAATTTTTCTTGCATACAAACCAAAAACGGTTCCAATGATGTGATGTTTTCTCACCTATTATCAGATTCCGGAAAAGGTGAAGTGATTGAGAAATCTTATTCGGTTGACTTTGACGAATTGCAGATTTCGACTTCTCTGAGCGCAGAAGTTTATAAATCCAGTGAAGAAAAAATTGTTGTTTACGCACCTTCTGACCTAATGCAATATGTAGTTGTAAAGCAAGAAGGAAGAAAAGTTCAGGTAAAAATCCAATCTGAAGATAAACTGAATATATCAACCGACAGAATCAAAATTAAAGTTTATGCAAAAGATTTTGAAGGATTAGTTGCCAACTCAAGTGGAAGCATTGTTTTGAAAGATGATTTCAAATTCTCGGACCTTGATGTAAAAGTTTCAAGTTCTGGAAATATCAAAGGAAACATTAATGGTGATAAAGTGAATATCCAAGCTTCCAGCAGTGGAGATTTCAACGGAGAAATCTTGGCGAGAAGTCTTAATCTTCAAACTTCTTCGTCAGGCGGAATCAACATCAAAGGAAAAGCTGATAATGTGAGCGCACAAGCTTCTTCATCAGGAGATATCAAGGCTGAAAATCTAACCGCAGATAGCGCTGTTCTTACAACTTCTTCTTCGGCTAACATTACAATTGGTGTTCGTAATAGTTTGACGGCAAGCGCATCTTCCAGCGGAGATATCAATGTTGTGAAAAGAGGTGACCTTAACAAGATAACCAAAAACGAAAGCAGCTCCGGTTCTATTAATATCCGGTAATTATATTATTTTCTCAAACTGAAAAGAGACCTGATTTTCAGGTCTCTTTTGTTATTTATCAAAATCAAATTCTGATTAGAACTTGATAATATCTTCCATTTTAGCAGTTTCTTCGTTTACCAACTCGTCATCTACCAAGATTTTTCCAGAATGCTCATCGATAATGATTTTCTTTCTCTGAGCAATTTCCATTTGCTTTTGTGGTGGAATCGTGAAGAAAGAACCTTTTGGTGCACCTCTTTCCAATCCTACAACTGCAAGACCTGTTGATGAACCTTGACGGATTCTTTGGTAAGAAGCTAACAATCTATCATCGATTTTTTCTGCAAATTCCTTAGATTTTTCCAATAGATAATCTTCTTCTTTCTGAGTTTCAGAAATCAAATTATCCAATTCGTTTTTCTTGTGGTTCAAGTGGTTTTTCAACTCCTCGATTTTAGCATTCAAATCAGACAAAGTTTCTTTTTTGTGGTCGATTTTTCCACCGAATTCTCTGATTCTTTTTTCAGCTAACTGAATTTCCAATTCCTGATATTCTACCTCTTTTGATAAAGCTTCGAATTCTTTGTTATTTCTAACGTTATCTTGCTGTGTTTTATATTTATCAATAAGAGATTGAGCTTGTTTAATCAAGTCTTTTTTGCTGTTGATTTCAGCATTTTGCTCAGCAATTTCAGTTTCGAATTTTTGGGCTCTTTTTTCAAGACCTTCAATTTCTATCTCAAGATCTTCTACTTCAATCGGCAACTCGCCTCTTGTATTGCGAATCTCATCCAAACGGGAATCGATGATTTGCAAATCGTAAAGAGCTCTTAATTTTTCTTCAACAGAAATTTCGTTTACTTTAGCCATATCTATATAAAATAATTAACAGGATTTGTTTTTATTGTCGTTTTAGCGATTGCAAATGTAGTGAATTTTTCGGACAAAATTTCAAATAATTGTTGAGTTACAAATTGTTCTGATTCAAAATGTCCAATATCGCAAATCAACATTTTATCTTCCGCTGAAAAGAAATCGTGATATTTTACATCGCCGGTCAAATAAGCATCACATTTTACGGAAATTGCAGACTTGATTCCGCTTGCTCCACTTCCTCCTAAAACACCTACTCTTTTGATTTTTTTCTGAGTTAAAGAATTGTGTCTGATAATATTAAGATTAAATTTTTCTTTAACGAATTTTAGAAAATCAGTTTCATCCATTTCCGTTTCCAAATCTCCAAATCTTCCCAAACCTGTATATTGATTTTCGTTTTCGAGAGAAATTAATTGATAAGCCACTTCTTCGTAAGGATGATTTTGTTTCATCGCAAAGAGAATCTGATGTTTTTTATAATCTTCGAAAATCACAGAAAGTAAGACTTCATTGGCGTTTTCTCTTTTATTTTGAGTTCCGGTTACGGGATTTGAGCCTTCTAAAGGTCGAAAAGTTCCGTTTCCGTTGATTGAAAAACTACATTCATCATAAAAACCAATATTTCCAGCTCCAGCTTCGAACAAAGCATTTTTCAAATTTTCAGCAGAATCAACAGGAACATAAACTTCCATTTTTTTTAATTGATTTTGTTTTGGCATTAATATTTGCTGATTCTTCAAACCGAGAACTTCACAGATTTTATAATTAACCCCAAAATAATCATTATCAAATGCTGTATGAATTGCATAAATCGCAATTTTATTTTCTAAAGCTTTCAGAACTGCTCTTTCAACATAATTCTTTCCTGTAATTGATTTTAATCCCGAAAAAATAATAGGATGAAAACAAAATATAAAGTTTAAATCCTTTTCAATAGCTTCATCAACAATAGACTCCAAAGCATCGTGAGCAATTAGAATTCCAGAAATTTCTCTATCAGGATTTCCGCAAAGCAAACCAACATTATCAAAATCTTCCGCTTGTCTTGCCGGAATTATCTTTTCAAATTCATTTATAAATTCTTTGATTTTCATTTAACTTGATTTTTATCTGATGAACAATCTGTCATCAAAAGTAAACTTTTCTATTTTCTTGATTCTGACTTCAGAAAAATTAATATGTCTTGGATTAATAATATAATTGAATTCCCCTTGCACCGCCGCAGAAGGAACTTTCATCAATAGAAACTTATTCTCTTTAAGGAATTTGTCTCCAATTTTCTGAGTACTGTTCGGATGTGGAAAAATGTTCCAATCTTTTGGGAGTCTTTTCGGCTCAAAGAATTCAACATCTGGAATTTCTATATGAACCAAACGATAATCCTTAGGTAAAATCCCTAAAGGAATATGAACGGCGATTTCCGTCACGCATAACGCAATCGACTGCCCTGTATAAAGAGTGTGCCGTCCTTTGCTATTCCATCTTCCGCCTGCTATTTCTGCTCCTTTTCCAGAAAGATCATTAGCGTAGATTTCTTTTGAAAGTCTGTAAACAATCATCCGAATTATGCTAAAACGCCGTGTTCTATACGAGTGAGCTCATCCATAAGAAGAGAAATTCCAAAAACACTCCCCAATAAATCCTGTGGCTTTGTTTTTCCCAGAGCAACACTCTCCGATTGCAACCATATCAAGAAATTTTCAGAAGAACCAAAAACTTCTTCTCCTCTTTTGTAAAGCATTTCTATTTGTAAAATCTTTTCCGATTGCAATACATCAAACGACTTGTCTTCTTTTTGGTAGCGGGATAATGTCTTTCCAGAAATATGAAGAAAATCCGCCCAATCCTGCATCGTAAAAGGAAACTTTTTTGAAATACTGTCGAAGAGTTTAAACGAAATACCTTTTTTAGCAATATCAATCAAGTTAAAAACACCAACATCATCAAAGTTTTGGTAACCATAAGTCATTGCAGTCTCTTGAACCATATTTTTAGAAGGCTCTGAAGTTTTATATTTTTTCATATTTGTAATTTTTCTTTTACAAATATACGACTTTTGTCTTAAAAAAAATGACTTTTGTCTAATTTTTAATAATTGATAGATAATATATTTTTACTACATTCATCATTTATTTAGTAGTTATGAAAATAAAACCGGAATTTGACCTCATTCCTGAAGATGGTTGGAGAAAAAAAATATATGAAATCATTTATTTATCGGATACAAAAGCGGGTAAGTTTTTTGACATCTGTTTGCTGATCTTGATTCTGTTCAGTACAATTTTATTAATGGTGGAAACTATTCCTATTATCAGATTACAGTATTACAAAGAGTTTTATTATGCCGAATTTTTTATCACTTTGATATTCACTGTTGAGTATATTCTTCGAATCATCTGTATAAAAGATAGGGAAGAATATGTTTTTAGCCCATTGGGAATTATAGATTTTTTGTCAATTGTTCCTTTTTACATCAGTTTATTTTTCCCTATTTGGCATTTTGTAGCAATCATAAGAATGTTGAGAATCTTAAGGATTTTCAGAATCTTCAATCTTGCAGACTATATGCACGACGGAAGATTTATTGTTTCTGCTTTGAAGCATAGCTCAAGAAAAATTTACATCTTTCTTTTGTTTATAATTATTTTCATTGTTATAATTGGCTCGTTGATGTATATTGTTGAAGGTGGTAAAAATGGTTTTAGTAGTATTCCGCAAAGTGTCTATTGGGCTGTTGTGACTATAACTACAGTTGGCTATGGAGACATATCACCCGGGACACCTTTTGGAAAAGTATTATCAATGATCGTTATGCTTTGCGGTTATAGCATTATTGCGGTTCCAACAGGTATTGTGACTTCTGAATTCAGAAAGCAGAAAAAGACTAATTTCCAATGTCGAAGATGTGGAAATCAAGACAACGACGAGGATGCAAGGTATTGTAAAACTTGTGGAGAGAAGATAAGAGACTCTCACGTATGATTGTTTAATCTTATCGTGTGAGAGCGTATTAAAATTATTATTATTATTTTATAATCAAAATATCGAGACCCTTTAAGAAGAAAAAAACAGTAAGTAATTATTGCTTTCTTAAAAACATTAAAGTGAATTCTTCCTCATTTTCTATAAAAGAACGTTTAGCTTCATTGTAGCCGATTTCAAAAATTTCATCTAAACGTTGAGGGTTTCTTTCGAAAATACCATATTTCGATAACTTTTTTGAAGTGATGAACCAATCACAAAAAGCGAATTTATAAATCTCTGTTCTATGAGATAACAATTCGTAAGCTCGAGTTGTCACAGAACGGATACTTTTCAGGTCATTTATCTCTACATCTTGTGGAGGTGTTACATAAACGCCAATTATGTTTTCACATTCGTTATGGATGATATCAGCTGGAAAGTTGTTCAGAACTCCTCCATCGCTGTACATTTCATCATTAATAAAATAAGGTGTGGAGATTCCAGGGATACAGGACGAAGCTATAATCGCATCCGTAACTTTATAGTTTTTTTCAAATACTTTTTGATTCCCAGTAATGAGCTCAGTTGCGACAATTCTGACATCTTTTTTTAAGTCTCCCAAAGTCATATCTTGAAAAATAGGATTAAGATAAGTTGTGAAAATAGCAGATGAAACCAAGCCCGGTTGATTAAATGTAAAATGTTTCCAATTGAAAAAATAGATAGATTTAAAAAAATCCAAAATCTCTTCCGGTGATTTTCCGAAAGCATAAAGAGAACCAACAATAGAACCTGCACTACAACAAGAAAGGATATCCGGTTCGATATTTTTTTCTTTAAGAAACGTTAGAACTCCTGCGTGAGCTAATCCACGTGTTCCTCCTCCTGATAAAACCAATCCTATTTTCGAATTCTCCATTAAGTAAAATTAAAAAAAACCACAGAAATTTCTGTGGTTTTATATTATGAATATTATGTTAATCTCATTAAATATGAATCACCTCTCCATAAGCAGCAGCAACAGCTTCCATTACCGCTTCTGAGATTGTTGGGTGTGGGTGAATAGATTTAAGAACTTCGTGTCCTGTAGTTTCTAATTTTCTAGCAACAACAGCCTCAGCAATCATATCAGTAACACCGTCACCAACCATATGACAACCTAACCATTCTCCATATTTAGCATCAAAAATCACTTTGATGAATCCGTCAACATCACCGTTAGCTGTAGCTTTTCCAGATGCAGAGAATGGGAATTTACCAACTTTGATTTCGTATCCTTTTTCTTTAGCTTGCTTTTCAGTCAAACCAACAGAAGCGATTTCTGGATGACAATAAGTACAACCTGGGATATTTCCATAATCGATAGCTTCTACGTGAAGACCTTTGATTTTCTCAACACAAGTGATTCCCTCAGCAGAAGCTACGTGAGCCAAAGCCTGAGTTGGGATAATGTCTCCAATTGCGTAATATCCTGGAACTGAAGTCTGGTACCATTCGTTAACCAAAACTTTTCCTTTTTCAGTTTTGATTCCAACAGCTTCAAGACCGATTCCTTCAACGTTAGAAGCGATTCCAACAGCAGAAAGTAGAATATCAGCTTCAAGCGTAATTTCTCCTTTTGCAGTTTTTACTTTCGCTTTTACTCCTTCTCCAGAAGTATCGACAGATTCTACAGAAGAGTTTGTCATTATTTCGATACCAGCTTTTTTCAAAGATTTCTCAACGTGTTTCGAAACTTCTTCATCCTCCAAAGGAACAATGTTTGGTAAGAATTCTACAACAGTAACCTTGGTTCCCATTGAGTTATAGAAATCAGCAAATTCAATTCCTATAGCTCCAGAACCTACAACAATCATAGATTTTGGCTGTTCAGGAAGAGATAATGCCTGTCTGTATCCAATTACTTTTTTACCATCTTGAGGCAAGTTTGGCAATTCTCTAGAACGAGCTCCAGTTGCGATGATAATATTATTTCCAGAATATTCTGTTGATTTTCCTTCAGCATCTACTACAGTCACTTTTTTACCAGCTTTCACTGTTGCAGTTCCCATAATGACATCGATTTTATTTTTCTTCATCAAGAAAGAGATTCCGCCACTCATTTTAGAAGCTACACCTCTACTTCTCTGGATAACTTTAGTAAAATCAAATCCTGGATTTTCCACTTTATTAAGACCATAATCTTCAGCGTGCTTCAAATAATTGAAAACGTGAGCAGATTTCAATAATGCTTTTGTTGGGATACAACCCCAGTTAAGACAGATTCCACCAAGATTTTCTTTTTCAATAATGGCTGTTTTGAAACCTAATTGAGCAGCTCTGATTGCAGTTACATAACCGCCAGGTCCACTTCCAATAACAATAATATCGTAGTTCATTGTGATTAAAAAATTTTAGCGAATTTACGGAAAATTATTGAAAGCATAATATGACAAAAAGCAACTTTATCAGTTGCTTTATATTTAGTTTTTAATGATTTTAAATGTTTCTGATTCTGTCCCATATTTCAATTTAACGAGATAAACACTTTGAGGATAATGTGTAATATCAAAATTGTGAAGTCCTTTTACCAAGTTATTTTTCTTGATTAAAATTTTCCCCGTGTAATCATACAAAATAAACTCTTCCGCATCACGTTTTAAATCAATTTTGAAAATTCCTTTTGTTGGATTAGGATAAACCTTGGTAGCGAAATCTTTTTCATCTAGGCTTTCCACTTCCAATTTTTTATTGATATATTCTTTTGTTATACCATTTTTACAATCTGGAACCGTTGATCTTTGGAGGATTAACCTTAATAATAAATCATTTAGTTTTTCTACTTCATATTCGCTTGCAGTTGGTTTGATATGATCATTTCCTATTCCACTATCATTCGTCAGAAAAGTATAAGTTCCGTTGGTTAATAAAGCAAATGTTCTCATCAGATATTCGGTTTGTTTATCCGTATCACTAGCAGCAATTGGAATGATTGTGATTCCTTTTTTGGAAGCTAATTTAATTTTCTGATTTAAAATTTCAATATTTCCTTCAGATAAATGTGGTGGCGCGTCCAAAAGTAAGAACATTATTTTTGTAGAATTCTCTTTGTTCCAAGCTAATTCATCAATCGAAGTTTCCAAAGCTTCAACAACCGCTTCCGGTCTGTCTCCGCCTCCTCTAGCATTTTGTTTTTTAATAAAATTGATAAGATTTTCTGCATCATTTGAAAAATCGAATTTTCTTGTAATATATTCATCTCCATTATCTCTGTAAAAAACAGAACCATATCTTATGTTGGTTTGGGTTAAATTAGTTTCTACCTTTTTTAGAACATCCAATAATTCTGATTTAAGATAATTGATTTCATCTCCCATAGAACCTGTTGCATCTACAACGAAAACCAAATCTAATGCTCTTTTTTTGATGCAATCATCATTAACTTTTATTAAATTCTGCCCATTTCGGAACTCTTTAACATTATTTGACAAAACATTTCCTTCATCATCAATAATCGAATATTGTTGCGAATTTGTTTTCTGGTCTATTAACGAAGAAATCCACAATTCTGCATTTCCACGATTATCTGTTACACTTTCCCAGATGATTTGTTTTTTATCGTCAATTAATTTTAATTTTTTACCAATGACTGGATTAATGTCAAAATTGGTCAATTGTACAGAAACTCTTTTGTCTGGGAAAAATTTCCAAGTTTTTTTATATTGATCAAGAATTGGAACCGCAAAGTCTTGCCAATAATCCCATTTGGAGAAATCATTCACTTCGCCTGCGGTTAATTTTCCAGCTTCGGGTAATTCTTTTTCAGACTCTTCAATTTGCTTTAATCTAATTTCCCATTCTTTGTTTAATTTTCTTTTTTCTTTTTTGGAAAGTTTTTTTGTTTTGATTAAGACAACACCATTCAAGGCTTTACTTCCATACAAACTGGTTGCCGCTTCTTTTTTTAGAACCTGCATAGATTCAATAGAATTTGGATTAAGAGCAGTCAAAATCTTTGACGATTCTACTTTCCCATCCACGATATACAATGGTTCTTTTGTTTTATTATAAGAAGAGATTCCTCTAATCATAATTGTTGAAGAACTTCTAGGATTTCCCATACTTGGAGAAATTTTGAGTCCTTCAACTCTTCCCATTAAAGCAGAGTTTACAGTTGTGGTTGCATATCCTAAACTTTTCGAATCTCTTTTAATCCCCATTGCGGTTACAGTAACAGATTCTAAATCTTTTGTTTTTTCAGATTCATAAACATAATTTTCAACGATTCCTGTAGAGGTTTCTAAACTTTTGGATATTGCTGGTGGTGGCGTTTCTGAAATATTTTTTTCAATATAATTGTCGTTTGTTGACTGATTGTTAACTCTTGTTCTATAGAAAATTTCATCAAACTCATCGTTCTTATATTCAACATCTTGATAAGCAATAATATCTTTTCTTTCAGTAGGTTTAATTGGGTTTTTGTTCAGATTCTCTTCAAAAGTTTTATTGATTTCTTCAACTTTTTTCGGCGTTTCAATTTGATTTGGATTAATTGGTTTTCCAAAATCTTTCGAAGCAACCTGAGGTTGAATCTGTACTTTATCATCTTTCACAAAATACAAAACGCCAAAGGTCAAAGCCAATCCAGCAACCATTCCGTAAGGCAACCAAAGTGGAATGATTCTTTTCTTATTTTCTTTTTTATCTAATTTCTCTTCAACTTTTTCCCACACTTTTTCAAAAGCAGGAAATGTAGAATTTTCTTCTGCTGATTTCCCAGCATCATTGAACATTTTATCGATATCTTGATTTTCCATTTTTTTTAACTTTAAGAATTAATTGTTTGAAGTTTCACAAGCTCCTGCAATTTTTTGCGGGCAAAATTCACCTGAGATTTAGACGTACCTTCGGAGATAGAAAGCATTTGCGCAATTTCTTTGTGCGGATAACCTTCCATCGCAAACAGATTGAAAATCGTGCGACAACCCTCCGGAAGAAAGTTAAGAAGAGACAAAATTCCTTTTTCTTCCGAAACATTTTCCGATTCAGAATCCGGTAAATCCACAAAATTCTCTTCAATTGAAATTGAGAACGGTTGTTTCTTGCGAAGTTTCTGTAAACATTGATTCACTACAATTTTCTTTGCCCAAGCATCGAAAACCTGAAAATTTTTAAGTTGTTCAAGCTTTGTGAAAATTAGGTAGAAAGAGTCGGCTAAAGCTTCTTCCGCATCTTCGTCATTTTTAAGGTAACGTTTGCAGGTTGCGAAGAATCGTCCTGCATATTCTTCGTAAAGTTTCCGCTGTGCGTTGCGGTCTTTATTTCTGCATCTTATGTATATGTCGTGTTCCATACATTGGCTTTTATAAGGAAAGATGCAATAGTTTAAAAAAGGTTGGAATTATTTTGAAAATTTATGAAAATTAATTGGATTTAGATTTGATTATTAAGAGATGATTCTGCAATTTTTTTTATCATTTTGTTTCTCTCAATTAGAAATTTTTTGAGATAATTTTTCAGAAATATTTTATTAAACAATTTTCCAAAAATTCCAAAAGGTGATTCGAATTCAAAAATGTCAATCATCAATGTTTTTCCATCTTTTTCTTTGAAAATGTGTTGATGTTTCATCGATTTGAAAGCGCCTTTAGTCATTATATCTGTAAACATTTTTGGGCTTTCCATTTCAGTAATTTTCGTTGTAAGCGTTTGATAAAATCCCAAATGTTTGGCTCTCCAAGTTACCGTTTCGCCAAGTTCAATCAATCCATAGGTTTTTCCAGCAATTGCTTTTTCGTTGGTTTTAGCTGTTGATTTTTGGTGGAGATCAATATCTCGTGATAAATCAAAAACTTTCCGAATATCAGCATTAATGAATGTTTCCAAATAAATTTTTGCCATCATTTTTCTTCTGTTTTTAAAAATTAAGAAAATCGCCTTTTGTTCTTCGGTTTGTTCTAAAAAGGAAGAACATTATGATTTTAAATATTAGGTTTTTCATCAGTTAAATTATTAGTAAGTTCTTTTCGTTAGATTTCTTTCTTCCTTTCATAAAAAGTAACAGATTGAAAAGAAGCATCAATCCAAGATAAATTGAAAATCCTCCTATCTTTTTACTCAAACCAACAACCAGAGATTCTCCGGTTATGAGTTGACTGAATTCAATGATTAAAAGCGCAAAACCAATATTCAACAGATAAAATCCAATTTTGAATAAAGAATTGGTTGCTAAGGCAATGTCAGATTTTTGATGAAAAATATCCATCATAAATACTTTTGCATTGCGGAAAAGTAGCTCAGAAACAATAACTGTTAATGTTAAAACTATTGGCAAATAGATTGCGTAAGCGGTAAGATTGTAAGTAGCAGTCATAATCTTATGATTTAAAGGTTAATAATATTTGTTTACGGAAATAAGTCAGAAGAAAAATATTGATATAATGCATCACTGCAATCAGTAAAAGCGTTGTTGCAATTTTTGTAAACATTGACACAACAAATAATTCGGCTGTCACTGTTTTTAAACCTTCCGAAAGAGAAAAAGTTACATATCCGATATTCATTAGATAATATCCAATCAACAAAATTCTATTGACAGAATCACATATCTGGATATCGCTGAACAAATCCAATAGATAAATTCTGCCGATTGTGAAACACTTCCAGCCTACCAAAACAATCACAGGAACTGTTATGAGAAAATAGATTGTAAAGGAAATAATATTAATAATTTTGTAAATTTTATATTTTCAGTAATTATTGAAAATTAATTCTAAATAAAAAAGGAAAATGTTTTCCTTTCTATTTCAGTAAGTTGGTGATTTTACCAACCAGCCAATGGTCATCACTTTTTATAGCTAAATCCATTATATTGAAAACTTTACCTGTTACACTTTCCATTTCTTTCATCAGGTCTGTAAATCGTTTGGCCTCTTCTGTATCTTCATCTACAATTTTGAGTTCAGCAATAGAATTTAGAACAGGTTCAATCTCTCTTTTTTTACGTTCTTTTACCAGTTGTTTGAAAAGAAACCACATGTCGCGTTCCGCTACAAAGTATTCTTTTCTATCGCCTTTCAAAAGTTCTTTTTTCACGATTCCCCACTCTAGCAGATTCCGAAGATTCATATTAGCATTTCCTCTTGAAATTTGTAAAACTTCCATCACTTCATCCGTTGATAAAGGTTTGCCTTCCGCAAGAAGCAAAGCGTGAACCTGAGCCATCGTCCTATTGATTCCCCAATTGGTGGCCAATGTTCCCCAAGTCTGGATATATTTTTCTTTAGCTTCTTCGAGTTTCATTTTGTGATGATTAAATTCTTATACAAATATAATTAAATTTTCTAGACTTTCAAAAATTATTGAAAATACAATATGTAAATGTTAATTTTTAATTAATAAACTAAAATTAATTAGCTATTAATAACGATAATAAATTATTATTAATAAATTTGTTTAAAATTAACAGCATGAAATATACTTTGATAAAACGGAATAAGAGTCTGCGTGCTGAATCTCATTCCCATTTTATAAGTTGGATGAGAAAGATGGATCTACAGCAGTGGGATAGTAATGAGGAATTTATGGAGGGCTATTCTTATAGAAAGAAAACTTTCGAAAAGATAGAAATTCGGTATGAAAAAGAAGATTTTTTTGTGGAAGATTTGCAAAAAAATAACCTTTTGAAAATAGAATCTTCAAAAGGTTTTTTAGGATTATTTTAGAAATTATTATTAATAAATCGCTGGATATTTTTGAGGATTTATTTCATTGAAAATTGTATAGATCTTTTCTACCATATCATCAGCAGAAGGTTTACTAAAATAATCTCCATCACTTGCATAAGCAGGTCTATGGTTCTCCGAGGAAATAGTTAAAGGCTCAGAATCTAAAAATTTGAAAGCCTTTTGCTTCTCTAAAATCTGTTGAAGAATAAATGCCGAAGTTCCGCCTTCTACATCTTCATCAATCACAACCAATCTATTGGTTTTCTTAACACTTTCTGCAATTTCGTGAGACAAATCAAAAGGAATCAAAGACTGAACATCAATTACTTCTGCTGAGATTCCTACTTTTTCTAGTTCTTTTGCTGCTTCTGAAACTATTCTCCATGTTGAACCATAAGTTACTAGAGTTACATCTTTTCCTTCTTTGGTTACTTCAATTTTTCCTACAGGAATAGTAAATTCTCCAAGATTGTCAGGTTGCTTTTCTTTTAATCTGTAGCCATTTAAACATTCTACAATCACAGCAGGCTCGTCACTTTGGAGCATTGTATTGTAAAATCCAGCAGCTTTTGTTAAACTTCTTGGAACTAATATATTAATGCCTTTTGATAGATTAAGGATTCCCGCCATTGGAGAGCCAGAATGCCAAACGCCTTCCAATCTATGTCCTCTTGTTCTGATGATTACGGGTGCTTTTTGACCTCCTCTTGTTCTATATTGAACGGTCGCCAAATCATCACTCATCCCTTGAAGACAATATAAAATATAATCCAGATATTGGATTTCGGCAATTGGCTTCAATCCACGCATTGCCATTCCAATTCCTTGCCCGAGGATTGTTGCTTCACGGATTCCTGTATCAGCAATTCTCACATCGCCATATTTTTCTTGTAGACCTTCCAATCCTTGGTTGACATCTCCAATATTTCCAGCATCTTCTCCAAAAACTAAAGCTTGAGGATATTTTTCAAAAATCTTATCGAAGTTATTTCTTACAACTACTCTTCCATCAACTTCTTCAGAAGATTCTGAGTAGATAGGCTTGATTTCTTTAACATTGGTTGCTTTCCACTGGGATTGAGAGTAAAGGTGTGAAGAATAATTATCTTTTTCAACTTTCAGAAACTCTTCATATTTAGCTTTCAAAGCATTTCTTTCGGGAGAAACTTGTGCTCGGGTAGATAATAAAGTTTGTCTTATTAGATGAAATACGTCTTTCTTACTTACGGATATCACTTTGTTAAAGTTTTCAATGAAATTAAAAACTTCAGTATTTTGATTCTTAAGAGGTTCTATTAATAATAAAGCTTCTCGTTTTATATCTGTGATTGTTTTTTGATAAACTTCCCAAGCTTTTTTCTGTCCATCTTTTACTAATTTTTTAGCTTCTGCATCTATCAAATCTAATTCTTCTACAGAGGCAAGATATTCTTCATTTCCTTCGATTTCTATACTGTAATCCAAAATCCACTCTTTGAATTTTATCAAACCATCAAATTCTGATTCCCAATGCAATCGATCTTCAGATTTGTAACGCTCGTGCGATCCAGAAGTAGAATGTCCTTGCGGTTGTGTCACTTCAGTTACGTGAATTACAACAGGCACGCTTTCATATCTTGCAAAATGTTCTGCTTTTGCATAAGCTTCCATCAGCGCTGGATAATCCCAAGCTTTCACTTGGATTATTTCGCAACCTTGTTTTTCGTCAGTTTTTCTTTGGAAACCAGAAAGCATTTCAGAAATATCGGCTTTTGCTCTTTGGTTTTGAGTCGGTACGGAAATCCCATAACCGTCATCCCAAATCGAAACAATCATTGGAACTTGTAGAGCACAAGCAGCGTTCAAAGTTTCCCAGAAATGACCTTCAGCCGTAGAAGCATCACCAATTGTTCCAAAAGCTACTTCATTTCCTTCTTTTGAAAACTTCTCAGAACCATCGAATTTTACAGATTTATAAACTTTGGAAGCCTGAGCTAAACCTAATAATCTTGGCATTTGTCCTGCTGTAGGAGAAATATCCGATGAGATATTTTTTTGAGCAGTCAAATCTTTCCAGCTTCCATCTGCATTCAAACTTCTTGTAGCATAATGGCCATTCATTTGGCGACCTGCAGAAGCTGGCTCTCTTTCTACACTAGTATCTGCGTATAATTGTGCAAAAAAACTTTCTATAGAAACTGCATCGATTGCCAAAGCAAATGTCTGATCACGATAATATCCGGAACGAAAATCTCCATTTCTGAAAACTTTTGCCATTGCCAATTGAGGTAATTCTTTTCCGTCTCCGAAAATTCCGAACTTTGCTTTCCCCGTAAGAACTTCTCTTCTTCCTAGATATGACATTTCGCGGGAAATTCTTCCTAATCGATAGTCATCTAAAATACTGCTTTTGAAGTCCTGAAAAGAGATTTGCTGAGTTTCTATATATGTTGATTGCATAACTTAGGGTTTTGACAAATATAAAATTTTTTACTTAATTTTTTATTAATTTGATATTTAGTAAAAGTAAGAAATTTTAAATAAAGTATTAAATTTCATTAAATGTCTATTTTACAGAGAATTATTGAATATTTTTGAATGATCAAATTTAATAAATGAAAAAAACGGCACCTCATATCTTGAATGCATCTACAAATCTTCTGGGATTTTGTTTAGTTATTATTACTTCTTTGAAGATTTCTAAGTTTAATCATTCATCTTATCTTGATGAGTTTACAGTTGGTGCGATTCTCTGTTTGATGATGAGTTGTGCCTTTTCTTTTCTTGCAATTAGAACTAACAAGGAAAAGCTATCAGATAAATTAGAAAACATTGCCGATATCCTTTTCTTTGTTGCTTTACTCTGTATCACTCTAGCGGTTTGTATTGTGAGTATTGATGTGGTGTGATGATTATTAATTTAACTAAATTTTTAATTATATTATTATATGAATATTAGAATTTTACTTTTGATGTTATTCTTAACTAATTATAATCCTAAAAATTCAAAATTTGAAGATGATAATTCTCCTAATATTTTTCTTATAAACTATTGGAAAGTTGATGACAAGAATTTAAAATTAAAGTTCGGAGATTTGATCGAACTTAATATTGGCGAAGAAAACATCAAGGCAATCGTATTGGATATTAACCCAGAAAATGATGGAAATTGGTTTGGGTTATGCTTTTTAAATGGAAATCAAATTTTCGGCAGGAAAATATCACAGGGTTTTAACGGTCATTGTGTCGACCTATTTGACTTTAGTTATATAAATGAAAAAGCTTTGAGTAATTATAAAATTTTAAAAAATATAAAAGTTAATTTTAAAAAGATTGGGCGTGGAATGGACAGTCCAACAAAAAACATTCAAGAGATTTTAAGGGATTATAAAAATAGTATTGAAGAGCGGAAGAAAAAGCAAACTCCTTGTGATGATAAGTTGGGAGAATTAGATCCTGTCAACGAATGTTATTTTCCACTCAGTAAAATTCAATAAAACTATCCAACTTTCACAGTCTCCAAAGCTTTTGGCAAGAAAGAGTTTGGGAAAATCTGTCTGGCTTCGTCTGTCATTACACTCAGGTCACTGTAACGATTGGAGAAATGCCCTAAAATCAATTTTCCAACTTGTGCTTTCTTTGCAATAGTTGCAGCTTCCAAAGCGGTTGAATGTCCGGTGTAATCTGCCATTTCCTTCAAAACGTGGAGAAAAGTGGACTCGTGGTAGAGAACATCTACGTTTTCTATAATTGGAATGATGTCTTCGTTATATTTAGTATCACTACAAAAAGCATAAGATACAGATGGTTTCGGATCAGTTGTCAATAAAGAATTTTTGATAATATTTCCATCTTCCGAAACAAAGTCTTTTCCTAAACGCAGATTCTGGAAATCACAAATCTCAATTTCCTTATATTTTGAGATTTCTTTCATATTCAGATGACGTTCTTTTGGTTTTTCTTTGAAGAGATAACCGTTGCAATATATTCTGTGATTCAATGGGATTGTATAGACTTCTACCCTTTTATCTTCATATATTTTCACAGATTCTTTGCCTTCCAATTCGTGATAGATGACTTCGAAGCCTTTGTAGGTTTCGGTGATTTCGAAAATAGTTTCCATCATTTTTTTGATTCCTTTTGGACCGTAAATGTTCAAAGGGGTTTTTCTTCCTAATAATCGGAAAGATGCGACTAATCCAGGTAAACCAAAACAATGGTCGCCGTGAAGGTGGGAAATGAAAATATGATTAATCTTAGAAAATCTAACTTTTGCTTTTCGCATCTGAACCTGAGTTCCTTCGCCACAATCAATTAAAAAATGACGTTCTTCCATTTCTAGAAACTGTGAAGTTGGCGAGGAATTAATGGTCGGAATTGCTGAATTGAATCCTAAGATTGTAAGATATGTACTCAATTTTCTAAAATATGTGGAAAATTAAAAGGCTAAAGATACAAAAACATCACAAAAATTACAAAATACCCCCTCTGGAATTCAAAAATTCTAGAAATAATTTCAAAGCTTCACTTCGATGGCTGATTTTGTTTTTTTCTTCGGACAACATCTGAGCAAATGTCATATTGTAATCATCCGGAATGAAAATTGGGTCGTAGCCAAATCCATCTGAGCCAAAAACCTCAGTGGTCAAATTACCATAAACACGACCTTCGAAGTAATGTTCGCCATCTTTATCTTTGAAACATAAAACAGTGATGAAATAAGCTCTTCTATTGGGCTCGCCTTTCATCTCTTCCAAAACTTTTTCGATGTTTTTTTGGAAATTGTGATTACCTGCATAACGTGCTGAATAAATCCCTGGTCTTCCATCCAAAGCTTCTACAACTAATCCGCTGTCATCGCCTACACTTCCTTTTCCGGTTTTTTCGAAACAGTATTTTGCTTTGATGAGTGCGTTTTCTTGGAAGCTATTTCCGTCCTCGATGATTTCTTCATTCAAATTGTAATCTGACAAACTTGTCACAATATATTCTGTTCCGAGAATCTGCTGAATCTCTTCTTTTTTATGTAAGTTATGTGTGGCTACAAGGATTTCCATATGTTATTATAAATGATAATTGATAAATGATTGTGATTTAAATTTTGAAAGTTCGATTTTTTGACAAGTTTGAATGCATTACAAATGTTGAACTTTGCGAAGCTGCAGCCCGGCTTGAGCGGAAATCTTTTTTGCGTGGACTTGGGATTCTATTGAACTGGAAGTCGTCTGCAAAAAAGATTGGGAGTCCTTCGACAAACTCAGGATAAACTAAAGAGTATATAGCTGCCATAATTTTAATCTTTATAAATAATATTTTTGTTGATTGTGAAAAAGTAAAATGGTATTGCAAAAATTACAATTCCTAAAACAAGTACTATTTCTTTGTTTAATTTGAATAATTCAGAAAATGTTTCTGAATCAGAATACATCATCATCAATGCTGATAAGAGATTATTGAAGGCGTGCAACAAAATTGACATCAGCAGAGATTTCGTTTTGTAGTACACCAAACCTAATACCAAACCGAGTAAAAATGCGCCCGCAAATTGCCAAGGATTGAAATGAACTGCTCCAAAAATGAACGCTGAAACGATAATTGCCGTTACAGGTTTCACATTGTTATTTATCATTCCTTTCATTATGATTCCACGGAAAAGTATCTCTTCCAAAATTGGCGCAAGTATGACTGTCATTAGGATTAACAAAACTGGACTGGACAAAAGTTTGGCAAATTCGTCATTGTACATTTTGTAAATCTCTCCTAAAAAAGGCCCTGTTGTCGGGATAAGTTGTGTGGTGTAATCTGCAATCAGCATCATCCCAAACATCATTGGAAATATCAAAAGATAAACTCGGAGTGGTTTTGTAGAAAAATTGAAACAGAGCTTTTTCCCTTCGTTTTTGGCAATCAAAAAATAGAAAAATAAAATGGGAATCAGCATTGTCATTACATATGCGAACAACGAAAAACCGCCTGTCAGCTGGATATCTTGACTGAATAACGCCGATATTCCCAATCCAACTGCCTGAGCTAATCCTGCGCCTATATAAAGTCCTACAACAAGAATAATTCCTGTGAAAAAATCTAATTTGTAATTTTGATTTTCCATTATTTAAGCTCTTTCATATATATTAATGGTTCTGACTGGAAAGTTACGTCTTCTGGATGGAAAATCTTGAAATAATCTCTCAAAACTAAATCGCATCTTACAACGCCACTTTCAAAATAATCGTTGGCTTGGTTATTCTCCTTATTATTAATCATATATAATTTGCCTGAGTTGAAAGCGCCCATTTTGCTGTAGTTTGGATTCATTGTCAACAATTCTTTTTTGTTTTTGTGAGGGCTGATATTAATCCAATAATTGGCTTTTTTTGCTTTTACAAAGACTTCTTCAAAACTCAACGGAACTGAGCTTGATTCTTTGTTATCTTTCAAAATATAATTTCCGCCTGCATCGTTAATCAGTTTGGCAACAAAGGAATCTCCGCCGGGTAAAAACCATTGACTTCCGTACATCTCATTACATAGTACTAAAGATTCTGATTTTGAATTTTTGCTTAATGTCTGGATTTTTTTGTAATTATTTTCGATGTTTTGATAAGCTTTTTCAGCTTTCTCCTCCACTCCAAATAACTTTCCGAAGAGCAAAAGATATTTTGATTTTTCTAATGGGTTCTGTTCTAAAAATTCGTCTAAGAAAATGACTTCGATTCCGTTTTTTTTTAGAATATCATAAGTGTTTGCAAAGTTGGGAACATAATTGGTAAAAATAACATCGGGTTTGTTTGCCAGAATTTTTTCGATGTTATACTTCTGCTCGTTTCCGATGTTTTGAATTTTATTTTCTTTGATTAATTGATGAATTTTTTCTGAGAAAACATACTCTGGACTGGAAACACCAGTGATTTTATTTTCAAGATTGAGCTCAGAAAAAAAGCCAATTAAGCTTGAATTAAGCAACATTACAGTTTTGAAAGGTAATTTTTGACTCGGAATTGTATTTTTAAATTTTCCGGATGTTAAAATCAAATTGTCTAAATTTTCAATATAATTAACTCGTGATGAGATAGTTATGTTTTTATTTAATTCCTGAGGGATTTCCTTTTTACATGAAACTGAAAAAAGAAATAAAATTAAAAGTAAAAAAATGCGTTTCATGTTTCAAAGAACGGAAAAAAGTACTATATTTGCAAACCTTTAAACGATAAGGAAACAAAGGACTCGTGGCGCAACTGAATAGCGCATCTGATTACGGCTCAGAAGGTTACAGGTTTGAATCCTGTCGAGTTCACAAGACCGACATTTGTAGATTTTACTCTCTTATGTCGGTTTTTTTATTTCCTAACCCATTGTTATACTGATAAATACATTGATCAACAATGTTCATTTTAGGTGTTTGAAAATTCTCTCCATCGAAGATTAACTTTTCAGAATATATCAAACCAACAATCGCTTTCTTATCTAGAGTATTTGCATTTTTATACCTTTCAGAAATATTTGTAATGGCCTTTAACGCCTAATCAATCTTTTGTTCAACATTTTCATTTTCAGAAGAAATTTTCAAAGAATTTAATTTAAATGTAGGATTTTCTAATTCTACTTTGTATTTCATTTGTACGTCTTCAAACTAAATTGGACATTTTGGAATAAATTCTTAAAGAGTATTTAGGGTTATAAATTTATTAATTTCTGTTGAAAATACAACTGTCTTCTTTTCCTTGGAGTATTCCATTTCATGAGGTTTAACAGAGGGGAAAGAAAAATTCCGCCACCAATGCCTATTAATCCTGATAAAAACCCGATTCCATCACCTAAAAAGCTGTTTTTTAAAAGAGATGTTTTGCTGTATTCCTGAAGATTTTCTCCATTTTTTGCTTCTGTCTTTATCCACAACAACAGTGCAGCAATGATTAAGGTGACACCCAATATCAGGAAAAAAGTTTCCTGGCTTATTTTCAAAACGGCTCCCAGATACGCCATAGGGACACTTACAATGGTAAGGGGCAGTATTTTCTTCCAGTCAATCTGCTTATTTCTGATGTAAATAACTACTCCTCCAATTACTACAATAACATTACACATAAATGCTGTTAAACATATTTCCTGATAAGGCAGAATGTACATTGCCAGAACAGCAAGGTAACTGAATCCTCCACCAAATCCTACAGAAGAATAAATGAAAGCGATGATTAAAAAAAAGAAAAGGATTTCTCAATGCCCCATATATTGTGCAGAATTAATTTTCTTATAATAATACTCATTTTTAGGGCTTCAAACGAAGGTATCATAAAAAGTTTCTACCGCAATTTGTGAGAAAAATATTTTGAATTGTTTATTTTATAAAACCATCCATATTATCCCAACAGCATTTATTAAATTTGATTTATTAAAACGATATATCCATTTCAATGAATACTACTTCTTCTACTGATTATAACGCACAGAATGTTACAGACTATCCGAATAACAATACCTATTTTTTAGTATGGAATTTTAAGGACAATGTTGATCCTGCTAAAATAAAATCGGTTTTCCAATGAGTCTGTGCTTTGGTCATTAATCTAAATAATTCGGACTTGACCGTTTTCCTGATTCTAAAGCCAGCTGTGTAATGGGAATCGGCTACGAAGCATGGCAACAACTTCAGTTGCCTCAACCACTGCCTAAAGAATTAAAAAAATTCTAGGAAATAAAAGGGAGCAAACATACGGCAGTAAGCACAAAAGGAGATGTGCATTTTCATATCCGGGCTGATGAAAAAAGCTTTGCTTATGATATGTCTTATACAATTTCCGGATACATGAAGGATATAGCAGATTGTGTCGTCGAGGTACAGGGCTTCCGTTATTGGGACAGCCGGTCTATTTTAGGTTTTGTTGACGGCACTGAAAATCCGCATGGCAAAGACCGCGATCATTTTGCTATCATAGATGGTTCTGATCAGCAGTATGAAAGGGGAAGCTATCTTTTTGTACAAAAATACATCCACAACCTTGATGCCTGGAAATCGCTTTCCGTAGAAGAACAGGAAAAAGTAATCGGTAGATCCAAAGACCATGATATTGAAATAGATGATGATGTAAAGCCCAAAAACTCACACATCGCATTAGCTAATATTGGTGATGATTTTAAGGTTGTTCGTGACAATATGCCTTTTGGAAATGTAACAACGAATGAAATGGGCACTTATTTTATCTGCTATGCGAGCACATTCAGTACGGTTGAAAAAATGCTCACCAATATGTTCATTGGCAACCCGCCGGGAAACTATGACCGCATCCTTGATTTTAGTACTGCTCAGACGGGAACATTGTTTTTTGTTCCAAGCATGGATATGCTGGATGGATTTTAATTATAACTCCATTAGATCATAATATTAAATATAGAACAATTTACGAATCAATAGAAAATTTAAATACTAGTTGGTAAAGTTAGACGAAATCAAATAGCGCTAACTAAAAACAGTTAACGCTATTCCATTCTTTTCTGATTTTTCATAAAAACTCAGAATTCTATCAAACCCTTTCTTTGATTAATCCTTCAATTTCTTCATTTCTGAGTTTAGGATTAGCTCCGCTATAACTTGCCACCAAAGCTCCGACTGCACTCGCAAAATCAAGAGCGGTGTCTGGATTATTGTCGGACAACAATTGCGCAATCAGACTCGCCAGAAAAGAATCACCTGCTCCAACCGTGTCAGCTACTTTTACCGGATAACCACCGTGTTGATAGATTTTACCTTCCCATAACAATAATGAACCGTGTTTTCCCAAAGTCACGCAGATTGATTTTGTATTGGTTTTTTCCGAGATAAACTGCATATTATCTTCAAGATTGTCAGATTTAAAACCTAATTCAGAAGCTATCTCTAGGATTTCTTCATCATTGAATTTAATGAAATCTGCTTTGTTCATCAATTGTTCCAGAAGTTCAATATTATAAAAAGGCTTTCTCAGATTCACATCAAAAACCTTGAACATTTCAGAATTGGAATCCAGAAGGCTGAAAAGTGTATTTCTTGAGACATCATTTCTGCAAATCAAACTTCCGAAGAAAAAAACATCAGCATTTTTAACGATATTCCGTGCATTATCATTCAATTCAATAAAATCCCAGGCAGATGGAAATTTGATTTCGTAGGTTGCAGAACCACGGTCATTCAATGTTACCTGAACAATACCCGTATCATAATCCTGGGTTGTCATAATTCCGCTGGTATCAAGTTGGTTTTCCCTGACATAGTCACAAATTACCTTTCCGTCTCCATCATTTCCAACAGCACTTATCATCGCTACCGGAAATCCAAATGAAGCGGTTCTCAAAGCCAGATTGAGCGGTGCACCACCGATTTTCTTTTCTTCTCCAAATACATCGAAGAGCACTTCTCCGTAACTTACTGCATTTATTTTTTTGTTAAGGAACATTAATTAAGGATTTTTGACATTAATATTACTGAATGAACTGTCTGCAGTACCAAAAATACTCCATTTTTTGTTAACAACATCATACACACGATTGCTGAACGCCAACTTGTCATTCACATAGACCACACAAACATCATTGCTGATGAAAACTGTTACATTATAGTTGGTTCCCGAGATTCCGGACAAAGGATAAGCATTGGCAAAATCCTCACTTCCGCCATTCATTACATAACTCGCGATTCTGTTGACAGAGGGTTCAAATGAAATTTTATAACCATTCTTGCCTTCATCGTCCTGCGCCAAAATCAATCCTGATTTTCCACTTGCAGAAGCGTTCAACGTAAAGCTTATTTGATTGGCTTTCTGAAGTTTGCCAAACATCACTTGCGAATTGGCAGACAAATTAAAACCGTTCCCATTTTGAGAAGCATTTCCTAAAATTTTATCTACAGAAAATGAAGCATTTTGTCCAAATACAGATGACAAGGCAGAAATAGATTTTACCGCTAAAGTTCCATCCGGATTCTGAACTAATTGATGCGTCACGAGATTTCCTGCCCAGTCTTTTCCACCAGTGTTGCTTTCAGGGACTTTTCTTGCAGTCCAACCCACCAGATAACGGTTGGCATTGTCCGAAACGGTTTTTGCAGCATAGAGATAAGAGCCGTCCAATCGGTCATTCGCTGGCGTTGTCCAAGGTCCGTTTGGTGAACCAGCCATTCTGTAATGTGTTCCGCTGTTGTTGCTCCAATTTTCAGAGAAAACAAGATACCAGTAATTGCCCATTTTGAAAAGGTCGGGACATTCCAGCATAATGTAATTTTCCGAAGAAGTTGTCGTGTAAATCGGATTTTCCACCGTCCAATTTCCGCTGGCAGGATTGGTTGTGGTAAATTTAAGAACAACCGCTTTTTTAGCAGAAGTCTGTGCAGAAACCAGCATCCAGTATTTTCCATCTTCAGCATTGAAGAAAACGTGCGGGTCTCGGAATTCATAATCATAATAGCCAACCGGAGCAGTGATTTTAAAATTTTTCACTTTCGTCCAGTTTTTCATATCCGTACTTGTTGCCAAAAGCACACTTTCCCTTGGATTACCCGCTAAAAACGAAGCAATTGCATTGTGCCCGGTGTAATAGTAAAAATACGTATTTCCAACTTTCACCAAACTCCCCGTTCCTACACCAAAATCTAGTTCGGAAGCTGTTCCGTAGGGAATTTGTCTTCCCTGATAGGTAAAATCCTTGAAATTAGTCGTCTCAAAGCTGTGAATATCGTGAAATCCTTCGCCTGCAGGTTTAGTTTTAGCATCGTGCAGAAAGAAAAGATGGAATTTACCATTTTCATAATATGGCATCGCATCGCCAACGTAGCCGGAAGTGTAATAAGCATTGCCACTTCCCATCCATTGATTGGGTGGTTGTGGAAAGATATTGGTCTGTCTGAAAATCTCATCCTGACTCAATTCCGTAATCGAATCCTGGCTTTGGCAGGAAAAAATCGCCAAACCTAATATTGCCGTTAAATATATTGTTTTGATTGTCATTGATTCTGATTTTAATTTTAATGCGTTACAAGGTAATTAAGACTGTTCTCCGTTATTTTTTTGATGTTATCCAAAAATCCGTTCGGCTGGCTTGGTGTTCCGTTCGAGGTTTCGTTATACCAGTCATAAGCGCCCATTGAGATGGTAATGCATTTTTTATTGGCCGTTCCGCCTGGAAATTCTGCCACGGCAACACGTCCGTCTAAAGTATTATCCCAAGCTTCGCTGGCAAGATTGTTTCCGCCAGTTTGATTGCGCCAGCCTGCGCCATTTACGTAACCGCCCCACTCTGGTAAAAACCACCAAGCTGTATGGTTTAGTCTGAATGTTCCCTTCTGAAGAAAATTGGCTTTCCCGGATTCATAGGTTTGCAGTCCGTCAAAAACCGGGTGTGTTTCGTTTCCTTTGAAGGAAATTCCCCAATCGTTGTTCGCATCTACAAAACCATTCGGTAAGAAATCTCCGAAAACGTTATTCGGGCCTTTTCCGGAAGGCACAATTCCCAAAGCATCTACATATTGAGCAGCAAAACTAGTTAATAGAATATTTCCGCCCGCATTCAAATAGGTTTTGATTTTGGAAGTCACATTTGCATTCAGCGCATCGTTCGGTAAAGCGGTTGCCGAATCAAAATGCCACCACAATACATCAATTCCAGTTAAATTGGCTGTGCCGTTAGAAATATCATTCATCGAAACATAAACTGCTCCGGAATATTTTCCGAAAAGCCAGTCGGAAGCAGCGATTTCATCTGGGTTGGTCAATCCCGTTCTGGTGGAAGCTGTTCCCAAAAATGCAACGGTTGGACCCGAAACCGGCGTGGTTACTTTTGCCGTATAGATTTCAGTAAGATTCGCATTGGAAACCGTAAACTGAACAGGACTGCTGAAATTAATCGTAGTTCCCGATGCAGGATTGATGTTAACGCCAGTTGCTATTTCGATGACCGGTTGCAAGGCTGTAAGATTAGTTCCTTCCGGCATTGTGAGTGAAATCGTTTTGCTGGAATGGTTGATAGTTGCCGATAATCCATTGATTTTAAAACTGATAATCGGAACCTGAGCCTGAACTGTTACCAGATAATCTTTGTAGATATTTCCATTTTTCACTCTATATTTTATAGGTTGTGAAAAATTCTGCACCGTTCCCGAAGCCGGAGAAATTACCGAACCTTGCGGAATTTCAATGGTTGGCGTTACGGCATTCACAGCAGTTCCATACGGTAGTGTAACTGTGATTTTATCATTTTGATTATCAATTTCTCCTGCAACGCCGTTCACTTTAAAGGAAGACACATTCACGGAAACATCGGTCACCAACCCTTCTTCCATCTCACTTTCGCAAGACACAATCAATATTGCAGAAATCAGCAACATCAGCGTTGTTTGAAATTTATTTAAAATTGTTTTCATATTGTCGAGTTTTAATAACCATTATTCTGTTTATAAACACCTTGGCTAAAGTTGATTTGAGCCAATGGAATCGGGCAATATTCTTCGATACCGTGGTCAAATCCTGCCTGAGAATAGTAAGACCTTTTCGTTTTTTCTGCAGAATAATAGCTGTTCATCGTTGTTGTCGCTACTCCCCATCTCACAAGGTCGAAGAAACGGCTTCCTTCCATCGCAAATTCCATTCTGCGTTCCCATCGCAACGCTTTTCTTGCAAAATCCTGATTCCACGTGCAGTTGACGCCCGGCTGATATTGGCTGATAAGATTGTTCGATGTATAACTTCCTGTCAAAACTGTGCTGTTCGCTGCACGTTGTCTCACCTGATTGATGAGTGGCAAAGCTTCATTGATTTGTCCAAGTTCAATTAATGCTTCGGCTTTCATCAACAACACATCGGAATAGCGGATGATAATCCTGTTTTTGGAGTTGCCGTAAAATGGGTCAACATTTACTGTACAGCCACATCCGACAGGTACATTTTCCTTTAATGAAGCATAATAACCATAAGTTCCCGGACTTCTGTTCCAGCTTTCCTGATAGATTTTGTTTTCCTCATATTTCCACGGTAATCCAGGCAAAGCAACGGTGTGGTACAATCTGGGGTCAACTTTATAATTATTAAGCTGATTATAATTCAAATCCGTGTCATTATAATTGTCGAACATTGGCAAACCTTGAGGTGTTGTCTTGAAAGCATTCACCAGATTCTGACTAGGCTTGTGAAAATCGCAACATCCCAAACCTTGCGGCAGAGATAATACATCGCCATAATTCAGTCTTCCGAAAAGCGTTCCGTCATTATCGGAATATTGAATGGAGAAAACCGATTCCGGACCGTTTTCGTGTGTTCCCGGGAGAAAATTATATCCAAAATCCGATTCCAGAGTATAATTTCCGATCACCTGATTAGCCGCATCAATGGATTTTTGTAGCGTTGCTATATTAATTTGGGTCACCGTATAATTATCGTCCTGCTCATAAGCCTGATACAATCTAACTTTTGCCAAATAGGCAAACGCCGCACTTTTCTTCGGTCTTCCAACTTCAGATTGTGTTGATGGGAGATTCGCCGCTGCAAATTCAAAATCGGAAGCAATGGCATCCCATAATTGCTGGTCGGTTTTCGCACGGTTGGAAATTTTAGGATAATCTTCAATCGGCGTGTTTTCATCCACATAAGGCACATATTTGAAAAGCTCTTTCAGCAAAAAATAAAAATGACCTCTCACGAATTTCATCTCAGCAATTCGTTTCTGCTTATTTGGATATTGCGCATCAGTTAACTGATTAAGTGCTGCAATCGCTTTGTTGCATCGTCCTATTCCGACATAATTCAAATACCAGAGACGGTCTAATTCACCAAAATCTGAACGGATATTATTGGAGATTTCAAAAAAGTGAAATGCCTGAATATCATTGGTTCCGCTTCCGCCTTTGTAGGCATCATCCGAACGCACATTTCCATAAGGCCAAAGGCTGAAAGGCGTGTCGTAGTGGTCATTTCCCATAGAAGCATAAGCCGCTACAACGAAACCATCTACATTCTGTGGCGTCACCACATCGGCTTCGGAAAGCACGCCTCTTGGCTCATTATCCAAAAAATCGTTGCAGGAAACTGTTACCAAAAGGAAAGTGCAGGCAACTGTTAGAACTATATATTTTTTCATTGTCTTGATATTATTAAAGTTTTTAGTCTCGCTGATTTTAATTTTTAAATCCGTTAAATCAGGAAAATCTGCAAGCGTTTTATTCAAATATTATAGTGATAAATTAACTCCAAAATTGAACGTCAATGGTAGCGGATAACCGAAGGCCGGCGTTTCCGGATCGATACCAGTGAAACTTTTGGATTTGATAGTCAGAAGATTCTGTGCACTGATGTAAATCCTGAAATTGGTAAGCTTGTATTGCTCCAACACGTCTTTAGGAATGCTGTAACCCAGCTGTAAAACTCTCAACTTCATATAACTTCCGTTCTCCACATAATAGGATGAAAATCTGGATTCTGCATTACTGTCAACTGTTGTAAGAGCCGGAATATCAGAAGTTGAATTCTGTGGCGACCACGCATTGAGCAACCTCGTTCCTTTGTTGGAACCCACATCATCTACGCTCCAGAAATCGGTCTGGTATTTTTTGGAATTGATGACATCCACATCGCTGATGCCTTGCCAGAAGGTTGATAAATCGAAGTTTTTGTAGGAGAAATTAAGGTTGATTCCGTACATAAATCCCGGATTAGGATTGCCAATCCACGTTCTGTCTTTATCATCGATAATTCCATCATTATTCAAATCAGCATATCGGATTCTTCCCAGTCCTTTTCCCGGCTGTGTGGCAGAATTATCCACTTCGGACTGTGTTCTGAAAAGTCCATCGGCAACATAACCGTACATTGAGTTGATTGGTCTTCCGAGAATATTATCTGTTGTACCATTCCCACCATAATTGTTGATAACAGATTGAGGCAATTCGGTGATGGCATTTCGGTTCATAGAGAAATTTCCTGAAATCTCATAACCAAATCCGCCGGAAGTTTTATCTGCATAGCCTAAAGCAACCTCAATTCCTTTATTTTCCATAGATGCACCGTTGATCCATCGATCTCCACCTTCGCCAATTACGCCCAGATAAGGAGGTAAAACGAGAATATCTTTGGTGTCTTTTTTATAAACATCTACGCTTCCCGTCAGTTTCTGATTGAAAAATCCGAAATCCAAACCAAGATTGGTTTGTGTGGTGGTTTCCCATCTCAAATCATCATTTTTAGTTTGAGTGGCAATAAATCCAGATGGTAATAAACCACTTCCGACACCGGAAATATCATAAGCCGTTCCGTAAGAAGTTGCCCAAGTCGGATTTCCACCCGCATAATTGGCAATGTAAAGCGAATACACCGCAGAGTTACTGATTTCCTGATTTCCCGTCTGTCCCCAACCTGCTCTCAGCCTTAAATCTGAGAAAAAGGGAATCCATTTTTCGGCAAAATCTTCTTTGTTGATTCTCCATCCAGCCGAAAATGCAGGGAATGTTCCGAAACGGTTGTTCTTTCCAAATCTTGACGAACCATCATAACGCACTGTTGCGGAGAATAAATAACGGTTGTCATAATCATAATTAAACTTTCCAAAGTAAGACAACAAGCTATAATAAGTAGAACTTCCGCCATTGAACGCATCGCCGGTTCCGGCATCTGGATACATATAATCTGGTGTTTCAATTAGAAAACCTTCTTTTCTGAGCCACGTATTGTTGTAGGTATCTTTATACATTTCCATACCGCCCAACAAATCGAAGTGGTGATTACCTGCTTTTGCGGTGTATTGAGCCGTGTTGGTCCAGGTCCATTTTTCCGTATCGGACTGGTCGATGTTCACTGCGTTGGTTTTATTCTGAAGATAGCCAGAAACATAGCTTCTCTGTAACATTCTTTTATAATAGTTGGAAAAATCTACACCAAAACTTGATTTCAATGTCAAATTTTTCACAGGTTGTAATTCGGCATAGACATTTCCGAAAAAACGCTGGTAACGGTAGCCGTTGTCTTTGTTATATTCCAAAAGACGGACAGGATTCTGACGGTCATTCATCCCACCAACCGGACCGCCCCACCCAATTCCGTCCACAGTATGAACAGGAATAATGGGCAATGCTCTCAAAGCCGGATCAAGAACGCCAGGATCCATCAATTCGTTGGTTTTATTGTACGTAAAATTTTCCCCGATTTTTAATTTACCATCGAAAAAATTATAGGAAGTGTTCACACGGGCAGATAGTCTTTTGAAATTGGTCAGCTTTACGATACCGTCATTGTCATAATAACCCATTGAGAAGAAGGCAGAACCTTTGTCCGAAGCACTTGAAGCCGAAACATCCAAAGAATTGGCAACACCGGTCTGGGAAACCTCATCATACCAATTGGTGTTGGCCGATTTGATGGTTTTTGCCGCATCCAGATATTCTGGGACGTAGCTGTTGTACAAGGTCGGAACACCGTTCTGAACGCCCCAGTCAAAATTGTAGCTCAGGTTATTATTGTTCGGATTAAGACCGTCATTGATATTAGCCTGCCAAAGCGCCTGCCCGAACTGTTTTGCGTTGAGAACAGGTGTTTTTTTTGCATATTGGGAAAAAGCAGTATAATAATTCAGGTCGATTCTCATCTTGCCTTTTTTCCCTTTTTTGGTGGTAATGATGATCACACCGTTGGCCGCTCTGGAACCATAAATACTTGCGGAAGAAGCGTCTTTCAGTACCTGCATTGTTTCAATGTCGCCCGGATTCAGCTCGTGCATTCCTGCTTTTGTTGGCACACCGTCTATGACATAAAGCGGGTCGGTATTGTTCAGTGTTCCAACACCACGAATAAGGACTTTGGTACTTCCACCAGAAGGCGAGCCATCAGTAGAAATATTCACACCTGCGACTCTTCCCTGTAATGATTTGATTGGATTTGGTTCGCCCTGCTTGTTCAAATCTTTCATATCAACGATGGAAACTGCTCCGGTGATATCCGCCTTTTTCTGCTTGGTATATCCAGTGACTACAACCTCGTCAATGTTTTTCACTTTATCCGCAGCAAGAACAATATTGAGGACAGTTTTCTCGTCTACCACCACTTCTTTCGTCGTATAATCGGGATAGGTAAAAACGAGCGTGTTTCCTTTCTTCAAATCATTGATCTGAAATGTTCCATTGCTATCAGTTGTTGTAGTAGTACCTGTTTCTGAAACAGTGACAGTCACGCCGCTCAACGGTTTCTGATTGGGAGACAGCACCTTTCCTTTCACAATTTCCTGTGCAAAAATGTAGGAAAAAGGAAGAAGGCAAAAGGCGACTGCAATTTTATATTTCTTCATATCATATAGTTTTATTTGATGTTAAGCTGATGTGCATTGATGCTCAATGAGCTACCTTTAGTATCTGTCGATAGTGTGAGTTCTGATAAATTTTCGTTCGGGAAGAAGATTTCTGTCAGTACTTTTTCGCCGTCGTTAAAAAAGATTTCAATCGAAGTCTTGTCGATGACCAGTTTCATTTTTGCTTCAGGATAGATCTGATTCAATGGTGCTTTGGTAACCGGCGTTGCGTAATGATTACCAAAACCTATTTTCCCTGATTTGGAACGATCTACGAACAATTGTTTTGTTTTATTATCAATTCCAAAAACGACTTCTTCTCCTAAAGAATTTTTCAGGGAAAAACTATAAGTTCCGGCAGTCATTTTCTTTAAATTTAAATCGAGAACGGCTTTAGTCAGGTTAATTTCTGATAGACTTAATAATTTATTTTCAGCTTTCAGATTTATTTTTTTCCTGATAGATTTCCCTTGATAATTTTTCAGTCCGGCAACCGGAATATTTTTAAGGATATAGCCGTCTTTTGTTTTTTTAAGTGAAACTTCCCTTGCCATTGTTGTACTGCTTCTCCACGCTTCCGTAGGAACTTCCTGTGCATATTCCCAGTTGCTCATCCAACCGATAATCACCCGTTTTCCCTGCGGAACATTATCAA
This sequence comes from Epilithonimonas sp., assembly GCF_032055105.1. Classification (GTDB taxonomy): domain Bacteria; phylum Bacteroidota; class Bacteroidia; order Flavobacteriales; family Weeksellaceae; genus Epilithonimonas. The sequence goes on from NZ_DAMBRK010000010.1 coordinate 68,003, forward strand.
ATGAAACACTGGCATAATTGTCTTTCCCCCAATCCAGCCAGGCTGCTTTTTCTTTCTGAAGCTGTTTCGTGAAAAGTTCATCAATCTTAAACGTTTTTCCGTCAAAATCACCGACAAAATATTGTCCTGCAGAACCATTATTCGGTCCGCCTGGATTGATATTGACGATCAAAACCCATTTCTCTTCATTGGTACCTTCTACTTTCAACGGAAATAGATCAGGACATTCCCAAACGCCGCCGTGACCGCCCAGATCTTTCCCGAATTCGGATTGGAACGTCCATTCTTTCAGGTTTTTTGAGGCGTAAAAGTGTGTTCTATCCTGAGCCGCCAAAACCATAATCCATTGCTGTCTTTTGCTGTCCCAAAATACCTTTGGATCACGAAAATCACGGATTCCCGGGTTTTTAAGAACAGGATTTGAACTATATTTTGTCCAAGTCTTGCTATTATCCAAAGAGTAAGCAATTCCCTGAGATTCTACATCTATTTTACCGTCTTTTTCACGGTTGGGATTGTGATATGTGTATACTGCAACGACAGGATTATTTTTGGAATCCCCGAAACCTGAAGTATTGTTTTTATCGACCACCGCACTTCCTGAGAAAATGTATCCTAAATCATCCGGGTAAAGTGCAATCGGCTGCTCTTCCCATTTGACAAGGTCTTTGCTTGTGGCGTGTCCCCAATGCATCGGTCCCCATTTGTTTCCATCGGGATAATGCTGGAAGAACAAGTGATAAACACCGTCTTTGTAATAGAGTCCGTTCGGATCATTCATCCAGCCTTTTTTGGGGCTGAAATGGAAATTGGGGCGGTAAAGCTGCTCTTCCTTCTGCGAATCCGACTGAGCGTGGAGATTCGAAAAAAAGACAGAAGCGACAATTAAACTTGATATTACTTTTTTCATTGGATTATTTTTTCTCGAAGATTTTTGAAAAGTTTATTCTTTTGTAAGTGTTTTGCTTAATTTTTCCAGTGATACGCCTTTTGTCTCTGGCATCATAAAAATCACAAATAACAGCTGGAATACCATTGCGATCGTAAATACCAGAAATACCGTTCCGGCGCCAATCGTAGAAAATAATGTCGGGATAAGGGATGGAATGATCGCTGCCAAAACCCAGTGCGTAGAACTCCCGAATGCCTGTCCCGATGCACGGAGATGATTCGGAAAAATCTCGGAGATAAAAACCCAGATCACCGTTCCCTGTCCGATGGCGTGAGAAGCGATAAACAAGAATAAAAATACAGGAATCGCCAAACCCGACCAATGGAAATAAAATGCCATAGAAACGAGTCCCAACGAAATGATATAGCCGATAGAACCAATATACATAAGAGTTCTTCTGCCCACCTTGTCGATAAGATTTACACCAACCAAAGTGAAAACCATATTCACAATCCCAATCCCGATACTGCTGAGCAATGCGGTTTTCTCGCCCAATCCAGCCTCGCCAAAAATTCTTGGGGCGTAATACAAGAATGCGTTGATGCCCGACATCTGGTTGAAAAATGCGACAAGGAAAGCGAGCATCAGCGGAAAACGATATTTTTTCATAAAGATATTTTCCTTTGGAGCTTCTGCGTGATCGTCTTCCATCTGAGAAATGAGTAGGTCAGAATCCTGATCTGGATTTACGATTTTAACTACATTTTTGGCTTCATTTATTCTGCCTTTGGAAACGAGCCATCTCGGGCTTTCCGGAATTATAACTACACATAAGGTGTAGATACTTGCCGGAATTGCCTGAACACCAAGCATCCATCTCCAATCGTTATCTCCGATTCCGCTGAGTAGATAATTGGATAAAAAGGCAACCAAAATCCCCAGCACAATATTGAACTGATACAAGGAAACCAATCTTCCGCGATCTTTTGCAGGAGCGATTTCGGAAATATAAGCCGGCGCTGCAATGGTAGATGCTCCAACGCCCAAACCTCCCATAAATCTGAAAAATGCGAAAATATAAGGATCATTGGAAAGCGCTGTTCCGATTGCTGAAAGTGCATATAAAATACCGATTGCCAAAAGTGTTTTTTTCCGCCCGAATGTATTGGTTGGGATTCCGCCAAAAATGGCGCCGATAACGGTTCCCCACAATGCCATTCCCATTACTACCGCACCGTGGAATGCGTCTGAACTCTGCCAAAGCGCCTGTAGTTTTTTATCGGCTCCGGAAATCACCACAACATCAAACCCGAAAAGAAATCCTGCCAAAGCCGCAGTGACAGACCACATCAAAATTTTATTCATATATAGATTTATTAATTTTTATTGATTAAATGGAATCGCTCTTTCTTCATTGATGTTTGTGTTTACAAATCAGAGCGATTTCTCCTATTGAAAAATATTACTTTGTTTGTGGCTAATATATCCCGGGACAGGAATGCGAAGGTCTAATTACGTAACAAAATATTTCGTCAATGTTAATTATTTGTTAACTAATTTTAATTAATTGAAAATCATAAGTTTAAAATTAATATAATGTTAAAATATGATAATGATGCTTCAAAAATGTAACATCGTTGTATAAAAATGTTACGTGGATTATGAGGATTTTCAGAAGTATGAACGAATGTTAGTGTGGGAAGATTGACCGAAATTTGAGAGTGGGTTTTGGGAAACTACGGCTTTGGCTTTTATAAGATGAATACTTCGAGCAGGCAATGCATCATTGTTCACCCAAACAACGACGTCTTATCAGTACTGACAACGATATTTCGTTCGCTCGGATATTGATACTCTATTCGGGAAAGAAAAGATATACAAGGATCAATTACTCCTCACCAACGCTCTTTCTAAACACATTCGGAGAAACTCCAAACTTGTTTTTGAAAACTGTGGAGAAATAATTCGGGGAAGAAAAGCCGGTTTTATAAGCAATTTCGGAAATCGTAAGTCCTGGATTTTGCAGCATCGATTTTGCCTGTTCCAGACGGATGTTGTTGATGTAGTCGCTTACGTTAACATCAAACATTGCCTTTATCTTCCTGTAAAGTTGAATTCTTGAAATATTCAGTAAATCTGCAAGATTTTCCACCGAAAAATCAGGATTGTCAATATTGGTTTTGATGATTTGATTCAATTTGTTCACGAACGTCTGCTCCATACTTCCGAAGGATTTGCTGTCCACAATTCTTCCGATGTTGTTGGTGTAATAATAACGTAGCTTTTCGCGGTTGTAAAGCAATGAACGCAGCGACTGTGTCAGAATCGGATAGCTGAATGGTTTGGTAAGGTAAAGATCAACCCCGGATTTCAGTCCCTGAAGATAAGATTCCTTATTGTCCAAAGCTGTGAGAAGAATGATCGGGATATGGGATGTTCTGAGGTCATTTTTCAGAATTTCGCAAATTTCAAATCCGTTTTTTTCAGGAAGATTCACATCGCAGACAATAATGTCGGGAATCTCGCTTAGCGCTTTATCAATCGTATCCGTACCATCGGAAACCATCACATCAAATTCCGTCTGAAGCTTATTGCTGAGGAAAAATGACAACTCCGAATTATCCTCCACCAAAAGCAAAGAATACCGATCACCCGGATTTTCCTGATTCTGTATAAAACTTCCTTCTTCCACCGCGCCAAAAACATCTTCTTTTGCCAACGTTTCCGCATCCATAACACTCGGTTCTTTTATCATCTGATCTTCATTGAAATGCTTGTTTCCTTTGTAAAGACTGATGATAAATTCCGTTCCCTGAAAAGAATTGACTTCAATTTTTCCAAGGTGAAGTTCCACAAACTGACGGCTCAAATGCAATCCAATTCCCGAACTATTTTTCCGGTTGTTAGAACCTTTAAAATAGGGTTCGAAAACATTGCTGATCTCTTTTTCCGGAATTCCTATACCGTTGTCTTTGAAGCTGATAACCGCCTGATTTCCTTTTTCCTGAATTGTAATTTCAATTTTTCCGTTGTCCGGCGTGAACTTAAAAGCATTTGACAAAAGGTTAAAATATACTTTATCCATCAAGTTTCTGTCGATATAAAGCTCAAGATTTTTGTTGGCAGAATGAATTTCAAACTTAATATTTCTTTTTTTGGCCTCATTTTCAAAATCTCTGAATATACCATAAGTAAAGTCGTAAATATTGGTTTTGGAAACCCTTAGATTGAAGGTTTTATTTTCTATTTTCCTGAAATCCAAAAGATTATCTACCAAACGAAGTAAGCGGTTAGAATTTTTATTAATCAGCTCCAATTCGTAAGACGGCTTTGTCCCTTTACTTCTAAATGTGTCTTTTAGTGATTCTAAAGAACTCAGAATAAGTGTTATCGGCGTTTTAAATTCGTGTGATAATCCTGTAAAAAAGTTCACTCTCGCTTCGTTACTTTGCTTGAGTTCATCGGCAATCATCTCAATCTGATTCCTCTGAATGGTGATTCTTTCATTGGTTAAAGTGAGTTGTTTATTTTTAATTTTAATGGCATAAATCAGGTAAATCGCATAAGCAACGAGGCAAAACATCAATATTAACAAAACAACCGACCAGCGGAACAATTCTTTTTGGGAAGCATACAGTTCGGTCTGCTTTTTCACAGCATTCACTTGATTTTCTATCACACCTTGTTGCTCGATTATTTTATCAAACTGATTTCGCATAATCTCGGCATTCAGCCTGTCAATGATGGTTGTACTGAGTTTGATTCGTTTGGGGACGGACTGTCTGTTGTAGATTTTGACAGCCGATTCTATGGCTTCTGCTCCGCCTGTTGGATAAAGTAAAGTGGCATTCAGTTTACCATCCAGAACCATCTGTATTCCGCCATCTTTGGTATTCAGTCCATCCACACCAATAAATTTGATTTGATTTTCTACGCCAGCATTTCTCGCCACCTGCCAAGCCTGGGAAGCCAATTCATCATTAAACGCAAAAACGTATAAGCTTTGATTTCCCAGCGAATCCAGTGTTTTTCTGAAAGCCTCTGCAGGAAGACCTCGGAAGGTTTTTATCAACTCTGTATTAGGATTACTCTTAATGATTTGCTCAAAACCTAAACTTCTTTCCACAGTTGGGGACGAATTGTCGTCGCCTTTTATTTCGATGATTTTTTTCAGATTTTTAGAGTCAGAAAGAATATATTGGGCTGCTTCTTTTCCAATTTCTATATTATCTGCTCCGATATAAGTGACATATTTATCAGAATTGATTTTCCTATCCACTAAAATCACAGAAATTTTTTTTGCAAAGGCTTTTTCTACTACGGGAATAAGAGAATTGGGGTCAATCGGCGAAATAATGATAACATCTACTCGGCTGTCAATCATTTTCTGAATATCCTGAATCTGTTTTTTGACAGAACCTTCCGCTTTGCTAATGCTCAATTGCCCCTCAGAATGCAGAGATGCCTGAATTTCCATTGCGTGGTTCATAGCCTGCCGCCAAGGATGATTGCCCAAACCCTGCGAAAATCCGATATTGATTTTGTCTGATTTTCCCGAATCATTCTTACAAGCTGAAAGAATCAACAATATAAGTAATGTTGCGGAAATCTTTGAAAAACCAAGAGCGATAAAAATTTTCTTTGTAGACATATTAACACAATATTAATAAAGATGTTTTACACGTACAATTTTTGGTAAGAGTATTTTATGTTTATTGACTATTAAGCCATTAATCTAATAAAATCAAAAGGTTACAATTTTATAAGTGTTGTAACATTGTTGTAAAAAAATAAACCGAAAGCATCATCATCCCAACTATCAAAAAATTAGGTAAATAAAGGTTCTGTAGCGAAAATCAATTGATTAAACAAAATCAAATCAATTTGAACAAAAAGTGAAATGTGCAATCCTGCTTTGCCGATACATTTGGAACAACACGAATAAAAATAATAGAAAATAATATTAACCTTAAGTAAAAAAATTATGAGAAAACTTTATCTAAGTTTGTTTGCAGGACTAATGTTTGTGAATGTAAACGCACAAATGAAAAAAATAGCTTTCATTGGACAAGCTGATGTTTATAACACCAATATCCCGACAGCCAGCGACGGATTAACCTATGATGATGATAGAGCGGCGGCAGTCTGGTTTATGGAAACTTTTCTTCCGGCACACTCTGGGAACATCTCTGGGAATTATTTTTCTTTTCAAGATGTTGCAGAAGGTGCTGACATCAGCAACTATGATGTTATTTGGATTCAAAGTGATGGCGCCACCTATACCGAAAGACTTAACGAATGGCCTAGAGGAACAGTTGAAGGAAATGGTGATAAACACTGTCTTCTAAGTGAAGCGGGATTCCAATGGAACGGACAATGCGGACAGCTGGAAGATGATTTTATGTGGAAAATCAAGCAGTTTTATAAGTCCGGAAAGAAATTGCTTTTAGGAAATTTTGCGGGAAAAGGATTGGAAGTTTTTGGTGTTTTTGATGGACTTAATAATCCTTGGGAATATAGGCCTAATCAATCTTTCGGTGACACGGCGGCAAATCCAGCAAACACTGCCGGAGCCTGGGGAACCAACTGGAGTGGATCGGCAACATCTATCCTTCTTACAGGAATCACAACCAACTCAGTAAGCTGTACCAATACTTCGCAAAGCATCGAATTCCTTGGTGCAGGAACAGAAAAGAAAAACAGAGCGCTTCAATACAATCTTAACTGGGGAAGAATCTTTGATGATGCAGGAGGCGCAGGCTCTACCTTAGCACAAAGACGGCAAATATTCCAAAATACTCTGAATGCAGAAATCCTTTTGGAAAATTGTGACGGAACGGAAATTCAGGCAGCGAGATTCAACCCTAGAAACTCTAGTGACGGAACAATTATCTGGTATGGTTCCGGAGTCTACGACTGGTATGCGCCAGGAGGGAATAATCAAAATGTTAAAAAACTGACAGAGAATACACTACTTTATCTTGTGGGAGGAGAATCTATGCTTTCTGCGCAGAATTTCAGTGGAAAATTCAGCATAAGCATTTATCCTAATCCTGTTTCAAATATTCTGACTATCAAGTCAAAAGGAAAAGTAGACAGCACAATCTATGATCTGAATGGACGAAAAATCCTGACCTCAGATTTAATAAATATTGATGTTAAGAAACTTTCAGCAGGGGTCTATTATATTAGAATAAATGATGGAAAATCTTCCCAGATTTTGAAATTTACTAAGAAATAACTATTTCTTCATGTGAAGGCGAATATATAATTATCAAGTCTATTTAAACATATCATCTTATAAAAAACTTTACAATTCTTGTTCGCAATTTAAATTTATTCTTTAGCTAAGATTTTTTAGAAATTATTTTAGTAATTCTAGATGCTATTTAATAAAATCAAAATATTATTGGCAATAATAAACTTTTAAGCACCAATTTAATGTTGATCAAATTTTACGCGATCTATGATCTAAACAAATATATTTCAGTTTTAATTTTTCATTGATGTAAAAATTATATACCACTTAAGACGCTCAAAATATTATTAATATCTGATACGATTTGATTTAGATAGAGTCCTGTCAAGTTCACAAGACCAACATTAGAAGATTTTTTGCTTCTTTGTCGGTTTTTTTTAATTTACTAATTCTTTCTTAATCAGGAATGTAGAATTAGCTAAACTGTTAATTTTTGTGGTTTGAAAATTCTCTCCATCGAAGATTAACTTTTCAGAATATATCAAACCAACAATCGCTTTCTTATCTAGAGTATTTGCATTTTTATACCTTTCAGAAATATTTGTAATGGCCTTTAATGCCTGATCAATCTTTTGTTCAACATTTTCATTTTCTGAAGAAATTTTCAAAGAATTTAATTTAAATGTAAGATTTTCTAATTCTCCTTTGTATTTCATTTTAATACTTCTAAAATCTTCTTCATCTAATTTATCTTCAATAAACATATCTCTAGCTTTTTCAATTCGTTGTTCAATAGTATTTAATTTATTTTGTATGAGTTTCCGGTCATCATGTAAACCATTAGAAGCAACTGCGAAATTTTGCTTAAGAATTGTTTTCAAAATCTTTTCAATTCCATTATTAAAACTAAATTTTGATAATTCTTCAACAAATAAATTATTTACAATTTCTGAATTATATCTAAACCCACATGAAACATTACAATGATAGTAATAGTTAGATGTACTAATTTAGTGTCCAGTTAAATTTAAGCATAAAGCCTTAATTTTACCTTATGAAACGAGGTAGAAAAATCTACGACCCTGCTTTTAAAACCAAAGCTGTTCAGCTAAGCAAAGAACGAACTAATGTGTCAGAACTCGCAAGGGAGCTGGGAATCGCAGTCACGCTGCTTTACAAATGGCGTAAAGAGTACAACGAAACTTAACGAAGTGGTTCGGCGTAGCCAATTTGGGGAAGGCAGCTTTCCAGGGAATGGAAATTTAAAACTGACAGCCGAACAGGAAAAGATTCATGAGTTGGAAAAAAAGCTGAAAGATGCAGAACTGGAACGCGATATATTAAAAAAAGCAATCGGTATCTTCTCCAAGAGCGGTCGATGAAATATAAATTCATAAAAAATAATAAGACAGTTGGCGTCATTTCTTATTTCTGTTAATAGAAATTTACCTAATTTTATTTTCTAATTCGAAAAAATGAACAACCCCGTTTTATCAAAAGAATTTCCTAATTCAAAAGATTTGCTGGATAAGCTCTACCAAAACGGCATCACAAAAACTTATCACGAAGGCGAAATAATTCTTGATGAAAATGCGTCTATACGCTCGATTCCTATTGTGATGAAAGGAATGATAAAGGTAATCCGAACCGAAGAAGACGGTCGCGAGATTTTGCTGTATTACATCAAAGCGGGCGAAAGTTGCATCATGTCTTTTCTTGGCGGAATGCACCAAGAGAAAAGCATCGTCAAAGCGGAAGTGGTAGAAGATGCCGAAATTCTGTTTTTACCAGTGGATAAAGTTTCGCTTTTCATTAAAGAATATCCCGAATGGCTCGATTATATTTTCAGACTGTATCATAAACGCTTTGAGGAATTACTTGATATTATCAACGCTATTGCCTTCAAAAAAGTAGATGAAAGACTTCTTAATTTACTGTATAAAAAATCGTCAAATTTAGATTCAAAAACCATTATTATTACACACGAACAGCTTGCCAACGAACTCGGAACAGCAAGAGTGGTTGTTTCCAGACTTCTGAAACAACTTGAAGATGCAGGAAAATTAAAACTGGGACGAAACAAAATCACGCTTTCAGAAAATTAATTATTCTTATGTAACAAAAGTAGCGGTACACGTTCTTCAGGATTTCCAATTTTGTATCAAAAATAAAAGCAAATGGAAATTTTTGGCTATATCGCTGCCGTTTTAATTGGGATTTCTTTAGGATTAATCGGTGGTGGCGGAAGTATTCTTACTGTTCCCGTATTGGTCTATCTTTTTGGTCTGGATGCTTTTTTGGCAACTGAATATTCACTTTTCATTGTTGGAATCAGCAGTGTTGTGGGCTCTTTTTCTTACTTTAAAAAAGGTCTGGTTAATCTGAAAACGGTTTTCGTGTTTGGAATTCCTTCTATTATCTCCATTTTTCTTACCCGAAATTATCTCGTTCCACTTATTCCTGATGAAGTTTTCAGCATTAATAATTTTGTGGTGACTAAGAATATTTTTCTGCTTCTCCTTTTTGCCGGTTTAATGATTTTAGCTTCGTATAAAATGATTCAGAAAAGCCCCGAATTACAATTACAAACTGTAAATTTTAATAAAAACAAAACACTTTTGGCAGCAGGCGAAGGTTCTGTTGTGGGAATTCTTACCGGACTTGTCGGCGCTGGTGGTGGATTTATGATTATTCCGGCTCTTGTTAATTTGCTTAAAACACCGATGAAAGTTGCCATCGGCACTTCTCTAGTGATTATTGCTCTCAATTCTCTAATAGGTTTTTTTTCATCAGCAAAAAATGTAGAAATTGACTGGAAACTTTTGACGACCATTTCGTCCATTGCCATCATCGGAATCATTATTGGCGCACAACTTTCAAAAAAAATTGACGGAAAAAAACTGAAACCTGCTTTCGGGTGGTTTATTCTCGGAATGGGAATTTATATTATCATAAAAGAATTATTCATCTAAAAATGCTTATGTAACAAAAGTAGCGGTACAGCAATTTCTAAACTCTCAACTTTGTATCAATAAAAAAACTTAAAAAATTTATCACAATGAATATAGAACAAATTTACACAGGATGTCTTGCTCAAGGCGCTTATTACATTGTTTCAAACGGAAAAGCAGCGATTATCGACCCGTTAAGAGAAACCCAGCCTTACATCGAAAGATTGCAAAAAGACGGCGTTGTTTTGAAATATATTTTTGAAACCCACTTTCACGCAGATTTTGTGAGCGGTCATTTGGATTTAAGTAAAAAAACAAATGCAGCCATCGTTTACGGTCCAACGGCAAAACCTGAATTTGAAGCGATTATTGCAGAAGACAATCAGATTTTTGAAGTAGGAAACATCAAAATAAAAGTACTTCACACGCCTGGTCACACGATGGAAAGTTCATCTTTTTTATTAATTGATGAGAATGGAAAAGAAACAGCATTGTTCAGTGGAGACACTCTGTTTTTGGGAGATGTAGGGAGACCTGACTTGGCACAAAAAGCAGCAAATCTTACGCAGGAAGAATTGGGAGGTTTGCTTTACGATAGTTTATATGAAAAAATATTGCCGCTGAATGATGATATTATCGTTTATCCGGCACACGGAGCGGGTTCTGCCTGCGGAAAAAATATGCAGAAAGAAACACTCGACAGTTTGGGAAATCAGAAAAAAACAAACTATGCACTCAACCAAAAAGATAAAGAAAGTTTTATAAAATCGGTTACAGATGGGCTACTTCCGCCACCGCCTTATTTTGGGATGAATGTTGCGATGAACAAAAAAGGCTACGAAAGTTTTGATGAAGTTTTATCGAAAGGACTTCACGCACTGTCACCAGACGAATTCGAAGAAACGGCGGAACACAGCGGAGCATTATTGTTAGATGTCAGAAATAATAATGATTTTGCCAAAGGTTTCATTCCACAATCTGTAAATATTGGTTTAGACGGTGATTTTGCGCCTTGGGTTGGAACGCTCATTGTAGATGTACAGCAATCGATTTTATTAATTACAGACGAAAATCAGGAAGAAGAAACCGTTACCAGATTGAGCCGTGTAGGTTTTGATAACGTCATCGGTTTTTTAAAAGACGGATTCGATGCGTGGAAAAACAGCGGTAAAGAAATCGATACTGTGAATAGAATTTCCGCTCAGGAATTTGAGAAAGAAATCTCAGGAAAAGACGTGAAAATTATCGATGTGAGAAAAGAATCCGAATACGAAGCAGAACACGTAGAGGAAGCTTTTAACAAGCCTTTAGCCTATATCAATCAATGGATTAATACATTAGATTCTAAAGAACATTTCTACCTTCATTGTGCTGGTGGCTACAGAAGTATGATGGCTGCAAGTATTTTGCAGGCAAGAGGATACAGAAATTTTAGCGAAATTGCGGGCGGCTTTGGCGAAATTGCAAAAACAGGAGTTCCGAAAAGCGATTTTGTTTGTCAGAGTAAAGTTTTAAATTAAAAATAAAATTAATGTTAGAATTCATAAAAGAACCTTGGCCTTGGTATATTGCAGGACCTCTCATTGGTCTTACAGTTCCTATTTTACTGATTTTAGGGAACAAATCTTTCGGAATCAGCTCTTCTTTGAGGCATATTTGTGCGGCTTGTATTCCTGCGAATATTAGTTTTTTCAAATATGACTGGAAGAAAGAATTATGGAATATGTTTTTCGTTTTCGGAATTTTTCTGGGCGGAATAATTGCTTCTCATTATCTCATCAACAGTACAGAAATTTCGGTAAACCCTAGACTAAAAGCAGAATTAGCGACTTATGGAATTACGGATTTCAGCAATCTTGTTCCCACTCAGTTAATGAATTTTGCAGGTCTCTTAACTTTGAGAGGTTTCATTACAATGGTAGTCGGTGGTTTTCTAGTAGGTTTCGGAACTCGATATGCAGGCGGTTGTACCAGCGGTCACGCCATTATGGGATTGTCTAATCTGCAATGGCCATCATTAGTGGCAACAATTTGCTTTATGGCAGGCGGTTTTTTAATGGCCAATGTTATTCTGCCGATTATTCTTTCACTTTAAAAATTTAAAAATGATAAAAGAAACAGAAGATATACGTCACCAAGACACGGTTTGCATCAATGAAAGCGAACTGAAACATAAATGGTATCACAACATCAAATACCTTATCGTCGGCATTCTTTTCGGGATTGTATTTGTAAAAGCTGAGATTATCAGTTGGTTCAGAATTCAGGAGATGTTCCGTTTGCAGTCTTTTCATATGTACGGCGTGATTGGAAGCGCCGTTCTCACCGGAATGATTTCCGTTTGGTTCATCAAAAAATTTAATATTAAAACCATTTATGGTGAACCCATCAAAATTGCACCCAAGAAATTCAATAGAGGTCAAATCTATGGTGGTTTAATTTTCGGTTTTGGCTGGGCAATTACAGGCGCTTGTCCCGGACCACTTTTTGCGCAAATCGGAACCGGAGCTTTAGCGGTTATCATTACTTTGGTAAGTGCTATTTTAGGAACTTGGGTATATGGCTATTTCAGAGAAAAATTGCCTCATTAAAATCTCAAATCGATAAAGACTGTAATTTAAAACTACAGTCTTTACTTTTTATTTAATAATCCTTATGCCACAGAAACTCCAAAAAGATGTCCAATCAAAGCAGTAACGCCCATTGCGACAGTTCCCCAGAAACAAATTCTTATGACAGCAATTCCTATTTTTGAACCACCTGTTCTCGCTGAAATTGCTCCTAAAATCATTAAAAACATAATGGAAAATCCGTATTGGAAATAGACCATTTGTTTAATCGGTGCCAAAAGCGAAACGACAAATGGAAGTAATGCTCCCAAACCAAATGAAGCAAACGAAGCCATCGCCGCCTGCAAAGGTTTTGCCTGTGTGATTTCGTTAATCCCCAATTCATCGTGAGCGTGAGCTGCCAAAGCATCGTGATTCGTAAGTTCGGTCGCCACTTTCAAAGCTGTTTCTTTGCTTACACCTCTCCTTTCGTAGATTTTTGCCAGCTCCTGTAATTCTATTTCGGGCATTTCTTCAAGTTCGCGTTTTTCACGAGCCAAATCCGCTTTCTCAGTATCTTCTTGCGAACTTACTGATACATATTCTCCCGCAGCCATCGACATTGCACCGGCAATCATCCCGGCTAATGCGGCAAGAATAATCGTATTTCTATCAGGAGAAGCTGCTGCAACTCCAATCACGATACTTGTGGTGGACAACAAACCATCATTCGCTCCTAAAACCGCTGCACGAAGCCATCCTACTCTATTGACGTAATGTTTTTCTAATTGATGATGCATACGTTTTATGTTTAAAAAAAAAATGACTTGTCAAATAACATTCAACAAGTCAAATATTACAATTTTATTTGAATCTTAAATTTAACGAAATAATATCAGAAGTCATCCCGACAGATTTCGTGTAATGTCCGTACTTTTTGGTGGTTCCCAAACTGAACTTTTAAAACCTTTCAGGCAAAAGTCTTCGTCTTTGGAAGGAATTTTATGAGATACAATTTCTCTGAAACTATTGTTAATTGACTGAAAAGTGACTTTTGCACTTAAAGGAAAAATTAAAGTTAACGTATTAGAATGAACGATGAAAGGAAGGTTCTGATCTTTCCCATAATCTCCATCTTTAACCGGATGGTCATAATGCGTTTTAAGAAAAGCAATCAATGGCAACTCTGGATTGAGCGCCTTGTGTTCAAAGTAATGTTCAACAAGTGTAGGAATTTTCAAAAGCTGATATAATTCGGTTGTAGAAACCAAATAGAATGTAAGCAATACTATGGAAATCAACTTTTTCACTATTCAAATTTAAACAATGTTTCTTTAAGAAAGGTTTTAAATAAGGTTGTATTTCATCGATAAAATAAATACTTGTTCTAATAAAATAATTATCGTAATATTGCGATATATAAATGTTAATTATGGGACTTACTAAAACAGAAATATTTTCGGACGAGCAGAATAATCTGGCTTCTCTTTTTAAAGTTTTGGCGCATCCTGCAAGAATTGCAATTCTTCAACACATTATCAATCAGAAAGCTTGTATTTGTAATGATTTGGTGGATGAACTGGGATTGGCACAGGCAACTATTTCACAGCATTTGAAAGAGCTTAAAAATATAGGAATTATACAGGGAACGATTGATGGAAAATCTGTCTGCTACTGTATCGAAGATAAAAAATGGAAAGAAGTTCAGGCTTTGTTGAATCAATTTTTTGAACAGGATGTAAAAGTTGGACAATGTTGCTAACAACTTTTTTTATAAAATTAAATATCGGCATATTGCAATATATTAATTAAATCAATTTACTATGAAATTATCAGAAATTAAAGAAATTCTGCCTACGCTGAACAATGTTGAATTTCAATTGGAAAACGGAGAATTTGTTCTTGAACATTTTCACGTAACTGAAATCGGAGTCATTATAAAAAACTTTATCGATTGTGGCGGAACCATTAGAAATGAAAAAGTAATCAATTTTCAGTTGTGGAATGCCAATGATTTTGAACACAGACTAAAACCTGCGAAATTACTGAACATCATTCAACTTTCTGAAGAGCAATTGCACATCGAAGATTCTGAGATTGAAGTGGAATATCAAAGCACGACCATAGGAAAATATGATTTGGATTTTAACGGAAGTCATTTTATTCTGAAAAATAAACAGACCGCTTGTTTGGCTCAGGACGCTTGCGGAATTCCTTCAGAAAAACAAAAGATAAAACTCTCAGAGCTGAATAGTTATTGCTGTACACCAGAATCAGGTTGTTGCTAAATTCTTGCAAAATGGAAATCAAATCAATCACTAAAGACAACTTTCCTGAAGTAATGGAAATTTACAGACAAGGATTGGAAACCCAAATTGCGACTTTTCAAAACGACACACCTATTTGGGAAAATTGGGACAAAGGGCATCTGGACTTTTGCAGAATAAGCATTTTTGATAACAATAAAATGCTTGGATGGACTGCTTTGACGCCTGTTTCCAGCAGATGCGTATACGCAGGAGTTGCAGAAGTCAGCATTTATATCGCCAAAGAAGAACGCGGAAAAGGAATCGGAAAAATAGTACTGACCGAATTAATCCGACAGAGCGAAAAAAACGGAATATGGACCTTGCAGTCAGGGATTTTTGCAGAAAATGAAAGCAGTATCAAGTTGCACGAAAAATGTGGATTTCGAATAGTCGGTTATCGGGAAAAAATCGGTAAGAAAAATGGAGTTTGGAAAGATAATGTCCTTATGGAACGCAGAAGTAAAACTATAGGAATCGATTAAAAAAATAATTAGAAAAATGTATTTAACATTAAAAAATATAATTGAAAAATTGCAGTATAAAAGCATTAGTGAAGAAAGAAAAATTACACTACAACCTTTAATTGATTTTATACAGCAAAAAACTAATGATGGGAAAGATATTAATCTCAATTTCATTTGTACCCATAATTCACGCAGAAGCCATCTATCACAAATTTGGGCGCAAGCGGGAGCAAATTATTTCAATATTCAAAATGTCAATTGTTATTCGGGAGGTACGGAAGAAACGGCTTTATTTCAAAAAGTAGCTGAAACACTTGCGAATCAAGGTTTTAATATTTTTAAAATCTCGAATGAAAGCAATCCGATTTATACGATAAAAATTGGTGACAACACTTTACCAATTATTGGATTTTCAAAGAAATATGACAATCCGTTCAATCCTGTATCAGATTTTGCAGCAATAATGACCTGTTCACAAGCGGACGAAGGCTGTCCTTTCATTCCGGGTGCGGAAAAAAGAATTCCCATCACGTTTGAAGACCCTAAAATTTCTGACAATACTCCGGAACAATCGAAGGTTTACGCAGAAAGAAGTCTTCAGATTGCCTCTGAAATGTTCTACGTTTTTTCTATGATTAAAAAATAATCTTTTATGCAACCCAAATTAAAATTTCTTGATCGCTACCTTACCCTATGGATTTTTCTTGCGATGACAATTGGTATCGGTTTAGGCTATTTCTTTCCTTCAATTTCCAAAATCAGCAATACTTTATCGGTGGGGACTACCAATATTCCGTTGGCAATTGGTTTAATTCTGATGATGTACCCGCCCTTGGCAAAAGTTGATTATTCATTATTGCCTCAAGCATTCAAGGATAAAAAAGTAGTGGGTATTTCGCTATTTCTAAATTGGTTTGTTGGCACCGTATTGATGTTTGGATTAGCCGTTTTGTTTCTAAGAAGAGAACCAGATTATATGACAGGACTGATATTGATAGGTTTGGCAAGATGTATCGCAATGGTCATTGTTTGGAGCGATCTGGCAAAAGCAAACAGAGAATATACAGCTATGTTGGTTGCATTGAACAGCATCTTCCAGATTGCTTCTTACAGTTTTTTAGTTTGGTTGTTCATCAATGTATTGCCGAGCAAATTAGGTCTAGCCAACTTCAATGTAACCGTATCAATAAAAGATGTCACAGAAAGTGTCTTTTTATACTTAGGAATTCCCTTTTTGGCTGGTTTTCTCACTCGTTACATTTTTATTAAAACAAAAGGAACCGAATGGTACAAAAGAATATTTGTCCCAAAAATTTCACCAATCACTTTGTATGCACTTTTGTTCACTATCATATTAATGTTCAGTCTGAAAGGAGATAAAATAATTGAACTTCCAATGGATGTGCTAAAAGTTTCCATTCCGTTAATCATCTATTTTGTACTGATGTTTTTTGTAAGTTTCTTCATTAACAAAGCATTAAAAATTCCTTACGATAAAAATGCTTCAATCGCATTCACAGCCACAGGTAACAACTTTGAACTGGCAATTGCGGTTTCTATCGCTGTTTTCGGAATTCATTCTCCACAGGCTTTTGTAGGCGTAATTGGTCCTCTGGTCGAAGTTCCTGTGCTCATTTTATTGGTAAAAACTTCTTTGAGACTAAAGAAAAGGTATTATCTGTAGGATTTTTTGAACAGAAATCTTTATATAAAACATATAATCATCAATATTTATTTAAAATTAAAGTTCTGAATAGTATTTATTTCTAAGTATATCCTTTATCTTTGCACCAATGTTAAAATGGCTTTCCATATTCTGTGCTATCACTTATTGCTTTGCGACAACAAGCATTGCAGAGCTGGTTAAAACGCCTATATTTATAGAACATCTTACAGAATATCAAGGAAGTGTTATAGAGTTTTTGGTTGAACATTACGACAATCATCAACCCGATGCAGATTGGGATACCGATCAAAAATTACCGTTTTTCAATCCCACTCTTGTTTTGATTGTTCACGCAAAACTTCCTGAAACTACTTTTCATATTGAAAAAATAAAAGAGATCATCATATCTCAAAAACCAACTGTTTATCAGGAAAAAGACTTTTCCTGCAGTTATCTTTCCCGCATTTTTCAGCCGCCTCGCTTTTGTTAATTGATTTTTAATTTAAATATCAATGTTTTAGGTTTTTACTTAAAGCAGTTGATTTCTATTTCATTCAATTAATACATTTTTATGTTAAATAAAATTATTGAGTTTTCTGTAAAGAATAAACTCATTATCGGGCTGTTTACCATTGCGCTCATTCTTTTTGGTATTTATGAAACCACTAAACTTCCCATCGATGCACAACCCGATATTACGAATAATCAAGTTCAAGTGATTACTGTAGCGCCGTCTTATGGAGCGGCAGATATAGAAAGATTGGTCACTTTTCCGATTGAGCAGGCAACAAGCAACATCAACGGAATTACCGAACTCCGTAGTTTTTCCCGTTTTGGATTGTCTTTAGTAACTGTTGTTTTCGATGATGACACCGATGTGTATTGGGCGAGACAGCAAGTTCAGGAGCGTTTGCAATTGGTTCAGGATAATATTCCCGAAGGTATTGGAAAGCCAGAATTAGGACCTATTTCTTCAGGTTTGGGAGAAATTTTTCAATATGTTGTAAGAGCTAAAAATGGCTATGAACACGTTTATGACGAAACCGAACTCAGAACTATTCAGGATTGGGTAATTCGTCGTCAGTTATTAGGAACAAAAGGTGTTGCTGATGTAAGTAGTTTTGGTGGAAAGCTAAAACAATATGAAATCGCCATCAATCCCAATCAGCTTCAGGCTTTTAATATCAATATCAATGATGTTTTTAATGCTTTAGAAAATAATAATCAAAACACCGGAGGAGCTTATATAGAGAAAAAAGAAACGGTACTTTTTATTCGAAGCGAAGGACTTTTAGGAAGTACTGAAGACATTGGAAATATTCAGGTTTCTAATACATCAGAAGGAATTCCGGTACGTATTAAAGATGTTTCAAAAGTTAAAATAGGTTTTGCGACACGTTATGGCGCAATGACTTTTAATCATACAGGTGAAGTTTCCGGAGCCATTGTTTTGATGCTGAAAGGCGAAAATGCTAACGAAGTAATCGGAAACATTAAGCAAAGATTAGATAAAATTCAGGAATCTTTACCGGAAGGCGTTGTAATTGAACCGTTTTTAGACAGAGCAAAAATGGTGAATAACACGATTAGTACTGTAAAAACTAATTTGATGGAGGGGGCTTTAATCGTCGTATTCATCTTGGTTTTATTCCTCGGAAATTTCCGGGCGGGATTATTAGTTGCTTCTGTGATTCCTTTGGCGATGCTTTTCGCTATTATTATGATGAATATTTTCGGAGTTGGAGGAAACTTAATGAGTCTCGGAGCTCTCGATTTCGGATTGATTGTGGATGGAGCTGTGATTATTGTGGAAGCTGTTTTACACCAATTGGCGCACAAAAAACATTTCGGAAAAGATAATTTACTTTCTAAACCGGAAATGGATGCGCAAGTTTCAACTTCGGCTACCAAAATGGTAAACAGTGCAGTTTTTGGGCAAATCATTATTCTTATCGTTTATCTACCCATTTTTACACTTCAAGGAATTGAAGGAAAAATGTTCAAACCAATGGCACAAACCGTTGCTTTTGCCTTGATTGGAGCATTTTTACTTTCACTTACCTACATTCCGATGATGAGTTCTTTGGTTTTAAGCCGAAAGAAAAAAACGAAAGACAATGTTTCTGACCGAGTAATGACAAAAGTGGAAATCGGTCATCAGAAGTTATTAATTAAAGCTTTAAAATTCAGAAAAACAATCATTGCGACAGTTATTCTATTATTTGCAGGAGCGGTTTTCGTGCTTTCAAAAATGGGCGGAGAATTTATCCCTTCGTTGGAAGAAGGTGATTTTGCGGTTGAAATGAGAATTCTTCAAGGAAGTAATATCGAAGAAACCAAAAAAGTTACTACTCAAGCTGCTCAAATTTTGTTGAAACAATTTCCTGAAGTTCAAAAAGTGGTTACTAAAATCGGAAGTGCGGAAATCCCAACTGAACCAATGCCAATGGATGCAGGAGATATGATTATTGTTTTAAAACCTAAAAAAGAATGGACTTCCGCACATTCATTCCCTGAACTTTCTGAAAAAATGAGTGAATCATTGAAAGTAATTCCTGGTTTAACGACAGGTTTCCAGTTTCCGGTGCAAATGCGTTTTAATGAATTGATGACGGGAGCTAGGCAAGATGTTGTCTGTAAAATTTATGGAGAAAATTTAGACAGTTTAGCGATTTACGCTAAAAAATTAGGTGGTGTAATTTCTACGGTGAAAGGTGCTCAAGATTTGTATTTGGAGCCTGTTGTAGGTGCTCCGCAAGTGGTTATCAATTATAATCGTGCCGAGCTTTCGCGCTACAATATTTCTGTGGCAGAAATCAATAGAGTTATCAATATGGCTTTTGCTGGGCAAATTGCAGGTGCTTTGTATGAAGGTGAAAGAAAATTTGACGTCGTTGTAAGAATGGATAACGATTATAAAAAAGACATTACAAGTATTCAGAATTTATTGGTTCCAACTCCGAATGGAGAGCAAATTCCGTTGTATCAACTCGCAAAAGTAGAATTAAAGGAAAGTCCCAATCAAATTCAAAGAGAAGATACCAAACGTAGAATTGTTGTAGGTTTCAATGTTCGCGGAAGAGACGTTCAAAGTATTGTGGAAGAGCTGCAGCAGAAGGTTGATAAAGATTTGAAACTATCTCCTGGTTACACGATTTCTTACGGTGGAGCTTTTGAAAATTTAAATGAGGCTAAAGCAAGATTAGGAATTGCGGTTCCGATTTCTTTGGTGATGATTTTCCTATTGCTATTCTTCGCTTTCGGTTCTGTAAAACATAGTTTATTGATTTACACTGCAATTCCTCTGTCAGCGATTGGTGGCGTTTACTTTTTGGCGTTAAGAGGTATGCCTTTCAGCATCAGTGCAGGAGTTGGATTTATCGCCCTTTTCGGAGTCGCGGTTTTAAATGGAATTGTATTGATTTCGGAATTCAACCGACTGAAAAAAGATGGTGTCACGAACTTAAGCCGAATTGTTTTGATGGGAACGAGAATCCGTCTTCGTCCGGTTTTAATGACGGCTTTTGTAGCCTCACTAGGATTTCTACCAATGGCAATTAGCAACGGAGCAGGTGCAGAAGTTCAGCGACCTTTAGCGACTGTGGTTATCGGAGGATTAATGCTTGCGACACTTTTAACCTTGTTTGTTTTGCCGATTCTTTATGTCTTATTTGAACGAATAAGTAAGAAGAAAAAGTTTAATAAAAGCTAATCTTAGCTGAGTGAAACGCCTTTGCGAACGAAAAAATCAAAAGTCTCAATTAAAAAAATCTTAGCGCTCATTGCGTTAAAAATAAATACAATGAAATTTTCAAACAATCATAAAAAACTGACTGCATTCTTATTTCTGATGTCTTTCGGAATGATGAATGCGCAGGAAAATATTACCTACGATCAGGCTCTGGAAAAAGCTTTTCAGCAAAATGGAACTTTAAAGAATTCAAAATTAATTTCTGAATATCAGGAAAAATTAAAAGCAAGTTATCTTGATATTCCACAAACGGAAGTGAGTGCGCAAATCGGACAAATCAATGGAATTGAAACCGATAATTCTTTCTCCATTTCCCAACGTATTAGCTTTCCTACGGTTTATACCAAAAGAAAGCAAATGCTGGATGCAGAATGGAATGCAAGTGTCATCAACCAAAATCTGACGAAAGCGCAATTAACAAAGCAAGTTTCCGATGTTTTTTACCGAATTCTGACGCTTCAGGAAAAGAAAAAAGTGATTGAATATATCAGCAAACTGTACAGCAGTTTTGCAGAAAAAGCGAGTTTGAGACTGAAAAAAGGAGAAACCAATATTTTGGAGGAATCGACAGCAGAAATTCAGAATGAACAAGCAAAAACTCAATTGAATATGCTTGAAAACGATTTGAATATTGCCAAACTTCAACTTCAGTTACTGCTTCAGTCGGAAGAAAAATTTCAACCAGTTTCGGACAAACCGATGATGAATATTAATCTTCAGGTTTCGGAAGAAATGGTTCAGCAACATCCTGAATTACAATATTTAAATCAACAAATTAAAGTGAATGAAGCAGAAGCACAGCTTGAAAAATCTAAACTGTTGCCGGATTTATTGATTGGATATACGAATCAAAGTATGAAAAACCTGAATAACAATCGTTTTAATGCGGTTCAAGTCGGTGTCGGAATTCCTTTGTTTACGAAAGGGCAGCGAGCTTTAGCAAAAGCGACGAAAGCGAAAGTGGCGATTTCTGAAAATCAATATCAACTAAAAGAGATTGAACTGAAAAACAGATTCGGACAGCAAATTAATAATTACACCAATCAACTGAAAATCGTTGATAATTACGAACAAAAACAGCTTCCAAAGTCTGAAACGATTTTAAAAACGCTTCAAAAACAACTCGAAGTCGGTGAAATCGATTATCTGAATTGGGTCATTCTAACGAATCAAGCGGTGAAAACAAAGGTTGATTACATCGATAATCTCGAAAGACTTAACCAAATTGGCGCAGAACTTAATTTTTTACTATCAAAATAACAGCGAAATGTATCTTAAAAATATATCAATCCTTAGTTTAAGTGTAATTCTGATTTTATCTTCCTGCTCAGAAAAAAAAGAGGAAGAAAAAACGGTGTATGAAAACACAAAATTCAAGGAAAAAGACCAAAATACGGTTCAAATGTCGGATAAACAATTGCAATCGATTGGTTTAACGACGACAACTGTTCAGGAAAAAACAATGCAAAAATTGGTTCGCCTGAACGGAAAAGTTGAAATTGCTCCGTCTCATATCAGTTCGATTTCCAGCATTATGGGCGGTCATATCAAATCGATTAATGTGATAAACGGAAGTCATTTCAGCAAAGGTCAGGTTTTGGCGGTCGTAGAAGACCCGCAATTTATTCAGCTTCAACAGGATTATTTGGTGACGAAAGCACAATTGGAATTTGCAAGGCTAAATTTAAGTCGTCAAAAAGATTTAAATATTACCAAAGCAACCAGCGATAAAAATCTGCAAACAGCTCAGGCAGATTATTCTACATTGAATGCTACTTTGAAAGGTTTAGAGGAAAAATTAAGAATTATCGGAATCAATGCCAAAGGATTAAACTCATCCAATATCAGTAGCCGAATTAATGTTTATGCACCTTTCAGTGGTTATGTGAGCAAAATTCTGGTGAATAACGGACAATATATTAATCCTTCAGATACTTTATTCGAATTGATTAATCCTTCTGGTTTACTGCTTGAATTAAAAGTGTTTGAAAACGATGTAAATGATGTGAAAATCGGACAGGAAATTTTAGTGTACAACAATCAAAATCCTGATAAAAAATCAACAGCAAAAATTGTAAGCATCGTTCCAAGCATCGAAAATGGAGGTTCTTCAATTGCTGTGGCGAAACTTTCAAGCCCGAACCCTGAGTTCATCAAAGGTATGTACATCAACGCAGAAGTGACGATAAACAGTAGATTTACCATTGGCTTACTGAATGAATCCGTGGTTTCTTTTGAAAGTAAAAATTATGTTTTTGAAGATTTAAGAAATAAAAAATACAAGATGATTCCTGTAAATGTGGGAATTTCTGATGATCAATTCACGGAGATCTTGAAAGCGGACAATTTGAAAGATAAAAAGATAGTACAGAAAGGAGCGTATAGTCTTTTGATGGCGCTGAAAAATAAGGCGGAGTAGAAATTCAAACATTTTATCGATATAAAATTAAAAAGAGGCTGCCTTTTTGAGACAGCCTCCAAATTAAAAGAATTATTTTTATTTTGCTTTAAAATACACTCTTCTATTAGCTCTATTTTTCCATTCAGGACATTTGGCAGCAGGATCACATTCTGGATATTTCAAATCGTGTTTTCCATTACCTTGAATATCTATTCTGCTAGATTGTACACCATTATTGATTAAATATTGTTTAACATTGCTTGCTCTTCTTTCGGATAAAGTTTGGTTATAAGCATCACTACCTCTAGTGTCTGTAGCACCTACAACTGTATAAGAATCGTTGGAAGAATTGATATAGCTTATTGCACTGTTAAGAATTGGGTTACTATTAGGAAGGATTCTGTCAGAATTCAAATCGAATTCAATACCATCTAATTTGGTTTCGTTATCACTTACAAGGCCATTATTGTTTGTCAATGGACAACCATTATTTTCAACCGGACCAGGAATAGTTACACATTTATCATATAAATCAATAACACCATCCATATCTACGTCTAGCGCAACTCCTGCACCATCAACTCTTGCTCCAGCAGGCGTATCGAGTTGTCTGTCCCAGTCATCGCAAACTCCGTCGTTATCGGCATCACCCGATTTGCATAGTTGGATATTATCCACCTTGGTTTCCAAATCATCGATTCTGTTATAAATATCTTTCAATGGATCTACCCACATGATATGGTTAGAATTTTTTCCTAAATTGATTGATAAGCCAAGTGTGGCATTGAAAAAATTATCTGATGTTTTCGCATTCATTCTATTAATAGCAGTATATTGGCTTCCTCCACCATCAAATGAGTCATCACCTGTTATAACATACATCAATCTTCCTTCGATATCTACTCTGTTACTAATTTTATATTTCAAACCTGCACCAGCTTGTCCAAATAAAGAATTAAATTTAAAAGGTTTTTTTTCTGTCATTAATCTTTGGCTAAACTCATCTTTCTGATAAGCACGGTAAGCCAAAACTCCAATACCTGCATAACCATGGATTGCCCATCTGAAATCTCCTTTTCTATCCACTCTTCTTAATAGATTAGATAAGTTAACATCACCAATAAGGGAAATACCATCATATTGTGTTCTTCCCGCAACCTTCCTAGTGGCAGCAGCATTAGCCGGTGCTGAATCCTTTGTATTGAAGTAGCCTTGTCTTGTTTCACCACGATCATATTGTAACTTCAATCCAAATGCATGGGAAAGTGCTTTGTCAACACTGAAATAAGCAGAATATCCTACTAAAGTGTTTCCACTTTTAATAGATGTTAAATCGGCATGTTGCATTAGAGGAACACCACCTCCAAAAGATAAAGACCAACTGTTGTAACTAGGAGCAGTATACTCTGTTTTAGTTTCTAATGGTAATGATGTTGTTTGCGCTATTTCTTGCGAAAACATCACGGCTGGGCATGCCAAAGCCAATGATAAAATTGTTAATTTTGATTTCATATTTTTAAAAAATTAAGTTGATTTCTGATTATATAATTAAAGCCTACTTGTCTAGAAAAAAGCTAATTTCATTCAATACGATTACCTATTCAATAAGCATACCAAAAAATCAAATGTAGCATCCTACTTTATTTTGGGTATACTTTAATATTTGATAATTAACGACTAACAAACAATAAATTTTAAAGGTATTAAAACATTTTATAATAAATTATTTACTTAATACTTTAAAATACGTTGAAATGAAAAATGTTGCATAAAGTTTACTTTTTGTAGGAAATAAACAATATTTTCTTTTATTTAAAACAGATATTAGTTCAGAAATATATCCTGTCAACTAGTTTTTACATTTTAAATTTACTTACGGAATTAAATTTATAAAAGCACAATAGCTTAAAAAATGATCTTTTAATTAAGTAAAGATTTTTATTAACAAATCATTAAAACTAAATATCCAATTAAGGTAATTTCTTTGAAGTTGCTCATTTATAAAAAATTATTTAAATATTAGGGTTATTTACCTTTTTTAATGGAGATTTAAATTATTAGAATTTGCTACAAATCCATTAAAGGTTTATTAAAATTGCCACTTTGTAATCATTTGAAAATCCAAGATATCCAAATGATTCAAGCTATCTCTTTTTATTATATTATTTCTTATAAATTTGGAAAAAGAATATCAAATCAAGATTGAAAAGATAATTATTCGTATCCACAAATTTTGTTAGAGACTAACTTAAAAAATCACACTAAAGCTTTTTTATAAGTCTTTAATGCCCTATCTCTTGCAAATCTATGATCTATAATAGGTTGAATATTATAGTTTTCCGGAAGCCACTTTTTTATATAATTAACGTTTTTGTCAAATTTTTTTGTCTGTTCATCTGGATTGAAAATTCTGAAGTAAGGAGCGGCATCACAACCGCAACCAGCTACCCATTGCCAGTTTCCATTATTGGCTGCAAGATCATAATCTAAAAGTTTTTGAGCAAAATAAGCTTCGCCCCATCTCCAGTCAATTAGTAAATGTTTGGTTAGGAAACTCGCCGTAATCATTCTCACTCTGTTATGCATAAATCCTGTAGTATTTAATTGTCGCATTCCTGCATCCACTATGGGATATCCAGTTTTCCCTTCACACCAAGCCTTAAAATCTTTTTCATTATTGATCCATGAGATTGCTTCATATTTATTTTTAAAACATCCATTAACCACATAAGGAAAATGATACAAAATCTGCATAAAAAACTCTCGCCAAATCAATTCGGTAAGCCATATCTCATTCTTTTCCAAAGCATAATTGACGCATTCTCTAATGGATATTGTTCCAAACCGTAATGCTACCCCCAGTTTAGTAGTATGGTTTTTTGCAGGAAAATCTCTATTTTCATCATAAGAATTGATAATGTTTTCATCCAATTTTGGTAAAAAAAACTTTAAATCTGTGTTTTTAAAACCTATCTCATCTAATGTATGGATTTTTAAATGCTTTTTTAATGGCAAAAAATTATCATAACTTATTTTAAGTATTTCTAGCTTGTGTAATGCTGATTTCCATTTTTTGGAGTAAGGGGTGAAAATGGTATAAGGAGAACCATCACTCTTTAAAATATCATTTTTTTCAAAAATGACCTGATCTTTAAAATCTTCGAATTTTACTTGATTTTGATTTAATAAATCAGAGATGACTTGATCCCTCTTAATTGCTTGAGGTTCGTAGTCGCGATTACAATAGACCGTATCCACATTATATTCCTTTAAAATCTTTCGAAAAATATCTGCAGGTTTTCCAAAGAAAGTCCTAACCCCGCTATTATGACTTTGAAGTTCTTTATGTATTTGTTGCAAAGCCTGATGGATGTAATCGACCCTACGATCAGATTGATCCTCTAAACAATCAAGTATTTCAGAATCAAATATGAAGATAGGTAAAACTTTCAATCCCGATTTTAAAGAGTGATAAAGACCTGTATTATCTTGTATTCTAAGGTCTCTGCGAAACCAGAAAAGATTGATTTTGTTCATCAATTTTAAATTTTTTAAAAAGAAATATGTTCCATAATATCATCTCATAACCATACACTGCATCCTCTATAGGAATAGTCAAAATCCTAATTCCAAGAAAATCATCAGGATTGTAATTTACAATTGGAGAATCTAAACCAGTACCGGTGAGAACCCCATTAACCATAAGAAATCCTGGCATAAGAAATAAATAAATCAATGAAGCTTTACCAATCCATGACTGTTTAAAAATAAAATATAGACTCAGCATACTTAATGCAGTGGTAAAAAA
The DNA here is from genome assembly GCF_032055105.1 of Epilithonimonas sp. Taxonomy (GTDB): domain Bacteria; phylum Bacteroidota; class Bacteroidia; order Flavobacteriales; family Weeksellaceae; genus Epilithonimonas. The sequence continues at coordinate 94,993 of NZ_DAMBRK010000010.1, forward strand.
GGTAAAAGAAGTATAGATTCTGGAGGAAAAATAAATTCCAACTGAGGCTGAAACTACGATTGAGAATATCACAAACAGCTTTTCAAACGAAGGATTCCATTGAAAATTAAAGAATTTATCAAGGCAAAAATAAGTGAATACACAGGAAAACGGAATGCAAAAGAAGAACAGTACTTCTTCTATGGGCAGATTAAAAATTCGCCATCCCATAACATATCGATTGTTAAACCACCATACACCTATTTTTGTAAACCAGATGTCCCAACAAATAAAAACGAAAGCCACTATAAATGCAGATTTAAAAAAAGCACCAAAATATCTGCTGAATTTAATCTTGTGATGAAAAGAAAAAATAAAACAAATTATGATTGTCAAAAAATTTATTAAAAGATATGTGTATTTCTCCATTCCTATAGTTTGTCATTCTTAAAATACATTCTGAAATACTTCATAGGAACCCAAAGAAAGCCGAAACATTCTCCATCTTCTTTTCCCAGGTGTTTATGATGTTGTTTATGAGCTCTTCTAATGGCAAGTAAGTAAGGGTTTTTGGTATTTCTCAAAAACTTTATTCTTTGATGAATGATAATGTCATGAACAAAAAAGTAAGCCATCCCATATAGTGAAATTCCTACAGCAACATAAAACCAAAGATTAAAACCATTTATAGTTCCATAGTACATCAAAACGATTGTTGGTACTGCAAAAATCAAAAAGAAATAATCATTTTTTTCCACAGCTCCTTCTGAGCTATGATCATGATGATCTCTATGCAAACGCCATAGAAAGCCATGCATAATATATTTGTGAATGCACCAAGTAAGACCTTCCATTATAAGAAAAGTGATAATGACAATTAGTAAATTCATAGCCTATAATTTATTGAATAGTTCCTCTAAAATTTTATGTCTATAATCAAAAACATAGTTGAGCTTTTTACGAACAAATAGAAAATGTGCAATTTTCCCTAAAAAACCTAAAGGAAGTTCGTAATCAACCGTATCTTTCATTAAGACACCATTTTCATTGATAATAAATTCATGATGATGATTCCATCTTTTATAAGGTCCACTTTTCTGAAAATCTGTAAAACTACGTTGGAAGGCGACTTGTGTGATTTCTGTTTTCCATTTCATTTTGATTCCAAACAAAGGCGAGACATAGTAATCAATGATCATCCCTTGATAAATTGCATCATCTGCCGTCGGTGTACGAACAATAAAGTTCATTTCCTTAGGTGTAATTTTTGAAAGATTTTGCGCCGATGAGAAAAAGTCCCAAGCTGTATTAATATCACAATTGAGTTGTTGCTCTCTATATAATTTGTAACTCATTAGGTATATATCAGTTAAAGTAGTGTTGTTTTATATTGAACATAACTGCTCATCATCAATGATAATTTTCTCCCGTTCGAAATTCTTACTCTCTGATTGATAATTTTGGCAGCAGATATTTTTCTTATTTTTTTAAATAAAGAGATATAATATCTAAATGCCAGATAAACACCAAATCTAGAAGAGCGAGGTAATTTTTTGATTCCTTCTAAAGCTATCCCAAATTCTACTTCTATATCTTTTTCAATATCAGATTTCATCATATTATCAAAATAAGCGATATCTAAATTGGGAAAATAGCATCGTCCCAAGATTTGATAATCATCCTTCATGTCCCGAAGAAAGTTAACTTTCTGAAAGACAGAGCCTAATTTCATTGCGTAGGGTTTAAGTTTTTCAAATTCTTCTATATTTCCATCTGTAAAAACATGCAGGCACATCAATCCCACTACTTCTGCAGAACCTAAAATATAGTCTTTGTAGAGCTGAGAATTATAATCTATCTGCTGAAGATCCATCTCCATGCTTTTAAGAAAAAGATTAATAAGATTGTGGTCAATATTATATCTTTTCACAGTTTGCTGAAAGGAATTTAAAATTGGATTTAAAGAAATACCCTTCTCTAAGGACTGAAAAGTCTCCTCTCTATATTTTTCTAAAAGCTCTCTCTTATTGTAATCATGGAAGCTGTCAACAATCTCATCTGCCAGACGAACATAACCGTATATAGCGTAGATTGGATTTCTAATATGAGGAGATAGAGCCATAATCCCTAACGAAAAGCTTGTACTGTATTGCCGGGTAGTTTCCCTGCTGATTTTGTACGATAAATTATCAAAGAGTTTTTTCATATTTAAAATATTTTTTAACTTCATTAGCAACAATCTTTCCTGATATAATTGATGGTGGAACGCCTGGTCCAGGAACTGTCAACTGTCCTGTATAGAGTAGATTTTTTATTTTTTTATTTCTTATCGCAGGTTTTAGAACCGCCGTCTGTGACAACGTGTTGGCAAGACCATAAGCATTACCTTTATAAGCATTATAGTCTGTCTGAAAATCATTAATACAGTAACTACGTTTATAGTCAATGTACGAGCTTAGTTGTGCTTCGCCTGTATGCTTCTCAAGTCGCTCAATCATTTGCTTAAAATAGTCCTCTCTAACTTCTTCAGAATCTTCTATACCAGGTGCTACAGGCATCAAAAGAAAAACATTTTCACAGTTCTCAGGAGCCATACTTTTATCCGTTTTTGAAGAACAGCAAACGTAAAATAAAGGCTTTGAAGGCCACTTTTTTTTGTTATATATATCGTTGGTGTGTTCATATAGATCATTTTCAAAAAACAGAGTATGGTGTTTCAAATTGGAAATTTTCTTTTTAAACCCGAGGTAATAAATGAGGCATGAAGGTGCCAGTATTTTTTTCTCCCAATAATCAGAGTTATAATTTCTATACTTCTTGTCTAGTAGATGCTGTTCTGTATGATGGTAATCTGAAGAAGCTATTATAAAATCAAAATATTGCTCAGTACCATTAATCGTCAATGATTGCGCACGACCATCAAAAACATTAATCTTTTCGACATTTGAATCAAAATTAAATTTCACACTGTTCTTAATGGCAATACTCATCATGGCTTCAGTAATTTTTGAGAAACCGCCCATAGGATACCAAGTACCAAGTCTGTAACCGCCATAATTCATTAGGCTATACAAAGCCGGAATATCCTTAGGAGCTGCTCCTAAAAAAATAACTGGAAATTCCATTAACATGATTAACTTGGGATGCTGAAAATATTTTCTAACAAAACGGCTAAAATTAGTTAGCAAATCAAGTTTTAAGGCATTTTTTGCTATTTTTGGAGAAATAAACTCTATCCATGAATGACAAGGTTTTACAACAAACTCTTTCATTCCTATCTCATATTTTGCGGCAGCATCTTTCATAAATTCTTCTAATCTATTACCCGCACCTTTTTCTACACTTTCAAATAAATCCTTCATCTCACCATAATTTTCCGGAACATTCATAATATCATCCGAAAAAATCATTTCAAATTGTGGATTTAGTGAAATTAGCTCATAGAAATCAGACGTTTTGCTCCCAAAATCTTGAAAAAAATCTTCTATAATATCAGGCATCCAATACCAACTAGGTCCCATATCAAAAGTATAACCATTATCCGTAGTAAACTTTCTTGCACGGCCTCCTACCTCTGTATTCTTTTCAAATACCTGGACTTCAAAACCATATTTTGAAAGGTATGAAGCGGCGGATAAACCTGAAAACCCTGAACCTATGACAGCAATCTTTTTTTTCATATTAATTAGCAATCATATATTGTTTATCAACAAAATCAAGCAGATTTTCTGAAGGTGGGTTTTGATCCCAAATTTGCTCGTGAAATTTTGTAAGTTTGTTTAAAAGTCTAATTAATTCAATCTTCTCAGATTCATTAAGATTACCGCTTACTATATGTGTTGCAAGTCTGATGTTTCTCATTTGACCTTCAAGAACATCAATCCCAGTCTCTGTTATGCAGAGAACTTTTGCTCTATTATCGAAAGAGGAGTTTTCCTGCTGAACCCACCCTCGTTGCAAAAGTCTGGTAATAATTAAATTACCAGCAGACTTATCATGTATATTCTTTTTGATTAGTTGTGTTTTTGTCATCGGTCCCGATGTCCTGAGGCTTATAAGATAAATGAAATCATCTTGAGTGGAAAAATCGGAATGTGAAATAGCAGCTTTAGAGTACTTTTTAGCATATCGATTAAGACGAACAAAAAGAGTGCTTATTACACTCTCCGGACTTCTGCCTGATTCCTTCCCTTCCCATAAGGTTTCCTTTTCGTAATTTATTTTTTTTTGAGCTTTTTTTTCCCAACTCCATTCAAGAAAATTTTCAACATTCAACTCTTGTATATTGACTGAATTCTCAGATTCAAAGTCTTCGACTAAGCTTAATAAATCTTTTACTAAAGAATAATTCATGCTACCTTTTTATTATAGTTTATAAATAATCAAAAAATAGACCAAATTTTAATATTTTAGTTTATTTATGTATAATTGAATTAAAAAAAAACTAAGTGATTGATAATTCTTTATTAAAAAATGTTTTATAGCTTTTCTACAAGTATTAATTTTACTAACTTCAGATACTTACTGAGTTCAGGCAATTAAATGTCTTTAACTTTTAAACTACTTTATCAAAAAGAATAAAATGAACATATCAAGTCACGCTCATCATGATAATAATTAATCATCATTTTTAAATAATCCAAAAACTAATATCTAAATTTGCTTTCATTATGCATAGCCAAGAAACGTCATTCGAACACAGCCTTAGCTCTAATCTTATTATTGAAGCATTAGGTTCTTCTCCAGCACCAACAGCCATCTATGTGGGTGAAGATATTACCATACAATTTGCGAATGAGGGAATGCTAAAGCTATGGGGGAAAGATGAAACTGTGATAGGGAAGCCGCTTATGGAAGCAATCCCCGAATTAGAAGGACAGCCATTCCTTGAGATTTTACAGCAAGTATGGAGATCAGGAGAAAGTTTTTCTATATCGGAAGCTCCTGCTAAATTGATAAAAAATGGAGTAGAAACACTTGATTATTTTGATTATGAATATAAGGCTCTTTTAGATCAACAAGGCAAAACTTGGTGTATACTGAATACAGCATTAAACGTTACTGCGCGTCGTGAATTTTTACAACAGATCAAAGACAAAGAGGAAAAGGAACGTGTTCTAAATGAGGAAATGGCTGCAACTTTAGAAGAGCTAACTGCTACCAACGAAGAAATGAGCAACTTTATAAAGCAGCTCGATCAAAGTAAAGAGTATATCCGCACAATTATTGAGCAAGCTCCTGTAGGTATTGCTATGCTTAAAGGTCCGGATCATATTATTGAAATTGCCAATCCTACAATTCTTAAAATATGGGGACGTAATGAGAATGAAGTTATCAATCAGCCTCACGAAAAAGCACGTCCTGAATTGATTGGCCAGCCTGTCAATAAATGGCTAAAAGAAGTTTATAAAAGTGGGAAACCAAAAATTAATAAAGAATTTCTAGTAAAATTGCACCATAAAAATGGCTTGAGAGAAGCTATTGTAAATTCCATTTACCAGCCTATTTTCTCTTCTAATGGTGAAATTTCTGGAATTTTGGTCATACTGGAAGAAATTACCCAACAGGTCATAGATCGCCGAAAGCACGAAAATGATTTGGAAATGCTAGCGCTGGCGATTGATGCAGGCGAATTAGCTACCTTCTACTATCAGCCTGCAACTAATCTATTTTCTGGCAATCCTCTTCTTAAGAACTGGTTTGGACTGTCTTCTGATGAAAATATGGATTTATCCTATGCTCTTTCATCTATTATTCCTGATGATCGAGAGCGAGTGATTGCAGCCATTTCAAATGTATTAAGCCCTGGTTCTAATGGGCGATATTTTATAGAATATCACATTCAAACTTATGCAGACAAAAAAGCAAGGCTGTTACAAGCCAATGGAAGAGTTTTTTATGATCAGCTAGGTAATCCTGTAAGCTTAAATGGTACTTTGAGAGATATCACAGTACAGAAAAAAGAGGAGCAAAGAAAAGATGATTTTATGGGAATGGTAAGTCATGAACTTAAAACTCCTATTACTTCGCTAAAAATCTATCTTCAAATTTTGCTGAAAGATGCAGTGAAAACAGAAAACCTTTTTCAGCAAAGTACATTGGAAAAATCTCTGAAGCAGATCGACAATATGACAAGTATGATTAACAGCTTTCTCAATGTTTCAAGATTAGACTCCGGCCAGATGCATCTTGAAAAAACAAAATTTGATTTCCGGTCATTGTTTTTAGAAATCGAAGATGAAATGAAAACAACGGCAGCTACTCACCAGTTTAGATTTAAAGATTCCGGAACAATGTTAATTGAAGCAGATCGCGAAAAAATATCGCAGGTACTGTATAATTTGATTGGCAATGCTGTAAAATACTCTAATAACGGCAGCTTAATTAATATTGAATATGCTATTGTTGAAAATGATAGTTTAAAAATAAGTATTGAAGATCAAGGCAAAGGAATCTCAGAAGCAGATCAGCAAAGGATATTTGAACGCTACTACCGTGTTAAAGACAGCAATAATTCTTCTATAGCCGGATTCGGTATTGGACTTTACTTGTGTAAAGAAATCATTGAGCTTCATAACGGTACCATCGAAGTTAAAAGTAGAATCAATCAAGGAACGACATTTACCTTTAATTTACCTATCAATTCGCAAGGGGATAATTATTAAAAGTAGGCCGTAGCTTTATTGAAATTTTTCTGATTGAAATTTTGTTCTACTGCATAAATCGGATTGGTTGCAGGTGTGGTACTAACTTTGACAAATTCTAACTAACCTTATTGTCACGATTTACAACACTAACCTAACTAATTAAGCTTTAGTTTATTAAAAGTTTTTTGTAATTCATGTACAAATCTTATTTTCTTCATATCTACTTGTACACGATTTTTATACATAATGATAAAATCGTTTTGTCTTGATTTTAAGAGAGAATATTCAGGAATTCTATCGTTGTAATAAACATTAAAGTCACGATTAAAACCAAGATTATTAAGCCAATCATCATTTAGTTCAATAGGCTTCTCAATATTTTGAACAGATTGAAAGTGATTATTTGCTATTTTGGTTTCTTCGTTTGATGATTTTTTCAAAATGTTTTCTTCCTTTAAAAATTTATTATTCATAAGAATTTAATTACAACTATTATGCCTATTTAATTAATAATCGGTATATGTGTAAATTTGAGTTTACTGCATTAACACTATAAATACTAATTTAAACAGTGAGCAATTCAAGATGTTAGCAAAAGTAGACTCTATAAATTGCATTGTAAATTTGCAAAATAGAAAATCCAAAATCACTAAATCCGAATTTTATTGCTGCAAGAGAAAGATATTTCTTTGAGTAGAAGTTAGCAATACCCCTCTCATTAGATAAATTTCAAATTTACACATATGTAATTCAATAAGGTGTTTCCGCTTTCTTATAGATTAAACCTTCACTTTTGAGCTCGTACCAAAAGTCTTTGGGTATATGAGTATCTAATGATTCTTTATTACTTATAACTTGTTTGGGACTGCTTGCACCCGGAATAATTGATACAAATTCTTTTGCCGAAAGAACAAAATGAAGTGCTGCATCTATGATTGAAATACCATAATCTCGAGCAATCTCAATGATTCTTTCTCGCTTCTCTGTCATACCTTTTGGTATAATATCATTATAATTATAACGGTCTCGACCTGTAACAAATCCTGAATTATAACCCGCTCCAGATACAAGCTTCACTCCAGCTTTATGGACTGCAGGAAGTAATCTATCAACTGCATCTTCGTGTTCAAGAATCGAATACTGTGTTGCTGATAGACATATATCGGGGTCTGCTGAATCTATACAATCGAGAATAGGCTCAATTTTATTGACACCCATACCCCATGCTTTTATGACATCTTGATCTCTTAATTCGGAAAGCACTTTAAAAGCACCTTTTCGTGCTTGTTCAAGAAAATACGGATAACGATCTCCTACTTGATCTTCCGACAGATCATGAACATATACAATGTCAATAGATTCTAGTCCTGTTCTTCGTAAGCTGTCTTCAATTGATCTTTTCACCGCATCTCCTGTATAATCATGCTTAAAATCAAAATTCAATGGTTTCTTCCACATTGTAGGCGGTACTTCGGAAGGTAAAACCTCTTTAAACAAACGCCCTACCTTGGTTGAAAATACAAATTCAGATCTTTTTTTATCTGCAAGAAAATCTCCAAATCTTCTCTCACTTTTTGTCAATCCATACCATGGAGAAGTGTCAAAGTATCTAATCCCAGCTTCCCATGCTGTTTTAAAAATTTCATAAGACTGCTCATCTGATATGTCATTAAAAGCGGTTCCAATAGCAACACCGCCTATTCCCAGTTGATGCTTTTCCTGTAAAATATTATGACTCATTTTTATTCGTTTTGATAAATTTTTTAGATTGTTTTGTTATTTTTCATATTGGTCTTCAAAACCATTAATAAAAGTGAAATTCCTAATCCAGCCAAGAAAGCTGTTCTTGTTTTTTTGGATGGAACAGGTAAAATTGTGTCACCATAAATTCGATGTGGATAGCCCGATGGCTTTAGAACATTTCCTTCATCTCCGGAGGTCTCATTGGATCTCATCATTAGTCGCATTCCTGCTGAAGCTGTATTGATAATAATCTTCGGAAAGGTTTTATAAAGTGTTACTAATGCTTTAGATCTAAAATCCGGAAACAGATCCTTTTGAGGATGTTTGGCTAACTGTAGTATCTTTGAAGCGGTATCTCTTGGATCAGAAGCAAATGGAGGAATTTTAAAATCAAGACCGGAATATTTTGCAGAATGCATATTGCCTGTTGAGCGCTGGATCTGAGGATATAAATTTGCAATATGAATATTAGAAAAATCTGAAATTTCACCATGGAGACATTCCATCATACCACGAATTCCAAACTTTGTTGAAGAATATACCGCACTATATGGAGCGGGCATAAATCCACCGATTGATACATTATTAATCAATACGCCCTCTTCTTGTTTTTTAAATATTGGCAAAACACTATAAGTTCCATGCATATAACCGAATAAGTTAGTTTTGATGACCTGTTCATGAACATCCATTGGTATTTCTTCAAAACGTCCGCTTGCCATTACACCTGCATTATTGACCCAGAAATCTATTCTTCCAAAAGTATCTAAAGCCTCTTTTGTCAATTGCTGGACATCTTCGTACTTAGAAACATCTGTCGAAACAGCAATAGCCTTTGCCTCCAAATCTTCACATAAACGAAGTGTTTCCTCTAAAGCCTCTTTACCGCGTGCTGCCAATACCAATTGACAACCTTCCAATGCAAAAGCTTCTGTAATAGCTCTGCCTACTCCACTACTTGCTCCTGTAATGACGACTGTTTTTCCTTTGAGACTTCTTTCTTGTATTATTTTTTCCATAAAAGATAGTTATAATTAGTGATTAATTATTAGTAAACCACTATCACACCAAATCACTATCGAAAACAAAAATTCCTATTATAATTTTGAAATATAAAATAAAAAAGAGACGCATATCATCTCTTAATTTTTAATTTTATTGTTCTAATTAATTCAATCTAAAGGTTTTCTGCCTGAGATGATATTATATAGAACAACAATTATTGCAATAACTAGCAGCGTGTGGATCAATCCTCCTGTATCCATTCCCGGAATAATACCCGCCATTCCTAGTACCCAAGCTATTATACATATAACAGCGACTAACCAAAGTAAATTTTTCATAAGCTTATTTTTTGATGTTATTGTGCTATACATAAAGTGCGCCTTTGGAAAAATTTACACCTAAAATATATTGTTTCTGAGTTATCTACTGTTTGTTAATTTATATTATAATGAGTGCAGGATTCAATGGCACAATATTTTCTTCTATCCAATATCATAACATCAAAAAATATTATATCATGTCACAAAAAATTGCAATACTCGCGACACACGGATTTGAGGAGAGTGAATTGAAATCTCCAAAAGAGCATTTGGAAAAACAAGGATGGACGACTCATATTGTAAGTCCTGAAGCAGGTACAATTAAAGCATGGGCAGAAAAGGACTGGGGGAAAGAATATTCTGTGGATAAAACTTTAGACGAAGTTGATGCATCCGAATATGATGCACTTGTTTTACCTGGCGGCGTTATTAATCCGGACCTATTAAGAACTGATGAAAAAGCCATATCATTTGTACAGGATTTTTTCAAACAGCATAAACCTGTAGCTGCTATTTGTCACGGACCACAGATCCTCATCAGTGCAGGAGCAGTAAATGGAAGAAAAATGACTTCTGTAAAATCGGTAAGTATTGACTTAAAAAACGCAGGTGCTATTTGGGAAGACAGCGAAGTTGTAACTGATAATGGACTTGTAACTAGTCGTACACCAAAGGATCTTCCTGCTTTCAATGCTAAAATAGTTGAAGAAATAAAAGAAGGTCGTCACGAAGACCAGTACATTTAAATAATCTTCATTTTATACTCTAGAAAAAAGACATCTCATTCTTTCCAATGGGATGTCTTTGTATATATTACACATTGTTCGTATATTTTCTAAGTAACTCTTTTTCTATTGATTGCCTCGACCCAATGAAACTTTCCACAGTTTTTGCAGCTTTTCTCAGAATTACTATTTTTCAATTCAGTATATCCACAAAACGTGCAGGAATAATGTGTTTCCACAGCAAAATCTTCTGTACAATTCTCCAAAGAATTCAATAAGACCGGCAAACCATATTTGACCTCGTGATCTTCATAGTAAAATACGCTTATTTCTCCGGAGGTTTCTTCGACAGCCTGCTGTATCTGTCCAAGATGCGAAATACCTTTCAATCTTAATTCTGCAAAAAATTCATCACTACCTAAGTTTTCTTTTTTAAAGTTTTGAACTGCAAATACACCATCTTCAATCAAAATAATAGGTTTACCTTCCAGAAGGATTTCCATATTTTTAGATTTTCCTATGAAGAAGATCAAGGTAGAATACAAAGCTATAATTATGATAAAAACAACGAGGGAAGATAGTAATCCTACTTCCCGATAAAACATAGGATCCCCTGCTGCAGAGCCTAACCCAATAATGACAACTAATTCGAAAATCGATAACTGCTTGACTCCTCTTTTACCTAAAATCCTAATCCCAATAATAATGGCAGTAAACATCAATAAAGTCCGAAAGACAATTTGAAATAAAAAGTCCCAGCTTTCAGATCCCATCCAGAGCTCTTTCCAATCTATTTGCATAAATCATTATTTTATTTTAAAGTTAGTAAAAGTATATATGCCATTCTTCTCTTTAATAAAATTAAATCTCAGATCAGCAATTATTAAAACTCCAATCAAAAAAGAGATGCACAAGCATCTCTTTTAGTAACCTTAATAGTAAGTTCACAGTATAATAAATTGATTTGGTCATAAAAAAGGGAAAAGTTTAAAACCTCTCCCGTAGTGTATAATTTAATCTTAATAGATTGATAAAATTTAACTAACAGTTTTAAATTTCCTCTGAATAATCAAATCTTCTGCCAAACGGAATCCCTCTAGTAAAATATTACCCCTTAATATTTAAATTCAGTAATTCAATTGAAAAATTATTGTTCTAACTTTTTGATAACTTTCAACATATCAATCCCTTTACCTAAAACAGGTTTAAAAATATCGCCTTTGTTTACTAATCTTTCCAAAGCATTATGAATGTTAAAATCAGTAGGTTTAAGTCCATTTTTAACTTCTTCCCATTCTAAAGGCATAGAAACTGGTGCACCATTTTTCGGTCTGAGGCTGTAAACACTCGCCAGAGTCTGTCCTCTCCTATTCTGAAGATAATCAAGATAAATTTTATTCTTATCTCTTTTCTGCAGGCTTCTTTCCAAAGTAGTTAAATCAGGTAATTTTTTCTGAACCATCTGCATCAGCAGATGTCCAAAATCTTTAACCTGATCATATGAGTATTTCGCATTCATTGGAATGTAAACGTGGATTCCTGAACTGCCCGAAGTTTTAGGATACCCGTCAACTCCCGCAAGATCCAAAACTTCTTTTACTGCCTGAGCTGTCTCTATTACATCCTCAAAAGAATTTTTTTCTGACGGATCAAGATCAAGAACGAGATAATCCGGTTTGTCTGCTTTTTTAATTTTGCTGGTCCAGATATTAAGTTCTATACAGCCGAGGTTATTGAGATAGGCCAAAGTTTCTTTATCGTTGCAAATAATATAATTGATATACTTATCGGAACTTTCTGAAAAAACTTTTTGAGTTTCTATCCATTCCGGTGTCTCTTCCGCTGCATCTTTTTGAAAGAAACTCAACCCTTTTATGCCATTCGGATAACGGTTCATAGATTGTGGTCTGTCTTTAAGATGTGGCAGAATATACTTTGAAATACTTTGGTAGAAGTCAATTACATCACCTTTCGTAACGTCGTCTTCCGGAAAGTAGATTTTGTTTTGATTGGTCAGTTTCAATTCTTGCTTCCCAATTTTCTTTAATACATCATCTTTTCCAGTTCTTTTTTTAGGTTCAGTCTTTTTCATACTCTCGTTTTTAGATGAATTTTCAGAATTGAATTTTACATCTTTAGAATTGATGTCATCCCGAAGTCTCAAAAAAATCGGATGTCTGTAAATATTGTCTTTTGTGAGTTCAGTAAATTTTATTTCAGCAACCAATTTTGGTTTTATCCAAGTTGCTTTGGCATTGGTTTTTGGTGTGATTTTAAATACTGAATTTTTCGTAATTAGACACTGCATTTTATCGTAGATATCAGAAAGTAATTTATCATTAAAACCGCCTCCGGTATGACCGCAGAAAACCATTTCACCATTGAGGTATTTCCCTAAAATCAATGCGCCAAACTTTTTCCTTGAGCCTTTGGGTTCTGTAAAACCACAGATGACTGCTTCATCACTCTTGTGGATTTTGATTTTCAGCCATTCGGAGCTGCGGAGATTTTCTTTGTACAGGCTGTCTGTTTTTTTTGCTACAATTCCTTCTAATCCCATATCTTTTACTGCTTGAAAAAAATCTCTGCCTTTTTCTAAAATATGATCACTGTACTTGATAATTTCATTTTCTATCAAGGCGTCTTTTAACAATTCCTTTCTCTGTAGATAAGATAAATTTTCTGTCGAATGACCATTCAGCCATAACAGATCGAAAACTTGAAAAGTCAATGCAAGATTCGGATGATCACTAATCCTTTGAAGCCATTGGAAATTAGGCTTTCCTTTATCATCATAAGCGACAATCTCACCATCAAGAATCATTGGATGTTCTTGTAAATTAAGTGAATGGGTTATTTTTTTAAATTTCTGAGAAAAATCGATACCGTTTCGGGAATATAATCGGAATTCATCTTTGCTCAGATCTGCAATCGCACGATAACCATCCCATTTGATTTCAAATGCCCAATCTTTGTCATCAAATGCTTTGTCAGAGACTTTGCAGAGCATTGGTTTGATAAATTCTGACAGTTTTTTTTCACCGGATAGCGCAGGCGCATAGTTTTTAAAATGCTTCAGACTTTCGGTGGAAGCATTTTTTTTTTACTCTCTTTCTCTTCGAGATAAGCGGTTACTTTGGATGTTTTTAAAGTATGTTCTTCGGCATCATAATCTTCATTAACAGCAAATTGATCTTTATGTTTGATAAGCAGCCACGCATTTTCATCTTTAGAATTTTTTATTTTCATCAATGCAAATTCTCCCTTTAGTTTTTTACCGTGAAGAATGAATTTCAAGGATTGTTTATGAAGTTCTGCCCGCATTATCACATCGTCAGTTTTCCCTTTTATTTTTTCGATGGGCTCATAAGTTCCCTCATCCCAGATCTCGACTTCACCGGCGCCATAATTTCCTTTTGGAATAGAGCCTTCATATGTTCTATAAGAATATGGATGATCTTCTACCATCATAGCCAATCGTTTATCAGAAGGATTCAAAGACGGACCCTTTGGAACTGCCCAACTTTTTAAAACACCTTCCATCTCCAGACGAAAGTCATAGTGAAGTCTTGATGCAGCGTGCCTTTGAATAACAAATTTCAGTTTCTTCCCACTCGCTTTTTCTTTACCTTCCGGCTCAGAGGTTTCTTTGAAATTTCGTTTTTTATTATAATCTTCTAAAGCCATTTTTAATTCTTTAAAATTATCCTGCTTTCTTCTTACCTTTTTCCAGACTGGCCTTAAGCATTGCCATCAGGTCTGTTGCTTTACCTTCGGGTTCTTTGACTGCAGCTAGTTTTATTTTTTTACCTTTTGCTTTTTGTTTGATTATTTTCAAAAGGTCTGCGTTGTAAGTATCTTTATATTTTGTAGGATCAAAAGTCGTTGCCAAAGATTTAATCAGCTGTTCTGCCATTTTCAATTCAGCAGGTTTTGGAGCACTGCCGGTAGGAATCTTCAAATCTCCGAAATCCCTCATCTCTTCAGGATAACGCATTCTATTGACCATTAAAATCTTATTTTCATAAGGACGAATCAAGCAAAGAATCTCTCGTTCTCTCAATACAAATGAACCAATGCCGGCCATTTTTGTTTTGGTTAAGGCCTTTAATAATAATTTATAAGCGCCTTCTCCATTCTTTTGTGGTTCTAAAAAATAGGGTGTTTCAAAGAGTGCAGGATCAATTTCAGCTTCTTTTACAAATTGAGAAATACTTAGAACTTTAGATTTCTCAGGACTTGCCGCTTCAAAATCTTCATCATTCAGAACGATGTATTTATCTTCGATTTTATAACCTTTTACGATATTTTCCCAAACTACTTCTTTTCCTGTTTTTTCGTTGACACGCTTGAATCTAATGTTACTCAAATCCTTGCTGTCAAGCATATCCAGATCAAGCGTGCTTGAATCCGTTGCCGAATATAATTTGATAGGAATATTGACCAGTCCAAATCCTATTGCGCCGTTCCAAATTGCTCGCATAATGATGATTTTAAATTAAATAAGAAATTAATTAACCCATCTTTAATTGTGCAATAAATATTCCATCATTTTCTCTTAGCACATTATTTGTAATTATTAAGAAAAAGTAAAATGGAAAAACAAACTAAAAGAAAAATAAGACCCCAGCAAAAACAACAGCGCCCGGGATTGGAAAAAAATATGAATCCCATCCCTGAGACAGATCCTATTCAATATCCGAAAGAAGGAAAATTGAAAAACAAAGTGGCTCTGATCACAGGCGGTGACAGCGGAATTGGAAAAGCGACAGCATTACTGTTCGCCAAAGAAGGCGCTGATATTGTAATTGCTTATCTCAGTGAAACAAAAGATGCCAAACAGACGCAGAAAGAAGTCGAGAGCTATTCTAGGAAATGCACTTTAATCAAAGGAGATCTGGGAAAAGAAAATCACTGTAAGAAGGTTATCGAAACAGCCATAAAGAACCACAAAAAAATCGATATTATTGTAAATAATGCAGGATTACATTGGGAAGCTGAATCCATAGAAGATATATCGACAGAGCAGTTATCAAAAACTTTTCAAAATAACTTTTTCTCCTACTTCTGGGTTACAAAGTATGCAATGCCTTATCTAAAAAAAGGTGCGAGCATTATCAACACATCCTCTGTAACAGCTTACAGGGGAAGTCCGAAACTCATTGATTATTCTGCTACGAAAGGCGCTATTATTTCTTTTACCAGAAGTCTTTCGGCCAATCTTATTGAAAAAGGAATTAGGGTGAATGCTGTAGCTCCCGGCCCCATATGGACACCTTTGATTTCATCTTCGTTCAAACCGAAAAAAAATTCAGAATTCGGAAGCGACTCTCCAATGAAACGTGCCGGAATGCCAAATGAAGTGGCTCCTAGCTTTCTTTTTCTGGCTTCAGAAGATTCAATTTACATTTCTGGTCAAGTTCTTCATCCAAATGGCGGGGAAATTGTTAATGGATAATTATTAAATCAAAAATCAAAATATTATGTCAACACAAAATCTTAACAATCAAGAAGCAATCAAAAAAATTAAAGAACTGTCAGAAAAAGCAAAAATTTGTATGTTTTGTACTGAATTGGATCGTTTACCTGTTAACTCAAGACCAATGGCAATCCAAGAAACCGATGACAACGGAAACCTGTGGTTCATCAGCAGTGAAATGAGTAACAAAAATTTTGAAATCAAAGATGACAATAGAGTCCAGCTTTATTTTATGAATAACAGCGACTCAGAATATCTTTCTATTTTTGGCGAGGCTTTTATTTATACAGACAAGAACACGATTGAAGACAAATGGTCACCAATGGCAAACGCTTGGTTTGACGGAAAAGACGACCCCAATGTTTCCATCATCCGAGTGGAACCAAAGAAAACATATTATTGGGATACAAAAGCTGGAAAATTAGTCAGTCTTTTAAGTTTTGCTGCAGCCGCAATCACTGGTACTGAAACTGATAATTCGGACGGCGTTGAAGGAACCGCAACAGTTTAAATAAAAATTTAAATCATATAAAATCTCTGGCAACATTTTGCTGGAGATTTTCGTTTAAAATAAATTGGTCAGTTTTTTGAATAGTCTCAAAAACATCAATTTTATTATTCGTGAAACTCATCACATTCACAAACAAAGGCATTTATTGTCCGCAGGGAAAATTCTACATCGATCCGTGGCGACCGGTTGATTTGGCGGTTATCACGCACGGTCACGCCGATCACGCCCGTTGGGGAATGAAAAAATACCTTTGTCATCATTTCACAAAACCGATTTTACACAAAAGAATCAGTGAGGACATCGAATGTCAAAGTGTGGAATATGGCGAAATCATCAATATCAATGGTGTAAAAGTTTCACTTCATCCTGCAGGTCACATTATCGGTTCGGCGCAGATTCGTTTGGAATATAAAGGTTATGTGAGCGTCGTTTCGGGAGATTATAAAGTTCAGGATGATGGGTTGAGTACGCCTTTTGAATTGGTAAAATGCAATGAATTTGTTACAGAAAGTACTTTCGGACTTCCGATTTACAACTGGCTTGAAGTGGATGATTTGAATAAAAGAATGCAGAATTGGGTTCTGAAAAATAAAGAAAACCAGAAAACCTCTGTATTTATAGGCTATTCATTAGGTAAAGCGCAGCGAATTATGAAAGCAGTGGAAGGTCTTGGAAAAATCCACGTTCACTACTCTATCGGAAAACTCAACGAAGCTTTTGAAAATGTAGGAATCACTTTACCAGATTACGAAGTGCCCGATTTTAGAGAGTCTGTAAAACATTTACAAGATGAAATTGTCATCGTTCCGCCTGCTTTATTGGACTCCAATGTCATTAAAAAAATTCCCAATCCTGCAACAGCAATTTGTTCAGGCTGGATGCAGGTGCGTGGCGCAAGACGCTGGCGAAGTGCCGATGCTGGATTTCCAATGAGCGATCATGCCGATTGGAAAGGTCTTTTGCATGCTATAAAAGCAACTGAAGCCGAAATCGTTCACGTTACGCACGGACAAACCGAGGTTTTTTCAAAATATTTAAACGAAATCGGAATTAAATCTGATGTTGTGGAAACTTTGTATGGTGATGATGATGAGGAAGAAAAAGAAAAGGAAATTATTGCTAATTAAACCTTCAAGGTTTTTGAAACCATGAAGGTTTGCCAATTTGGGAAAGTTCCATAGGAACTTAACCTTTGTAGTAAAAGTTATTTTATGTTTGCGAAGCTCCGTAGGAGCGACACCTTTGTAATTTATATAATTTTAAACGATGAAACATTTCGCAGAACTCATCAACGCTCTCGAAAGCACCAACAAAACCAACGCAAAAATTGATGCCATCATCGATTATCTGGAACGTGCGCCTGATGAAGACAAAGTCTGGTTCATCGCCTTGTTTACGGGCAAAAGGCCAAAGCGAAATGTGAACACCAATTATATGAAAGAATGGGCACTTGAAATTACACAATTACCTTTTTGGCTCTTTCAGGAAAGCTATTCTTCGGTTGGAGATTTGGGTGAAACTTTGTCGCTAGTTCTTCCTCCACCAAACGAAAAAATCGATAAATCTTTGTCTGAATGGATGAATGAAATTATCGGTTTAAAAGATAAATCAGATTCAGAAAAAAAAGATTTTGTTTTAAACTCCTGGAACGGTTTGGATTATACAGAACGTTTGATTTTCAATAAATTATTAGGCGGAAGTTTCAGAATTGGGGTCTC
Organism: Epilithonimonas sp.; assembly: GCF_032055105.1. GTDB lineage: Bacteria > Bacteroidota > Bacteroidia > Flavobacteriales > Weeksellaceae > Epilithonimonas. The sequence goes on from NZ_DAMBRK010000010.1 coordinate 113,120, forward strand.
AGATAAAACTTTGATTAATGCGCTGACAAAATTTTCAAACCAAGAATCGAGTGCTTTAACACACAGTTTAATGGGAAAATGGCAACCTGAAAATACGTCTTTCAAAGAACTAATTTCTGCAGAAAATATCAATCCAGACAATTCAAAACCATATCCGTTCTGTCTGGCTTATCCTTTGGAAAAAGATTTGGAAGATTTGGGAAAACCTAATGAATGGCAAATTGAATATAAATGGGACGGAATTCGTGGACAAATTATCCGTAGAAATGACGAAGTCTTTATCTGGTCGAGAGGCGAAGAACTGATTACGGAACAGTTTCCCGAAATCAAAGAAGTCATTCAGAGTATGAAAGGAAATTTTGTTCTCGATGGAGAAATTTTAGCGGTAAAAGATAATCAGGTTTTGAATTTTAATGAGTTACAGAAGCGTCTTAACCGAAAAACTTTAACTAAGAAAATGCTTTCAGAAATCCCGATTCAGGTTTTTGCGTATGATTTGTTAGAATTGGAAGGAAATGATTTGCGTGAAAAACCACTTGCTTCGAGACGGGCGATGCTGGAAGAATTATTATTAAATGAAAATCCCGAAAACATCAAGCTTTCCGAGCTTATTGAATTTGAAAACTGGGAAGATTTAAATAAAATCAGAGAAAATTCCAGAGAAATCAACAGTGAAGGTTTGATGCTGAAACAGAAAAATTCGCATTACCATTCCGGTCGAAAAAAAGGCGATTGGTGGAAATGGAAAATCGACCCACTCACCATTGACGCCGTTCTCATCTACGCTCAAAAAGGAAGCGGTCGACGAAGTGCTTATTACACCGATTATACTTTTGCAGTGAAAAACGAAGATAAATTAGTTACGATTGCCAAAGCGTATTCGGGTTTGACGGACAAAGAGATAATGGAAGTCAGCAAGTTTGTCAACAAAAATGCGATTGAAAAATTTGGTCCTGTCCGAACCGTAAAACCCGAATTGGTTTTTGAAATAGCCTTCGAAGGAATTGGCTTCAGCAACCGTCACAAAAGCGGTGTAGCTTTACGTTTCCCAAGAATTGTACGCTGGAGAAAAGATAAAAAAGCAGATGAGATTGATGACTTGGAAGAGATTAAGAAATTGATACAGTAGGTTTATTTAACCATAAAAGTCACAAAAGTTTTACAGAGCTTTAATTATAGCGAATCATAAGTTCAAAAATGGTTTTGCATATTTTCATATAGACGCATCTCTTTTTTGTTCTTTAATAAGAAATTATAAAAACTTCACTTTTGTGACTTTTGTGGTAAAAAATTTTTAGTAAATAAATGAGCAACTTCGAAAATACAAACGGCTTTAAAATCATTCAAAACTGGATGATGGAAAAATCTATTTCGCCTTTTAAATTTCAGATTCAGACTTGGCAGAAATTTGGGAGCGGTTACAGCGGAATGGTCGTTGCTCCAACAGGTTTTGGGAAAACTTTTTCTGTTTTTTTAGCCTTGATTTCAGATTTTTTAAATAATCCCGAAAAGTACAAAAGCGGACTAAAAATGATTTGGATTACACCACTTCGTTCGCTGTCAAAAGATATCGCAAAAGCAATGCAGGAAGCGATTGACGAGATTGGTCTGGATTGGGCAGTTGGTGTGAGAAATGGCGATACTGATCCGAAAGTTCGGCAACAACAGGTGAAAAATATGCCTGAAATTCTGGTTGCAACCCCCGAAAGTTTACAGTTATTATTAGGACAGAAAAATCATCAGCGTTTTTTTAAAAATCTGCAGACGATTGTTGTGGATGAGTGGCACGAATTGTTAGGTTCAAAACGTGGTGTTTTGGTAGAATTGGGAATTTCTCAGCTCAGACAATATGTTCCGAAACTTAAAATCTGGGGAATCACGGCAACGATTGGAAATCTTAATGAAGCGATGGAAGTTTTAATTCCATATTCAATTAAAAAAACAAAAATTACAGCGAAAGAACATAAGAAAATTGAGATTCTACCTGTTTTTCCTGATGAAGTTGAAATTTTGCCTTGGGCAGGACATCTCGGACAAAAACTGGCGGATAAAGTGGTTCCGATTATTTTACAGTCAAAATCAACCATTGTTTTTACGAATACGAGAAGTCAGAGTGAAATGTGGTATCAGCTTTTGCTCAATGTTTATCCTGATTTTGCGGGACAAATAGCTATTCATCACAGTTCGATAGATTCAGAACTAAGAAACTGGATTGAAGAAAATCTAAGTTCGGGAAAATTGAAAGCGGTTGTTTCAACATCATCTTTGGATTTGGGAATTGACTTTAAACCTGTCGATACCGTTATTCAAATTGGTTCTGCGAAAGGGGTTGCGAGATTTCTGCAACGAGCAGGAAGAAGCGGTCACTCCCCTTTTGAAACTTCAAAAATTTATTGTGTTCCGACGCATTCTTTAGAATTAATCGAAGTTTCTGCTTTAAAAGAAGCCGTTAAACAAAATGAAATTGAACCTCGTGATCCGCAGGTTTTGTGTTTTGATGTTTTGGTTCAGTTTCTGATGACTTTAGCGATTGGCGACGGATTTTATCCCGAAGAAACCTACCAAAGAATCAAGCAAGTCTATACTTTTCAGGAAATTACGGATGACGAATGGAAATCAATCATCGAATTTTTGACGATTGGCGGAAGTGCATTGAAAAGCTATGAAGAATACCACAAAGTTGTCGTGATGGAAGACGGTTTACACAAAGTGACTTCTCGAAGAATTGCGATGCTCCACCGGATGAATATGGGTGCGATTGTGAGCGATGCAATGCTGAAAGTGAAATTTATTTCCGGCGGATACATCGGAATGGTTGAGGAATATTTTATCTCAAGATTAAAAAAAGAAGAGAAATTTATTTTGGCGGGAAGAGTTCTGGAAGTCGCTATGATCAAGGATATGACAGTTTTTGTGCGGGCTTCAAAAGGAAAAGCGCAGGCTCCGAGTTATTTGGGCGGAAGATTGCCGTTGAGTTCTAATCTTGGACAGTTTTTACGTGAAAAGCTGTCAATTGCACTCAATCCGAAGGCTTCTGAAAAAGAACTGAAATTTCTGCATCCGCTTTTGATGAATCAGGAAGAACGGTCGCATATTCCGAAAGATGATGAGTTTTTGGTGGAAATGATTAAAAATCGTGAAGGCTATCATTTATTTATGTATCCTTTTGAAGGTCGTCTGGTTCACGAAGTGATGGCGGCATTGATTGCTTTCAGAATTTCAAAACTGGCTCCGATTTCTTTTTCGATGGCGATGAATGATTATGGTTTTGAATTGTTCAGCGATAAAGAAATTCCTCTGAATGAAGAAAATTTAGACAAAATTTTAACAAGAGAAAACCTGATGACCGATGTGATTTCGAGTATTAATGCGGCAGAAATGGCAAGAAGGAAATTCCGTGATATTGCGGTGATTTCCGGAATGGTGGTTCAGAATTTTCCCGGACAGCAGCGTTCGAATAAATCCCTTCAAAGTTCGGCTGGTTTAATTTTTAAAGTTCTGGAAGACCACGACCCGAATCATTTTTTGGTGAGACAGGCTTATACAGAAGTTTTTAATATGCAGTTGCAGGAACAAAGATTGGTAGAAGCTTTCAAGAGAATTGAAAAATCTAAAATTATTCTGAAATTTGCCAATGCTTTTACCCCATTGAGTTTCCCGATAAAAGTTGACAGTTTAAGACAGACGTTGACGAGTGAAGATCTGGATGCGAGAATTCAGAAGTTGATTCAGCAGGCGAAGAAAGGGAAATAGATTTATAGTATTTTGTAATTTTTTGCAGAAATTTAAAGCAGCAGAGATTCCTACGGAATGACAAAGATTACGTTTATTTAATTATGAAAATAGTAACAAAAAATATCAATATCCAAGACGAAGTTTTTACTTTAACCAATCAGCGAGCGTTGTTTTGGAAAAAAGAAAAGGCTTTGATTCTTTCCGATTTACATATCGGAAAAACTGCTCATTTTCGCAAAAATGGGATTGCTCTCTCCGATCAGATTTTCGAAAACGACTTGCAACGATTATCTGTTCTTATTGAATATTTTAAACCAGATAAGTTTCTCGTAGTTGGCGATTTGCTTCACGCAGGAGATAATTCCGGTGTCAATAAATTTTGTGAATGGAAAAACCAATTCCCCAATCTTGAATTTCACTTGATAGAAGGTAATCACGACAAAATTTCTAAAAAATTAGAAGCCAAACTTTGCCTGAATTTCAGAGATGAATTTCTTGAGATTGATGATTTTATTTTCGTGCACGATTTTCAGAAAAATCAAGAGAAATTTCAGATTACAGGTCATATTCATCCTGGATTTGTAATTAACTCTATTGTAAAAAAAATTAAATTGCCTTGTTTTGTAGTTTCAGAAAATCAATTGTTACTTCCGGCTTTCAGTGAGTTTACAGGATTAGATACAAAAAATCTCCCTAAAAAAGGAAGATTCTATGTTTTTACGGATACTGAGATTTATGAGATTTAATTTTTCTTTTTGAATATAAAACAGCAAATCAACAAGGTTAGATTGACTAATATTGAAAATCCATTTGATAAAATTATTGGGAGTTCATCTTTCAAAATTCCATACCAAACCCAAAGTGAAAGCCCGGAAATTAAGACCAAAAGCATTATTATAGAAATATCTTCTGCATTTTTTTCTTTGATTACTTTGATGAGTTGTGGCATCATGGCGATTGATGTCAAGCCTCCGGCAATTAATCCAATTATGTTTTCATCCATTTCAATGAGATTTCAAATAAATGTACAGAAAAATTTATGTTAAAAAGCCATCTATAGTTTTTAATATCAAGATATCCATCTTTCTACCTTTCTTTCCAGTTCATCAAGATCAAAAGGTTTGGAAAGGTAGTCAACAGCTGATGACTTTGAAGATAAAAAAGCCACATCATTTTTTGCAGTGATGAATAACACTGGAATTTTATGATGGACTTCGTGATCCTTTAATAATCTAGTAGCTTCTACTCCTCCAATTACAGGAATATAAATATCCATAATAATGAGATCTGGTAAAAAGAGATTAACCTTTGAAATGATATCATCTGCTGTTTCAGAAATTTGGACTTCGTAACCGTTATCTTCAAAGATAATAGATACAACTTCCAAAATAGAAGTATCATCATCAAAGATTAAAATTTTCTTCTTACTCATTTAATTTGATTTAATAACATTGAAGTGATGAAAAAACACCCCAACTGCTACCATCAAATCTAAAGAAATGACTCCTTTCGCTTTTATGATTTGAATCACAATTGAAAGATTTTCCAATTTCAATTTCGGCACAAAAATTACTATGTAAAAAAATAATTAAATTATTGAAACTTTAAAACTATGATAATTCCGGAAGAGCTTCTGATTAATTATGGCGCCACTATTGAAACTTATAGAAAAAAAGATGTTATTTTCAGTGAATTTGAAACACCTAAAAATTATTATCAAATTGTCTCCGGCAATATAAAACTCAATCATTACAACGAAGAAGGCAGAGAATTGATATTCGCTATTTTGAATGAAGGAATGAGTGTTTGCGAGATGCTCCTTTTTATAGATCACACTTTCCCGGTCAATGCTGTGGTTTTTGAAGATGCAACCGTATTGAGATTATCAAAACAAAAATTTCTTAAAATGCTGGATGATCATCCAAAAGTAGCTAAAGGCATTAATAATTTTCTTGCGGAACGACTCTATCAGAAGTATATAATGCTGGAAAATAATTCTTCTTTATACGCCAATGTGAGGATAAAAGGTGTTTTGGATTATCACAAAAGCTTCAGTCCGGATAAAACTCAATATTCATTTCAAATGCCTTTGACAAGACAACAATTAGCGGCAATGACAGGTCTGAGAGTTGAAACGGTCATTAGACATATTAAAACCTTTGAAAAAGAAGGAGTTGTGAAAATTATTAAAGGAAAAATTTATTATTAAGAAAAGTTTTTTAGTAGAAAATTTTACGATTTTGGATTTTTACAATATTCTCTTTTTCCATCATTTTAAGAGCTCTGATGGTTGTCTCCACACGCAATCCGGTAAGACTTGCCATCTGTTGTCTTGTAAGCGGAACCTGAAAAGAAAAAGCGCTTAGATCTTTCTCCGAACTTTTGAGATAATCCATCAAAACGCGAAGTTTTGTAGCGGGATTTTTAGTAGAAAAAATCTGTCCCATTGCGTACTTGAAGTACATAGAATCTGATAAACTATTGATGATTTTAAACTGATTTTCAGGAAATTTCTTAAGAATTTGAAAGAACTTAGATTTTGGCAATCGGAGAACTTTACAAGCAGTGATTGCAATTGCGTTCACAGGATAAGCTTTATCCAGAAACAACAAAGATTCTCCAATGCTTTGACCTTTTTTCAGAATGGTTTGGATTGTTTCTTTTCCATCTTCATTGTAGTTGTTCAGCTTTACTTCTCCTTCTACAATCTGATAATAATAATTAGCATTGCTTTTTTCAGAAAATATAGATTCTGATGCATTATACTCCTTTAATTTTCCTCCAAATGATTTGATAATACTTTCTTCAATAATCATATCCACTACCCTAATTCTAAATTTTTAAATAACAAAATCATTTACACCAATTAATTGAGTAAACCGAACGTTAATAATGATTTGAATAGATGTAGAATTGTTGTTGAATGTAAGTTTAGCATAGTTTCTCTTTAGTTCCACCAAAATTAAAGAGAACTTATCTAGAACTTTATGACTTGGGTCATAATCGTTATTCTAAGTAATTGGAAAAAATTATGATAAAAATATTTTAATAACCACGCAAACTTTAACGTAGCAGACCGCTTGGATTTTAATTTTAAGAAGTTAATTATTAATCCATTTCAAAACCTTTTCTTCAAGATCTTGCAGGTCAAAAGGTTTTGGAACGTAATCATCTGCCATTGCCTCGTTGGCAAGAGAAGCAATATCATTATTGGCACTGATATAAATTACCGGAATGTTTTTGTACTCAGGATTCGCTTTCAAAAGTTTTGTAGCTTCTACTCCACCAATTACGGGGATCCAATTGTCCATAATAATTACATCTGGCTGAAAATCTGTTACTTTCTTGATAATATCATCCGCGGTTTCGGAAACTTCAACTTCATATCCAAGATCATTTAAGACGATAAAAATAACTTCTAAAATCGAAGTTTCATCATCAAATATTAGGACTTTTTTCTTGCTCATAATATATTTGGTTGTATTTATTTTTTATAATTTATTTAATTTTGTGGGAAGATTTTCTGGCGTAATCAATTGATCAAAATTGACTTTCTGCGCCGCCATCATTGGCATGTAGCTCACTTCTGCCGTATCCGGATCTTGGATCCAAATTTTTCCGTTCATTTTTTTTATCAATTTCATCCCTTCGACACCATCAGAATTGGCTCCAGATAATAGAATAGCTAATAGATTCTCCCTAAAAACTTCCCCAGCTGAACCAAACGAAATATCGACGGAAGGCCGAGAGAAATTCAGCTTTTCCGATCTGTCTAAGGACATTATTTTTTTGTCATCAAACAAAACATGGAAATCTGCTGGAGCAAGATAGATATTGTTACTTTCAATCTCTGTTTTATCTTCTATTTCCGTAACCGGGATATGAGAAACTTGTTCTAGCAAAGTTGGTAAAATGTTGAGTGCAGAAGCTTTGCGATGGATGACGATGACGATTGCAAATTTTATAGATTCGTCCAGATTTTTCAACATAGTTAGGATTACCGGCAGGCTACCTGCTGATCCACCAATAATCACTAATTCTATCTTAACATCCGATTGTTCCATATCACAACTGCTCTGTTTTTTTCCAAATGCGCTGATTATCTACTTGTTGATAATCTTTTCCCAAGTCCGAAAAGCGCAAAGTCTCTCTGGAACCAAGTGCAAGATATCCTAGGTTTTCCAAACTATTGTCGAAAAGTTTGAAAACACGTTCCTGAAGTTCTTTGTCAAAATAGATCAAAACGTTTCTACAAATAATCAACTGAAAACTATTGAAAGAACTATCCGAAACCAAATTATGAGTAGAGATAATCATCTTTTTCTGCAAGGATCTATCAAATTTCGCTACATCATAATTGGCAATATAATATTTTGAAAAATCCTCCTTACCACCTGAAAGTTGGTAATTCTCGGAGTATAATTTCATCTGCTGTAGAGGGAAAACCCCTGCCCGTGCTGTTTCTAAAACAGAGGGATTGATATCTGTAGCATAGATCAAACTTTTATCATATAAACCTGCTTCTTTTAGCAATATGGCTACAGAATATGCTTCTTCTCCTGTGGAGCATCCGGCAAGCCAAATACGGATAAGCGGATAAGTTCCTAATTGTGGAAGGATCTTTTCTCTAAGGCTTAGAAAAAAATCTGGGTCGCGGAACATCTCGGTAACGTTGACGGTGATCTCTTCTACAAAGCGTTTGAGGTAATCTTGATCGTTAATAATTGTGTATCTAAGTTCTGCAAAACTGGCAAATTTGTCGATAACACAAATCCTGTTGATCCTTCTTTTAAAAGAAGCTTTGCTGTACATAGAGAAATCGTAACCATATAAATCGTAAATATCTTTTATAAGATACTCTAACTCTTCATCTTTAACAATACTTGGATCTAGCATCAGGAAACTTTTTCTATAACGTTCAATAATTGATCCACATTGATCGGTTTTTTGATATAATCTGTTGCGCCAGCATCTATACATTTTTGATAATCCTCCTCCATTGCTTGTGCAGTAACCGCAATGATGGGGATGTGATTGAGTTTATTAATTTCCCTAATCATTCCAATAGCTTGATATCCATCAATATCTGGCATCATCATATCCATCAAAACAATGTTGATATGATCATCTTTTTCCAATTTATCAATAGCTTCTTGTGCACCGAGGGCCGTTTCTATATTGAATTTTTTTGCCTTTAGCGTTAATTTAAGCGCAAAAATATTCCTGGGATCGTCATCAACAATCAATATTTTTTTTTCCATATTGTGGTTATTAGTTTTTGTACAACCAAACGCGTAGAAGAGACAGTAACTGATCTATATCAACAGGTTTGGTGATATAATCCGAAGCACCAGCCTGGATACACTTGTCTCGATCTCCTATCATCGATTTTGCTGTAACTGCAATGATTGGCAATTCTTTGAAATTTTGCATTTTTCTGATTTCTCTAATGGTATCATAACCGTCCATCTCCGGCATCATCATATCCATTAAAATTACATCAATGTCTGGATTTTCCTTTATTTTATCGAGCGCTTGTTTACCATCCATCGCCAGGATAACTTCAACTTTATACTTTTCCAAAGCTTTTGATAAGGAGAAGATATTTCTAACATCGTCATCGGTAATCAATATTTTTTTTCCGCTTAAAGTTTCCGTTAGATTTCCCAGATTTTTAACTTTTCCCGACTCGGTCGCTTGTTTATTCTCCTGTACCAAATGTAGAAACAAACTTATCTCGTCCAAAATCCTTTGGTAAGAATGGGCTGTTTTTACAACAATAGAATCTGCATATTGCTTGATTTTGAATTCTTCGGATTGATTTAGATTTCGCTCTGTAAAAATAATGACAGGAAGGTTCTCCAAACCTGAGTAACTTTTTATGCTTTCAACAATCTGATAGCTGCTTCCTCTTGCTGATCCCACATCTACAATTACGCAGTGGACGTTTTCATTTTGGAAGGCTTTTACACTGTCTTCTACCGTATTCTCCACGGACAACGAGATATTGTAATTGCCCAAGAAGTAGGATAAAGCTTTGGCGTGTTGCGCATTTTCTTCGACTATCAAAACCTTTTGTGGCGAGCGTTTCAGTGCTTCTTCAATCTTTTGGAATACATTGTTCATCTCCTCCAATGCTACTGGTTTATTAATAAAATCAATAGCGCCTCTCATCAAACTTTCTTTTTTGGCTTGTAGAGAAGACATCATATGAACAGGAATAGATTTGGTTTGGTTGTTGGTTTTAAGATCCGTCATCACCTGCCATCCATCTTTTACAGGCAATTGTATGTCTAGCAAAATTGCCAGAGGTTTATATTGCAACGCAGCAGAAAGCGCATAATCTCCTCGAACGACTACAACTGCTTTATAACCGTTGACGTGTGCATATTTCAGAAGTGCTTTTGCAAAATTGGTATCGTCTTCTACAATCAAAATCACTTTATCACCTTTTGTGATTTGATCACGATCGTCATCAATATCATCGGGAATATCTAAATGATTTATAGAATTTAAGGTTTCATTATCTGCTTTTATGATTGTTTTAATTTCTTCTACATCTTGCGAAATAACATCTACCAAGCTTTGTTCATTGGAAATAACATATGGCGCAGCCGATGGTTCTTTTGGAATAATTAAACTGAATTCACTACCTTTTCCAAAATCACTTTCCAAGGTGATTTTTCCGCCGAGGAGTTTCGCAATTTCACGACTTATTGAGAGTCCCAAACCTGTTCCTCCAAATTTTCTTTGAGTAGAACCGTCTGCTTGTTGAAATGCTTCGAATATCAGTTTTTGCTTGTCTTCCGGAATCCCCATTCCGGTATCTTTTACCGAGAAAATAAGAAAATCATGATTTTTAGGATATTCGGAAATGTTTAAATTGACAGAGCCTTGCTTAGTAAATTTGAAAGCGTTGGAAAGTAGATTTCTTAACACTTGATCCAATCTTAGACGATCTGTATTCAACTTTTTATCTAAGGAATCAGCAAGATTAATATTGAATTGGACACCTTTTTCATTAGCAATTGGCATAAAAAGATTCTTAATATCCGTTACCACATCTTGCAATGAAATCTGCTCGTACACCAGATTCATTTTTCCGGATTCTATTTTCGCAAGGTCCAAAATTTCATCAATTAATGTCAATAAACTTGTTCCCGAACTTTGGATAACTTTTGCAGATTCTATCTGATCTTCGTTCAGGTTCTCATCCGGATTTTCTACCATCAAACGAGATAATAATAAGATGGAATTGAGAGGCGTTCTCAACTCGTGCGACATATTGGCCAAGAACTCAGATTTGTATTGTGTGCTCAGGGCAAGTTCTTCGGCTTTCTTCTGAATTTCAACATTTCGTTCGGCAATTAGATTATTTTTTTCCTCTAATGCCTTGGAACGTTCTTCTAACTCTGTATTGGTTTGTAGAAGCTCTTCTTGTTGTACTCTCAGCTCTTCTTCCGAGGCCTGAAGTTTTTGGGTTTGAGCTTCTAATTCTGTATTGAGGTTTTCTAATTCGGAATGCTGCACTTGCAATTCTTCCGACTGAGCTTGTGTTTCCTCTAATAATCTCTGTTCTTTTTCTCTTGCTCTTGATGCGCTCAAGGCAATTGCAATGTTTCTTGCGCCTTCATTAAAATAATCAGCTTTAGCATCGTCAAAATTGTGTGTTGCACTCAGCTCCATCACACCAAAAATATGTCTATCCAACACAATTGGAATCAAAATAATACCATTAATCTTAATTTTGCTGCTTGCAAAACTTGTTACAAAATCTTTGTCATCTAGGTTATTAAAAACAGTAATTTTTTCTTGTAAAAATGCTTGCCCAACCATTCCTTCGCCTGGTAAGAAGCTTTTTTTCATATGGTCTTCTAAACCAAAAGCACTATATAATTTCAGTTTTTCATCTTCAAAGATATAAACCGCACCGTTCACACAATCTGCATACGAGATGAAATGATTAAGCGCATTATCGGCTACTTCTTTTACGGTTTTGTTACCAACAAGAGATTCATTAAGTAGAACCAAACCTGTTTGTCTCCATTCACTTTCATTAATTTGGTCAAAAGAAGTTTTCAAAGACAGCGTCATGTTATTTAGAGATTCTACAATATCTCCTAGTTCATCGTTTACTCTATCGGATATTTTTACATCATAATCGCCGCTTGCCACTTTTCCTGCTACTTCTTTAATAATTTTGACTCTTTTTGAGATTTCTAAGTCTTTAGCTTGCAAATCTTTCTCGAGTTTATCTCTTCTTATGAGATCTCTTTTTAATTTCAGATAGAAAAAAATTGTTACAACAAGAGCTGCAAGAGCAGAAAATACGATGAACAAAACCGTACTTGTAGATGAGTTCTTAAGTGCTTTGTTCCTAATTAATAATTCGTTTTCTTCGTGCTTTACAAAATCTGCAACAATATCTCTACATCTATCCATAGAAATTTTGTTGATGGAGATTTGGTCCTGTGTCATCAATAGTCCGTTACGTCTATCGCTTACACATTTCCTCATATTTTGCATGCTTTTGGTAGCATTTTGCTGTAAACTTTCGATCCTTTTAAGCTGTATATTGTCTGTTGTTTCTACATCTTGTAGCTTATCGATTGCTTTTTCAAATTCGGAAACACTGCTGTTGTAGGGTTCCAAAAAAGACTCTTTTCCAGTGAGCTGATAACCTCTATTACCAGTTTCTGCATCCAAAAGGGTAATTAAAACATCTTTAACCGTAGTTATAGCATGTCGGCTTTGAGCAGATTTTTCGCGATTGTTCATCTGATTCTGAATACTCCAATATGAAGCTAAAGAACTAGCAAGTAATATGAAAAAAGACAAACCAACGCTGAACTGCAGATTACGTATAATTTTTTTTGGCATACGATTAATTTAGTGGTAATGTAAAATAGAAGGTAGACCCTTCATTGACTTCGCTAGAAACACCGATAGTTCCGTCGTGCAGTTTTATAATCTCCGAACATATAAATAATCCAATCCCAAGACCCTGAAATTGAACCGAAGACTCTTCTACACGATAAAATTTTTGAAAAACAGATTCCTGTTTATACTCCGGAATTCCGATTCCGAAATCTGTGACGCTAACTCTCACATTCTCTTCATCAATAAAAGTGGAGACAAAAATCTGATGATTGTCGGGAGAATATTTAATCGCATTACTTAAAAAATTGATTAAAACCTGATCAATCCTCATCTCATCCAGAGGAACCAAGATATCGGGTTTTGGACCGTGACGTTCAATCTTAATTTTATTGCTATCTTGCGTTTGTAGAATCGTATCTATTGAATTCTGAATAACCGATTCCAGATTGGTCGGTTTCTTATTGATTTTCAGTTTACCATTTTCGATTTTGGAAACATCAAGAAGATCTGTGATCAGACTATTGAGTTTTTCAATCTGAGTCAAGACTTTGTCAACATAACCCTTTTCAGGACTTTGAGCATCAAATTTCAGTTTACGATCCATCAGCTGAACATAAGCTTTGATACTTGTCAAAGGCGTTTTCAGCTCATGACTTGCGATACTCAAAAATTCATCTTTCTCTTTTTCTACTTTTTTCTGGTCATCAATATCGGTAAAAGTTCCTACCCAGTTTTTAATAATCTCGTTTTCAAAAACAGGAGTCATTCTTAGCAGATGATATCTAAAACTAGCGGATTTCAAATTTTTTATTCTGATCTCAAGTTCAAGAGGTTTATGCTTTTTTTGAGACCTTTCAAATTCTTTCAAAACATCTTTATCATCTGGATGCGTCTCTGGAAAAACCGATTTGGAATTGGAGTAATCGTACCATTTTGCATTCACAAAATTTACCTGTCCATCTTTGTCCAGCGTAAAAGCAATCTGTGGCAAAGCTTCCAGCATCAGATGAAAATGATCGATTTCCGATTTCATCACCACCTGAGATTCTCTCCTTCCTTTGACTTCCAATTCCAGATTCTGATGGTTTTTTTTGAGTGCAAGATTGCTTTCCTGAAGATTATAAAAGGTTTTTACTTTCAGCATCAAAATCTCCGGATCGATAGGTTTGGTGACATAATCGATCCCTCCCGAAGCGTAACCTTTCTCTATGAATTGCTTGTCCGTATTGACCGCAGATAGGAAAATGATAGGAATATCCTTGGTTTTGCTGTATCCCGCGAAGGTCTCCGCGACTTCAAAGCCATCCATTCCCGGCATCTGAACATCCAGAATAATCAGGGAATAATGATTTTTCAGGGCTTTTCCTAATGCTTCTTCGCCAGATTCCGCTGTATCAATTTTAAAATCTTGAGATTCTAATAGCTTTTTTAAAGAATAAATATTGTTTTTATTATCATCAACTATTAAAATCATAAGATAAATATTGTAGGTGGGTAATTTCTTGTTTTCATTAATTTCAAAAATAATGAGATTTTTTTAGAAGAACACAATTTTTTTAATGACTTATAGATATTGTGTCATCTGTGGTTCATAATTTGTTCATTATTAAAACAATAAGCAATTGACATTATCCAGTGTGCGAAGATGCATAAGTATTTTGATAAACATTAAAACTTGCCAGTCTATTATTCTGCTGAATATAGGTGATTTCAACTAAAAAAGATCCCAGTGTATAAATAACAAAACGCAAATCGTTTTTTGAACTTTCATTGATTATCTGTCCTTTTGTAGTAACCAATTGACACTGGTCTTGAGGCGACAAATTTTTAAAATCAAAATAGGAGATTTCTATATCCATAATTATAGTTTTGAAATTTGAAAAAACACTATACAATTTCTTTACCAATTGAAATAAATAATCAATAAAAATATTTGACAATGATTATATATTGAATTTTCAGCAAATCGTACAATGATGTAATGCCTATTCAAAAGGGTTGTATTTTAATTATAAATCCTTGTTGATAATATTTTTCATATTAATGATTAAATAATCGATCAATTACATTTCTTCTGTACTCAAAAATATAATTAAGTGTTTTTTTGACAAGAAGCCAATTAACAAAATCACCAAAAATCCCAAATGGTATTTCGTATTTCAAAATATCTCGCATCAACACGCCATTATCAGAAGGTATAAACTCGTGATAGTGACTCCAGAACTTATAAGGTCCTTTCAATTGATAATCAATAAAGCTGTGTCGGAATTGATATCCTCTGATCTCACTTTTCCAATTAAGCTTGATATGAAATAGAGGACGAACCGTATAATCTATTTTCAAACCTTCGTAAATCTTATCCGTTTCAAGATCTGATACTATTTTGAAATCCATTTCGGAAGGAGCAATACGTGGAAGATTGTATGGTGAGGAGAAAAACTCCCATGCTTCATCCAAACTGCATTCTAAAAACTGTTCCCTCAAAAGTTCGTAAACCATTATACTCTATTTGGATAAGCCATTCCAACAAACATACCATTTGATAGGCATAGTAATTGATTTTAAAAACTAAAATTTACCTATGGACAATTCGAAAGATATCAATACTTTAAATGACCTTCTTCACATTACAAATGATAGAATCGGAGGTTACTTAGCAATTGAAGAAAGTGTATGGCAAATACGCTCAAGCTTGAAAGAAACATATGACGAAAAGCTCAGGCAGTCTTATGAAATGAATTAATCAATTTAATTCATAATCTAGGAGGAAAGCCTGAAGATCATTCTACTGTATTAGGTTCGATCCATCAGAGTTGGATAGAGTTTAAAAATAATCTTACGGCAATATCTAGCGACGGAGGTCTTAATGATGTTATTGCGGGTGAAGAAGCTGCAATTTCAGCTTATCAAAAAGCATTAGACGGCGGAGATCTAAGTCCCGAAATTGCAAGTATAATCTTGGATCATTTACACCATCTTAAAGCTTCTTATAAAAAATTTGATGATTTGAATGCTGAAATCAGCTAAAAATCAAGCATTCCATCAGCAAGTGTCTTCCATTGTATTT
Source organism: Epilithonimonas sp. (assembly GCF_032055105.1). Classification (GTDB taxonomy): domain Bacteria; phylum Bacteroidota; class Bacteroidia; order Flavobacteriales; family Weeksellaceae; genus Epilithonimonas. The sequence goes on from NZ_DAMBRK010000010.1 coordinate 128,802, forward strand.
TCGTTAGACTTAAGAAACCACCGCAAGTCACTATAAAATTTCTGACGAAAGTCCATATACCTTTATTCTTCGTATTGGGTATTTCATTTCGTCCATATATTCCCACTTTAATATAATCAATTCCTTTTTCAATGATGAATGTAGATGTTGCACTATTAGAATAAAAATGTTCTATATGTTTAGGATTTCCTTTAGGAGACGCAGAAGGTCTGCAGGTAATCAAATGTATTTCTTTTTCATCATTAGTTGTCAAAGTGATTTCATCGATTCTCACCCAGTCATAACCTTTTGAACCGACATTTTATCTGGACCGGGAATGTCAATTCTAATAAAATCACCGACACGAGGATGCCTGTCTATATACAATCCTAAAGAATTAAACAGGTTAAAGTCAGCAAAACCATTTCCTGAATAATCATTCCAGTAATTAATAGAGTAAAAACGATTTTTTAGAATGCTAAATTTATTATCTAATATTTCCGGTACAATAATGTTTTTATGACTTTCTGTATCGTGAAATGATCCCTTAGATTGTATTGGAACCCCTCTTATTAATTTTGCTTTCATACGGACTAGCTTTATTTTTTCACAATTAAAAATTCATTAGAAAAAATCAGAGAACAATTAATTGCTCTCTGATTGATATACTTCTAATAAACAAAGCTTAGTAATTTATTTACTTTGCTTTTGAATTCAAATTAGTATCAGCAAGCTTTGTCAATGACTTGTCGCATTGTTTTTCTTCTTCTAATGTTGCAAGAAGATTTTTTAATGATACTTTTTCTTTCAACACTTTTGCAAAAGCAGCTAATGTTCCATAGGTAGCAATTTCATAGTGTTCAACTTTTTGAGAAGTGGCAATAATCCCAGCATCTCGTACAGTTCCCGGTTCTGTTTCCTTTAGAATACTATCGGCTTCGTCCAACAAGCCCTGCATTGCATCACACTTTTTAGCTTGTGCTTTTTTACCCATAGATTTGAAACATTCTTCCAATCGGCTTACGTGTCCTTCAGTCTCTGTTAAATGTTGGGCAATAGCATTTTTTAACTTTTCATCAGTAGCATTTTTCTGCATTTTTGGTAAGGCTTTTACTAATGCTTTTTCTGCCCAATAGATATCTTTGAGACCATCCTCAAAAAGATCTTTCAATTCTTTTGCTGCATCTTTTTTTGCCGGAGTTTTTCGTACAGTTGTCTTTTTTGCTGTAGTTTTTGTAGTAGTTGCCATAATTTTTGTTTTTTTATATTAATATTTTGATTTTTAGCCATTTATAATTAATCCACCATTCGGATGAATTACCTGTCCCGTTATTTGCGCTGCGGCATCTGTGGCAAGAAATAAAAAACTGCCCGCAATTTCTTCTTCGGTTGCATTTCTTTCTAACGGAGGCTTATTTGGATCTTCTTCCTTTTCGTTAAAGGTTTTCTCGGTTAACGGTGTTGCGACAGGACCGGGTGCAACAGCGTTGACACGAATTCCCTTGGATTTTGATTGTAATGCGAGCGATCTTGTAAATGAAACAATGGCTCCTTTTGTTGCGCTGTAATCCAGAAGTTGTTTGTGTCCTTGATAAGCGGTAGCTGAAGTCGTATTGATAATACAATCACCCATTTTCAGATGTGGAAAAGTTGCCTTTGTAAGCAATATCATTCCGATGATATTGGCATTAAATGTTTCTCGGATATGCTCTTCCTGTAAGTCTAAAATATCATCACAGGGAAATTGAACACCTGCATTATTGATCAAAATATCCAACTTTCCAAATTCAGATATCACCTTATTGACTGCTACTTTACAGAATTGGAAATTATTGACATCCCCGGAAAAAATGATAGACTTTCTTCCTAATTTTTCAATCTCATTTTTGGTTTCTTCAGCCTCTTTGTCATTAGTGTGATAAATAATCGCAACATCTGCGCCTTCTCTAGCAAATAACAATGCAACCGCTTTCCCTATTCCACTATCAGCTCCGGATATTAAAACCGATTTATTTAGTAATTGTAATTTATCCGTCATCCTAAGCTATTACTTCTAAATGATCTCTCTTCACTTCACATCTGAGACAACCGATAACATACTCCATAAAATAGTTCTGTGCATCAACCGCTTTTGTCATAGGATGAAGTTCAATCTTATCACTTCTAATGATTGTCCCCTTATAAGAAATACAGTAGTAAGCGTAGATCTCACCGTTGGATTCTTCCACAGGAGTAGCAAATCCGGTTGTGGCAATTCCCCATTCTGTATTAAAAAGCTTAGCAACATTTATAGCCATTTGCTCACTAATATTTCTTGATACGCAGTTCGCAGATATAGCTTCGTCTTGATCGATATTCAATAGGTTGACTTTTTGTTCCAAATTATATGCAGTTAAGCCACCTTTATAGAATTGTTCCGCTTGAGGGATTTGCGAAAAAGCCATTTGCAGTGAACCCGAAGTCACACTTTCTGCTATTGAAATAGTTTCTTCTCTTCTTAGAAGATGCTGTCCAATCTTATTTAATGTCAGGTTAGATGATTCCATAATAATATAATTTGAAGTGATTGAAAAAGAATAGTTTAGTTCGATTCTTTAAAACAATTCTTCTGCCAAAACCTATTGTCATTTCAAATTACATATTGAAATATTATTTAAGTTTTTTATGATTTGAATCACAATATATAACTCATTTACAATCAAATAACTCATCAAAAAATAATATTATAAATTTTCCTGATATTTATTTTATTAAAAAATGTACGTCTTCAAACTAAATTGGACATTTTGTAATAAATCCTTAAGGATTTCTACTACCAAATCTTTTTGTTCTTTCGGAATGCTGTTCCACTGTCTTTTAGATGTTCTTTTGGATGTATCCAAGCCACTACATAATGTCTACTTTTTGCTGACGATTTACATCCTTCTTGATTCTAATCCTTGTCAAGGTTTTGAACCTTGACAAGGATTGTTGTATCGAATCTCTCGCAGCCCGACTTGAGCGGAAATCCTCATTGCGAGGGACGAAGCAATCTGTTGTAGAGAAATTACGCTAATTCAACGGATTGCTTCGTCGTTCCTCCTCGCAATGACGGTTCAACCGATTGCACAGATTGGTTTATTTCTCTGAAGACTGCTTCAGCAACCACTTTACCCATTCTTCCGTACCTTCATAGTTGGAAAAATCTTCCGTAAGCTTCTTTCCATCGATATATTCGTTGTAACACCATGGGTCGCCCAATGCGAAAACGGTTCCTTTTCCAACCTTTGCAATGGCGCCAATCACCTGATTCTGTGCATGCAAAAATGGTTTCGCAGGTGCTTTTGACGTTATGGTACTCACTTCTTTCATATATAATTTAAGCTCAGAAAACACCTCATTGCCCGGTTGTACATATACAGCACCCTTTTCAAACTCTCTACCTTTCAATCTATTGATGCTGTCATCATTGAAATGAATGCCGAATTTTTCTGCCAGTTTATTGAATTCTGTAAACTCAGAATTTCCGTTGTCGTTGCTCATCAAAACCAAAACACCACCTTTTTTTACCCAATCTACAAGGTTTTTGATTGAATTGGCATCGATAAGATTGGCTTTTCCACCGTACGCTTCTTTGTCGATATCAGCGTCAACAATGATGTAGATGTTGGTTTTTTTCAAATCTTTTTTTGATGGAGCAGTTGTTAAAGTACTGATTTCTGCACCTTGTTTCTGGAAGATTTCGCCCAGCAAAGAAAACCCGCCGTTGGAAGTGTCGTTCCATGTGTAATGCCATGATTCCAGGACTTTGGTTTCTTTGTTTTCCTTTTTTTCGTTGTTGAAAAAATTGTCTAAAACGACTTTCGGTTTGTTTTGTGCATTGGAAAATCCGAATGTGAGGAGCGTTCCTAATGCTAATGTTTTTACTATGACCTGTTTCATAATTTTATTATACTAACCCGTAGTGCATTATAAAAAAGGCTACTCATAATACGAAAATTTCGTATATT
>NZ_DAMBRK010000011.1:0-127133 GCF_032055105.1 Epilithonimonas sp.
CAATATACGAAATTTTCGTATTATGAGTAGCCTTTTTTATAATGCACTACGGGTTTATATAGAATTTATGACACAAAAAATAAACACAGCCATCATTGGCTATGGCTTCATGGGTTCGAGTTTCTTTGCCCCGTTTCTTCATTTACATCAAGGTTATGAATTGGCAGGTACTGTAGAAAGAAATACAAAAAAAATCAAGACTGATTATGAGTATGTAAAATCCTATGGATTTTAGATGAATTATTAGAGGACAAATCTGGTAGAATTAGTAGTAGTTAACTAATAAATTGATACTCATTAAGATCTGGAAAAGAAAGATTTGCTATCAGGTAAAATTGCGATTGTGGAAAAAACTTTCACAAATAGTGCTGAGCAAGCTTGGGAACTTTATGAATTGATTGTTTACTTTTCAAAATCATAAAAATTAAGCCCCACTTCTTCATTCTTCACTTTTACGACTTTCTGATTGAGAGGGTAGATGAAAAACTCGCCGGCGCCGCGTATTTTTGCATCCTGTAAATGTCCGGCGAATGCGGTATAATCTCTCCTTCCGAGTGTTGCGTGAATGTGGAGTAGCGGTTTACCTTCCTCTTCGGAGATATTACCGGAAAGGTTGGAGATCTCCATTTGTTCTGTAAATGTCTTATCGACATATTTTTTTGTAGTGGGATCAAAGAAACGCAAAGTAGCTTCATTCACAGCGACGATTCCTGTAATTTGGCCGGCCTGAATTTTCTGATTTTTCACAAAATCCGTGAGCGCATCCAGGATGCTGGTTTTGTCTTTTACACTTACAATATAGCTGTCGCCTGCTTTTCTCGCAGTCCAAAGTATTGATTTAAAATTTTGTGCATTCATAACGTTGGTGATACAAATTAGTGCCAGTGTGATTAAAATATATTTTTCATAATAATTTTTTGAGGGTTGGTGTGATGTTGTTAGCATTGGAGAATCAAATCGTAATAAAAAAACTTATTTCCAATACTTTTTTATACCGCCGGTTTTCCCTAAAAGCGGATCGTCAGAAGGAAAAGAAACTTTTTGTATGTTTTTAACCGATTGGGCGTGCTTTGATTTTTCTTCTTTTACCAGATCATAATCCATTCCGTTCGGATAAGCGCCCACAACGGTAAAATCTTCGGAATGCGAAATACATTTGTGGCCAACGCCTGCTGGAATAATGAGGATATCGCCTGCTTCCACATTCAGTTTTTCACCGTTTGGGTCGCCCATATGTAGGAGCGCAGTTCCCTGAAAAACACCCAGGACTTCGTGCGAAACGCTGTGGTAATGGTGAAACGGATAAACGCCCCAACGCCAGGAATTGTACCAGTTATGGTCCCTGAATTTTTTCTCCAGAAAATCAGCACCGGAGTTTCCCCGCTCGCTGAACGCGTTTTTATATACTAAAAGCGGGAATTTGCTATTGGGGATAATACCGTCATCTTTAAAGTAAAAAGTTTTAACTTCCATATTTTCCAAATTCAGTATTCCTGTAATGCTGAAGAAAGGCATCGCCGCGATTCCCAATGACGATAATTGTATAAATCTTCTCCTTTTCACTTTTGCATTCTTGAATCAACTTTATCCAAAAAAATCACTTCCATCGGCTCTGCCAGCAGTTCTTTCTGCTCGTCGCTCCAGATTTTCAAGTGGTCAGATTTTAGGTGTTTATCCAGTATCTCCCGGCTTTCCCATCTTTCGTAGAAAAAGAAAATTTCCGGTTTGTCCTGATCCTGGTGCAGGTCATATTGGATGCACCCATTTTCATTATGCGTAGGCTCCAGCAGAGCGGTCATTGCTTTTTTTGTCTCATCTATTTTGCTGGTTTTCGCGACGCTTTTGGCGATTACGTATATCATTTTTTAATTTGATTATGGTCAAACAATTTTCTTATAATCTTTAAGTTATTTCTACTAGTTCAAACCGGTTTCCCCACAGGTCGCGAAAAAAAATCCTTTCCCGCCCTTCAATTTTCGTTGACCGGGAAATGTCTATTTTTTGAGATTCCAGGTAAGTTTTCGCGGCTTCCAAATTTTCTACAACCAAGGCGAGATGTCGGCTGCTTTCGGAATTATTAATGTTTTCTTCTTCGCGGATGTGCAACTGCTTATCACCCATTTGGAACCATTCTGCGGTCGGTGTATGATCCTTGGCGATATAATCAAACCCGAGAATTTTTGTGTAAAAATTGACCGCTTCAGCTCTGCTGCCAATTGGAATGCTAATCAAAACGTGATCTATGGTTTTTACTGTGAGTGTAGGCATTGTTAATTTATTTTTCCGGTGTCCATCTGTGCAGTTTCGGATTTGTAAGGCCATCGGGATAAGTAATCAATTCTACAAGGCTTCCCCAAGGGGTTTTCCCGTAAACCCCTTTGTTGCGGGGAGCATCTTCCACTCCCGTCAACGGATGTATTTTCGACAGCAGTTCGCCGCCTGCTATTTCAAATTGTTTGGCGGCTGTTTCAATATCATCCGTGTACAGACAGAAGTGCTGCAATCCATAATCATTCAGCTTTGCCGGATCATTTTGGTTTGTATTTTCAAACTCAAACAATTCTATTGTCGCCGATTCTCCAATCTGTACCAGCCTCATATGCACAATCTTTGCGCCTTTCGGGATGCCCAGTTGCTGCTCGGTTAGTTTGCCTTCCATTGGCTTGTCATTTTCAGGTTGCACATCGTACAAAACTTCTGCGTCAAAAGCTTTTACCAGAAAATCCGAAGCGTCATTTACATTTGGAACGGTAATACCGATGTGGTCTATCCCTCTTGAAATTTTAGTTTTTTCCATTGTATTTATTTTTACTCATCTTTTCCTGGCTCGGGTTTCCATCTCCTGAGTGGCGTTGTCTTTTCAATTTCCAGTTCAGATGGATAGGTGATCAGTTCCACAAAGCTACCCCAGGGAGTAACTGTGTACATAAACTGGTTGCCTTCTCCGCCTTCACGTCCGAGCATTTCATTCGGGCCTTTCAAAACACGTCCACCAGCAGCCAATACCTTTTGTTTTGTTTCCTCAATATTGTCAGTATAGACGGCAAAATGCTGCAATCCTATATCCGTTGGTATAATATCTTTCTTGCGATTGCCGGGAACCTTCATCTCAAAAAGTTCGATACAGGCACCATCACCAATCCGCATCATCCGCATATGTACAATGGCTGAACCCTTTGCAAGACCAAGTTTGGCTTCTGTATCAGCCCCTGTTTGTGGTTCATCAGTAGGCACAACATTATCGTAGATAGATACTGCACCGAAAGCTTTTTCTAAATATGTGGCTGCAGCTTCCAGATCAGGTACTGTAATACCGATATGATCAATTGCCCGCACTTCTGATTTTTGATAATTCATAATAATATTGTTTTTAGTTATTTAATGGGATTTTCAGCACCTGATAGGGCTGTGTCCTCAAATCTTTGCCATCGTTCATATTTGGAAGGCGGTGCCATTGCCCGATAGTTACGTAAAGAACACCGTTTTTTACCGCCAATCCATCCGGCCAAATCAAACGTGGGTCGTAGGCAACAAGCGATACATTGCCTTGCGAGTCTTTTTTAATAATGCTATACCGGGAAGCATCACCGAAATAAATACTGCCTTCTTCGTCAATAGCAATACCCCCATTGGAAACAATTTTTCCTTCCCATTTTATTTCCTTTCTTAAATCAAAATCCGTAAGCGTAAAGTCACTGATTTTATCGGTAGAGATGCTATAATAATCCGGGTTGGTCGGCGTAGTCCAAATGAGCTTTTTAAAATCTTTGCTCAATTCTATCCCGTTGACGCCGCCTTGTGGCATCGTGGGTTTATCAAAGTTCAAAACATGTGGTTTGCCTTCTACAAAGCTCATAAAACCTTTTGCCGGTGACACTTCGGGAATATCCTTAAACATTTCTCGCAGTTCCCCACTTGCCACGTCCATTACTATAAGCGATTGGTCATGTTTTGAATAGCCATTGTTGGTAATATAGATCATTCCTTCCTTGCCGTGTGTAGGGTCGTAGCGCAGGTCGTTCAATTGAATGGATTCCCTGAAAAATGGCTTGGGGATAGGAATGTTTTTAATGACTTTTTTTGTTTTAATGTCTACCGCAACAACCTTTGTGGAGCCATCAGGAATACCATCTACACCGGCTCTTTTGCCCTGGTCAAGTATCCAGAGTGTGTTTTTGTAGACGGTGATACCCAATACGGAAACTAAGTGGTTTTTATAATCCGAATTTAGATTTTTATTGATTTCCTCATTCGGAAAGGCTACCATCTTTTGTCCTGCCATTTCTACAATCGATGGCAGTTGATGATTTTCGCCTCCACGGGGAAGTGCCAGGAAAACCCTTCCGTCATCGCTCACTGCGACACCGGCTGCTTCCTTTTCGAGTTGGTACTCCAAACTGGTATTTTTTGGTATTTGATTTGGCATTTGTGAAAATGTTTTTTTGTTGACGGAAAGCGCCAGGACGATTGCCGCCATTTTTATTGCGTTCTTCATTATTCAATTATTTTATACTCTATTGAACTGCTTTTCAGTTTTTTTATGGATTCAAACATCTACGGTCGCAAAGCTTCAAAAAGGAGATGGTAATAATTCCTTCTGTAAATAGTTTACAGCCAACTGCAAATGCAAGGTCAGTCACTTCTTTCCCGAACAAATTCTTATCCCGTATCAGATTGAAGATGTGGAAGAGGGCATTGTGGTTTGCTAAATCAAAGCCTAGTGATGGGTTTGCTTCTGCATCATGTTTACCTCCCAATTCTTTTGGCGGAATTTGGTATTTATTGTTTCTTTTTCCCGTTTTAAACTTTGGGAATTGCCACATTTTCCAAAATCAATTGCTGTTTTTTCAAATCGTCCCAAAATTCATTAGGAATTTTTACACCGAACGAAGCTGCATTTTCCGTTGCCTGCTGAATAGTGTGCGAACCAGGAATAACGCCCGAAACAATTTCAGGAGCTGCACAAAACTGCAACGCTGCAGTACGCAAATCGACCTTGTGTTTAGCCGCAGCTTTCTGCAACGCCGCCAACTTTGCTTTAACGCCAGACGGAAAATCAGGACTGTATAGATAGCGGTCTTTTCCCGAAAGAAAGCCGGCACAAAGCGGTGATCCGATCACAAAAGAAATGTCCCGCTTGGCAGCCTTCGGAAAAACCTTATTAAACAATTCATCGTGTTTGATGAGATTGTACTGGCAGGCCGAAAGGAAAATATCAGGGTCGGCAACCTCAATGGTTTTTAAAATCGGTTCAATGGTATTCACGCCTAAACCCCAGGCTTTAATCAAGCCTTCTTCACGCATTTTGGTCAGTTCGGGCATTGCACCTTTTGCAGCGATGTCAAAATACTTTAACCAGTCCTGCTTCATATCGCCATTGTCCGGTGAGAGGTCGTGGATGAATATAATGTCGAGCGAAGAAACGCCCAAACGTTGTAAACTGTCTTCGACACTTTTCCTTACGCCGGCAGCAGAATAATCGTATCTATATGAAAAATTAAGCTTTCCATACCATAGGCTTCTTTCCATCTTGAAATCTTCCTGCGGCGAAAGTATCCTGCCAACTTTCGATGAAAGTGTAAATTCTTCCCTTGTTTTGTCTTTCAAGCTGATCCCCATTCTTCTTTCGCTTGTTCCCAATCCATACCAGGGTGAGGTATCGAAATAACGGACACCTGAATTCCAGGCTTCTTCAACCGCTTGTATGCATTCTGCGTCGGGGTTCACGTGAAAGCCATTGCCCAGTGCAACGCCACCCATCCCGATTTTTGTTTTCGGGCGGAAACGTGACGATTCAGGCTGTGGAAAATGGTTTTCGATTTCATCTATCTTTATATCTTCCATAGTTTTTTTATTATTGGGTGAAATTGCAAAGGCAGATAAGCCTGTTGTTGTTGCAAGCCCCGCTGTGGCAAGGGTTGATTGCAGTAAAAACGTTCTTCTATCCATACCGTTCACTTTTAGTTATTTTGCCAAAGGCCCTTTACTTACTTCTTTTCCTGCTTTATAAACTGAATTGATATTTTCAGTATTCTTGATATCGTTCAACGGATTCGCATTCAAAATGAGAAAATCTGCTGTTTTACCGTTTTCGATGGTTCCAAAATCTTTATCGATACCAATAGCCTTTGCCGCATTTTTGGTCGCAATGGTTATCGCCTGACTTGGTGTCAAACCTGCCTCTACAATTAATTGCAGTTCCAGATGTTCGCTAAAACCTTGTGCCCTCAGGAACATCGCTCCACTATCGGTACCAAATGCCACAGGGATACCGGCATCAAATACCCTTTTCAGGTTTTGCAATGCCGTGTTAAAAGCTTCGGTATTTACTGCAAAGAGCGGACTTTTTTTAAGTTCGTTCTGATAAGCTTCGGACGTAATCTTTTCGTAAACTCCCGGCTCCAATGATTTTTTGAAAAACTCGTTGTTCAGCCATTCCGGTTTTTTGGCGTAGATGTAAGCAAATTCATCCAGCGAAAGCGTAGGTATATATATAACGTGTTTAACTTTCATTTCCTGTAAGGTGGCATCGTCAATAACCTTATCACGAACGCTGTGACCGATGATGTCTGCACCATCTTTTACCAAATGCTGCAGATCGCTCAGGTAGTACACGTGTGCGGCAACCCTGAGGTTTCTTTTGTGTGCTTCGTCAATGATTTTTTTATAGATGGCCGGACCCATTTTTTTTGGATATTTCCCATTGAAATCATCTACCCAAAGTTTCACTACCGTTGGTTTTACTTTTACGAGGCTGTCCATTTCTGCAGCAATCTGGTCGGGTGAAGTCGGTCGGTAAACATAGTCCATTCCCACTTCTTTTGGCGGTGCACCGTTGGGAACGCCAAAGCCGTAACCGGCGCTGTAAAACCGTGCCCCTTCCAATGTTCCTGCAACCGATTTATCACGCAACCCGCTTTCAAAAATCAGCGAGCGGTCGCTCCCCATAGCCAGCACGTTCAAAACACCATAATCCTGGTATTTTTTCAACTGGTTCATAATATTTTGCTCGGTATAATGATCGCCCGAATTGGTCGTTCCCTGTAAAAGCCCGATGTGTACGTGCGCAGAAATCAATGCCGGCATCAGGAACTTCCCCGTCAAATCAACCGTATCATTGGCTTTATCGCTCAGGTTTTCGCCAATTTTTATAATTTTTCCATCTTCCACAAGAATGTCGCTAATCTTTGCATCGTCACCATTACCGGAAAGAACAGTGGCATTCTTAAATAACGTCGAATTTTCACCAGCTTTCTTTTCGCTGCCGCAGCCGAAAAACGCAAGCAATGTCAGGCACAATGCCGATAGATTGATTAATTTTTTCATATTTCTATTATTTAATGATCAACTTTCACTACATCCGGCCATTCGTTAGGCAGTTCGCCGCTGAAGCCCATTACAGGCAGCTCGCAGATAATGGCAACGTCTTCAGGTAAAAGTTCAAAATCGAAAACTTCCAGATTTTCAAGTATTCTTTCACTGGTGGTCGATTTTGGAATGGGTACAGCACCCAGTTCAATAATCCATCTTAAAGTCACCTGCGAAACTGTTTTGCCGTATTTTTCTGCAATTGACCGCAAAACTTCATTATGAAAAATTTTTCCCTTTGCCAAAGGCGACCACGCTTCTACCAATATGGAAAGGTCGTTGCAGAGTTTCGTAACTTCCGGCTGCCAGTAACCGGGGTGAAATTCAATCTGATTGACCGCCGGAACCACTTTTGCCGTCTGCAAAAGCGCATCCAGGTGTTCTTTCCAGAAGTTGCTCACGCCGATCGATTTTATTTTACCTTCGCTTTGCAGCTCTTCCATTGCCTGCCACGTTTCGGCATTGGCTTTTTGCCAGTTATCGTAATTTTTTGGATTGGCAGGCCAATGGATCAGGTACAGATCTACATAGTCCAGCTTCAGCTTTTCCAAAGATTCTGCAAAAGCTTTTTTTGCACTTTCATAGCCAAGGTTTTCACGATGCAGCTTTGTGGTCAGAAAAATTTCATTTCTAGGTATTTCGCTTTCTATAATGCCTTTGCCTACCGCCACTTCATTTCCATAGATAGCAGCTGTATCCAGCAATCGATAACCGTTTTGAAGTGCAAATTTACACTGTCAATACCTTCTTGCTCGGCAGCTTTGTAGGTGCCGAAACCCAATTGTGGTATTTTATTACCATCGTTCAGTGTGATTTAATCTATCATATTCTTTATTGTTTGTGTTACTCAGGAACCTTGATTTTCATTACGAGATAAGGCGGTTTACGCAGATCCTTTTTGTTGTTGAAGTCCGGAAGCCGGTTCCATTGCCCGAGGGTTACATACAGATAACCGTTGCGAAATGCCAGACCATCAGGCCATACATAGTTTTTGGTGTCGTGTGAAACGGTTTCGTAATTCCCGTCTGGAGTTCTTTTTACCAATGATTGTTGTTCAAAGGCACCGAAGTAAATATTGCCATTCTCATCTTCCGCTAAGCCGTCGCAAGCAGGATGCTGACCCTCAGATTTTACGGCCGCTTCAATGTCCATTTTCGTCTTCTCAAAATCACTTAACACAGCAGTTGACAAACTGTACATAACTCTTCCCGAAATGCTTGTCCAGTATAAGGTTTGGTTATCCGGGCTGAGCGCAAGGCCATCGGCCCCACCGGAAGGGAGACTGAACTGTTTGTTTTCCCGGCGTCTAGGTTCTCCTTCCAGGAACGCCATAAAGTCAGGCTCGGGAGAAGTGGACACGTGATTTCGCAATACTTCCTTTACCTTTCCCGAAGCCACATCAATAATAACCAACGAAAAATCGTTTCTAAAGCCAGAATTTGCAATGTACACCGTACCGCTCTTACCGTGAGAAAGGTCAACACGAAGATCATTGTAATGAGCCGTGCTGCGCAAGGTTGGTTTCGGAATAATCAATGAATGCAAAATCTTTTTTGTCTTAATGTCAATGGCAACCACTTTCGCCGCCCCTTCAGGTATTTCATCTGTTCCTGAACGTTTTCCGTCGTCCAATATCCAGAGTACGTCATTTTTGTCCATATACATTCCGTGTGGCGAAACCAGCCAATCTTTTACCGGCTTTGCAGAAGGATAAACAAAGTTCTTGTCTGGCCAGGGCGCTAAATTGCCGTCTTTCAATTCTGCCAATGCAAATTCCTTGTGATTGTCTGCGTGTCGTGGAAAACCAAGGAAAACTCGGTCGTCTGAACTCACCGCAATACCAGACATATCAGGATTGGGAGGACTAATGGAAGCAATAACCTGAGCTTTTGAATTTTGTGCCTGCATATAAGTGATATTTAACAATAAGAGAATGATAGATTTGAGTTTTTCCATACCTGATATTTTATTATGTGAGAGGATATTTTTATTACCTGCTAACAGCAGAAAATTTGTTTTATAAAATTAAAACAAGGCAAAAAGGCAACAATTGTACAAATAATGGATTTTTTTGTACATTTGTTATAAATCCACTTTCTTGAAGAAAAAGCAGTTCAATACACTGGTCATTCACGACCTCGTAGCAGATACATTTCACCTGCCCAGCCATAGCCACACTTACTATGAACTGGTATATGTCTTAGAAGGCAGGGGCACACATTATCTAAATAATCTTATTACGCCTTATAAGCCAGGCGATCTCTTCTTTATCTCACTTGAAGATGAACATCATTTTGAATTTGCGACACCATCGAGAATGGTTTTTATCAAGTTTACGGATCAGTATTTTGAAGTCCTCAGGTCTTTATCGCAGGATAGTTTCAAGACAACCCCTGAGAAAATGATGCGCCATAAAATGCTGAAAGAAGTAAAGTTGAAATTCGATAGCTCTACCAAATCCATTTTACGGCGCACGATAGAAAATATCGTGGATTATGATCTTAATGATGATTCTTCAACTTCCCCAATCATACTTTATCAGATTTTCTCCATTTTCGCTTTAATAAAAGAGACCGTAGCCAAAATGGAGATCAGGATAGATCACGGGTTGCCCGGAAAAGAAGAAATTATCACTTATCTGCATCATAACATCTACAAGCCAGAAAAGATCAGAATTAATAATCTGGCTGCCCATTTTAATATTTCAGAAAGTTACTTCAGCAATTACTTTAAAAGGAATTTTGAAATTTCGCTTAGGGATTATATCAGCAACTACCGTCTGGCTCTTATTGAAAAACGGATTGAAACAGGAAAAGTTACTTTAAAGCAGATTGCAGATGAATTCGGGTTTAATGATCAAAGTCATCTCTCTCATTATTATAAGCGAAAGAAAAATCAACCCATCGGGCATTTGAAAAGAAAATCGTAAATGTTTGCAAAACCATAAATACCAAGGCAAGTTCTACTGCTTTAAATTGCTTTGTAGCCACATAAATGGATCTTTTGACATCTAGCCTACATCATATGCATTCGCATAATCTATTTGAAATTCTTGATATATTTATCTGCTTTCCCATGCTACCGAATCATTGTTATTGTTAATGTAAATATTCAACAAAACACCTCTAACTTATAATTTAGTTGCTTTTTCGATTCTTTCTTTTAAGAATTGAAAATTATTCAGGATCAATCAGTGATTTAGAAAAAGTGGTATCGTTTGGTTTTTATTTTCCATTAATTATGCAATGACTCAAGCAAAAAAATGGTGTTAAAATTATTTAGAACATTCCTTCTGATAGACTATTATTAGAGTCGGACACTTATTTTATGGGAGTCGATAGACTCAGCGTAATATCCTTATATATGCAGTCAACAATATCTGAGATTTCTACTATCTAAAAAATATCAATTTTGGAATTGAATAAAATCTTAAATCAAAATTTTAAAGTCCCCCTTATGATGATTTTTGTCTGTAATTAACATCAAATTAATTTATAAAAACAATGCATCCAGCTTTAAAAATCATACGTCAAGAAGTTTAGAGATGAAAAATAAGTTTAGTTTCTTAATATCATAAGTCCGTCTCACAGTTGTTGAAACGGACTTTTTTTATGACTTTTCTTAGAATCTTATCGGAAGATGAATTTCGTACCGCTATTCTGCTCCCCACATCAATTAGTTGCGAATCTGACTCAATTTTTTGAAGATCTATTAAGAAAAGTTCTCAAAATTCATCTTTGATTTCCTTTGCTATTCTAGCTTTTATTTCCTTTCCCTTTAAAGCTTTTCCCTTAAAACCGCCATATCATCACTCACTTTTTTATCCAGAATCTTTGCGTAATGCTGTGTCGTTTTTATATTCGTGTGCCCCAGCATTTTACTTACACTCTCTATCGGAACCCCATTGGATAAAGTAACTGTTGTAGCAAATGTATGTCTTGCGATATGAAAGCTAAGCTCTTTATTTATCCCACAGACATTGGCAATTTCCTTGAGATAAGAATTCATTTTCTGATTACTAAGAACAGGAAACAAGACATTTAAATTTACACATTCAGGATGTTCTTCATATTTCAAAATCAGTTCTTGCGCTAATGGTAATAATGGAACTCTTGTTGAAGTATTGGTTTTCTGGCGATTTGTAAATATCCATTTGTCGCCATCTATTCCGACATTAATATGAGATTTAGATAATTTCTTCACGTCAACATAAGCAAAGCCGGTATAACAACTAAAAAGGAAAATATCACGTACTTGACTCAATCTCTCTGATGCAAATTCTTTGTCATAAATCGCTTGGATTTCTTCTTTTGTGAGATAAGGACGTTCCACGACTTAAGTTTTGCTTTGTAGCCCAGAAAAGGATCTTTTGATAGCCAACCGTTTGCCATACAAAGACGCATAATCTTTTTGAAATTCTTGATGTATTTTATTGCAGTATTATTAGCGCATTTCCGAACTGTTCTTAAAAAAAAATCAAAATTAGATATGAAGGAAGGTTTTATTTCCGAAAGATTAATATCTGAAATCTTGTATTTCCACATAAGAAACTCCTGTACATGCCGTAATGATGTTTCGTATCGCTCCCATGTTCCTTCTGAATAACCTTTACCTATAAGCTCCTCCATTTCATCATTATGATTACCAAAAACCTCTAAAAGTGTAAAATTTCTTTCATCAATACCTAGAAATTTATTTTTAAGACTTTTACTAGTAATTGTTTTACCACTATTAAATAATGAATTATATGAATCAAAAATCTTTGTTCTTAAACTTTCAAGAAATAAATTTAGAGATTTCGATGCTGGAGAATTTCCAACAACTTTTCCACCTTTTGCATTCCAATCTTTATTTCTGATTGTTCTTCCTGTAGAAAATTCTTTCCTTTTACCGTCAACCGTCAACCTAATATAAATTGTTGAAGTTTGTACATTTCCTTTTGCTTTTTTTAAATAAAAAAGAAGACTGTAAGTTTGCATTTTTTAAAATTTAAAGATTATAAAATTATCTTTGAACCTTAAAACCTACAAGATATTCAATAGCGTGTATATATTATGAATAGGCACTTTTCATAAATTTAGGTGCGTATAAGTACATGATTTTTTAATACGCACCTAATCACTCACTTCTTATTTGCACTTATTTGATGCAGTATGAGATAGTGTAATAAACAAAAAAGCCTTCAAATACTACGATTTAAAGACTTTTGATGTTGTTTGTTTTTACAACTAGCGGAGAGTGAGGGATTTTGTAACCTCCCGTAATCCCTTTATTGATAAGCGTTTCGCTGTAGCATCTTTTGAAAGTCCCTAAATAGGTCACCTGCAAAAAAGCGGTAAAATCCTAATTTAAATTTTACTTAGTAAAACTACGAATTTCCGTTGGAATTTGTATGTAATGATTGCTAAATTTTGATCATGTTTGTCTTATTTTTAATTAGGACTTAATGGATAAATAAATTTAGATTTTTCAAATATTTTGATTTCCAAGCAATTTCCTTATCTGATAGAAAAATCGCTCGATCAATCTTAGATCTTCGGTGACAATTTCTGCATTGCCTTTCAGTTCCTTGTCAAAAGGAAGACGTTTATTGTAAGATGTTTTAAGCCCTTTCGGAAGAATGACATCTACATAATAATTCCCTTTTTCATCCGGAGAAAGGGATATATTTTGTACTTTTCCCTCTATAATGCCATATTCTTGGAAACGGTAATTGTCCAGCTTTATCAACACTTTTTCTCCTGGAACTATCTTTCCCGAATTAACTGATGGAACCTGCATTCTGCCTACAACTGCTATTTTATCTGTTGGCAAAATAGATAAGACAGCATCATTAGTTTTGATAAACTGATTCTCTCCCCAAAACTGCTGAAAACTGACAATACCATTTGTTGATGAAATAAGTAAATAAGATTGTTCCCATTGTTTTAGAGATTTTCTTAATTGCTCTAACATTTGCAAAGTCTGGGATTCGTAATTACTTTTATCTTTTTGTGCGTTTATAGAAGCACCGCTTTTAGTTTTATTAAAATTGGAAATTCCCTCCTGCATCTGAGATAGAGAAATACTAATAGTCTTAAGATTCTGCTCTGCCTGTAGGTATTTTATTTTCTCATTTTCCAATTCCATCTTTGAGATTACACCCTGATCGAATAAGGTTTGCGAACGACTGAAATTCTTTTTGCTAAGATCAAATTTTGCATTCTCGAGGCTAAGTTGTTGTTTTAAAGTTGCAATTCTGCCATTATATTCCGATAATCCTTGATTAGCAGCAACGTTTTCTGGCGCATATGGTTGTAGTTTAGCATATAGTTTCTCATCCTGAAAAGCCTTTGCAAAAGTGTTGTAATCGCTCTGTAATTCGCCCAGTTTGAATCCTAAAGTTTCACTAATCGGAAAGTAAAAAATCTGATTTGGAGGAATGGAATCAACTAATTTTTTCAGCCTTAGAACGTCGTGATAATTGGCGGTAGACTGCAAAATCATCAAAATGTCATTCTTTTTGACTTCCTGTTGGTTTTTAACTAGTATTTTTTCAATTTTGGAATTAATCCTAGCTTCTAATTTTTCGGGCGGATTTTGTGAAGTGACGATAATTGGAGCTGGAACAAATTCAGGATATTTGATGAAATAACTCATCAATATAATCATCAAAATTATAATTAAAATAAACGAATTCCCCCAACGAATCATCCAGTTAGGAGGTTGAGATAGAATATCTTGAACACTTTCACTACGAAGTTCGAGATTATCTAATATATCTTTTTTAGTTTCCAAGTTCTAATTGATTTTTTACAAGTCTGTAATATTCTGCTTTATTTGCAACCAATTCTAAATGGTTGCCTTCCTCTACCACTCTTCCTTTATCCAGAACGATGATTTTATCAGCATTTTTTACTGTTGAAAGTCTATGTGCGATAACAACCGCTGTTTTCCCTTTGAAAAATTGTTCAAGATTTTCCATAATTACTTTTTCATTATTGGCATCGAGAGCAGAAGTTGCTTCGTCAAAAAAGATATGTTCCGGAGATTTGTAAACGGCTCTGGCTATGAACAATCTTTGTCTTTGCCCGCCGCTTATACCAACACCTTCATTTCCGATTTTCGTATTGTAGCTTAAGGGCAAACTTTCCACAAATTCTTTGATATTGGCGATCTTTACCGCTTTCCTTAATTTATTTTTATCAATATAGTCTTCCCCAATAGCAATGTTCTGCGCAATTGTATCATTGAAAACGTAGCCGTCTTGCATTACAACGCCGCATTGATCACGCCAGAATCTTGGAGAAATATTTTTAAGATTGGTGCTTCCAAGTTTAATATCGCCGGAATTGGGTTCGTAGAATTTCATTAATAGTTTTAATAATGTCGTTTTTCCGCTGCCGCTTGCTCCGACAATTGCCGTTGTTTTCTGATAGGGAATATTCAAACTCAAATTTTCAAAAACAAAATCTTCTGAACCGATGTATCGAAATGACATATTTTGTATTTCTATATCTTTTTGCGGAATTTCGGAAGTATAATGTTCATCGGAGCTTTCTTCATCTTCCTTATCATGAATTTCTCCCAATCTTTCGAGTGATATCTTAGCATCCTGAGTTTGCTTAATAAAATCAATTAATTGTATCAATGGACTATTTAGTTGACCTATAATATATTGAACTGAGAGCATCATTCCTAAAGTGAGATTCCCGCTTAAAACTAATTTAGCTGCAAGAAAACTTACCAGAATATCCTTCATCTGGTTGATAAAATTCCCACCAACAGATTGCCATTGTTCCAAAGACAAAGATTTGATCTGAATTTTGAATAATTTAACCTGTAGAAATTCCCAATCCCAGCGCTTTTTCTTTTCAGCGTTGTGCATTTTGATTTCCTGCATTCCGTTGATGAGTTCTATCACTTTGCTCTGTTCCTGAGAAACCTGAGAGAATCTTTTATAGTCTAATTCTTTGCGTCTATTAAGAAAAAATGTGATCCATAAAACATACAAAGAAGCTCCAATCAAGTAAACAAGAAACAACCGATAATCATAAAACAACAGTACGATGCTAAAAATGATTAAATTGACAAGAGAGAATAATGTGTTTAGCGAAGAAGTTGTGAGAAGTTGTTCTATTCTGTGATGATCATTAATCCTCTGCATGATATCACCTGTCATTCTTGTGTCAAAAAAACTGATTGGTAGCTTCATTAATTTGATAAAGAAATCAGAAATAATAGAAATATTAATCCTGGCAGAGAGATGTAGTAAAATCCAGCTCCTGATTATTTCGATTCCCATTTTTCCCAAAAATAGCATTACTTGCGCAAGCAAAACTAAATAGATAAAATTAAGGTCCTGATTCTGGATACCGACGTCTACTATACTTTGCGTAAGGAAGGGCAAAATCAAGGACATTAAACTTCCTGCTAAAAGTCCGACTGCCAACTGAATAATAAGAGATTTATATTTCAATACATATCTCGACAGAAATGAAAAGCTGGCTTTGTTTTCCTGTCCATCAAATTCGTTTTTGAAAAAGACAGGAGTAGTTTCCAGAATTAGAGCAATGCCATCTTCTGTATCTACACCCGCATTCTCTCCAATCCAATATTTGATGAATTCTTCTTTTCCATAGGTTATTAATCCATAGCTGGGATCGGAAATATGAACCTTACCTGATTTGTCAATATTATATACGACCACAAAATGCTGCTTATTCCAATGGACAATGCACGGCAAAGGAACTTCCTCTACCAATGTATTATAATCTATCTGAACTCCAAGGGACCTAAAACCCATGTTCTCCGCGGCATTACTAAGTCCCAGTAAACTACTGCCTTCTCTTGTGGTCTCGGAAAGATTTCGTACTTGTTGCAGGGGAATAGTTTTACCATAGTATTTGGCAATAATTCTAAGGCAAGTTGGTCCGCAGTCTTTGGCGTCGGGTTGGAGGTAGAAAGGAAAATTTTTATGCTTCATTTGTGATTTCTTCGTCTTCAAGTAGTTCTTCCATAAAATAAAAAATATCTTCTCGATCGTATTTGTCTGGGAAGGCATATCCGTTTATTAAGAAAACTGGAGTAAAATTGAGACTCTTACTTTCATTATCAATAGAGATATTTATAATTTCTGTCAAATCAGAATTATGTATTTGAGAATTATAATATTCTCTTAGTTTTTTCTCGTTCTTATGCTCAAACCAAAAATCCACGGATTTTAAAAGCTCTATATTTTTTTTATTAAAAACGTACAAAAAATCATTAATTAAATTTTTATATTTTGTATTGGCTGCACTCGGAAAATAATTAAAACGGATCTGCGCAGAAATATCATCGGGATACTTTTGCAAAAGTTTTTCCAAAATGTGATGTGCCTCTTTACAAAAACCGCAATAGGGATTTGAAACCAAAGAAATGTGAAGTTTTGCATCAGGTTTCCCAAGTCGGAAAATTTCTGTATTTTGAAAAAATATTCTTTTTTTTTCTAACAATTCCCGTTTAAAAATTCCGTAATTCCGTTTAAATTTTAAGTTTTTAATATCCGATTTTCTATACTGCTCTTTTTGATTTATAAGATTTTTAATTAATACCAATGCGAAAAATAAAACTAAAAATACTAATACGGACAAAGCAATAGTATTCAACTTTATTGAATTTCCAAAATATATGGAAGAAATAATTATTTGCCCAATTAAAATACCGATTAGTAATAAACAAACCTTACAAAGAACCTTTTCAATGAAAATTTGTATCACAAGTGAATAGGCAATTACTAAACAGGAAACAAACGACAAAAATTTTAGGACAGAATCTGTAAAAGGGCTGAAAATGCCCAAAACCAATAATGCACTAAAATATAATAAACTAAGATCCGATAATTTTAAACCAAGGACATCCGTTTTATCAGCATTCATAATTTTATTGCAATCATTTTTGGCGGTTGTATCTGTTGCATTACTTCTACAAATTCCTTTAATTATGGCAGGTTCATCCCCGAATTTTTCTCGAATGATTTCAAATGAAACAAACAATCCTAATATCGAAAGTAGATTAAAAAGTGTGTTGTGTAAATTTAAAAATACTATAGTATATCCAGAAAGAAAAATTAAAAACCCATTCAACAACCAATAAAAATTGAGAATTCTCTTCTCTTTTGAAATAATTTCTTTCTCAAACAGCAGAACAAAATCTGTTGAATTTTCATAAAGCTGTTCCTTGGAAACATTTTGCACGTCATCAGAGAAAACTTGAATCCCAGACTCTTCTTTTTTCACTAATGCGAAAGTATCATTATAGATTGTGATAAATTCCTCAGGCAATTCCCCCCAATATTCTTTCTGTAATTCGTAAGCATCATTCTTTACATTCAAAAAATTAAGTGTATCACTAAAAGCTAATGCGGAAGGATAATCGGGATGGGATTGGAATTGGAAAGTGAATTCTTGAGAATTGACTCCTAAGCTTGAAGTAATTTGTTCAAATTTCATTATTTTTTATAAAGCTCTATAGGATTATTATCGTGTATTTTACTTTTTTCGATTTGTGCATCTATATCTCTTATAAATGTTTGTTTTTCATCATTACTATGAAAAATACCATCCGCTAAAACTTTTTGCTTAAATAGTTCGGCTGGGTCAGGCATATTTTCATAATCTTTTTGGACAATTTGTTTTACCTTTGGATAAGCATTTTCATTTAAAATATAATAACTCGATTTTTGATTTTTAACAGATATAATATCAAAAGAATGAGTTTGTGTCTCGTCAACTATTTTTAAGATAAGTCCAGGTAATCCGTGAAATTTATATGGTCCATCGGGAATAGAGATTTCAGTAGTAAACCAAGCCGTCCATTGTCTACCAGCAAAGAAGGTCGTAGCTTTTTGAGCTAAATATCCTAATATTTTTTCCTGCTCATTTGTAATCTCCCACTTCATCCTTCTCTCATCATTAACTTTTAAAACCGGATCAGGCATATGATTCGTAGTATAGAAATACATTAAGTTTCCATTATTAATTTTTTCGACCACATATCTTATTTTCGTAGAACCATCAGGAAAAGAATGAATTCCCTTCTTTGAATCTTCAATCATAGTAGAATCGGATATAATATGTTTTAGTCCTGTAAAAAAAGATCGCTGCTCTTTCTTAAAATAATCTAAAACGACAGTTTCATTTGAAACAACATCTCTTGTTAAAGTGTCTGAAACAAATTCGTAGTTATAGGTAAATCTAATACTTTGAGAAAAATATAGTAATGGTAAAAAAAAGAGAATAAAAGAAGTATTTTTCATATGTGAGTAATTTAGAAAAGGCTACTAATAAAGTAACCTTTTCAATTAAATGATAGTTTAGGCTGGTAATAAAACACCTGTTCTACAATATAAATCGTCTGAATTACCATACACAGCTGTACTGCATCCTTGTCCATATACGCAACACACCCATAGACCTGCTTTACCTCCATCGATTTTCTTCATCTCCCCTCTGGAAAGTTTTTTAAGATTTTTCATTTTTGTTAAATTTTAAAATTAATAATTTGTTTTTGCCATACAAACCCTGGCCTAGGGTTTTCTGCTGATCAGCAATTATGTTGATTTTTATACTGTACACATATAAAAAAAACACTCATTATACTTTTTTACTAATTACTTGATGATAACTACAGTACCACCACTCTTATTGCAATTTGTGTAGTCCCCAGTTTGAACTGGACTACATCCATTATCTGCGCAACATACCCATTTTTTAGCCAGTCCACCAGCTACTGATTTCATTTCTCTTCTTGAAAGTTTTTTAAGATTTTTCATTTTGATTAAATTTTGAGATTAATATTAACTTTGCCATTTTTGCCTTAGTATTAGGTTTATTTTACTGATCAGTATTTATTGTTTGTATTGAATAAAGTACCAACAATAATTTTTTTTACTGTAGCAAATATGAAAATGTGTTTTAAACTATACAACGAGAGCATCTCGAAATTTATCAATTTCAGCCTTTGTGATATCAATATTGATAAATTTCGTTTCCAATGATCTTAAGTAGAATAATCTTTTTATTTATATTTTACAATTTCCTGCATTCTATAAAAATTAATTGCTTTTTCTTTAAATGGATTATTGCTCCATTCTTGCCACTCAGCTGTATAGGGATTATACCCACATTTTAAAGGTTTGGATGTATCTAAACCGTCCGAATTTTCATGCGTTCTTTCTGTATACGCTCTGCAATCAGTACAGATATACCGAAATTCACAATCTTTGCAGACTTCAATCTTGTCTTTTGTAAGATTCCAATATTTTTTGAAATCTTTGTTATTGAGAGATTCTTCTAATGTAGTATCTTTTATATTTCCAAAGATTTGAGGCATCGAAGGGCAGTTCCTAATGTTACCTTCAGAATCTATTGAAATTTTTTTATAGAGACAGGAGTTATGGTTGTTGGATAAAGTATATGTTTCAAGATTAGAATTAAAATAGTTTGAAGAGATCAATCCGCAATTCTTTTTATTTACAATTTTATCTTCAACATAAGTTATCGTTCTATTCAAATATTTATCTACTTCATTTTTATCACATCCAAAATAAATCAACCTATTAATTTTATCATTTGATTTAATAATGTTTTTATTTATTAATCTGTTTTCAAATTTAATTTTATAAGGTAGGATTATTTCAATACCTTTCAAAGTTGTGTTAGATAAGCTATTCAAAAATTTCAAAAAAATATTTAAATCAATTAAATCATAACATCTTATTTGTAGTTGTTTTATTCTATTTATATCAATAAATTTTACAATTTGGACTGAATCTTCTAGAAAAAAAGATTCTTTATTTAAATCAATTATTATACTGGATATTGGTTCGGCAACCTTATAATTTAAATTTAAGGGAATTAGTTCTTTTATGATTTGGGTATCTATAAACCCTATTTCATTTACTAACAAAAAATGTAAATAATCTTTTAAGTGCTTTTCATTTTCTTCTCCATAATTATCATAAATTTCTTCAATGGAAAAATTTGGAAATTCTTCAATAAGCAATGTATAAAGAGAATTTGGAATCAGGTAATAATTATTTCTTTGTGTGTCGCAAATAATGCTTCTTGTATGCCCATAATTTACTAAGCAACAAGCAAATCTATTGAAATAAGTCATTTTGTTTTATTAACGTATTTTAAATATATACTTAGCTTTGGTAAATTATTTTCATATCTCAAAGAGTCCAGGTTTTTAATGTCCTCTATTGGAGATGATTCGAATTTTTTTGTATCTGGGTTAAATTTTAGCTGTGTGCCAAATTTTTGTTTCTTTTTTCCACTCGTTAGATCTCTATCTATTAAAAGAGCTTTATTATTTAAAGAATAGGATTTTAATTTTAAGAAATATTCTAATATTTCTTTTCTAAAATTAATTTCCCTGTCACTATGTTGAGCTATATAAAAAATGCTTTGGCTAGCTAAACAATCACAATCATCCTCAATTATTTTATTTAAAGTATGTTTTTTTATTAAAAATTTCACAAATTCTCTGTTTATTGAATCTTGTTTAATAGTCAAACGAACTATGCTGTCTTGTTTTTGAAAATCTTCTTTGTATTTGGTGAATAATCTTCTGTATTTTTGATCATCTTCATAAATTTTATTCCAGTTGATTTGGCTTAATTCACTGTTATTATTGCATTTACTGTACTGATTATATATCTGTATAAGTTCTATGGTTATTAAATCACATTTATTTATTTTATTATAGTTTTTTTTTATAAGTTCTTCAGCTAATAAAAGATTATTTTTTTCTTTTGATTTTGTTAGATATTTTAAAATTATAGCTTTTTTTGAATCATTATATAAATGAAATAATGGAATTAAATTTTTATGGGTATAATTTGAAATGGTTGCACTATCGGATAGCAAATTCAAACTATCTGCCTCTTGCATTACTTTTACTAAATTTAATTCTGCATTAGTATGTTTCACACAAGAACTTAATATTAAAAATAGGATAGAACAAGCAATAACATTTTTCATAATTAACTGATAATTTTAGATATAACTACTCTGGAGCTTTCTACAATATAACCCCTTGTTTGATAAAAATCCGAACTTGAATACATCATAGCAATATCACTCAAATTTTTTTTTGATATTTTTTTTTGTATGTTCCAATAGCAAAGCGGAAGTTTTTTATTTTTTAATTTTGTTTCTATTTTTTTCATAATTTTTTAATATTAACAAAGACATTTGTTCTTCTAAATAATAATTACAAGGTTTGGAAACCATTCCAAACTGCCCTACAGGATTTATTTCAAGAAAATAGTACTCTTCATCTTTTGAAACGAGCATATCTATTGAGCAAGTTTTCAGATTTAATTCTTTAACTAATTTTTTTAAACTTAATTCTATATTAATGGGTAATTGATATGGCACATATCTGTTTCCTTTTTGTAAATTGTAATTTCTAAAATCAACCTTAGTTTTATTATCATTTTGAGAAAATATTGCCATTGAATAAAATACATCATCTATGTAGAATATTCTAAGTTCAAATTTTTTTTCTATTTTATTTTGAACTTTGGTAGGAAAAATATATCCATCCTTTTTAATCTCGCTCACCTCACTTGTATACATCATGTAATGAGAATCAGTATCATAAAATGTTACAGCATCACTTATCGGCTTTGTGATTAGATTTTTTTCTATTACTAATTTATTGATAATCTCAACTTTGTTACTTATATGTGTTTGTGGAATATTTAGACCAAATTTTTCAGCCAGTTTCAGAGTTTTCAGCTTATTTAAACTTTCGCTGTATTTGTTTATCCAGATAGAATTGTCTAAAAACGATTCCAAATACCTGTATATAGTTCCTAATTCGGATAATAAGTGATTTTGTAGAGTTCTATTATTATAAAATTCACTAAAAATCTGAGGTTCAATCGTTATAAAATCTTCATCAAAAGTGCGTCTAAACCAAATAGTATTGGAGATTTGGTTATCAATTTTTTGATTATTAAATTTAAATTCAGAATTGGAAATATCAATATAAAAGTCTTTATCTAGTAAGTCATCACCATTAATCCGAACTATTGCTTCATTGTCTTTTTTATGATGATATAACCAATTTAAAACATCATCTGTTGTATTCTCCCCGTAATTTTTACTAAAAATAATGATCATAATGTCAAATCATAAAATTAGGCTATTTGTATTTCTAGTTACAAATAGCCTATTTTAATTTTTACGCAGCACCTGTGTTCGTGTCTGTTATAACGGTGTCATTAACATATACACCCCCGCGATAAGTATAGTCATGTCCATAAGTATATGGATCCATCGCTAACTTTCCTCCTGTTACGTTTTGCATTTTGAATTTCTTCGACTTCAAACTTTCTAATTTTTTCATAAAATAATATATTAAATTTTCCTACTCTTTAGCTTTTCGGATTCCGCTGTTTAATTATTCAAAAATTTAGTTTTTACGAACCACTTGTGTTCTAATCTCTTGAAACCATGTCAGTATAATATATACCTCCTCTATAAGTAGCTTCAGCCCCATAAGTACCGGGTTCAATTGTTAAATTTCCTCCTGTTACGCTTTGCATTTTGAATTTCTTTAATTTCAAACTTTCTAATTTTTTCATAAGATAATTTTTTTAAATTTAATAATTGTTTCTGCCATATAGACCCTAGTGTAGGACCTTTTGCTGATTAGCATTTTAATAAATCTTCGTTACTGTCGACGTACAAAAAATAAACATATGTGTTTTTGTTGTAGCAAATATGAATAAGTCTACTTGCTTAAACAACAAGAACATGCCGTAATTGATAAATATCGTGTTATTATATTTTAGATTTTAAGTTATATCCAATAACACATTAGTCATTTATATTATTTAGTAAAATTCCGTATAGTTTTGTAAGTATATAATAAGTATTATTGCATTTTACAATGGACTAATGAGCAGATTTATGTTTTGTTTGATATTTTTTTTATATCAAAATATATACTTTTCACAAGAATCGAAGGATTTTGGAATGATGGATCCTGCAAAGACTAGAAATCACGAACAATTAAAAATTCTTTTTGACAAAACAATTAAAATTAATCCTGAAAAAGCAATTGAATTTGCTAAAATAATTATTTACCAAGCAAAAAAACAGGGAAACAACATCCATTTGGCTGAGGGTTACTTTCTTATTTCTCAGCTAAACGGTAGTCAGAATTCTCCAAAGTATCTGGATAGTATGATTTCAGTTTCAAAGAAATTAAAAGATACAGACAATTTATCTAAAGCATATACTTATAAAGGGAATTACTACTATTCATTAGGAGAGTATTCAAAATCTCTTGATAACTATTTGACAGCAAGAGGCTATGCAGAAAACAATATTAAAACTTATAATATTATAAATTTTAATATAGGTTTGCTGAAATTGGAATTAGAAAATTATGATGAGGCAATTAATCTGTTTTTAGGATATAAAAATTTTTTAGAAAAAAATCACATATCTAAGCACGATAATTATGAAAGATGTCTTTATGCTCTGGCATATTCTTATAATAAAATAAAACAAGTCAATACTTCAGATGAGTATTTGAAACTTGGATTTGAAAAAAACAAGATAAGCGGAAACCGATCATCATACGCGAATCTAATGCTAGTAACGGGGTTGAATGAATATTCCTCAGGGAATTATAATAAATCATTGGAAACTTTTTCGCAAGTTGCAATTCTTTTAAAGAAATATTCTCCTGATAATCTTAATATAGCTTTAAGTGAATATTATTCAGGTAAGATTTTGACGAAAACAGGTAAAGACGGATTTTTAAATAAATACCAAAATGTTGATGCATATATTAAAGAAACTAATGATGTTTCCTTTGAGTTAAGAGATGTTTACCCTACTTTAATTGACTTTTATAAGAAAAACGGTAATAAAGATCAACAGTTGTACTATATTGAACGGCTCTTAATAGTAGACAGCTTATTGTATAAGAAATATAATAAATTGGCAGTTGAAATCAGTAAGAAATATGACACCCCTATTTTATTAAGTGAAAAAGAAAAGTTGATCTATGAACTTAATTCTAAAAACCACTTCTTATTTTGGGTAGTTGGTTTAGGAGGATTTGTAATTTGTATTTTAATCTTCTTATTTGTTGACAACCGAAAAAAGATTAAGTTATATAAGAATAAAGCAGAAAAACTATCCCAGATTCCTGTAGTTCCTATTTTTGAAGTCTCAGAAATAGCTGACCGTTTTACAGAAGAAAAAATAAAAACCACATTATCTGACGATCAGTTAAAGCTGCTAGATATAAAATTATATGAATTCGAAAAAGAGAAAGGCTTTTTAAATAAAAATATTAATTTGGATATTTTGGCTAAAGAACTAAATACAAATAGAGCTTATTTATCAAAATCGGTTAATGAACTTAAAGGTAAAAACTTCTCACAGTACTTAAATGAACTAAGAATATATTATATCGTAGAAGAGCTAAAAATCAATAAGACACTTCAGAAATATACGATTGCATCCATCGCCGAATCTGCTGGTTTTAATAATTCTGAATCATTTACTAATGCTTTTAGAAAGATAACAGGAACTCTTCCTTCATATTTTATAAAAGCCCTCAATAAAAACAGCTAGTTTATATTTAACTGAATTACAAATAGTTAATTCTTTATCAACTCCAAATTTATCAATTTCGACTTGCTTATTTAGGAATAAATATTATTTCTAATTTAATTTGCTGGCATAATTAAAATCAACATGAAAAAGAAGAGTCAAACAGTCAAAAAATTATCATTAGAAAAATTGCAAATTGTAAAAATCACTAACCCTCGTACTATTGTAGGCGGAGCAGTTGGAGATAATACCGGACAAACTGGTGATACAAGAACTGATCCAACACATCCTGGTGTTTCTAAATGATAAATGTTATAAAAGCAGTTATTGATATTATATTTTGTAATTTTAGTAACTGCTTTTAAATTTATTCAATCCATGAAAAATCGACGTAAGTTCTTTTTAATTTATTTTATCTCGTTTATTGTGTTAGTTACTGCTCAAAAAAATAATTTTGCCCCATCAGTAGTTGCTACTGATAATTATTTCGGTTTGGAGGTAAAGGATGAATATAGAAATCTAGAGAATATAAAAGACTCCTCGACGTTTCAATGGATGAAGGATCAAACAAAACATTCACTGTCTTTGTTACAAGCCATACCAAATAGACAATACTATATTGATAAAAGGATCGAATATGATCGTAAACAGGTAGCTTCTGTAAGTCATTTAAGTATAACGGATGACCAGCTGTACTTTTACTTAAAAAGAAGCCCGGAGGAGAAAACATCCAAGTTATTTTATAAAAAAAAATTATCGGGACAGGAAATTGAAATCTTTGATCCGGCGAATTATAGACTTGGTAAAAACATAAGTTACCAGATCAATTACATTAAGCCTAATCACGATGGTTCTAAGGTTGCTATAGCACTCACAGAAAGTGGAAAGGAAATCTCCGAAATGGTAATATATGATCTAAGCTTAAACAAACTTCTTCCTATTACCATTACCAATTGCTGGCCCTCGGATAGTGGAGGTATCTCCTGGCTTCCTGATAATAAGAGCTTTATTTACTTGCATTATCCAGTTACTGATCCTACTTCCAAACTATTTTTGAAGGACATGGAAGCTGTAATTTATAAATTAGGAGATGATCCCGAAAAGCGAAGTATTATATTATCGAAAAAAAACAACCCTGACCTGAAAATAAATTCTGAAGACTTTCCACGTGCAAGTCTCCCTACTAAAAGTTCTAAGTATTTTATTGGACAAATATCAGGTGCAGCAACTTTTAAGGATACATATTTTTCACCAGTCAATGACTTTAAAAAAGAAATAAAATGGCAGTTTCTATTTTCCAAAGAAGATAAAATTAGTGACTTTATTATCCAAGGGGATTATATTATTTATATTTCCGAAAAAAATAATTCCAATGCTATTTATAAAACGTCTTTACAAAACCCAGACTTTAAGCATCCAGAATTATTAGTTCCTCAAATCGCAACAGAGACAATCAGTGGTGTTTATAGTTTGAAAAACGGATTTATTTTCAACACATCAAAAAATGGTGTAGAAGCAAAATTATATCGTTACCAAGACAATAAGATTGAAATATTTATTCTTCCCATTCCAACCGGAGATATTTCCATCACGACACAAAATGATTTTTCTAATGATTTTTGGATAACCTGTAGTGGTTGGAAAAATGATAATGAGAGATTTAAGTATGATGCTAATAAGAAGGACTTTACTCCAGAGAATATTGCTGCAATTTCTAAATATCCTGAATTTGATGATGTTGTAGTAGAGGAAATTACTATAAAATCACATGATGGACTTGATGTTCCGATATCTTTAATGTACAAGAAAGGTACTAAAAAAAATTCCAATAACCCTTTGTTAATATATGCCTACGGTGCCTATGGCGTCAATGCCAGTCCTTCATTATCTAAAACCTACATGCTTTGGGTACTTAAAGGCGGAATTGTTGCTGTGGCTCATGTAAGAGGCGGAGGTGAAAAAGGCGAGTTATGGCATGAAGGTGGATTCAAGAAAACAAAACCTAACTCCTGGAAGGATCTGATTGCATGTGCGGATTATATGACAAAGCAAGGCTATACGTCTAAATCTAAGATAGCGATCTGGGGTGGTAGTGCAGGCGGTATTACTATTGGTAGAGCTATTACAGAAAGACCCGATCTTTTTAAAGTCGCTATTATTGAGGCTGGTATTGTCAATGCTACAAGAATGGAATTCACACCCAATGGTTTGAACAACGCAAAAGAATTTGGTTCCTTGAGTAATGAATCTGAGTTTAGAAGTTTACTGGAAATGGATGCCTTTCAGCATATCAAAAAAAATGAGAATTATCCTGCTACTTTAATTACTTCCGGTATCAATGATCCAAGAGTGTCGGTTTGGATGCCAACAAAGTTTGCAGCCAAGCTGATTGCAAACAGTAACTCAGAAAATCCTATTCTTTTAAAAATCGATTATAATGGCGGACATGGTAGTGATATTCCTGTAGAACAGAAATATGCTAATACAGCTGATGTTTTTGCTTTCGCATTGTGGCAATTAGGACACCCTGACTATCAGCCAAAAGCAAAATAATATGCCCCGATTTCCATATCAGTTTTTTGATGATTTTATTTTTAGAAGTCCAATACTTCAATTCGATAAATTTCTGACAACATTTTCGCAACAAAATTTAACACAAGAAAACTTTCTTGAAATCTGTAAAAACAAGATTTTTCAAGAATCTATTTATCTGGCTTCTCCATTAATTTATGAAGAAATTGAACAGTGGCTTCTAACAGACACGACACTTTCACTTAAGTTAAGAAATACAATTCTTAAATATTATTCTCGTATGAGTACGCGATGTACTCCATTTGGTTTATTCTCTGGTGTCGGAATTGGACAGTTTGATAAAGAACGTCAAGATGAGCTAATAGATGCAAGAGATTTGACGCGAGATACGAAACAGGATATGTATTTTCTAGTCGCACTTTCTCAGCACCTGCTGACGATACCAAAAATTAAAGAACGAATTTTATTTTTCCCAAATAACAGTATTTATAAGGTGGGTACAAATATCAGGTATGTTGAATATGAAAATATAGATGGGATAAGAGAATATATTATTTCATCAGTTAGAGATACTAAGGAATTAGAAGACATATTAAATTTTTCTAAAAAAGGTAAAACTATTGATGAAATCAAAAATATTCTTACTAATGAAGAAATTTCCGAACATGAAGCAAAAGATTTTGTAGAAGAACTTATTGTCAATCAGCTGTTGATAAGTGAGCTAGATCCTATTATTTCCGGAAGTGATTTTCAGGATTCAATTATTTCAATATTGAATAAAATTAAAGCGTATGAAGAAAGGGACCTTTTGCTTTCTATAAAAGAAAAAATACAAAGACTGGATTCTCATATTGGAAACAATATTTCTGCTTATCAGGAAATAATAGAACTTATAAAATTGTTCAGTGTTGACTATGAAAAAAAATACCTTTTCCAAACTGATCTTTATTTTAAAAATGAAAAACAGCTTTCATATAGCTGGAAAAAAACTTTAAAAAAAGGAATTTCTTTTTTGAATAAAATTACACCTTACGGGAGCGATACTCATTTTGAAAAGTTTAAAAAAGCTTTTTATGAAAGATTCGAAGATGAGGAGATCTTGCTTTCATTCGCCTTGGATACTGAACTAGGAATCGGATATCTATCAGACGAACGCACTAAAGGAATTCATCCTTATCTTGATGATATAATTCTTCCTGAATCTAAGAAAGCCAAAACACTGGAATTGAAGCTTAATCCAATTCATATTGTTCTGAATAGTAAAATTCAGGATTTGATTTTATCAGGAGATGTTTCATCAATAAAATTAACGGATAATGATTTCACAGATTTTAAAGAAGTTTGGGAGGATCTGCCAGCAACAATGTCTTTTATAACGGAGATAGTATCAGATAATGATACTGAGAAATTATTTTTAAATAGTGGTAGTGGGAATGCTGGTAGACTGTCGGCAAGATTTTGCTCAGAAAAATCAAATATCAAAAATTTTGTACTGAAAATAGCTGGCAAAGAAGCTGAAATAAATTCAGATCAAATTTTGGCAGAGATTATCCACCTTCCAGAGTCCAGAATTGGGAATATACTTAGGCGTCCTACGATGAGAAAATTCGAAATTCCTTATTTAGCTAAATCTTCATTACCAACAGAATTTCAAATACCTATGTGTGATTTATATATTTCTATAAAAAATGGGAGAGTCATCTTGAGATCAAAAAAACATAACAAAGAAATAATTCCTTGTTTGACGAATGCCCATAACTATCCAAAGAATTCATTACCAGTCTATCATTTTCTCTGTGATCTCAATACCCAAAACAAACGTCCGAGTTTATATTTTGATTGGGGCGGACTGAAAGATATCTATAGTTTTCTACCCAGAGTTGAATACGAAAATATTATTTTATCAAAAGCTCAATGGAAAATAAATCACCACGAAATCAAAACTTTGATATCATTCATCAATGATAACTCTAAATTACCAATAGAAATAGAAATATGGAGAAAACGGAGAAAAATTCCGAAATGGATCCAATGGGTAAAATCGGATAATATTTTGGTCGTTAATCTGAAAAATTTGGATATGATACATATGTTTTTAGATTCAGTAAAGAATGAGGATATGATCTATGTTGAAGAATTATTGTATGATCAGAAAAATAAATTCGCACACCAATTCATCTTTTCAATTTATAACGATCGATAAATGATAATTCGAAAATTTACTCCAGGAGATGAATGGCTATACATCAAAATTTATACTGGTGCAAAAACTTCTGATCAAATTCTAGAACAAGTGGTATTTCCCTTAGTGGATTGTTTTAAGAATAAGAAATATATCAGTCAGTGGTTCTTCATTCGTTATAATGACCCTAAATTTCATTTAAGATTACGTTTTAAACTTACTGATCTTAACTACTTCAAAATTGTTTTACACAATGTCAGTAGTGCATTTAAATGCTTTGTCGATTCAGGGGAAATATCAAATGTAATATTAGATTCATATGTTAGAGAAATTGGGAGATACGGAGAAACTACAATTCAAGATGCTGAACAATTATTCTTTAAAAGTAGTGAATTGATTTTAAATTTTTTGGATTTTGATGATGAAGAGAAGCTGATGGTTTCAATGTTTTATATTGATACGATTCTTTCAAAAATAGAACTATTGGATCAGGATAAATTACAATGGATTGGCGATTATAACACCGCCTTTAAGAAGGAATTTAATGGTGATAAATACCTAAATAGCCAATTAGACAAAAAATTTAGATCGTTTAAACCCAAATATTTGGAGTTTGTTCATTCAGATGAGTTTTCGGATATAAAGAATTTGATTATTAGAAATATAACTGAGAGCAATAGTGCTATTGAAAAAGTTAAAGAGCATAACAATGATTCGTTATCTAGGTTTTTCCAAAGTATATTTCATATGCATATTAACAGATCATTTGTTTCAAATCAGCGATTATTTGAAATGATTATGTATGACTTTTTATTGCGACATTATAAAAATATGATTTATGGTAAGTCAAATCTTCAATATTGAAGGGAGGAGATAGAAAAAATGAAGATTTTGACTTGGAACAAATCCAACTATCAAAAGTGGCGAGTGAGGGATTTTGTAACCTCCCATCATCCCTTTATTGATAAGCGTTTCGCTGCAGCTTCTTATGAAGGTCCCTAAATAGGTCACCTGCAAAAAAGTGGTAAAATCCTAATCTAAATTTTACTTAGTAAAACTAGGAATTTTCGTTCAGATCTACAACCTTTTGAACCAAAAACTAAACTGCTTTTTTGTAAAGGCTAACTATAAAAGTCAAAAACTGAATTTAATGGGAAAGTGAAATTCAATAATAAATATTTTCTTTGAAGAAGTCTAACTTTTTTCTTTTGCTGGTTTTAAATTTCCTGCAAAATCAAACATAATAACTTGACTCCCTTTAAATGGATTGTATGAAGGTTGGTAATCAATATAACCCAAAGAATGTAGATTCTTCAGACATTTATGATAAGTCGCTTTTGAGTTTATTTTACTGATCCGCATAACCTCATCTCGAGAAATACTGATCGGATTTCTGAAACGGTTGAAATTCCAGAATTGGAATAGAGCTATATAAAGACTTATATGCGTAGGATTAAGTGTATTATCAAGGAGTAATTTTTCGTAAAAGCCAGTAAGATGTTTTATGTAATTCATTTTAATAAATTTAGATTGCAAGTAGGAAGTTAATTACCCTTTGTTCTCCAACATCTTTTCGATATCCTTATAATTGTAATATAATGTTCCACCAACACGAGTAAAAGATAGGCTACCGTTAATACGTAGATTTTGTAATGTTCCGCTAGAAATTTTCAGAAGTTCCTTAACCTCTGATGATCTTAGCCATAATTTTTGCTCTGAATTTTTTATGTAAAAAAGATTTTTAATTTCTTCAAGTAATTCGGTTTTGAACTCCTGAAGGTCTTCTATAGTAACAAGATTTATTTTCATAGACTCCGGATTTGTATTTACTAATTGTTTTTACAAATTTGACACATCAATTTATTGAAAGCAATAGCATTACAAAGAATTGATTTAATTAAGAATACTAAAGAATAATCTGGAAAATGTAAAGAGTAATAACGAAGAAAAAATACTACCTTGGAATTAATAATTTAATATCAATTTTAAGCCTAACGTATAATCCTTTAAGAAATAATTGAATATAAGAAAGGCTTAGATTAAAAATCCAAGCCATAATCTTCAACTTACATACCAGTCTATTGCTACATAATAAATATGTTATATTTTTTGTAAATCCGATACAACTACATTTTCTTAAAAATAAGTCCAATGCATAAGTATAAAATATTAAAAGTCTTATTTCTAATGAAGATAATGAAATCCCTACAACTCCATAATTATTATTTATAACAAAAAATTATCTAAAAAAAATCCAGCAAATTGTTATAAAGTGAGTTTGAATTTTTTAACAAATAAATTTGGACTTTATAACAAATAAATACTGTTTTAAAGTACTGAAATTTAAACAAGTGGAAAGCAAAGAAATAGTTTTAGTAACGATTATATTGCAAATTACTATAACTTTAGTAAATAGTGCCAAAAATTGTCATGTACGATAAGAATATTTTTTTTTTGCATTTTTTGAACTGATAGCACTGTTTATCTTGTGATATTATTCCTGCCTCGATAAAGTAAATGAATAAATTCATTTTGACGTTCAATACTAAATATTTAAACCAAAGTAACAATCTAATCTCCGAATAATTTGGGAAAAACAAATAAATTTCTTAGTCACTATTTTATGTTTTCAATTTATTTCTATACAGTATTTATCATTAAAAATCCAAAAAACTTGACATCTGAACCGTTACTTAACTAAAATCATTCTTAAATTAGATAAAAAATCAAATAGATAAACATAATTTATATACCTCAAAATGAAACTGCAAGAAAATAACTTTCGTGAATTCGTACTTGACAAGCACTATCTTTTGGTTCTTTTGGAATGTCTAAAAAAAGATACTTTCCCCAGTGATTTAAGAGTTACAGATATTATGGTAAAAAGGGCTTTCAGAATGGGTTGGTTTTTAAAAACTGATTTTGAAGATCTTCTATATTATATGGATAGTCGTCTAGATTATTATAGATTAGATGTTATGGATCTTTCAATTAAGCTTGGAATAAATTGGGAAAACGTTTGCTTCAAAAATAATGGTAATGCTAGAGAGGCGATTTGGTTTGAAGCAATTAAATTTGAACAAGCAACTTTATTATTAATACTATTTGAAAGAATCGGATTTCAAATTTATCCAGAAGCTTTAGTTGATCTTCTAATTCCTCAAATTAAAGATAAAACCAAACAATTAATTAATGAATCTGAAGCAGTAATTTTAATGTTTTACAGAGAACAGCATAAGTTATCAATAAGCTTATGCACCAATGATAAGATTGACTTTGAGCCCCAAATGCTTCAATCTTTTATTAATCAAAAAAATTATAAAATAGTTTCATATGGTTTATCGGAGAATCTGAAAATCATAAAGATTTTCCCTTCTAAATTCAGGCGCCCTCGGACTACAAGTTTTGTTGATTGTGTAGATTGCGGGATACGATGGGAAAAAGGCAATCCATCATCTAGCTATAATCATAGAAAAGAACATAAAAAAAGGATGTGGTACTTAAATCCAAAACCATTACCGAAGATGTTAGAAGAGATTGAGCAAAATTTAGAATTTGAATTGGTTACACACAATTCTCCTGTTTGGAAACATAACGAAATGCTTATTCGTGCAAGAGCTTTTAAACAGGAATTACATTTTGATTTCTTACAATGGCACAGTCGAAAAAAGAATTGTAATTCTGATGTAGAAGGATACCTGTTTACGAATCAACAAGGTTCAATTGTTGGAGCTTGTTGTTTTAGGTTTAAGAAAGTTATAAATGACTTTAAATGGGTACTAGATTGGATATGGGTTTGTCCACAAGAAAGAAGATCAGGCATCTTGAAATCCAGATGGGATAAGTTTAAATCAAAATATGGGGAATTTCTTATAACACCTCCTATTTCAGAATCGATGCGAGCTTTTTTATCGAAGCAAGGTGAAGGTGATCAGATATGAAGTTGTTTTAAATTTTCTCTATTTCCACAATCTGCTTAAATAATTTGATTTGCTGACCACATTAAATTCTTAAATTGGTATTCTGGAAATTAAATAAATTAGAAAAAAATTAATTATAGATATGAGTTCAGAAGTGTTTTTTGATGGTATATTAAAATACTTAGTCCAATATAGCGAAGTCATTTCTACTAATAATTCTTTAGGATTAACAGATAAAGCACTTAACGCTGAAAATATCTTTTTAAATATTTTAAACTTAAGTTTCGGATGGAATTTAGTAAATGCCAATGAAGAAAAAAGTAATCAGGATAGTT
The DNA here is from genome assembly GCF_032055105.1 of Epilithonimonas sp. Taxonomy (GTDB): domain Bacteria; phylum Bacteroidota; class Bacteroidia; order Flavobacteriales; family Weeksellaceae; genus Epilithonimonas. Next base: position 33,950 of record NZ_DAMBRK010000011.1, read on the forward strand.
TTGATCTGTATGATGTTAAAAAGGGTGTTTATGTGCAGGTGACGTCCAATAAGAATTATAGATCCAAACGAAAAAGTTGCCAAGAATCATTTCTGAAACATAATCGGAGCAGAAAGAAAATAAAGTTTTTCATTCTGTTCATAACTCACAAATGTTCATCTTCTATCTTAAAAGAAGAAGTAATAGAAAATATCAGTTTTGAAGGTCTTGATATTGACAAACTATCAAAAATGATTTATCATAAAAATACAACACCTTCAGATCTTAAAAAAATAAACTTAATTCTAGAAGATGTAGTTGAACCTGTAAAGTTAAGATTCACTTATGGAAAAGATGTTGTTACTGTTAATCAAATTCACCAGCCCTCTCTAGAATTATCGAGCGGATTATATGTTAAAAGAACAAACCTTATAAAAGAAATTTTCCATTTCGTTCAAATTGATAATGGTTTATTAATTGGTAGTCACGGATATGGAAAGACATTTATTTTAGAGGAGTTAAAAAGACTTTGCGAAGTAAAGAAGATTCCTTGTATAATTATTAGAATTAATGAATTAACTACAGGAATAGATGATGAAATTAATGAGCAGCTCCAAATAAAAAAAGGATGGCTGGAAATTTTATCTTCTTATACGTTACCTTACAAAGGTAAAAAGGGTATCTTGATTTTTGATGCTTATGATACAGCAAAGGATTCCCTTTTAAAGCAAACAGTTTTAAAACAAATTAAAAAATCAATTACCGTTCTAAAACTTAAATGGAATATACTAGTAAGTGTAAGAAGTTTTGATGCTTCCAAATCACTTCAATTACGTGAAATGTTTCCAATAGATAATTTAAAGAAAGATATTTATTGCCGTCATCTTGAAATCCCCAAACTATCGAGCAAAGAACTAGAAACTGTTTTACTATCGAATGTTTCACTGAGCGCAGTTTTCAAAAGAGCTAGCATAGAATTAAGAGAACTTTTGCATATACCTTATTTCCTTAACATCTTAAACCAAATTTTACAGCAGGAAAATAAGCTATCAATTAAAGAAATTGCACAGATTGAAACTGAAGAACAGTTGCTCTCGTTCTATTGGAATACAAAAGTTGTTGAATCTTCTGGTACAGATATATTCTTGTACAATTTGACTTTAGGTTTGGCAGAAAAAGAGAGTTTGATTGTCGATAAAACTACGATTTTAAATGAATCTAACGTCTTAGTATTTGATGAATTGAATAGTAAAGGTGTTATTAGTTCTATGTCTATAAATAATCGTAAAATTGGTTTTAATCATAATATTATGCTGGATTATGCTCTGTCTAAATATGTAATTTCAGAAGATGTATTCGAGCTTATTGAGTTTGTCAACATGTATGAAAAAATGCCATTTATATTTCGTCAGGCATTTGTGTATTTCTATGATAAACTTTGGAGAGAACACAAAGAACTATTTTGGACACATTACCGTGGTATAAAAAAACAAGAAATTCCTTTATTCAGACTATTACATCAGACAATCTTAAATTATGTTATTGTAGATTCTTACAAATACACACAAGATCTTTTACCAATGTTTAATGGTTTAGATATTATCGATAAGGGGACTTATATTAATAAGATTTTGGAGGCTATCAGGTTTATTACGAACGCTCATTTAAGAAAAAAAGACCTCAACTTATTTTTGTCTTTAAGTAATGAAATGCATTGGTCCTTTATGTGGGAATTCGGACGACAAATTAATGATTATATCATTTTACTTGAAAAATCAAATGAATCTAATCAATATGAATGGAAAATCTTAGCCCAAATATGCTGTAATTACTGGGAATATGTACTTAATGAAAGGAAATTATCAATTTCTCAAAAAGAACTTATTGATCAAAAAAGTCCTTTTGGTATTGATAATTTATGTAAAGTTTTTCAATATAATAAGACTAATATAAAAAATCTGATTCATAATACTCTTGATTTTCTTGATGAAGAAGACTTCCCAATTCGGCCATTTTTAAGTTTGTCGGAGTTCGTCCCCCATATTTTCAAATACGATCAAAATCTCGGTTGTCATATTTTCAGAAGGCTCTACAAACATCATGAAACCAGCAAAAAAGAGACAAATTTTGGAACTGTTTTATTATCATTAAGAAGTACAAGATCACAGGATTACAGCTTAATTTACTTTAGATTGGAAAAAGAATTTTCTACTTTGTTAGAACGTTATCCAAATAAAGTTTTATGCTTAGGAATTGAATTAGTGAACAAATATCACAGTTTCGATTTCAACGCAATTCGAAAAAAAATTCTAAATGTAAATAATATTAGCACATATTTTATTATTGAGAGCTTTATTGAGGATATAATTGATGATCAAGATCATGGCGTTTTATCATTTGGAACTAATATTTTTAAATGGTTTGTAAAGTTAATTGAGAGTAAGGAGTATAAGCTTCTAAATGCTTACTTAAATATTTTTATAAAAGAAGCACATAGCTGCAATTTGTGGCGCAGATTTTTAAAATTCTTAACCCAATATCCTGATATTACATATAAAACAGGCTATAGTTTGCTTTGCAACGAAACAATACTGTTGTGTAGTGATACTTCTGAAGAAGCAGGTTCTCTCTTGTCGATGGTTTGGCAACACCTTAATACGGCTGAAAGAAAGCTATTGGAAAAACTCATACTTGACCTAGAATATGATGTGCGAGAAGAGCCAATGATTAAATATCGAAATATAATTGTAAGTCGTTTGCTAAATTGTATTCCTAAAGGAAATACAGTATTGAATGAAACAAACAATTTTATACTAAATAACAAGCATGTTGAAAATAAACCATCTTTTCGAGGTGTCGTTATGGCAGATATAGTTTCTCGAAGTATTGAAGAAGAAATGCAATATGCTGGTTTTGATCCAGAAAATAAAAAAGATATCAGTGCATTTAAAACTTGTCAAATAATTGATGTATTTAATAAGACATTTGATAAAACAAATAATAAGAAACCATTAAAAAGAGATTTTGAAAAAATTTATCCAACATTATTAAAATTATCTAAACATGTCAATACACGCAATTACAAAAATGATAGAGTTCGGTTAACGTACGATAATATTACATCAAAATGTATTAGAATTTTGACCAATTCCAACATAAGATTTAGAAATGAACATAAAATTTTCTTTAAACGTTTATTTAATTACTACATAATAGAACTGCCAAAACTATTATCCAGTGAAGACGATAATTTACATTTAAGATTAAAAGAAAGTAATCTTAGGCCTAATATAGCTAGAGCAATCGCTAACATGCTTAGGAAAGAAAAAACCGACGAATTAGCTGAGCTGATGATTATGATTTCCCATGATGATGATCCACAAGTTCGTCTCGAATTTTTAAATAATGCAGGTTGGTTTTGGCATAACAGAAATGAAGATTTTTGGAACATTCTACATCAGCGCTCAAATATTGAACAGAAAGAAATATGTTTAACGGGTTTAATAGAAAATATAAGCTACTCAGATACTATATCACAAAATATTGAAAAGATAGAAAGTATAGTATATAATTTATTTCCTGCCTTTCAGAATTTATCAGGTAGGCGTGCAGAAGAAATAATTGGTAGTTACGTTGTTCTACTCTTAAAATTATATCTTTTTCATAATAGTTTAATTTCAAAAACTATCATATATAAAAGCATAAATGATTTTAGATTTAGCAAAAGATTAGTAATTTCTATTGTACATACTATTGATCCACATAATGATAATGTAACAATTACAAACGAGAATTCTCTTCTTGATATATTACTTGAAATCATTGATTTCCGCTTTGAGTCATTACTAAAAAAGAACTTAGAAAAAGATGATTTAAAAGATGATTTTACATTAATTGATCACTGTGTACAACAATTGTACTTCGCAATTTCAATAGGTAGAGGTGAGAATGTAAATAAAAAGATTGATAATTACAAAGTTGAGGAATTCTTTTTTAAAATTAAACCTTTACTTGATAAGATAACTGACCGCTCGCTTCAAGTCGACTCTGGTTATATGGTTGCAAATACAGGCTATTACTTTATGCAACTATTAAATGTTGTTTTTGATTTTGATCCAGAATACTTATTGTCTTTAGCTTTTAAAGTAGTTAATTGCTCAGCTACAAATGGTTTTACGTATGATTATATGACATTGCGGGAAATAGTTAAATTAACAGAAAAAGCTTTATCTGATCATAAAGCGGTGTTGAACAATAAGGTAAGTTTTTTGAATCTTTTAACAATTTTAGACCAATTTGCAAGCTCAGGCTGGCAGGAAGCTTTAGAGCTTACTTGGCGACTAAAAGACATTTCTTAAATATCACTTATTTCAAAATGCAATAAAAAACCATACTGATCATTATATATAGTTTTTTCACTCATTAAATATTCTATAATAAAAAAATAGATGGTATAGAGAAATGATTGATGTTTTTAAATTCTAGTTATTTTAGCTCTTACGATTGGGGAGAAGGGAATTCCTCCTCCCGCTATACCACTAATAACCTCAAAAATTATTCTGTTATTATAGCATTAAAATTATCAAAGATTATCACTTAATTTCAAATTATACTTCTATTTAAGTAGTACTTGGTATCCATGCTTTTCCAGTTCATATCGTGTAATAAAAGGTAAAGGCAACTGCATCTTCCTAAGATGGGGAGTAAGCATATCTTCTTCAGTGACAAAAAATGATTTTACTTGATAATCTGTGACATCAATTCCATATTTTTTAGTTATTTGATCCTTGTTACTTTTTAACCAAGTGTCACGATCCATATGCTTATTAACCCATCCGCTTGTACCATCACTACCAAATAATTTATTTACTTCAGAAACCATTTCCATTATATTGCGACTAGGAGACATGCTTTTGCTTTCTAGGCTAAATAGTATTTTTTTAGAAGCATCAATTATCAACACATCAATATCTCCAATATCTTTAGAATGTTTAAATTCGAAACCAGGTCCAATAAATAGTTCCTGATCAATGACTAAATTTGTTGGATCAATAGATGCAATAATAGCCCTAACTAATCCATCTCCTCGTTCTTGAGCAAATGCTCCTAAGACTGAAATAATGGCAGATTCCTTTTTCGGTACACGGAGTCTTCCAGACTGGCACTGGTCTGCCAAAATTCTCTTACTGTCCAAAACCTGTCTAGGCCCCCAAAATACAATTCTGTCAGATGAACTCTGTTCTCCAAAAAGTACTATAGGTTTCCTTAGCAGCGAAAGCATTCTATTATATTTGAAAGGAACTATATCCGAAATTTCGAAACCTGAATTTTTTGGCAGAAAATGTACGGTTCCTCTTTTTTCTAAGGATAAATAATTCAATACACTATCAAACTCCGAGTCAGAAAATTTGAGTACAGCATTTTTATTTATCTCTTCTTTTAATTTATCTAAAGGAAAAGAGGCATAATCAAATGCTTGTTTGAATCCAATTTCTGACAAAATATCAATAAAATAGCATATCCTCGTAAAAGACACTCCATAATCTTCTATAAATGCTTTATCAAGCTTTTCAGGTACATCTGAAACATTTTTATCTTGCAGATTTTGTGCAAAGATTTGGTCAAATGCTTCCACAGTATCGTGAACATTTTCTGATGTTTTCGACTTATGATAGGGGTCGAAAACATCAGCCATTTCTTGTTTTATAGTTCCGATACGACCCGACGGCAAAACACTCATTTTAACATCAAATAGGTCAAAGAATATCATGTCTGCTATTGATCCCCATTTTATAATTTGATCCATTATAGCAATTAATTCGTCAACATCCGTAGTAGATGGAATCTTACCACCATCTTTCTGTTCTGCAGCAAGATGTTCAATGAGACATCGAACAGAAACCGTGGTCCTGTTGAGCTTAGAAAGTGTAAGATAAACGTCTTCTATCTGTTGTTCTTCAGTGACAAAACAGGCTATTCTTGTGGGGATTTCTATTTTTAAAAGTTCCCTTTTTCTAATTAAACTTTCATTCAAACCTGTTAGCCGTTTTAGCAATTCTAACGAATTAAAATTTTCAAGCTTGGCATTCAAAAGACCAAACAAAGCATCATTTGTTATTCCTCTTACAAGTTTTAAACGTTCATCTTTAGTAGCTATTTCGCCAATGGCAGGGCATTTGTCTCCAAGAAGACCCACAATTTGATCCAATACTTTTCCTGAATCATATTCCTGAATGTACCTATAATTTTTAAGATTAGTAGGGTCCATCAACAAATTATCAACTGTATCTAAAATATAAAACTTTTTCTTCATCCCAAGTGGAACGTCATTCTCTACTGTTTCCTCAACTTTAGCTTCTGGAATCATATCAAAACCTTCTCTAACCAATAATTCGTTAAAACCTTTTAGTATTTGACTCACTAAAACTCTTTCACCCTCATTGTCACCTCCATAAAGATAGGCAACAATTTCTTTAGGTATTATTAATTTAAAACCACTATCTTCCAAGACAAGGTTAAAATATGTTTCAAGATTTTCTTCTCTTTTATAATTTCTCTCTATTGCATCAAATTTCTCAGGATTATCAAATTCAAATTTAATTTCAAAAGGTTTTACTAGAAGAGGTTTAATGTACATCTTAATATTTTCCTGTATCTGCCAAAGCCAATAGCTAATCCCCTCAGAAATTTGGAAATACATATTTTTTAGACCATAGGATGCAACAGTTGGAGTACTATGAGGCATTACCCATATTGGGTTATCATATCCTTCAACAGCAAAACAAGGATTCCCAGTTAAAAGCTCATGCTGATTATAATATACAGGCATAAAACTATCCTTCTTTTCGACACCAACAAAAGAATAACCGCTTCCTTTTTTTCGGAGTATTGAGTGCTTATCAGTTTTAGTTTTCGCTTCGATACACCAGTCCCTCGCATCACCAGGTTCAGCAAATGGTGCTACATTTGCACTTTCATCAGAAAGATAAAAGGAATTGGAATTTTCAATAAAGACTTGTAATAAATCTAAAGTTGAAAAACTGAAAAACAAAGGATTTGACTTCACCAATGCTTTTCGGGATTTGGCAAATTTCCACAGATCAATCGCATCTACATTCCGCATTTGAATCAAAACATCAAGCTCCTGAATCGGCATTGCTAAAATTTCATCTGCTCCATCCTCTTTAATTGAATACATTAAAATTCCGCCAATTACTGACGGAATGGATATCGAAAAAATTTTGAAATCTTTATACTTTTCAACATTTCTTAGGGCACTTACTATTTTTGTTGGTTGCCCTACTCCTTCAAGACTTGCAATATCCTCAAATCCAAACTCAGAAAAGCTGTAGTTTTTCCCGCTATCTCCAAGGTATCTCACAAACGCAATTTTATCACTATCAAATTGGTAAAAACCAGCCTTCATATCTTCATCCAAAACTATTTCATGAATTGAAACGAAATCAAACCCTAATTTATCTAATCCTAATTGCAAATTGTTCCAAGCAAAGGCATGGTAAGCGTCATTAACCTCCTTCATACATTGATTATTTTCAGCCATGTTCCAAATAAAACGACTAAGAGAAAGACAAATTGTCGTAGGTGAAAGTATTATGTACCCCTCCTCTGTTTTTAAAATTGGTTTATATAAAATTGCATTACTGAAAGGATCTATTGAAGATTCTGTGATTTCTCTTTCGGGATCAATAGTAAAAAAATCCACTATTTCTGGTGAAATGTTTTTCTTTTCTAAAAAATCTGTCATTTCCTCTTTACTAATAAAGATGGCATTTTTCAATTGTTCCAACTTATAATTATCAGGAACAATCAATTTATTAGTCTCCGAAGAGTCTACCATATATCTAGTATACCCCAAACGTTTTGCTATAAGATCAGAAATACCAAGCATAAATAATGATGCCGTAACAGTATTATCTTTAAACCATTCTGGAATATTACTATTCGGCCAATGGAAAATAGATCCAAGCTGGTTGCTCAAAAGTCCTTGTCCATTTTCAGTAATACCAGGAAAAATAACATAGTCGCCTCCAAGGAAAGTAATCAAATCTGTAAAAGTATTTGTACAGAGATCTTCCATATCATGAGAAGAATATGCTTCAGCTAAGAATTGATCTAATACGGTACTATTTGGGGCATCCGCTCCGTATTTTTCAGAAAGAAATGTTTTAACAACCAATTCTTCAAGTCTTACATTTTTCCCATGATTTTCAGGGAGAATTGATAGCCCAGCAAATATCTTCAACAATTCTAACTTATCATATTTTGAAAAAAATGTAATACTATCCATTTTCTTCGAAGGTCTAATCTGTAACAAGCTGTTCTTTGGCTTATCAATACAACATTTTTTGTATTTCAATCCAGATCCACAAGGGCATCGATCATTGCGTCCTATTCTCATAAATAAAATTTTAATGGTTAGATTTTTTTCACTGTCACACAGAGATTTAGTGACCACAATCACCAAAGTTGAGCCTTTTATAAAAAATGAAATTTTGACAGTTAATTTATTCAAAGCCTGTGCTACTACGTGTCAAACTGTCATAGTCAAATTCATTTAAAAGTGAATATAAAATTTAAAGATTTGTATTTTACGAATAATTTAATTCTATCTTCTCATTCCAGCAGAACCCGAAAAAATTTGTTCAGATTTGCCTTCTTTTGGCGGTATTTGATTTTCTTTGAGTAATTGATGTGAAACAACCTTACCAATAACAAAAAAAGTTTTGTTTTCAATATTTCTCTCCTTTACAATATCTTTAAATTGATTTAATCTTAAGCTTTCATCCTTTTCTTTCTTATATCGAGTAACTAAATCTAATTTTATATCAGGAAGCTGTTCAAATTTTTTATCTAACTCACTAATTTTATCCTCAGTGTTTTTTGTTTGGGCTTCTATTTCTGCAACGTTAATTCCTTTTTCAGCTAAAAATTCAATTGTTTTTTGCAATTCAGCTTTAGCCAAATCGATTGTTTTCTGGTAGGATGGAAGTTGATTTTTCCAATATCCCGAATTCTCACCTTCATCATTTGAATATCCCAAGATCCTGTTATAAGATAACTCTGCTTTGGTTACCATCTCTTTCACTTTCAAAAAGTCATTATGCTTCCTCAGCACAAAGGCTATATCTGCCAAATGCTTATTTTTCTCCACTTCTATCTTTTTCTTCAGGAGTTCAATTTCAATATTTGCTCTCGTTTCAGGATCAGTAATAATAGAAGTTTTGAGTTCCTGTGTACTTATATCAGAAACATCTAGAACATTCGCCCCTTTCTTCATTGCTTCCAAGTATCTTGCCTGTTTGGATTGAAGTTTCTGAAGCATAAAAACATCAATACTATCATTAGTAAGCATAAAGTTTACCCTAACATTTTCGTGCTTATTTCCTTGTCGCCAAGCACGACCTTCAACCTGTCTCAAAGTTGTAAAATTATAGGGAAGAGAAAGCAAATACAAATCTGTAGTATTTTCTTGAAGGTTCATTCCTTCCTGGATCGCTTCACTACCAATGATGATTTTAATTTTTCCTGAATTAAAATCATCCTGAATTTTCAATCTGTTGGGCTTAGTAGTTACCCCTGTAATCACACCTACTTCTCCTGGTTTATAACCTACTTCAGTCACAAGATAGTCCTTCATTTTAAGAAACTCTGAGACCGCTAATTCAGAATAAATAATCTGACCTGAATCAGGAATATCCATTTTATTCTGTCGTATGAGATTCATTGTTTCATTAAGCTTAGGAGAATTCTCAATAAATTCTTTTACTGAAGGTAATTCTTTATCATAATAGGATGACAAATATGGTGAAATTGCTATAAGCCTCGCATTTAGAATATGAGTTAAAATTGCGCCTTTTTGAGTATCATCAAAGTTATCTGTTAGTAAGTCATACTGTTCTTGAGTTAGATCATTCTGTTCAATTTTATACTCTTTGTTTATTTTATTTGGTCTGATCAATTCAGGATTATCCTCCTCTCCTTTTATATCAATAAACTCTGACAAAAGCTGTTGAAATAAAGAATTATTTTTAAACCTTCTAACATTGGCTTTAAATTTCACATCTCCCTTGGCATCGATTTCCATATCATTATCCGCCTCCATAAAGGTTTCAAAGAATGTATTCACATTAAAATATCCTGATTCTTCTAACCGCTTATTGGCAATCAACGATAGGACTGAATAATATTCTAGAGGTTTATTGGTAAAAGGCGTTGCTGAAAGTAGAGTTACATTTCTACCATTATATCTATCTTGAATATACTGTGAGGCCATCCAGGTATTAATCCCCAGTTTGGAAGTTTGTTGGTTTTGACTTCTAAAATCTGAAGCAAATCTTCGATCCTCAATTCTAACTTTTCCTACAATATGATTGGCATTGTGAACTTCATCAAAAGTCATATGATCAAAACCAAAATCTTCCCAATCGTAGATTTTACCTCGCTTCATCTTTCCTTCAATCTCTTTCTCTTTTTCCAATTCTATTTGAAAATCTCTCTCGCTGATAGAGTTCACACTTCTTAATTCGCTTTCGGATATGTAGGAGAATTTTGAAGCTAAATCTTGGGTAATGTTTTCTGAAAAACCGATATTGTTGAAGCCTTCATAGGTAACAATGGTTATTTCTCCGTCTTTGTTATCAAATTTGGATAGATCATAATCCTTTCCAAGATTGCCCAACACATTTACTTTTGCATTTGGAATGGTTTCAAATATTGTTTCCACCCATTGTTTTAAAATGCTATCATTAGGAACAACAATCAATGGTCTTTTTGCATTCCCACGTTCCATTGCTTCGTGCATTGACAATATTCCGGAAAGCGTTTTTCCAAAACCAACTTCGTGCGCCAATAAGCCAACTCCTTTTGTCGTCAATCGTCCGATTCCGGCTTTCTGAACTTCAGTCAATTTAAGTTCTTTCCCTTTGAAATTTTGGAAAATTTTAGAAAACAACGGAAATCTGGAATAATCTGGAACGTAAATACTATTGAAATTTCGATTAAAATCCTTTACAAAACGTTCCCTTAGTTCATCTGATAACTCTTCACGAACGAATTTGTGAAAAAGATCATTAGCTGCAACTTTACGTCTTTCACGAACTAATGCATTTCGCTCTTTATCACTTCCTGTTACAGTTTCATTATCTACAAAACTTTTAACCTCCCAAGCTGAAGAGCCTGCAAAAGCATCATTTGATAAACTCCCAACAAAATCTTTAAATTTTTCAGCAAGATTGTAATCAACAATGACAGTTTCCACAAGTCTAGTTGCACTATTATATTGTTCTTTTTCTACCTGACCTAGAGTAAATTGATGTACAAATTCATGATTGGGACTGACTGATATTTCATCCAAAGATTTTGGAATAGGTACAACTTTAAGGAGTAGATTCATTTGCTTATGATACTGCTCCTCAGTTCTATCAACGGCGTACTTATCAACAAAGTCTTTTTCCAACTGCTCCAGTTTAGCATAAATATTTCCTTCTGCATAATAAAAATCGTGTACCCATTTTCCGTCAATGAAATTGGCAAATTGGTAGTGTTTGTCTTTATTATTCAAAGTTCCATCGTAATTTGTATCACGAAAAGCTTCAATTTGTTCATGGGAAATGGAAGTGTTATTTTGAAGAGATGTATTTATTATTTCATCAGATTTGGAAAACAGATATTTTAGAATACCTTTCTTTATTTCCGGTTTCGTCTGGACTCTATATTCTAAATCTTTTCTATTTTGAGATTGAAGAATTTTCTCAGATTTATCAAGAGTCTCTTTTAGTTTTACAGCAGAAAATGACTGACTATTTGTTTCTATTTGTTCTTTAAGCTTGATGTACTTTTCAATTTCCTTAATAACTGTTGGAGATTTAAATTTGATTTCATGTAAGGTTGAAAGTACCTTTTCGATCTTCTCTTGAACTTCATCAACACTAATTTCAATTTGAGTATTCTTTTGTATAACGTCAATGACGGGATTTTCAGAATCTGAACTCTCTAAAAACAAATCTTCAAAAAGGTTTCCAATTCGTTCGGTTTCTTTTTTTGTTTGCAGCTTTTCCCAGATGGTTAAAGCTTCATCTAAGTTTCCGTACACATATTGTTCTATTCTTCCAAAACGATTACTTTTTTCTCGAATTTCCCCTAATATATTTTCGGGATTCTCTTCAAAATAATTAGAAATATCTCTAGTGATTTTTAGCAATGATTTTTTAAGGATAATAATATCAGTTCCTACCTGAGTTCCAGCAAAGGCTCTGGTTGGTAAACGGTATGCCTTTGAAATCTCAGCATTTTCTAGTTTCTTTTGTCTATTCAGCCAACCTGAAGGAAGCACCATTGCCAAAAGACCATTTGATTTTAAAGAATCTAAAGACCGTTTAACAAAATAATCTTCGTACTTACTAATCTTAGGTTCTTCTCCCAATCCCTTATAAAAACCACGATGTTCCCCATAGGGCGGATTACCGATAACTAAATCATATTTCTCTGCATATTCTTTTGCTTCAGTCTTTTGTCCTCGGTCATCAATAAATTCAGTTTCAAATGAACGTAGATTGATGTCAGTTTCAGGATGAAAAATTTTAGCTATTTTGGCTGTAGTATCATTGATTTCAAAAGCTGTAACTTTAGTTTTTAAAGAAAGCTCTTTTACAGCGTAGAGAAAATTTCCAGTCCCAACACTTGGCTCTAAAACTGAAATCTCTTTTTGATTTTTAAACTGGTCTTTGATAAGATTTCGAATCGTTTCTACGATTTTTGAATCGGTGTAATATTCATCTAGAATTCCACGTCCCTCCTTAGCAGTACCGCCGCTTTTATATTGATTGCAAATGTTTTTTAGATCATCAGTAATTTCAACATTGGGATGAAAAGTAATTTTTTTATCCTCAGAAACAAAACAAGCTGCAGAAACCACCTCCGCAACCTGTTCATTGGTCAGTTTTTGACCTTTATATTTTGAAATAAGAGAATTTAATTCCTCAATATTTTTGGAATCACCTAATCTTCTTTCGATTCTATCGGATACAACTCTCCCGGATAAGATTCCGCCAAAGGAATCTTTTCTTCCTTCATTCTCTTTAACATTGTCAGGTTTTGCTGTGTCAATGGATTCGCTTCCTCCGTTTCCAGTATCGCTCCGCTCTGGCTTTTCAAGTCCATTTCCAGCATTGTTACTGCCCAAAGTTTGTCCTCCTGAGTAATCTCCGTTTTGTTCGGATTGGCTTCTTTCGAGAGATTCTCCAGAATTTCGTTCAGAAAAACTGGATCCCAAGTGCTGAGTGTCGGATAATCTTTCTGATTTAATGATAACATCTGCATTTTCAGAATTTTTTGGTTCAACTAAAGTAATATTTTTATTTTGAAGATCTAATTTATTTTGAAGGTATGTACTTAGATCTTTATTTCCCACTTGGGAAATCTCATACATAGTTCTTATATCTTTTATATTTTTTTCTTTAAATTCTAGAAGAATTTTATGTGTGGCTGCATCCCCTATCTTGCTTCCTTCCAGACAAAGAAAAATTTTTCCATCAAAATTTTGATAGCGATTCAGAAATTTTTTAGTATTCGTTGTAGAATTGAGCGTGATAAGACTCCTGTTATTATTTTGATTATTAAGTTTTAACAACTCTAAAAACGAAAGTGTATCAGCTTCCTTTTCAAAGACTATAAGCTCATTCTTATTCCCATTAATAATAGAAATATCGTCTTTATAATTAAAAGAATCCAATGACATACTTAATTACCGTTTTTATTGCTTACGAAATGATTGAATTCAAATAGTTCTTTAGCCTGTTCATCCCAACTATTTCTAGGTAACAGCTGAAGGGTTACGAAAATGTCATTCTTTTTATTATAAGAATCAATTCGCTCCAACCTTCCGTGATAGTCTATTTCGGCATGTTTATAGAAGGAGTATGGTACAATAGTATCTGTTGGATAAATATAAAAGCGAGTGTAATTCCATGGAGAATTGATCTCAAAACGTTTGTATTTTTTATTAAATAGAACCGTGTCTGATAAATTTCTTCTGTTTCTATAATTAAGAATCCAGTCTTTTGAAAATACAGCACCTTCTTTTTTATCCCAAACTAAAAATGGTTTTTGTTTTTGAAAAACATCTGAAAATATAATAGTATTCTGGGATTGATCCAATTGATAACATAATGAATCCCTAATGTAATACATCCTTTTGCAAACTTCAGGAAACGCAGTATCAGGAACTAATTCTATGATTTGATTTTGCGAATAATTGATTTTGGATAAATGAATGCTCTTCATTTGATCCAAACCATTGGAAGCATTAAAATAAACGTTTGAGATAAGGTCTATACCACCCTTTTCTAATTTGATTTCCTTTTGACAGGAATTTAGAAAAATGTGAAATACAAAAAAAGGAAATATTAATTTTAAATTCATATCAAGTGAGTTTATAAAAAAGCGGTAAGTCTTTAAAAGATTTACCGCTCCTGATGAAAATATAAGTGAGTAAAATCTTTATCGTTTGATGCTTTGTTCTCTAACATTCGACTTTTCGTGCTTGTTATCTTGTTCCAAACCCTCTAAAGGTTTGTTTGTATTAAGCCTGTTCATTTCATTGTCGTAGAGCTTAAGATTTCTGTTTTGAGGATCCAACACTGCTTTACCTTCAATGACCTGATCATTGTATTTGAATTTCACTTTCACAATATTTCCTTTCTCTAGTGATTTTAGGACACCTTCTTTCCATTCCGGGTTATCAAATACGAGATTGGATTTTTCAACAATATTGGCTGTATCTACGCCATAATTTTTATAGAAAGTCTGAAAATTGTAGTTGCCCCATTGGTTTTTATCCTCTCCAAAGTTCAGCTTTACAAAAGCAGATTCTCTTTCGTTCGATTTTGGGTTATCAAATTCAATTTTCACGGAGCGACCCTCTAAAAGGTTAATAGCTTCTTTCACTGTAAATGAGCTCTCTCTACTAACTCTAAAATTCTGTACAATAGATTCTGCTTTTTCATTAATAAGATTTGCATCATAAGAGTTTAGAAATATTCCACCTTTTTCACTTCTATTATAATTTAAGGTAAAGTCAACCTTATTTTCAGGTAAGGTTTTGTCAGAAGTTGCTTTAATTGTGAACTCCTGTTTATTTGAATTAATACCATTTTCTAAATCTTTATGAATTTTTTCATCTTCGCCAAAGCCAAGATATTTCAATTGGTCTTTCAGGTATTTTACTTGGTCAAATTCTTTTTGTGTTTCCATAATGTTTGGGTTTTGTGTGTTAAATTTTATATCATTGACTGTTAATGTTCTAAATAATTGTAAACAATCTTCATCCAGATAGGTTTTTAAGATTTCACCATTTTCTAATAATTCATATGATTCTCCATTTACTTGTTTCTCTAAAAAGCCAAAGGCTAATGCGTATTTATCAGCCTTTGATAAAAAATGTCCATCAAGGACATCTGGAATTTTTTCTAATTGCTTATTTGTTAGTGAGTAATAGCCATTCGTTGTCCCAAATTCCTCCTTTTCTGAAAAACTCTTTCTTTGCTCATCGGTTATGTACAGATTTTCAAGCATGAATCCATTTTCTTTATTAAATTTGATGTAATTGAGTAGATCATTTTTCTCATCTTCAGAAAGTTTCGGGGAAAGATTATTTTGTGCTGCTTTTCCTTTTAGATCAGTTTCCGCATAGGTTTTAAATTCGTTCAAACTTTTAGATCGGTCGTAAAAATCTTTCATGTTTGTCCAACGATTGTCTAATGTTGGTAATCTATATTCCTGAGTCTGTATATCGTAGCCATAGTAGCTAAAACCACTTGGACTTTTCAACGAACCACTTCCATCATCATATTCACGCCAAACCCATCCTTCAGGAAGACCAGATGCAGAAACCAAGTTTTCGTTAAAGTCATCTTGCGAAAACGCATCATCAATTTCGAAATTGTCTTCTTGCCAACCAAGCTGATTACTACTTTCTTTACTGTTGTTAAACTCTTCAGCGAGAGGTTTAATTTCAGTCCCTAATTTTTTTGCTTCAATCTCATAATTACGGTAATGATTAGCCTGCCGTTCATCTATTGGTGTATTGGTCATTCCTAAACTTAGTTCACCAAAACTTTCAAAATTTGTTTCAACCGGAGCTTTAGTATGTGCATTAAAAATAGAATTGACAGTATAGGCAGATTCTTGAATTATTTGACTTTCTATAGACTTATAGATTTGCATAAATCTTTTTTCTTGATCAGAAAAATTTCTTTCCCCGTCTCTAAAAAAAATTTCTGGAGCCGTACTTTTGATTTCATTTTCAAAATCTTTGTAAGCTTTGGTTTTTGGAGTAATCACTCTGTCAAACCAGGATAGTTTTTTCTCCATAATTTTGAAAGTTTACCTTCTGAAGCTTTTTCTTTTCTCTTGTTCCTCAGATTGTTCTTCCTGTTCCTCCCTGTTCCTGTTAGCGTCTTCATACATATCTCTATCATTAACATTCAATTGAATATCCGAATCACCACCTTTTGAAAGTTGTTTTTCTGTAACAGCAATGCGACTTACAGTTGCAATTTCTCTCGAAACAATGTTCACATCATTTGTAATTTCCTTAGCTATTTCAGGATATCGGTCAATTTTATCTTGTAGAAAGTCTTTAAGTTTTAGAAGTTCGTTTTTGTAACGGTTAAGTTCCTCTGCATTCTTTTTATTAGCAATGATGGCGGTTAGCTCTGTTGCATTTTTGATGAAATCAAACTCTACAACTTTTCCTGTTTCAGTATCGTAGTTAAGAGCCTTTTTTTCAAATGAAGGATGTTCATTTGAAAGCTCTTTTACATCTGTGTATTGAACTTTGTCTTTGCTATTTTCTAAAAGTTTATTCAGACTCTTATCACGTTCAAGAAAAATGACCTTAAGTTTAGTATTATCTTCTGTGAGCTGGAAAGTGGCTCTATTCTTATCATTGTCGGCAACGATAGTATATCCTTGCAGAAATTTCTGAATATCATCTTCGCTTAGCTTTTTGGAAAATGTAAGATCATCATTGATGATTCCAAAATTTTTAAGTTCGTCCGTAGGTAAATTGTGTTTTTGCATAATGGTAAGTATTTTAATATCGGCTGTTTGAGTTTTTTTCTGTATCATAATAATTAGCAATCAAATTGTTGGCTTTAATAAGATCATTTAAAAAGCGGATTGGGTTAATATATTTTCCGTTTTCAGCAACAGAAAAATGGAGATGTGCTCCTGTTGAATTTCCAGTATTCCCACTTTTTGCAATAATGAATCCTGCCTTAACAGCTTCTCCGGCTTTATAATAAATTTCGGAAAGATGGAGATAGGAGGTTACAAATGAACCGGAATGTTTGATTTTTATATAATTCCCACCTCCACTTGGATCCCATCCCGATGCTAAAACAATTCCATCCAAAACAGCATAAACATTTTCATAACTGGCTTTGAGATCGGTTCCCGTATGAATTTTGGTAGTTCCTAAAACAGGATGGCTTCGCTTTCCGAAAGGAGAAGTAACCACAATGCTTCTATCCAAAGGCATACTTATTTTTGAGATAAATTCTTCTTCATTAATGAAATCGATTTTTTTAATTGGTTTCTCTATACTTGTCTGCCCTTGATTAATCAATTTTTCATCTTTCATTTTCATACGAGAATCATCATTATTTGCAGAACTGGCTTCTTTTCGCTCAAAACCTGATATGTTGTAATGAAGAAGCATCATTGATTTCAAGGAGTCAATCTCCTTCTTCAAATCGTGTTTGGTCGGGGCATTGAAAAGTCTTTTAATAACCTTTTCCTTAACTTCTTTCTTCTTAAAAGCAGATTCTTTTTGAAAACTTTGTTTCTCATCATCAGCTGCCTTCGATTTAATTTTTTTAGGGATGATTGTATTGAACTGAGCAAAAACCAATGAATGGCAGCCCAGAGCAAACGCCGTCATAAAGTATTTTCTTATCAATTTCATTTTATTATTCTTTAATATTTTCATTGACGATAAGCTCCACCTCTCGATTGATTTTTCTGAAGTTCGTCATTAAGACTTCTTCTTTTCGATTGATACCTTTTTTGTCTATAAATGAATAGTAGTAAGGCATCTCTGCATAATTTTTTCCCTCTTCCTTAATGGCATTCATATCAAGATTAATCTTTCCTTTTATAGCAGAGGTTTTGTACTCTTCAGTACTATTCTCTTCACCCTGCGCAATCATTCCAACCATTTCACCGGTTTTAAGGGCTGCAATTTTGCCAGCAGGAATCATAAAGTCCATTTTTTCATTGATACTCGTCGATGTTCCTTGTTGTGAAATGGATTGGGAGTAAGACTTCTGTTTAATTTTCCCGAATAATTTTTCAAGCCAGTCCAAGGTATTTTTATCTCTTACAGAACCGGAAAGAACATTTCCTACAATCGCAGAAATAGTATCTGCAACTTCCTTTTTATAAAACTGTCTAAGCTGCGGAATTTCCTGAAGCCCAAGTAATACAGCAACCCTGTTACTTCGTGCTGTTGCAATTACATTATCTATTTTATGGATGTAGATGGTTGGAAATTCATCACCAACAACTCCACCCGGCAGATTATGCTTGGAATTGATTAGGCGTAAAGTCCTGTTCAATATTGACGAATACAAAGCTGAGTTAATATCCTGCGTACTGGGATCAGATGCTAAAATCAGAATCGAAGGATTTTTCTTATCCGTTATTTTCAGCTCAACTTCATCTCCTGAAAACACCCAAAAACTTTCCTTAGTTGCCAATCGGGAAAGAAAGATTTTTAAAGTTCCAATTTGCCCTTCCAATTGATCGAAAGCCTTGTTGTCATATGCTGTTTTGAATGGTGAAAGCAAGGATAAAATTTCTTCGTTGGTAAAAAGTGTATCAAAGATTTCCTTATAACTGTGGTTCATAAAAGATAAGATATGAGGCAGGTCTGAATATTTACCATTTTCCAGCGTGGCAAAAAAGTAGATACAAGAAGACAGGAAGTTAATTGCCGACTGGGTAAAAAATGCCTCTGAACCACCTCCGGAACTTGCTCCTCCTTTTTGCAATGATGAAACCATTGATTCTGCCATTTCCTGAGCTTCAGCTAAGGTTTGAATATATTTCTTGTGAAATGGATTAACTCTTCTTGATTTTTCTACTTCATTCAGATTGATAATATGAAAACTGTAGTTATAATCTGACTCTTTACTCTTCTTCAATAAATAATGGTAATAGGCAATCTGCGCCAGATCAGGAAACTTGAAATCGTAAATACAAAGACAAAAACCTTTAGCAATCATTTGTCGAATGGAAGGATTAATTACCCCAAACGATTTTCCGGAACCCGGTACTCCGATTACAATAGTACCTCTAAAAGGATCTATATTAATATAGCCTTTATAGGTTTTGTTATTGTATCTGAAAACATACGGGATATTGATTGAGGTATCAGTGTTTACAAGTTCCTTGTTTTGATCAAAAGATTCTTCTTCCACATTCCACCGATCTTTTCCCATTTTTTGTTGCATCAACTTTGAAATACTGTCTGCTCCCATCTGAAGAATAACTGCTCCTAAAAAAGAAAGAACTGCGTAAATGATTTGATACAGATTAAGCCCTGGAAAAATATGAGGTAGCTCTTCATTTCCTGCTTCATTCTGCCAGATCAAGGATAAAAAAATCATCAATAATCCTAACACCATAGGAATTCCAATCTCTGTATAGATATTGAGGTCTTTCTTTTTCTTAGCTTTTGTTCCAACCCCAACCAATCCAATTAAAATCACCGTGGCAAATTTGGCATTGATGGGAGGATATATAAAGCTCATCTTTGAGAAGTTCTTCAATAAATTCGAAACCACAGGAACATCAGCGTTCAGATAAAACAGCGAGGCACAATCCAATGCAACCACAGCATAGACTACCTTTTGCAGGAATCCATAGATTTTGATTTGATGTTGTTGCTCTTGCATTTTGTTATTTTTATTATAAAATGGAAATCGAACTTCGACTTAGAAAGTATCGGCTTTTAGAATGTCAGAATAATTAACTTTCATTTCAATGGTTCTTCCTGAAAGCTGTTCCTCAATTAATCTTATCATCATTACCTTAGAATTCGGGTAAGTGAACTTTTTGAAAACATAGATGTTTCTGAAATTTTTCTTGAAATGTTTTTGAGGATTCAGCTGAAAAAGCGGAATCATTTCGATGCTTTGGTTATTGGTTGCCTTATGGATCTTTTTATCTTCTATGGAAAATTTCAACGCCTCAATATCATAACTCAGATTAGAATTGTTTTTAAAAGTCATATCAAGAAAAATGTAATCACTGATGACATAGACATTGTTGAGCTGGAAACTGAGTTTAAGATTTTTCTCCTCTCTGATGGGGTTGCTTTCAGATTTCTTCTGAATGATTCCCATTGCAAATTTTCTGAGTTCAAGATTAGAGAATACCATCTTGTCAAATTCAATCGGCTGCATCGCTTCAGGCTGAATGTGAATATTGGTGATTGTATTCAAGCTTTCAGAGTTTCTGTAAACCGCTTTATATTGAGCAATAAAAGATTGTCCAACAACGGTAATAATTCCGACTTGATATCCATTGAAAAAAGCGGAGGATTTCTTCTTTGTATCTTTTTCCTCAGATGTTGGATTGTCTGTAATTTTGATTCTTGCAATATTGGTTGTTGGTAAATCTCCTGTCAGTTTTTCTGTAGACAGATCGACGTATTGTATAGGTTCTGGAGAAATAATATGCAGGTTAATACCCTCGGTAATTTCTATCTTCGGTAAATCAGAAATGATCTGTTCTTTGGTTGCTGTCTGTGCATTGAGGGTTGCTGTAAATAGTAAAAGTGTATATAAAAATGATTTCATTGCTTTAAGGTTTGGGTTGGTTTTGAGATTCTTTTAATTGTTTCTCGTCAATCAGAAATACATAGGAATTGTATTTCAACTTGGCTTTGTTGGTTTTAATCAGGTTAGCGATCGACTTGGAAGTGGATGTAAATAGTTTGGAAACAATGGTGGTAAAAAATCCTTCTCCTCCCATATCCATTTGGGTTCCCTGAACCGAGTTGCTTCCCATTTCACGGATCATATCTATGAATACACTTTGGGGAACATACAAGCCTTTCATACCATCAACATCGTAAATCGAAAGGTTAATTGGAAAAATCTCTCCTTTAGAAAATACTGAGATGATTTTCAAATCGACTCGTTGCATTGTAAATCCTGAGATTTGACCATACAAAATGGAACCTTTACTGATTTTCCTGTTTCCAACAAAGATGTCTTCCAATAATCTGAATCTAATCCTGCTTCCTAAAAAACCTTTGTTATTTTCATCGATAACTGCCTTGATAAAACTATTTTCCTTTTCTTTATAAATTGCGTTGAAGTCATTATTGATATCTGACTTACTGACATTGAATGTAGAATTAATGAACTCGTCCATCTTTTCTTTATTGGCTTTTAGCTTTTGTTCAGCCGCCAGCTTGCTTTGATAATCGGGGTCTCTTGCTTTCTCTAAAGAATCCATCACCAGCATTTGCTGCTTCAGATATTTTACTGGATCCTGCTGTATATTTTGTTCTTTTGTTTTGGGTTTTTCACTCTGAATATTATCTTCTGCTTTTCCGTAGGATTTGTCATTCAACATTTTAATAATCTCAGTCGATCTTTTATAGTCCTGATTTTCGTTAGCCTGTTTAGGGGTATAGTACGATGAAGGATTTCCTGCTGCCTGATATTGATTCTGCCTTGAATTGAAGGCTTTTAAAGAATCAATCCTTCTTTTCTGAGCTAACGACAATTGGTCGTCATAGCTTAACAGACTATCCTGTTCCTTATCCAATCCTCCAAGCATTGTTCTGTTATCTTCTTTTTTGAAGAATGCATCATACGCATCATTTTTGGTCATAATCGAATCCTGCGATTCACCAAGTGTTATGGAAAGTTCTTTGGGTTTTTCAGTAGGTTTATCTTCTTTCACAAATTGAGCGCCCACATAGGCGAACAGTAAAATGAACGGCAAAGCAAGGAGAGGCAGAACATATTTTTTTTCTTTAAAGTTGATTTTCTTAATGTCCATTTTTTAAGTGTTGGTATTGGTTAAACAGATATTCTATTCTCAAGCTGTCTTCTTTTCTTAAATCTTGCCTATCTCTTTTTACTTTCAATGATTGGAGCTCAGCAACTATTTTCTCCATTTCCTTGTCATTATTAGGTAAAGTATTTTGAATGACTGAACTCTTGGAATAAATAACTGGAGGCTTTATCTTGAATGTCATATCTGAAGGAAAGAAGATACCTTGCACAATGGATATGATGAATGAAACGGATAGGAAAGCCATCGAATACATAAAAAACTTCTTAGGATTTCTGACTGCCCAGCCTAACCATTTCTGTCCGTTTTTTTTAAAAAAAGCATTCATCTTAGTATGAGTTTTTATTTTGGTTAGACAATTCTTCGTTGTTGATGATTCGCCAGTTTTTGAGAAGGACACCGTGAGGATTGTTAGGGCTTCTTATGATGTCATCAAAAAATCCTTCAGTAAATAATTTTCGGGTAATAACAGACGATTTTCTGGTGATCATCTGTCTTCCGAAAAATTGAAACTTCTTGTTTTCCATATTCAGGCTAATGGAATCGGTATGGATACTGACCATTGAACTTGAAGCAACGATCTGATTATAAAATCCCTTTTCTCTTAGATTGGTATATTCCTTTTTCCCACTGTCATCGATGAGGTATAATGATTTTTGGATATTTTCCTTGATATAAGAATCATCGGGAGCGAGCGTAAAAAATAGTCTGTGGAATAGTTCGATCTGTGCTTTGTATTCTACAGGTCTATTCAGAAGTACATCGGTCTGCTTGGCAAGAACTGGAACGCCATTGTCCAGAATGTAGATTGATTTTCTCGAATCCTGAATCATTCTGTAAGCAAAGAAGAAACCTGCAATGATGATAAAGACTGCAAATGCAATAGCTCCCAATGACACCACTTTATTGATCTTGATTCTCTGTTCAATATTTTTTATAAGCATTTTTAGTTATTCTTTTAGATTACTTTTTACTTTTCATTGAATCCTGTACTCTTCTTGATGCAGAACTTGCGGCAGCTGATTTTGCAGAAGCTGCAACTGCTGAAGCTCCTCCAGTTTTAATAGCCAAAACAGCTGCTTTTGCACCGCTAGCCATTTTACCTGCTGCACTTTTCATTTTTGTCAAAGCACCTGCCCCTCCTGCTGTCACAATAGTATCAGCAATGGTTGGAGTCATTAGAACTCCGATTCCTGTAACGATATAAGCCACGCAGGTAAAAAGCTGATTATAAATCATTCCGGAATTTGAAACATAGACCATTAAAGCATCCAGGTTGGTAATAGTTCCATTCGTTAAAAGCGTATCATATCTTTCTATTTCCATTGTATAGCCTGACGCAATTAACTGCTGACCAATGTTGATAATCGTATAGGCAACAAAAGTGTAGAGATTGATATTGATAAATTTGGAAACCCAGCTGTAAAAAGAGTTTTCAAATCCCGGAATCAGGGACATTCCAACCGCAATAGGACCAAGAATGATTAATATATAGGCCCAGATCTTTTGAATAAAGAAGATGAGATAGACACAAATTCTGAGAATCGAAAGGCAGATAAATTCGATGACTTCCGCAACCAATTTCTGCATTTGAAATTCCATTCTTATTTGCCATTCCTTAATAGGCTGTAATAATTTATCTATCCCATCACTAATATCAAACCACGAGTCATCAGCATCTTCACTTGTATTATTGATGACCTCCTGCTTGGCATCTTCCTCGGCATTGAGTTTAATGACTGCATCCAACAATTGTTGTTGCTTTTTGAACCTTTGAACTCTTAGGTCATTTACCCCTGATTCAATGTCACTAAAAATGGCTAGTCCCGGTTCTGCAAGTGCTTCAAAAGGTGCTTGCAATAGATTAACAAATCCCATCCAATAAATCAATGTGAATCCAATAAGAATAGGTTTGAGCATCGGGGTGATTTCCCATTCGCGGTCTCCGGCTGCCATCTGCCATCCCATATAACCGAGATACATCAGTGCACCCAATCCGCCTATGGCTCTTCCAACCAATGCTGAACCTTCTGCACTATCCTGTACACTGTTATCCAGTTTAGTAAAGACTTCCATAAACCATTTTTCAAAAGCACCATCACCTTTTAAAAACTGTAACAGATTGCTGTAATCACTATCCGTCTGGGCAAAGCCCATTATTGGCAGTCCTATTGCAAAAAGGCAAAAAAAGTATGTCAATTTTCTATTCATATTAGTATCTGTGTTTGTATTGCTGCATCACATTTTGAACAATCTGCTTATCAGAAGCAGGCGTCCATTGTGTTGGTAAAGCTGTAGGCAAATGGCTATCCAATATATTTTTGTAGTCCAGTAGCAACGTCGTTTTGTTATTATGCTTCCTTAATTCCTGAACAAATTTTCTCCATTTGATAAGCATTTCGTGATACATTACAAACCTCTTTCCTCTTGGCATATCCATAGAGCGGGACATTGAGTACTTATCTTTAATGAGATCCAGTTCTTCCTGAAGCCTCTTTAATGTACCGGTCGTACTGAGCGTTTCATACGTCTGCTGATCTTTCAGTCTCCATTCAATAAAGTTTTGTGGCGTGTCCGGAAACTCAGTGATTGGTTTCAGCATTCGCTTATAGTACAAAAGCCAGAGAGGGTCGGCATCGACAGTTGCAGAAGTGCAATGGGCAAGATCCTGAACACTTCTTTTATAAATTGTATCGGAAGCAGCTTTGATTTTCTTCGCCTCTTCTTCCTGAAATTTCAGTTGGGCAAATCGCAGGTTTTGTTCACCTGTTGGTTTGAGTGGTCTTATATCGTCACCGTACTTATAATCCCTATTGATTTTAGGAGCCCAAATTCCCCAGACCGTTGCATAGGCAAAATTGGTTTGAATACCCAGAAAATATTTTGGATAAGGTCGCCAGTCTCCCCAGCTTTCAAACGTCATCCGTTTGTGCTGTGCAACGATAGAAGGATCATTCAATCTCTTTACACTCACTTGCCCGAAAACATTTGCAATAACAAATAGGAAGAGAAAAAATTTCCCTTTTTTAAATAGATTTTCCATAAGTCTAATTGAATAGGTGTTTGTATTTTTGAATAATATCTCCGACAATGGCTTTA
Organism: Epilithonimonas sp.; assembly: GCF_032055105.1. Lineage (GTDB taxonomy): Bacteria > Bacteroidota > Bacteroidia > Flavobacteriales > Weeksellaceae > Epilithonimonas. The sequence continues at coordinate 59,144 of NZ_DAMBRK010000011.1, forward strand.
TCTACATTGAGGTAATTTCTAAGCACAGGGACTTGAAACAGGTATGGGATTTTCTTGGCATTCTTTAATCTTAAAATGATGTAAAGGATGTTACCATTGATATTTCTTACCCGAGTAAATACCTTTTCAATCAGCATTTCCCTATCCATCGCATCCATCAGGAAATCTTTGTCTTCATTCAAGACATCTTGGGTAACCTCCTGTTGGAGTTTAATGACTTGTTTGCCTATTTCGGTATAGTATTTTGAGACTAAAACAGCGTATTCCGGATGTTGTGCCGACAAATCCAGCATCTTGTTGGAATTGGTAACAATCTTTCCTAAATACTGATACAGATAGATTAATTTTTTGCTTTGTGTTAGTGCCGAATTGACATTTTTAAGCTGCTGATAGATATATTCCTGAATCGCAATGATTTGAGTTGTCTTGTTGTTAATATCATCATATAGGTCCTTTTGTTTTTCATAGGAATCCAGAAAAGCCTGTTCACTTGCCAATCGAACGCCGTGATTAAGTGTGATCTGTGACAGCAGTTTATCATTGATGACAATCTGCTGGCTTTTTACTAAAATGCCAAATAATGCAGTTACTCCAAGGGTTAATACTTTTTTCATTTTAAAAAGATTTGATATTGTTCATAATACTTTCCACAACCTGTTTATCTCTATTAACATAGTATTGGAATGCTCTTTTATTTCTTAAGACTTTTGCTTTGACATCTCTTATTTTTAAAAGCATATGTGTTGAATTTCTACTGATTGCCTTGACTTCTCCCAGTGCATAATCAAGCAGAATCTTACGCTCCGATTTTTCCATCTGGTTGATAGCTCCATAAGACAGGATGATTCCTGTGATTAACCGAGTGACCATTTGGAGGTCATCCACAAACTGTACTTGCGATGGCAGAACAGTTATAATTGAATAGGGCGCAGTACTGATCTCATTAATAATAGCGGTCTGATTATCCGTAATCTTAGTTATCTCTCTGCTCATAGCGATTCCTGTGGGTATTGCCTGAACAGCAAATGAGACAATTCGTAACCTGTCCTGCACTTTGGTAATCTTATCTTTGAAATCTTTCCATTGTGATTGATTAACAGTTTCCACAGTAGCATTTATAGTCTGTTTTTGCCTCATTTCTTTTTGTCGGTCGTGTTCTTTCATTGCGGCATTGATCTCTAAATCCATCATCGGAAAGGAAACATTTTCCTGCTGCCACGCAGGTGTAGAACTGCCACCTGAAGAAGTCATCACGATATAAAGTGGAATAATTAGAATCAGAAAAATCTTTCTCATCTCTTGATTTTTAAAAATTCCTTTTATACTTGTTCATTATGTTCTCCACAATACCTTTATCGGTATTGATGTATCCAGTAAAAGGATTGATGGAATTCCAGAATCCCAATCGGTTGGCTTTTTCAAGTCTTAGCTTTATCGCCAAAAGCCATAGTTTCAGATTTTTTACATTTCCTGAGATATTATGCAGAATTTTATAGCGGTCTCCAGCAGTAGCCAGATTCAGTTCTCCTGATGCCAAAATATCAGTGATATCTGTTACTATTTTCAAACTTTGCTCATAGGTTTTTTGTGAAGCCTTGGTTCCAAATATGGCATACTGAGGATGCTGTGAAGCCAATTGAACAACCTGAGCAGAATAATCATAGCATTTGTTCAGCTCAGTGTAAATCTGTTGAACCTGAATTCCATTTTGTAGTGTTCCGGAAACTTCCTTCAAGCCTTTTAATATTTTATTCTGAATATCATTGGCGGCAATCATCTGGGTTCCGACCCAGGTTTGTGCATCCTTTAATTTTGATGTTTCTTCGATGACCTCATTCTGTTTGGCTTTCAGATTTTCTGAATACAATATCATTGCAGCCGTTACCGTAGGATCGATGTAGGTATTCTGAGCAGATAAAAAACTTCCTAATCCTAAAAAGAGAATACTAAGCTTTTTCATACTGATAATTTTTAGTGATTAACTCTGTAAAACTGATTTGATGGTCTTCAAGTTCCTGTGAAATGACCTTGAAAACATTTTTTCCTTTGTTCTCATTTTTCATCCTGCGGTAATAGGAAACAATCTTTTGGTCTAAAGGATTTTTATACAAATTGACCAGCGAAACAAGATTTTCAAGGCTGTCACCAAAAACTTTTAAATCAGAGACAATCTTGATAAGTGCTTCATCATAATTTCCATACTTCTGCACATAATACTCTACTGCCGATTTCTCCGGCTTCTCTGTCGTGTAGGTTAAATACTGCTCTATTGAAACTTCGTTGCCATAAACTTCACCTTTAGAACCTCTTTTAAGATAAAACTCCTTGAACCTGCTTCGTCCGAATTTGTTATTAAGGTTGTTGATCGTGAATATTTTGTTCTGCTCGACTTTGTTCAATGAAAGTAATGCCGCTATCCTATCGAAATTGTCTTTGAATTTGGTCTGATCAAGAAGAATAAAAGTGTCGGAATTGTTGATGATACTGTCTTTTACAACAGCATTCCCAATAATGTCATCCAGTTCTTGTGTTACCACCACCGCTTCTCCCCAGAATTTTCTTACCGTTTTGTATAGGTATAAAATATACCCTCCCATCAGTTTACTTGCAATTGCTTTCCACGCTTCTTCGATAATCAGAGCTTTTCTGCGGTCTTTTCTAAGACGCATTTTCTGAATGAATGTGTCCATAATGATGAGAGTCACAATAGGAAAAAGCTTTGGATTATCCTTTACATTATCAATCTCAAATACTATAAATGATTCATCAAACAAAGTGTTATCAGCAGATTCATTAAGCGTTGTTCCATATCGTCCACCTTTGTAAAAATCCCGCAGAACAAATAGAAAAGTTCTAAGATTAAACTCTCTTTCTGTGATACTGTGTTTCTTATTATTCAGATAAAGAGGTAGGAATTTGTCACAATAATCATAGAAACCATTGAAGGAAAGTTCTTTTGCATCAAGTCTTTCTTCGAGTTCTTTAATCTTTTTAATGATGGCTTTTCTAAACGTTTCGTTCCAGTTTTCTTCTGTTTTGGGTTGTTTTATAATCTCATTAGATTTTATGAGAATCAATTGGGTTTCATTGTAAATTCTTCTTCTCTCTTCATCACCCAACGTTTCATAAGCTTCATAGATCATATAAAATTTTTCATTGTCGTAATCAGGATTATTAATATTCTTGTCAGGATGGTAGAACTTCAATAGTTTCCTTCCGGCTTCCTTGATCTCTTCGGAACTTGCGTTGAAAGCAATTCCTAAAACATCGTAGTATGTCCGCTGTTCATTGACTTCATTCTCATATTGAGCATAGATATCTTCCTCGTGAATGTTGTATTTAATCAAATAAAGAATTAACTCTTCTGAAGTTTTATTCTCATACCATTCGGTTCCAGAGTTGAAATATTGATGATAATAGGAGATCAGCACATTATCCAATATTGATTTCTGGGCAGATGACATTGACGCATCAGGACCTTGCCAGATAAGGAAGATCAGATTGGTTAAAAACTCTATTTTTTCAATATTGAATTCTTTCTTGTCCATAAGGAAAGGATTCATTGTGATTGGCTTTTCTTCTGTGTATTGAATATATCTTCCCCCTTTGTACTTGCAGGTTCCTGAATAGGAATCACCGGTATCAACGATGACCACATCATAGTTGTAGGTGAGATACTGCTCAATGATATTGTTCATTAGAAAACTCTTGCCTGATCCGCTTGGTCCGAGAACAAACTTGTTTCTATTGTTAATTCTGCCAATTTTCATAGGCAGGTCAGCAGGGTCAACTTTTAATGGAACTCCTTGTCTATCCGTAAACCTCAGATAGAAATTGGATTCTTCATTGACGGGGTAACTCTCTTTAAAAAAAAAACACAAGGCCGCTTCGCTTGTCGTCATAAATAGATCGTATTCCCTAAGTTCTGTAGCATTCCCTGGAATGGCTGACCGGAATAGTTCCAGCTGATTGTAGGCATTCTTGGAAACAATGATTCCTTTCGTGAAGAGTTTGTTTTCAATCTGGGATTGTATCACCTCCATTTTTTCAAGAGCATCGGTTGAAAATAATAATGAAAAATGAGCATTGACGACCAATTGACCATCAGTAGCGATATTATGGAGAAGCGTTTGAATTTCTTCTGCTATAATGGCATTGGACGGAGAATTATTGGCTGCACCCTCGTGCTTTTTCTTTTTCTTGTCGAGTTCTCTCTGTTGCTGTGCCTGAAGGGGAATCGTAATTACCTGATTGTAAATGATGGTTTCGTAATGCTCCAAATCATTGATAAATGTAAAATTATCGACAGCCGTTTCTGATGCTGCACCATTTCCTCCGAGTATGGAATAAGGCTCTATTTCAGAAGGCAGATCAATGTTTTCAACATCAACATATGAAATATTCTTAACGAACTTATTTCCTATCTGCAGATATTCACTGGCTGATTTGATGTTATCAAAAGCGGGAACATCTGAAAACTGCATCGACAATACGCCGGATATGTAATGTTCAAAATCCTTTTCAAACAAAAACTGTGGTTCACAATCATTCTGCATTAAAAGCATAAATACCTTTTGGCATTTATCACGAAGCTCTTTATAACTCTTATCAGAGAAATGATAGTGCTTCATTTTCTTTTTCAGCTTATCATCTACAATATCTGTGAAAAGAAGAACAGTTTCAATGGTTTTAAAAAGTCGCCCTTCAAAATGTTCTGAGTATTTCTGCTGTAGAAATTGATTCGACTCTTCAGCTGTGTATTTTTTCTTGGAAAAGAAATCGAGTTTCTGAACGATTCTACCCTCTCCTATAATGGATACTGCCTGATTTAAAACCGTGTGGAAATTCAGATAATTGTCAGGATCTGCGGAATACTGCTCAACAGGATTTTTTATTTTGATTCCAATAATAGGATTTCCGTATTGTCCAAATAAAACATCAAAATCCCATCCGAAATCTTTTCCAATATCAAAACCGATAAAAGGAATATCAAATACTTGTTTCTTTATTTTGGACATAACCTAAAAGTGTTTTATTGTTTATTTTTTTTGGAAAAATCAAAACCTGATTGAAGTTTTTGGTCTTTGCGTACAAACCATATTTATCCTGTCTTTGGAAGATGAAATAAACACCTCCTCCTGTAACTGCGAGTCCCAAAAGAGAACTCAGCAATCCGAATTTGGATAATATCAGTGCTACGATGACACCGACACCAATGACTCCTACTGCGTAAAAGATGTATTTGCCTTTAAGCCCGAAGAATACAAGGGGTTTTTTAAGCCCCTTGTAGAGATAGAACCCCATATTAAGCAAAGAATGCTGTTACGAATTCCGGAACTACCAATAAAAAGATCATAGCACCTCCATATCCCAAGATTTCTTTGTTGACATCCTGGTCGCCATTCGTCCATTTGTTGTACACTCTCAGACCGCCGATAAAACCGACCAATCCTCCAACTGCTTTTAGGATAAGTTTGATCGGATCCCAATAATCTCTGATGTCATTGGCTGCATTAGAGATTGCCGTCGCACCACCCTGTGCAAATGCAGGAGTTACAGCAAGAAGAATTACACAAGCAGTCATTAACTTTTTAAACAGCTTGTAATGTTTCGATTTGTAGTTCATAATGATTAAGGATTTATGTTTAGAATTGTGTTTATTTTGCTTAGAACTAGGCATGAGGGGTGTGCTATCCACCTTTTATGGGGCGGATCATTTTAGTATTGAAAAGTTTTGATTAACCTCTTAGATCATGGATTGATAGACCTTATAGCCATCACGTTCTGACAGAACCTGAACGTTGGTTTCAGCAAGGTTTAGAAAGTTTTTGAACTGTTTACTAAAGGAATCATTTTTCGGAAATGAAATCACCTCTGTATTTTTTTCTTCGGAATCAAAATCTAGATTTTCTTTTTCTTGTTTGTCCCTTATTTCCGGTTGATTATCAAAAGAATCAATATCCTGTTCCAATTCGAACTTATTTCGCCAGTAATCAAGGTTACGAAGTTCATGTTGGTCATCTTGATTAAATGGAAAAAGCTCTTTTCTACTAAAAGAATTAGGTGTATTGATATTTTCAACATCATCGATTCCAACTTCCTTCACTTCAGTTTTTATTTTTTCTGAAAATTCAGTCAGGGAATACTCCTCAGATTCATCTTGTTTTCCTGAGTTGTCTCTCTTCAAAAAAAGATCGTAGATTATGTTTCCTGTGTAATAAAGCAGATAAATAGCTATAATGGTCGTAATTATTTTGATCATCGTGAGTACAGTGTTTATAGTTATAAAGTAATTTCAAAGCATTTGTTGATGTGCTCTATTAATTCTGTGAATGGATTTCTTACAGCATATTTTTGTTCATAAGTAAGCTTCCTTGTGTCAATTACCTGTAGACAATTCCTTTTGAATACAGGGCTTTTCAATAAGATTCCATATCTGCTGATTTCTGCATCCATCCCATCCTGATTCAGGTATTTAAAGCCTTTATCATATTTCGAGCGAATGAATATCCTTTCAGCCTGACTTTCCAATAGCCCCAAAAAATTAATGAACACCAAAGTTGATTTCGCAGAGACATTGGAGTATTCAAAAGGGATAACAATTACATCACTGTAAACAAGCAGGTCACTATATTTAACATCCAATGTTCCTGCAAGATCAAATATGTTGAGCTCTTCACTTTCTTTTAATTCGATTAAAGTCTCAAAATCAGTGAAAGGTTGTTCATTCTCTTCATCTATGATCTGTACATCGTACAGTTTGGGGATTTCTAGTAATTCGTCTTCTTTCCATTTATGATAAAATGACTTCTGAAAATCGAAATCAAATACATTGACCTTTCTTTTTGAATTGACAGAAACATAATTAGCAAAAGCTATTGCCAATGTTGTTTTACCAGTTCCTCCTTTTTGCGTTGCAAATGTGATTATCATAATTTTATAATTGACTATAGATTTTCAAAAACCAGAATTCATATTATTTCCCTCTTTTTTTCTTTCTCCTCTTCAATTCATTTTCTGCCGGATCTTTAGAATTACCGGAACTTTTCATCAGTTCAAAAAGCAGTTCACTGATGGCCGTTTTAAATTCTTGTCCTTCTTTACTTTCCTTTTCCTGTATTGTTTCCAATCGAGGATTTAGAAATTTCTGATATTGTTTTTCACCAATCATCGATTCCAATTCACCTATATAATGTTGTCTCGAGTGAATGACGTAATATTTTCCATCCTCCGATTTTACAATGCTGATATCTTCTTCATTTTGGGTTTTTAGATATTCTTTTACATCAGCTCTGATAGGATTGAATGTTTCCTTACTTTTTTGTTTTTTATTTTCAAAAAGCATAAACTCCTTGATTTCGAGTTCCGGATATTTGGTATTGAAAAAATTCAGCAGCAATATTTTGCTTGCCTCATTTGGAATATTGTAATCCTTTAAGCTTTCAAACCATTTCTTATCCATTTTCTCTGAAGTGAAGTCAAACAATTTATTCATTTTCATAATATCACTTCCTTTGTAGACTGCTCCACTTTTATGATCAATGATGGTGTAACCAAAAGGTCGAATGTCACTTTTATGATGGAAAACGATGTCGATTCCAAAAACATCTCTCAGCTTCTTCTGAAGTTCACTTTCGAATTCAATTTTCGGTGTCCAATCATCTTTTTTCTTTTCTTCGGGAAGCATTGCCTCCTGTTTTCTAAAATCTTCAACTTTGAAAACCTTGTTGGAGTAAATACTTTTATACTTTGAAAAAATGGCTTTCAACTGCCCTGTCCGTTTTTCATTTTTCTTATTATGATAAACAAGTTGGGTTCCTGATACTATTCGTTGGATCACTCCGTTTTTTAAAATGGTTAAAAATTTTTCATCATTTGTGTTTTTGCTCAACTTAAAACCACTTCTCTCAATCAGAGTTTCAAACTGATTGATCGAACTTATTTTGTAATTCAGCAACTTGTTAAATTCTTCTTCTGACTTGATTCCGTACAGCTTTTCCAAAGTATTACTCAACGCCTTTTGAGCTTTCAGTTTCTCATAGCTGTCATTGATCTTCTTTCCAGTCTGGTTATCTACGCGGGTCGTAACGATATGAATGTGATTGTTCTCTGTATCATTATGAAAAACCACAATAAATGGCTGTTCCCCGTATCCCATTTCAATCATAAAGTCTTCAGCAATCTTGCTAAGTTCTTCCTTAGAATGTTCTCTAAACTTTGTTGAGATTGTCGCATGAAATTGTGGTTTAAGCATTTTTTTATTTACTGATGAAACAGCTTTCAAATAATCTCTTACCTGCTGTTTATCACTATTTTCATTGATGAAGGATGGAAAGTTTTTCATCATCATCAGTTCTCCTTTTTCTTTTTCGATCTTTTTATCATTATAATTTACTCCTGGAAAATCGGAACCTGCCGGATCCATTATTTTTACAATCACTTTGACAACAAGGCATAAATATTTTCAAATATTTTATTTTGCTCTTGTTTCAGTGTTGTTATTTCTGAAAGCCTTTCCAAAAAATCATTTAAATTTTTAGGACTAATAGATTTTTGGATATTGACAATTTTGGCAACTTGATTAATATTTGTCTCTATCTTGACGAAGACATTGTCCTGTTTTTCAATGAACGATAATACTTTTCTTCTCTCATCGTCCATCATTCTTTCTTCTACAGAATTAACAATCAAACTCGTTATTGAGATTTTCTTTTCCTGACAGATTTTTTTCCACTTCTCTTTTTGAGTTTTTTGCACTCTAAGGATAATTGTATCTTTTTTTCTATCGTTTTCCATTTCTAATAAGTTCAATTACTTTATTTGAAACTATGGTAAATATGGTTGTCGCCAATTAGAATATCCTTGAACTTCACCATATGTATAATATATTGTTGACATTGCATTTAAAGACGTCTGGGGAATTTGTATGGCGTAATTTTCTAATAGTGCAGAAAAATATTGGGTTGAGTTTTCTGTATGCAATAAAACAATCTGATTGGGTATATAACCGATATCACTGTATATATCTCCAATGCCTATAAAAGCATTTCCTGTAATAGGTGCAGAATTGGAGGATCTATAAATCTGAAAGCGGACATTTACTATCCCTTAAATCTTTCTGAATGACACGTTGCCTTTTAAACCTCCAAAATTTTGAGTTCCGATGGTGTAGGATTTGGAAGATGTTAAATAAGCGTTGGTATTTCCCCATTTATTAACCACAGTAGACCACGTGGAAGTTGCTGTGAGCCCGGATGTGCTTGTTGGATCAAATGTTAATAAAATATGATATTCGATGGGATTCTTTTCTTTAGAAAACGGTTGCCAAATAGTACCATCAAAGTAATATAATCCGGACTCTTTAATATTGATAACTTGACCGACTAAATTACTAGGCACAGAAGTTACAAAAACAACTGCTCCTTCTTTAGCAGACGAATATGTTTTAGCGGCCAGCTGATTTCCTGTAATTCGAGGAGGTATTATTCCATCATAATGAGAAGTATCGTTGGGCTTTCCTACAACATCTAAGGTTGCTTGGGGAATTTGAGTATTAATTCCGACTTGTCCTATTACCGATATTGAAAGAAAGGACATAAAAAAATAAATTAATGTTTTCATTCTTTTGATAAATTTCTATTGCAAAATTGAGACATCAAAACTTTGAAAACAATAGTTTTAATCGTAGTTGGGCTAAATAAGAAGCGACTGGATGAGTATAGAATATTTGAAAATTAATAAGGAATAAATTGTATTAATCTGGAATCTTAAACCTGATTTCAAGGAAAACAAAAAAACAAGTTCCGCAGTTTTTTCCCCTTTTTGCAAAAAAGGCAAGAGAGTCTTGTATATACAAAGACACATCTTGCTGTATAAAAGTTCAATTTTTCAGAGTTCTGAAAAAACCATGTATTATATTGAAAATGAAACATTTTTTAGAATTTCTGCTTTAGAAAGAAAAAAGAATGAAAATAACAGATTCTTAACCTGCATCTTTTTTATACACGTTTACAATTAAGGTGTATCTATTTTATACACCTTTTGCAAGCTGACTGTATAAAATTTATACCCATTTTCAATTTGACCGTACAAAATTTATACACTCATTTGATTTGATTATACAAATTTGATATTGAGTAATCAAAACATCATAAACCCTTTGTGAGAAACATTATTTATATTTGAAGAACATTAGAAATCTTCTATAAATTCAAAACTATCACTAATAAAAATGAAAATCATCCTCGCTCTTTTCCTATTCATATCAGGAATTCTATTTTCTCAAAATCAAAGATTTACTTATGAATATTCATTCAAGCTGGATTCATTAAATAAAGAAAATGTTGACAAGGAAATTATGAATCTTGATATTACAAAAGATGGTTCTTACTTTTACAGTGCTTTGCTGATTATGCGAGATTCTCTTTTCAAAGCTGAAGTTGAAAAGGGAAAAATGTCAAATTCCATTAGTATTGATTTTCGAAAAATCAATCATCCAAAAGCTAATTTTAGAGTTTCCAAAACCTATCCGAGTCTGGAAACAGTTTATCACACTTCACTTAATGCAAGTAATGTCGCTGTTAAAGAAACGAAGAAAATGAATTGGACTATTCTTCCGGAAACAAAAAGTATAGAAGGCTTCAAAGCTCAGAAATCAACAACTCAATTTGGAGGAAGAAATTGGATTGCGTGGTTTACTAATAATATTCAGATCCAAGACGGACCGTATAAGTTTTGTGGTTTGCCTGGATTAATATTAAATATCGAAGATGAGGGAAAAACTCATATTTTTAATTTAGTGGGTAGTCAGAAACTCGATTATACACCTTCGCTTATAGATTCAAAGACAAAAGAGATTTTTATTACAAAAGAAAGATTCAATCAACTTTGGAATGAATATATACAAGATCCTGCAAAAAACATTAAACTAATGCACAGCTCTTCGGAATTGTCAGAAACAATTTTGTTTAATTCAAACACTGGAAGTCCAATGACAAAGCAGGAATTAATAAGGAACAAAGAAAATGCAGCAGAAAATTTATTAGCGAAATTCAATAATTTTATAGAGAAAGACCTTTCCAAATAAAGACAGAGGTAAAATTCTATTTTTCCATATCAAGTATCTTATCCAATACTTGCTTTTTCCTGTTCTCTAAAGTTCCGCTTACTTCCAGAATTTCATTGCTAAAATCTCCAATCCAGTTTTCTAGACTATCATCCACTTCGCGTCTTAGATTTGGTAAGTCTGATTCCTGATAGGAAATTACATCTACTTTTTCTATGGGAACAAAAATCAAAAGGTCAATTTCAGCAATTGCCGTGGTCATTTTTTCATAGAGAGCGGATATATTTTTCTTTTTTCCTACCGAATAAATGTATGCTAATAAGTCTAATGGACAACGGTCAAAAATCACATTGTCATCACTATTTTGCAGTTGTTCTACAGAAAAATTGAATTGCTCCATATAATCTTCCAACGTCGGTATTTCTGAAAACAAATATCCTTCTTCCTCAAGTTGTAAGTAAGGCTCAATTATAAATTCATAATCAGGTAAACTTTCTGCAATCTCTTCTGCCAAAGTTGTTTTTCCGACTCTATGTGAACCTGTAAAAGCTATTCGCATAATAAAAGATTTTGATGTCGACTCTCAAATTTAGACAATAATTAGCACTATGGAAATTCACTTTTTTGTTCACAATACCATTCATTCAAATCATTAAAATTTTTATAAACCATAGAGCAATTTTCCACATTACTAAATTGATTTTGAATTTTAATTGCAGCATCTTTTCCATCACTATCATTATCTAAAAACAATGAGATTTTATCATATTGATCCAATTCACATTCGACTTTAAAAAGCATCGAAGTAGAATTAAGAATGAGATAATCTGAGCTTTGTTCCTTTTCCAAATTTCTGTAAGTTAGGTAATCAAAAAATCCCTCAAAAATAACAATCTCAGTAAAATTGTTATTTTGATTCTTAAGTAACGTAACATCTTTCCTACCCAAACATATCTTAGAATATTTATTTCGTATCTCAAAACCGCCAGAATTATTCAAAAAGCCTATTCCAAAATACTTTTTACCATACATTTTGTAATGGACTTCTTTGACTAAATCTTTTTGCTCATAAACCTTTCGCGATATTAAATACTGAATCAACGCTAAGTGTCTAATGCTATTGACTTTAAGAATTTCATATTCAATTTCTTGCTTTTCTTGAACATTCTGAATTTCATTCGTTGTAGAAAAATCAAACTTTTCAAGATATTTCAAAGCCTCAGAAACAGAACATTTTTTCATTTGCTGTACAATTGAAATCACATCATAACTTTTGCCTGTTCCGAAATCAAATGCATTGTTTTTCACAAAATCCACAGAAAAACTGGGCGTCCTCTCCTCTCTGTCAATTGCAAAGTAAAAAGCTGACCTGTGATTATCTTTTGACGGAAGTAAATTGAACGATTCCATAACTGTTCTGATACCTATTTTTTGTTTAACTTCTTCGCAATTCATTTTTTTTCTTTTTAAAGCAAATTTTTCATCTCCGTTTTTCCTTTTAGATAAAAAAACTTTTATCTACTTTTAATGTACTTTTACCAACTCGCTATATCGACTTACCACAACAGTTTACGTATACTTTTTAAAAGAGTGCAATTCCGACTTTGAGATGAGTTTAATTCCGAAACAGAAATGAGCGTAATTCCGAGAAAAGTCCAATTTTGACATGAGTGCAAATCCGAATTCATTTTTTTAATGTTTATTAATTATTGAAGTTATACTCAATTCTACAAATAATCTGGGGTTTAGCCCTTTCTCCAAATTTTGAAATGAGCGCAATTCCGAAAACAGAAGCTAAAACGCTTATGTTTTTAAGATTTACTTAACACCAACTACCGCAATTCCGAAATCTAAATGAGTGCAATTCCGATTTCAAAGGATGATCGGATAACCGTTAGGAATCAATTTTCCTGTTCTGCTATCCTGATAAATTTCAATAACTAATCGCTGAATCTCTTGTAAAAAATCTGTTCCTTGAAATACAGTAGACTGTATTCTTTTCAATCTGCATATTTTAATGAACCTTGTAAAAGCTTTCTCTATCAATATGCGGGTCTGCGGAATATTCCGGTATTGATGAAAGAATTGGTTCATTTCAGATTCCTGTAAACCAAACCTTTTCCGAAAATAGCTTAGTCTTCTCGCTATTTCAGATGGTTTACTTTGTTTTTCAGCAATTGGAACATCAGAGTTGATTTTAGTTTGATAAGGAATGATGAAAATAGAATCTGCTTTGCATCTGTAATTAAAAGACAAGCTATTATACTGATCAAGAGCTATTCTTGCGAGTTTTAGAAATTTAAAACAGAAATCATTGGCTGTTTTATAATTGAGATTAAACTTTTTATTCAATGTAGACAACTTCAGAACAGTTCCGCTTTCAGGTAATTTAGAAAGCCAAATGGCAAAAATGATGTGTTTATTGTTTCTTACGTTATATACCAAATTGTACAAAACATAGTTGTATTCAGGTATTACTAACAATTTTTTAAGCCAATAGCTGCTGACTAAAAATGTAGTATAACCTCTTTTATCGTAACTCGGAGTGGAAATCAATCCTCCGAAAGTTTTTATTTCTTTTCCTTTTGAGTTTATCGACTTGTACCAGCCCATTTTAAATCGTGTAAGAAACTCATAAGCACTAATCACTTGTTGTGTTGAACCGCTTGGAGAAATTTTGCTGTTTCTTATTTTGATAGAAGCAAAAATGTTGTTTTCGGTCTCAAATTCTTCATCGAACAGAGATAGTTGCTTAGGTCTGTCTTCTGGACGAAACTGTTCATTACCAATAATGGAGATGATGTTAAAAATAACTCGCAGCGCATTAATTGGAATATCAGCGGCTTCATTGTCATCGAAAATAAAGTCATCGACAAAGCGATTTCCGATTCGTATTCTGTCATGAACAACTTCGCTTTTATCTTCAAATTTTTTCCGGATTAACCTTAAATCCTTATCCATATCAGCCATACTTTTGCTTAAGCTTTCGCAAGATTTATTTTAAATACATTTCAAAAATCGATGAGCAGAACTAAAGCAACTTTATTTTTTCGCTCTTAAGAGTTTTTGATCCGTCAGCTAAACTGTAATATTTGAAAATATTAATTCCTTCTCCCTGAAATACTCTTTTTTCCACTTTCCCTAAATGAGGAATGCGTACTTTTTGAATTCCTCTGTATATTACAATCATACCATTGATGCTTACTTTTTGTCCAAGTTTTAAATCGGATATTGTCATTTCTTTTTTTTTTCATGGTTATTTGTAGTTTGATTTAATTAATACTGATTAAGAGTTAGGCCGCTTAATATTTGGAATGTCTTGTAACGACTCTGCGATATCTTCCTTGGAGTTTTTTAATGTAAGGAAGTAGGCTTTTCAGTGTCGATTTCCAGTTAATAATTCGGCGATCTGAAGAATTTTTCCATCCTTTACTAATCCAGCTTTCATATTTTTTCCTAATAAGCAACCCCATTTTTGATTCATAGCCTTCCAATGTTTCTGCATATCCTATAAATTCCTCCCAGGAAGGAATATTCCCATTTTCCTTATTTTGATTTTCAATCTGAGGAGGAAGTTTCTGGGCAGTAGAATTCTGTATTTCTTTTTTTTCCGCTGGTTCAATAAAAAAGGGATAATCCAGTACTAAGCGATAATGGCAGGGATGAGAATTAGAAGTTTGAAATTTTACAAGACCTCTATCTTTAAGCTTTTCCTTTGTCGATCTTATTGTACCTCTTGCCAGTCCTAATTCAGATCCCAATTCCATATCAGAAATCTTGAAATCATATCGATTGTTGTCATATCCAATTTTCAATAGATACAAATACAGAAAAACTTCTGTCGGAGTTATTTTTGCTGCCTTATTAAATTCCCAAAAACGCTGAATCATTTCAAGGTAATACATTTTTTATTTCTTTTTCCCGAAAAGCTTTAATGCCATTTCTATATTGATAATGATAAGATTGCCATTTTGTATAATCGCTTTATCCAATATACCTGATGATTTCACCTCTGAAGCTTTAGAAACAGAACAGCCTAAAATTTTCGCCAGACCTTTCAGTCCATATTCATACTTTTTCTGAGTAGCAAAGCTTTTTGAAATCTCTAAGAATTCTTCCACTGTCAATTGTGAGATCGGTGTTTTAGGATCAATATTTTTCATAAACTTTTATTTTTTATCATTTAGTAACTACGTAATCGTTGATGAAATTGACAATCTCAACATCAAGATTGTCTGACAAAGTTCCTCATTACCTCAAAGTTTTTTCGGTAGTTCTTCGGTACTACCGAAAGTTTTTTTTAACCCATTGAATAAAAATTTGACAAGAGAATTAGTGTTGATAATGGATAAAAAGAGGGTTATTCTTATCTTCAAGAACTCTAAATAATGCATACCAATAACTTTCGGTAGTTCTTCGTTACTACCGAGAAATTCAAATCGGAACAGAAATTCAGGATGATTCTAAAAGTAAAAATTAGAATAGTTTTTCTACATCACCTATCAAGATCATCAATATATTGATTAAGATTTTGCTGAAGCAAGGTGAGAAACTTGGATCGGTCTGTTTTTCTCAATCTGATTTCAGCGAGGGTTTTATGATAGTTCCCCAAATTGATATCAAGCGAATGTTCCGCCCATCTGAAAACTTCAGCTAGGTCAGCATGACCGCCATTGAAACAATTACTTTGATAAAGAGCATACAGTAATTCAGTCAAGGCCACTTTGGGAGCTGTCCACTCCAAACTTTTAATCTGGCTTATTGGAGTCTCTGCATTGTGGTTCGAATTAATTTTATTCGTTAAGTACTGATCCATTAAATCATTGGCAATAATCTGAGAAACCAAATGATCATGAGATGTTGAAAATTCCTCATCATAGCTGTACAATTCCGGACTTAGCTTTAATTTAAAATCGAACTTAAAACGCATAAAGTACTTTTTATCTAAAAAAGTCGATTTTCTACGGTAGTAACTAATAAAATCTTTCTGCTCGTTGTAAAAATATAAAAGGTTATTTCTTTCGTTCTGATAGTATGATTTCAATGCATCGAGGTCGGCAAAAGGTTTTGATGCCTCTATTGATAGAATCTTCGAGTAATAGATATACATCGCCACAAACTGTGGCTTAGTATTTTTGAAAAAATAAATCTCTTCACTCCAATCTGCAAATTGATATTGTCGTAAAATAATCTTCAATTGCCTTATTGCAGCATCTGTTTCCATTAAAATTTCCTCAGCCCGACCGATAATATCATTTTCACCTCTGTTGATCTGCTCTACATTTGCCATGAGATTACTCCATAGCTGATCGACCTTCTTTCTGAAAAGTTTTCCGTTCATACGTCTTATTTTTTTATTTACGTAAAAATCGGGCTAAAAAAAATAAAATTCAGTTGTTTTCCCTTTCCTGAAGCCTTTTCTTAACGAAATCAGTAGGTCTAATTCCATTAATTTCTAAAAAATGATTTGAAAAAACATTCCTATTCTTCATTCCACATTCTGAAGCCAACGTATCCATACTATATTTCAAGTAGATCTTGTCTTCCATCATCTTTTTGGTGATGTAATTAATCCTTAAGATCTTAATGTATTGGGTAAAAGAAGTATTCATATGTTCATTTAAAACAAATGATAATGCTGATCTGTGACTTTTTATCAATCTTGCAACATCCGGTAATTTGAGATCTTTATCTAGAAATTGTTTTTTGTCCTCAAAAATCTGTAGATTTTTTCTGATCTCATCAATAGTTTCGTCACTGTAAATACTTTTAATTACATTTTCATTAAGTACTCTTGGCTCCTTATCTGCTAAATCATTATTCTTTATTTTTTCTAAAAGATCATCGTATTTTTTTGTTAGAATTTTTTGCCTTTGTCTGTGACGAAATAAAAAGTAAAAAAATATTAACAACACACAAATTATGATCAAACTAAGAAAAGAACTTTCCCAATTATGTTTTCTGATAAGCTTATCCCGGCTCTGATTTAATTTATCAACCTGATATTCACTATAGATTCTTGTAGATAATGTAGAAAAGTCCGAGGAAATGATAGAATCCGCTCTCAATAGTTTATTGGTATAATAAAGCTGAAGATGGTCATCTCCCTTTTCTTTTGCATATTGGATGAGGTACTTATAATTATTGACGACTTCCGGAGTAACAAAATTAAATTTATTGAGAATTGAATCAACCTTGCTAAAATATAGCAAAGCACTCTTTTGGTCGTCATTGTTAAAATTTAATTTTCCAAGATAAAAGTACACTGTCGCCAGTGATACAAAATCGTCTTCATTCTTTAAAGTTCTCTCTGAGCTTTTCAAATATTGATAAGCCAGAGAAGATTGTTTCTTTCTTATACTTTGAATACCTTTTGCTTTCTGAAAATAGGCCAGTTCGAGAGCAAATTGCTTAGAATTTTGGACTCTTTCAAAGCCGATCTGAATCAGAGAATCTTCTTTCTTATAAAATTTTAGATTTCTGTAGCACGAACTTAACCTGTAAATACTGTTTAGATAGCCATGTTCATTGTTCAGTCTTAAATTAGGGTGTAATTTGCGAGAAGCCTCTTTTTCGTAGTAAGAAGCTGTTTCACTGAAATGCATTGCCGCTTCCTGATAAAAGCCTAAATAACATTTAACAATTCCTAAGTGATATAATATTTTATGATACAGATAATGATCTTCTGTATTCTTTGAATACTTAAATGCAGTCAAATATTCTTGTAACGCTTTGTTGTAATTCCTTTCATTGTAGTAGTAGATAATTCCTCGTTTTAAATACGCCATCGAGATTCTGTCTCCATTGTTGGTTTCAAGAGCTACAGCAACAGCACTATCCGCATATTTTATCTTTCTTTCTACCGAACGATTATAATAGACCGCTTCCTCATAGCCGGCTATGAGCTTTGATAGTTCTTTTTCTTTTTTAGCCTTGTCAATATATAAATTGACAAAGATCATTGCACGGCTATCATTTTCAGGATAGTCATCGAAAAGTTTATTGAGCTCTGAATAGGTGTACTTCTTAACATCCTGACTTTGAAAATTACAGAATGTGAAAAACAGTAATAATAAAAGAAATTTGTTGAAGATTTTCATGGTGTTGTTACATCAAATTTAAAAAAAAAATGTACAGAGCAAACGTCCTCTGTGATCGCCGAATACTCGATTCTAAAATAATTAATTGTTTACCAGTTAATTACAGACAAAAACACAAGTGACAAAGTATCTTTTATCACGTAATTAAATATCTCTTGTCACGATATTCCCTTTGTTTATCGATACAAGCCAAGTATTTTCGCTTAACGAATTCGATCAAAAACCGGCCGGGATAACTTTTTAAAATCATTAAAATTCTATGAAAAAGTATATCTCAATATTAAGTTTAATTACGGCAGTAGTTCTGCAATCATGTGAAAGATCAGATCTTAATATAGATTCTGAAAATGAAATTCTACCAAAAACAACAAGTACTTCGGAGAAGATATATTCCAGATCTGAAAATGACACAGCTCCTGAAAATCCCTCTTCAAATAATATTGAAACAGGAGATGATGATGAGCCGAGGAAAGATAAATCACATTGGAGAATCCAGAATGATAGTATTAAATAATGGCTGAATCATCAAAAAATGAAAAGCATGACAAACAAATACGCAAGCAAATTATCATTGAATCAGGAAAGACATGTACAGCTAGTGGTGAATGGGAATCCAGTGGTACAATCAGCACAATAGTGTACGTCTCCAAAGGAGAATCAATGCCTTTATACTGTGGAAAGAAAGTAAAATGGATTTTGCTAAAACCAGGTTAAAATTAAAACATAACCATGAAAAAATTAGGGATAATATTCGTTGAATTCACCTGTTACTTCTTTATACTGCTATTTTGCTACGCCAGCATTAGTAAGATATTAGATTTTGAAAATTTTCAAATACAAATAGGGCAATCACCACTGTTAAGTGCTTATGCAGGAATTGTGTCCTATTTCACTATAGTAATTGAAATAGTGATTTCTTTTTTACTAGCTATACCTACCACTCGCAGGCTTGGATTGTATTCCTCAATAGGACTGATGGGAGCATTTACAGCTTACATTTATATTATTTTGAATTATAGTGAATTTATACCTTGTTCTTGTGGCGGTATTTTGGAAAAAATGGATTGGAATACACATCTAATTTTCAACATGGGCTGTATTTTTATTGCCATAATCTCCTATTTTATAGTAGAAAAGGACAGAAATATTAACATAAAAAGAACAATCTCGGTAGTTCTTTTTATGTTGGTATTTAGTAGTGGTATAGTGGTATTATTGTATTATACCTCTGAATATGTGATAAAAAAAGAAAACAATTTTATCAGGCGTTTTCCTCATCATGGCGTGGTTGAAATAGATCGTTATGATTTGAAGTTCAATTCATTTTATTTTGCAGGATATGATAATGATAAAATCTATCTTGGAAATTATACTTCTCCATTTCTTCTAACTGAAATCTCAAAAGACTTAAAACTTTATAAACAGTATTTACTGAAACCTGAAAATTATAAGAAATTCAAGTGGTCAAGTACTAAGATTAAAGTTGCTCCTCCGTATGTATTTTTATACGATGGAAAAATTCCTGTAATTTACAAAGCGCAGATAGGGCAATCTGAAATGAAGATCATTAGTGAAAACGACGCTTATTTCAGTGATTTGGAAAGTGTCGACAATGATCATATCGCTTTGCGTTCTAAAAGCAGTCATAGTGGTTCAAATACACTAGGAATATTAAATCTTTCAGAAGATAACCAAGTAAAATTGAATGATACCTCATTAGATGGAAATGGTCTATTTGAAACAGATGGACAGTTATTATACAGCCCGTTTAGTGAGTCATTGATCTATGTTTATTACTACAAAAACCGTTTTGATGTTTTTGATAAAACCATAAGTCAAAAATCGATACATCATACCATTGATACAATATCAAGGCCTCAAATTAAAGTGGTCGAAATGAAAAATGGTATTAAGAAAATGGCTGCACCACCACAGATTGTCAATGCATATGCCACTGTTCAGCAGGATATTTTATTTAATAAATCGAATTTAATTGGAAGATATGAACTAAGAAAACACTGGAAAAACAATAGTGTTGTAGATATGTATAACATCAGTAAAAGAGAATATCTGGGAAGTTTTTACGTCGAAAACCGCGGTGACAATAAGATGACCCAAATGTTAGCAACCGATCAGTTTTTTTATACATTGATTGGAAGCGAAATTGTAAGGTACCGCTATGCGCAAGTGATATCAAAACAATTGATTAGGGAAAGCCCAAAACCTATAAAAGAGTAGGCAAAAACTAAAATTACTTTATTATGAAAAAATTCATTTTACCTGTATGTGTAGGATTACTAGCTACAGGAGCAGCATTGACAACTCAAAGTTTCAAAGCGCATAACAGTGCTATTGTAGATGGACATATGCTGGATGTTTCAGATCCGGCTAATCCAAAATGTGAAAATACATTTATTGCATGTTCAACCATTCCTTCGGCTTTTGCCTGTCAGGATGGCAACGGTAACGTTTTGCGAGAACTTCAGGGAACCAGTTGCCCTGAGTCTCTTTACAGACCATAATAAAAAGAGCTGCCTATCGGCAGCTTTCTTTATTTTTATCATAGTTTCTATTTAAGATAATGGTTGAACCAATTCAAGAAATATTGCGTTGCTTTCTTTTGATTTTCAGGTTTCATCAGTGTATGCCCCTCCTGTGGAAATAACATAAGTTCAACAGGTTTCTTAAGACTTCTTAATCCTACAAACATTGCAATACTTTGCTCAAAATCAACGTGCCGATCTTCTTTTCCTGCCCACAGCAAAAGCGGTGTATTTATTTTATCAGCATTAAAGACAGGATTATTATTAAAATACACGTTTTTATTATCATAAAAATTACCAGAAAATCTAAAACTTTGATCTGTATATTTCCAAATGTTTGGTCTAAAATTGGTTTTACTGACTGAAAAATAAGAGGCTGTAATATCAGATAAGGAAGCTCCACTTATTGCTGCTTTGAACAATCCCGAGTGCGCAATGATATAATTTGTTTCAAATCCTCCAAAAGATTCCCCCATTATTCCTATTTTACTTTGATCTATACTAAAAGAATCAGATACTATTTCAATAGCTTTATTAACTGACCTAAGAGCAGATTCCCCAGGTTGATTAATAATATACTTTATCCTTGGTAAAATAATAATATAATTTTCCATAGCAGTCAAAGATCGGTTGAATCCGGACTGATTGAAAACACTGGGAAAATAAAAAGTCTTGTAGGAAGCTGCTTCATTTTCGTAGACACATACTATGGCAGGATACTTTCTATCATGATGATAGCCCGGAGGTAAAATAACACTTACATACGTTGTATTTCCAACATCATCCCTAAAATCAATTAATTCTGCTTTTGGAAATTTTTCTTTCTGAAACATTTCCTTATTGGACTCATAAATCACTTTCAATGTTTTATCTCTGATGTTGTATTTTTCTAACATATAGGGCGTATTAGCATTTTCTTTAGTAAAACTAATATTACTTGTAGAACAAACGAATTGATCCAGCTTATAAAAATCCAAACCTGAAATCCTTTCAAGTTTCTTATCATCATACACAGAAAGCCCCTCTCTAATATCATCTTTATGACTAACCTTAATTAAAATATAATTTTCTTTGATTTTCCTATATCTAGTCCATCTAAGAGGTGCACTTGTCACTACTGCTCTATTTAATATCTTAAAGGATACTTCCGGATCAGAAGAGTTAGTTATATTTTTATATGTTTTAGAATTCAGATCGTATTCCCACAAATTATTAACTGAGGTTAGATAAATTTTACTCATATTATTCGAAAAAAACAGATCTCCTGCTGAATTGATGTTGCTCTCATTTTGCCTGTTAAATCGATAAAAGTTTTCATTTATTTTACTCGTCAGATTTTCTTTCTTCTTGGAATGTAAATTATACATCCACCAATCTCGATTCTCAAAGTAAATCAATACCCCTTTTCCTACCGGATAAAATTGTTTCGCTTTTTGAACTTCAAATTCAACTTTATGACTATAAACATTTCTAATCCTAATGGAAGGAATTAAAAACTCAGTATCGGAATCACCATTGGCAAAATCCAGAACCTCTAAAATATACTGATCATTAAAAATCAAATAACGATTGCTTACATTTGGATCACTTTCATTAGATATCTGTTCCCCGGTTGAGAGATTGAGCAGTAATGCTTCAAAATCTCTATTTTTTCTTGCCTCGAAATTAGGTTTCAAAGCTAGATCATTACTATACCAATTTTCAATGCTATCTTTGTAGGAAATGGGTTTGTTTTTTCTTGATGCAATAAGCATATCATGATCACCAAATCCAAACCCCGTAAAATCATTAAACTTATTATCAATATATTTATCAAATCTTTTCTCTCCATTCCAATTGTAGAATAAGACCTTCAATCTTCCACTATCTTTTACAATAAACTTTGATAATCTATTTGAAATATCAGGTGTGTGATTAATCAGCTCTTGCGATTTTATACTGTCAAATCTCGTTATGATCTTACCTGTCTTATAACTAACGATAAAAGAAAAATCACTGCCTAAAACCAATGACAGGTCATCATCAAGGGGTTGAATTTTTGTGACCCCTTGAGCAATATTAGATGATTTAAAGGGTTGACAAATGCTAACAAGCTGGCTGCTAGAACGTGTAATGATAAAACCATATTGAAAATCATCTTTAAAATTAAAATCAGATACATCCTTAATTACTTTTTTCTCTTTAGTTTTTAAGTTGATTATTAATAGACTATTATCTGATTGAAGCACTACAAAGAGATTATTATTGAGAAAACTTTTAACGACATTTTTAAAAGAGATGGTGTCTTTAGTTTGTGCATTTAACAGAACCATTCTTTTTTCTGAGTTGTCATAAATTTTATTAAATGAACTCCAATGACCATTATTACTGATATCTGAATTAACAATCTTGTACCATTTATCAAATCTTTGATCATCTAAAACCTTTTGTCCAGAAATTTCTCCGCAACAAAAACACAATAAAGCCAATAATGATGCATAAAATTTAGTAGCCATTATTCTGAGGTTTAAGAGATGGGTTGGCAATCAATTCATTTTCAGGTAAGGGCAATAGAGACATATAGTTTTTCCAAGAGGATTTAACTGTTGGCATATAGATATTTAAAAGACCTTTTCTTTTAAGATCAAAGAATCTATGTCCAAACTCAGTAAACAATTCGTGTCGACGCTCATCCATCACAGCAGTTCTTATCTGCTGTTGATTTAAATTATCAAGACCAACAAGCCCTGCTCTTTGTCTCAATTGATTTAATCGGGTCATTGCAGTCTGAATATTTCCTAACTCATTTTCCGCTTCAGCCAAAATTAAATAAGCCTCTTCGACTCTCAATACAATTGAAAATTCTAATGATGATGAAGTTTTATTATTCTGGGTATATTTATAGGGGTAAGAATAATTCATCGTGGCATTAGATAAAGCCTTTGTCCATTTTAGTTTTCTCTGATCATTGGGTTCAAATGAATTCAATAAATTTTGAGATAAAACGACATTTTGCGGAGGCAAAGTGACAAAAATATAATACTGTCCTTCTAAAGTATTGACTCCTGCTTCTAAAGGCATAAATTGCCAGACAGCGCTTTTACTGTCTTTTAAAAACGTCTTTGAAATATCCGTTTCCATTGTATACAATGGATTTTGAATAATCAAATCCGCCATTATTCTGGCTTTTGCCCATTCCTGCTTGTATAAATATAGTCTGGCTAATGCCAATCTGACGCCTGATCTGTTAATTCTCGTACGATTGGCTGTAGGATATTGGTCTGTCAGGTACTGATCTGCTTTCTGATAATCTTCCTCAATATGAACATATACATTATCTAAACTCTGTCTTAAAACAGATTGATTTTGCAGATAATCAGTAGTAGTGATGTACGGTACATCACCATAAAGATTAACCAGGTAAAAGTGTAAGAACCCTCGTATAAAATAAGCTTCGCCCAAAATCTGATTAACGGTCTGCTGATCAAGATAAGCTGTACTTTTTTCAACTCCTTCAATGATATTATTAACAGCATAGATCTGCTTGTAGGCATTCACCCAGATCGTATTAACAACAGTGGTATTTTGCTGGACACTAAGATCAAAAAAGCTTTTAAAATCCAGAGACTGATTACTAACAGAATTGAGCTCATCCGTATAACAGCCCATTAATGTTCCTACCCCATAAAGCGAACCATTTAAAAGCGTATTGGCTCTTAAATTGGAATAAACATCCGACAAAGCTGCATAAGCAAGGCTTTTATCTTTAAACACCATAGATTGCGATATCTGATTGTTTGGGTCATCCACTTCAAGAAACTTCTCACAGCTTATCACATAGAAACCGAAAAATAGAATAATAGAGTGTAAGAAATACTTTTTATAATGATATGAATTTTTCATTTTGTTAAAATTTAATATTAGCTGAAAAGGCGAACGTTTTTGCCAAAGGCAGAAATAACCCCTGCACTTCGGGATCAATACCTTTGTACTTAGTGAAAGTCACAAGATTCTGCGCATGCAATTGTAGTGTCAGATCATTAATCAAAGTTCCCGACAGAGGAACTTTGTAGCCTATCTGTACATTATTCAGCCTTATAAATGAAGCATCTACAATGACTGCATCACTGGCTTGATACTGCGCAAAAGCTCTGGATGCATTGCTATTAGAACCTGTACTGGGTCGTTGAAAACGTGCATTAGGATTTTCAGGAGTCCAGTAATCGAGCATATAGGTTGGAACGTTGGACATAGAACCTAATAATGGTAAACTATAATCTAAATTGAATTGTCTCTGTTTAACGAATTGAAAAAGAAAATCCAATGACCAGTTTTTATATGAAACCTGACTTCCTACTCCACCGAAATTTTTAACACCTATATCAACCACTTTCGTTCTATCATTGGAATCTATCTTACCATCGCCATTTAAATCAGAAAATTCAAACAATCCTGTAGTTGGATTAACCCCTTTAAGTTCATAAACCTTTTTAATGTTTAATGATAGCCCCACTTCATAAGTAGAAGAATAAGATGATGATTGCAAATTATCATATTCCAAAAGCCTGCTCTCTGGAAGAGTCCAGTTTCCAGTCATTTTCCATCTCACATTTTGTCCCCTTAAAATTGAAATACTCAGATCCGCCTCAGTTCCTGAGTTCTGAACTTTTGCAGAAAAATTACTTTGTATTGTTGCAAAACCTGTAGTAGCAGGCAAAGGAATTCCTACCAATTGATTAGATGATCTGTTTCTAAACCAGCCTACAGAAAGATTAATCCGATCTTTTAGAAATCCAAGTTCTAAAGCATACTCAAGCTTTGTCGTTTTCTCCCAACTGAAATCCGGATTATATAATCTTGAAGGATAAATTCCTATTGTTCCATCATAAGCTTGTGATGTGGTTGTATAAGTATTCAAATACTGATAATCTCCAATCAGATCACTTCCGGAAGTCCCTAAACTAGCTCTCAGCTTTCCAAAGCTCAACCACTTTAAGTTTTGCTTAATAAAGCCTTCCTCGGAAAATAACCAGGCTGCACCTACAGCACCAAAGTTGGCAAATCTTTTGTCCGGACCAAATCTGCTGGAACCATCTCTCCTACCTGTCAGATTAAAAATGTATTTCCCTGAATAATTGCAATTAAAACGTCCAAAAAAAGCAGTATAGCGGTAGTCGATATTCGTATCTTCAATTATTTTCTGCACTTTCGCATTGGACAAATTATCTATAAATTCATTTGAAGTAAAATCAGATGCCTGTAATCTTACGATATCATTTTTTCTTTCCTCAAATGTAGAACCCAGGAATGCGCTGAAAGAATGATTATTCCATTTTGTATTCCAGTGAAGCTGAGGTTCAACAATCCAACTTGTCTTAGAGACCAATCCTTCATAACGTGCAGAAATACTGCTCGTATAGCCTAAACTTGGATTGAAGGCGGAGGAGGGATTGATTCTTGATTCATTTTGTTGCGTTTGTGTATACCCTGCATTCAATTTTAAAGCCCAATGTCCTGAAATCTCATAAGATGCATTAACATTGGTTACCAATGATTTGATAGCATTTAAATACTTATTTTCCAGTTTTGCCAGAGGATTGGTAAAAGTATTTCCTTCCCAATTAAGACTACCATCAGACTGATATAACATTGGAGCATCAGGACCCAGCAAAATCTGTCGGGTAAGATCTGCATCTGTCTGATTATTATTTTCTTTAGTATAATAAATAGTCGGACTTATTTTAAGCTTCTTGTCGGGGCTTGTAATGACGGTGCTAAAATTAAATCCAGAACGTTTGTATCTTAAACCATGACCAAAAGCACTACCCTGCTCCAAATTAGACAACCCCAGATAATACTGAACAATTTCTGATCCTCCTGAATAAGCGAGCTGTTGCTGCTGGCTTATAAAAGTTTTCCCAATGAATTCTCTGTACCAGTCCGTATTACTGCTTTGATCCCATTTCCCATTAATATCGTATGCTGTTACAGGATAGGTTGTGATTCCATCATTGGCATAGGCATCTCTTCTCAATTGAAGATATTGCTCAGTATTGGCCATTTCTACCAACTTATTAGTTCTTGATACAGAAGTAATGGCATTAAATTCCAGCAAAGATTTTCCCTTTTTACCTTTTTTTGTTGTTATAATCACAACCCCATTTGCTCCTCTGGAACCGTAAATTGCCGTTGCATCAGCATCCTTAAGAACTTCCATACTTTCAATATCATTCGGATTGATGGAATTAAGCGGACTTGATTCTCCCTTGGAAAGAATATTATTCGATAAAGTACTTAAAGAGTTGGACTGCGCATTGAGGGGTACACCGTCAACAATAATTAAAGGATAATTACCATCAAATCTCAGGCTGTTTTTTCCTCTGATCTGAATATCAAATCCACCACCAGCAGTACCAGAGTTCTGCATAACGCTTACTCCTGACATACGACCTTGTGCAGATGCCAACACATTCGTCACAGGCTGGTTTTCAATTTCTTTAGCAGAAACCCGAGCAATACTTCCTGTCCTTTCCTTGTCCTTAACCTTATAATATCCCGCATTGACAACCACTTCCTCAATGCCCTGTTCCTTTTGATCCAGCTTAAGATTGATAACTGTTCTACCGCCAAGAGCGATTTTCTTTTCCGCATATTCAGGATGCCGAAAGATGACAGATGGATTTTCTCCTGTTATTTCTAATTGATAAATACCTTTTGAATTGGTTAAAGTAACCTGATCACTACCTTCCTGCGAGACCACAACTCCCGAAAGCGGTGATTGATTGTCTCCGACAGTAACAGTTCCTGTCACTGTCCTGGTCTGCGCTTTAATGTTTCCGCATATTACGGTAAACATAAACACAAGACCGATGCTTCCTATGTTAGAATAGGATTTTTTCATAGTTTTGTATGGGTTTTAATTTTATTAAAATCCTCGAATAAACTCTAGCTCTTTCCCGGGTCTGCAAACTTATGGGAGGAGCTTTTTTTATGCGGAGGATGATTCTATTTCATTTCTTCTTTTTTATTATTACTTCTGGATTCAGGTATTTGAAAACAAAACTTTCGCAGTGCCCTTTGGTAAAGGATTTCGCCTAAGATAACCGCAAGGCACCTGAAAGCCATTTAATATGAATGAAATTATGTCCCGTGAAAGCTTTAAAGCCGCAATGAGTTGTACACCCCATTGTATCGTGCAGTCAGTTATTATATTAGAAAGCAGCTTAGGGTGTAGAGAAAATATCTGACAACATTGAAATAAAACGGCGTGAAACTCTACTTACTGGATAGAGGTACTGGCATACCTTGCAACAGATAAGAGAGCTCACGCCATGGTCGTGAGCCTTCTGCTTATCGTCTCGTTGCTAAAAAGTGCCAGTTTTCTATCCGAGATTCTAAGCGAATGGCTTCTAATATTTTTTGAAGTTTCGCAAAATTACATCAATAATTTGATGTTTCATAATGCGAATATACCAAAATTAATTTACACATGTGTAATTGTTAAGATTGTTTTTTATCACTCCATTTGTTAATATGAGAAAGCAAACAAAAATTCCAGAACTAACTGATGCAATTTCAGATGTGATTAAAGAACTTTATAGAGAGAGCGGTAAGGCTTTGCTAGATGTCAATAATGAATATTATAGTGAATTTGGAAAAAATCTTGCTTTAGAACGCTATACTTCTACAGACCATAATATTACTTGCAGCAAACTATTTGCAATTTGCGATTATTTCGAAATTTCCATGTCAGAGTTTTTCAAAAGAGTTGAAGATAAAAATAAGTTACTAAAATTTAGAAAAGATCGTAAAGGAATATTGGTCAAAAAAGCATATAAAGAATCTTAAAGAGTATGATTTCTTTATATTGAAACAAAATATCTAAATACACCATTAATTTTTCAATAAGCTAATAAAAAAATTATTTCATTTTTTAAAATAGTAACATTTTGTATATTTGATAGTGTATAATAAAACTAAAACATGAAAATATTTACAGATTTAAATTTAGGCTTTGCAGATGCAGAAAATTATAAAAAGAGAGAAAATAAAAATTTACTAAAGAAATATTTTATTAAAACTGACGAATTAAATTCCTTAATAAATCAGAATATTTATTTTCTTATCGGAGATAAAGGTACAGGTAAAACAGCGTATTCCATATATTTATCAAATAGCGAATATCAAAATACAAATTCAAAAATCAATTATATACGGGAAACTGAATATTCTAAATTCATTAGTTTAAAAAAATCAAAAAATTTAGACTTAACTGATTATACCAATATATGGAAAGTTCTTTTATATCTTCTAATCAGTGTTAAAATAAAAGAGTCAGAAAAAGATAACGTTTTATTTTCAATTCATTCCAAATTTAAACCACTAAATGATGCAATTGATGAATTCTACAAATCAGCATTTTCTCCAGAAATAATTAATGCTATAAATATTATTGAAGAATCACAAGTTGCAGCATCTATTTTAAGCAAAAATTTTAATATCTCTGGTTACGACAAAAAAATTGAAAGTTTTAACAAATCACAATTTCAGGTTAATCTAATGTTTATTCAAAGGAAATTTGAGACAGCTTTAAGTTCTCTTAATTTGGAAAAAAACCATATCCAGTTTATTGATGGCATAGATATTAGACCCCGAAATATTGATTATGAAGATTATTTAGAATGTATTAAAGGATTGGCTAATGCCACTTGGAGCTTAAATAATGATTTTTTTGCAAATATAAAAGGTTCAAAAGGACGTATAAAGGTAATTTTATTACTTAGACCTGATATATTTTCACACTTAGGATTGCAAAATTTAAATACTAAAATTCGCGATAATAGTGTATTATTAGATTGGCGAACAACCTATCCAATATTTAATACATCAAAAATCTTTAAATTGAGTGACAATATTTTATCTTCTCAACAAGAAGAAACTTTTGATCTTGGTACTTGTTGGAATCATTACTTCAACTTCACACCCACTGTAAATGGTAAAATAGAAAACTCCTTTGTATCTTTTCTTAGATTTTCAATGTTTAGACCAAGAGATATAATAACGATGATGACTTTACTACAAGAGAAGGTAAAAATGGAAATAAATGCCGGTAGAAAGTTTCCACTTATAGATAAAAATGATTTTGAAAGTCAAGAATTTAGAAATAATTATTCTGATTATTTATTAGGTGAAATAAAAGATTATCTAGCATTCTACCATTCAGATAAAGATTATGAATTATTTCTGAAATTTTTTGAATATTTAGATGGTAAAGCAAGTTTCACTTATGATGAATATCTAAAATCATATGAAGATTTCGCAACATATATCGAAAAGGATGAATTAAATGTACCATATTTTTTTGAGTCAAGCGATAGCCTTCTTCAATTTTTATATGACTTGAATATAATTTGTTATATTGAAGATACGGAAAATGATACACATATACATTGGTCTTTCAGAGAACGAACCTACTCAAATATTAATCCAAAGGTTAAAGAAGATGTTAGATACTCGATACATTATGGTCTGCAAAAATCACTTAATACAGGTAAGGCAATTAGACGAAGAAAAATAAAAAGAAGTTAAATAATTATAACATTCTAAATAATCTCTTTTTATTTTTGAACTAATCTAAATTCTAATTAGTTGAAAAGTATCTTTATAGTTACATGAGGTCTTTCATAATCATCATACAATAAATATTTTTTTGTCGCATAAAATTAGAGGATCATCTTGCACTAAACATCATTATGTCAATAAAAACTTTTTCAAATATTAGACTATTTGTCAAAAAATAAATTTTAAGAACTAAATTTTGAAAGAAGTTTTTAAAGCATTTGAAATATCTGTTGCTAAAGTGATGAGATAATTCGAAAATAAATTTAAGTTTTCAAAAAAGCCCGTAAATTGTATAAAATATCGACGAAAGTCGTATTTGTTCTTTTTCTTAGAAAAAATCATTAAAAATCGTGAGGTAAATTCAGTAAAAATACAGAGTAATTTTTTTGGGATGCTTTTTATTTTTGTTTACGGAAATCCGTAATTATCATATTAACAAACTGTTTACCTTTACTTTTATTAGACAATTTTTTTTATGATGGGCTATCATTTAAGTAAAAACCTCTTGACGCGATTAGGATTGAGAATTAGACCAGTAGTCAAAAAAATTTGATGTTGCCATAAAACAATTGAAAGCAGAAGTTAAAGCTATCTGAACTTCTGCCGCCAAAGTTCAAAAGTATCTTAGGAAATAATTTAGGTTTTTACTATAAAACTTTTATCTAAGTAATAAATCTTAACAATAGTTGGGATTTCAAGCTTAGCTTCTTTTCAAAATTGTCATTTTCACTAAAAGAAACCAATATTAAAATTTTAAATTATCAGAATGATAAAAACCATATTTATTCCAGCACATTTCAAACCTATAATACAAAATTTAGCTGATGACGTGCCAACAGGAGAAACTAAAAAGAACTGGTTAGGACAAGAAAAACAAGTCACTAAAAGAGTGGTTTCACCCAAAGTTGTGGGATGGTCAGATTCAGAAATTGACGGAGAAAGATTATCAGCAGATATAAACAATGAGCTTGAAAAACTATGCTCGCAAAATGCTAAAATCATTTCAATCGTTCCTATCTCTTCCGGTCGTTATAATTATCAATATAGCTCTGAAGGAATATCAAGTTCACGAAGAGTTTTTTCTGAGACAGAAAAAGTAAGCGGTGGTGGAAGTTATGGATTTGGATACGGGTATAGTTATACAGAAGGTGTTTTAATCTGTGTGGAGATTTTATAGCAGTTTGTTAATTAAGTTGTGCCAGAAATGCCGATTTTTTTAATAATATTCATGAGTCTTTCATAAAAATATAAAGTGGATATAATTTTTGAAATTCAACTAAAACTGTATTAGAAATATTTTGATTTGATATACTTGCATCTAAATAATGAATTTCCTTGCCAATTATAAAATAGTTATCAATTTCGGATTTATCTACTAAATCAAGTAAGTGATTTTCATCCTTCAGATTTGTAATTGCAACAGATTCCCTTCCAGAATCAATCCAATAATCTTGTAGTTGTTTAATTATTGAAAAATATTGTTTTAGGTTACTTTTGTTTTGCAATTGATTTTTGAAGTATTCTCTATCAGCACCACTACCATTATTTCTTCCTAATACCAGCCAAATACCTAAACTTTCATCGTGAATTATAATTTGCAAACGAATATTATTGATGAAAGAAAATGGTTTATTGATAGACTTATCTTCATTTAAATATTTAGAAAGTTCAACATTAGATTTTCCATAATGAAGCCAAATAGAATTTATATAATTACCACTGTAACGATTAAAAAAATGTCTACTAACGATTTCTCTAGAATTATGATGGCAATATAATTCATTCAATCCATAGTTTTTAAATTGGGGATAAATTATCTTATGTAATTTCTTAAATTTATTGCTAACATCTTTTCTAATTCTCTTTAAGTCTAGACTATTGATACGGTGATATTTTGTTTCAAAAATTTGATGATCATTTCTCGAAAAAAACTGATCTTTATCTCTAGTAATTTCATCCCCTATTAAATCAACGTCAATTTGATTTTGTTTTTTTCTGTAAGAAGCTTTGATAAAGTTTGATTTATAAGTATTTACAAAGCCTTCTGTGATAAGATACCCCTTAAGATATAGCTCTGTAAACCATTTCAATATTTTTTTACATTCATTTTGGTCATTTACTTGAAAATTCATTTCAACATTTTTATCTAAACCCCAACTTGTAGTATTGGAAGATCCTATAAATGCAGTAAATGAATTATCTTTTTTTTGAAGAAGATACACCTTAGGATGAAATGTGTAATTCGTCTGATACACACGGGCATTGATATGAAGATTATTTAATATTTCTTCAAATACTTTAGGTTCAGTAGCTAGATCAATACCTATTAAAAAATGCTGCTCCACTTCCTTTGAGAGGTTTTTTTGGATAAATTTCCAACCATTATAGCTAATCATAGCCGTAGCAATCCATACGGACTTAGATTCTAATAATTCGGCTTCAAGCTTTTGTTTTATTCCTGTTTGAATTATCATCTTCTCTCTGCTAAAATTGATAGTCCATTTTGCTCACAACAAGCAATTGCAACAGCTGATAAAGGTTCATCTTTATTCATAATCCGTCTAATCTCATTTTTTAAAAA
This sequence comes from Epilithonimonas sp., assembly GCF_032055105.1. Lineage (GTDB taxonomy): Bacteria > Bacteroidota > Bacteroidia > Flavobacteriales > Weeksellaceae > Epilithonimonas. The sequence goes on from NZ_DAMBRK010000011.1 coordinate 92,033, forward strand.
TTTCACTCGATTCGTATCTGATATTGAAAGCCCTTCTGGAATTGAAGAAATATTTCTGATTTCATCGATCATCCTTTGGCAAAAATTCCATGTCCGTTCTCTTAGCTCTTCTAAAGGTGTATGATCCAAATGATAAAGTTTTATTGATGTTAAAACTCTTCTATTATCATTAGCATTTAGTATTGCAGCAGAATTTGGTATTGCTTTACCTTTTGAGTCAAATGTTAATAAATATGGGTCATCCTCATCACAAGGATCTAACAACATTATTTCTTCATCTTTACATCTTCCCTTATTTTTTGCTACAGCACTATTTTCAAATAACGGAAAATAATGCCATTTTCCCCCCGTATCTTTCTCAAGATTGAACTTATCTCTTCTCAACTCATTAGAGTATTGACTACTAAATCTATAATTTTCATAATCATAACAAAGCCACCAGTAACCATCATTATCGCCTCGTGGAATTTCTTCTATGTTTATAGCTTTACTTTTTGGTCTGAAATGATCAATATCTCTATCAGACATTACATCTAAAGCTTCTGAATACCAACATTTTCCATTAGATAATTTACTTAAAGGAATAAATAATTCTCGCCAAATTTGATTTTTATCAATAATAATATCACGAGCTTCTTCAGAATCAGCATCAATTAATTGTTGAGTTAAGTTGTTGGCTTTATTCAACCAACCCGCTGGAAGTTCGATTTTACTTAAGTCAATATATCTCATAGGCTTTTTTCTTCATCCATAATTTGCTTTATCAGAGCCGCCATTTTTTCATTTTGTTGATTTCTTTCATCAATATTTGAAGGAAGTTTTTTCAAATCAGGGTTTTTATAAACCGCTTGTATAAATCTTTCATATAGAGGATCTCTCTGAACTTTCTCAAAACCAACTTTTGATAAGCTTATAATTAATTTTTGAAGTTCTTCTTTTTCTGCTTCATTCAATTTATTTTCTCTGTTTAATACTTCCAATTCTCTTTTTCGGTTTAGATCAAGGTAAGTGTCTTCATCCATCGCTGCTGGCAAATTAAAAAATTCACTAGTTAAAATTCCAGCAACACCTAATCCCTTAGGATCAAAATCAGGCTGAAATGTTTTGATTTGTTGATATTCATCTCCATTATCATCTACACTTTTTACAGTTTGGAAAATGCGAATTTCCTTCTTAGTTAAACCTCCAATCACTAAAGGATCATGCGTTGTCATTAAAATTTGAGTAGTCTTAGGTTTTTGTACGACCTCTTCCAAAAGATTCATATATTTCCATTTCCACAAAGGATTTAAATGAGTATCCGGCTCATCTAATAGTATCAAAGATTCTTCATCTTTTGTAAATCTTAAAAGACCTAAAACTGTAAGTAATTGTTGTTCTCCCTCGGATAACTCTTTAAACGTAATATCCCCATTCACATTACGCTTACGTACTTTAACTCTAATCTCCTGAATCAAATCTGAAATATATGTGCTTTCCAAACTTTTAAAAAACTCTGTATTAGAGCCATATTTTTCAGCAATTTTTTGAAGCTTACTTTGGTTAGATATATATAAGTAAAGCTGTTCTTGTTCAGGATGTTTATTGAAGTCCTCTCTTACCTTTGCTTTGCTATATATAGGAGCCATTGACGCTTCCCATAAATCATTTAAAAAGTCTTTAACAACACCTTTTGCATACCAAAACTTCGGATCTCCTATTTCTTTATCCCCTTTCCATTGAGGTTTTTTCAAAACAAAAAGTACCGATTCTAAACCAATAATATCTAAATATTCTTCTAAAAATGAGTTAATCGTCTTTTCTTTAAATCCATAAAAAGCTAATAAAACAAAATGACTATGTATTAGTCTGGCATAAAATAAAGGTCTTTGCGGAGCATCAACACCATCTAATAAGGCTTTATAAAACCTAAATTGATGTTTATCAAAGTGTTCTAATAGTCGATTACTTACCCCAGAATAATAACTAAAAACATATTTAGGAAAATAGTCAGACTTATTTTCTTTTATGAGTTTTTTAGATATGGGTTTAGTATTCTGCAATACTAAACCATCTTTCGTTTTTGTAATACTATATATCTGGAAATTACCTTTGGTTTTGGGTCCACCAACAATTCTTAAGTTCAGATTTTTACATTTATAATCAAGGATGTAATTAAATGATGTTTGATCATCTAAATCAAGATCCCTAAAAATAATAACAAGAGCTTCAAGTAAATTTGATTTTCCAGCAGCATTCTGCCCCAATAAAACAGTATGCATGTTGGATTCATTCAAATCTATATTAAAATCACGAAGATTTTTGAATTCGTCTATGTATAATTTATCGATTCTCATACCAATTCAATATAACCTTTTTCGTTTTCTACTTCCTTGACAGTCTTATCAATCTCAATCTTTTCTTTCAAATCGGCATAAAACTTATCAATACTGTCTCCAATATTTTTATTGTCAAAGTGTTTGGACATTTTCCAAAGATCCTCAGCATGTAATTTTCCGTGCTTTTTTAATAAATCAATGAGTTCCATAAGCGTGGTTTTGCTATCGTATTTGATATTTCTTGAAAGGACTGACGTATCAATTGTATTTGGTTCTTTTTTTATGAAATCAAAATCGTTTTCCCCTAACATTTTTATAAGCGAGCTATGAATAATGCTTTCAGCATTAATCTTATTTTCTATAATAACCTGCTCAAGTTGAGCTATGTAATTTAATAATTGATCAACTTTTTCTATTATAATAATTTGTTCTTCAACAGGAGGAATACATACTATTATTTCGAGAATTGTTTTTCTATCAATTCCAGGAATAATTCCTGTTGATTTTTTCTTGAGATAATCATTATTTACATCTAATATTAACTTGATATACTTTACAGGGATTATAATGGTATTTATTGCCATTATTTGTCTAGCAATATGAGCCTTGTCTAAATTTAACCAAGCCATTTTACCAACTCCAGATCCTTTACAGATAAGTAATAATTCATTTCTAACGGCTATCGACTTTGGAAATTCCGTCCAACGGTTTATAACAACTGCCTCTTCATTAAAATTACTAGCTCCTGTTATATAAGGAATTCCTCGGTCTACAGTATCTGAATATAAATCAGGAGCTAAATCCTGTCCAGAAGTCAGTTTAATAACATCTCCCAATTTACACCATACCCAATTATTTGGTTCATTAAATAGAATTTTGTTTTTATCTATTAAATATTTTATTTCTTTTTTTATCTTTTTCTCTTTGATAAGCAATTCTCGTTCTATCGATATACGCTCAAGCAATTTATCTGCAGATTCTATATTGGGGTTTTCTTTTCTCCAATTTTCAGTAAGATTTCCTTTAATTGCTTTATCAAAAACAGATTGACGAAGTTCCGAAAGTGAATTCTCTTGGTACTCAATTTCAGATAATAGACCGTTGTATTTTTCTTCTACTTCACAAATTTTTTTTAAAATTTCATTTTGCTCTTCCTTACTAGGTAAGTAAATATCAAATCCAAATATTTGATATGGGTGTATTCTCTTGGAACCAACTCCTTTAGCCATTCCTTCTAGTTTTGCATAGAAATTACCTTTTTTAAAGAAATAATAAATCCATTCAGGATAGCAAGATTCATCCACATCAAAGGCTGGAATATCCGAGCTGGACTCAAAACCATCTAATTCTTTAGGGATAATACCAAACGCACCTTTATGTAGGTTTTGTTTACCATAAATGAATTGCCCAGCTCTCCTAGTATAATATTTTGTAGCACCTTCCTTATCGTTTGTTTTTGGTCTTTTTTCAACGCCAAGCATATTCAACCGTACTCTAAGACGTTTATCCGTGTCTGGATTTTTCGAAACTATTTTAGATTCAGTTAATAATGATCCTAATTTTACTTTTTTCCAATCTCTCATAAAAAAGTCTTTTTAATTTCATTAATTAATTCCTTACTTCTGACAATTGAGTTTTCTATCTTTTCAATTAACACCTCAACAGATTCTGTTTTTTCAACTTCATTCCGGGTAGGATTTTCATTATCTAAATCATAATTAGACGCAGTTATTGACTCAATATTTACTTTCCAGGCATATTCATTTTCTTCTCTATCAGTCCACCATTTTCTAATTGAATCGAAATCTTCAATAGTTATTATTCTATTTTTGTTAAAGTTTTTTACATCATTAGGTAAAGGCATCTCATAGTACCAAACTTCTTTGGTGGATTTTCCTTTATCAAAGAACAAAAGATTAGTTTTAATAGAAGTATATGGATTGAAAACACCATTAGGTAAACGCACGATTGTATGCAGATTACAGTTCGTCAGCAACTCTTCTTTAATTCTGGTTTTAACACCTTCTCCGGATAAAGAACTATCAGGTAAGACAACTGCAGCTCTACCATTTTTCTTCAGAATTTTAATGATTAATGCTAAAAATAAATCAGCTGTTTCTTTGGTACGAAACTTTTCCGGAAAGTTTTTTTCAGTCCCGTCTTCTTCCTGACCACCAAATGGAGGGTTCGAAAGTACAATATTTACTTGGTTTTTTGTATTCCAACTATCATAAGGTATCGATAATAAGTTTCCCCTAGTGATAGCTGGTTTTTCAATTCCATGTAGGATTAAATTAGTTGTGCATAGCAAGTGCGGCAATGGTTTTTTCTCAACACCTCTTATAGACTCCTGAATTTTTAGTGAAGATCTGTCAAAGTGATTTTGTAAGGATAAATTATCTAAACTACAAGTTAAAAAGCCACCAGTTCCACAGGCAGGATCCAATATACTTTCTCCTATTTGAGGATTTATCATTTCTACCATAAATTGAGTAACCGCTCTGGGAGTGTAAAATTCTCCCGATGAACCTGCACTTTGAAGTTCTTTTAAAATAGATTCATAAATTTCATTAAAAACGTGGATATCTTTATTTCGACTTGAAAAATCTATTTTATTGATTTCATTAACAACTTGTCTGAACAAATTTCCACTTTTCATGTAATTATAAGTGTCATTAAAGACAGATTTTATAATTACGGACTGATCGGTATCTGTTGGGTGTATCGATTTAAGAGCAGGAAAAAGCTCTTCATTAATAAATTCAATCAATTCATCACCTGCCAAGCCATTTTCATCGGCCGCCCAATTTTGCCATTTTAATTCTTCAGGAATTGGACTTTTATACTCTTTTCTTCCTATTTTCCATTCTTCTTCTTTGTCTGCAAATATTTTCATAAAAAGCATCCATACCATCTGAGAAATACGTTGGGCATCGCCGTCAACTCCTTCATCTTTTCTCATTATATTCCTTATGGATCTTATTACGTTGCCAATACTCATTTTTTTTATATTTTTCTTAATTTTCGCACGAGCGATAACTACAAATATACAACCTTTAAAATGTCTGTGGGCTTACTTTTTATTAAAAAAAAGCGCTTATTTTTAATTAACCGCTGTATTGACCTAATTCTAAATAAATTAAAACTTTAACTATTTTATAATATTTGTATATTTAAAATTCAAGTAAAAAAAATGAAACAAGTAATTGCATTTGCCGACGAATTTGGAAATAATTCATTCAAATTCTCATCGGAAAGTACACATTTTATTGCAGCGGCGATTATTGTAAATATTGAGGACTTAGATGAATTCTACGATGGTGTTGAAAATATAAGAGCAAAATATTTTCAGACAGGAGAAATAAAATCATCCAAGATTAAGGACAATCATACCAGAAGGAAAATTATACTCAATGAAATTGTTAAGCTGAAATTTAATGTCTACTCCGTTGTAGTAGACAAAACCAAACTTTATGGTGAAGGTTTCAAATTTAAAAAATCATTTTACAAATATTTGAATGGCATCCTCTACAAGGAACTTTACAAATCCTTCCCACAACTTGAACTTAAAGTTGACGAACATGGAGGTAATGAATTTATGCTTGAATTTAAAGAATATGTAAAGCAAAATCACATTCGAACCCTATTCGAAGGCTCTGACTTTTTTGTCAGTGAAAGTAAGGAAGAACTTGGTGTACAAGTGGCAGATTTGATGGCGGGAACCTTGGGATATATTTTTGATGAACACAAAAAAAGTTCATTTTCTGATAGCTTTATGGACATTATTTCTGATAAGATCATCAGCATCAACCATTTCCCCAAATTGTATAAAACCAATGAATACACTGAGTTTTCTACCGATGAGTTCTATAATCAGGCTATCAGTGATCTTAGTTTAAGAAGTATTTTCGATTATCTTGATACAACATCATCTGATACACAACTTATACAAGATTCCATCAATTTCTTAAAGGTTCTCGTAAGATATCATGAATCCAATCATTACAAAAACTATACTACCGCTCAAGAATTCATAGAACATCTAAATGTTAATAGAGAATCAAAGTTGAGCAAAGAACAGTTTGTAAATATGGTGGGAAGTTTAAGAGATAAGGGTATTCTGATTGCCAGCAGCCGTGAAGGATACAAAATACCTACGAGTAATCAGGAAATAAAAAAATATGTTCTACACGGAAACTCAATCGTTATACCTCTTTTAAGAAGAATTAATGTCTGCCGAGAGGCAATACTTCTTGCTACGAACAACTCTTTAGATATTTTAGACGAGCCTGAGTTTGAAACCTTAAAAGATATTATCAAGGGATTATCAAAATAAGGTTAAACTATCATTATTTAAATGAAATAGAATTCTACTACAAATGGCTAAAAAAAATAATAAGATCTGGACTAATGACGGAAGTAAAGATTTTGAGGAATTATTGATCTCTTTGTCCGAAAAGGCAGATACTATAAAACTAGCAACTGCATTTTTTTCTGATACCAAATTAATAAATCAATGGAATAAGGCTGATAAAAACATTAACTTATTGGTCTCACTGCGTCCCCCGACAAATTACTACTCTCTTAATAGCATTTATAATAAAGAAAAAGTTAGCGTACAATTTCTTGGAAAAGATTTTCATTCTAAATTCTTTATTTTTTATATTGACAACCAGCCTTTTGCATGCATTATAGGTTCATCCAACTTTACAGCAGGAGGAATTTATAATAATATCGAAACAAATGTATTGCTGGATGATCAGAAATATCTAAAGGAGGTTGATCGTGAATTTTCGAAATTATGGGGTAACTCTCACAAATTGCAGCCAAGTGATCTTGAAGCATTCAAAATAATATTTGATCAATTTCAAAGAAAGGCTGAAAAAGAAAAAGAAAAATATGAGGAGTTCGAAAGGGAACTTCTATCAGGTCGATCAACTAAAAGCAGAAAGGTAAGAACTTGTAGGCAAGCAAAAGAAGATTATAAATTTTGGATTGCAGTAAATGAAATTAGAGACATTGTATCAGAGCTTTCGAAAGAAGAATATCCTGACATACCCGTATATCTGGTCATCGATCATTTTTGGCATTGGGTTAAAGTTATCTGGACAGGAAATAGAATCCAGTTGAGAATGGGACCTAATAAAGCTTTAAAAATTAAAAAACTTTTTAAGGAGTATTGCGACTGGGACAAGTCAGATAGAAGCTATACGCAAGAAATGGCTAAAAATTCAGAAACAATTTTTTCGTTCTTATTATCTGAAAATAGGATTGAAAATTTAACTGAAGACGATGCTCAAAAAATCTTTTCTAATTTACATTCCGGAGCAATGCGTACAAAGAGATTTGACGCAGCTAAAAAATTTGCAACCAAAAATTCCATAGAACAAATAAGAACTTCATTCAAATATCTGTTGTATTCTAATGAGGAATTGGAATTACGAATTCATAATCTCTATGTAAATCCAGAATATAAACTTAAAGAGTTTAGCTTGTCAGGGATTCAAGATTTAATAGGTTGGGTAATGCCTGAAAAGTACCCTATTCGAAATGAGAAAGCCAATGATGCAGTTGAGATTTTAGGGTATAATTACAGTAAGGTGTGAGTATCCTACTAATAATTTTTTAATATAATTAGCGTACTATCAGGTTAAAATTAATAGTAATGAATAAACTAAATCCGCAATTACTGAATACCGATGAGCTTTATGAATCGGATTTAGAATCTGGCTTAAATGGTGAAAAGGCAAGAGGAATCTATAATCCAATACAGTCAGTTATAAGACTTCATGATGAAGTTCATAAGGCATTGGAAAAGGATGATCTTAGTTTTGAAAGAATTCAAGCATTTTCAACTTATATGCATGAAACTATTCATTGGTGGCAACATGTGGGATCGCATCTCGGATTTATCACAAGCATTAGCTATCCAGCTTTAGCACATATTACGCATCGTGATCTTAACATACTTGTAAAAAGCAATCAGAAATTCAAATCCATAATGGGATATGACAAATATATTTATTCTCAGACTGGAAACCACAATAATCCTGAAGTTAACAGAATTCTGAATTATTATCACGACATAAGCTACGCAAAGGGGTTTATTGCCGATAATGGAAACATTGAAATCATTTGTAAAGACCTTCGCTTTTTTCTACATATGGGGCACTGCTTTCATATGTTATGGTCAACCTCTATAAGTATGCTTTCTGTTTCAATAGATCCCGAGTTTCAATTCCTCCCAAAGATAAATAAATGGGGAGAGAATTTCAGACAAGCAGAAAAAGATCAGGCATCTGGATTTGTAACAGATTCAGGAATGACCATAACAGAATTGGGCACTACTGCAATCTATGAAGGACAAGCAAGATTTAATCAGCTTCAGTATTTATCAATTGCAACTGGTGATAATTTCACTTATAGTGATTTTGTGGCGATGGGAATGCTTGAAGGCATTTATATCAAAGCTTTCGATATTTTTCTTCGATTTACAGAGATTGAAAGACCAGATAATTTGAATAATTCTGTTATTGGTTTGTTCTTACTTATCTGCGATATTGCGATCAATCCAACAGAAGGCTTTCCTTCTAAAATATTGGACTACGAATCATTCATTGTTTCTAACGATCCTGGAATGAGATTTACGTTGCTTTGCATTTCAATATCAAAAGATAAGGATAAATGGATTAATGCTGTTCAGGAATATTCACGAAAAGAATATATAAATCTATCGGAGCAGCTGTGCGAGAGCATTGTCTGTCTACCACCATGGGTAGGAAGTGCAATTGTTGTAGAATGGGCTGAAAAGCATAATTCTATCAAGGATTTATTATCTGAAGAAAGTAAAATGAAATTTAAATCCGAAAATTTGCCCATCAGACTTTTCACCGCTAAATATATAAGGTTTCAGGAAGATAAAGTTAAATACCCCAATATATTCTGCTGGATTGGTAGATCGATGACAAGTAAGCTTAGTAAAGATCAAGATCTTGATATAGTTGAAAAGATATTTAAAAAACATCAGGCATTATTTATAGATGTTATCGGTGGAGAAATCAGACCTACTATTTTCGATGATCATCATGAAGTGAATACTATGGAAACCTTTCAAATCTTCTATCAATCCAATACAACCTACGATATGACGTTCCAATGGATTACAGAAAAAGGACCGTTTAAATACAGATATCAATGGTTGACTACTAAATATTCAGATGAAGAAATGAAAGACTGGATCAGAAACAATTTTAAAGAATCCTACTCAATCTATCCAGAAGAGCTTATGTCAATTTGATTAGAATTATTATAATCTACAACTCCGTAGTTCTATTTACTGGATCAAGATTTGCATCGAAACAAGTTGCTGCTGTTCCAGTAAATGATAGTATTATTTGTTCTTTCACATTAGGATATGCATTAAAAACAAACATCCAAATGGAAAAAAAACCATTATCAGAAGCCCATAATCCTAAGGCCTTTTCAAATTCTGAAGATGCTCCTTTTGCAGCAGCCGACTGATAAAGAACCAACGCTATGTTTGCTTTGACAAAAGCATCTTTTCTATTAAGCCATCTACGATCACTCGCAGTTGGATTGTCAGGGTAACTTTGCAGACCAACTAAATCCAACATATTCTGCGCCTTAACCTTTAAAGGGTCTGGCAATAAAGGATTCACGTCAATTTTACCATCAGGAGTATAAGTAAATGGTATATGTGTATTATGAACATCCGGCCATAAATAATCGGTAAGATTTACTGGCTTTTTACCCTTAGTAGAATTACAATTGGTGCAACCTAAAAGAAAATTAGTCCATTCTAGCTCCAATGTTGGATTAGGTTTTTTTGGCTGTACATGTTCGACAGCTAGAGAAGATGGTAATTTTTGATTACAATAGGAGCAGTACTGTCCCATCCTCTCAATCAAATCACGTCTTGCCTGATCATACGCAGAATAAACTCTATTACTTCCGTCCGCCTCTAACGGTACTGGACCTCGCTCTACAGGACGCATATTTACTGTTCTCCTTTTTTTAGTTTTTTATCCGAGCCTAAAGCAGCCAATCTGGTCATTCTTAGAAATGCAGCCGCTGCGGGATCATTTATTTCAGCATCCTCTTCAATTTTATCTAATTCTTTCAAACTATCTTTACGAATACCAAAATCATCGTCTAAGGTAATATTATTTAAAAGTTCAAGATAATATGTAGTGTTATCATAAGTTTTTTGATATTCCAGACTTCTTGGTTCTACTTTCATGATATGAGAAGTCACCTCCTCAATGCTCATCTTGTCCGGATCTTCTTCCACTACTGCATCCAGATTAATCAATTCTTCAACTTTAAGTGACTGTACGATAAATGGTGAGTGTGTTGTTGCAATAAACTGAATATTAGGAAACGCAGTTTTAAGATCATTAACAACGCCCTGTTGCCACTTGGGATGGAGATGCATATCTATTTCGTCAATTAAAACAATTCCTTTTGATTTTTTAACTGCATCTCTTCCAAAATGAGAATTCAAAACAACACAGCGATAAGCGATTTCTGCTACCATCGCAGCCATAGTCCTAAGTCCATCACTTAAATAAAATAAAGGTATGAATGATTCTTTACCATTTTCATCCGTCAAAATCCCGCCAAGATCATCAGAGTCTTCATCCCATTCCTGTGGTGACCAATTGGGTATGCAAATATCAATAGCTTCAAATACAGCGTCTAACAATACACTTTCAGCTTTACCCTTAAGCCTTTTCCAATACGCTGATTTGATCCATTCCATTGGAGAGGTTTTATCGGTACGACTGTCAATACATCGCGCATATCCATCTCGCAATCTAGAGCCTTTTTTCTTCAATTTAACCGTTTGCTTAGGTTCAACCCATAAGCGTGATGTACTAAAGAAATTAATAACTGGTAAATCTATATTTTCCTGAAGCTCAACATTTACTTTATGATTTAATTCTTCAGCAATTTTAATAATATTAATAGCATTTTTATAATCTGTACGACTTGCTGTTTTTGATCGCATCCACTCAACACTAATATCATTGACGATACCATATGCTTTTACACTTGATCCTTTCTGCGGTACAAATCTATTTTCTAAATCGATTCTTCGTACATCCTCTTTCTGAATATGATAACGCTCTGCTTCATCAATTCCCATAAGAAAAGTTCCGGCAGCAACACGAAGCCCCTGCAAGATGGATGATTTACCTTTTCCATTCTCTCCAATAACAACGGTGAACTGGGTAGAAAAATGAAAGGTTGAATTTTCGAAGTTCCGAAAATTAAGCAAATCTATTTTATTGATTATCATAATATTACAAATTCACAATAATTAACAAATACTGCTAATTAATATTTATACACAAATATAACAGAATAGATTTATATTTTGAAGCGAAATGAGTAAATTTTACACCCCATAAAAACATTCTTTAACTCATGGACAAAAGCTTAAATTCGTTTATTGACTTTCTTATTGAACATAAAAAACTTCAATTTTCAGTGGATCAAATTCATATTGACCCCTCTCTCATTAAAAATGGAATCTTAAAAATTGAAAATGATCATGTATTCATATCTGATTATGAAGTAATAACGAAGCATTTCCTCACAAAATATAAGCAAAAATTTAATACTGTGATCGGTAGCTCATTCGAGAATAATGCAGAATTCATTAAAAATATAGAACAAGATTTTAATAGCACACGATTTAACACAGATTATCTGATACTCTCAAACAATATATGGAAAACAATCATCAAGGAATCAAACTTGGATCACGGATGTTCGTTTTCCGAGTATCTTACTTCTATAGATCGTGATCATACTCCTGAAGGTTTCTACGAATTTATAGAAGCTTATTCCAGCTTATTACCAGAACTGGATTTATCTGTTGATGAAATTGTTGATAATTTTCTGATATTGGAAAAAATAACAAAAAGCGAAATGGAATATAATGTTGATTTGGGTATGGTTTTGAATGGCATCAGAAATGTTTCTAAAAACGAATACGATAAGGGTTTGCAAATTTTGGAAAAGTCTTTGAACCTTCAAGCCACAAACGACACATTGACATCTGCTGTTATTACAGGACTGTATGAAAATAAGAATGATGAATTTTACACATCAGTTCTAAAAAAAATGATTTCTGATGGTGAAAACCTAAACACTATCTTTTTTGGACTGTCCAAAGTTTCAAATCTTTCTGAAAAAGATTCTGAATTATTTTTAGATATAATAAAAGAATATGGTGATGACAAAAATCTGACCATAGCTGTTCTATCTCTTGTTTTCTCAGTTCTAAAAAGTATCCATGCCGTTCATCATCAATTTTGTTTTGAAAAATTAAAGTCAGCTGTAGAAGATGAGATTACTGCGTATTATATATTGCGTAATCTTGATCTGAAAGATGCTTACAGCGTTGAACAGACCGGTATCGTTTTAAAGTTGATTCAGCAGGATTATTTCACTATTGATAAATATATACCTGCAATTGCTCAATCTGTAAGGCGTTTTAAAAATATCGAATACTTTCGACAAATTATTTTGAGCATCATCAATGTTTCTCCTTTCAACCTATTTATAAAGAAATTTCACACATTTATTTATAACGTCGATAAGATCGAGATCGACAGGTTGATGATAGAACTTCTGACCGATAATACCGCAAGCAAAAGATTTACAGGAATTGAGATATTTCAGGAGTTGTCCCAACCTACTCCATACAGATTTACACTTGATATCTTAACATTACCGCCAATTTCACAGTATAAACTTTGGATGGCACTGACGGGAGATTTTCACCAACCAAAGGACAGACTGAATGCTTTGCTACCTTTGTTGGACTCCAAAAGTGAATTGGTCAGGGAAAGTTTTTTGTGCAAATTGGAAGCAATATCAGAAGATTACGGAGGGTATGTACTGGAGGTACTGGAAGAAAATCTTGACGTTAATAAGCCAACCCATAATAGCGCAATCAAAAGAATTAAAAAATACATCAGGGATTTTTATGATAAACACACAAATTCAAAAAATGCTCTTTCAGAGTTCGATCCTTACAATACCCACTTCAAGCATATCAAAAAATTCAATGATCTTTTTCATAAGAATATGAGCAGATCGATTAATCAGGGAGCTAGAGAAGATAGCTTTCTTTCGGTATTGGGAGGAAGTACGGTACAACTGTCCAAAGGAGGAGGATACCGTTTTGGTACAAAAAAAGAAATTGCGCAGTTAAGTTCATTTGGAACAAGCTTTACAATGCCCAGAAGTTATTTTATAGATCCAAACCGATATGACATGGAAATAGGAATGATGATCAGACAAGACTGGAACGATGAAGAATTTGCAAACATCATAAAAACAATTGACAATGAATAGCAGCAACATTATTGTACGTGAGTATCTATCTTCATTAAAAGAGGATACGGAACTCGATCACCTATTCCCCATTTTATTAAATGTAATGGGTTTCAGAATAATTCAGACAGCCAAAGAATCAAAAGGACAATCCCAGTACGGAAAGGATATCATTGCTGTAGGAAAGGATGAAAAAGGAATCAAGCACAGATGGTACTTTGAGCTCAAAGGTTATTCAGATAGGGACATCACTCAGTCTAATTTTTCAAAATCAGATGGAATCAGGGAATCAATCATTGAGGCAAAGGATACAGTCTTTAAAGATTCATCAGTTTCAGGTTTTAATCAATTACCTGTAAAAATAGTCATAGTTCATAATGGGATATTAAAAACCAATATTAGAGATACATTCGAAGGCTTTATATCCCGCGAATTTAAGGATGGTGAATTCGAACGTTGGGACATCTATCATCTGACAGATCTTTTCAGTAAGTATCTATTTGACGAATATTTGCTTTCCGATGCTGAAAGCAATAGATTATTAAAAAAAACATTGGCTTTTCTGGATTCACCAGACAACGAATTGAAGGAATTCAAAGAACTGGTCAATATTCAATTCAGAACTTTTGAAGATATCAGAAGTAGGGCTTTTAAGAAGTTATTCGCAACATTGAACTTATTGAACTCGATCATCTTTCATTACAGTACAGAAAACAATTATCTTGTACCGGCTAAAGAGTGTTCTAAATTTTTGGTTCTCAAAACATGGCATTGGATTCTAGATAATAACTTACAACATAAAAAACCAGTTGTCATGGAGTTTAGAAAAATTCTTCAGGGTCAATTTGAAATATTTGGCAAATATTTCAAATCAACTTTCCCTGTTGCTCGTACCGAGAATGGTCTCTTTTCTGAATTTGGTGCCTTCTATGAAAAAGTAGGCTATCCATTAAGAAGTTTTGAATATTTAGATGATGTGATCTACTATTGTAGACTACGGAATACTTTATATGAGTCAAGAAATAAGACCGCCATACATCATAAGCAGAAAGACCTTATCATTGATTTGATCAATAATAACACCAGTTTCAAAAGACCTCTTTTTGACAACCACTCCATTCCTATCGTTCAATTGTTGTTATTTTTTAGCGACAAAGATTCCTTGAGACAGAAAGATGTTGAATTTTTATTCAGCTATATTGATAAGACTGTTACCAATATTCATTTGGAAAAAATAAAGTCTGATCGATTACCAGAATTGCATAATAACATCGATCTGATCATAGAATTTATTGCTACTAAGAACCGACCGGAAAGTTACTGCGATACTTCTTCAATTTTATTGGCTATTCTACTGGAAATTTGTGTTATTTTTAACTCTAAAGAGCTATTTGAAAAAATACTATCGTTTGTTGATGATAATCTTAGTTTGCAGATAGTATCAATAGATTTCAATAAATATAATGTTGAAAAATTGTTGTTTGAGAAACATTTACATAATGAATACTATGTTGAATGGATTGATAGAGTTCAAGATGGTATGACACTTCTTAAGACTGAAGCTGATTTTAATGAGTTTAAAAAATCAGTTATAGAAAAAAAAGAGGTATCAAAATCATATGACACAGATGATTTGGGACTTTCATGCATGCGATATCTGGCACATAGTTATTTTAAAAATGAGATTTTACCTGAGGAATGGCGAGCTTTGATGAAGGATCAAAGTATCAGATAAAATGTAAATTCTATAAGCTATACAGCGAGTTGAAAAATAACCTACCTCATATATGTTACTGGTGCGGATGTTCTCTGACAGAAGTTTTTTTTAGTAGAGAACATGTTCCTCCATTAGCCTTTTTTCCGAAAGGTCATAGAAATAATCTAATGACAGTACCAGCTTGTGAAAAGCATAATAATAGCTTTTCGGAACTTGATGAAAAATTCCAATTTTTTATCAAAGCATTCAAAACAAACCCAGTTGCAAAAAAAGACTTTGAAGATAGGGTTTTAAGAGGTTTGCAAAGAAAGGAAAAACAAAGTTTTATACAAGATTTAGAAGAAAATGCAAGATCCGGGACTATCTATGGCAAATCATGTTTCTTTCTTTCCTTAAAGGAAAATGAAGCCAAAATATTTATTGAAAAAATAGTTAGAGGTATTTATTTCTATCATCATGAAAAACCTGCAAAAGGAATTATTCACAGTGTCTCGAAAAGAATTGTTTATGAGGGTTTCAACACCAATGCTGCTGTTGATTTTTTAAAGGAGGATTTGCATCCACAGCTCCTCAAAGAGGGCGAATATAACAATCCCGAAGTATTTAGGTACAAATACTTTTCTGCACAAGGCCTATTCATGATATTTATGGATTTCTATGAGCAAGCAGAATTCATTGGAATTGTTTATCCTGAAGGTTTTACATTTGATTAAATTATTCGCAATTGCGATAAAAATTATAAGCAACTAATAATCTAGAAAATATTTAAATGACTCCATCTGAAAAATTTGTATCCGAATTGTGTGAAAAATCCTTTCTCCCTTTTTGGAGTTTTGCAAGTCCTTTAGGAAAGAAGAATAAAGAACTTTGCGATGTTTTGGTAGTTTGCGAAAATACCGTCATCATTATTTCCATAAAAGACATTAAGGTATCCGAACATCCTGATGAGAATATCCAATACGAAAGATGGCAGAAAAAGGCAATCGAAGATTCCATAGATCAGATCTATGGTGCCGAGCGGTATTTAAAAACAGTTAATGAGATAACATTAAGTGATAAAATCACAAAAATCAAATTACCTGAATTTTCAAAAAGAGAAATATTTAGAATAGCGGTAGCTTTCGGTAAAAAGGATAACTATCCTCTGGACAATGGAAACTTTGGAAACGGATTCGTTCATGTATTTGACGAACAGTCAACATTTACAGTTTTAAAAGAATTAGACACAATAACTGATTTTGTAGCATATCTGAAAGCAAAGGAAGATTTTTTAGCAAACAAGCTCGTTTCTGTTCCCAGAGAAGTTGATTTTCTCGCGTTGTATCTTTCGACATCCTTGAAATTTGATTTTGATCCTGACAGTGTTTTGCTTGATGATGGGATGTGGGAAGAGTATTTGAAAACCGACGAATATGCTTATTGGCAAAAAGAATTACCACAAAGTTTTATTTGGGATGAGATAGTTTCTCACCTTCATAAAATCCATATTGTTGATAGGGGGAATACAGAAATGCTGTCCGATCTTGAAACAGCAACCAGAATTTTGACAATTGAATCGAGAATGAACAGAATCGAGTTAGGAATGATTTTCAGAGATGCCATCAAAAAAAAATTAAGAGGAAGAATTATAAAGCCATTTAATGGAAGTGATCATTCATATGTGATTATGCCGCTAAGTTCTAAGAATTGGGACAATAAAGAGAAGGAACTTGAATTAAGATGTCTTATTTCAAGAAAGGAAAATCCATCAGCAAGAAAAGTAATTGGAATCTCTATGGGAGAAGATCCTGAGAAAAAGCTTCTTTTCGATATTTTCTATCTTGATATCGAAAATTTAGATGACCAGACATTGCGAAAGATCGAGCATGCTAAACAGGAATTAGGATATTTTACAAATACGACTACAACTCGAAGTAAGAATATGCGTAATTAATCACTATTAAATTGATACTTATTTCACTTTTTATCTGAATTTAAAATTGATGGAACAAAGAAATACTCTTAATTGGAAAACTTATGAGTCCATTACAAAATATATTTACGAAACTTTGAAAAAAGAATTCAAAGTCAATATAGAGGGATATGGTAATGACTGTAAAATTAAAGGAAAATCTGGTGTTAAGCATCAGATAGACGTTTTAATATCGGAATCCAATGATGTTCATTCCTTCAGAACTGCCATAGAATGCAAATATTGGAATAAAAAGATAAACAAAGATACTGTTATGAAGTTGTGGGCAATCATGTCTGATTCTGATATAGAAGAAGGTATAATTGTTTCAAAAAAAGGCTACACAAATGATGCCCAACAATTTGCCAACCATTACAATATAAAATTAGTTCAATTACAGGAAACAGGAAGCGAAGATGATGACATACAAAAAGAGTTAGAATTCGGAATTCTAAATTTAAATGTAAAAAGCAATTTAAGACGCCCTATGGTCCTCGAAATTAGTGCAAAGACTATTAACGGTGACTCTATAAAATTAACTGAAAAACAGCAATACCAAATCTTTATTGAGAACCACAAAGGAATTAAAAATAAGCTATCGGATGCTATAATGAATTTTAAGAATGAGCTTCATCATGAAAAACCTTCTTTAGTTATTGCTAAAGCTTATGACTTTACCTACTCTATATTACACCACAACAATATTAAAGAATATATCAGCAGTATAAATTTCATTGGAATTTTAACTATCCAAAATGATAGCTATAATAAGGAATATACACTTGTTGACAATGTGTGGCTCATTATGAAATCTATTTTTGAGAAACGGACTTTCTCGATCTCTGAGTTTGGATATATTTCGGAACATAAAGATTAATAAAAATAATGTTGATCAATCTAATAAAAAACATCCTCTGATAATTAATATAGTTTCACTTCTAAATATCATTATCTTATCAGAACCACCATACAGATCTACATAAAAAAGAGCTTAGTTTTTTAAATAGCAATACATAGCAATACATAGCAATACATAGCAAAATTCAGTGATTCTACTGAATTCAGACATTGTCAAAATAACTAATTTCGAACATTACGGTAATCCGTACGGGAGTACTGATACTAACTTATAGATTTGTAATAACATAATAAATATTATTCAAAAGAACAATAAATAAAATTTATAACTATGGCAATTTATGGTGCAGGTTCCAATTGGGACGGGGACGAAATTAAAGATGATTTCTTCGCAAATAATAACTATGTGATCGGATGGGATATTAACGACGCTCAAGACTTATACAATATGCTCTCATCTGTAAAAATTGGAGATATTATATACTTGAAAGCAAACAGACCAGGATCATTAGATCTAAGAATTAAAGGAATTGGACTTGTTAGAAATTCATTTCTCAATATTCTATTTGAGAAGGGAGAAAATTTATCTAGTACGAGAAATAATTTTGAACTGCCTGTCGAATGGATCGACACTGAAGAATTCTTTATTACGATACCTTCAAATACGGGGAAATTAACCAATGTAAGAGCAGCAACCCTTTATGAAGAATTTTTGCCCTTTGTACAGAACGAAATAATAAATAGAATAATTTCAAGAATTATATAAACTACCTTAAAAAATTAAAAAATGAGTTACGATAAATTCAATTTAAATCTATTAGAGAATATTGTTAATACACAATACGGCGATTTCGGTGGTTTAATCCAAGTCGATCGAAGTGATAGTTTTGATTTTTACAAGTTATGTACTGATAAAGGTATTGACATGAAGAAGTTTTTCTTGGTTGGGGTTCATTTTGGAACCAGTTCTCTAACAAATGTTTCAAAACAAAATACTATTTACTGTTTTGTACTTCTTCTTGAAACGAAAAAATACGGTAATTCTTTTGACGAAATTTCTAAATATTTAGAAAACAATGACAATAAAGCGGAAATACAATCTTTTGATTTTCAAGTAACATTCCAAGAATTAGCAAAATGTGTAAAAAGATTTCATCTAGGCTTTGTTTCTCCATTAAGCAAGCATATAGATAATTTTACTATTAAAGAAAACATATAATTATAACTAAACAAAATCGAAGAAAAGACTTCAAATATGAATCCCAACTAAAGTTGGGATTCATATTTAATTAATAATATCAATTTAAAAATTAATTCCCATACAAATATATAATTAACATGACCAATAGATTTATCAATATTTTATTAGAAAAACTTAATGTTCAATACGACCCTGAAATAGTCCCCGTAATGATAGAAGAATACTCGATTCCTCTAAGTTGTTATAGCAATGTAGAGAAGAAAGTATTAGAAGATGGGGGCAGTATTCATTATGGATGGAATATACATGAAAATGGATCGATATACGAAGCCGAGCATCATGCAGTATGGGAAAATGAAACAGGGGATTTAATTGATATAACTCCTAATCAACTTAAAAAAGCGGAAATATTATTTGTTTCAGATAATAAATTTATAGATAATGGACAAAGTCTAGATAATGTTAGGATTAATATTACTAAAAATATTATAGTCGATGACTTCATATTGATTGCTGAGTTTTTTTTTAAACTTTATAATTTTGGTAAAAGAATAGATGATCAGCAATTTTTAATTTCACCAAATATCAATAGAATTATATTAGAATACGAAATGTGGAAAGGACAGCTCGATCTTTTGATAAAAGGCGGAGCAACTGAAAAATCGAAATGTTACTGTGGAAGCAGAAAATCATACAAAAATTGTCATCATCAATTGTTAAAAAATTCAATATCTACAGACTATAAAAAAGCAAAAGAATACGCCAAATCTAAAAATTAAAAACTCATGGAAATTGAAAAAATAATAACTGAATTAAAAAAATTAGATCTTTCACAATATCCCGAAAAAGAAATTAGAGTTTTATTAAATAATATTGGAAAGATGGCATCAATGCAAGTAAAT
Source organism: Epilithonimonas sp. (assembly GCF_032055105.1). GTDB lineage: Bacteria > Bacteroidota > Bacteroidia > Flavobacteriales > Weeksellaceae > Epilithonimonas. The sequence continues at coordinate 112,350 of NZ_DAMBRK010000011.1, forward strand.
TTCCATCCTGGTAAAATTGTGATGAGAGCACGGCCTCATGATAGTGAGAGTGTTCGATTTAGTAAGAAAAGCGATTTTTCATTTAAACCGCAACAATTTAATAAAACTTACCAAAGAGCTAGTACTCCAAACGAAACTATGTTTTATGCAACAGCTGTTCCTGATAATTTACAAACTGGAGAATTGGACAGCCTTAGAATTATAGGTGTTCTTGAATCAATACCTGAGCTTAGAGATAATGAATCTTCATTCTATAAAAAAATATCATTTGGTAAATGGAAGGTAATTGATAATTTAAATTTGTTAGCGATAGTGCACAGAGAACTTATTTTAAAGAAAGCAGCTTTACGCGTGAATTAGTTGGAGCGTATAATACTTCAATTGAAAATATTCCAAGTGATGTATTGCAAGAGCACCCTGATATTGTTGAAAGATCTTTAAAAATTCAAACATATCTTGCTGATGAGTTTGCAAAAGAAGAAATTAATCATGACTATGACTATATGATTTCTGCAATATTTTCTGAAATAGCAATTAAAAATGGTTTTGACGGTATATTTTATCCGAGTGTAAGAGTATCTGGTAAGGGATTCAATATAGCAATAACTCCCACTGCAACAGAAAAATTGCAATTAATAGTTGCTGGCGAATGCTCTCTTTATAAACATAAGATGCATACTGTTGTAGGAAATGATGCAATAGTACAGCTTACAGGATTTGAGAATGAATTTGAATTAATTGATTTACCCAATAATCATCAAGAAGAATGTTTAAATAAAATTGGTCTTAAATCACTGGAAGAACTAAAGAATTTACAAATGAAATAATTTCGAAGAAAGTTTTAACTATGCTTCAATAGATTTCGGCAACCTTTTTCAAAAACATATCCCTTCAAAAATCGAGAAATGTTTTACAAATAGAGTTGCTCCAAACACTGCAAAAATGCGATTCCGACCAGCGAGAGGAATTGCATTTTTGCCGCAACTTTTCCCTATCCCATCAACCTCAAAAACCTGTAAAGCCATCCACTCTACAGGTTCTTAAAGCACAACTAAAACTTAAATAATCCTTTTATATCAGCTTACTGAAGCCTCCATAATACATATGATTATCTTATGGGATTCTTAAAAGAAAAAACGATCCTCCCAACCTCCTTATCAACCCAAATGTAACCCTGATACTCCCTCCCTTTTTCACTAACCAACCCACTGATATAAGCCATCTCCCCCGCCTTTAATTTCTCAATCTGCCATCTAGGAAGATCTTTACCTCTGAAAGTCGAAGGAACTATAAACTCAAAGCTATGTTCATTATTACCTCCTTTCAATCTCTTATTAAAGAAAAACTCCAACCACTGCTTTTCCGCATTAAACTGCAAGGTCGCATTGAAAAGCCTTTTACTCTTGGATAACATATTTTCAACAAACAAAGGTTTTCCCGAACGAAGAACCTCCTGCTGTTCTAAACTCAAAACCACGCCACAGACCACCGCAGGAATTCTCACAAAATCCATTGGCAAAGAAAACAGTTCATTGGTCAGCTTATCCCTGCTAATCAATGACGGAATCGCTTCTCCTGTGATAGGATTCATAAGCTGTACTACTCTACCCATATTTCCGATATTCAAAAGATTTAGTCGATCTTCCTTTGAAAACCTATGACCTAAAAACTTCTTCCTGAAATCAGGCATTTTTTGTGATTTATAAACGTGAAGCACCACTTCCCCATTGTCATTTAATTTTAACTGTAATCTAGCATTAACATTACCTTCCCCTTCCCCGTCATCACATCTTATAGGGAGCAATACCAAAGTTTTAAATCCTTTTAATAATTCATCCAAAACATTACACTTTTCCAACATCTCCCGCTCAAGTCCAATTTTAGCTAACGCATTCCAGTCTACATCTTCAATCTGATAACGGTATCTTGGGTTAATAACATCAGCAGATGGTTTCTTAGAATAAGAATTGCTATTATTCGAGCTATCACTCTTCAATTTCTTTTTATTCTTCAAAACCTCCACTGCATCAATCGAAACCTCATACTTTTTCAAATCTTCTCTATCAATAGATGATGAACTGTCAATATAATCTTGTAATCCTATCGCAGTTTCTACCGCTTCAAATTCTGTCACTTTAAAAAATGAGTAGGCTTCAGGATTTTTAAGCTGATTGTAAAAATCCGTATAGAATTTAGTAAAAGACTCTGCTGAAGAATCGATTCGTATCATCGAATCGACACCAGCAGAATCAGGTGTAACATCGATAAGATGTCCATTTTGACTGACATTCTGAACCATTCCAACGGAATTATTACTGTGGTGCAGTACCAATAAGGTATTGGCTTCTGAAATTGATGTATTATTGACTGTATTATTCATGACGCTGATTTTATGAGTTGTTTTTATTGTCTTTAGTCCTTAATTTTAAATTGATATATCAACTTGTTTGAAATGTCTACAATGGAGTGAAACATTCTGCAACGGATAGGAGTTGCTGTATTTTAACAACATTGTAAGATGAATCTTTAAAAAAGCTGTCTTAACAGAATTAAGTTTCAATAAACTCCTAACTTTTACAATTCATGACGTTGTAAAAGCCTGAGAGCTTTGCATTACATTTCAAGACAGCTTTTAAGAACTTATATCATCCCATCATCCGCAAAGGAATAATGAGAATCCGAAGTCAGGATAACATGATCCAGCAAAGTCATATTCATCACCTTGGAAGCATCTTTAATCTGAGCAGTCATTTTAATATCACTTGAAGAAGGATTTAAATTTCCTGACGGATGATTATGGGCAACAATAATCCCCGATGCATTACAAAGAAGAGCCGCCTGCAATACAATTCGGACATCGACCAATGTCGAAGAAATTCCAGATTCGGATATTTTCTTAATTCCCAATACCTTGTTTGCCTGATTCAGATATAATGCAAAGAAAGATTCCCGATAGTCCAACTCATCCGCATCGAAATGCTCTCTGAAAATCTCCATTGCATCTCTCGACGATGCTATACACCTTTCACAATTTCCTTTTCTTGAATAGCTCAATTTAATTTCATTAACAATATTGAATTTCATGTAATCTGCTCCGAGTGCGGCGGAGACCTGTTTTTCCCGCACCTACCATTAAAAACCTTGTCGATTCTGTAATTGCAGCTTGAAGGAAACTTTGACTTTTTCTATTCTACTTAATCGATTGTATGATTTATTGAATTGATACAAAATATCTGATAAAGCGTTGACGCTTTATTCTGATTATTCGGTCAACAATTTCATTATCTATACTGATTGATATCAAAAGAATAATAAGGATCAAAATTTCAATGAACTGCATTTGCATCTTGTGAGGTTTCTGACTTTTCTATGCGGATAACCCATTCAGGCAGTCACAATGAAAACTGCAATCAATTCCTTGAAAACAATAAAAAAGCAGATTGATGAAAGCTTGAAATATTTTTGTGGAGGGTTTGGAATCTCTGATTCCGGATACCCAAAAAGATTTTTTTCAGCAGAGACAACGGAATATATTTGCTATAGAAAATGAGACAACCTCCCATGCAATATAGATTTTGAATAAAGTATTGATTGCTTTGAAATCAGTAAATGAGGGGAATGGCTATTCGAATTAAGATTAATGATCTAATCAATCTGAAAGCGTTTAATTTTTTTTAAAATTAATGTTTAAAAAAAGTGGGGCATTAAGATTAGCAGAAAAAATTTGACTATCTTGACGGAAAATAACTTTACTAATGCCATTCACACATACATGCACTGATCACAGCCCATTATTTCATGAGACCCAATTGGTAATAAATGATTTACAAAAGCTTGCAGAACAGGTTGGGCTTTTATTGTTGGGGAAGCATAGGCATGTAGCAGCTATATTAGAAGCTAAAAATAGAAGTGTTACGAGCTCTACTGCTAAAATGATCGACCGAGCCCAAAAACAACTTACCGTTGTGACAGTTGAAGAAAGGTGGAAACGTGACGGATGGTTGTTTCAGATGATGACGTGGATTTCAATCCGTATGGAAAATCCAGGTATAAATCTGATCTCACAGGCGCCACATACAAATCCTGCTCAACATGGCATTGATGGACTGGCTATTATCCTAACTTCTACAAATCGGATAAAAGCATTGATTATAGCCGAAGATAAATATACAACGAAGCCACGTAGTACTTTAAAATATAAGGTTTGGCCTGAGTTCGAGTTATTTGAAAAGGGTGAGTTTGATAGTCAACTTGTGACCCAAACCACAATGTTGTTAAGCCATTTAGGGGATGATGATATTGACGCAATCATCGAAAATGACATTTATAAAAAATCAAATAGAGTTTATCGTGCAGGCATTACTCCACTTCCTTCTCATTCGACTGCGGAAAAAAGGAAAAATCTATTTAGAGGTTTCGACGGATGTGTATCAGGTCCTGATCAATTACGACGCCAGGCACTTACTTTTAGCCAAGCCAACATTCGGCAGTGGATGGATGATTTTTCATCTAAGATTCATGACTTTTTAGAAACACAAAGACCTTAATATGTACAATTCAATAACAGAAGCGGTTATCCGTACTGCACCTCAGATTGATGGATCAGAAACAGAAAACCTCCCCCAGTATCTAACAAAAATTTATGCAAGAATTGTATCGGTAAGAAGAAAACTTGATGGCAGCAGAAAAATTTCTAAGACATTAAGAAACGATATTGCTGAATTGAGAAAGCTTGCCAATAATTTAGAATCCCTAACTGTGCTTAATAAAAATGGCAATAACATTGTCTCCGCAGCTTTCGTTGCTGGGACAGCACACAACTTGCTACAGTTAATTAGGGATCAAAAGGACTTTGCCTCAGACCACGGTTTAGAAACTCATAACGTCCCAAGTTGGATCTCTTCAATTCTACTATTTTTGATCGGCGACAGTCCGGCAGATGCAGCCGAGATTGCAGGCAGAATGACTACTTCGTCGTCAGGAACGATTCAAGATCAATTAGCAGAGGCAATACGACTTTTGGCAAATGGACAGCTTGGACCGATGAGAGCTATTCAACCTGTTTCAAAAGAATATTCAGCTAATGAAATAGATATTGAAGCCGAAGATTACCTGTGGACACAATTGCTGAGTGGTCTGCAACAGATGGCAGAAGTGCTTATGGGCATGAAAGGACTGGAAACAAACTACTTTAAAAAAGTAATTCAATTGGCAATGCATGATATTACATCTGAAGGACTTGCAATCAAAAGCTGTTATTCTGGGCCATATCATCTTGCCTTACTACTGGATGTTTTGCAAGATCGTTTATTAACCAGGGGAGTTATCAATGTCGATCCACCGTCCGGTATTGACCCATTTGACTGGATTCCATTCTTGCAGAAGCTCGCAGGTTCTCGACCATATTTATGGGAAAATCATTTTAATGCTGTACAAACGGGATTTCTAAATTCCGGTAATTCTGCGGTCTTGACTTTTCCTACAGGAGCTGGTAAAACTACAGTTGCAGAATTGAAAATTGCTTCCACTATGATGGCTGGGAGATCGGTTTTGTATTTGGTTCCTACACATGCACTTGAAGATCAAATCAATAGGGACTTAACTACATTATTTGATAATATGAACGCTGATATATTGGAGATCGGCTCAGAATTTACAGACTTTGATAATCACGGGCTCGAAACAATAAACGTGATGACTCCTGAACGGTGCCTGACCTTGTTAGCAATGAATCCAGAACATTTTGAAAACATTGGACTTGTTGTTTTTGACGAGTTTCATTTGGTCAATGCGCGAATGAACCGTTTGGACAAACGAAGTTTAGATGCTATGTACTGTTTATTACGTTTATTCGCTGAAGTCCCGGAATCAGATTATCTTCTAATATCAGCTATGGTTGAAAATGGCGAAGAAATTGCGTCTTGGGTAAGTAGCGTTACGGGTCGTAATTGCGAAGTATTTAATTCCAGCTGGAAACCTACACGCCAGTTACAGGGATGCGTAATATATCCTCAGCAAGAATTGGACGAATTAAAAAAAATAATTCTTGCGGCGCACGTTGAAAAACCTAATGGTGGTCCGCCTAAAAAACTTAAAGATCAAATTTATGCTTCTCCGTATCAAATTTTCAGTTTACGAAATATATGGGATGAAGGAAGGCCTAATGATTTTTTTGTACGAAAATTATTAAATAAGAAAATCAAGTTAGAATTAAGTCCTTATTGGGGATTAACAAGCAACCGAAATCAGGTTGCTGCGGAACTTGCAGTTCATTTTGTTAGGTCAGGTATCAAAACTTTAGTTTTTGTTAGTAATCCAATTGTAGCCAAAAGCACAGCTCGTAATCTAAACGCAATGCTAGATGAAAGAGTTATGGATCTGGAAACATTCGCTACCCACAATGAGTCTAGAATGAGAAGTCTTGAACTTGAATTAGGAGATTTAAAGTATTCGTACTTTAGTCTAGAAAATCAGGTTGCAGCCCATCACGGTCTTTTACTTCCAGCTGAGCGTCAACTAAATGAATTGTTATTTAAGTACAAAGATGGAATTCACGCCATTGTTGCTACAGCTACTTTAGCTCAAGGTATCAACTTGACAGCAGAGGTGGTTATTATTGCCGGTGATGACCGATTTGATGAAGATACAGAAGGTTCAGAGAAATTACTAGCTCATGAGATTTTGAATGCAGCCGGTCGCGCTGGCAGAGCAGGAATGGCTGCACAAGGCGTTGTAATAATAGTTCCTGGTCAGATCATTAGTTTTGAGAATAGATCAATGGCGCCAGAAAACTGGCGAGCATTGCAACAGCGGATATTTTCTAAAAGTGATCAGTGTCTTACTATTAATGATCCCATGACTAGATTTATTGATGAGGTCATCGACAGCGATGAAAATGAACTTCTATCTCAAGACCTTAATAGTTTATTGCTTCGTCTTAACAATGATGAAACAGAAAAAACGTCAATAAAAACTATCTTTAATAATTCTTTTGCTGCCTATAAAGCTAATCAAGAAGGTAATTCATCATTTTCTCAAAAAATAGATGAGTTAATAAGGAGAAGAGACTCTATTCAAATGAATCAGCCATTTAGTGATTGGGTTGAGTCAGTCAGTTTAAAAACTGGTATTGATCCAACAATTATTGAGCAATTGGGAAATAGTTTGGACGATATGAACCTTGATATTCTCTTTAATTTCACGGTTCCTGAATGGATCAGTTGGTTCTTCAATTGGTTGGAAGGTAATAGAGCACGCATTCTAGAGATTTTTCCAGGTAATGCCGCCCGAGCACAAATTGCAAGAGCACTCGGACTAAAGGTTTCAAAATATAACTTAGATGATTTAATACAAAATATTTCAGCGATTGATCCAATTTTAAAAGCATTTGTTAATGGCGATAATTATCAGACTATTGACAACCTTATCCCTGGAAGAACTGATGAGCATCTAACCAAAGCGAGACATTTCATTCTTCGATTAGTACCTCAGATTAGCTTCGCAATTGGTGTTGTCTCTCTTACATTGAAAGAGTTTCTATTATCTTTAGGCTTTGACCAAGAAGAAATTCCGTTTGTTGTAGGGAATCTTCCTACATTAATTAGAGAAGGCTTAGATACCGAAGAGAAACTTCGGTATAAAATGATACATCGGAGAATGTTACGTGTCGAAATACATCAAGCTTTTAGTTAAAAATTAACCTTGATATCAGTAATGAGAGGTTAATCGTAATATGAAAGAAAGATATCAGCTTTGTAGTTTTACTATAGAATTAGGATTTCTTTGTTCCAATAAGAAAACTATACGCCTTTTAAATCAGAGCGCCCCAAATTGATTTATTTTACCACTTCTTTATTTTTTCAACTCAGTGTTCTCCAAATAATATTTATATTGAAATGAATTCATGAACCTTTATTTACGGAAATCCACAAAAATTTATTCAATAGGATAACTAATTTTGAAAACAATTAATATCTATCTATGAAAAACCTTTGTTTATTTACAGTATTATTTTTAATTTTTTCTTGCAATTCACCATCTTCAATAAATACCCTTAAGTTTAGCAAACACGACTACATCGGTGAATGGCCATTTGCCATCGACGAAATAGAAGTCTATTGCTCCGGTTACAAAGAAATCTATGGCAGAACGAATAACGGAAAGATCTATGCCCTCAATGGATCTGCAAAAGGAGCCTCACATAATGACACTTCCATCAGCAAGATTGAAGAGATCTGGCTGGATGATCCGAAATGGGCCGTGCTAAAGATTTCCTATGGAGATTTTATTACTCAGGGTTTGAAGCTCTGCGAGAATAAATAGAATTCACCCTATCCTCTTGATAAAAGAGAAATGGATAGGTTTCGTAAATTATTTAAGAGGTGAATAATTAAATATAAAAGGCATTGATTGATCAGATCAATGCCTTTTTTCCAGTGGAAATTTTGCTTAAATATTTTATTATACCGTTGGTGACGCCCCGCCATCTACAGAAATATTAGCTCCTGTGATGTATACCCCTTCTGAGGAAGCCAAGAAAGCCACTGTATTAGCAATCTCTTCAGGCTCAGCCATTCTTCCAATTGGCACACCAACAGCATCAATGACATTCTGGAAGGATTCTTCAAAAGTAGTTCCTGACTGCTTAGCAATATTTTCAATAAAATCATTCATTAAGGGAGTTCTTACAACACCCGGGGATACACTATTCACTCTGATCCCTTTAGACCCTACTTCATTTGCTAATGCTTTGCTGTAAGCATTCAACCCAGCTTTAGCTGATGAATATGACATGGTCATTTCCCAGATTGGTTGTTTGGCTGCTCCCGTCGAAATATTGATGATAATCCCCTCCTTCTGTTCAAGCATTGTAGGTAGCAAGGCTTTGTTCATACGAACAACTGACATGAAATTAAGTTCCCAGTCTTTTAACCAGTGCTCATCTTCCAATGTATTAAAACCTCCACCGGGGCTTAAATTGGCTCCGGCATTGTTAATGATAATATCTATCTTACCGTATTTTTCTAAGATTTCTTTTGCAATCTTTTCTGCGCTGTCTGCCTGAGTAAGATCAGCAGCAATAAAATGATGGCTGCTAGAGTTATCGTTTGCTTCTGTACGGGCAGTTGTTACAACAATTGCTCCGCTAGCACTAAGTTTATCCGCAATTGCCTTACCTATGCCTTTAGTTCCGCCTGTTACCAGAGCTATTTTTCCTTTTAAACAATCATACATAATTGATTATATTTTTAAAATTAAGTTGCAAATCTATTTCCATTACTTTACTTTTGCAAGTAGTTACACGATTGTATATTAGCAACACCAAAGTAACTTTTATTGACTATCATACAGTTATGGAAAAAGAAATTATTGAAAAAACGGAAAATAAATGTGAGCTTCAGAAAATCCTTGATATTATCGGCGGAAAATGGTCAATGTCCATTATTTATGCGCTGATTCCTGAAAAAAGGCGTTTCAAAGAACTGGAAAGAATGATACCCGGCATAAGTACAAGAATGCTGGTGAAAGAACTAAAGAATATGGAAGAAAACGGTATTGTAACCCGTACAGCTTTTGCCACTGTTCCACCGACCGTTGAGTATAATTTAACTGCTAAAGGAAGGAAACTGGAGCCTATCATTAATGATCTTTATCAATGGGGATTGGAATATATCAATTAGCATGTTCAGCTAACATTCGTGTTGTTATATATTTCTCTAACCCACACACTTGTGATCGACATAAAAAACCTTCTTTTTCAAGAAGGTTTTTTATGTTAAAATTGTGGTTAAATCAAGACGATGCTGTATCATTTTATCATGAGAAGTTCTAAAAGATTTTTTCAGCAGGAACAACGGAATATACTTGTTATAGAAAATCGGAGAGCCTCATATAAAATCAGGGTATTTGAAATATAATCTTATGGATTCAGATTGAATAAATAAAGAATATTAACTTTGGATTTGACAATGAAAAAACGAAATATAAAATTGAAGGTTACCTTTTCATTTAAATATTTCAAAACCTCAATAACCAAAAAGACTTTATGACTGAAATCAAAAAAAGACACCATTACATATGGCGAGAGTATTTAAGAAACTGGTCAATCAATGATAAGATCAATTCCCTTCTACTACAGGATAAAAAAATACTTAATGACGTCAATCTGATGAACGTAGCACAGGAAAAATTCTTTTATAAACTTGAAGAGTTTACGGAGGAAGAAGAAATAATTTTATTTGAACTGGTAAAAGCATGGAGTGATGAAGCGACCTTAGAAATGAATTTAGAAATTGTTAAAACATTCACTTCTTATTCTAAAGTAAAAAAAATGGCAGCTGACCATTTAAAATTAAATCCGAATAATCATTTAAAGTTAGAATCCGAACTTGCCGCCCTTAAATATAATAGTATTGAAAATATACATACTTTGTTGGAGTCATTTGGTAAAAAAATTATTGCCGTTAAATCAATGGAAGATTTAAAATTTCTAGATGATGAACGTGAATTATTTATAACAATGATCTTTATTGCTTTTCAATACTTACGAACAAAGAAAATGCGTAAATCTGTAGAAAATGTATTAAAAGCTAATCCTCTCCTCTCTGTTAAATTCGTTGATCCCTTTGCTTTTATATTTTCAACCAATCTTGCAAATTCATTAACATTTCACAAAGATCTGACATTCACCCTGCTTGAAAATTTCACATCCAAAGAATTTATCACATCTGATCAGCCTTTGATTAATTTAGAGAAGGACATAAAAGATATCAATAACAGAGTAATAAACTTTAGGGTTTACTATCCGTTAAATCCGCGTTTTGCATTAATTATTCATTATGATAAAAACCCAAAAGAAAAATATATTTTAGAAAAACCTGATGAAAAAGAAATAAACGAACTTAACTCATATATGCTTACAAACTCTGATCATTTTATTTTTTCCCAAACAATCGAATTGCTGGAATATTACAAGACTTGTTTATAAAAATCAATTCTCACAAACAAAAATTAATGCAGAACCTATTTCAGAATTATAAACAATTATTAGAAGAAAGATTGGACAGAAAGCCTTTATTGTCAATTGGCGAAGATTCCATAAGATATGACTTTTTTGTAAGTCTAATGGAGACCTACAAATTTAGGGCTTCTCAAATTCAAGTTGAAGTTCCTATTAATCATCAATGCTTCATTCCAGCAAAAGAAAAAATATCCTATAGAAACGAAAAGCCGTTGATAGATTTAGTTGTAGACGAGGAAGATTTCAAAATATCTGTTGAGTTTGGTTTGTTTCGCCAGAACAGTAATGAAAAAGGATCTATTGATAAAACCGCACGCCTTGTAAAACTTTTAAATGATATGGTACGTGTAGCTTTAGAATCCTACTTTACTAAAACAAGAGGATTATTTATCTGTGTGGCAGATAGTAAAATGCTTGGCCATCAAATAAGAAGTAAAATCGTAAATAGATTTCCAACGGACTATATTATAACAAATAACATAATAGATCATCAACTTCAACAGAAAACTAATAAGTTTGACAAAAGGTTTCTTAATGTTTTTCAACCACTTAATAGAAGTATTGAAAGCAGATTGATTTATAATGAAATCTTAACTGCAAATTATATCGAAAAAGAAACCAAACTCTTAATATGGGATATTTCCTTAAAATAGAATGCATTTGAAAAAGTTAAGCACTCATGTTTTTAAAACTTACAATATAAGCATATACAAATTCTCTACTACCAAAAATATAAATTACTAATTTTTAAAACTTTATCTACAAAATCCGCAAAAAATACTAACTTTGGTTAAAACTAACCAACCATGAAACTAATTTTACTACTGCTATTTTTCCCACTGGTCTTAAGCAGCCAGCAAACAATTGATAAATTTATTGGTGATGTTACCGTGCAATGGCTCAATGACGGAAGATCGATGAAGCTAAAACATGAATTTAGTTATATAGATCCAAATGGAAAACTCTGGAAAGTTCCTAAAAATACTATTGTTGATGGCGCTTCAATTCCACAAGCTTTTTGGACAATAATTGGAGGACCTTATGAAGGTAAATACAGAAATGCCTCTGTTATTCATGATTATCATTGCGATAAAAAAACAGAGAATTGGCAGGATGTTCACTTGATGTTTTATCACGCTTGTATAACAGGAGGTACTTCTGTCACTAAAGCAAAAATCATGTATGCTGCTGTATATGCAGGAGGTCCAAGATGGGACGTCACCATATTGAAAAGTGGGAAAGAAAAAATCATAACAACCACCACAGCTACTACCAGCAGCAATGAAATGAAAGAAATCTCTGAGTGGATTGAAAGTACCAATCCCTCATTGGAAGAAATAAATAGCAGATTAGATAGTGTTGTATTAGAAACCGCCCCACAGCGAACACAAATAAAGATCTGATTATACTTAATCATTACAAAATATCACTGATTCACTAAATTAATAATTTAAATGGCACATTATGCAATATCAGGTGTTTGGAAAGATTCTAATAGTGTAATTACACATTATGCTGTCCATACAGTTAACATAGCGGAGAACACTTTCCGGAAAGCTAAGAAATATACAAAAGCCCAAGCAGTTCAACTTCTTGATAACTCGCTAAATTCTGCACGAACTCTTATTTGGAATTACAGCACAGAAAGATGGAACTGGGGATCAAAAATTGACGTTGTTGGGTCAAATAGTAATAGGTATTTGAGAACAATTCAAGACTCAACAGAACGAAATAATTTAGCTCATCTTATAAATTATGGATGGATTACCAACAATTTCACATAATAGTATTTTCTAAAAACAAAGAACTAATAAAAAACTAATTCATGCTATATCCGATATTAATCGAAAATCTTAAACTGCATCTATGGTAGAAAGTTACAATATTGGAAATTTCTTAAAGGTTGATCATATTGAAAGGGCTTTTAAATTAATCAATCTGCAAATAGAGGATGATAAATTTTCCTTTAAAACCTTAGAATTCGAGATTTATAGGAAAGATGAGGTTACAAAAAATTTTGATTGTCAGAAATTCTATAATGATCTTATAGAAAAAGATCAACTTTATAACAATAATAAAATCTTTTATAATATAGATTATCTGATACCAAAGGGTGTTTATGGTGCAAGGAAATTTAATTTTCTTTCATTTGAGATGCTCATTCTTTACTATGGCTTAGGATTTTACATATTTGATCTAGTAAAAGATTCATATGAAGTCATCGAAACGAAAAAAGAAAACCGAGCTAATATTTCTACTTACTATGGAGGAAAGATAAATTTTAAAGATCCAGAAAAATCGATGCTCTATTATCAAGCAGACTACATCGACTTCAATAATAAAGTTAATACACAAATTGAAAACATCCTTAGCAAAAAAAAGAAAGCGGTAATAATCAAATTAGATATTCAAGATTATTTTAAATCCATCGATCTTGAGATTTTAATTAATATAATCCAAGAGTTTGCAGTTCCTTCAAATTCAAAAAAACAGAACTTTGATAGCTCAACGATAGAAGAAATTAAGAATCTGCTTTTATTCATCAACAGATCTCTTAAAGGCATTCCTTTGTTTTCTCAAAATATTCTTTCTAATTTTTTAAGCTATTAATATCTATTTGAACTTGATAATTTTGTCCAGAACTTAAAAGTATCGACAGAAGATGATTTTATATATTGTCGATATGTAGATGATTTTTATCTCATTTACAAAAGAAATAAAGGACTTAAAAACGATATTATTGGAGACGAGATATTTGATATCACAACTAGTATTTCTGAATTTCTTTACGATAATTTAGGATTAAAAATAAATGAACTTAAAACTCAAGCATTAATAATCAGTAATGCGGATGATTTTGAAAAATTCATCAAAAAAGAAAAAGTTATTAGTATTCCTGATACCCTAAAAAAAGATCAAAAACCTTTAGAAAGGCTTGAAGAAATTAAGGCTATTGTAGAAAAACTAAAGAAAGATTATAAATCAAATGGTAAAGTCTCTATTACCACAGAAGAAAGTAATAAACTAAAAGAGATTTTTTCCATTTCTATGAAACAATACCTTAATTCAGCAAATGCTAAGATTTTGGTCGATAAAATGTTTTTAAATTGGTATCCTGTTCTAACACTTTCAAGTACCCAAGCTTTGATATATTTATTGAAGCATTCTAATCAAAATAAACTCCTAAAGGATTTTTTGATTGACAAAATGGATTTTAAACTGAGCAATCCACAATATTTATTTTTATTAGAAAAATATTTGCTGTCAAATAAACCTGACACAGCATTTAATCAAGAGATTATTGACATCAAAGAGAGTAATTCTTATCTAACGCTTATTAAAAGAATGCTAGATAGTACTAAGATTGTTTACGACTATGAAGATATATCTATTAACGGTAATGTACTTGCTAGTAAAAACACATTGATGCAACAGATTAAAATGCTGACTTTAGCTGAAATTGAAGGCAAATATAATCTCGCTTTTAATCATCTTTTAAATATCTATCACTATTACTGCTATACCAACGATCCGACTGCTGGGGAATTAAAAAATTACAATAAAATAAACGTAACAGATTTTCTTGATGGTCTAGGCTTACCTATTAAACAACTTAACTTCTCAATGCAGTTTTTTGACCGTAGAAATAAGAATAGTATATCTCATGCAGGGGAGGAATTAATGGAAAGCTGGGTTATAAATAAAAACGAGTATAACTCGTAGTGCATTATTAAATTAATTCAATTTTAAGTCTATTCATTTTT